>NZ_JBIVLA010000001.1:0-1557609 GCF_044751065.1 Streptomyces sp. NPDC088746
TATCTGGCGTTGACTTTTGGCACGCTGTTGAGTTCTCAAGGAACGGACGCTTCCTTCGGTCCCGTTTCACCGGGGCCCTCCGGGCGCTTCCCTTCGTTCTTGCGTTTCCGACTCTATCAGACTCTTTCGTGTCCGATTCCCGGCCGAAGCGGGTTCCTGCTCAATCGCTTTCCAGTTCTTCGCTTTCGCGTTTCCCTTTCGGCGTGGTCACTACATTAGCCGATTTCCTCAGTGACTCATAATCGAGTCGATGGGCGAATTTCGGCATGCCGAAATTGCACCCGCCAGGGGTGAATCGTAGGTAGTGGTTGGCCCTCTCACGATGCTTCGACCCGGTCCGATGGACCGCGCCAAGAACAACTGCATCCGTTCAAGCGGCTCGGACTACATTAGGGAAACAGCAGGGGCGAGTCAAGTTGCCCTGCGGCGCGGCACATGGGCGCGGTACGGACTGACCGTGGGGTCGCCGTCGATCCAGAAGCGCCAGGGCTGGTGGGAGCCGTCTCCGCCCACACCCGTGCGCGGCCCGCTCCGTACCTGGTCGGAGGGCGGCGGTGAGCCTTGCAGGACGGACAGAGGGCGCCGCCGGCCCGCCACCACGTCGACCCCGTTCAACGCGCGGTCGACGTCGAGGGCGGTGGCCAGACGTGCCGGGCCTTTGGCCAGTTCTCTGTCGTGCCGGGCCGAGAGTCGACGTTTGCGGGCCATCTCCGTCCCCGTGCCGATCTCGCCGGCCCGGAGCAGCACACCACTCGCCCTGCCCTCGGGTCCGCACACCAGATTGAGGCAGTGCCACATGCCGTACGTGAAGTAGACGTACGAGTGCCCCGGCGGCCCGAACATCACACTGTTGCGGGCCGTCCGGCCCCGGAAGGCGTGGGAGCCCGGATCGACCTCGCCCGCGTACGCCTCCACCTCCGTCAGCCGCAGCTCGATGGGGCCGTCGTCCGTGCTCCGGACGAGGACGCGGCCCAGGAGATCCGGTGCCACCTCCAGGACAGGCCTGTCGAAGAATTCCCGCGTGAGCGGCGTACGGTCCATGCCCTCGTTCATGGCGTCCGAGGGTACTGGGATCGCGACGACGGGAACCGGCTACGGTCATGGCGCGTATGTAGGGGACAGGACCTAGGAGGAAAAACATGGGCTTCAAGCGGCTGCTCGCGAGCATGGGTGCCGGCGGTGCCTCGGTCGAGACCGAACTCACCGAACTCAATGTCGTCCCTGGCGGGGTGGTCCAGGGCGAGGTGCGGATCCAGGGCGGATCCGTGGACCAGCAGATCGAGGGACTCTCGGTCGGTCTGCAGGCGCGGGTCGAGGTCGAGGGCGGGGACCAGGAGACCAAGCAGGACATCGAGTTCGCCAAGCAGCGCCTCGGTGGCGCCTTCGAGGTACAGGCGGGCGCGGTTCACGTCGTGCCGTTCGGGCTGGAGATCCCCTGGGAGACGCCCATCACCATGTTCGCCGGGCAGCAGCTGCGCGGCATGAACATCGGGGTGACCACCGAGCTGGAGATCGCGCGCGCCCTGGACTCGGGCGACCTGGACCCGGTCAACGTGCACCCGCTGCCCGCGCAGCAGGCGATCCTGGACGCCTTCGGGCAACTGGGCTTCGGCTTCCGCAGCGCCGACATGGAGCGCGGCCACATCCGCGGCACGCGCCAGCGCCTGCCGTTCTACCAGGAGATCGAGTTCGTCCCCCCGCAGCAGTACCGGGGGCTGAACCAGGTGGAGCTGACCTTCGTCGCGGACGACCGCGAGATGGACGTCATCCTGGAGATGGACAAGAAGCCGGGGCTCTTCAGCGAGGGCAGCGACTCCTACCGTGCCTTCAAGGTGGGTCTCAACGACTTCCAGGGCACCGACTGGGCCGCGTACCTCAACCAGTGGCTCGCGCAGGTCGGCGGCCAGCGCAACTGGCTCTGACGGACCCTCTAGGGTCGGTGGGGAGAACGCACAGCCGATCAGGAGAGGTGCTGACGTGACCGAGCAGAAGAGGGCGCCGCTGCCGCACGACTTCCATCCCGAGGTCCCCTCGTTCACCGTGGTGAGCGAGGACCTCGCGCCGGGAGCCGTACTCGCGGACGCCCAGGTGTTCGCGGCGGGGAACACCTCGCCGCAGCTGCGGTGGGAGGGCTTCCCCCCGGAGACGAAGAGCTTCGCCGTGACGTGCTTCGACCCTGACGCCCCCACGGGCAGCGGGTTCTGGCACTGGGTGGCGTTCGACATCCCCGCCTCGGTCGCCGAGCTTCCCGCCGGCGCGGGCAGCGGGGCGTTCGAGGGTCTGCCCGAGGGGGCCGTCCAGGCCCGCAACGACTACGGGGCGAAGGAGTTCGGCGGTGCCGCGCCCCCTGCCGGTGAGAACCACCGCTACGTCTTCACCGTGTACGCGGTGGACACCGAGAAGCTCGGTCCCGACAGCGACGCCTCGCCCGCCGTGGTCGGCTTCAACCTGCGGTTCCACACACTGGGCCGTGCCCAGCTGATCGGGGAGTACGCCGCCCCCGAAAGCTGAAGGTTCGCCTGCTGTTTGCCCTGCCCTGGTCTTGGAGAGATCAGGGCAGGGCACTTTTTATTGCGTTGTCCATCACGGCTCGCCCGGACAGAGTTGATCCGGGCCCGCCGGCAGACGGGCGGCACACGGGAGGTGGGCAGGATGCGGGACACACTTGTACTCAACGCGAGCTTCGAGCCACTGTCGACGGTGACGCTCAACCGTGCGGTGGTTCTGATCCTGCAGGACAAGGCTGTCGTCGAGCAGTCGCATCCCGGGCTCCGTATGCGTGGTGCCGCCGTGGACATCCCGGTACCCCGGGTGATCAGGCTCTGCCGGTACGTACGGGTGCCGTTCCGAAGACACGCGCCGTGGTCCAGAAGGGGTGTCCTCATACGGGACCAGCACCGGTGCGCGTACTGCGGGCGGCGGGCGAGCACCGTGGACCACGTGGTCCCGCGGGCCCAGGGCGGCCAGGACACCTGGCTGAACACCGTGGCCTCGTGCGCGGAGGACAATCACCGCAAGGCTGCGCGGACGCCGGAGCAGGCGGGCATGCCGCTGCTGCGGGAGCCGTTCGTACCTTCGCCGGCGGACGCGATGCTGCTCGCGCTGGGTGCCGGTGGCCGGTCGGCGCTCCCGGAGTGGCTGGCACACTCCGCGGCATAGGCGCCTCGTCTTCCCCACAGGAACATGTGCGGAGCCCGTCCCTCGTACCGGAGGGGCGGGCTCCGTCCGTCAGCGCAGCAGCAGTTGGACGATGGCCGCGGTGCCGACGACGACGATCAGGGCGCGCAGGAAACCCGGGCTGAGCCGGCGGCCGACCCTGGCACCTATCTGGCCGCCGATCGCGGAGCCGACCGCGATGAGCGCCACGGCCGTCCAGTCGAAGTGCGCGACGAAGAGGAAGAAGAGTGCGGCGACGCTGTTGACGACGGCGGCGAGGACGTTCTTGACGGCGTTGAGGCGCTGCATCGTGTCGTCGAGCAGCATGCCCATCAGGGAGAGGTAGATGATGCCCTGGGCCGCCGTGAAGTAGCCGCCGTAGACGCTGGCGAGCATGATTCCGGTGAACAGCAGGGGCCCGCCGTCGAGGCGGGCGGGGGTGCCGTCGCGGTCGCGGCGGCGCTGTACCGCTCTGCTGATGCGGGGCTGCAGGATGACCAGGACCAGCGCGAGGGTGACGAGGACGGGGACGATCGTCTCGAACGCGGTGGAGGGCAGGGCGAGCAGGAGGGTGGCCCCGGAGAGTCCGCCGATCAGCGCCCCGGCGCTCAGCTTCAGTATGCGGCGGCGCTGGCCGGCGAGTTCCTCGCGGTAGCCGATGGCGCCGCTGATGGAGCCGGGGATCAGGCCGAGTGCGTTGGACACGGTCGCGGTGACCGGCGGCAGCCCGGTGGCGAGCAGGACGGGGAACGTGATCAGCGTTCCCGAGCCGACGATGGTGTTGATCGTGCCCGCGCCGATCCCGGCCGCGAAGACCGCGAGCATTTCCCAGATGGACAAGGCCATCTCCTTCGATGGTCAGTGACGCCTCCCCGCCTTCAAGGTCGAGGGGCCTCACCGATCATGCACGAAGGTGTTCTCCGGTCATTCGACCGGGGGCTGCTCCCGGCGTTCCGTGCCGGTGTTGAAGCCTGGGGCGCCGCCGCCGAGGTTGCCGAACGCGCCGCTGAGACCCTTGAGGGCGTCGCCGATCTCGCTGGGCACGATCCAGAGCTTGTTGGCGTCGCCCTCGGCGATCTTGGGGAGCATCTGGAGGTACTGGTACGAGAGGAGCTTCTGGTCCGGGTCTCCGGCGTGGATGGACTCGAAGACCGTGCGGATGGCCTGGGCCTCGCCCTCGGCGCGCAGCGCGGACGCCTTGGCCTCACCTTCGGCGCGCAGGATCGCGGACTGCTTCTCGCCCTCCGCGGTGAGGATCGCGGACTGCCTGATGCCTTCGGCGGTGAGGATGGCGGCGCGCTTGTCACGGTCGGCGCGCATCTGCTTCTCCATCGAGTCCTGGATGGAGGTGGGCGGTTCGATGGCCTTGAGCTCGACGCGGTTGACGCGGATGCCCCACTTGCCGGTGGCCTCGTCGAGGACTCCGCGCAGCGCGGCGTTGATCTCCTCGCGGGAGGTCAGGGTCCGCTCGAGGTCCATGCCGCCGATGATGTTGCGGAGCGTGGTGACGGTGAGCTGCTCGATCGCCTGGATGTAGCTGGCGACTTCGTACGTCGCGGCGCGGGCGTCGGTCACCTGGTAGTAGATGACGGTGTCGATGTTGACGACGAGGTTGTCCTGGGTGATCACCGGCTGGGGCGGGAAGGGGACGACCTGTTCACGGAGGTCGATCCTGTTGCGGATCGAGTCGATGAACGGGACGACGATGTTCAGCCCGGCGTTGAGCGTGCGGGTGTAGCGGCCGAAGCGCTCCACGATGGCGGCACTGGCCTGCGGGATGACCTGGATCGTCTTGATCAGGGCGATGAAGACGAGCACCACCAGAATGATCAGGACGATGATGATCGGTTGCATCGTGTGCCTCGTGCCCTTCGGTTGCCGACGGATCGCGGTGATCGAGGTCGAGCGGTCAAGACGGTTTCGTTCTCATGATGATCGACTTCGAGTTTGGCAGACTGCGGCCTGCCGTGTGACCGGTTCGCTCACATGACGACGGCCGTTGCACCGTCGATGTCCACGACGTCCACCTGACGGCCGGGTTCGAAGGTCTGGTCGCCGTCGAGGGAGCGTGCGGACCAGACCTCGCCGGCGAGCTTGATGCGCCCGCCGCTGCCGTCCACCCGTTCCAGGACGACGGCCTGACGGCCTTTCAGGGCGTCGATGCCGGTGGCCTCGCCGGGCCTGGACGCCCGGTGCCTGGCCGCGATCGGGCGGACGACCGCGATCAACGCGACCGACACCAGGACGAACACCAGGACTTGGGCGACGATGCCGCCGCCGAGGGCTGCCACGACGGCCGCGGCCACCGCTCCGACGGCGAACATCCCGAATTCGGGCATCGCGGTCAGGACGAGCGGGATGCCCAGTCCCACCGCGCCGATCAGCCACCACACCCACGCGTCGATGTCCACATGGTCATCGTAGGACCGCGAGTGCCTTCCCCGACAGGGCGCAGAGGAGGTTGGCTGTGGTGCGACTACTGGCCGAGGGGCAGTCCGTGTGCGGTGTAGCGGTCGCCGAGGTGCTCGACGACGAGCGGCAGGCCGAAGCAGAGGGAGAGGTTCCGGGAGCTGAGCTCGGTCTCCATGGGACCTGCGGCGAGCACCTTGCCCTGACGGATCATCAGGACATGGGTGAAGCCGGGCGCGATCTCCTCGACGTGGTGGGTGACCATGACCATGGAGGGGGCGTACGGGTCACGGGCCAGCCTGCCGAGGCGGCGGACCAGGTCCTCGCGTCCGCCGAGGTCGAGCCCGGCGGCGGGCTCGTCGAGGAGGAGCAGCTCGGGGTCGGTCATCATGGCGCGGGCGATGAGGGTGCGCTTGCGCTCGCCCTCGGAGAGCGTGCCGAACTTGCGGTCGAGGAACCCGGTCATGCCGAGGCGGTCGAGGAAGGCGCGGGCGCGCTCCTCGTCCACGGCCTCGTAGTCCTCGTGCCAGGTGGCGGTCATGCCGTACGCGGCGGTGAGCACCGTCTGGAGCACGGTCTGCCGCTTGGGGAGCTTTTCGGCCATGGCCACGCCGGCGATGCCGATGCGGGGGCGCAGCTCGAAGACGTCGGTGCCGACCCCGCCGAGCCGCTCACCGAGGACCTTGGCCGTGCCGGTGCTGGGGAAGAGGTAGCTGGAGGCGATATTGAGGAGGGTGGTCTTGCCGGCGCCGTTCGGTCCGAGGATCACCCAGCGCTCCCCCTCCTTGACCGACCAGGAGACGTCGTCCACCAGAGCGCGTCCGTCGCGGACCACGGATACGTCCACCAGCTCCAGTACATCGCTCATGGCGCGTTGTCTCCCCATACAGTGTCGAGATCGTCGCGTGCCTGTGGGCACAGCTCCCAGGGAAAACCTACGCCACCCGAGGAGTGCTCAAGCCCTGGGGCCGTTCCCTAGGCTGTTCCCATGCTTTCGGAACCACGCTCAGGGCGGCTTGCCGCATGGGGAAACGCGCTTTTGGCCGGACTTGTGTCACCGGACGACGCGGCGCTCGCGATCGTCGGCGAGGACGCGGTGCACCGCGTCGAGGGGCTGCCGGGTGAGGCGGGGCCCGTCGGGCTCACGCTGGCGCTCGGCCGGCTGAGGGGGCTCGGTGCGGCCGGTTTCCGGGTCGCGCTGCCGGTGCCCGGTCATCCGCTGGGGCTCAGCGGGCCGCCGGACTTCAACGCCCGTGCGCTGGAGGCGGAGGAGGCGGTGGTCACGTCCGGTGCGCCGTACGGCCTGGTGCCGGAGGTGAGTGAGGTGGGGCCCGCCGGGGATCTGCATGTCGAGGTGGTGTGGCGCTGCCTGCCGGTCCGGGAGGCGCCGCCCGCCGACGTGCCGTCGCTGAGCGAGGCGGAGCGGGAGCTCGCCGAGGCGCTGCGGGACGCGACGGCGGTGCTGTCGCGACTGGATGTCGCCGGGTCCGGACCGGTCGCGGAGGCCGCCGTGGACGCCTACCGGGCCAGGGCGGAGCAGGGACGGGAGGTGCTGGCTCCGGGCTATCCGCCGCGTGCGGTGCGGGTGCTGGAGCTGGCCCAGCGCGTGGGACTGCTGGTGGCCGTGGCCCATGAGAACGGGCACGGCGGAGCGGTGAGCGCTTCCGAGATCGCGGCCCGGGGCGAGGCGCTGCGGCCGGTGGAGCGGGTGGCCCGGCGGGCGCAGGTCGCGGCGTACAACGCGTACGTGGAGGAGCGGGGGCGGTAGCGGACGGGGCGGGCGCCGGGTCCCGGCCGCCGGGCGGGCTCGGGTGAGCGCGCCCGGGCGGCGGGGGGGCGAGGCGTCGGTCAGCCGTTCAGGCCGAAGCCGGTCCGGGGAACGTGCCGGTCCGGGGGACGTGTCCGGCGTACGGCGCCCGCGTCAGCCGGCTGCTCCGTGCCGGACCGCCCACAGCGCGGCCTGGGTCCTGTCCGACAGGTCGAGCTTCATCAGGATGTTCGAGACGTGCGTCTTCACGGTCTTCTCCGACAGGACCAGCGCGCGGGCGATCTCCCGGTTGGAGCGGCCGTCGGCGATCAGTCCGAGCACCTCCCGCTCCCGCTCGGTCAGGGTGCTCCCCCGCCCCGTGCCGTTCCCGGTGTCGTCCTGGGCCAGCAGCGCGCCGGCGACCTCCGGCTGGAGCAGGACATGGCCGGCGTGGACCGAACGGATGGCCCCGGCCAGAGCGTCCGGGTCGACGTCCTTGTACACGTAACCCGATGCGCCCGCCCGCAGGGCGGGCACCACCGTGCGCTGCTCGGTGAAGCTGGTGACGATCAGCACCTTGGCGGGGTTCTCCAGCTCCCTGAGCCTGCGGAGCGCCTCGATGCCGTCCGTACCCGGCATCTTGATGTCCATCAGGACCACGTCGGGCCTGAGCTCCTCGGTCCTGGCGACGCCCTCGGCCCCGTCCGAGGCCTCCCCCACCACCTCGATGTCGTCCTGGATCTCGAGGAACGTGCGCAGACCCCGGCGGACCACCTGGTGGTCGTCGACCAGGAGCACCTTGATGATCTTGTCAGCCACAGGGGACCTCCATCTGGACCGTGGTGCCCTTGCCGGGCTCCGAAGCGACGGTGAGGCGGCCGCCGACGCCGCCGGCCCGGTGCCGCATCGAGACGAGCCCCAGATGACGCCCCGCGCGCCGCACGGCGTGGGTGTCGAAGCCGCGGCCGTCGTCGGTGATCCGCAGCACCGTGGACGAGGTGTGCCGGCTGAGGGTGACGGCGACCTGCCCGGCGCCGGAGTGGCGCAGGGCGTTGTGCAGGGCCTCCTGGGCGACCCGGAGGACCGCCTCCTCCTGGGCGGCGGGCAGGGCGCGCACCCCGGCGCTCTCGAAGGTGACCCGGGCGGTGTGGGCACGGTCCATGACCTGGATCTGGGTGCGGAGCGTGGCGACCAGGCCGTCCTCGTCCAGGGCGGCGGGGCGCAGCTCGACGACGGCCGCGCGCAGCTCGTCCACGGCCTCCCCGGCCAGGGTGGCGACCTGCTGGAGCTCGCCCTTGGCGCGCGCCGGGTCGCGGTCGACGAGGGCCGCGGCGGCCTGGGCGGTGAGCCGGAGCGAGAAGAGCTTCTGGCTGACCGCGTCGTGCAGCTCGTGCGCGAGCCGTGAGCGCTCCTCGGCGATGGTGAGCTCGCGGCTGCGCTCGTAGAGCCGGGCGTTGGTGAGGGCGATGGCGGCATGCTGGGCGAGGATTCCGAGGAGCTCCTCGTCCTCCTCGGTGAAGTTGCAGCCGCCGGCCGGGCCGGGGCAGCGCTTGTTGGCGAGGAAGAGCGCGCCGATCGTCTCGTCGCCGTCCTGGATGGGCAGGCCGAGGAAGTCGGACATGTCGGGGTGCGCGTCGGGCCACCCTTCGAAGCGGGGGTCCTCGCGGACATCGGCGAGCCGCTGGGGCTTCGCCTCGTGGAGCATCGCCGCGAGGATGCCGTGCTGGCGGGGCAGCGGTCCGATGGCCTTCCACTGTTCGTCACTGACGCCGTCGACGACGAACTGGGCGAAGCCGCCGTGGTCGTCCGGCACGCCGAGGGCGGCGTACTCGGCGTCCAGCAGTTCGCGGGCGGAGGCGACGATCGTCTTGAGGACGTCCCTCATCTCCAGGTGCCGGCTCATGGCGAGCAGCGCGGCGCTGACAGCGGCGAGGCCCGACGGTGGGCGATGACTCATGTGCTCACGGTACCGGCGGGCCCGCCACCCCCGTATCGGGCTGTGGACCACCGTCGTACGGGGCTCCGGACCTAGTCCCAAGTGCCGTACGCGGCTGCGGCCGATGGACGAGGCGGCGCGCCTCGCCCCGTTCCTACGTTGGTGGCGTCGGAACTCCACGAGGTTCGAGGGGATGGCTGTCATGCCGATCGCGATGATCACGGGCGGTTCGAAGGGGCTGGGGCGCGCGCTCGGCGCGGCGCTGGCCGGGAGGGGCTGGGATCTGGTGCTGGGCGCCAGGTCGGAGGAGGTGCTCCGGGTGACGGCCGCGGAGCTGGGCGGCCGGTACGGGACACGTGTGGTGGCGGTGGCGGGGGACGTCACGGATCCGGCGCACCGTGCGGCTCTGGTGGCCGCGGCCGGGGAGCTGGGAGGTCTCGACGCACTGGTGAGCAACGCGAGCGCGCTGGGTGCCGAGCCGCTCGTGCGGCTGGAGGCGCTGCCGCCGGCGGGGCTGCGGCAGGCGCTGGAGACGAATGTGGTCGCGGCGCTCGGGCTCGTGCAGGAGGCGCTGCCGCTGCTGCGGGCCTCGGCGGCCGGGGCGGTGGTCACGGTGAGCTCGGACGCGGCCACCGAGCCGTACGGGACGTGGGGCGGTTACGGGGCGTCGAAGGCGGCGCTCGACCAGCTGGCCGCGGTGCTCGGCGAGGAGGAGCCGGGTCTGCGGGTGTGGGCGGTGGACCCGGGTGACATGGGGACGGACCTCTATACGGCTGCGGTGCCGGACGACACCGGGCCCCGGCCGCGTCCGGAGAGCGTGGCACCCGCCTTCGTACGGCTGCTGGAGCTGCGCCCCGCCAGTGGCAGGTACACGGCCTCCGCGCTGCTGGACTCGGACCGGCGGGCGGAGCGGTGACCGCCCTGGACTCCCTGCGGGTGCCTCCGGAGCTCTCGGCGCGGGTGCCGGCCGAGCAGCGGGGCGCGGGGCGCGACGATGTGCGGCTGCTGGTCTCGCGGGGCGGCGCGGTCACGCACCGGAGGTTCGGGGAGCTGCCCGGGGAGCTGCGGGCCGGGGACGTCCTGGTGGTCAACACGTCGATGACGCTGGCGGCCGCGGTCAACGGGCGCCTGGGCGGAGAGCGGGTCGTCGTGCACTTCTCGACCCGGGGTGAGGACGGCAGGTGGGCGGTGGAACTGCGCCGGCCGGACGGGGACGGGACGACCCGGCCGCGCCCCGGCGGCCCGGCGGGAGCGGCGGTACGGCTCCCGGGCGGTGAGGAGCTGGTCCTGGACGAACCCCTCGGGCCGCGCGAGGGGGCCAGGCTCTGGTGGGCGCGGGTGGAGCGGGACGTGCCCGGTCTGCTGAGCCGGTACGGGCGGCCCATCCGGTACGCGTACACGGAGCGGGACCAGCCGCTGTCGGCGTACCGGACGGTGTTCGCCGTGCCGTCGCCCGACGGGAGCGGTTCGGCGGAGATGCCGAGTGCGGCGCGGCCCTTCACGGCGGGTCTGGTGGCGGCGCTGGTGAGCCGCGGGGTGCAGTTCGCACCGCTGACCCTGCACACGGGGGTGGCCTCGGCCGAGGTGCACGAGCCGCCCTACCCGGAGCGTTTCGAGGTGCCGCGCACCACTGCGTGGCTGGTGAACGCGGCTCGGGCGGGCGGGGGCAGGGTGATCGCCGTGGGGACGACGGCGGTGCGGGCCCTGGAGTCCGCGGCGGGCGAGGACGCGGTGGTGCGGGCCTCGGCGGGGTGGACGGATCTGGTGGTGACGCCGCAGCGGGGCGTGCGGGTGGTGGACGGGCTGCTGACCGGGCTGCACGAGCCGGAGGCCTCCCACCTGCTGATGCTGGAGGCGGTCGCGGGGCGGGAGACGCTGCGGCGGGGGTACGCCGAGGCCCTGGACCACCGGTATCTCTGGCACGAGTTCGGGGACGCCCACCTGTTGCTGCCCCCTGCCCGATAAGTCGCTTACGCTCCGCATTACTGGAGCAACTTTTTGTGAGCGCGAAGGGGTCCCCATGTGAGCCCAGGCATAGGACCCACATCACTTACGAAGCCGGATAGTTGGCGTAAAACGGGCAAGTTGCCAGGGTTCAAACCGGACAAGGAGGTAGGAACAAGACCCCGTTCCACTATCCGGCTTCGTACGTCACACCTTTGCCACGCCATTTTGCTGGCGCTAAGAATTGCATCTGTCCCCGACGGAGATGCCTCGGCTCTTCCGTCTCGTCCTCGCCGAGGACCCCTGCAATTCGAAGAGGTACGACTGTATGTCCGTGTCCCGCATCTCCAGCCGTAGCCGTCGCCTGAACAAGGCGCAGAAGCTCTCCGTCGCGGGGGTCTCGACCCTGGCCGCCGCCGCTCTCGCCTTCTCGCTCGTCCCCGACGACGCTTCGGCCACGACCGAGCCGCAGGCCGCCGCGGCCGCCGCGCCGGTCGCCTACACCGGCTCGCAGGCCAAGACCATCCAGGCCGGCTCGATCGAGAAGAACTCGACGGCCGAGCAGCTGGTGAAGGCCGCCGACGCGGCCAAGGCCAAGGACGCCGCCGAGAAGAAGAAGACCGCCGCCAAGGCGGAGGCGAAGGCCAAGGCCGTCGCCGAGGCCAAGAGCGAGGCCGCCGCGAAGGCCAAGGCCGACGCGAAGAAGCGTTCCGCCAAGAAGGCCAGCCGCGCGGCCGACCGCAAGCCGGTCTACGCCAACAACCTGGACGGCTGGATCCGTGAGGCTCTCGCCATCATGGACAAGAAGAACATCCCCGGTACGTACGAGGGCCTGCACCGCAACATCATCCGCGAGTCCAGCGGTAACCCGCGCGCCATCAACAACTGGGACATCAACGCGATCAACGGCATCCCCTCGAAGGGTCTGCTGCAGGTCATCAAGCCGACCTTCGACTTCTACCACGTCAAGGGCACCAAGCACGACCAGTACGACCCGGTCGCCAACATCACCGCGGCCGCCAACTACGCCGCGGACAAGTACGGCTCGATCGACAACGTCGACAGCGCGTACTGAGCCACGCACCGAGCATGACCTGGCAGAGCTGACCCTGCCGGTCCGCAGCGTCGCGTGACCGGCCGGCTCATGCCGAAGGGCGGCACCCCACGGGGTGCCGCCCTCGGGCGTTTCCGGGCCCGGTGCGGGCCCGGCGGCGTTACTTGCGCATCACCTCGGGCTCATGGCGGCGCAGCATCCGCGAGACCGCGACGAAGAGGACGGCGCTCATCACGAGCATCACCGTGATGTTGATCCCCCACTGGCCGGCCGAGTGCTCCCAGAGCGGATCCAGGTCGGTCGGGTGTTCCGGTTCCCACGGCGGCATGAGGTGGGCGAGGTCCAGCGTGGTGCCCGCCGCGGCCACCGCCCAGCGCGACGGCATCAGCCAGGCGAACTGCTCCAGGCCCGGGGATCCGTAGACCTGGAAGAGCACGCCGGTGAAGACGACCTGGACGATGGCGAACATGACGAGCAGCGGCATGGTCTTCTCGGCGGTCTTCACCAGCGCGGAGATCAGCAGGCCGACCATCATCGAGGTGAAGCCGAGCACGGTGATCGACAGGCACATCTCCACGGCGGGGGGCATCAACAGGCCCTCCTCCGGCAGCTGGCGGGTGGAGAAGCCGATCCCGCAGAGGATCACGCCCTGGAAGGCCGTGATCACACCGAGGACGATCACCTTGGACAGCAGGTAGGCGGAGCGGGAGAGACCGGTGGCCCGTTCCCGCTCGTAGATCACCCGCTCCTTGATCAGCTCTCGTACGGAGTTGGCCGCGGCGGCGAAGCACATGCCGACCGCGAGGATCAGCATGATGGTCCCGGCCTTGGCGTTGAACTGCTTGTTGGGCACGTCGGGCTCGACCAGGCCGAACTCGGCGGGAATGACCACGCTGACGATGCCGAGCACCGCCGGAAGGATCACCATCAGAGCGAGGAAACCCCTGTCGGACGCGATCACCGAGATGTAGCGGCGCATCAGCGTCCACAGCTGGGCCGCCCAGCCCGACGGCTTCGGCGGGCGGATCTGCTGCGGCGGCGGCATGTGCACGGGCTGGGCGGCGACGGCGTCGATGTCCGCGGCGTACATCTGGTAGTGCTGGGAGCCGCGCCAGCGTCCCGCCCAGTCGTAGTCGCGGTAGTTCTCGAACGCGGAGAAGACGTCGGCCCAGCTGGTGTAGCCGAAGAAGTTCAGCGCCTCCTCGGGAGGGCCGAAGTAGGCGACGGCCCCGCCGGGCGCCATCACCAGGAGCTTGTCGCAGATGGCCAGCTCGGCCACGGAGTGCGTGACCACGAGGACCGTACGGCCGTCGTCGGCCAGGCCGCGCAGCAGCTGCATGACGTCGCGGTCCATGCCCGGGTCGAGACCGGAGGTGGGCTCGTCCAGGAAGATCAGCGACGGCTTGGTCAGCAGCTCCAGGGCGACGGACACGCGCTTGCGCTGGCCGCCGGAGAGCGAAGTGATCTTCTTGTCCTTGTGGATGTCGAGCTTGAGCTCGGCGAGGACCTCGTGGATACGGGCGGTGCGCTCGGCCTCGGTGGTGTCCGCGGGGAAGCGGAGCTTGGCGGCGTACCGCAGAGCCCTGGTGACCGTGAGTTCCTTGTGCAGGATGTCGTCCTGCGGGACCAGGCCGATGCGCTGCCTCAGCTCGGCGAACTGCTTGTACAGGTTCCGGTTGTCGTAGAGGACGTCGCCCTGGTTGGCGGGCCGGTAGCCGGTGAGCGCCTTGAGCAGGGTGGACTTGCCGGAGCCCGAAGGGCCGATGACGGCGATCAGCGACTTCTCCGGGACGCCGAACGAGACGTCCTTGAGGATGTCCTTGCCGCCGTCGACCGTGACCGTGAGGTGGCGGGCCGAGAAGGAGACCTCACCGGTGTCGACGAACTCTTCCAGCCGGTCCCCGACCAGCCGGAAGGTCGAGTGACCGACACCGACGATGTCGTTCGCGCCGATGAGGGCGGAGCCGGACTTGCTGAGCGGCTGACCGTTGACGTACGTGCCGTTGTGGGATCCGAGGTCCCGGATCTCGAAGCGGCCGTCGGGCGTCGCCCGGAATTCGGCGTGCAGGCGCGAGACCTGGAGGTCGGAGACGACCAGCTCGTTCTCCAGTGCACGGCCGATGCGCATGACCCGGCCGAGGTCCAGCTGGTGGAACGTGGTCGGGCTGCGGTCGCCGTAGACCGGTGGCGCCCCGGCGGCGCCGTGCCCGCCCGCTCCGGACGGGCCGGCGTAACCCTGCTGGTGCGGGACCGGGGGCTGCTGCATCTGCGGGGCCGGCTGCCGGCCCGCCTGCTGCTGCGCCGGGGCGCCGGGCCAGCCGGCGGCGCCCTGCTGCTGCGGCTGCTGCACCGGGGCCTGCTGCGCCTGTGCGGGAGGTACGGGCGCCTGCTGCTGCGCCCCCGCCGCCTGCCCGCCGTGGACCCCGGCACCCGCCGGGGCGACGAGGCTCACGCGCGGGCCGTCGGTGGCGTTGCCCAGGTGGACCGACGTCCCCGGGGCGATCTCCATCTGCTGGATGCGCCGGCCCTGCACGTAAGTGCCGTTCGTGCTGCCGTGGTCCTCGATGGACCAGCCGCGGCCGTTCCAGCTGATCGTGGCATGCCGCCACGACACTCTGGCGTCGTCGATCATCAGGTCACCCTGCGGATCACGTCCGAGGGTGTACGACCTGGACGGATCGAGCGCCCAGGTCCTTCCATTCAATTCCAGTACGAGTTCCGGCACTCCGCGCCCCACTAGTTGTCCCCCGTGTCGCCCCCGTCGCAGGGAGCCTAGGGATGCTGAACATCGTGGGGAACTATTCCAGGAGCGGTCCCGTTACGGAAAGCCGGGCGGCGTGAAGAGCGCGCGGAGGCTCTCCGTCCGCACCGGCGACTCGGGAGAAATGGGTCCGGAGCATCCCATCCGCGCCGCCCGGCCCCCCGCCCGGCGTCCGCGCAGACGGCCGGCCTCCGGCTGTCCGCCACTCGGGACGGCTTCGGAGCCCGACCCGCCGCCCTATACGGTGGGACCACCATGAGCGCATCTCAGCCACCTCGGTCACCCCGGTCTCCTGAGCCCCCCGAGTCCCCTCGGGACACGGACGCCCCCACTCTTCTCGTCAAGATCTTCGGGAAGGACCGGCCGGGCATCACCGCCGGACTTTTCGACACTCTCGCCGCCTATGCCGTCGACGTCGTGGACATCGAGCAGGTCGTCACCCGTGGCCGCATCGTCCTGTGCGCCCTGGTGACCTCGCCTACGCCCGACGGCACGACGGAGGGCGACCTCCGGGCGACCGTGCACAGCTGGGCGGAGTCGCTGAAGCTCCAGGCCGAGATCATCTCGGGCACGGGCGACAACCGTCCCCGCGGCTCCGGCCGTTCCCATGTGACCGTGCTGGGGCACCCGCTGACCGCGGAGTCCACGGCGGTGATAGCGGCCAGGATCACCTCGACCGGCGGCAACATCGACCGGATCTTCCGCCTGGCGAAGTACCCCGTCACCGCCGTCGAGTTCGCGGTGTCCGGAGCCGGCACCGAGGAACTGCGGACGGCGCTGGCGACGGAGGCCGCGAACATCGGCGTCGACATCGCCGTCATGTCGGCCGGGCTGAGCCGCCGGGCGCAGCGGCTGGTCGTCATGGACGTGGACTCGACGCTCATCCAGGACGAGGTCATCGAGCTCTTCGCGGCCCACGCCGGCTGCGAGGCCGAGGTCGCCGCGGTGACCGAGCAGGCGATGCGCGGCGAGCTCGACTTCGAGCAGTCGCTGCACGCGCGGGTGGCGCTGCTGGCCGGGCTCGACGTGTCGGTGGTGGAGAAGGTGCGTGCGGAGGTGCGGCTGACCCCCGGTGCCCGCACCCTGATCCGGACGCTGAAGCGGCTCGGCTACCAAGTGGGCGTGGTCTCGGGAGGGTTCACCCAGGTCACGGACGACCTCAAGGAGCGTCTCGGGCTCGACTTCGCCTCCGCCAACACGCTGGAGGTCGTCGACGGCAAGCTCACCGGCCGGGTCGTGGGCGACATCGTGGACCGGGCGGGCAAGGCCCGGCTGCTGCGCAGTTTCGCGGAGCAGGCGGGGGTGCCGCTGGCGCAGACGGTGGCGATCGGTGATGGTGCCAACGATCTGGACATGCTGAACACCGCGGGCCTGGGTGTCGCCTTCAACGCCAAGCCCGTCGTCCGTCGGGCCGCCCATACGGCGGTGAACGTCCCCTTCCTGGACACCGTGCTGTATCTGCTCGGGATCACCCGTGAAGAGGTCGAGACGGCCGACGGTCTGGTGGACTGACCGCACGCCGAGGAGCCCCGGCACAGCTGCTGTGCCGGGGCTCCGTCGCGCGTCGTGCTCAGTCGTTCGGCGTCCAGTACTCGACGAGCTTGCCCGCGCCGTGTTCCAGGCTCTTCCACGAGCCGGGGAACTCGACGACTGCGTAGGCGGCCGTCGGGAAGCCGTCCTTGGTCATCCGGGCGAGAGCATCGCCCCCGGCCGACCCGCTGAGGGCGTCCGCGGCACCGTGCATACCGGGGTTGTGGCCGATGACCAGCAGATTCCGCACGTCGTCGGGCGTCTCGTTGAACAAGGCGATCAGTTCGCCGAGGGAGGCCTCGTACAGCCTCTCCTCGTACACGGTCCTGGGGCGCTGCGCGAATTCGTGGACCGCGAGCTTCCAGGTCTCGCGGGTCCTGGTGGCGGTCGAGCACAGAGCCAGGTCGAAGACGGTCCCTGAATGGGCCAGCCGGCGGCCGGCGACGGGGGCGTCCTTCCTGCCCCGTTCCGCCAGTGGCCGCTCATGGTCGGACTCCTGCGACCATTCCGCCTTTGCATGCCTGAGAAGGACGATCCTGCGAGGTGTATCGGCGCTCATACACCTCAGCTTCGCACGAATTGTGCCTCCGGGCGCAGGGTGTTGACGTGCTCGCCCGTAGGGGGTGAAGGAAGGGCGGCGGGGTGTGTACGGGGCCGGTCAGGCGGGCAGCAGCCCCGCGATGTGCCCGAGCAGCCGCCCGAGGGCGGGGTCGCCGGCCGAGGCGTGCGCCTGGCCGGGTTCCACGATCAGCAGGAGGAGCGCCGCGAAGGCGAGTGCGGGCAGCGCGACGGCCCACCACGGCAGCCTGACCTCGACGGAGTCCGTGGCGGCCGGGCGGTGGGTCCGGGTGTGTGTACGGGCCGACATGTCCGCCTCCGTGGGTCCTCGGCTGTGTTACCCAGAACCTACGGGCCGGCCGGCGGCGGTCCCATCCGGTGACCCACCCACTCGACCCTGAACCTGGCCCCCTAGGGGACAGGGGGGCCTGCCCCACCCCCGCGGGGTCAGGGGGAGGCGATCGTGGCGATCACGCCGATGACTACGGAGATGAGAAGCATCGTCCCGAAGACGAGGAGCAGCTTCTTCTGACCGTTCTGGGGATTCGGATCGAGCACTGGCATGGGCACAGTCTCGCATCTCAGCATTCGTCCTCGATCGCCCGGTCCCGCCCCGCGAGGATACCGGCGATCGTCTGGGGCACGAGGAGGGCCGCCATGAGGGCGAGCGGCAGGCCCCAGCCTCCGCTGTGCTGGTAGAGCACGCCGACCAGCAGGGGACCGGGGATCGAGAGCAGGTAGCCGGTGGACTGCGCGAAGGCGGAGAGCCTGACCACGCCCGCGCCGGTCCGCGAACGCATCCCGATCATGGTGAGGGCCAGCGGGAAGGCGCAGTTGGCGACGCCCAGCAGCAGCGCCCAGAGCCAGGCGCCGCCGGCCGGGGCCAGGTAGAGGCCCGCGTAGCCGAGAAGGCCGCAGCCGCTGAGGACGAGGACGATCGGGCCCTGGGTCCGCAGCCGGGTGGCGACCCGGGGGATGACGAAGGCGAGGGGTACGCCCATGGCCATGACCACGGCGAGCAGGACGCCCGCGGTGCCCGCCGAGATCCCCGCGTCACGGAAGATCTGCGGGATCCAGCCCATGGTGATGTACGCGGCCGTGGCCTGGAGCCCGAAGAAGCAGGCGAGCGCCCAGGAGGTACGGCTGCGGGTGATCCTGAGGGCGGGGGCCTGCCCCCCGGCACGCCCCGCGGCCTGCCCGGCGCTCGTACCGCGGTCCCGTACGAGCGGGATCCAGGGCAGGATCGCGACGGCCGACAGCCCCGCCCAGACCGCCAGTCCCGTCTTCCAGCTGCCGCCCAGCGCGTCCGTGAGGGGCACGGTGAGGGCGGCAGCGAGGGCGGTGCCGAGGGCCAGGGCCATCGAGTACAGGCCTGTCACGGTGCCGACCCGGTCGGGGAACCAGCGCTTGACGATGACGGGCATCAGGACGTTGCTGACGGCGATGCCCATCAGGGCGAGGGCGCTGGCGGCGAGGAACCCTGCCGTACCGCCGGCGAACGGGCGGATCAGCAGGCCGGCGGTGATGGCCACCATGCCCGCGCAGACGACTGCGCCGGCACCGAACCGGCGGGCCAGCCGGGGCGCCATGAAGCCGAACAGCGCGAAACAGAGCGGCGGCACGGAGGTGAGGACGCCGGCGACGCTGCCGCTCATGTGCAGGGTGTCCCGGACCTCTTCGAGGAGCGGGCCGAGGCTGGTGATGGCGGGCCGGAGGTTGAGCGCGGCGAGGACCAGACCGACGGTGACGATCCGCAGCACCCAGGGGGAAGGCACGGGCGGGGCGCTCCCCGGCACGGGTGTACGGGGGTCGGCGGGAGGGCTCAGGGTCGGGGTCTCGTCGTGACGCATGAGACCCATCATAGAATCATGGGATGATTGACTGTCCACTCCGGTTCCCTTCCTGGGACAATCGGAACGACGATCCGACGGGCCCGCACCTCACGGACCGCATTCCGGACCACCTTTCCGGTCCACCTCTTCCGGACCACGAGCAAGGAGCACCATGGCGCTGACGTCCACGCGGCGTTCGGCTCTCGCCGACCAGGTGATTGCCCAGCTGAGGAACCAGATCACCACGGGCGAGTGGCCCGTGGGCTCACGGATCCCCACCGAGCCCGAGCTGGTCGAGCAGCTCGGGGTCGCACGCAACACGGTGCGCGAGGCGGTGCGCGCCCTGGCGCACAACGGGCTGCTGGACATCCGCCAGGGCTCCGGCACGTACGTGGTGGCGACCAGTGAGCTGGCCGGGGTGATGCACCGCCGGTTCGCGGACGCCGACCCCCGGCACGTCGCCGAGCTGCGCTCCACGCTGGAGTCCTCGGCGGCCCGGCTCGCCGCCCTGCGCCGCACGGACCGGGACCTGCGGCAGCTGGACGCGCTGATGGTCCGGCGCCAGGAGACCTGGGCGTCCGGGGACGCGGAGGCCTTCGTGGCCGCCGACGCGACACTGCACCTCGCCGTGGTCGCGGCCTCGCACAACGACGTACTGACCGAGCTCTACGCCGACCTGAACGACCTGCTCCGTGACTACCTGCGCGACGACGTGGGCTCGAAGCTCGGGCCGCAGGAGCTCATGGACCACGCGCGGCTCGTCGAGGCGATCCGGGCGGGGGACGCGGAGACGGCCGCCGCCGAGGCGGCGGCCCACGCGCTGGACTGCCTGCGGGAGCGGGTCTGAGCTCCCCGTCCTTACGACGCCGAGTGGCTGACCCAGGCCGAGCCGACCTCTTTCCAGCAGCGGTCCTCGAGCTTGACCGTCCGGCCCGGCTGCACCGCGACGGCCACGCCGTCGGCGTCGACGTCCCACCAGCGCGCGCACTCGGTGTGGAGCCGGACGAGATCGGTCGTGGGGTACGGGTTGTGGCAGTAGGCGACCACCCGGGATCCCTCGACCGACGTACGGCATTCGGCGCCCGAGGGCTCCGGTTCCGGTGCGAGGGGTGCGGCCGCGCCGCTCCCCGCCCGGTTGGCCGCGCTGACGGCCACCGGGGCCAGGAGCCCCGCGACCACGGCCGCCGCTGCGAGCAGGGCCCAGGTCCGGCGACGTGTGGAGCGCACAACGATCTCCTCCCCACAGCCTGACCAAAAGTCCGGTTCCCCCACATTCTGCGGTGGAACGGCCATCTTTTCGACTTGAGCGCCGGGAGGGCCGGAGGCACGCGCGACGGCCGCGTGCCCCGGCGAGGGGTACGCGGCCGTCGGTGGGACCGGGCGGGTCAGGCGCCCATCATGTGCACGCCGCCGTCGACGTGGATGATCTCGCCCGTCGTCTTCGGGAAGAAGTCGGAGAGCAGCGCCACGATGCCGCGGCCGGCCGGCTCGGGGTCGGCCATGTCCCACTCCAGCGGGGAGCGGTGGTTCCAGACGTCCGCGAGCTCGCCGAAGCCCGGGATGGACTTGGCGGCCATGGAGCCGAGCGGTCCGGCCGAGACCAGGTTGCAGCGGATGCTGTCCTTGCCGAGGTCACGGGCGAGGTAGCGGGAGGTGGCCTCCAGCGCCGCCTTGGCCGGGCCCATCCAGTCGTACTGCGGCCAGGCGAACTGCGCGTCGAAGGTGAGGCCGACGATCGAGCCGCCGTCGTTCATCAGGGGCTTGCAGGCCATGGCGAGCGACTTCAGCGAGAACGCCGAGACGTGCATCGCGGTGGCGACCGACTCGAACGGGGTGTTCAGGAAGTTGCCGCCGAGCGCGTCCTGCGGCGCGAAGCCGATGGAGTGCACGACGCCGTCGAGCGAGCCGAGCTCCTCCTTGACCAGGCCGGCGAGGCGCTCCAGGTGCTCGTCGTTGGTGACGTCCAGCTCGAGGACCTTGACGGGCTTCGGGAGCTTCCTGGCGATGCGCTCGGTCAGCGTCGGCCGGGGGAACGCCGTCAGGATGACCTCGGCGCCCTGCTCCTGGGCCACCTTCGCGGCGTGGAAAGCGATGGACGACTCCATCAGCACACCCGTGATGAGGATGCGCTTGCCGTCGAGAATTCCGCTCATGGTGATCAGTGACCCATGCCCAATCCGCCGTCAACGGGAATGACGGCTCCAGTGATGTACGAGGCGTCGTCGGACGCGAGGAAGCGCACCGCGGCGGCGATCTCGGCGGGCTGCGCGTAGCGCCCGAGCGGCACCTGCGACACGATGCCCTTGCGCTGCTCGTCCGTGAGCACCTGGGTCATGTCGGTGTCGACGAACCCGGGTGCGACGACGTTGAACGTGATGTTCCGCGAGCCGAGCTCACGGGCCAGCGACCGGGCGAAGCCGACCAGGCCCGCCTTGGACGCCGCGTAGTTGGCCTGTCCGGCCGAGCCGAGGAGGCCGACGACGGAGGAGATGAGGACGACACGGCCCTTCTTGGCGCGCAGCATCGCGCGGTTGGCCCGCTTGACGACGCGGAAGGTGCCGGTGAGGTTGGTGTCGACCACGGACGTGAAGTCGTCCTCGGTCATCCGCATCAGCAACTGGTCCTTGGTGATACCGGCGTTGGCGACCAGCACCTCCACGGGACCGTGCTTCTCCTCGATCTCCTTGTAGGCCTGCTCCACCTGCTCGGTGTCGGTGATGTCGCACCGGACCGCGAGGACGCCCGCTTCGGTGAGCGCCTGCGGCGGCTCTCCGGAGCGGTAGGTGACGGCCACCTTGTCGCCGTTGTCGGCGAAGGCGCGGGCGATGGCGAGGCCGATGCCCCGGTTTCCTCCGGTGACGAGAACCGAGCGGCTCAACGGATCACCCTTTCCTTGGCGGTCTGGTACATCGAAAACCTATCGGTACCACCCCTCATCCAAGGAATCGGCCTCTGACAGCGCCGCCGGGCCGCGACTGTTGGATCCCTACAGAACGGTCCGGCCGGGACACGGCAACGTAAAACCGGAGCACGGGGAGGCCGCGACCCCCCATGATTCACTGCGGAGACATTTACAGAGGTGGAGAAGGGGAGGCCCGCGTGGCCCACGAGGTAGATCAGTCGTTCCTGGCCCTGCCGCTGCGTGCCCTCGCCGACGCGGCTCTCGCCCGCGCCCGTGCGCTCGGCGCCGTACACGCGGATTTCCGGTTCGAGCGGGTGCGCGGCGCCTCGTGGCGGCTGCGGGACGCCCGGCCGTCCGGGACGTCGGACACCACCGACACCGGATACGCGGTCAGGGTGGTGCACGGCGGGGCCTGGGGGTTCGCGTCCGGGGTGGACCTGACGATGGACGCGGCGGCGAAGGTGGCCTCGCAGGCCGTCGCCATGGCCAAGCTGTCCGCGAAGGTGATCGCGGCGGCCGGCTCCGACGAGCGCGTGGAGCTGGCGGACGAGCCGGTGCACGGCGAGCGGACCTGGGTGTCGGCGTACGAGCGGGACCCCTTCGACGTACCCGACGCCGAGAAGGCCGGGCTGCTCGCCGAGTGGAGCGCGCGCCTGCTGCGGGCCGACGGGGTCGCACACGTGGACGCCTCGCTGATGACGGTCCACGAGAACAAGTTCTACGCGGACACCGCCGGCACGGTCACCACCCAGCAGCGGGTGCGGGTGCATCCGCAGCTGACCGCGGTGGCCGTGGACGGTACGACCGGTGAGTTCGACTCGATGCGGACGATCGCTCCGCCGGTGGGCCGGGGCTGGGAGTACCTCACGGGCACCGGCTGGGACTGGGACGCGGAGCTGGAGCGCATCCCGGGGCTGCTGGCCGAGAAGATGCGGGCGCCGAGCGTCGAGGCGGGGACGTACGACCTGGTGGTCGACCCGTCCAATCTCTGGCTGACCATCCACGAGTCGATCGGCCACGCGACCGAGCTGGACCGGGCGCTGGGCTACGAGGCGGCGTACGCGGGGACCTCGTTCGCGACCTTCGACCAGCTGGGGAAGCTGACGTACGGCTCCCCCGTGATGAACGTGACCGGTGACCGCACCGCCGAGCACGGGCTCGCGACCGTCGGCTACGACGACGAGGGCGTCGAGGCCCAGTCCTGGGACCTGGTCAAGGACGGCACCCTGGTCGGCTACCAGACGGACCGGCGCATCGCGAAGCTGACGGGCCTGGGCCGGTCCAACGGGTGCGCGTACGCCGACTCGCCGGAGCACGTCCCCGTGCAGCGCATGGCGAACGTCTCGTTGCGGCCGGATCCGGGCGGGCTCTCCACGGAGGACCTGATCGGCGGGGTGGAGCGCGGGATCTATGTGGTCGGCGACCGGTCGTGGTCCATCGACATGCAGAGGTACAACTTTCAATTTACCGGGCAGCGGTTCTTCAGGATCGAGAACGGCAGGCTGGCGGGCCAGCTGCGGGACGTGGCCTACCAGGCGACGACGACGGACTTCTGGGGCTCGATGGAGAAGGTCGGCGGCCCGCAGACCTACGTCCTGGGCGGCGCTTTCAACTGCGGCAAGGCCCAGCCCGGTCAGGTCGCGGCCGTCTCGCACGGCTGCCCCTCCGCCCTCTTCCGAGGCGTGAACATCCTCAACACGACGCAGGAGGCCGGGCGATGAGCCGCGTCAGCAAGCCGTACGAGATCGTCGAGCGCGCACTGGAGCTGTCCACCGCCGACGGCTGCGTCGTCGTCGCGGACGAGAACTCCTCCGCCAATCTGCGCTGGGCCGGCAACGCGCTCACCACGAACGGCGTGACGCGGGGGCGGACCCTGACCGTGATCGCGACCGTGGACGGCGCGGAGGGAACGGCATCGGGTGTGGTGTCCCGCTCGGCCGTCACGGCCGACGACCTGGAACCGCTGGTGCGGGCCGCCGAGGCCGCCGCGCGTGGTGCCGGTCCGGCCGAGGACGCGCAGCCGCTGGTGTCCGGGGTGCCGGTGTCCGCCGACTTCACGGAGCCGCCGGCCGAGACCGGTTCCGACGTCTTCGCCGACTTCGCCCCGGCGCTCGGCGACGCCTTCGCGCGGGCCCGCTCGGGCGGCCGTGAGCTGTACGGCTTCGCCCACCACCAGCTGAGCTCGACGTATCTGGGTACGTCGACGGGGCTGCGGCTGCGCCACGACCAGCCGAACGGGACGCTGGAGCTGAACGCCAAGTCCCCGGACCGGACCCGTTCCGCCTGGGCGGGCCGGGCCACCCGGGACTTCAAGGACGTCGACCCGGCGGCCCTGGACGCGGAGCTTGCGCAGCGCCTGGGCTGGGCGGAGCGCCGGATCGAGCTGCCTGCCGGGCGCTACGAGACGCTGCTGCCGCCGACCGCGGTGGCCGACCTGCTGATCTACCAGTACTGGTCGGCGGGCGCGCGGGACGCCGCGGAGGGCCGGACGGTCTTCTCCCGGCCGGGCGGCGGTACGAGGATCGGCGAGACGCTCTCCGAGCTGCCGCTGACCCTGCGCAGCGATCCGCACGCCCCGGGGCTGGAGTCGGCCCCCTTCGTGATCGCGCACGCGTCGGGGGACGGTTCCTCGGTCTTCGACAACGGGCTGCCGCTGGCCCCGACGGACTGGATCAAGGACGGCAGGCTGGAGCGGCTGACCACGACCCGTCACTCCGCGGAGCTGACGGGCCTGCCGGTCGCCCCCTCGATGGACAACCTCGTCCTGGACGGCGGCGGTGAGCGGTCCCTGGAGGAGATGGTGGCCGCGACGACCGGCCGGGCCCTGCTGCTGACCTGCCTCTGGTACATCCGCGAGGTGGACCCGGCGACCCTGCTGCTGACCGGCCTCACCCGGGACGGCGTGTACCTGGTGGAGGACGGCGAGGTCCTGGGCGAGGTCAACAACTTCCGGTTCAACGAGTCGCCGGTCGGACTGCTGTCCCGGGCGTCGGAGGCGGGCCGTACGGAGAAGACGCTGCCGCGCGAGTGGGGCGACTACTTCACCCGGGCCGCGATGCCCGCGCTGCGCGTCCCCGACTTCCACATGAGCTCGGTCAGCCGGGGCGTATGACCCCCATAGACTGACCGGACACCCAATCGAACCCCGCAAGGAGAAAACGACCGTGACGGACATCGTCGACGAGCTGAAGTGGCGCGGGCTGTTCGCCCAGTCCACCGACGAGGACGCACTGCGCAAGGCTCTCGCGGACGGCCCGGTCACCTTCTATTGCGGCTTCGACCCGACCGCGGCGAGTCTGCACGTGGGCCATCTGGTGCAGGTGCTCACCATGCGCCGGCTCCAGCTCGCCGGGCTGAAGCCGCTCGCCCTGGTCGGCGGGGCGACCGGTCAGATCGGAGATCCGCGGCCGACCGCGGAGCGCACGCTGAACGACCCGGAGACCATCGCCGCGTGGGTCCAGCGCCTGCGCGGGCAGATCGAGCCCTTCCTCACCTTCGAGGGCCCGAACGCCGCCACGATGGTGAACAACCTGGACTGGACCGCGGGCCTGTCCGCGATCGAGTTCCTCCGGGACATCGGCAAGCACTTCCGGGTCAACAAGATGCTCACCAAGGACTCGGTGGCCCGCCGGCTGGAGTCGCAGGAGGGCATCAGCTACACGGAGTTCAGCTACCAGCTCCTCCAGGGCATGGACTACCTGGAGCTGTACCGGCGCTACGGCTGCACCCTCCAGCAGGGCGGCAGCGACCAGTGGGGCAACCTCACGGCGGGGATCGACCTGATCCACCGCCTGGAGCCGGGGGCCGCCGTGCACGCGCTGGCCACGCCGCTGATGGTGAAGGCCGACGGCACCAAGTTCGGCAAGTCCGAGAGCGGGGCCGTCTGGCTCGACCCGGAGATGACGACGCCGTACGCGTTCTACCAGTTCTGGCTGAATGTGGACGACCGGGACATCTCGACGTACATGCGCATCCTCAGCTTCAAGAGCCGCGAGGAGCTCGAGGAGCTGGAGCAGCTCACCGAGGAGCGCCCGCAGGCGCGTTCGGCGCAGCGGTCGCTGGCCGAGGAGCTGACGACGCTGGTACACGGCGGCGCGCAGTGCGCGGCGGTCATCGCGGCGTCGAAGGCGCTGTTCGGCCAGGGTGAGCTCGGCGAGCTGGACGAGGCGACGCTGAGCGCCGCACTGTCCGAGGTGCCGCACGCCCGGGTCACCGAGCTGGGCCCGGTGGTGGACCTCCTGGTCGAGGTCGGGCTCTCCGCGAGCAAGTCGGCCGCCCGCCGCACGGTCAAGGAGGGCGGGGCCTACGTGAACAACGCGAAGGTCACCGACGGGGAGAGCGCTCCGGCACACGAGGAGCTGCTGCACGGGCGCTGGCTGGTCCTGCGCCGGGGCAAGAAGAACCTGGCCGCCGTCGAGGTCACCGCCGGCTGACGCCGACGAGCACAGCACCGCGGCCGGTCACGCCTGAAGCGTGGCCGGCCGCGGTGCTGTGCCGTACCGGGGGTCAGGTTCGCTGCCTGTGGCCCCGTTTACCTCGGATCGACTGCCAGACCATGTCGCCGACGCCTACGACGACCACGGCACCGATCAGCTGCAGCACATGGCGGATCCAGTCGATCCCCTTGGTGTCGTTGACCCCGATCCACGTGGCCACGGCGTTGCCGAGGATGCTGCCGAGGATGCCGAACACCACCGTCAGCCAGAGGGGGATGTCCTGCTTCCCCGGCAGGATCGCCCGGGCGATCACACCAAGCACCAGACCTACGATGATTGCCCACAACCAGCTCATATCGCCTCCTCGTGCGGCGCGGTAGTGCGCACGTCAGCTCAGTCTCGACCCGCCGGGCATACGTCGCATGCCGGACAGGGCCGTACGTGGGAGCGCCGTCCGGACCCGGCCGTGCGGGACTCGCCCCGGTCTCGAAGGAGGCGGACGGCGGGCGTACCGTAGGAGCGCACCGTCCGGGGAAGTCCGGCACAGAGATCTGGTGGTGGAATCACGATGCGGAAGCAGAGCGGTACGGAGGTCTTCCGGATCACCGGCGCCCGCCAGGGACTTGCCGACGACGTGCGGGGCAGGCAGCGGCGCTACATCATCTCGATGTCCGTGCGCACCGTCTCCGTGGTGCTGGCCACGACCCTGTGGAATGTCGAGAGGCATGTGGCCGTGGTGGCGCTCGCTCTGGGCGTTCTGCTCCCTTATGTCGCGGTGGTCATCGCCAACGCCGGTCGCGAGAACGCCCCTTCACTTCCTACGACGTTCGTGCCCGCACCGATGCGGCCTGCTCTCGGCGCGGCCCCCGTGGCCGGCCCCGCGGAGCCCGCTCCGGAGCCGGTCACGGATCCCGGGCCGGCCGGCGGCGGGGGCGGTACGCGGCCCGCGGGCTGAGCGGAAGCGCTCCGCGAAGCTCAAGAAAAGCTCAGATCAATCATGACTTCCGGTGCACCTGACCCTGACCTCCGTGGCATACTTCGGGTGCGCTCCGCATCCCCCGTCGGAGCGACGGACCGACGCCGGGCAGCTCCCCCCGTGGCTGCTCGGCGTCGCCATTCTCCGGCGGGGATGCGTCGCGGAGGCCCCGGGCGGGAGCGCTTAGGGTTGAGGCCGTGAACTTCCCCGAGACTTCCGCCGAGAGCGCCACCGGCGCACCGGTCTGTTCCGCCAAGGGCTGCCGCGCCGACGCCGTGTGGGTGCTCGCCTGGAACAACCCCAAGCTGCACACCCCGGAGCGCCGCAAGACCTGGCTGGCCTGCGACGAGCACCGGGAGCACCTCTCCTCGTTCCTCGGTGTGCGCGGCTTCCTGAAGGATGTCGTGACGCTCGCGGAGTGGGAGTCCTCAGCCACCGATCGCTGACATGGGCCGGTCGGGCTGCAGGAAGGTCGGGTCGTCGAGGCCGGAGCCCGCCTTCTTGCCCCACATCGCGAGCTTCCAGATCCTGGCGATCTCCTCGTCCGGCGCGTCGGAACGCAGCGCGCCGCGCAGGTCCGTCTCCTCGCGGGCGAAGAGACAGGTGCGGACCTGTCCGTCGGCGGTGAGCCGGGTGCGGTCGCAGGCTCCGCAGAAGGGCCTGGTCACGGAGGCGATGACGCCGACGCGGTGCGGGCCGCCGTCCACGGTCCAGCGCTCGGCGGGGGCCGATCCGCGCTCCCCGTCACCTTCGGCGGTGAGGGTGAAGCGCGTGCGCAGCGAGGCGAGGATGTCGCCTGCCGTGATCATGCCGTCGCGCTTCCAGCCGTGCTGGGCGTCGAGCGGCATCTGTTCGATGAAGCGGAGCTCGTAGGCGTTGTCCACGGCCCAGGCGAGCAGGTCGGGGGCCTCGTCCTCGTTGAGCCCGGGCATGAGGACGGAGTTGACCTTGACGGGGGTGAGTCCGGCTTCGCGAGCGGCCTCCAGCCCGTCCAGTACGTCCTTGTGCCGGTCGCGGCGGGTGAGCGTCTTGAAGACGTCCGGGCGCAGGGTGTCCAGGGACACGTTGACCCGGTCGAGGCCTGCCGCCTTCAGTGCCGCTGCGGTGCGCTTGAGTCCGATCCCGTTGGTGGTGAGCGACATCCTGGGGCGGGGCTCCAGGGCGGCGCACCGCTCGACGATGGAGACGAGCCCGGGGCGGAGCAGGGGCTCGCCGCCGGTGAAGCGGACCTCGGTGATGCCGAGCTCCGTGACGGCGATCCGGATGAGCCGGACGATCTCGTCGTCGCTGAGCAGCTCGGTCCTGGACAGCCACTGCAGGCCTTCTTCGGGCATGCAGTAGGTACAGCGGAGATTGCACTTGTCGGTCAGTGAGACACGCAGGTCGGTGGCGACCCGGCCGTAGGTGTCGATGAGCACTGTGGGCCCCCTCCCCCGGTGATGTCCGCGGTTGCGGTCTGACACCTCCGAGACTACGCGAGGCCTGTGACTTCGCGGGGGATCGGTTGACACGAGGTGCGACGGGGCCCCGTCGTAGGTCTCTACGACAGGGCCCCGTGGAGGCGTGGCCGGCACGGCGGGACCGGTCAGTGCGCACCGGTGCCGGTGAGGGACTTGACCTCGAGTTCGGCGTACTTGCCCTTGTCCGGCTCCTCCTTGGAGAGGACCGAGCCGACCCAGCCGAGGAGGAAGCCGAGCGGGATGGAGATGAGGCCGGGGTTCTCCAGGGGGAACCAGGCGAAGTCCACGTCCGGGAACATCGAGCTGGCCTTGCCCGAGACGACCGGGGAGAAGAGCACCAGGAGGACGGACGAGGCGAGGCCGCCGTAGATGGACCAGAGGGCGCCCTGGGTGGTGAAGCGCTTCCAGAAGAGGCTGTAGAGGATGGTCGGCAGGTTGGCCGACGCGGCGACGGCGAAGGCCAGGGCCACGAGTCCGGCGACGTTCAGGTCGCGTGCCATCGCGCCGAGGCCGATGGAGACGATGCCGATCGCGACGGTGGCCCACCGGGCCGCGCGCATCTCCTCCTTCTCGGTGGCCTTCCCCCTGCGGATGACGTTGGCGTAGATGTCGTGGGCGAAGGAGGACGAGGAGGCGAGGGTGAGCCCCGCGACGACGGCGAGGATCGTCGCGAAGGCGACGGCGGAGATGACCGCGAGCATGACCGCGCCGCCGGTGGTGCCGAGGCCGCCGAGGTACTCGGCGAGCTGGGGCGCCGCCGCGTTGCCCGCCGGGTTCTTCGCCTTGATCTCCTCGGGTCCGATGAGTGCCGCGGCGCCGAAGCCGAGGGCGATCGTCATGAGGTAGAAGGCGCCGATGATGCCGATGGCCCAGTTCACGGACTTACGGGCGGCCTTGGCGGTCGGGACGGTGTAGAAGCGGATCAGGATGTGCGGGAGTCCGGCGGTGCCGAGGACGAGCGCGATGCCGAGCGAGATGAAGTCCAGCTTGGACACGTCGGTGACGCCGTACTTCAGGCCGGGCTCCAGGAACGCCGAGCCCTGGCCGCTCTTCTCCGCGGCGGTGCCGAGCAGGTCGGAGACGTTGAAGTCGAACTTCCACAGCACCATCAGGGTCATCAGCAGGGCGCCCGCGATGAGTAGCACCGCCTTGACCATCTGCACCCAGGTGGTGCCCTTCATGCCGCCGATGGTGACGTAGAGGATCATGAGCACGCCGACCAGCGCCACGATGAGGATCTTGCCCGCGTCGCTGGTGATGCCGAGCAGCAGGGCGACGAGGACGCCGGCCCCCGCCATCTGGGCCAGCAGGTAGAAGATCGACACGACGATGGTGGACACGCCCGCGGCGGTCCGCACCGGCCGCTGCCGCATCCGGTAGGCGAGGACGTCGCCCATGGTGTAGCGGCCCGAGTTGCGCAGCGGTTCGGCGACGAGCAGCAGGGCGACGAGCCAGGCGACGAGGAAGCCGATGGAGTAGAGGAAGCCGTCGTATCCGAAGAGGGCGATGGCGCCGGCGATGCCGAGGAAGGACGCCGCCGACATGTAGTCGCCGGAGACGGCGAGGCCGTTCTGGAAGGCGGTGAACTGCCGCCCGCCCGCGTAGAAGTCCGACGCGCTCTTGGTCTGCCGGCCGGCCCAGACGGTGATGCCCAGGGTCGCCGCGACGAAGACCGCGAAGAGGGTGATGATCAGCGGCCGGTGCTCGCTCGTCGACGACGCCTCGGCGGCGAGCTGGATCACGGCGTGCGGGGTGTGCGCGGCGCTCATGCGTCGGCCTCCAGACGGGACTTGATGGCCGCCGCCTGCGGGTCGAGCTTGTTCGTGGCGTGGCGCGAGTAGAACCAGGCGATGAGGAACGTGGTGGCGAACTGGGCGAGGCCGAACACGAAGGCGACGTTGAAGTTCGCGAAGACGATCTTGCTCATGAAGTCGTCGGCGTAGCTGGAGAGCAGCACGTACAGCAGATACCAGGCGATGAAGCCGACGGTCAGCGGAAACGCGAAGGAGCGGTGGGAGCGGCGCAGTTCGGTGAACTCCGGGCTGTTCTGCTCCTTGAGGAACGCCTCGGTCGTGGGCTGGACGGGACTGCCGCCCTCAGGGGTCTGGGGCGGCGGTGCTTCGGTGGCCACGGATTCTCCTCGCGACGCGGGTGCGGTGGTGGGAACGGTGGATTTCACGGGGAGTCCTCTGCGCTTTCGGGTGGCGGGGGGCTGATCACACGACTCCCTGTGCAACGGCACGGAGAGCGCGGCGAAGCGGTTCACCGCAGGTTCGGTCTTCTCGGGCCGGCTCCCCTCGACGCGACTCCCGGAGGTCACACCTCGAACTCACTTGCCCGTATTCATTGATGTGCCGGGATGATCAGCGATAACTTCACTCGTCATGTACCGGACGGACACACCGGTGTCCGGCCCACGGCACGGATGATGTGGAGAACCCATGGCTCATCTGGCATCCAGACGGACTCGCGTACTCACGCTGCCCGTCGGACTCGCGCTCACGGCCTCGCTCGGCTTCCTCCCGGCGGGGACCGCGGCCGCGGCACCCGCGGACGAGCCGGCGGCGGTGGTTCCCGCGGACGGCCCCAAGCTGTCCTACGTCGTGAACACGCAGGCAGGCCACGGCACCGTCAAGCAGGTGCGGAAGGCGATATCCGCGGCCGGCGGAACCGTCGTGACGTCGTACGACAAGATAGGCGTCATCGTCGTCCACTCGCAGAACCCGGACTTCGGCGCGACGATCCGCAAGGCCAGGGGCGTCCGGTCGGCGGGTGCCACGCGCACCGCCCCGATCGTTCCGCAGGCGACGAAGGACATCGGCGTCGAACAGCGCCTCACCGCCGCGCAGGCGCAGGCGGCGTCGGAGGACGCGGTGGCGGGCCAGGACCCGCTGGAGCCGCTGCAGTGGGACCTGCCGGCCATCAAGGCGGACCAGGCGCACAAGAAGTCGCTCGGCAGCAGCAAGGTCACGGTCGGCGTCATCGACACCGGTGTCGACGACACGCACCCGGACCTGGCCCCCAACTTCGACCGCGAGGCCTCGGTGAACTGTGTGTCCGGCGCCCCGGACACCACGGACGGCGCCTGGCGGCCCGCGGCCGGTGAGAGCGACCACGGCACGCACGTCGCGGGCACCATAGCCGCGGCGAAGAACGGCACCGGGGTCACCGGCGTCGCGCCCGGCGTGAAGGTCTCCGGCATCAAGGTGTCCACACCGGCCGGCTTCTTCTACACGGAGGCCGTCGTCTGCGGCTTCGTCTGGGCCGCCGAGCACGGCGTCGACGTGACGAACAGCAGCTATTACACCGACCCGTGGCTCTTCAACTGCAAGAACGACCCCGACCAGGGCGCCCTGGTGGAGGCGGTCACCCGCGCCACCCGCTACGCGGAGGGCAAGGGCGTCGTGAACGTCGCCGCGGCCGGCAACTCCGACCACGACCTGGCCCTCGACGCCATCGAGGACACGACGAGCCCCAACGACACGACGACGGTCACCCGCACGGTCGACCCGAGCGCCTGCCCCGACATCCCGACCATGCTGCCGGGTGTCGTGACGGTCTCCGCGACCGGCGCGAAGAACCTCAAGTCCTCCTACTCGAACTACGGTCTCGGGGTCATCGACGTGGCCGCCCCCGGCGGTGACTCGACGCGCTACCAGGCGCCCGAGGCGCCGGCGAACAACGGTCTGATCCTGTCCACGCTGCCCGGCGGCGGATTCGGCTACAAGGCCGGTACGTCGATGGCGTCCCCGCACGTCGCGGGTGTCGCGGCCCTGATCAAGTCGACCCACCCGCGGGCCTCGGCGGGCGTGGTGAAGGCGCTGCTGACGCACCAGGCCGACGCCACCGCGTGCGGAGCCCCGTACGACATCGACGGTGACGGCACCGTCGACGCGGTCTGCGAGGGCGGCAAGCAGTACAACGGCTTCTACGGAGCCGGTGTCGTGGACGCGCTGGACGCGGTCCGCGGGTAAGGCATGAGGGAGGGGCCGGGGACAGCTGTCCCCGGCCCCTCCCGCGTGCTGCTACGGCGTGATGAGGACCTTGAGCGCCGTGCGCTCGTCCATCGCCTTGTAGCCGCCCGGCACCCCGTCAAGACCGACCGACAGGTCGAAGACCGGCGACGGGTCGATCGTGCCGTCCAGCACGTCGGGGAGCAGCTCCGGGATGTACGTCCGCACGGGGGCGACGCCGCCCCGCAGCGCGATGTTGCGGTCGAACATGTCGCCGAGGTCGACCCCGGTGCCGCTGCCGTGCGGGACCCCGACGTAGCCGATGGAGCCGCCGTCGCGGACGATGCCGATGGCCGTACGCATCGACTGCTCGGTGCCCACCGCCTCGATCACCCCGTGGGTGCCCTCTCCCCGCGTCAGTTCCCGTACGGCCGCGAGCGCCGCCTCGCCGCGCTCGGCGACGACGTCCGTGGCGCCGAAGGCGCGGGCGATGTCCGTACGGGCCTGGTGGCGGCCCAGCGCGATGATCCGTTCGGCGCCGAGCCGCTTGGCCGCCATGACCCCGCACAGGCCGACCGCGCCGTCGCCGACGACCGCGACGGTGCTGCCCGGCTTCACGCCCGCGCCGAGCGCGGCGTGGTGGCCCGTGCCCAGGACGTCGGAGAGTGCCAGGAGCGCGGTGAGCAGCCGGTCGTCGGACGCGGCCGCGGCCGGGAGCCTGACCAGGGTGCCGTCGGCGAACGGGACACGGACGGCCTCACCCTGCCCGCCGTCGGAGCCCACCGACCCCCAGAAGCCGCCCTGGGGGCAGGAGGTGGTGAGGCCTTCGGCGCAGTACGTGCAGGTGCCGTCGGACCAGACGAAGGGGGCGACGACGAGGTCGCCGACGGCGAAGCCCCTGACCTCCGAGCCCGCCTCCTCGACGACGCCGAGGAATTCGTGGCCGATCCTCTGACCGGGCTGACGGACCGATTCCCCGCGGTAGGCCCACAGGTCACTGCCGCAGATGCAGGCCCTCAGAACCCGCAGGACCACGTCGGTGGGCTGCTGGACCGTGGCGTCGGGCACCTCCTCCACACGGATGTCGTGGGGGGCATGGATCACGGTGGCGCGCATGCGTGGGGGTCCTCGCTCGTCTCAGATTCTGATACTCCCCTCACGGTACGCCCCGGGGGCGGCGCCGGTGGAATCCGCCGTTCCGTCGAGCGCTCCCCTGGTGAGCAGGTACTGCGCGGCCAGATAGGTCAGCATGATCCAGAAATCGTGGGCGGGGAGCTGCGGCCGGTCGGCGATGCCGGTGGCGATGAGCGCGTCGGAGAGCAGGAAGAGAGCGCCGCCGAGCGCGGCGTACCGTCCGAGCGCGCCGGCCCGCCAGGCCATGGCCGCGAGCAGCAGGCTGTATCCGGTCAGCGGGAGCCGGAGCTCGCCCGGCAGCCCGGGCCAGAGGTAGGCGAGGAAGGCCACGAGGACGGCGGCGTACGCGAGTCCCGCGGCCGGCCGGATCCGGGCGCGGCCGAAGAGCAGGAGGTAGCAGACGTGGCCCGCGGCGAAGCACGCCATCCCGGCGAGGAAGGCGGCCTCCGAGTCGGGCATCAGCAGCACGTCCCCGGCCCAGCCGCACAGCAGGGCGGCGACGAGCAGCCGGGGGCCGCCGCGCGCCGCCGCGCAGGCGGCGAGCAGGGGCATCAGCAGCGGCTTGGCGACGAGATGGGCGCTCTGCACCCCGGCCAGGAGTCCGGCCAGGTCGACGGCCGCCACGGCGAGGAAGGCGACGAGCAGCGGGCGGACGAGCCGGGGCGCACCCGCGCGGGGCGTCATCCGGTGCGCTCGGTGGCGGGGCGCGGCTTCACGGAGACGGTCGTGGCGGCGTCCGCGGGGCGCGCCGGCTGCCAGCCCGGTCCGCGGAAGATCCGCCCGGCCCGCTCGCCCCAGGTGGTGGCCGCCCGTACGTCGCGGGCGATGGCGGCGTACTCGTGGGTGGCGACGCGGAGCGGGTTGTGGGTGGCGATGTTCTTGGTGAGTCCGAAGACGGGCCGCTCGGTCTCGGCGGTGAAGGAGCCGAAGAGCCGGTCCCAGACGATCAGGATCCCGCCGAAGTTCCGGTCGAGGTATCCGCCCTGGGAGGCGTGGTGGACCCGGTGGTGCGAGGGGGTGTTGAGGACGAACTCGAAGGGCCGCGGCAGCTTGTCGATCCGTTCGGTGTGCACCCAGAACTGGTAGACGAGGTTCGCCGAGGAGCAGAAGGCGAGCGCGGCCGGGTGGACCCCGCAGGCGATGAGCGGGACGTAGAACGGCCAGACGGTCAGCGAGGTCCAGGGCTGGCGCAGCGCCGTCGTGAGGTTGAACTTCCGGCTGGAGTGGTGGACCACGTGGCAGGCCCAGAGGATCCGGATGACGTGGTGGCCACGGTGGGACCAGTAGTAGAAGAAGTCCTGGGCGAGCAGCATCAGAAGGACCGTCCACCACAGGACGGGGACGCGCAGCGGGGTCAGCTCGTAGACGGCCGCGTAGATCGCGACGATGGGTATCTTCCACAGCAGGTCGAAGACCAGGCTGCCGAGTCCCATGGTGACGCTGGTGGCGGCGTCCTTGGCGTCGTAACCGGCGGCCTCCTCGTCCGGGTGGAGCCGGTGGAGCACCATTTCGAGGACGGTGAGCAGGACGAAGGCCGGGATCGACCACAGCACGACATCGGGCAGGTTCGGCTCCATGCGAGCACCGTAGAGCCCCACGAGGTGCCGGGCATAGACGTTGTTACCGACAAGTATGTGAGACCCGGCGTCATCAGGATTTGGCGGGTTCCGCCAACTCCCCGGTCGTAGGATTTCCGGCACGCGCGCCGTCGAGGGGGAGGAACGCACGTGAGCGGTACGGAGGTTGCGCTGATCCGCCTGGCCACCACGGTCATCGGGACGGTCGCCAGATCACTGCTGACCCCCAGGCCCGGCGCCGGGCTGGTCCCGGACCCGGTCCGGCCGCTCCCCCGCCCCGCGAAGCCGGACCGGCTGGTGGAGGTGCTCGGCGGCCGGCTCACCGAGCGGTACGCGGACCTGCCCGAGCACGAGCGCCTCGCCGCGCTCGACTCCGTGCACGCCGCTTTCGCCACGGCCGGCGACCTGGACGCGGAGCGGCTGTTCGCACTCGGCCTGGACGCCGGCCGACTGCGGGCGGAGTTGTCGGCGCCCGCGGCCGGGCTCGCGCCGCGCGCGGCAGAGCTGTACGAGGAGGTGCTCGGCCGGTGCTGCGAGCACCTCGTCGAGCAGCTGACCGCACACCCGTCGTTCGCCGCGCGTGCGGCGGTGGAACAGACCCGGGCGGGTGCGCGGACGCGGGAGCTGGTGGAGGACGTACGGAGCCGGGTCGGCCCCCGGCCGGACGCCGCCGCTCTCGCCTTCGAGCAGCGGTACGCCGATTTCGTGGCCACGACGAACAGCCGGATGGGGCTGTTCGGGCTGACGCTCGGCCGCTCGGCGAGCGAATGGCCGCTGGAGACGGCGTACATCAGCCTGAGCGTGAGCGGAGAGACCGGGCAGAGGGTGCTGGACCACGCCGCGCCGGCCACGCTCTCCATGGAGCAGGCGCTGTCCGGGACGGACCGGCTGCTGCTGCGCGGCCCTGCCGGGTCCGGCAAGAGCACGCTGGTGCAGTGGCTGGCGCTGAACGCGGCCCGCCGCACGTTCGGCAGCGGCCTGGACGACTGGAACCGCTGCGTGCCGTTCGTCCTGCGGCTGCGCGCCTTCACCCAGCACGGGGCGCTGCCCACTCCCGAGGACTTTCTGCGCGCGGCCGGCGTACCGCTGCACGGCGCGGAGCCGGCCGGCTGGGTCGACGGGTTGCTGACGGAAGGGCGGGGCCTGGTCCTGGTCGACGGTGTCGACGAGGTTCCGGCGCGCCTGCGCCACCGTACGGAGATGTGGCTCAAGCACCTGATCGCCGCCTACCCGAGGTCCCGCTACGTGGTGACGACCCGCCCGTCGGCCGTGCCGGAGAGCTGGCTGGCCGGCTTCGGATTCGAGGCGCACTCCCTGCTGGCCATGGAACGGAAGGACCTCCTCGCGTTCATCGGCCACTGGCACGCGGCCGCACGCTCCGAATGCCTGGCCCCGGAGGAGCGCGAGCGGCTCGACGTGTACGAGGCCTCGCTGCGGCGTGCGGTCACGACCCGTCTCGACCTCGGACGGCTCGCGACGAACCCCCTGATGTGCGCCCTGCTCTGCGCGCTGAACCGCGACCGGCGGATGCAGCTGCCCCGGGCCCGTAAGGAGCTGTACGACGCCGCGCTGGACATGCTGCTCGTACGGCGCGACACGGAGCGCGAGATCATCGGCGTCGAGGGCGTCGACCTGACCCGGGAGGAGCAGACGGCGCTGTTGCAGCGGCTGGCGTACTGGCTGATCCGTAACGGCCAGGCGGAGGCGGACCGCGACGAGGCCCTGTCCATGGTGGCCGAGTGGCTGACGGCGATGCCCCAGGTCCGGGGCACGGCCGAGGAGGTGTTCGCGCACCTGCTGATCCGGAGCGGCCTGCTGCGCGAACCCGCCCCGCGGGCGGTGGGCTTCGTGCACCGGACGTTCCAGGACTACCTCGGGGCGAAGGCCGCCGTGGAGGCCCGCGACTTCGGTGTGCTGGTCAAGCACGCGCACGACGACCAGTGGCACGACGTGGTCCAGATGGCCGTGGGCCATGCCCGCCCCGGTGAACGGGCCCGGCTCCTGCGCCAGTTGCTGAAGCGCGCGGACCAGACGCGCAAGCACCGGCACCGGCTCGTGCTGCTGGCGGCGGCGAGCCTGGAGCACGCGCCGGAGCTGGACCCGGCCGTGCGGGCCGAGGTGCAGCAGCAGACGGCGGCCCTGCTGCCGCCGCGCAGCCGGGCGGAGGCGGAGGAGCTGGCGGGGGTCGGCGAACTGGTCCTGGAACTGCTGCCGGGACCGGACGAGGTACCGGGTGCGTACGCGGCGGGCTATGTCGTCCTGACGGCGGCACTCGTCGGCGGTGACGCGGCGTACGAGGTGATCAAGCGCTACCGGGACGACGAGCGCGAGTGGGTCGCCGCCCAACTGACCGACGCCTGGGGTTCCTTCGACACCGACGCCTACGCCCGGGAGGTGCTCGCGGGGCGGACGTGGGACGAGGTCGGCGTGTCCGTGACCGACGACCGGCAACTGGCCGCCCTGCGCCACATCCCGGTGGCCCGGCGTATCCGGCTCCAAGGCGACCACGGGGATCTCTCCTCCCTGATCCCCAGGCAGGAGATGCGGAGGCTCTTCGTCTACGACAACGAGGCACTGACCGGCATCGAGCCCCTCGCCTCGATGCCGTCGCTCACCGAAGTGGGTCTGAGCATGTGTCCCCGGATCAGCGATCTCAGCCCCTTGGCGGACCTTTCGCTGACCTGGCTGTCGCTGGTCCGGCTGAATCCCGGGGTGCCGAAGGAACACCTGGAGCCGCTCACGGAGATCACCGAGCTCAACCTGAACCACCGCTTTCCGGTCGAGAGCCTCGGCGAGCTCGCCCTGAGCAGGCGCCTCAGGTCGCTGTTCCTGGGCAGCGAGGTCGGGGGGCTGACGCTGGAGGGCGCCGAGCGGTTCACTGAGCTGGACGAGCTCGGCCTGCACGACCTGCGGCATCTTCGGCACGTGGGCCGGGAGCCGTTCTTCCAGCGCCTCACCCGGCTTGACCTCGGCCGGCTGGCGCTCCCGGACCTGTCCCTGCTCACGGGCCTCACCGCGCTGCGCACCCTGGTCCTCAACCACTGCTGGCTCACCGAGGGCCTGGCGCCCCTGCGGGAGCTCCCGGCTCTGGCCCATCTGTACCTGTACACCACGGCCGACGACGGGCCGATCGATCTGGCGCCCCTGGCGGGCACCGAGGGGCTCACGCTCCACATCGGCTCCGACACCGTCACCGCGGGCACCGAGCTCTTCCCACCCGAGCACGTCCTGCGGGAGGTGTAGAAGCCGCACTCAGACCCCCGCCGCCCCCAGCAGCGCCCCCGCCGCGTACGTCACCCCCATGGCCACCGCTCCCCCGGCCATGTTCCGCAGCACCGCCCGCCGTACGGGTGCCTCGCCCAGGCGGGCGCTCCACCAGCCGGTGAGGGCCAGCGCCGCGAGCACCGACACCACGGTGACCGGCAGCCGCACGGAGGTGGGAGGCAGCACGATCGCCAGGAGTGGCAGCAGCGCGCCCACGGTGAACGCCAGGAAGCTCGCCCCCGCCGCGTGCCACGGGTTGGTCAGCTCGTCCGGGTCGATGCCCAGCTCGACCTCGGCGTGGGCGCGCAGCGCGTCGCGCTGCGTGAGCTGGACGGCGGCCTCCCTGGCGAGGGTGTTGCTCAGCCCCTTCTCCTCCAGCAGTCCGGTCAGCTCGGCGAGCTCGGCCTCCGGCGTCTCCTCCAGCTCCCGCTTCTCGACGGCGAGCGCGGCCCTCTCCGAATCGCGCTGGGTGGACACCGAGACGTATTCGCCCGCCGCCATCGACATGGACCCCGCGAGCAGCCCGGCCAGGCCGGCCGTCAGCAGGGTGGAGCGGGCCCCGGTGGCCCCGGCCACGCCGACGACGAGGCCGGCGGTGGAGACCACCCCGTCGTTGGCCCCGAGCACCGCGGCCCGCAGCCAGTTGAGCCGGGTGCCGAGCCCGCCTCCGTGGGGTTCGTCATGTGTCCGCGCATCCGAGTCCGTCACCCCGGGAGCGTCTCACCGCGCCCTCCCCGGGCGCATCCCCGACCCGCGTTTCCGGCGTCCCGGTCAACTGCTCGGCGCCGTCCCCACGTTCACGGCGCGGACCGCCCGGATAGGCCGCTGTCGGTCCCGGCCCGTATTCTCTGTGACCATGCTCGACGACCGTCAGACCGCAGCGCCGTGGCCGGCCGCGTATCCCCAGGGGTACGCGGTCGTCGACGTGGAGACCACCGGACTCGCCCGCGACGACCGGATAGTGTCCGCTGCCGTGTACCGACTGGACGCGAGAGGCGAGGTCGAGGACCACTGGTACACCCTGGTGAATCCCGAGCGGGACCCCGGCCCCGTCTGGATCCACGGACTGACCAGCGATGTCCTGGAAGGCGCCCCGCTCTTCCCCGAGGTCGCCGCCCAGTTGTCCGAGCGGCTCGCCGGCCGGGTGCTCGTCGCCCACAACGCCGCGTTCGACTGGTCGATGATCGCCCGGGAGTACGCACGCGCGGCGGTCACCGCGCCCGTCGAGCAGCGGCTGTGCACCATCGCGCTCGCCAAGGAGCTCCGCCTCCCCCTGCCCAACCATAAGCTGGAGTCGCTGGCCGCGCACTTCGGCGTGGTGCAGGAGCGCGCGCACCACGCCCTGGACGACGCGCGGGTGCTGGCCGAGGCCTTCCGGCCGAGCCTGCTCGCCGCGGCGAGGGGCGGGGTGCGGCTGCCGCTGCTGGAGTGCCGCCCGCTGACGGAGTGGTACGACTCCCCGGTCACCCCGCGCGCCGGCTACCGGCCCTCGGGGGGCCAGGGCAGCTGGCGCCCCTCGCGCAAGCGGCCCGCGTGCCCGTATCCGAATCCCGGGCGCTACGAGTCGGACAAACCCCTCATGCAGGGCATGCGGGTGGCGTTCTCCGGGGACACCTCGGTCGACCGGGAGCTGCTGGAGGACCGCGCGGTGGAGGCGGGTCTGCACGTGGCGACCAGCGTGTCGCGGCTGACGAGCCTGCTCGTCACCAACGACCCGGACTCGGCGACGTCGAAGACGGTGAAGGCGAAGTCGTTCGGTACCCCGATCCTGGAGGAGAGCGCCTTCACCCATCTGCTGAGGGACGTGGCACCGGCCAGGACGGTCGTCGTGCCGAAGCCGTCACCGTCATCGGAGTGAACCGGGGGCGACTCGCCCCGCGCCGGCTCGCCCGCCGCCGTCCGGCGTCCCACCCTGTGGCGCATGGCACGTTGTGAGGTTTGCGGAAACGACTACGGGATGTCCTTCGAGGTGCACGCGCAGGGCGCGGTGCATGTCTTCGACTGCTTCTCCTGCGCCATTCACCGCATGGCGCCCATCTGTGAGCACTGCCGGGTCCAGGTCATCGGCCAGGGCGTCGAGGTCGACGGCCACTGGTACTGCGGAGGCCACTGCGCCCGCGCCGAGGGAAGGGCGGGCATCGTGGACAAAGTATGACGGGCCGCCCCGTCCGCACGGGGGACCCTCCGTGCCGCACCCCATGACCCCGGTTGTACGGTCATGGGGTGTACCGCTTCCTGTTGACCCGGCAGTGGGTGATTCTCACCCTCCTCGTCCTCGCCATGATTCCCACGATGGTGGAGCTGGGCTTCTGGCAGCTGCACCGGCATGAACACCGGGTCGAGCAGAACGCGCTGATCACACGGAACCTCGATGCGGACCCGGTCTCCGTCACCCGTCTCACCTCTCCCGGGCACACGGTCCCCCGCTCCGACTACTGGCGTGCCGTGAAGGCCACCGGGACGTTCGACACCGAGCACGAGGTGGTCGTACGCCGCCGCACCTCGCAGGACGAGCGCATCGGCGTACTGGTCCTGACCCCGCTGGATCTCAAGGGCGGCGGCACCGTCCTGGTCAACCGCGGCTGGGTCCCGGCCGCGGACGACCAGCAGGCCTTCCCGGAGGTTCCCGCACCGCCGCGCGGCGAGGTCACCGTCGCGGGACGGCTCAAGGCGGACGAGACGACGAGCGCCAGTGGGATCAAGGACCTCGAAGGGCTGCCCGACCGCCAGGTGATGCTGATCAACAGCTCCCAGCAGTCGCATCTGCTCGGCCGTCCCGTCCTCGGCGGGTACGTCGAGCTGACCGCCCCCGAACCGGCCGACGGCAGCCCCGAGACGATCGCCGCCCCCGACGACAGCTCCATCGGCCCTCATATGGCGTACGCCGTCCAGTGGTGGCTCTTCGCCGCCGGGGTCCCGGTCGGCTGGGTCATCCTCGTACGCCGTGAGAAGCGCGACCGCGAGGAGGCCGCCCGGAACAAGGACGGCGACACCGCGGCGCAGCCGGAGCCGGCGACCGCGTAGGGCCTGGACCGCATCCGTCTGTTCGCACCGGTTTCGCTGCTTAGCGGGGCTCAGGTTCGGGAAGACGCCAGGGCGTGACCCCACGCATCGAGGACTACGCCATCATCGGCGATCTCCAGACCGCCGCCCTGGTGGGCAGGAACGGTTCTGTCGACTGGCTCTGTCTGCCCCGCTTCGACTCGGGTGCCTGCTTCGCGGCCCTTCTCGGCGACGAGGACAACGGACACTGGCGCATCGCCCCCCAGGGCACGGACAGCGCGGAGACCTGCACCCGGCGCGCCTACGTGGGCGACTCCCTGGTCCTGGAGACCTTCTGGGAGACCAGGACCGGGACCGTCAAGGTCATCGACTTCATGCCGCAGCGCGACAAGGCGCCCGACGTCATGAGGATCGTCGAGGGCGTCAGCGGCAGTGTCGACATGAGCTCCGTCCTGCGGCTGCGGTTCGACTTCGGCTCCGTGGTCCCGTGGATGCGCCGCTCGCACGGCCACCGGGTGGCCGTCGCGGGCCCCGACTCCGTCTGGCTGCGCAGCGAGCCGCCGGTGAAGACATGGGGCCAGCAGTTCAGCACCTGCTCGTCCTTCACGGTCGCCGAGGGCGAGAGCGTGGCGTTCGTCCTCACCTGGCACCCCTCGCACTCCCCCCGGCCCAAGCTGATCGACCCTCACAAGGCGCTGAAGCACACCCTCACCGACTGGGCGAAGTGGGCGGCACGCTGCACCTACCACGGCAAGCACCGGGACGCGGTGCTCCGCTCCCTGATCACCCTGAAGGCGCTCACCTACGCCCCCACCGGCGGGATCGTGGCGGCCCTCACGACCTCGCTCCCCGAGGAGATCGGCGGCGTACGCAACTGGGACTACCGCTACTGCTGGCTGCGGGACTCCACGCTCACCCTGGCCGCCATGATCTCGGTCGGATACATGGAGGAGGCGGCCGCCTGGCGGGACTGGCTGCTGCGGGCCGTGGCCGGTGACCCCGCGGACCTCCAGATCATGTACGGGCTGGCCGGCGAGCGCAGACTTCCCGAGACGGAGCTGCCGTGGCTGCGGGGCTACGAGAACTCGCTGCCGGTCCGCATCGGCAACGCCGCCGTGCGGCAGCAGCAGCTCGACGTGTACGGCGAGGTCATCGACTCGCTCAGGCTGGCCCGCGACGCCGGGCTCCACGACAAGCCGCACGCCTGGAACCTTCAGCTCAGTCTGCTCGGCTTCCTGGAATCCACCTGGCGTGAGCCGGACGAGGGGCTGTGGGAGATCCGCGGGCAGCGCCGGCACTTCGTGCACTCCAAGGTGATGGCCTGGGTCGCGGCCGACCGGGCGGTGCGCACCCTGGAGGAGAATCCGGATCTGCCGGGCGACGCCGACCGGTGGCGCGCGATGCGGGACGCCGTGCACGCGGAGGTCTGCGAGAAGGGCTACGACCCCGTGCGCAACACCTTCACCCAGTACTACGGCTCCCATGAGCTGGACGCCTCGACTCTGCTGATCGTGCGCACCGGCTTCCTGCCGCCGGACGACCCCCGGGTGACCGGGACGGTCGACGCGGTGACCCGTGAGCTCGCCCACGACGGCCTGATCCGCCGCTACAGCACCGAGGGCGTGTCGGTGGACGGGCTGCCCGGCGACGAGGGGGCGTTCCTCGCCTGCTCGTTCTGGCTGGTCGACGCCCTGACCCGGACGGGCCGCAGGGACGAGGCCGAGGCCCTCTTCGAACGGCTCCTGGAGCTGCGCAACGACGTGGGACTGCTGGCCGAGGAGTACGACCCGGTGGCCCGGCGCCAGCTCGGCAACTACCCGCAGGCGTTCAGCCACATCGGCCTGGTGAACAGCGCGGTCGACCTCGCCGGTGACGACTTGGCAGGATAGGGCCATGGATCTTGGACTGAAGGACCGCGTGTACATCGTCACCGGGGCGACCCGCGGACTGGGCAACGCCACCGCGCGCGCCCTCGCCGCCGACGGCGCGAAGGTGATCATCTCCGGCCGTGACGAGAAGACCGCCGCCGAGGCCGCCGCGGAGCTGGGCCCCGACGCCGTCGGGCTCGCCGCGGACAACGCCGACCCGCTGGCGGCCCGGCGGCTGGTGGACGCCGCGAAGGAACGCTTCGGCCGGCTGGACGGCATCCTCATCAGCGTCGGCGGCCCGGCGCCGGGCTTCGTCGCCGACAACACGGACGATCAGTGGCAGTCGGCCTTCGAGTCGGTCTTCCTCGGCGCCGTGCGTCTGGCCCGTACGGCGGCCGAGGCGCTCGGCGAGGGTGGCGTCATCGGCTTCGTCCTGTCCGGATCCGTGCACGAGCCGATCGCCGGCCTGACCATCTCCAACGGGCTGCGCCCCGGCCTCGCCGGCTTCGCCAAGTCCCTCGCCGACGAGCTGGGCCCGCGCGGCATCCGGGTCGTCGGGGTCCTGCCGGCCCGGATCGACACGGACCGGGTGCGCGAGCTGGACGCCTTGTCCGGCGACGCGGACGCGTCCCGTACGGCGAACGAGGCGCGCATCCCGCTGCGCCGCTACGGCATCCCGGAGGAGTTCGGGAAGACCTCGGCCTTCCTGCTCTCCCCGGCCGCCTCCTATCTGACCGGCATCATGGTGCCGGTCGACGGCGGCGCCCGGCACGGTTTCTGACGGCCCCCCGGCGGTGCGCCGCCGGGGCGGCCCGTCAGGTCACCCGTTCCGCGCGGTGCTTGACCGCCCTCAGCCGGACCTCGGCGGGCAGCTCGTCCAGCCCGGCCGAGGTCCGTGCGTGGGTCAGCGCCCCTTCGGAGAGCCCGCGCAGCACCAGTGCCGGGGCCGCGTGCGGCTCCATCAGCAGCCGGACGCGGGCGTGCGGGGCGGTGCGCCGGCCGGTCAGCGTGGCCTTGGCCTCGGACACCCCGTCCAGCGCCCCGGCCTCGTCGCCGATCACACCCTCCAGGGCCTTGCCGCGCAGCAGCGCTCCCTCGCCGTCGCCGCTGTCGACCAGCACCTCGGCGAGGCGCCCGCGGCGCAGCTGGGCGAGGAGCCACCACAGCGCGAGGACGACCAGGACGGCGAGGACCGCGATGACGGTGGGCCACCACCAGCCCTCGTCACGCCACCTGGTCCGGTCGGCCTTGCTGAGCAGCACGTCGTCCGTGCCGCCGAAGGGCCACCAGGAGGGTGCGGACAGGCCGAGTCCCGTGGCGAGGACGGCGCCGCCGACGACGACGAGGATCAGCCCTGCCAGGCCGAGCAGGACCCGGTTGACGGTTTTGATCACGGGGTCACCCCTTCTTCGCCGGCCGGCGCACGTGCACCGAGAGGCCGGGCGGCCGCGCCAGGCCCAGTTCGCCGATGGCGTTGGACAGGACGGCGTCCAGGTCGGCTCTGACGTCGTCGAGTTCACGGAAGTGCGAGAGGGCGCGCACGGTCGCCTTACGACGGCTCATCTTCACCCGGACGGACTGCACACCGGCCACCTCCACGGCCCGGTCGCGCAGCACGAAAGCCGCGGCCTTCCGGTCGAGCCCGGCCCGTACACCTGTGTGCCGGCGGCTCATGGGGAGCAGGGAACGCAGTCCTGGGGTGAGGGCCAGGAGGAGCAGCCAGAGGCCCAGTGCGGCGGCCAGCGCCGATCCCGCGAGGACCCATACGTCGTCGAGGTGACGGCTCGCCAGGTCGTCGGCGACGGAGCGCCGCCACCGCATCGCCGGGTGGTCGGCCCGCACCGCCGCGACGTCGTAGAGCAGAAGCCCGGCGCCGCCGAGCACGATCAGGGCGACCAGGGCGGCGGGGATCCTGCGCCCCGACCAGAAACGGCCCGCCCTGCCGGCGGTCCGCTCAGGCGCGGCGGCGGGTTCGTAGCTGGAGCCCGACGCGGACTGGTCCATCTCCAGCACCCCGCCGGGTGGTGACGACTCGACGGTGGGCAGGCGCCGCGTGCTGTTCTCCGGGTCCTGGGGCTCGGTCATCGGATGCTCCCCTCCGGTGCGGTGCCCGCTCCTGACCGATGCAGCCGTTCGACCTGCACCGCCACCTCGGGCACCTCCATCCCCGCAAGGGCTTTTACCCGCTCGGCCACCCGACGACGCACCGCGCCGCACTGCCGGCCGATGTCGCAGGGATAGGCCAGGTCGAGGCTGACCCGTACCCGGGCGGTGTCACGGTGCACGGTGACGGTGGCGCGCGGTGCGTCGGCGTCCGCGGGCCGTTCCTCGACGGCCTCCTTGGCCGCCTGCGCGGCGATCTTCGCGACGACCCGGTCGGCGATCCGGGTCTGCCCTCGCGCGGCGGCGTCGACCCGGCCTGTCACCCCCGTCACCGTCGCCGGTCGCCGCGCTCGCGACTCCGGAAGAAGTCGCCGGGTTCGAGGTCGCCGTCCAGGAAGCGGCCGGCGATGAAGCCGACCGCGCCCAGCGCGGCCACCAGCAGAAAGGCCCCGAATCCACCGAAGTATCCGGCGAAACCGAGCGCCATGCCGGCCACCAGGCCGACCACAGCCATGCTCATCGTGTGCTCCTCAACTGCCGCGCGGGGAAGGCTTACTGGACGCGTGACTCGGACTCGTCCTCGTCGTCGTCCTCATCGGGCAGCTTGACGTCGCTGACGGCGATGTTGACCTCGACGACTTCCAGGCCGGTCATCCGCTCGACCGCCGCGATGACGTTCTCCCGCACATCGCGCGCCACCTCGGCGATCGCCACGCCGTATTCGACGACGATCTCCAGATCGAGGGCGGCCTGCGATTCGCCGACCTCCGCCTTCACGCCGCGGGACACGGACTTGTTGCCGCCGGGAACCCGGTCGCGTACAGCGCCGAAGGTCCGGGAGATGCCGCTGCCCATCGCGTGGACCCCGCCGACGTCCCGTGCCGCCATTCCGGCGATCTTCTCGACCACGCCGTCGGCGATGGTGGTACGGCCGCGTGTCGCGGGGGCGCCCCCGCCGCGCTTGCTGAACTGGCCCTGCCTGCCGTCGTCCCCGCCGGTCACACTGCCGGGGCTGTCGGGCCGGTTCCGCTGTGAGCTCTCGGTCATCGCCGCTCTTCCCTTCGGGGCGGGTTGAACTTCCGTGGCCCACAGTAAGTGCGCTTGCCCGGTCCCGCGCCGTGGATACGGCAGGGTGGAGCAATGACAACGGCTGACAGCCCGCACCGGGCCGATGGATGGACGTCCGCGGTACGCCAACGGCTCGGTCTCGGCAGACTGCTCCCTTTGGGCGGCCCCGCAGACGGATCCTGGATCGCGGAACGAGCGGCGGCAGAGGTACTGAGGGACGCCGCGGCAGGATCGGGGGCCGCGCTGGGGAAGCTCAGGATCGCCCCGGCCGACGAGGACCAGGCCCCGGATCCGGTGGTGCCGCGGCCTCCCAGCGGGCTGCGGCCCGGACCGCTGCGGATCGAGGCCGGCTTCTCGGCGACGGCGCGGCGGCCGCTGCCCGCCACCGCTGACGCCTTGCGTGCCGCCCTGCTGGCGGCGGCGGCCCAGCGGCTCGGCCTGGTGGTCGACGAGGTGGACCTCAGGGTGACGGAGCTGCTGGAGGAGGAGCCCCGCCCCGACACGGAGCCGTCCGCCGTCGTTCACGCGGCGGAACCCGAAGGATCCGCGGGGATGGCGGCGGCAGGGGTCCCGGGAGTCGTCTCGCTGACGCGGGTGCTGGGCAGCGCGGTGCAGCACTCGGAAGGCCATGTCCAGGTGGAGCTCGCGACGGCGGGGGACCACCGGGCGCTCGATGTGGCGCGGGCGGTGCGCGGCGCGGTGGCCGAGGCCGTGGAGGGCAGGCCGACGGTCGCCGTGCTGGTCACAGCCGTCGTGAACCGGGACTGACACGGCCCCCGCCGGGCGGCGGGGGCCGGGAGTGCGGCTGCTTCAGTCGGAGAGACCCGCGAGGTCGCGCAGGCGGCGGCCCTGAGCGGCCCGCTCGGCGGTGCGCTGCTCCTCGTACGTACGCGAGAGGGCGCCGCTCAGCAGCGCCTTGGTCTCGACGACGGCGTCGCGTGGGGCGGCGAGCAGGGCCCCGGCCAGGTCGCGCGCCGCCGCGTCGAGCTGGTCGGCGGGGACGACGAGGTTGGCGAGACCGGTGCGCTCGGCCTCCTCGGCGTGCACGAAGCGGCCGGTGGCGCAGATCTCGAGCGCGCGTGCGTACCCCACGAGGTTCACCAGGGGGTGGGTGCCCGTGAGGTCGGGAACGAGACCGAGGCTGGTCTCGCGCATGGCGAACTGCACGTCCTCGGCGACGATCCGCAGATCGCAGGCGAGGGCGAGCTGGAAGCCGGCACCGATCGCGTGCCCCTGGACGGCCGCGACCGACACGATGTCGTTGCGGCGCCACCAGGTGAACGCCTCCTGGTACTCGGCGATGGTCGCGTCGAGCTCGGACTCCGGGCCGCGCGCCATGTCGAGGAAGGACGGCTCGCCGTCGAAGCCCTCGGGTGCGAATGCCTGCCGGTCGAGGCCCGCGGAGAAGGACTTGCCCTCGCCGCGGAGCACGACGACCCGCACGCTGCCGGGGAGTGCCCGTCCGGCCTCTGCCAACGCCCGCCACAGAGCGGGAGACTGAGCGTTGCGCTTGGCCGGGTTGGTGAGCGTCACCGTGGCAACCGCGTCATCGACGGTGAGCCGTACGCCGTCCTTGTCGAGCACAGAGTCGAGCGAGGTCATGGAGCGCCTCCGGATCGGGTGCAGTCAGCACTTACTGGCAAGTAACTGAACAGTAACCACCCGGACGACCTCGCGGTCGGCCGGGTGGCCACCCGGTGTTCCGGTGAGCCCCGGAGCGGATGTGCGCCCGCTCCGGACCCGCTGCCGCCGTCAGGCCGTAGCGGCCTTCTTGCCGCGAGTCGCTCCGCCGCGTCCCCGCAGCGTGACTCCGGACTCGCTGAGCATCCGGTGGACGAATCCGTAGGAGCGGCCCGTTTCCTCGGCCAGCGCCCGGATGCTCGCACCGGAGTCGTATTTCTTCTTCAGGTCTGCCGCGAGCTTGTCGCGCGCGGCGCCGGTCACCCGGCTGCCCTTCTTCAGAGTCTCGGCCACCCGTGCCTCCTCAAGGAAGTGCGCTCTGGACTCTCATGATCACCCCTCCCGCGCTTCCTGGCCACCCATTCGGCAAGGTCCGTACGACCGGATTCCGCGTCCGGAAGCGGCGGAACACAAGCGGAATTCGACATTCCAAGGGTCTCGGGGCCCCTGAGGGACGGCACGCGGGAAAAACAGCCAGGTCAGGGCCGTACGGGGTGAAGTGGCCGGAAATGAGTGCGCCCGGCAGCTAACTGCCGGGCGCCGCGCCGGGGTACGAGACCCACTCACCCAGATGATGGATCACCGATGGGCCGAATGATCCAGACGCGTTGGATCACCGGGCCCCGCACCGGATCCAGGGGCTCGGGCGGGTCAGGCGAGGGCCACCAGGTCCCGGTAGTCCGCACCCCAGAGGTCCTCGACCCCGTCGGGCAGCAGGATGATCCGCTCCGGCTGGAGCGCCTCGACGGCGCCCTCGTCGTGGGTGACGAGGACGACGGCGCCCTTGTAGGTGCGCAGCGCCCCGAGGATCTCCTCGCGGCTGGCCGGGTCGAGGTTGTTCGTCGGTTCGTCGAGCAGCAGCACGTTGGCGGAGGAGACGACGAGCGTCGCCAGGGCGAGCCGGGTCTTCTCACCGCCGGAGAGCACTCCGGCGGGCTTGTCGACGTCGTCACCGGAGAAGAGGAAGGAACCGAGCGTCTTGCGGACCGCGACCAGGTCGAGGTCGGGCGCCGCCGAACGCATGTTCTCCAGGACGGAGCGCTCCGGGTCGAGGGTCTCGTGCTCCTGGGCGTAGTAGCCGAGCTTGAGGCCGTGACCCTCGATGACCTGGCCGGTGTCGGGCTTCTCGGCGCCGCCGAGGAGGCGCAGCAGCGTGGTCTTGCCCGCGCCGTTGAGGCCGAGGATCACGACTCGGGAGCCCTTGTCGATGGCCAGGTCCACGTCGGTGAAGATCTCCAGCGACCCGTAGGACTTGGAGAGGCCCTCGGCCATCAGCGGGGTCTTGCCGCACGGGGAGGGGTCGGGGAAGCGCAGCTTGGCGACCTTGTCGGAGACCCGCACGGCCTCCAGGCCCGAGAGCAGCCGGTCGGCGCGCTTGGCCATGTTCTGGGCGGCGACGGTCTTGGTGGCCTTCGCGCGCATCTTGTCGGCCTGCGCGTTGAGGGTCGCGGCCTTCTTCTCGGCGTTCTGGCGCTCACGCTTGCGGCGCTTCTCGTCGGCCTCGCGCTGCTGCTGGTAGAGCTTCCAGCCCATGTTGTAGATGTCGATCTGCGCGCGGTTGGCGTCGAGGTAGAACACCTTGTTGACCACGGTCTCGACGAGCTCGACGTCGTGGGAGATCACGATGAAGCCGCCGCGGTAGGTCTTGAGGTAGTCACGCAGCCAGACGATCGAGTCCGCGTCGAGGTGGTTGGTGGGCTCGTCGAGCAGCAGGGTGTCGGCGTCCGAGAAGAGGATGCGGGCGAGCTCGACACGGCGGCGCTGACCACCGGAGAGGGTGTGCAGGGGCTGGCCGAGCACCCGGTCGGGCAGGCTCAGCGCGGCGGCGATGGTGGCGGCCTCGGCCTCGGCGGCGTACCCGCCCTTGGTGAGGAACTCCGTCTCCAGGCGCTCGTACCGCTTCATGGCCTTCTCGCGGGTGGCGCCCTTGCCGTTCGCCATCCGCTCCTCGTTCTCCCGCATCTTGCGCAGGATCTCGTCGAGCCCGCGGGCCGAGAGGATGCGGTCGCGGGCCAGGACGTCGAGGTCGCCGGTGCGCGGGTCCTGCGGGAGGTAGCCGACCTCACCGCTGTTGGTGATGGTGCCGCCGGCCGGGGTCCCCTCCCCCGCGAGGCACTTGGTGAGGGTGGTCTTGCCTGCGCCGTTGCGGCCGACCAGGCCGATGCGGTCACCCTTGGCGATACGGAAGGAGGCGGACTCGATGAGGATGCGGGCGCCGGCGCGCAGCTCGATGCCGGAAGCGGTGATCACGGAAAAACTCCAGGGCGGTATGGACGGCGGAGGGACAGCGGGCTCACGACTCGACGCCGTCTAATGCACAAGGAGAATTGCCATGGGACTCAGTCTACTGGCGGTGTCCACCTGCTTTACCGCATGCTCCCGGCCCGTCACTGCGGCACGCACAAGGCCGTTACCCCGGGCGGACAGGGCCGCGCGGCGCCGCCGGTGGTTCACCACGGGATTCCGCACCGGTGACCCGGGCCGCCGCGACACCTTCGGCTGACGTTGCCGGTGGCCGGTGCGAGACTGAGACGGAGATCACATCGGGACGGCTGGAGAGGGTGAGCGTAATGGCAGGCACGGACGGTGTTCCCACGGTCTTTCCGACACTTCTGTACGACGACGCGAAGGCCGCGATCGGAGTGCTGACCCAGGCCCTGGGGTTCACCGCGGAAGGGGTGTACGAGGGCGAGGACGGCAGCGTGCTCCATGCCGAGCTGTCCTGCGGCAACGGCCGGGTGATGCTCGGTTCCAAGGGGGGCGGGGGCGTCTTCGCCAAGGCGATGGCCGGTGCCGGGCCCGCCGGGGTGTACGTGGTGGTGGACGACGTGGACGCCCACCACGCGCGGGCCGTGGAGCACGGCGTGGAGATCCTGATGCCGCCCACCGACCAGGACTACGGCTCACGCGACTACATGGCGCGGGACGCGGAGGGCAACGTGTGGAGCTTCGGGACGTACTCCCCGGGGACCTCGGGCTGACTCCCCGGGGCGCAGCCCCGTCGGCGCGCGCGGTCAGGCCCCGCCGGTGTGCACCTGGAAGGCGGCGCGGCGTACGGCCTTGGCGAGGGCCGGGTCCGGGTGGGCGGCGGCCAGGGCGACCAGCACCTGGACGGTCCTCGGGTGCCCCACGGTCCGCACCTCGTCGAGGAGCGCGGGGACCGTGCCCTGGACCGCGGAGTCGAGATGGCGGACCAGCAGCCCGGTCTCGCCGTGGTCGGCCACGGCCGCGGCCGTGTCGACCCAGAGCCAGGTGGCCTCCTCACGGCTGAGGACGTCCTGGGCGTCGTCCGGGTCCGTGCCCTCGTACTCGGCGAGCCAGAGCAGTGCGTACGGGCGCAGCGGCGCCTCCGTGACGACGGAGCGGACGACGGGCTCCGCGGGGGCGCCGACGACGCGCAGCGCCTCGAAGGCGAGGCCGCGCAGCAGGGCGTCCTCGCCGCGGGCGACGGCCAGCAGCTCGGCGACCGCGCTGCCCACGGGCCGGGCGGCGAGCCAGGCCCGGTATTCGGCACGGGCCGGTCCGGGCGTGAGCCGGGCACAGCCGAGCAGCATGTCGGCCGCGGACTGCTCGATGTTGCCGGCCGGGCTCTGGGCCGCGACGCAGATCTGTTCGAGCTTGACCCAGACCGCCCAGTTGCCCAGCGGAGTGAGAGTCGCGTGGCCGGCGCCGAGCGTGAGGGCGCCGACGGAGGCGAGCCCCTCCAGGGCCCAGTCGAGCAGCAGGGCGTTGAGCTCGGCGGACCGCCCGCCCGTGGCCACGGGCTGTTCCTGGGGTCCGTACGGCACCTCGCACCGCTCCTCGTGGAGCTCCGCGACGCGCTGGCCCAGCAGGTCGAGGAGCGCGGGCACGGTCACGGCGCCCGCCGAGAGCTGGAGCAGGGAGAGCACCTGGGGCACGGCCTCGACGGCTTCCGCCACCGCGGTGGCCTCGATGCCGTCGGGTGAGGCGTGGACCAGCGACCAGGCGTCGAAGAGCGCCACCCAGCCCCGGAGCACGGCGGAGTCGTCACGGTCCCAGGCACGCAGTCGCCAGCCGGGGCGGGCGGTGTCGCCGTGCAGCTCGATGAGTCCGGCCAGCCTGGCCCGGTCCCAGCCGGCCCGGACCTGGGCCGGGGACAGCTCCAGCGCGGCGGCGGCCCGCTCCAGGGCCTGGGCGGCGAGCGGGGCGGAGCCCGTGCTCGTGCCGTCCGCGGCCCAGTGGGCGATCCGTACGGCGTCGGCCAGTACGGCCCTGGCCTGGCGTGCCAGTTCCGCCGGGGGCGGTGTGCCCTCGGGTGGGCGGGGGGCCGGCCTGGTGCGCCGGGTCGTCACGGCCTTGCGGGCGGTCGCCTGGGGTCGCGGGCGGACAAGTCGCAGCCTGGAGTCGCGCGGGGTACGGGACGTCACGAGGAGCAGTCTTGCCTCTGACGGCCCGAAAGCCCAAACGGAAGCCGTGTCAACAGGATTCGGAGGGCTTCCGGGCAGGGGTGCCAACCGGGCGGTTCCGGCGCATCAGCTCACATCAGGGGCGTGAGGAAGCGCCGGAGCGCCTCTTCGTAACCGGCCGGGTCGGCATTCCACATCGCCGCATGCGGAGCCTGCGGTACGGAGTGCAGGGACACCAGGTCCGGGCGGCGTTCGGCGAGTTCCCGGGACTGCTGCCAGGGCGCCAGGGTGTCGTCGGGGCCGTGGACGATCATCGTGGGAGCGTGCAGGGCCGTCGGCACCGAGGTGTCCAGGAGCGGGGCTCCGTGCAGCCCGGTCTGCCCCTGGGCGGCCCGGACGGCGAGGGGCAGCAGCGCGGAGGGGACGCCCCGGGCCGAGGCGAGGGCGCGCAGGGTGGTCTTCCAGTCCAGGACCGGGGAGTCGAGGACGAGGCCGCTGACGCGATCGCGGAGGGCGGAGTTGACGGCCGCGTGCAGGGCCATCGAGGCGCCGGAGGACCAGCCGTACAGGATGACGTTCTCGGCCCCGTAGCGCACCGCGTAGCGGATGGCCGCGTCGAGGTCGCGCCATTCGGACTCGCCGAGGTGGGCGAGCCCGTCCGGGGAGCGCGGGGCGCCCACGTCGCCGCGGTAGGCCAGGTCGAGCACGGGAAGCTGCTGGGCGTTGAGGAACCCCATCACGTTCATGGGGTGGTCCCTGGTGGTGCCGAGGCCGTGCACCGTGATCACCCAGGTGTCACGGGCGGCGGGCACGAACCAGGCGGGCAGGGGGCCGAGTTCGCCGGGGACCTCGACCTCCTTGTACGCGAGGCCGAGGGCGGCGAGCGGGTCGCCGCGGTGGAGCTCCGGCGTGAGGCGGACCCGGGCGCCGGGCTTCAGGCTGCCGAGGGTCACGCGCTCCAGCCGGCGGACCACGGTGTCGGGAGAGATGACGGAATGACCAGGCACCTGTTCGATCACCGGGCCGACCACCGCGTGGACACCGCGGCCGGCCAGTCCGTACGTACCGGGGCGCAGCGCGGGAAAGGAGCGGGTCAGAGTGATCTGGCCGGCCGCGGTGGCGTGCACGGTGAGACGGCGGTCGGCCGGGAAGGGGCGTGGCGAAGGCGCCCCGAGGGCGGCGTCGCTGGCGTAGCGGCCGGCGGCGACCGCTGCCGCGCCGACGCCGAGGATCGAGGTTGCGGCCACTGCCGCCGCTGTTGCCGGGCGCACGGCTCCAGTGTCGTGGGCGGGGGCGCCGTTGGCCAGTGGGCAGGGGCCGTACGGTGCGGCGCCGGGCTCAGCCGCGCTGGCCGTAGCCCTTCAGGGCGTCCTGGACGTCGTGCAGCTGGGCCGGGGTGAGGAGGCTCGGGCTGTGGCCGGGTACGGAGCTCGCGGTGAGCCAGAGCCTGCACATCCATTCGAGCTGGGCGGTGCGGTCGTAGGCCTCGTCGAGGGTGCGCCCGTAGGTGACGGTGCCGTGGTTCCGCAGCAGGCAGCCGGTGCGGTCGCGCAGGGCGGCCAGCATGTTGCCGGCGAGCTCCGGCGTCCCGTAGCGCGCGTAGGCGGCGGTGCGGACGGGGCCGCCGAGGAGGGCGGCGGCGTAGTGGATGAGCGGCACCTCGGGGACGAGGGTGGAGACGGCCGTGGCGTGCACGGCGTGGGTGTGGACGACCGCCGCGGCGTCGCTGCCGCGGTAGACGGCCAGGTGGAGCGGGAGTTCGCTGGTCGGGACCAGGTCGCCGATGACCTGGCGTCCTTCGAGGTCGACGCCGACGGTGTCCCCGGGTCCGAGCCGGTCGTAGGGCACCCCGCTGGGGGTGACCAGGACGATGTCGCCGACCCGGGCCGACACGTTGCCCGAGGTCCCGACGACCAGGCCCTCCGCCGCCGTCCTCCGGGCCGTCGCGACGACACCGTTCCACGCCTGCTCGACAGCACGCTCATCCATGTCACCCATACGGGGATCCTAAGAGTCACGTGACCCATGTCTCCCCGAAGGGATGAATCGGTCGCGGTCAAGATCCCCCGCGTCGGGCGGCACGGGGCCCCGCACCGGCGGCGACGGTCCGGCCCACCCCTCGCGCACACAAGCGGAACCGGTGCACACGGTTGGGGTCACCGTGCCGCCCTGCCCAGTTCATCTTCCGTTCACCCTGGTTGCTTACGTTCCACGTGCCAATGACGTCGAACGATTGCCTGGGTAAATGGAACACATCACGCTGCTGCTCGCGATTGTGATCGTGACAGCTCTCGTGTTCGATTTCACGAACGGTTTCCACGACACCGCCAACGCGATGGCCACCACCATCTCGACCGGCGCTCTCAAGCCCAAGACAGCGGTGGCCATGTCCGCCGTTCTCAACCTCGTCGGCGCGTTCCTGTCGGTGGAGGTCGCCAAGACGATCTCCGGCGGGATCATCAACGAGAACGGCCTCAGAACCGAGGTCATCTTCGCGGCGCTCGTCGGCGCGATCCTGTGGAATCTGCTGACCTGGCTGGTCGGCCTGCCCTCCAGTTCCTCCCACGCACTCTTCGGCGGCCTCATCGGCGCCGCGGTCATGTCGGCCGGCTGGTCCTCGATCAACGGCGGCACCGTCGTCACGAAGGTCCTGCTGCCCGCGATCGCCGCCCCGGTCGTGGCCGGTCTCGCCGCGCTGCTGGCCACGAAGCTGACGTACCGCCTCAACCGGAAGATCACCGACGAGGCGCAGCTGAAGTCGACCGCCAAGGGGTACCGCGCCGGCCAGATCGCCTCGGCCGGTCTCGTCTCGCTCGCCCACGGCACCAACGACGCGCAGAAGACCATGGGCATCATCACCCTGGCCCTGGTCACCGGTGGCGTCCTGTCCCCCGGCTCCAACCCGCCGGTCTGGGTCATCGCCTCCGCGGGTATCGCCATCGCGATGGGCACCTACCTCGGCGGCTGGCGCATCATCCGCACCATGGGCAGCGGCCTCACCGACCTGCGTCCGCCGCAGGGCTTCGCGGCCCAGACCAGTGCGGCCACGGTCATCCTGGCCTCCTCGCACCTCGGCTTCTCCCTCTCCACCACGCAGTCCTGCTCCGGTGCCGTCATGGGCGCGGGTCTCGGACGCAAGGGAGGCGTGGTCCGCTGGTCCACCGCCACCCGGATGTTCGTCGCCTGGGGCCTGACCCTGCCGGCCGCCGGTCTGATGGGCGCGGGCGCCGAGTTCCTGACCAAGCAGGGGCCCTGGGGCGTCGGGGCGGTCGCCGTCCTCCTCGTCGCGGGCTCCGGAGCCATCTGGCTGCTGTCGCGCCGCAAGCCGGTCGACCACACCAACGTGAACGCGGAGGCCGAGCCCGCGGGCGTCGTCACCACCGCCATCTCCGCGGTCAGCCCGCCGCCCGCCGGTGCCCTCGTACCGGAGCTCAAGACCACCATCTCGGCCCCGGCCACGACGGCCGGAACCCCGGCCGACCCGGCCACGGTGTAAGGACGGATCCGCATGAACATCGACTGGGCAGCTCTCGCGTCCGTCTTCGGCGTCAGCCTCGTGGTCACCGTCGCGCTGGTCGGCCTCTTCACCCTCGGTATCACGGGCATGGCCCGGCAGACGTCGACCGCACAGGGCGGCGGCGGTGCCAACGGCCTGGTGCGCACCGGCGCGTACGCCTGCTTCGGGCTGTGCGCGGCGGCGGTCGCGTACGGGATCTATCTGATCGTCGCCTGACCGCTCCCCCGCGGACTTCCGCCCGGGCCGGACACACCACGTGTGTCCGGCCCGGTGTGCGTCTGAGCACATTGAAGCCTCGCAGGTCAACGGCAGGTTGACGGGCATTCACGGGGCATGGTGGACTGCCGGAGCCATTTAGGCCGACCGGCACACATGTGCCTGCCGGCCTTACGGCGACAGGAGAGGAAGCCGGTGCGAATCCGGCGCGGTCCCGCCACTGTCACCGGGGAGCAGCCTCCACACGGAAGTCACGGCCCGCCACCGCGGGCTGGAAGGCCGGAGGAACTGCGGATCCGGAAGCCAGGAGACTCTCGTCGCCGGTCACGTCGAACCAGGGCGCGGACCCTGAGTGAGGACATACGCCATGCCTGGCTGCCCTGCGTCGGTCGCTTCACCACCTGTCACGAAGGTCCTCCGAGGCGCGACGGCCGGCTGAGCGGTGCGAGCCGACCGCATCTTCGCGTACGGAGCCGCCGCCGGCCTGATCGGCGACCTGCTGTTCGGTGATCCCCGGCGTGGCCACCCCGTCGCCGCCTTCGGGCGTGCGGCGGCGGGCGCCGAGCGCCGCCTGTGGCGTGACCACCGCGGCTGGGGCGCCCTGCACACGCTCGTCTGCGCCGGGGGCGCCACGGGCGCCGCCGCCCTGGCGGCGCGTGCCGTCCGGAACCGTCCCGCCGCCGCCGTGGCGCTGACCGCCGCCGCCACCTGGTCCGTCGTCGGGGGCACCTCACTGGGCCGCGAGGCGCGTGCCGTCGGCGGGGCGCTGGCCGCCGGGGACATCGAGCTCGCCCGGGAGCGGCTGCCGCATCTGTGCGGCCGTGATCCGCAGGCACTGGACGGGCAGCAGATCGCCCGCGCCGTGGTGGAGTCCGTCGCCGAGAACACCTCGGACGCCGTCGTGGGGGCCCTCGTGTGGGGCGCGCTCGGCGGGGTGCCCGGGCTGGTCGCCTTCCGGGCGGTCAACACGCTCGACGCCATGGTCGGGCACAAGTCGCCCCGCTACCGGCGCTACGGCTGGGCGTCGGCCCGGCTCGACGACATCGCCGGCTGGCCCGGGGCCCGGCTCACCGCCGTGCTCGCCGTGGCCGCCGGGGGCCGCCCGCGCGAGGCGGTCCGGGCGTGGCGGGCGGACGCGGGCAGGCACCCCAGCCCCAACGCGGGCCCCGTGGAGGCCTCGTTCGCGGGGGCGCTCGGCGTACGCCTCGGCGGCACGCTCGCGTACGGCGGGCGGGTCGAGCACCGGCCGGTGCTCAACGGCGGGGCCGGCCGGGACGTGCGGGTCACGGACATCGAACGCGCGGTGCGGCTGTCGCGCCGGGTGAGTGTGCTGGCCCTCGTCGTGTGTGCGGCGGGGCGGTCGGCCATGGGACGGAGAGTCGGATGAGCGGCGGGCTGCTGGTCGCGGGGACCACTTCGGACGCGGGCAAGAGCGTCGTCACGGCGGGGATCTGCCGGTGGCTGGTGCGCCGGGGGGTGAAGGTCGCGCCGTTCAAGGCGCAGAACATGTCGCTGAACTCGTTCGTCACCCGGGAGGGGGCGGAGATCGGCCGCGCCCAGGCGATGCAGGCGCAGGCCGCCCGGGTGGAGCCGTCCGCGCTGATGAACCCGGTGCTGCTCAAGCCCGGCGGCGACCGGTCGAGCCAGGTCGTCCTGATGGGGAAGCCGGTGGGCGAGATGAGCGCCCGCGGCTACCACGGCGGTCGCCAGGAGGCGCTGCTGGGGACGGTCGTGGACTGTCTGGAGCAGCTGCGGGGCACGTATGACGCCGTGATCTGCGAGGGGGCGGGCAGTCCTGCCGAGATCAATCTGCGGCGCACGGACATCGTGAACATGGGCATCGCCCGGGCGGCGCGCTTTCCCGTGCTGGTGGTCGGCGACATCGACCGGGGCGGTGTGTTCGCCTCGTTCTTCGGCACGACGGCGCTGCTGAGCCCCGAGGACCAGTCGCTGGTCGCGGGATACCTCGTCAACAAGTTCCGCGGTGACGTGTCGCTGCTGGAACCCGGTCTCGACATGCTGCTCGGGCTCACGGGGCGGCGGACGTACGGGGTGCTGCCGTACGCCCACGGGCTGGGCATCGACGAGGAGGACGGGCTGCGGGTCTCGATGCGCGGCACCGTACGCGAGTCGGTCGTGGCGCCGCCGCACGGCGAGGACGTGCTGCGGGTCGCGGTGTGCGCCGTGCCGCTGATGTCGAACTTCACCGATGTGGACGCGCTGGCGGCCGAGCCGGGTGTGGTGGTGCGGTTCGTGGACCGGGCGGAGGAGCTCGTCGACGCGGACCTCGTGATCGTGCCCGGGACGCGGGGCACCGTGAAGGCGCTGGCGTGGCTGCGCGAGCGGGGGCTGGCCGACGCGCTGGCCCGGCGTGCCGCGGAGGGCCGCCCGGTGCTGGGCATCTGCGGAGGGTTCCAGGTGCTGGGCGAGCGGATCGAGGACGACGTGGAGTCGCGGGCCGGACTGGTCGAGGGACTCGGGCTGCTGCCCGTACGCGTCCGTTTCGGCCGGGAGAAGGTCCTGGGGCGGCCCGTCGGGTCGGCGCTCGGGGAGCCGGTGGAGGGTTACGAGATCCACCACGGGGTCGCCGAGGTGAGCGGCGGCGAGCCGTTCCTCGACGGGTGCCGGGTGGGCTCGGTCTGGGGGACGCACTGGCACGGTTCGCTGGAGAGCGACGCGTTCCGGCGGGCGTTCCTGGGCGAGGTCGCGCGGGCCTCGGGGCGGCGGTTCACCGCGGCGCCGGACACGAGCTTCGGGGCGTTGCGGGAGGAACAGCTGGACCGGCTGGGGGACCTGATCGAGGAACACGCGGACACGGACGCGTTGTGGCGGCTGATCGAGACCGGCCCGCCGCAGGGGCTGCCGTTCATCCCGCCGGGTGCGCCGCCCGCGCCCGGTCATGCAGGTGTGGTTGCGACAGAGGAGGCCCTATGAGTACGCCGTATCCCTTCACCGCCATCGTCGGACAGGACGACCTGCGGCTGGGTCTTCTGCTCAACGCGGTCAGTCCCGCCGTCGGCGGGGTCCTGGTCCGCGGCGAGAAGGGCACCGCCAAGTCCACCGCCGTACGCGCGCTCGCCGCGCTCATGCCCGAGGTCGAGGTCGTGGCGGGGTGCCGCTTCTCGTGCGCCCCGGGCGCGCCCGATCCGGCGTGTCCGGACGGTCCCCACGAGACGGGTACGGGCGTGTCGCGTCCGGCGCGGACCGTGGAGCTTCCGGTCGGCGCGTCGGAGGACCGGCTGGTCGGCGCCCTCGACATCGAACGGGCTCTCTCGGAGGGCGTGAAGGCCTTCGAGCCGGGGCTCCTCGCCGAGGCCCATCGCGGGATCCTGTACGTCGACGAGGTCAATCTCCTCCATGACCACCTGGTGGACCTGCTGCTCGACGCGGCGGCCATGGGTGCCTCGTACGTGGAGCGGGAGGGTGTCTCCGTGCGTCACGCGGCGCGCTTCCTGCTGGTGGGGACGATGAACCCGGAGGAGGGCGAGCTCCGGCCGCAGCTGCTGGACCGCTTCGGGCTGACCGTCGAGGTGGCGGCCTCGCGTGACACGGACCTGCGCGTCGAGGTCGTACGCCGCAGGCTCGCCCACGACGACGATCCGGCCGCCTTCGCCGCGCGGTGGGCCGACGAGGAGGCCGCGTTGCGCGAGCGGATCGTCGCCGCGCGCGCCCTGCTTCCCCGTGTGGTGCTCGGCGACGGCGTGTTGCGGCAGATCGCGGCGACGTGCGCGGCGTTCGAGGTCGACGGGATGCGCGCCGACATCGTCATGGCGCGCACCGCGACTGCGCTGGCCGCGTGGGCGGGGCGCGAGGAGGTCGTCGCCGAGGACGTACGGCAGGCCGCGCTCCTGGCGCTCCCCCACCGGCGCCGGCGCAACCCGTTCGACGCGCCCGGACTGGACGAGGACAAGCTGGACGAGGCCCTCCAGGACGCGGCGGACGGCGACGGCGGGGGCGACGAAGATCCGGACCCCGACGGGCCCGGCGGCGGGGTGCCCCCGCAGGGCGGCGGCCCCGACGACGGCGGTACGGACGCGGGTGGTCCCGACGACGGCGGTACCGACGCGCCCGGCCCTGAGCGGACCGGGAGCGGCGACGCGCCCGCGCCCGGCGGCGGTGCCGGGGAGCAGCAGCCCGTTCGGGCCGGCGAGCCGTTCCGTACGAAGATGCTCAGCGTGCCCGGACTGGGCGAGGGCGCGGCCGGGCGGCGGTCCCGGGCGCGTACCGAGCACGGCAGGACCACCGGATCCCGGCGCCCCGAGGGTGCGCTGACGAAGCTTCACCTGGCGGCGACCGTGCAGGCGGCGGCTCCGCACCAGCGGGCGCGCGGGCGTTCGGGGCGGGGTCTCGTCGTGCGGCGGGACGATCTGCGGCAGGCGACGCGGGAGGGACGCGAGGGCAATCTCGTGCTGTTCGTCGTGGACGCCTCCGGGTCGATGGCTGCCCGGCAGCGGATGAGCGCCGTGAAGGGGGCGGTGATGTCGCTGCTGCTGGACGCCTATCAGCGCCGGGACAAGGTCGGCCTGGTCACTTTCCGAGGCAAGGACGCCGAGGTGGCGCTGCCGCCCACCTCGTCGGTGGACGCGGCCGCCGCGCGGCTGGAGACGCTGCCGACCGGCGGGCGCACCCCGCTGGCCGCCGGGCTGCTCAAGGCGCACGACGTGCTGCGGGTGGAGCGGCTGCGTGATCCGTCCCGGCGGGCGCTCCTCGTCGTGGTGACGGACGGCCGGGCGACCGGAGGCGTCGACCCGGTGGCGCTGGCGGCGCGGGCCGGACGGCTGCACGCCTCGGAGGGCACCGCGTCGGTCGTCGTGGACTGCGAGTCGGGGATCGTACGCCTCGGGCTCGCCGCACAGCTCGCACGGGATCTGGGGGGCAGCGCGGTCACGCTCGACGAGCTGCGCGCCGACTCGATCGCCGGGCTGGTCAAGGACATCACTGCTGCCGGGAGGGCCGCTTAATGCCACAGGGACAGCCGGTATCGGTACCGGACGACGGACTGACGACACGTCAGCGGCGTAACCGTCCGCTGTTGTTCGTCCACACGGGCATCGGCAAGGGCAAGTCGACGGCGGCCTTCGGGCTGGCGCTGCGCGCCTGGAACCAGGGCTGGCCGATCGGGGTGTTCCAGTTCGTCAAGTCGGCGAAGTGGAAGGTCGGCGAGGAGAACGCGCTGAAGGTGCTGGGCGCGAGCGGCGAGGGCGGCACCGTCGACTGGCACAAGATGGGCGAGGGCTGGTCGTGGGTCCAGCGCGACAACCAGCTCGACAACGAGGAGAAGGCCCGCGAGGGGTGGGAGCAGGTCAAGCGTGACCTGGCGGCGGAGACGTACAAGCTGTACGTGCTCGACGAGTTCGCCTATCCGATGCACTGGGGCTGGATCGACACCGACGAGGTCGTCGAGGTGATGCGGGACCGTCCGGGCACCCAGCACGTGGTGATCACGGGCCGGAACGCGCCGCAGAAGCTGATCGATGCCGCCGACCTGGTGACCGACATGTCGAAGGTCAAGCACCCGATGGACGCCGGCCAGAAGGGCCAGAGAGGCATCGAGTGGTGAGTGTTCCTCGACTGGTCGTCGCCGCCCCCGCTTCGGGCAGCGGCAAGACCACGGTCGCCACGGGCCTGATGGCGGCCTTCGCGGGTCGTGGCCTCGCGGTCTCCCCGCACAAGGTGGGGCCGGACTACATCGACCCGGGTTACCACGCGCTGGCCACCGGCCGCCCGGGGCGCAATCTCGACGCGTACATGTGCGGACCCGGTCTGATCGCCCCGCTGTTCACGCACGGGGCGAGCGGCTGCGACCTGGCCGTCGTCGAAGGGGTCATGGGGCTGTACGACGGGGCCTCGGGGCAGGGTGAACTCGCCTCGACCGCCCAGGTGTCCAAGCTGCTGCGGGCTCCCGTCGTGCTGGTCGTCGACGCGTCCTCGCAGTCGCGGTCGGTCGCGGCCCTCGTGCACGGTTTCGCCTCCTGGGACCCGGAGGTGCGGATCGGCGGGGTGATCCTGAACAAGGTGGCCTCCGACCGCCATGAGGCGCTGCTCCGGGAGGCGCTCGACGAGTCCGGGCTGCCTGTGCTCGGGGTGCTGCGGCGGGCGCCGCAGGTGGCGACCCCGTCGCGTCATCTGGGCCTGGTCCCGGTGGCCGAGCGGCAGAACGACGCCCTCGAAGCCGTACGGGCGATGGGTGACCGCGTGCGCGAGGGGTGCGACCTGGACGCCCTGATGGCACTGGCGCGCTCGGCGCCGGCCCTGCCCGACGAGGCGTGGGAGCCGCAGGCGTACCCCCGGGAGGGGGCCCGGCCGGTGGTGGCCGTGGCGGGCGGCGCGGCGTTCACCTTCGCCTACGCGGAGCACGCCGAGCTGCTGACGGCGGCGGGCGCCGAGGTGGCCGTCTTCGACCCGCTGCACGACGAGAAGCTGCCCACGGGCACGGCGGGGCTGGTCATCGGCGGTGGCTTCCCCGAGGTGTACGGACCGGAGCTGTCCGCGAACGAGCCGCTGCGCCGGGCGGTCACGGATCTGGCTCTCTCCGGTGCTCCCGTGGCGGCGGAGTGCGCGGGGCTGCTCTATCTGGCCCGTGAGCTGGACGGGCGGCCCATGTGCGGGGTGCTGGACGCGTCGGCCCGGATGTCCGAGCGGCTGACGCTCGGCTACCGGCAGGCGGTGGCGGTGTCCGACAGCGTGCTGGCCGTGGCCGGGACCCGGCTGCGCGGGCACGAGTTCCACCGGACGGTGCTGGAGCCCGGGGCGGGCGCGACGCCCGCCTGGGGTCTGCATCAGCCGGAGCGCCGGGTGGAGGGCTTCGTGCAGCAGGGCGTGCACGCGAGTTATCTGCACACGCACTGGGCTGCGGAGCCCGGGGTGGCCCGGCGTTTCGTGGAGCGGTGCCGGGGGTGACGCCGCTCCGCGCGCGTGGGCCGGTCCCGGGGCGGGCGTCACTCGGCGATGCCGACCACCAGCCAGATGAAGCCCACTCCCGCGACCGTGCACAGCAGCGTGGAGCGGGCCGGGTGGTCGTGGTGCGCCTCGGGGAGGATCTCGGCAGCGGCGAGGTAGAGGAGCGCCCCGCCGAAGAAGCCGAGATAACAGCCGAGCAGTTCCTCCGGAAGGGTGAACAGCAGCGTGGTCGCGGCGCCGACGATCGGGGCCAGCGCGTCCGCGTACAGCATCAGGAGCGCCTTGCGGCGGGCGTTTCCGTAGAGGCTGGTGATCGTGTACGTGTTGAATCCGTCGGCGAAGTCGTGGGTGATGACGGCGAGCGCGACGGCGGCCCCCATCCCGCCGCCGATCTGGAACGCGGCGCCGAGCGCGATGCCGTCCATCAGGCTGTGGCCCACCATCGCGGCCGCCGCCGTCAGCCCGACCTGCGGCACCCTCTCCTCGCCCGCCCCGTGTGCCGCCTGGCGTACGGCCAGCGAGCGCTCGACGAGATGGGCCGTCAGGAAGCCGCCCACGAACAGCAGCAGGGCGGCGGGGACGCCGAACACCACACCGCCCGCGGCCTCCACGGCCTCGGGCAGCAGATCGAGACCGACGACGCCCAGCATCAGTCCGCCGGCGAAGCCGAGCACGAGGTGCCGGCGGTCGCTGACGCGCTGCGCGACCCAGCCGCCCGCCAGGGTCATCAGGAACGCGCCGAGCGCGACGAATACCGCCATGGGCCCTTGCTAGCGGATTGACCCCGCCTCCCGCACCTCAGGCGGCCCTTACCCGTGCCCCCCAGCCCTGCCCCCGGAAGGACCTTCTGCCATGACCCGAGCCGAGCTCGTCGTCGGCGTCGGCGCGCGCCGCGGCGTCCAGGCCGAGGAGGTGCTCGGGCTGATCCGGAGGACGCTCCAGGAGGCCGGACTCGCGGCCGGCGACGTGATCGAGCTGGCCACCCTCGACACCCGGGCGGGCGACCCGGGGATCGCAGGCGCGGCGGAGCGCCTTGGGGTGCCCGTGCGGCCGTACACGGCCGGAGCACTGGCGGAGGTCCCCGTGCCCAACCCTTCGGCGGCGCCCCGTGCGGCTGTGGCCACCGGGTCGGTCGCGGAGTCCGCGGCACTCGCGGACGGCGGTGAACTGCTGGTCCCCAAGCGGAAGTCGGCGTCGGTGACCTGCGCGGTGGCCCGACGGAGCCGCCCGGCCGACACCTCGGCATCGACGAATCGCTCCGAGCCGTTCAACATTGCTGGCATGCTGCCCCCCACTGAGCACATCGAGAGCGCCGGGCCCGATCTGCGGCACCACGGCGACGCGGAAGTACGCGGCCTGGATCTGACCGACCTCGCCGTCAACGTACGGACCGGCACACCCCCGGACTGGCTGCGTCAGCGGATAGCCGCGTCGCTGGTGTCGCTGGCCGCCTATCCGGACGGGGGGCCGGCGCGGGCGGCGGTCGCGGAGCGGCACGGGCTGCCCGAGGAGAGGGTTCTGCTCACGGCGGGCGCCGCCGAGGCGTTCGTGCTGATCGCCCGGGCGCTGCCCGCCCGGCGGCCGGTCGTCGTGCATCCGCAGTTCACGGAGCCCGAGGCGGCCCTGCGCGCGGCGGGCCACGAGGTCGGGCGGGTGCTGCTGCGCCCGGAGGACGGCTTCCGGCTGGATCCGGCGGCGGTGCCGGAGGACGCGGACCTGGTGGTCGTCGGCAACCCGACCAACCCGACGTCCGTGCTGCATCCCGCGGAGGTGCTGGAGCGGCTGGCGCGGCCCGGGCGGACACTGGTGGTCGACGAGGCGTTCATGGACGCCGTACCGGGTGAGCGTGAGGCGCTGTGCGGGCGTACCGACGTACCGGGGCTGGTGGTGCTGCGGAGCCTGACGAAGACCTGGGGGCTGGCGGGGCTGCGGATCGGCTATGTGCTTGCCGAACCGGAGACGGTCGCCCTGCTGCAGGAGGCGCAGCCGTTGTGGCCGGTGTCCTCCCCCGCGCTGGCGGCGGCCGAGGCCTGCATGGAGCCGCGTGCCCTGGTCGAGGCGGCGGACGCGGCGGACCGGATCGCGGTGGACCGGGCGCATCTGCTGGCCGGTCTCGCGGAGTTCAGCGAGGTGCGGGTGGTGGAGCCTGCCGCCGGCCCGTTCGTGCTGCTGCGGCTGGAGCGGGCGGGCGAGGTGCGGGATCTGCTGCGCTCGCGCGGATTCGCGGCGCGGCGGGGGGACACGTTTCCCGGGCTGGGCGGTGAGTACCTGCGGCTCGCCGTACGCGACCGTGTGACGACCAACAGGTTCCTCCAGGCACTCGACCTGGCGCTTCAGGGGCTTCCCCGGAGAACCGTCGGCTGACGGTTCTCCGGGGCGAGTGGGAGCGGTGCTCCGCTGTGCGGGCACCGCTCCCACCGGCAGGTGGTCAGCCCCGGGCGCGCTTACGGGCGAGGACCGTGGCGCCCGCTCCGACCGCCAGCAGGACGGCGGCTCCACCCGCGATGTACGGGGTCGAGGAGCTGGATCCGGTCTCGGCGAGGTCTCCGGAGCCGGTGGCGGCCTGGACCGGGTCGGATCCGGTCTGGGGCTTCACGTCGACGGGCTCTTCCTTGCCGCCGGTGCCGCCCGTGCCGTCCGTGTCACTGGAACCGCTGTCACCGGAGCCGCTGTCGCCGGAACCGCTGTCGCCGCCCGTCGATCCGCCGTTACCGGAGGAACCCCCGTCGTCCGGACCGCCGCCCTCGGGCGTCTCGCACGTCGCCTCGGCCAGCGTGATCTCGCCCTCCACCTCGGCGACGTTCAGCTTGAGCGGGTTCACGGAGACCCGCAGCTGGAGCGCCGTCGCGGCCGCCGTCCGCTTGGTCGTCACCGTCTTCGACAGGTCGAGCGTCACCTCGCCGACGCCCGGCACCTCGACCTTCGTCGTGCCTCCCGACGTGAGCGTGGTCTTCTTGCCGAGCACCGTCACATGCCCCAGCACGTTCGACTCCGCGACCGGCTCGTGGCCCACCTCGCACACGGCCTTGGACGTGACCTTCTGGATCTCGATCAGCGAGAGAGCCCGCAGTCCCGGCACATGCACCCGCGCCGCGGCGAGGTTGCTGTACCCCTCCGCCTTGTGCGCGTCCACCGTGGCGTTCGCCGTGGCGACGTCGGCCTTGAGCATGTGGAAGGAGCGGCCCTTGTCGACGCCGTCGAGTTCGACGGCGAGCGCGGTCTTCTCCGCGCTCGCCGGCGCGTGGACCTCGTTGAGCGAGGTCGTGAGCGGCACCTGGACCGACTTGTTCAGGAGCGAGACGTCGAGCCCGGCGCGGAGCACGGCCGCGCTCGCCTTTCCGTGGCCTCCGCCCGGAGTGGCCGGGGCCGTCGCGGTGGCTGCGTGCGCGGGGACGGCGACGAGCAGTGCGACGGGAGCTGCGGCGACCGCCAGGGCAGCCGAACGGAAGGTGTTGCTGTTCAAGGTGGTGGAACCCCCACAAGAGACATGGAGCCACCGGAGCCGTCAATGGGGGACATCGCGGGCACCGGGGGCCTCGACTCCGTGAATCTTTACGCACAGAGGGTGAACTGGCGGATACCTGGCGCCAGTTCACTCCAAAGAGGGGTTTCCGTGTGCACATTCGAATCCAACGGCACAGGAGTTCCTCGGAATCTCCCGTTTCACACCTTCGGGGCGCGCTCGGCTGATGTCCCGGGCGGCACACCGAGTGGGTTCAACGAGAGCCGGGGCCCGGGGTCACCGCCGGTCAACACGGCGCCCCTTGGGGGCCGCCCGGCGGGTCAGCCCATCACCCGCCCGTTGAGCACGACCGCGCGCGGGGAGGCCAGCACCCGTACGTCCGCCCTCGGGTCCTCGTCGTACATCACCAGGTCCGCCGGGGCCCCCTCTTCCAGCACCGGCCGGCCGAGCCACCGCCGCGCGCCCCAGGCCGTGGCGGAGAGCGCGTCGAGGGGCGGGATGCCGGCCTTCACCAGTTCGGCCACCTCGTCCGCGATCAGGCCGTGGGCCAGCGACCCTCCCGCGTCCGTGCCCGTGAAGACCGGGATCCCCGCGTCGTACGCCGCGCGCACGGTGTCGTACCGGTCCGCGTGAAGCCGCCGCATATGGGCGGACCAGCGGGGGAACCGGGCCTCGCCCCCTGCCGCCAGGCCGGGGAAGGTGGCGATGTTGACCAGGGTCGGCACGATCGCCACGCCACGCTCCGCGAAGAGCGGAATCGTGTCCTCGGTCAGCCCCGTCGCGTGCTCGATGCAGTCGATCCCGGCCTCCACCAGGTCCCGCAGCGCGTCCTCGGCGAAGCAGTGCGCGGTGACCCGGGCGCCGAGCCGGTGCGCCTCGGCGATCGCGGCCTCGACCTCGCCGCGCGGCCAGCAGGCGGTCAGGTCCCCGGCGTCCCGGTCGATCCAGTCGCCCACGAGCTTCACCCAGCCGTCACCCCGCCGCGCCTCCTGGGCGACGTAGGCGACGAGGTCGCCGGGCTCGATCTCATGGGCGAAGTTGCGGATGTAACGACGCGTCCTGGCGATGTGCCGCCCCGCTCTGATGATCTTCGGCAGATCCTCGCGGTCGTCCACCCACCGGGTGTCGGAGGGTGATCCCGCGTCGCGGATGAGCAGCGTGCCGGCCTCCCGGTCGGTCAGTGCCTGCTTCTCGCTGGTCGCCGCGTCGACCGGCCCCTGGTGCCCGAGCCCCACATGGCAGTGCGCGTCCACGAGGCCGGGCAGGACCCATCCGGTGAGCGTCGCGGCGTCGTCGGCGCCCGGCGGCCTCTCGTAGGTGATCCGCCCGTCGACCGCCCAGAGCCCGTCCCTCACCTCGTCGGGTCCGACGAGCACCCGCCCCTTGATCCGCAGCACCGGCGCCACCTCGTGATCACTCATGACAGCACTGTACGAGGCCGTCCGGCCGGGGAGCAGGGGGGCGCTTAGTACCCTCGACGCAGGCGCTGAGAGCGCACCGGCCGACCCGAAGAGAGCACCACCGTGACACACCCGTTCCTCGACCTCGCCCCGCTCACCGCCGCGCGCTTCGCAGCGATCGAGCGGCGGGTGGCCGCCCTCCTCGGCACCGGGCAGGACGTCGTCATCATGCAGGGCGAGGCGCTGCTGCCCCTCGAAGGCTGCATCCGGGGCGGCGCCCGTCCCGGTTCGACCGCGCTGAACATCGTCACGGGACCGTACGGCCAGACCTTCGGCGACTGGCTGCGCGACTGCGGCGCCGAGGTCGTCGACCTGGCGGTGCCGTTCCACACGGCGGTCACCGCCGAGCAGGTCGAGCGCGCGCTGGCCGAGCATCCCGCGATCGACTTCGTCTCGCTCGTGCACGCGGAGGCGGCGACCGGCAACACCAACCCGGTCGCGGAGATCGGCGAGGTCGTGCGGGCGCACGGCGCCCTGTTCATGGTGGACGCCGTCGCGTCGGTGGGCGCGGAGCCGCTGCTGGTCGACGCCTGGGGCGTGGACCTGTGCGTCATCGGCGCGCAGAAGGCCATGGGCGGCCCGGCGGGGGTGTCCGCGGTGTCGGTGAGCGCGCGGGCGTGGGAGCGGATGGCCGCCAACCCGCAGGCCCCGCGGCAATCGTACCTCTCACTGCTGGACTGGAAGGCCCGCTGGATCGACGGCGGCCGCAAGGCGCTGCCGCACGCGCCCGCGCAGCTGGAGATGCTGGCGCTCGACGCGTGTCTGGAGCGGATCGAGGCGGACGGCGCGGACACGGTCATGGCGCGGCACGCCTCGGCGGCAGCGGCGACCCGGGCGGGCGCCACGGCGCTCGGCGGCGGGCTGGAGCCGTACGTCCATGACGCGCGTGACGCGGCTCCGGTCGCGACGACACTGCGCGTGCCGGCGGATCTCGACGCCTCGGCACTGGTCGGCCGGGCGCTCGCCGCCGACTCCTCGCTGCCGCTGATCGCGGGCGGTGGGGCTCTGTCCAAGGAGATGATCCGGGTCAATCACTACGGTGTGCACGCGACGCGGGACACGGTGCTGTCCTCGCTGGCCGCCTTGGGCGCCGCGCTCGGCGAGGCGGGCCGGAAGACCGATATCGAGGCTTCCCGCGAAGCCGTCGCGGAAACCTGGCAGAACGACTGAATTAATTGAAGCCTGCAAGTTCGGCAATTCAATCGACGTAAAAGGGGAGCTGCTTTATCGGGAGCAGCTCCCCGCATTCTTCTTCCCCCGTTCCCCGAGGCTAAACGCCACAGTTTTCACTCGATCGGCCTACGCAATGCGAACGGATCTCAGGAGAGTTACAACGATGTGACCGACCCCACACCGAGTCCGTTATGGCCGTTAAATTCCGGACAAGACTAGCGAAATCGCCCCCCGGTCGGACCCAGCCCGCGCCCGCGTGATAGCACAACGAGGCCGCTGACCCAACCCCCTGCGACGATGCAATTTTGATTTTTGCTGGGTAAATTCAATTCGCATGACCGCCGCACCAGCAGATTTTGCAAGTGCCCGAAGCGAATTCCTCAGAATCGACACCCCGCGAGTGGAGGACGGAGCCGCGATCTGGCGCATTGCCCGCGACTCCGAGGTACTGGACCTCAACTCCTCGTACAGTTACCTGCTGTGGTGTCGTGACTTCGCGGCGACCTCCGTGGTCGCCCGCGACGAGAACGGCGACCCGATCGCCTTCGTGACCGGATACATCCGCCCCGACCGCCCCGAGACGCTCGTCGTCTGGCAGGTGGCCGTCGACCAGGCCCACCGCGGCAAGGGACTGGCGGCCACGCTGCTGGACGCGCTGACCTCCCGTGTCGCCTCCGACCAGGGCCTGGCCTCGGTCGAGACGACCGTCACCCCGGACAACACCGCCTCCGACCGGCTGTTCACGTCCTTCGCGCAGCGGCACGACGTGCCACTGGAGCGCGAGGTGCTCTTCGAGGGGGCGCTGTTCCCCGAGGGGTCGCACCTGCCGGAGGTGCTCTACCGCATCGGTCCGTTCTAGAGCCTCTCAGCGCCCCTCCGCGCCCCGCCCGGGCGCGGATTCCCCGGGCTTGCCTGACCCGCCGCCCGTCACACCCCCCTCGAGCAGGAGATCCGCTGTGACCATCACCCCGCCCGCACTGAGCGTCTTCGAGACCCTGGAATCGGAAGTACGGAGCTACTGCCGCGGTTGGCCCGCAGTCTTCGACCGCGCGCAGGGCGCCCGGCTCACCGACGAGGACGGACACTCGTACCTCGACTTCTTCGCCGGTGCCGGTTCACTGAACTACGGCCACAACAACCCGGTGCTGAAACGCGCGCTGATCGACTACATCGAGCGCGACGGCATCACCCACGGCCTGGACATGGCCACGACGGCCAAGCGGGCGTTCCTCGAGACCTTCGAGAACGTGATCCTGCGCCCGCGTGACCTGCCCTACAAGGTGATGTTCCCCGGCCCGACCGGCACCAACGCCGTCGAGGCGGCGCTGAAGCTCGCCCGCAAGGTCAAGGGCCGCGAGTCCGTCGTCTCGTTCACCAACGCCTTCCACGGCATGTCGCTCGGTTCGCTCGCCGTGACCGGCAACGCCTTCAAGCGCGCCGGAGCCGGCATCCCGCTGGTGCACGGCACCCCGATGCCGTTCGACAACTACTTCGACGGCACCGTTCCCGACTTCATCTGGTTCGAGCGGCTCCTGGAGGACCAGGGTTCCGGGCTGAACAAGCCCGCCGCCGTGATCGTGGAGACCGTCCAGGGTGAGGGCGGCATCAACGTCGCCCGCGCCGAGTGGCTCCGCGCCCTCCAGGAGCTCTGCCACCGCCAGGACATGCTCCTGATCGTCGACGACATCCAGATGGGCTGTGGCCGTACCGGCGGCTTCTTCTCCTTCGAGGAGGCCGGCATCGTCCCGGACATCGTCACGCTGTCGAAGTCCATCAGCGGCTACGGCATGCCGATGTCGCTCTGCCTCTTCAAGGGCGAGCTGGACATCTGGGAGCCGGGTGAGCACAACGGCACCTTCCGTGGCAACAACCCGGCCTTCGTCACCGCCGCCGCCACGCTCGACGCCTACTGGGCCGACGGCCAGATGGAGAAGCAGACCCTGGCCCGCGGCGAGCAGGTCGAGCAGACGATGCTGGCGATCTGCGGCGAGGAGCCGACCGCGCAGTTCCGTGGCCGCGGCCTCGTCTGGGGCCTGGAGTTCACCGACCCCGCGCGCGCCTCCGCCGTCTGCGCACGTGCCTTCGAGCTGGGGCTGCTGCTGGAGACCTCCGGCCCGCAGTCCGAGGTCGTCAAGCTGCTGCCGCCGCTGACCATCACCCCCGAAGAGCTGGACGAGGGCCTGCGCACGCTGGCCCGGTCCGTCCGCGAGACCGCCTGAGCAGGGGTACGCACCCGCGCAGGCACCACAGAGCAGGACAGAAGAGAAAGGCACCACCCCACCGTGATCGTCCGATCTTTCAGTGACATCGAGAACACCGACCGGCACATCAAGTCCGCTTCAGGTACCTGGGAGAGCAAGCGCATCGTGCTCGCCAAGGAGAAGGTGGGCTTCTCGCTCCACGAGACCGTGCTGTACGCGGGCACGGAGACGTCGATGTGGTACGCGAACCACATCGAGGCCGTTCTGTGCACCGAGGGCGAGGCCGAGCTCACCAACGACGAGACCGGCGAGAAGCACTGGATCTCCCCCGGGACGATGTACCTGCTGAACGGGCACGAGCACCACACCCTGCGGCCGAAGACCGACTTCCGCTGCGTGTGCGTCTTCAACCCCCCCGTCACCGGACGGGAGGACCATGACGAGAACGGTGTATACCCGCTGCTGACAGAGGAGGGCTGAACCATGACCACCGATGTACGCGCCGACCTGTACCCCTCGCGCGGCGCCGCCGAGATGACCACTCCCCGCCAGGACCCGGTCATCTGGTCCGCGCCGGGCGCGCCGGGACCGATCGCCGCGAAGGACCTCCAGTCCTTCGAGCACGACGGCTTTCTCGCCATCGACCAGCTCATCTCGCCCGACGAGGTGGCCGGCTACCACGCGGAGCTGGACCGGCTGATCGCCGACCCGCGGGTCCGCGCCGACGAGCGCTCGATCATCGAGCCGAAGTCGCAGAGCGTGCGGTCCGTCTTCGAGGTCCACAAGCTCAGCGAGGTCTTCGCGAACCTGGTCCGCGACGAGCGTGTGGTGGGCCGGGCCCGCCAGATCCTGGGCTCCGACGTGTACGTCCACCAGTCGAGGATCAACGTCAAGCCGGGCTTCGGCGCCTCGGGCTTCTACTGGCACTCGGACTTCGAGACCTGGCACGCCGAGGACGGTCTGCCGAACATGCGGACCGTGTCGGTCTCGATCGCGCTGACCGAGAACTACGACACCAACGGCGGGCTGATGATCATGCCCGGCTCGCACAAGTCGTTCGTCGGCTGCGCGGGCGAGACGCCGAAGGACAACTACAAGAAGTCCCTGCAGATGCAGGACGCCGGCATCCCGTCCGACGAAGTGCTGACCAAGATGGCCGACCGCCACGGCATCAAGCTCTTCACCGGCAAGGCGGGCTCGGCGACCTGGTTCGACTGCAACGCGATGCACGGCTCCGGGGACAACATCACCCCCTACGCGCGCAGCAACGTCTTCATCGTCTTCAACAGCGTGGAGAACACGGCGCAGGAGCCCTACGCGGCTCCGATCCGCCGGCCCGAGTTCATCGGGGCGCGTGACTTCACCCCGGTGAAGTAGGCACGTACGACGGTCGGAAGGGGCGGGACGCATCACGCGTCCCGCCCCTTCGGCGTGCCCGGGCCCGTGGCTCCCCGCTGGCTTCCGCCAGGGAGCTCTGTGTCCATACGGTTGTCACCGCCCCGGGTGCGCCTCGGACGCCGGGCCCGTGGAACGCGACACCGGTGGTCTTCGGGTTCACAGCCTGTCTGTCAGCGGCTGACCGACCGTGGGCGGGCACGGAACCGCCGGGCGGGCCTGGTGCATCTCTCCTGGCGACGAGGGACGAGAAGGGGGGCGAGGCCGTGGCGGGGAGTGCCGTGGACACCGGCCGTGGCAGGCGGCCGAGGGGCGGCCTCTGGGCACCTGGCCTGGTGAACCTCGCTCTCGGCGTACCGGCGATGGTCCCGCTCGACCTCGCGTGGTGGCTGCTGACCGAGTACCTGCCGATGAGCTGCCGGAGCATGAAGGACGTGGGCCGCCCCGGGCATGCCGACTGCGAGTACACCACTCTTGATTACGCGGGCCCTGCGATGTTCATGCTGTCGGTGACCGGGCTGCTCATGCTGGTTCTGATCCTGACGGTGGACGTGGTCGTGCCACTGCGGCGTGGTGACCGTCTCGGCAGGTGGCTCGGCTCGGCCGCACTGATCCTGGCACCGTTCACGGTGTGCGCGGCGCTGGACTAGGCAGTCCCGCCCGGCGCCACGAGAAGACCCGGCCATCCACCTGGCCGAACTGGTTCGCGACGCCGTGTTCCGCCTCCAGATGGATACGGAGCCTGACGCGCTCATCCGTCGCCCTGGACGGGTCGGCCTCCTTGTCGGCCAGCTTCTCCGCGCACACGAGACGGTCGCAGCCAGGACACCCGGGCACGGGCTCCGGAGCCTTCAGAGGGAACGAGACGAACAGGTCGTCATTTCGGCAGCTCACAGAAATCGCCCTTCGCTCCGGGCATTGCATCGCGCGTTCTCCGCGCGGAGCCGCTCTATGGGCGTCGCGAGCCGTACGTACGCCGGATCCGCCTCCCATTCGGCGCCGCCCTGGGCCGGGCGCAGTGACCAGTAGGGGCCGGCGACTCCTCGGAACTCCCCCACACGGTCATCGCGGGTGGTGTCCACGACGAGGGCGCCGGGGGGCGGGGGTTGTGGGGGTTCCTGCTCGCTTACGGGAACGTATGTCCCAGCCATCGCGACTCCACTCCGTAGTCATTCCACTACCAAGGCGGCTCAGCGTGGCCTAGAGTCGATATCCGTTCAACCTGTTGGATACGAACGGAAAGAAGGCAACAGGTCAGTGAACCGCAAGGAGTTGGTCCCCGAGAGCAGCCCAGAAGCCGCATTCGGAGCACGTGTCCGCAGCTCACGGGAATCCCATGGTTGGAAGCAGGAAGATCTTGCCGCGCGAACGGGCTACTCCGGCACGCATATTTCGGCCGTGGAAACTGGACGCAAGGTTCCAACTCTTCGCTTCTCGCGCAGTCTCGACCTCGCCTTCGGCACTGGTGGCAGTGCTGACACGTTCGAGCGTCAGTGGCGCGAGATCCGGCACGGCTCGCTGTTGGAGGGCTTCCCTCAGTACGTGGGACATGAGGGGCGAGCAGCAGAGATCCGGCTGTACGAGATCGGGATCATTCCCGGGCTGCTTCAGACACCGGAGTACGCCCGGTGTCTCGCGGACAGCGCTGTGCGACGAGGAGCCATCACGTCGGAGCAAGCAACCGAGCGGGTCACATTTCTGGCAGAACGGCAGGCGGCACTGGTCCGGCCCCGCCCACCCATGATGTTGGTGGTCATGGACGAGAGCTGCATCCGCAGGCGGGTCGGCGGACACAAGGTCATGGACGCCCAACTCGACCGGTTGCTGGAGTTCGCCGAGCTGCCGAACATCGTGCTTCAGGTGGCGCCGTACGACATAGGGGAGCGTCGCCCGTTCAACCTCCCGATGAACCTGTTGACCTTGTCGGACCTGTCCGTGATCGCGTACGCGGAATCCCAGATTCGCGGACATCTGGAACGTGATGTGCCCTCCGTACTCCCTCTCTTGACGGCCTACCATCAACTACAGGCCGAAGCGCTGTCCCAGACGGCATCGGTGGCCATGATCAAAGAGGTACGAAAGGGCACACAATGACGACCGAGACCCCCCGTTGGATCAAGTCCTCCTACAGCGACAACGGCGGCAACTGCGTCGAGGTCGCCGCCAACCTCGCCGCCCCCCACGGCGTCGTCCCCGTCCGCGACTCCAAGAACCCGGCCGGCCCCGTCCTGGCCCTGCCCGCCGCCTCCTTCGCCTCCTTCGTGGTCGGCGTCAAGGCAGGGGCGTTCGGCACCGCCTGAGCGGCGAGCAGCCACAGGGCCATTGCTAGGCTGCCACTGCCGATCATGGTCGTGATCGTGTGCACGGTGGAGAGGTGGGGGGCCCTATGCGAACGATCCACAGGACGACTGCGGTGACACTGACGGCCGTGCTGGCCGGGGTCGCGCTCGCAGGGTGCGGGGGTGGTGACGACGGCCCCGCGCAGAAGTCGGCGGCGGAACTGCTCGACGAGGCCAACACCCGGATGAGCGAGCTGAGTTCCCTCAGCATCGAGATCACCAACACGGTCGGTGACGACCATGTGACGTGGCGGATGACCACCGATCTGAAGAACCGGTGCCAGGTGAAGAACACCTTCTCCAGGAGCGGCACCCTGGAGCAGATCCGGATCGGCGAGACGGACTACGTCCGCCCGGACAAGGCGTACCTGGAGACGTGGAGCGGCACCGATCTCGGCACCGCCCGGCCGGGCAAATGGGCGAAGGTACCCGTCGCCGAGTCGAAGCCGGGCGGCGGGCTGTCCCAGTGCACCCGGCCGTTCGAGTCCTTCGGTACGGCGACGAAGGGTGAGGCCACCCGCATCGGCGGCCGGGAGGCGCTCGGGCTGAACGTGACCGATCCCTCGGACAAAGAAGGCACGTACACCTTCTATGTCGCCACCGAGGGCGAGCCGCATCTGCTGAAGGCCGTGTACAAGAGCGGGAAGCAGGTCACCACCACGTCGTTCGGTGACTTCGACAAGCCGCTGGACATCCGGCCGCCCGCGTCGGCCGAGGTGCTGGACATGAGTGACGCCACCGGCTAGTGCTCACCGGTCAGGCTTGAGGTTCCTGCGGCTTGACCTCGACCTCGCGCAGGCTCTGGTCCGTGCGCTCGGTGCGCGCCTCGGTGCGGTGCCCCCGGGCGATGTAGTCGCGCACGACCGCTTCGACGGCGTCCTGAGGTGTACCGACCCCTGCCAGGACCATCACTTCCACCAGACGAGGCCGACTCGGTCCAGGACGGGAAGCTGCCCGGCTACCACCGGATTCGGATGCAGGGCACGGCCTACAGGGGGCTCTCGGCACCGAGCGCGGACTGGAAGTAAGGGTCGTTGGGAGAATACGGACGGCTAAATCGGTCAAATCGACCGGCTTTCCGTCCTCAACTTCCCAATGACCTGAGGCGGGTCAATTCGCTGGACCTCGGCAGGGGTCAGCGGCGACAGTGACGGCCATGACTTCGCTCGTACAGCACATCACCATCGACTGCGCCGACGCCTACAAGCTGGCCGGATTCTGGGCCGAGGTACTCAGCTCGCCCGTCTCCGACGACGACTCGCCCGGTGATCCCGAGGCGCTCGTGGAGGCGCCGGGGGCGGCGCTGCTCTTCGTCACGGTGCCGGAGCCCAAGGGCGTCAAGAACCGGGTCCATCTCGACGTCCGGCCCGAGGACCGCACCCGTGACGAGGAGGTCGAGCGGCTGCTTGCTCTCGGCGCCACCCTGGTCGCCGACCACCGCAAGCCGAACGGGCGGGGCTGGGCGACCCTGGCGGATCCGGAGGGCAACGAGTTCTGCGTGGAGTGCGGTGCGGCCGAGCGTGCGGCACTGAGCGGGACGCGGATGCCCGTCACCGCCGACGACGTGACGCTCGCGGTGCGGCTCGCGGTCGACACCCTCGCGGAGTCCCCGGCGGACGACTGGCGCGTCCCGGCGGGGACGTTGGCGTGGGACTGCTGGGAGACCGTGGAGCATCTGAGCGACGACCTCTTCGCGTACGCCGTCCAGCTCGGCCCGCGCACGCCCTCGCTGGAGAGCGAGGTTCCCTACCGCTGGGCCCCGGACCGCGAGGGCGGCCCCTGGAACTCGATCTTCGCGAATCCGGAGGCGGGGACCGCCGGCCTGCTCCAGACGCTGGAGGCCAGTGGCGCCCTCCTGACCGCGATGGTGCGCACGGCGTCTCCAAGTCTCCGTTCCTACCACTCGCACGGCGTCTCCGACCCGGAGGGCTTCGCCGCGATGGGCGTCGTGGAGACCCTGGTGCACACCCACGACGTCGCCGCGGGGCTGTCGCTCTCCTGGGCCCCGCCCCGGGACCTCTGCGACCGGGTGCTGGCGCGGCTCTTCCCCGACGCCCCGGACGACGACGACCGGTGGACCGTGCTGCTGTGGTCCACCGGCCGTGCGGATCTGCCGGGCCGCGACCGCGTCACCTCGTGGAAGTGGCACGGTGCGCCGCTGTAGCCGTCAGCGGTGGGAGTACCATTTCGCCGCCGGGAGCAGCCTGCCGTCGTAGTCGAACACCGCCTGGTTCTCCCAGGCGTTGCCCGACGCCGGGTCGGCCGGGTCCCAGCCGCTGCCGGTGACGGCGGTCCACGCCGGCTCCCAGTAGACGGCGCCGAGTCCCCGGCCGTTCGGGACGGCCTCGACGACGTTCATGACGTCCCGGAGGTTCGCCGCCTGGCCGGCCGGGGTCGCCGGGTAGCCGGTGACCAGCTGGTCGGCGGTGGCGACGTTGTTCTCCAGGCCGTCGTCGTCGGCGAGCGTATGGGCGTAGGCGGTCTCGGCGACCAGCACCGGCTTCCCGTAGCGGGAGGCGGCGTCGTCCAGGTTGGTCTGGAGTTCGGCCGGCGAGCCGTGCCAGTAGGCGTAGTACGAGAGGGCGATGACGTCGAACGGCACCTTCTGCGCCACGGCGTTGTCGAACCACCGGCGGGTGCCCGCGTTGTCGCCGCCCTTGGCGAGGTGCAGCGCCACCTTCGTGGTGGCGGAGACCGCCTTCGCGGCGTCCGCCCCGGAGGTGAGGAGGCCGGCGAGCTGGGACCAGTTGTCGGTGGAGCCCTCCGGCCAGAGCATGCCGCCGTTGATCTCGTTGCCGATCTGCACCATGTCGGCCGTGGTGCCCTGGGCCTTGAGCGCGTTCAGCACGTCGTAGGTGTGGTGGTAGACGTCGGTGCGCAGCTGGCTGTAGCCGTGTCCGACCCAGGCGGCGGGCTTGTTCTGTTTGCCGGGGTCGGCCCAGGCGTCGGAGTAGTGGAAGTCGATGAGCGTCTTCATGCCGAGGGCCTTGGCACGCTTGGCCATGGCGAGCACGTGGGCCTTGTCGTTGTAGCCGTCGGCCGGGTTCACCCAGACCTTGAGGCGTACATAGTTCATCCCGGAGCTCTTGAGGATGCTCATGGCGTCCCCGGCCCTGCCGTTCGCGTCGCTGTACGTCGCGCCGTGCGCCTCGTTCTTCGGGAGGGTGGAGAGGTCACCGCCCCGGACGCTCAGTCCGGTGGATCCGGGGGTGAAGGTGATGTCGTCGAAGTTGGCCCACTCCCCCGCATGGGCGTCGGAGTTGAGGCTGATCGTGCAGGCCCCGCCGGTGACCTTGACGGAGGTGACCAGCCGGACCCAGTCGCCGTTCGCGGTCGGCGGCAGGTCGGTGCGCTGCTCGGTGGCGCCGCAGTTGCGCAGGGCGATGTAGGCGGAGTTCTGGCCGCCGCCGGAGCGGACCCAGGCGCTCAGGGTGTACGTGCCGTCGGTGAGGCCGCTCAGGTACTGGTAGGTCTCGACCTTGTACGCCGAGGCCGACCAGTGGCTGAGCCGGGTGCTGCCGCCGTGGCCGCCCGCCTCGGTGAACGAGGCGGCATTGTGTCCGCCGGCCGAGTACGTCGACCAGCCCGTCGCACCCGATTCGAAGCCGGTGTTGACGGGGGCGGTGGCCGCGTGGGCGGCCTGGGCGGGGAGCGCGGCGAACACGAGACCGGAGAGTGCGGCCACCGTCCCGGCCGCTTTCGCGCGGGTGTGCGTCGTTCCGTACATCGTCGATGTCCCTTCGACAGTTGTGCGGGGTAACGGGGGTGTGACAGGGGGGTGCGCCTCAGCCGTCGAGGCGTACGACGCGGACCGCGCCCGCCGGAACGGCGAGTTTGTCCACGGCGGGCTCGCCGGTGAGGAGTTCGGTGCCGGGGGCGTCCAGCGCCACGCCGGCGTCGGAGTCGGAGTGGTTGATCACGAAGAGGTAGCTGCCGGTGTCGCCGGTGCGGCGCACGACCTCGACGTCGTACGGCAGGTTCGTGCGCGGTTCGATGCCGGCGTCGGCGGCGGCACGGGCCAGGACGGTGTCCAGGCCGGCGCCGGAGAGCCGGGTGGAGAGGTACCAGGCGGTGCCCTCACCGAGCCGGTTGCGGGTGACGGCGGGCCGGCCGGCCGGGATGCCGTCGGCGTACGACCAGACGGTCTCGGCGCCGCGCGGGATCACCACGTCCGACCAGACGTCGCCGGTCAGCTCCGGGCCTTCGGGGGCTCCCTCGGGGGTGATGAGGCGGACGGTGCCGCCCTCGCCGAGCGGGGAGAACTCCTCGACGGTCAGGCCGAGGACGTCCCGGAGCGCGCCCGGGTACGGGCCGGGGTGCACCGCGTCGTCGGTGTCGACGATGCCGGAGAAGTACGAGACGACGAGGGTGCCGCCGTTCTCGACGTACCGGCGCAGGTTGCGGCCGGTCTCCTCGGTGGCGAGGTAGAGGGCGGGGACGACGACCAGGGGGTACGCGGACAGGTCGGCACCGGGGTGGGCGAAGTCGACCGTGAGGTGCTGGTCGTAGAGCGAGGCGTAGAAGGTGTCGGCGCGCTCGCGGGCGTCGTGCTCCTCGCTCGGGCGCCACTCCAGGCGCTGCGCCCACCAGGACTCCCAGTCCCAGAGCATCGCCACGTCGGCGACGGTCCGGGTCGACCGGACGCCCTCCAGCAGGCCGAGTCCGGCGCCGAGCGCGCTCACCTCGCGCCAGATCCGTGAGTCGGTGCCGGCGTGCGGGACCATCGCGGAGTGGAACTTCTCGGCGCCGCGCCGGGACTGCCGCCACTGGAAGAACATCGCGCCCTCGGATCCCCGGGCGACGTGGGCGAGGCTGTTGCGGGCCATCTCGCCGGGGCGCTTGGCGGGGTTGCGGGGCTGCCAGTTGACGCCGCTGGTGGAGTGCTCCAGGAGCAGCCAGGGCGCGCCGCCCGCGACCGAGCGGGTGAGGTCGGCGGCCATGGCGAGGTTGACGTGGGTGCGGCGGCCGTCGGTGATCAGGTAGTGGTCGTTGGTGACGAGGTCGACCTCGCGGCCCCAGGCCCAGTAGTCGATGGAGTCGCACTGGCTGAGTGCGGTCATGAAGTTGGTGGTGACCGGGATGCCGGGGGCGAGGCGGTGCAGGATGTCGCGTTCGGCGGTGAAGTTCTCCCGCATGGTGGCGTCGGCGAAGCGGGCGTAGTCCAGCTGCTGGGCCGGGTTGCCGACGGTCGGGGTGGTGCGGGGCGGGTCGATGTCGTCGAGGCTGCGGTAGCGCTGGCCCCAGAAGGCGGTGCCCCAGGCCTCGTTGACCGCCTCGACGGAGCCGTGCCGGGCGGTGAGCCAGCGGCGGAAGTGGGCGGCGCAGTTGTCGCAGTAGCAGGCGCTGACGGGGACGCCGTACTCGTTGTGGACGTGCCACATCGCGAGGGCCGGGTGGTTCGCGTAGCGGCGGGCGAGCTGCTCGGTGATGTTCGCAGCCGCCGCGCGGTAGGGGGCCGAGCTGTGGCAGATCGCGCCGCGCGATCCGAAGGCGAGGCGCACCCCGTCGCGGCTGAGCGGGAGAGCCTCGGGGTGGGCGCGGTAGAACCAGGCGGGCGGTGCGACGGTGGGGGTGCCGAGGTCGGCGCGGACGCCGTTGACGTGCAGCAGGTCCAGGAGACGGTCGAGCCAGCCGAAGTCGTAGGTGCCCGGTTCGGGCTCCAGCAGCGCCCAGGAGAAGATCCCGACGCTGACCATGGTCACGCCGGCTTCCCGCATCAGGCGTACGTCCTCGTGCCAGACCTCCTCGGGCCACTGCTCGGGGTTGTAGTCGCCGCCGAAGGCCAGCTTGTGCAGACCGACCGGGTACGGCGTGGGTTCTGAGTGCGGCATGGACAGCTCCTGGCTCTTTTGGACAACTTCTGGGAACGTGCACACACACTCTCGGCGGCGCAGGGCCAACATAACCGCACAGCAACAACCATTGACAAGTGTCGGTTTCGTTTCTCTACTGTGAACGCTCACAGCGCCGTTCCGGCCGGTCCGCCAAGGGCCTTTCGTTTGGATCAGGCCGGATCAGGGAGCGGGGTCCGGTGCGTGCAGCTGCAAGGCGGAGGAGGGAGTCGACGCGGAGCGTTGGCGACCGACGACAACGCGGCAGATGCGCGTGCCAGACCCCGCGAGCCCGGCATGATCCAAACGAAAGGCCCTCAGTGCCTGTTCATCTCGTCAGGGGAGAAACCATGAAATACCGCACCGTCGCGGTGTCCACAGCCGCCGCACTCACCGCCACCGCCCTGCTCTCCGGGTGCGGCTCGGACGGCGGCGACGAGCCGGCCTCCTCCGGGCCCGCCTCGCTGACCTACTGGGCGTGGGCGCCCGGCATGGACAAGGTCGCGGACATCTGGAACAAGGGCCCGGGCAAGGAGGCCGGCATCACCGTCACGGTGAAGAAGCAGGCGTCCGGAGACGACCTGGTCACCAAGATCATCACGGCGGCGAAGGCCCACAAGGCCCCCGACCTGGTCCAGGCCGAGTACCAGGCACTTCCCACCCTGGTCTCCAACGACGTCCTCGCCGACATATCCGAGGAGGCGGGCGACGCGAAGGACGAGTTCGCCGACGGTATCTGGCAGCAGACGACACTCGGCTCGGAGGCCCTGTACGCCCTGCCGCAGGACTCCGGCCCGCTGATGTTCTACTACCGCAAGGACCTCTTCGAGCAGTACGGCCTGACCGTGCCCACCACCTGGGACGAGTTCGCCGAGACCGCCCGCGCGCTGAAGAAGAAGGCGCCGGACAAGGACCTCACCACCTTCTCGTCCAACGACTCGGGCCTCTTCGCCGGCCTCGCCCAGCAGGCGGGCGCGAAGTGGTGGACGACGGGCGGCGACAAGTGGAAGGTCGCCATCGACGACCCGGCCACCCAGAAGGTCGCCGACTTCTGGGGCGGCCTGGTCGAGGAGGGAGCCATCGACAACCAGCCGATGTACACCCCGGCCTGGAACAAGGCGCTCAACACCGGCAAGCAGGTCGCCTGGGTCAGCGCCGTCTGGGCGCCGGGCACCCTGACCACGGCCGCGCCCGAGACGAAGGGCAAGTGGGCCATGGCCCCGCTCCCCCAGTGGAAGGCGGGCGAGAACGTCACCGGCAGCTGGGGCGGCTCCTCCACGGCGGTCACCAACGACTCGAAGGACAAGAAGGCCGCCGCGGCCTTCGCGAAGTGGCTGAACACGGACCCGACGGCACTCGCCGCACTGGTGAAGGAGGGCGGGATCTACCCCGCCGCCACGGCCGCCCAGACCGGCGGCGCGCTCTCGAAGGCGCCGGACTACTTCTCCGGCCAGCCCGGCTTCTACACCGAGGCCGCCGAGATCGCCCAGGGCACCGCCCCGGCCGCCTGGGGCCCGAACGTCAACGTCGCGTACAGCGCCTTCAAGGACAACTTCGCCGCGGCGGCCAAGAACAGGTCGGACTTCGGCACCGCGCTGACCGCCATGCAGGACGCCACCGTCGCGGACCTGAAGAAGCAGGGCTTCGGAGTCTCGGAGTGACTCGCACACCCCGCGGGAAGGTGTACGGGGTCAAGGGCGCCCCGTACGCCTTCCTGGTCCCCGCCACCCTCCTGTTCCTGCTCTTCTTCGCCCTCCCCATCGGCTACGCCGTGTACCTCAGCTTCCGCCGGACCGAGGTCAAGGGGCTCGGCCTCGGCAAGGGCGCGCGGGAGGAGATCTGGGCCGGGCTCTCGAACTACACCGACGCGCTCTCCGACTCAGAGCTGCTGCACGGGGCGCTGCGCATCCTCGGCTACGGCGCGATCGTCGTACCGGTGATGCTCGGTCTCGCCCTGCTCTTCGCCCTGCTGCTGGACACCGACGGGCTCCGGCTGCGCGGCTTCACCCGGCTGGCGATCTTCCTGCCGTACGCGATCCCGGGTGTCATCGCCGCGCTGATGTGGGGCTTCCTCTATCTGCCCGACGTGAGCCCCTTCCTGTACATGCTCGACGCGGTGGGGCTCCCGCAGCCCGATCTGCTGGACGGCGGGCCGCTGTACCTCTCGCTGGCCAACATCGCGGTGTGGGGCGGCACCGGCTTCAACATGATCGTGATCTACACCTCGCTGCGGGCGATCCCCGCAGAGATCTTCGAGGCCGCACGGCTCGACGGCTGCTCGCAGCTCCAGATCGCGCTGCGGATCAAGATCCCCATGGTGGCGCCCTCGCTGATCCTGACCTTCTTCTTCTCGATCATCGCGACGCTCCAGGTCTTCAGCGAGCCCACCACGCTGAAGCCGCTCACCAACTCGCTGTCCACCACCTGGAGTCCGCTGATGAAGGTCTATCAGGACGCCTTCGTCAACAACGACATCCACGCGGCGGCGGCCCAGGCGGTCATCATCGCCCTCGCCACCCTCGCCCTGTCCTTCGGCTTCCTCAGGGCGGCCAACTCCCGTACGAAGCAGGGAGACTCCCGATGAGCAACCCGTCCCTCGCCGTCCCCGGCCGCCGGCGTCCCCCGCTCGTCCCCACGGCCGCGCTGCTCCTCGGCGCCGTGTACTGCCTGCTGCCCGTCGTCTGGGTCCTGGTCGCCTCGACGAAGTCCGGCGGCGAGCTGTTCTCCACCTTCACCTTCCTGCCCGGCTCCGGGTTCGCCGATAACGTCGCCGACCTCACGGAGTACCGCGACGGGGTCTACTGGAAGTGGATGGCCAACTCGGCCTTCTACGCCGGGGTGGGCGCTCTGCTGTCCACAGCGGTGTCCGCGGTCTCCGGGTACGCCCTGGCGGTGTACCGCTTCCGCGGCAGGGAGACGGTCTTCAACATCCTGCTCGCCGGGGTGCTGATGCCCCCGGTGATCCTGGCCGTGCCGCAGTACCTGCTGCTGGCCGAGGCCGACATGACCGACTCGTACCTCTCGGTCCTGCTGCCGCTGATCCTCTCCCCGTACGGCGTCTACCTCGCCCGGATCTACGCGGCCGCCGCCGTGCCGGCCGATGTCATCGAGGCCGGGCGCATGGACGGCGGAGGCGAGTGGCGCATCTTCCGGACCATCGCGCTGCCGATGATGCTGCCGGGGCTGGTGACGGTGTTCCTGTTCCAGTTCGTGGCGGTCTGGAACAACTTCCTGCTGCCCTACATCATGCTCGGCGACGACGAGAAGTTCCCGGTGACCCTGGGGTTGTACACGCTGCTCCAGCAGGGCGCCAACACCCCGGCGCTCTACACGCTGGTCATCACGGGCGCGCTGCTGGCGATCATCCCGCTGATCGCCCTGTTCCTGGTGATCCAGCGGTTCTGGAGCCTGGACCTGCTCTCCGGCGCCGTAAAGTCCTGACTGCTCCTCAACAGGGCGACCTTTGATGAAAGATCATGCAACATGAGCCGCACAGAACAGAACGGCGCGGGACGCCGCAGGCCGCCGACGATCCACGACGTCGCCCGGGAGGCCGGTGTCTCCCGGGGCACGGTCTCCCGGGTGCTCAACGGCGGTCACAACGTCAGCCCGGCCGCGCTCGACGCGGTTCAGTCCGCCATCCGGCGGACCGGCTACACCGTGAACCGGCACGCCCGGTCCCTGATCACCGGACGCTCCGACTCGGTGGCGTTCCTGCTGACCGAGCCCCAGGAGCGCTTCTTCGAGGACCCGAACTTCAACGTGCTGCTGCGCGGCTGCACGACCGCGCTCGCCGCGCACGACATCCCGCTGCTCCTGATGATCGCGGGTACGGAGGCGGAGCGGCGCCGCAACATGCGCTACATCGCCGGGCACGTGGACGGGGTCCTTCTGGTCTCCAGCCACTCCGGAGACCCGGTCGCCGCGCAGCTGCACGAGGCCGGGGTGCCGCTGGTGGCCTGCGGGAAGCCGCTCGGACAGGGGTCGCGGGTCAGCTACGTGGCCGCGGACGACCGGCACGGCGCCCGGGACATGGTGCGCTTCCTGTACGAGTCGGGGCGCCGCCGGATCGCCACGGTCACCGGGCCCCTGGACACCCCGGGCGGTGTGGACCGGCTGGCGGGGTACCGGGAGACGCTCGTGGAGTGCGGGCTGCCGGTCGACGAGGCACTGATCGTGCCGGGCGACTACAGCCGGGCGGGCGGAGAAGCGGCGGCCGCGCTGCTGCTGGAGCAGGCGTCCGACGTGGACGCGGTGTTCGTCGCGTCGGACCTGATGGCGCAGGGGGTGCTGAGCACGCTGGAGCGGGCCGGCCGGCGTGTGCCGCAGGACATCGCGGTCGGCGGGTTCGACGACTCGCCCGCGGCGCTCGCGGCGCGCCCGGAGCTGACGACGGTCCGCCAGCCGTGGGACCGGATCAGCGCCGAGATGGTGCGGGTGCTGCTGGCACAGATCGGCGGGGAGGACCCGGCCGCGGTCATCCTCCCCACCGAACTGGTGCGCCGGGACTCGGCGTAGGGGCTCTCCGGCTCAGGCGCCGAGCGCCGGGTAGTCGGTGTAGCCCTTCGCGTCGCCGCCGAAGAAGGTCGACGGGTCCGGGGTGTTGAAGGGGCCGCCGGCCTTCAGCCGGGCCGGCAGGTCCGGGTTGGCGAGGAACAGGGCACCGTAGGAGATGATGTCCGCGATTCCGTCGTCGACGACCGTGTGGTGCTCGGGGCCGGTCGGCCCGTCGGAGAACACGTTGAGGACGAGGGTCCCGGTGAACTGCTTGCGCAGCGCGAGCGTCAGTTCACGGCCGTCCGCCTGCTCCAGCACGTGCAGGTACGCCAGTCCGAGCGGCTCCAGCTCCGCGACGAGCGCGGTGTAGACGGCGTCCGGCTCGGGCTCCTCGATGCCGTTGTAGGGGTTTCCCGGCGAGACGCGGATCGCGGTCCGCTCGGCGCCGATCTCGGCGACGACCGCCTTGACCACCTCGACGGCGAAGCGGATGCGGGCCGCGTCGGAGCCGCCCCACTCGTCGGTGCGCAGGTTGGTGTTGGGGGCCAGGAACTGCTGGATCAGGTATCCGTTGGCTCCGTGCAGCTCGACGCCGTCGAAGCCGGCCTCGATCGCGTTGCGGGAGGCCGTGACGAAGTCGCCGATGGTCGCGCGGATCTCCGCGTCGGTGAGCTCGTGCGGCTCGACGAAGTCCTTGGGGCCCGCCTGGGTGTAGACCTGGCCGGGTGCGGCGACCGGGGAGGGTGCCACCGGGATCAGCCCGTCCGGCAGCAGGACGGGGTGGCCTATCCGGCCGGCGTGCATGATCTGGGCGAAGATCCGGCCGCCCGCCGCGTGGACGGAGTCGGTGACCTTGCGCCAGGAGGTGACCTGCTCGGCGCTGTGCAGGCCCGGGGTGGAGGGGTATCCCTGGCCCACCACGGAGGGCTGGATGCCCTCGGTGATGATCAGTCCGGCCGAGGCGCGCTGGGTGTAGTAGTCGACGGTGAGGTCGGTGGCGGTACCCCCGTCCCCGGCCCTGCTGCGGGTCATCGGCGCGAGGGCGATGCGGTTGGCCAGCTGGGTGCCGGAGAGGTCGACGGGGTCGAAAACGGTGGTCATGTAAGCCTCCGAGACATTTACATGGTCGGCCAAGTAACTGGGCGCCCGGCCACTGTAACCCAATAATTGGCCGACCAAGGTAAAGTTCATGAGGACGTCATGAACCCCGGCACCGACCGGGCCGCACCACCGCCCCGAGGAGCCCCGATGAAGGACGACAGCACCGCCCCCGCCGATGCCGGCTGCGTCGGCGGGCTGCCGAGCGCGGCCCTCGGCGGACCCGTCAGCCATGCCGTGTCACGGGTCGCCCGGCTGCACAGGATCACGGCGGGCCGCATGCTCAAGGGGCTCGGGATCTATCCGGGCCAGGAGTTCCTGATGATGCACCTGTGGGACACCGGGGCGGTCCGCCAGTCCGAGCTGATCAAGGCCATGGACCTCGACCCGTCCACCGTCACCAAGATGCTCCAGCGCCTCGAGCAGGCCGGGCACGTGCGCCGCCGCCCCGACCCGGACGACCGGCGGGCCGTCCTGGTCGAGGCGACCGACGAGAGCTGCGCCCTGCACGACGAGGTGCGCAGCGCCTGGACGGGCCTGGAGGAGCACACCCTCGCGGGGCTGGGCACGGCCGAGCGCACGGAGCTGACCCGGCTGCTCGCCAAGGTGGAGGAGAACCTCTGCACCGGGACCGGGGACTGCCCCGCGTCGTAGCCGAGGACTGTCCCGGGACTGCCCTCAGGCGGCCAGAACGGCCAGGGCGCGGTCGACGTCGGCCTCGGTGTTGTAGAGATGGAAGGCCGCCCTCAGATTCCCCGCGCGCGCCGAGACCATCACCCCCGCCGCGGCCAGGTCGGGCTCACGGGCGCCCAGGCCGGGCACCGCGACGACGGCCGAGGTGCCGGGCACCGCCTCGTGGCCGATCGACGCGAGGCCCTCCCGGAAGCGGGCGGCGAGCCCGGTGGCATGCGCGTACACGGGCTCCACCCCGACCTCGGCCAGCAGGTCCAGCGACTGCTCGGCCCCGTGGTACGCGAGGAACGCGACCGGTTCGTCGAAGCGCCGGGCGTCGGCGGCGAGCTTCTCGACCGGCCCGTAGGTGCTGTTCCAGCGGTCCTCGGCCGCGACCCAGCCCGCGTAGAGCGCCGGCAGGGTCGGCTGCGCCTCCTCGGTCACGGTCAGGAACGACGTGCCCCGGGGAGACATCAGGAACTTGTATCCGCCGGTGACCGTGTAGTCGTACGCTCCGGCGTCCAGGGGCAGCCAGCCGGCCGACTGGCTGGCGTCGAGCATCGTGCGGGCCCCGTGCGCGGCCGCGGCCGCGCGGACCGCGTCCAGGTCGGCGACCCGGCCGTCGGAGGACTGGACCGCAGAGAAGGCGACGACCGCGGTGCCGGGCCGCACCGCGCCGGCCAGTTCGTCCAGGGGGACGTAACGCATCTTCAGATCACCGCGTACGGCGAAGGGGCTGACGACGGAGCTGAACTCCCCCGTCGGCGCGAGGACTTCGGCCCCCGCCGGGAGCGAGGCCGCGACGAGTCCCACATGCGCGGCGACGGAGCCGCCGACGGCCACCCGCGCGGGCGCGACACCGGCGAGCCGGGCGAACCCGGCGCGGGCGGCGTCCACGGATTCGAAGCTGCCCACGCCGCCCCGGACGCCCACCGCGCTGTCGGCCGCCAGCGCCTTGACGGCCTCGACGGCGCGACGGGGCAGCAGGCCGCAGGTGGAGGTGTTGAGATAGGTGGTCTCGGATGCGAATTCGGTGGCCCTGGCCCGGTCGATCGCAGAAGTCTCCATGCGGGACAGCCTGACGGCCGCTCAACCCCACGTCAATCACGCGAGTTCGGGCGGCGCGCCAAAGAAGTCCTTATACGTGCTGGTCGGACGGTGCGGCGCTGGGCACTTCGCAGGCACCGTCCGCGTCGCAGGCGGCGGCGTCCCCGCCGACCTGGGTGAGGCCGGTGACCTGACGGTCCTTCCACGCCTGCTCCAGGGCCTGGACGAAGACCTCCGCGGGCTGGCCGCCGGAGATGCCGTAGCGGCGGTCGAACACGAAGAACGGCACGGCGTTGGCGCCGAGCTCGGCCGCCTCCCGCTCATCGGCGCGTACGTCGTCGGCGTACGCCTCGGGGTCGGCCAGCACCGTACGCGCCTCGTCGGCGTCGAGCCCCGCCTCGACGGCGAGGTCGGCGAGCACCGCGTCGTCGAAGACCGAGCGCTCCTCGGCGAAGTTCGCCCGGTAGACGAGGGTCAGCAGCTCGTCCTGGCGTCCGCGGGCCTTGGCGAGGTGGAGCAGCCGGTGGATGTCGAAGGTGTTGCCGTGGTCACGCCCCTCGGTGCGGTAGCCCAGCCCCTCGGCCTGCGCGTTCGCCGCGACGTTGCCCTCCATGGCCCGGGCCTCCTCGGGGCTGCGCCCGTACTTCTGGGCCAGCATGTCGATCACCAGCTCGGTGTCGCCCTTGGCCCTCCCCGGGTCGAGTTCGAAGGAGCGGTGGACCACCTCGACCTCGTCCCGGTGGTCGAACCCGGCCAGCCCCTTCTCGAAGCGTGCCTTTCCGACGTAGCACCACGGGCAGGCGATGTCGCTCCATATCTCGACGCGCATGACTCTTCCGCTCTCCAGTTCTGCAGTACCGGTACGGAGGGGGCCTCCGCCGCCGGTTCAACATGCGGACGGGGCGGCTGATTCCCGGAAGGGAGCCGCGCCCGGCGCGCGGCCCCCGTCCTGCGGGGATGCCTCAGTGGTCCGCGCAGCACGGAGTGGGGTCGGGCACCTCGAACGGGACCAGGGTGCCGCCCACCGCGGGCATCGCGGCGAGGACCAGCTCACCGTCCCGCCACTGCGGCCGGACGAAGTCCCGGGTGACCAGTGGGGTCGCGGGGTCCGGCCGGTCCGCCGTACCGAGGACCTGGACCCGCTCGATCGCCGAACGGCTCACCAGCTCGGCGACCGTGAGGGTGCCCGTCAGGGTGGCGGCGCCGGGATACAGCACCGCGCGGCCCGACCGGTCCCAGACGCCGTCCGTCACCCGGTGCCCCTGGCCCGCGAGCCGCGCCCGGGCGGCCTCGATGACGGCCTCCGACCCGGCGGCCAGGGACAGCGCCACACGCGGCCGGCCGCCGTCACCGTCCCGCACCAGGTGGGTGCAGCCGAACGCGTCCTGGGGGAGGCCGAGCCCGGCGGCGAGGTCCCGGAGCAGGTCGTCGGCCTCGTGCAGACCGGTCAGGGAGGTGTCGATGCCGAGGGCGTACGGCGGCGGGGTCACGACGGCAGGACCCAGACCGGGTTGGAGTAGAACCACAGGTCACGCCACGGGTCGGCGTCACCGACGACGTCGATGGCGGGTCCGGCCGGGTCGACGGCGGCACCCATCGCGCCGACGGCGGAACGGTTGCCGTCGGTGCCGCGCAGGCGGAGGTAGACGGGATGGTCGACGCGGCCCAGGTCGTAGGTGAGGCGGACCGTGCCGGTGGACTTGTTCACGTCGTACGACTTCACGACCCTGGCGCTCGGAGCGGTGAAGGTGTCCTTGTCCTTCACCTCGCCGGTGACATCGCCCTGGATGACGTCGACGCGGGCCAGGGTGGGCTGGAATCCGGCCCAGTTGGGGCCGCCCGCCGGTGTCACGTCCACGGTGAGGGTGGCACGGGTGCCCTTCTTGACCTGGAGGGCACCGCCCAGGGTCGCCCAGCGGCTGCCGCCGGACACCCGGACGTCGAGTCCGCTCAGCAGCTGACCGTGGTCGACCCAGACGCGGCCGGCGCGGATGCCGTCCATGACGGCGGCGTAGGAGAAGCCGTCGGCGCCGACGTGGGTGCGGCTGTAGTAGCCGGGCCAGTAGTCGTTCTCCGTGATGTCGATCTGTCCGCCGTAGACCGGGTCGTCGTAGCGGCCATTGGCGTTGAAGTCGCCGCCACCGCGGACGGCGGTGTCACCGTAGACCTGGTGCGAGTCGGAGTTGGCCGTGATCCACCACGGCTTGCCCTCGGCGAGCAGGCTGTCCCAGAGGCCGCCGACGGTGGCGGTCATCCAGTCGAAGCCGCCCCAGGTCCGGTAGCTCTCCAGCGGGTAGCCGGGGAAGGAGTCGCTGCCGGGGCTGTTGTTGTAGATGCCACGCGCGCCGCCGGGGCCGAGCGGCTTGGGCAGGCCGCCCGCCTGGTGGCCGGGGGCACCCTCGAAGCCGACCGCGATGCGGTGACTGTCGGGGGTGGCGTCCCGCCAGGCGCGGATCTCGTGCGGGGAGTCGATGCCCTTGCGCGCCGGGTGGTTGGCGAGCATCAGGGCGTCCTTCACCTTGCGGCGCTCGACCTGCTCGGAGAGGAAGGTCAGGCCGGCGACGGCGAGCGCCTCGTTGGCGGGCGTCGAACCGGTGGCGGCCTTGACCGCGCCGTCGTAGCCGGTCTCGAACTGCTTGAGGACGGAGACCTCGTTCCTGCCCGGGTGCACGAAGACGGTGCCGTGCTCGGCGGCCGGGATGTTCCACTCCAGGCCCTGGAAGACGAGGGTGTCCTCGTACGCGGAACGGGCCGCCCGGATGTCGGGATTGACTTTCTCCACACCGATCCTGGCGTGCGTGCCGCTGCCGTGGTCGGTGATGACCAGCCAGTCCATGCCGTGCCGCGCGCCCTGGCGGACCTGGTCGGCGACGCGGTACTTGCCGTCGCTGCTGTACCGCGTGTGGATGTGGTGGTCACCCGCCAGCCACAGGAAGCCCTTGCCGCCGCGGGAGCCCGGGCGGGTGCCGGCGTAGGCGGGGACGGTCGCCGCACCCGCCAGCACGCTGCTCGCGGCCACACCGGCGCCGAGCAGACCGGCCCGGCGAAGGAGGCTGCGGCGGGACTGCTGGTCGGGGCTGAGCGCCTCGTCCGGGACGGAGGTGTCGAACGCCGCGGGCAGGGGCGCAGCCTCGTGCTGGTGGTCGTGGTCGTGAGCATGGTCGTGCTCATGGTGATGGCCGTGCCCGTGTCCCATGACGCTCCTCGTGACTGGTGGCCGCGCGTGTGTCGCGTGGGCCGCATGAGGAGACTTGCTGTAGAAGATGAACCTTGAACGACATTCGGGTGGGCGTCGGCGGTATCCGGCGCGGCCACTCACCTCCCCCGCATCGCCCCGCCCTGCGCACGCCCCGGAGAGTCAGACCACCACCACCTCCTCGGTGACCATGACCGCCACCGAGTCCATATCGATGAACCTGCTCTCGTCCGGATTCACCAATTCCTTGTAATTGCCGGACGCGAAGAAGGCATCGTGGTCCCCCCAGCTTTCGAACCAGATCTCGGTGAGTCCGTCGTAGGCGGGGCTCGGATACCCGGCAGCGGGCACCGGGTGGGAGACGGTGTACTTCTTCACGTACCGCCGCGCCTCCGGAATGGAGGTGAACAGCGGGGCATGACGCTCCCGGTGATACTCGACGAATTCCTCGGAGCTCATTCCTTCAATACGGTTGATCATGAAGGCGAACTTGATCACGGGATTCTCCTTCTGTGCTCGCGGATACGCGATGCCGACGGACCGGCGCCTGAAGGCGGGCCGCCGACCATGGGGTTAACCTAAACGCTCACATCGATGTCAAGGGCAAGTCGCTGGGACCGGATGCACGGGAGGGGTTCGGATGCGGATCGGCGAACTGTCCGCCAGGACAGGAGCGAGCCGTCGCTCACTGCGCTACTACGAGCAGCAGGGCTTGCTGGTCAGCACGAGGTCCCCCAGCGGCCAGCGGTACTACGACGAGGACCACGTCCAGCGGGTGGCCCTGGTCCAGGTGTTCCTGGCCGCCGGAATGTCCAGCAGGGCTATCGCTCAGATGGTCCCCTGCATGACGGAGCCCACCCCGGACAAGGCACGAACAGCCTTGACCGCGATGAATCAGGAACGAACGCGCCTTTCCTCCACGATCGACAGCTTGACCACCGCCAGAGAGGCTCTCGACCAACTGATCGACGTGAACCGGGAGTTCCTGGCAGCCGGAGCGGACTCCTGAGCAAGTAGGACGATTTCCGTCCGGAGACCCCGAAGAGCAGGCCGAGCCGGCGCAGTGACGGCCTGCGTGAGGCCAGCCTCTATTCCTACGACGTAGCAGAAGCCGCAGCCGTCGCCGGTACTACTCGATGAGGGGGTGACGCAGCAGGCCCGCTGATCAAGCTACATCCGAAAGCATGAACGGAGGATCTGCTTCCGTTTCTATTCCTACCTGGGTCGTTGAGCACATGAGTGGCGTCCGCACCGGGTTCTCCTTGGGCGACTCGCCGTGCACGTCATGCCGAACCACAGGAAGGAGAACCCGCATGCATCTGACGCCACATGAGCAGGAACGGCTCATGATCCGTGTCGCGGCGGATCTGGCCGAACGACGACTCAGGCGCCAGCCTGATCTCGCACTGAACTACCCGGAAGTCATGGCGCTGTTGGCGGCCTATGTGCTGGAGGAGGCCCGCCACGACACGAAGACGGTCGCCGAGCTCATGGACACCAAGCTGAGCGATGTGGCGAAGACGCTCAAGATCCCCAGCAAGACCGCCGGCGTCGACTTGACGGACTTCGAGGTCATGGACGGCGTGAGGGAGATGATCCGCGACGTACAGGTCGAGGCGACGTTCAAGGACGGCACGAAGCTGGTGACCATCCCGGACCCGCTCGGCAAGGCGGACCCTGACGCGGAGGTCTACCCGGGCAAGTACGAACTTCTCGCGGACGACGGTCAGCACGCGGTGACGTTCAACCCGGACGATCACGACGACTCCCTGAGGGAGGGGCCGCTGTGGGCGAAGAACACGGCGAAGCGGCCTATCCAGGTCGGCTCCCACTTCCACCTGGGCGACGTCAACGCGTGCCTCAAGTTCTTCAAGGACGAAAAGTGCTCCATCCCGGCCGACGGTGACGTGAAGGGGAAGCGGCTGCACATTGCGGCCGGTACGTCGGAGCGGATCGAGCCCGAGCACGTACGCAGAGTGTGGGTGGTGCCCATCAAGGGAGCCCAGTTGGTCAAGGGCCTTCGAGTCAAGGATTCGAGTGAGTGGACGGTGGCCCCATGAGTGGTAGCTCCGGTCAGGCACGTGGTGTTGTGCAGTCGACGCCGCGCGAGCTCAGCTTCACCGTGCGCCCTCCGGTACCGCTGTGGCGGCAGGACTACGCCACGCTGTACGGCCCGACGAAGGGCGACCGGGTCAGGCTCGCCGACACGAATCTCATCGTCGAGATCGAGGAGGACTGGTGCGGGGGGCCGGGCCGTAGCGGCAACGAGATGCTCTTCGGCGGCGGCAAGGTCATCCGGGAGTCGATGGGCCAGTCGCATTTCCCCAGGAGCGACAGAGCACACAATCCGGTGGACACAGTGATCACCGGTGCGCTGATCATCGACTACTGGGGTGTGGTGAAGGCCGACGTCGGCCTTCGAGACGGCGAGATCCAGGCGATCGGGCAGGCGTACAACCCGGAAACGATGACACCGAAGCCCTACACGGCCGAGGAGAACCGGGGCGGGCGCGCCTCGCACTTCGTGGTGGGGCCGGAGACCGAGGTGATCTCCGGGAACGGGCGGATCCTGACCGCGGGGGGCATCGACACCCATGTGCACTTCATCGGCCCCGGCCAGATCCACGAGGCACTCGCGTCAGGAGTGACCACGCTCATCGGTGGCGGTACCGGCCCCGCGGAAGGCAGCCGGGCCACCACTGTGACGCCTGGCGAGTGGCACCTTCAGCGGACGTTCGAGGCCCTGGACGCCTACCCGGTCAACATCGGCCTGTTCGGCAAGGGCGGCACGATCTCCTACGATTCGCTGAAGGACCAGATCCTTGCCGGTGCCATCGGCCTCAAGGTCCACGAGGACTGGGGGGCCACCCCCGCGGCCATCGACAAGGCGCTGGAGATCTGTGACACCTACCACGCCCAAGTGGCCCTGCACGCCGACTCGATGAACGAGTCCGGGTTCGTCGAGGACACCTTCGACGCCACCAAGAATCCCAAGACCGGCAAGCCCCGGGGCATTCACGTCTTCCACGTCGAAGGCGCCGGCGGGGGCCACGCACCGGACATCATGAAACTGGTGGGCAAGGGCTACGAAAGCGTCCTGCCCGCGTCGACCAACCCGACCCGCCCCCTCACGGTCAACACCGTCGCCGAGCACATGTACATGATGGTCATCTGCCATCACCTCAACCTCGAGGTCCCCGCGGACAAGGCGTACGCCGACTCGCGTATCCGGCCCTCCACCATGGCGGCCGAGGACTGGCTGCACGACACCGGCGCCATCTCGATGATGTCCTCCGACTCGCAGGCCATGGGGCGTATCGGCGAGATGATCATGCGGACCTGGCAGACCGCCCACGTCATGAAGAAGCGCCGCGACCACCTGCCGGAGGACACCGACAGGCACGACAATTTCCGCATCAGGCGCTACATCGCCAAGTACACGATCAACCCGGCCATCGCCCATGGCATCGACCATCATGTCGGCTCCGTCGAGGTCCACTCGCCTGACGAGCTCAAGACCGCGGCCCCCCATGAGCGCAAGATCGCGGACCTGGTGCTGTGGGAGCCGAAGTTCTTCGGTGTCAAGCCGCACATGATCATCAAGGGCGGGCAGATCGCCTACGCGCAGGTCGGTGACGCCAACGCGTCGATCCCGACACCGCAGCCGTACTTGCCCCGCCCGGTGTGGGGGGCATGCGGCCGGGCTCCGGGAGGTAACTCCTTCAACTTCGTGGTGCCCGAGGCGGTCGGCATCAAGGCGAAGTACAACCTGACCAAGGGGGTGAAAAAGACCAAATCCACTCGCGGCGTGACCAAGCAGAGCATGCAGCTCAACGATGAGTCGCCGGAGATCGAGATCGGTCCCGAGACCTTCAAGGTCACCATCGGCGAGGGCGAGGGCACGGGCACGGGTACGGAGCCCGGCACAGGGGAACCGGGAGCGAACAGGGGCACGACCACTGATGCCCGCACCGTGCTGAAGAAGGCCCTTGCGGACGGTGACGACGACGGTGACGAGCCCGACGACAAGCTGATGTTCGACAAGGATCATCCGCAGAAGGATCCGGAGCTCTACGAGACCGAACTGCCCATGGCGCAGCGGTACTTCCTCTTCTGAACGCGAGTCGGTCCGGCGGCGCCCCGCCGTCGGACCGCCTGCTCAGGAAGTATCCCTTTTCCTTGGTTCGTCCCTGTGAAAGGCAGGCCACCGTTCCCATGAGCCATGCTGCTCTGCTCGTTCTGGCCGACGGCCGTTTCCCCGCCGGTGGGCACGCCCATTCCGGCGGTGTGGAGGCCGCGGTCGCCTCGCACGGTGTCCACGATGCCTCAAGCCTGGAGGCGTTCTGCCGGGGCCGCCTGCACACCGCCGGGCTGACAGCGGCCGGCCTGGCTGCCGGGGCCGCCACCGGGTACGACCCGATGGTGCTGGACGAGGCCGCCGACGCCCGCACCCCCGTACCGGCACTGCGGCAGGTCGCCCGCAAGCTCGGCCGGCAGATGCTGCGCGCGGCCCGGGCCGCCTGGCCCTGCCCCGAGCTCGACCAGATCGCCCACCGCCTGCCGCAGGGCGCACACCAGCCCGTGGTCCTCGGCGTCGCAGCCCGCGCCGCCGGCCTGACGCCGTTGGACGCCGCCCAGTGCGCCGCGTACGAGAGCATCGGCGGCCCCGCGACGGCGGCGGTGCGGCTGCTGAGCCTCGACCCGTTCGACGCGACCGCCCTCCTTGCCCGGCTCGCCGGCGAACTCGACGACGTCGCCCACGCCGCCGCCGAAGCGGCAGCGCAGCTCGCCACCGACGGTGTCGCAGTCCTGCCCGCCGCCTCCTCGCCGCTCCTTGACATCACCGGCGAACAGCACGCCGCCTGGCCCATGCGGCTCTTCGCCTCCTGACGCCCCACACCGTTCGGAGAACGCCATGCACCTCGACCACGACACGACCCTGCCGCACCACCACACCCCCAGCGCCGACGCCCTGCGCCCCAACGGCAGCCGCCGCGCCCTGCGCATCGGACTCGGCGGGCCCGTCGGATCCGGCAAGACCGCCACCGTCGCCGCACTGTGCCGCGCCATGCGCGACCGGCTGTCCATCGCGGTCGTCACCAACGACATCTACACCCGCGAGGACGCCGAGTTCCTGCTTCGCGAAGCCGTGCTGCCGCCGGAGCGCATCACCGCCGTCGAGACCGGCGCCTGTCCGCACACCGCGATCCGCGACGACATCTCCGCCAACCTCGAAGCCGTCGAACAGCTGGAGGAGACACTGTTCCCGCTGGATCTGATCCTCATCGAGTCCGGCGGCGACAACCTCACCGCCACTTTTTCCAAGGGCCTCGTCGACCACCAGGTTTTCGTCATCGACGTCTCCAGCGGTGACGACATCCCCCGCAAGGGCGGCCCCGGCATCACCACCGCCGATCTCCTCGTCATCAACAAGACCGACCTCGCTCCGTACGTCGGCGCGGACCTGGACGCCATGGCCGCCGACGCGAACAAGCAGCGCGGCGACCTCCCCGTCGTCTTCACCAGCCTGGCCTCGGACGACGGCATCCAGCCGGTCGCCGACTGGGTCAACGCATGCCTGTCCGCCTGGCATGCCAAGGCCGCCGTATGACAGCCACCGCACCACACCCGAGCCCGCCGCCCGCCACGGCACCCCCCGCACCGACCGTCGCAGCAAGGGAGACAGACAGCGCTCAGACACACGAGAAGCGCGTGGCCGGACGAGTGCACCCAACGGACCCCGAACATTCCGGGGTCCGGGCCACCGCCGTCATCAGGGCCACCCGCGACGGCTCCACCACGACCGTGCCGCTCATGCGTAACAGCGGCCCCTTCCACCTGCACCAGACGCAACCCCACAACGGGTGGGCCAGGGTCAGCGTGATCAGCTCCATGTGCGCACCGCTCGGCGGGGACCGGCTCGCCCTCGACATCACCGCCGAGGAACATGCCAAGTTGGAGGTGACCACGCCGACCGCCACCATCGCGCTGCCCGGCGCCACCACCACACCCGCCACCTACGACGTCCGCCTCACCGTAGCCGACCACGCCATGCTGACCTGGCTGCCCCAACCCCTGATCAGCGCCTCGGACAGCACGCTCCACCAGACCTGCACGGTCCACCTCGCACCCACCGCCGCCCTCCTGCTGCGCGAGGAGCAACTCCTCGGCCGCACGGCCGAACCCCCAGGCCACCTCACCACCCGCCTCACCGTGTACCGCGGCGGCCGCCCCGTCCTGGACCAGCACACCGCCTACGGAGGCACGGCACCAGCCTGGGACGGCCCCGCCGTGCTGGGCGAACACCGCGCCGCCGGCCAGCTCCTCGTCGTGGACCCCCGTCTCTCCACCGACCACCCCACACTTCTCATCGGCGACGACCCCGAGAAGGGCCACGCCGTTCTCGCCCCGCTCGCCCAGCACCCCGCCTACCTGGCCACCGCCACCGCCACCACCCTCCACCAGGTGAGCAGGCTCCTCGACACCGCGCTCGAACACATCCGGAACACGTAGCCGGAACCAGCCAGAGGCGCGGGCCCGGAGGGGCATCCGACAGACCGCGCTCGGCGGCTCGGCACAGGAGATCGGCCGGGTGCCGAAGACACCCGGCCGCCAGCTCGCATGGACTCCCGGCAAGGCGATCGGAGTCAGTTCCACTGCCCGCATGACTTCAGGGACCGAAGGCATCCTGCACGCGCTCCGCGAAGCGCCTCCTCCTCGTCCTCCTCCTCGTCACCGAACAGCACTGCGCAGCGGATCCGAAGCCGCGTAGCCTCCGGGGATGGATCTGCGACTGGCGGCGTACGCCGTGTGCATCGAGGACGGGCGGGTGCTGCTCGTACGTCACATACCGCCGGAGGGCGAACCCAACTGGACCCTTCCGGGCGGCAGGGTCGAGCACGCGGAGGACCCGTTCGACGCGGTGATCCGGGAGGTCGCCGAGGAAACCGGCCTGGAGACGGTCGTCGAGCGCCTGCTGGGCGTGGACTCACGGGTGGTCCCCGCGGCGGAGCGCCGCCTGCCCAGCCGGCCGGAACTCCAGAACGTCGGGGTCTTCTACCGCGTCCGCGTCACGGGCGGCCGGCTCCGCCGGCTCCGCCCCGAGCCGAACGGTGAGACCGCCGAGCCGGTCTTCGCTCCGACCCCCGGGGTCGCCCGCATCGGCCGGTCCTCGCTGGTCGACATCGGCCTCGCGCTGGCGGAGACCCTCCCGGCGACCGGTCATGTCGCGCCGGTCCCGGTCGGGGGCCTTGTCCGCCACTGAGGTCGGCCCCGGGGCGATCTCCGCCCAGACAGTCTTCCCGGACGGTGGGTACGGACATACGCCCCAGTCCACGGCGAGCGCCTCCACGACGACCATCCCGAGACCGCCCGCACGCCGGGCGGGGAAGCGTTCCCCGCGCGGGTCTGTGACCTCGACCCTGAGCCCTCCACCCGGCAGCCGCGCGAGCGTGAGCCGGAAACCCCGCCCCTCCAGCCGCCCGTGCCGGAACGCGTTCGAGGCCAGCTCGGCCACCACGAGCGCGGCGGTGTGGGTGGCCTCACCGCCACGGGGCCAGCCCCACGCGACGAGCTGCTCCACGGCCAGCAACCGTCCCAGCCTGGCGCCTCGCCGGGTCGCACTGAACAACTGGGTGAACTGCTGTGCGGCCATGGGGATCTGTACGGATTCGCTCTTCACAGCACTCAGCGTGGCCGCGTAACCGTACGCTTACCAGGGGTGATGGCGGTACGTGACGAGCATGTACCGGTACGCACGGCGACGGGTACCGGAGGTACCGGTGGTTCTGGAAGACACGATCGACGACGACGGCTCGGAGGGCGCGACGGACCTGCTGCGTGTCATCGGCCGCCAGCTCCGGCTGCTCAGGGAACGCGCGGGCCTCACTCAGCGGGAGCTCGGTGAACAGCTCGGCTACAGCGAGGATCTGATCCGCTCCCTGGAGCGGGGCCGCCGCACGCCCCAGCCGGAATTCCTGGACGCGGCGGACGAGTTGCTGGGGGCGGGGGGACTACTCCGGGCCGCGAAGGAGGACGTGGCCCGCGCGAAGGCACGGGCGCGGGTGAGGCATCCGGCGTGGTTCCGGGACTACGCGCGGCTGGAGGCGGATGCGGTGGAGCTCTGCTATTACAGCAACCACACCATTCCCGGCCTGTTCCAGACCGAGGCACACGCCCGCGCTCTCTACGCCATGCGCAAGCCGTTGCTCGACGACGAGACGATCGAGCAGCGCGTGGCGGCCAGGCTGGCCAGGCAGACGCTGCTGACGAGCCGGCCGGGCCCCATGGTGAGCTGCGTGATCGAGGAGGCTGCCCTCCGCCGGCCGATCGGAGAATGGGATCTGCACACGTCTCAGCTGGAGGAGCTGATCCGGCTCGGTCGGCTGCGTAACGTGGAACTCCAGGTCATGCCGTTGGACCGGCCGGAACACGCAGGCATGGGAGGCCCGTTCATCCTGCTCACACCGGAGGGGAGACCTCAGGTCGGTTACCTTGAGGTGCAGAACATCAGCCGGTTGATCACCGACTTGGCGGAAGTCCGCGTCCTGGCCGCCCGGTACGGATGCGTTCGGGCCCAGGCACTCTCGCCGCGTGAGTCCTTGATCCGGATCGAGAGGTTGCTGGAACAGCGATGAATCCCGAAGCGCGCACGCAGAATCCTGCCGCTCACTCGTGGTCGAAGAGCAGCTACAGCTCCAATGAGGGAGGCGAGTGCGTCGAGGTGGCCGCCACGGATCACGCCGTCCTCGTCCGCGACTCGAAGGACGTCACGCGCCCCCACCTGGCCGTGTCCGACCTCACGTGGGCGCACTTCGTGCGGTACGCCGCCGGGTCCTGACGCCCGCGTGGTGCGCGGTAGGCGACCTGGTTCAGGAGTGGCCCGCCGGGAGCAGCAGTCGGAAGGTGCAGCCCTCGCCGGGGCCGGTGTCGAGTTCCAGGCGGCCTCCGTGGGCCTCGGCGATCGTCGAGGCGATGGCGAGGCCGAGGCCGGAGCCGCTGTCGCGGGGGGCGCCGGAGGCCGATGGTGCCCGGTAGAAGCGGTCGAAGACCTGCCGGGCTTCCTGGGGTGGGAGACCGGGCCCGTCGTCGGCGACCTCGATGACGTGGGCCGGGGTGCCGGACGGCAGGGGCGGATTGGCGCTCGTACGGCCGGGCCGGTCGGTGCCTCCCGTACGGGGGCCGGCGCGCAGGCTCCCGACGCGTACCTGGAGCCGGGTGCCCGGCGGGGTGTGGGTGCAGGCGTTGTCCAGGAGGTTGGACAGCACCTGGGCGAGCTGATGGGGATCGCCGGAGCCTTCCACGACGTCGAGCTCCCCCGGGCCGTCGCCGTCCCCCGCCCCGAGCGGGGCGAGGGCGATGCGCCGGCCCGGGTGGCGTACGGCCGATGCGGCGATGCCGTCCGCGGCCAGCGAGAGCAGGTCGACGGGACCGTGCTCGGTGGTGGGGGCGTCACCGAGCTTGGCCAGCAGGAAGAGGCTGTCGACCAGTCGGCTCATCCGCTCGGCGTTCTGCGCGATGAGCTCATGGGCCTCGCGCCTGCGGCGCGGGGACATCTGCGGGTCGTCCAGCAGGAGTTCGGCGAAGCCCTGGAGGGAGGTCAGGGGGGTGCGGAGTTCGTGCCCGGCGTCCGCCATGAAGCGGCGCAGCCTGCGCTCGGTCCTGTCCTTGCGGTGCAGGGCCGCGCGCAGCTGGTCCAGCATGGTGTTGAAGGCGATGCCGAGGCGGCCGACCTCCGTGTCCGGGCTGGTGTCGGTGGCGTTCTGTTCGAGTTCACCGCTGGTGATGCGCCGGGCGGTGTGCTCGACGCGGGTCAGCGGCCGGAGGCCGAGGCGGACGGCGGCGCCGCCCAGCAGCGTCACTCCGGTCGCGGTGACCGCTCCGACGGCCACACTGAACCAGAGCAGTCTGGACGTGGCTTCCCGCACGCTGTCCAGCGGCAGGGCGACGACGGCGCGCATGCCCCGGGGCCCGGAGTCGGCGACCACGCGCCAGTCGCCGTCGCCGTCCCGGGCGGGCACCGTGGTGGGGCGTCCGTCCACGGGTTCACGCGCGGTGATGTCCTCGGCCAGGCGTGGTTCGCCCCGGCCGCTGCCGAGCGAGTCGGGCAGCAGGCGGCCCTCGCCGTCGTAGAAGTAGACACGGAAGTCCGAGGGCAGGATCTCGTGCGGGGGCGGCCGGTGGGAGGGCCCGGTGCCGTCGGCGATGTCCCGGTAGACGGGCGAGGGCGGACGGAAGTCGGTGAGCCGGTCATCGACCTGCCCGATGAGCCAGGAGCGCATGAGGGTCAGCCCGGTGGCCTGGCACACGAGCACCGCCGCCGTGGCCAGGACCATGGCGATCAGCACCAGCCGGGTGCGCAGGGAGCGGGGGCGCAGGCGCCTCGGTACCCGTCTCACGCCGCGCTGTCCCGGGGCAGGCGCAGGCAGTATCCGACGCCCCGCACGGTGTGGATGAGCGGGGGTTCGGTGCGGTCGATCTTGCGGCGCAGGTTCTTGATGTAGGTGTCGACGATGCGGGTGTCGCCGGCGAAGTCGTGGTTCCAGACCTTCTGGAGGATCTGCTGCTTCTCGAGCACCTTCTCGGGCTGCGCGATGAGACAGGCCAGCAGCCGGAACTCCGTGGGCGACAGCGGCACCCGCTGCCCCGCCCGGTGCACGTCGTGTGCCTCTTCGTCGAGGGTGAGGTCGGCGTAGCGCAGGGGCGGCCGCTCGGCGGGCGGTGCCGCGCGCGGCCCGGCGCTTCGGCGGAGGATGGCGCGCACCCGCAGCAGGACCTCCTGGACGTGGAAGGGCTTGGTGACGTAGTCGTCCCCGCCCGAGCTGAGGCCGATGATGCGGTCCTCGACGTCGGTGCGTGCGGTGAGGAAGAGGACCGGGGTGTAGATGCCCCGCGCGCGCAGTTCACGCGTGACCGTGAAGCCGTCGGTGTCGGGCAGCATCACGTCCAGCACGATCAGGTCCGGCCCGCTGCGGCCCGTCGCGGCCAGTGCCTCCTGCCCGGTTCCCGCGGAGACGACGGCGTAACCGGCCGCGTGCAGGGCGGAGGTGAGCAGGGTGCGGATGCTCGGGTCGTCCTCGACGACCAGAACGGTGTGCCGGGCTGAGGCCACAGGGTTCACCTCGGGTGGTGCGGGATTCATGCCGGCCCGGGGGGACCGGGGCTCGGGGGGTCTCCACCGTACGGAACGGGCGGGAGGACGCGGCTACGCGGGTGTACCGGCGCCCCGGACCGGATCGGGGGAATCCGGGTCCGGGGCGCCGGTGGTCAGCCGGTCACCTCCGTGTCCTTCGCCAGCGCCTCCGTGCGTGCGGTGACGGTCGTGCGCAGTGTGGCCACGGCCTTCTTCAGGTCCGCCGCGTCGACACCGGCCTTCTCGGCCTGGCCGGAGATGTCGTCCAGCGCGTCGAGCGCCGCGCCGGAGCCGAAGAACTTCTCGTACAGCTCGCTGTACGCCTTCTTGTAGACGCTGTCGAAGGCGTCGAGCTCCAGGAAGCGTTCCTTGAGGGTGTGGCCCCCCATGGAGCCGCCTGCCCCACCGGGGCCGCCTTCTCCGCCGCCGGGCACCCCGCCGCCCTCCGGCATCTCCATGCCCTCCGGCGGATCCATGCCCTCCGGCGGCTCCATGCCTTCCGGCAGTTCGGGCATGCCTTGCGGTTGCCCGTCCTCCTGGCCGCCCGTTCCCTGGCCGCCGGTGGCCTGCCCCTCGGCGCCCTGGCCGGTCTCCTCGCCGCCCGCGCCGCCGGGGCGGCCGCCGCCCATGCTCATCGAGTCGTCCGGTCCGGCCTCGGCGTCCCCGCTGAAGGTGAGGTTGTAGTCCCAGCCGAGGACGGAGAACTTCTTGGTGTCCAGGTCGTACCAGAGCAGGTAGTTCTTGCCCGGGCCGGCCATGTCGTCGAAGTTCATCAGCAGGTTCTGCGTGGCGACGTACTCGGCGAACGACTCGACGTCGACGTGCTCGTCGAGGTCTGCGGCGAACTCCTCGTCCGACGCCTCGTCCACCCATTTGATGAACTTCATGACGGGTGAGAGGTCCTGGCTTCCGACCTTGTTGAGCTGCCGGAACGACGTCTCGTAGTCGGAGGGGTCGTCGCCCTTGTAGGCGAAGGTGCCGCCCGCCCGCGCCTTGTACAGCACGCCGTTGCCGTCGACGGCCTCGGCGTACTCGGTGTCGGGGTTCTCCACCATGAGCCGGGTGACCTCCGGACCGTTGTTCACCGACACCGTGGTGAAGCCGTAACGCTCGGCCGTCTGCCCGCTCCCGTCCGTCAGCGACAGCGCCAGGGCTTCGTTCAGCGGCACCTGCTCGTCGGTTCCCGGACGCAGCGAGATCTCCCGCTCGCCCTGGTAGGCGCGGCCCTCGACGTACTCGTCGATCTCGATGAGCAGGGGGAGTTCCTCGGGTCTGTCGGCGGAGAGGTCGTACTGCGTCATCCCTCCCCCGCCGCCGCCCGCACGCTCTTCGGCTCCGGCACCGCCTGCGGCACCCGCGGCGCCAGGACCGCCGCCGTTCGCAGCCTGGCCGCGGTCCTGGCCCCCGCCGCCCTGTTGCTGCTGCGGGGCGCCCTGCCCGGCTCCGGCGGGCATCCGGCCGCCACCGGCTCCGCCCTGGTTGCCGCGCAGGGACATCAGGGTGGAGTTCCCTTTCAGGCGGATCCCCACGTCCTGGAGGAAGACCCCGTCGATGGTGAGGTCGGCCTTGATGGAGTCCTTGGTCCCGTCGTCCTCGAACTCCTTGATCATCTTCTCGAAGTCGGTCTGCTTGTACTGCAGCTGGATCGCGTGCTCGACCGTGGTGTCGTAGAGGCCGACCGTGCCCTTGACGTTCTCGGTGATCGTGTCGGCCTCGACGCGGGACGAGGAGGTGACGTACGGGGAGACGCGGGCGTCCCCGAAGGCGTACACCATGACGGCGAGTCCCAGGCACAGCGCCCCGGCCGGCTTCCAGTGGTGCCGCAGCCGCACCGGCAGGCGGTCCTTGAGCCGCCGCCGGCGGACCGGCTCCGTGCCGCCGCTCATCACAGGTCGGTGGTGTCGTAACCGGTCAGCACCGTCACCCGCTGCCCGGAGGTGCGCTCCTGCAAGGCCGTGACGAGGTCGCCGGGCTCCGTGCCCTTCTTCATCCGCACGGTGTAGAACACCTCGTTCAGGGCTCCCCCGCGGATCGTCTCCGTGCTCACCAGCTCGAACTCACTGGTGTACTTGATCAGCACGTCGCGGATGGCGGGCGTGTAGTCCTCGCCGGCCGGGACCTGGACCTTGACGACCTGGCGCTGGACGTTCAGGGCGAACCAGTTGAACTTGAACATCACGAGGATCACGACGCAGATCACGACGGCGCCGACGGCGGCCAGCGTGTAGAAGCGGGCGCCGCAGGCCATGCCGATGGCCATCGCCAGGAAGATGAAGCCGACGTCCCTCGTCTCCTTCACCGCGTTCCTGAACCGGACCACGGACAACGCGCCGACCAGGGAGAACGCCCGTGCCAGGTTCGAGCCGACCACCAGCATGATCAGGGCGACGATCATGCCGACGATGACCAGCGTCTGGACGTACGACTGGCTGTAGGAGACGTTGCGGTGGGTGTACCGGTAGGTGTAGCCGATCACCGTGCTCAGGACGAACGACAGCGCCATGGCGGCGACCACGTCGGCGACGCTGAACGTCCCGCTGAGTTCCTGCAGATCGAAGTTCACTGTGCTCCTGCTTTCACCGGCGCGTGCGGCGCCGCCGGCTGCCCCAGTGGCAGCCGGGTGTGGGGGGTGGGAGGCGGACAGTCCGCCTCGTCGACGTGGAAGACCGACCTGGGCGCCAGGCCGAACGCCTCGATGGACTGCACGTACTTGCTGATCCGCACCAGGTTCAGATTCCGGCGCGCGGCCAGGTCGGTGATCCAGTGCGGTGTGCGCTCGTTGACCTTGATCTCCATCACCGTCATGTGGGGCGGGATGGTGAATCGGTTCTCCGGCGTGGCGGTCCCGAAGTGGAAGTCGCGGTCCCGGCCCCGGACCCGCCGGTCGAAGGTGACCCGCAGCCCCGTGTCGGAGGCGCGGCCGACCAGCGCCTCGCGTTGGTATCCGGTGATCGCCGTCGGCCGGAGGTTCAGCCGGATGACGAGGTCGAGCACCTCCTGGATGAAGGGGCTCTCCCCGGTCGAGTGCTCCACCATCTCCCGGGCGTCGCACAGCCTCCTGGCGGCGGCGTACGGGAGGGTGATGCGCCGCTTCTGCGTCACCCGGTTCACGCGCTGCTTGATCTCCACGCACACCGGCGACTCCTCGGTGACCCCGTCGAGGTCGCCGTAGTGCCGGATCCGCAGCTTGCGGCGGAACTTCAGGCCTTCGATCTTCTCCCAGTAGAACCGCAGCTCGGGGCTGTCGTAGTACAGGCTCCAGACCCCGTAGCCGCCCACCGGACTGTTGAGGTCCCGGTCCATCCGCTCGCCGAGCTCCTCCCGGATCTCGACGGCCTCTTCGACGGGGACGAGGTACTTCAGCTCGAACCGGTTGAACGCGTGCAGTCTGCTCGCCACGTGCAGCGGCTGGTCACCCTCGGGGGCCGGGGCATCGCCGTCCCGGGACCCACGGGGTGCGGCCATGTCGGGTCGCGACACCATGCGCCTCCTTGCGTCTACGTGCCGGACCGGGCCGGCACGGACACGCAATCAAGGCCGCATGAGGAAGCCGTGAGAAACGCGGGTTGATTGCAGGAGGATTCCGGGTGACGCGCAGGTGAACACCAGGCGCCGCCCGGAGGGCCCGGCTCCACGCACGGAGGGCCCGGAATCCTCTCGGATCCGGGCCCCCGGTGGGTGTACGTGTGCGCGGTCAGCTGCCGTCGCGCAGGTCGCCGGGGCCGGTGGGCCGGAAGGCGATGCGGTCGAACGTCACCGTGCAGCCGTCGCCGGTGGGTGACTGGGCGAGGAAGCCGATACGGGCGGCGGCCCGCTCCTCCTCCGTTCCGAGGGTGAACACCCGGACGAAGGTCCACCGTTCACCGTCCGCCGAGGCGTGGAAGGCGAAGGCGTCGCCGATACGGCTGATCCGCAGCCAGCAGCTGTCCCCCTCCACGACCGCGGAGTTCACGTCGTCCGAGTGACCGCGGGTGACCACCGTGCAGATCGTCGGGCGCTCCGGGGAGAGCTCCAGGCAGAGCTTGGCCCACTCCCGCTCCCCGACGTGGAGGTAGAGCACCCCCGCGTCGAAGGCGGCGGCGAAGCCGACCCGCACCCGGGCGATCAGCTGGAAGTCACCCTCCGGCGCCGGGCCCAGCAGGCGCGGCGCGTCGGAGGCGGGCTCCAGGGAGTCGCCGCCGGGCGGGACGAAACAGTCCTGCTTCGCCCCGGCCGAACCGGTCAGCACGCCTTCCTCGTACGTCCATCCGCCGTCGGGCCCGGAGGGCTCCAGGACGAAGGGGAGCTCGGGGAGCTGTACGGCCGTCATGCGCGGCGCCCGTCGACCCGGCGCGGCAGGTTCTGCGGGTTGTCCTCGCGGAGCTCCGGCGGCAGGAGCGCCTCGGGCGTGGACTGGTAGCTGACCGGGCGCAGCCAGCGCTCGATCGCGGTGGCGCCGACCGAGGTGGAGGTGGAGGTGGTGGCCGGGTAGGGCCCGCCGTGGTGCTGGGCGGGGGCGACGGCGACACCGGTCGGCCAGCCGTTGACCAGGACACGTCCGGCCACCGGGGTGAGCTCCGCCAGCAGTCCGGCGGCACTGCCGTCGGCCTCCTCCGTGGCGATCTGGAGGGTGGCGGTGAGGTTGCCCGGGAGGCGCGACAGCACGGCGGTGATCTCGTCCGTGGAGTCGTAGCGCGCCACGACGGTGACCGGGCCGAAGCACTCCTCCAGGAGCGCGTCGTGCGGCCCCTCCTGGGTCAGCCGCCGCGCCGGCACGGTGAGGAAGCCGGCGGAGACCGTGTGCTCGCCGCCCGCGCCCGGGGTGACCGGGGCGTCCACGTCCGGCAGCGCGGCCCGCTCGGCCACTCCGTGGACGAAGGCGTCGCGCATCCGGTGGTCGAGCATGACCCCGGCGCCCGTACCGCTCACCGTCTCGGTCAGCGACTTCAGCAGCTGGTCGCCCGCCTCCCCGGACGGGGCGAACACGAAACCGGGCTTGGTGCAGAACTGTCCGGCGCCCATGGTCATCGAGCCGCCGAGGCCGGCACCGATCTGCTCCCCGCGCTCGGCGGCGGCCGCCTCGGTGACGACGACGGGGTTGAGCGAACCGAGCTCACCGTGGAAGGGGATCGGGGCGGGGCGGGCGGCCGCCGCGTCGAACAGGGCGCGGCCGCCGCGGATCGAGCCGGTGAACCCGGCGGCGGAGACGAGCGGGTGCTTCACCAGCTCGACACCCGCCTCGAAGCCGTGGACCACGGTCAGGACGTCTTCGGGCAGCCCGTGCTGCGCCGCGGCCCTGCGCAGGAGCGAGGCGCAGATCTCGGAGGTGGCGGGGTGGTCGGGGTGCGCCTTGACGACGACCGGGCAGCCCGCGGCGAGCGCGCTCGCGGTGTCGCCGCCGGGGACGGAGAAGGCGAGCGGGAAGTTGCTGGCCGCGTAGACGGCGACGACGCCGAGCGGGATCTTGTAGCGGCGCAGGTCCGGCCACGGCGGGGTGCGGCTGCCGTCCTCGTGGTCGATGTGGATGTCGAGGTACGCCCCCTCGTCGACGACCTCCGCGAAGGCCCGCAGCTGGGCCGCCGTGCGGGCCAGCTCGCCGGTCAGCCGGGCGGGGCCGAGCGCGGTCTCCGCGTCGGCCGCCTCGATGACGTGTTCCTGGGCCTCGGCGAGGAGGTCGGCCGCGGTGCGGAGGAACGCGGCGCGCACGGTGCGGTCCGCCAGCGCTCCGCGAACGGCGTGCGCCGCCCGGACCGCGCGGTCGACCTCCTCCGCTGTAGCCTCCACCGCAACCTGCTCGCGCGGGTTCCCCGTTCGGGGGTCGACGCTCCAGACTGGTGCTGCTGCCACCGTATTTCCTTCCGTTCCACTGCCACACAGGAGAGGTTGTTCGGTATTCTGAACAGCGTTCCTGAACGTGAATACACAGGAACTCTATTTCCGGGCGTTCCGTGTTGGCAAGAAGTCGCAGGGTCGTACAAGAAGGCTGGAAGGGACATAAGGCATGTCGGTTGGCGAGTCCGGTGGGGCACAGGTCAAGTCCGCTGTACGGACGGTGGAACTCCTCGAATACTTCGCGGGGCGCCCCGGTATGCACTCGCTGGCCGCGGTGCAGGAAGCGGTCGGCTACCCCAAGTCCAGCCTCTACATGCTGCTGCGGACACTGGTGGAGCTCGGCTGGGTGGAGACCGACGCCACGGGCACGCGGTACGGGATCGGCGTGCGCGCCCTGCTCGTCGGCACCTCGTACATCGACGGCGACGAGGTCGTCGCGGCCGCCCGCCCCACGCTGGACCGGCTCTCCGACGACACCACGGAGACCATCCACCTGGCCCGGCTGGACGGGACGAACGTGGTGTACCTCGCCACCCGGCAGTCGCAGCACTACCTGCGGCCCTTCACCCGGGTCGGCCGCCGGCTGCCCGCGCACTCCACCTCGCTGGGCAAGGCGCTGCTGGCGACCCACAGCGACGAGCAGGTCCGCAAGATGCTGCCCGAGACGCTGCCGGCGCTGACGGAGCACACCCTCACCGACCGCGAGAAGCTGATCGAGGAGCTGCACCTCATCCGCGAGCAGGGTTACGCGGTGGACCGCGAGGAGAACACCCTGGGGCTGCGCTGCTTCGGCGTCGCGATCCCGTACCGCACTCCGGCGCGCGACGCGATCAGCTGCTCGGTGCCGGTCGCCCGGCTCACGCCGGCGCACGAGCAGATGGTGAAGGACGCCCTGTTCGACGCCCGCGACCGGCTCACCCTCGCGACCCGCAGGCTCTGACGGAACGGCGAAGACGCCAACCTGGCCATGCTCGACGGAGCCGAGCTCGGCAAGGCCCTCGCCGCACACCCCGACGACGTCGAGGCAGCGCTCACCACATACGAACAGGCCATGTTCCCCCGCGGCGCCGCGGCCGCCGCCGATGGGGACCACCTCCACGAGCTCCTCTTCGGCGACGCCGCACCACACACTCTGATCAGCATGTTCGCCGGAGCCGAGTAGCGCCCGGCCGATCCGGTCCGGCGCCTGAGAAACCGGTGAGAAGGAACACGAACGGGAACGCCCCCGGTGCCCCCGTTCGTCCCTCCAGCGGGATGAACAAGACGATCAGGCGCGCTTCGGTCTTCTGTCTGCTCATGGTCCTCGCCCTGCTGGTGCGGGCGACCTGGGTGCAGGCGTACGAGGCACGGGCGCTCGCAGACGACGAACACAACCGGCGGAACACCATCGCGCAGTACGCGCAGCCGCTCGGCGACATCATCGTGGCCGGATCCCCGGTCACCGGTTCGAAGGAGACGGACGGCGACGACCTCCGCTACAAACGCACCTACACCCAGGGCGAGCTGTACGCGGCGGTCACCGGCTACAGCTCGCAGGCCTACGGCGCCACCCAGCTGGAAGGCATCTACAGCGATGTCCTCGACGGCACGGACGACCGGCTGAAGAATCCCACCGATCTGCTCACCGGTGAGCAGACGTCCCCGGGCGACGTGGTCACGACCATCGATCCGGACGTGCAGAAGGCCGCCTTCGAGGCGCTCGGCGACGACCGGGGCGCGGCGGTCGCGATGGACCCCGCGACCGGGCGGATCCTGGGGATGGTCTCCTCCCCGTCGTACGACCCCTCCGACATCAGCGGGACGAACGACGGCGACGCCTGGCAGCAGCTGCTCGACGACAAGACCAAGCCGCTGGTCAACCGGGCGCTGCGGCAGCCTCTGCCGCCCGGTTCGACGTTCAAGCTGGTGGTGGCCTCGGCGGCGCTGGAGAACGGCCTGTACGGCTCGGTCGACGAGCCCACGGACAGCCCCGACCCGTACACCCTGCCGAACACGAGCACGGTCCTGTCCAACGAGAACCCCTCGGCCCCCTGCGAGAACGCCACCCTGCGCACCGCCCTCCAGTACTCCTGCAACAACGTCTTCGCGAAGGTCGCGGCCGATCTCGGCCAGGACAAGCTGAAGGCGATGGCGGACGCCTTCGGATTCGACACCGAGAAGCTGGACGTGCCGGTGCGGGCGTCGCAGAGCGTGTACCCGACCGGGATGGACAAGGCGCAGACCGCGCTGACCGGCATCGGCCAGTTCGAGGTGACCGCGACCCCGATGCAGATGGCCATGGTCTCGGCCGCCCTCTCCAACGGCGGCGAGCTGGCCTCGCCGCACATGGTCGCGAAGGTGACCGACGCCGACGGCTCCACGCTCCAGGACTATCCGGACGGCGACACCGAGCGGGTCGTGAAGGAGTCGACGGCCGAGCAGTTGCGCAGCGCGATGGTCACCGTCGTGGAGAAGGGGACCGGCAGTAACGCGAAGATCGACGGCGCGGAGGTGGGCGGCAAGACGGGAACCGCGCAGAACGGCGTGGACAACAGCAACACCCCGTACGCCTGGTTCACGTCGTACGCCAAGGACGCGTCCACCGGCAAGCAGGTCGCGGTCGCGGTGGTCGTCGAGGACTCCGGGGCGGCCCGTTCGGAGGTCAGCGGCAACGGCCTGGCGGCGCCGATCGCGCAGAAGATGATGAAGGCGGCCCTGAAGGGGTGATCCGTACCGCCCCGCCGACGTGAAGAAATGACGCACACCGCCCCCGACGCCCTGACCGGCTGCCCGACTGTCACAGGCGTCGCATACGCTGCGATCCAACGGGGGCACTCACACAGTTTCTTCACCCTGGGGGGTACGGATCATGGTGCGAAGACAGAAGCACAGACGCACGGTCACCACCGCGACCGCGCTCGCGGTCCTTTTCAGCTCGGCGGCGCTGAGCGTCACGGCGGCGGGTCCCGCCGCGGCGGCCGACACCTCGAAGGTCCTCTCCCTGAAGTCCGCGGGAGACGTCCTGGTGGACGGCGTCCACCAGCGGGTCTACATATCGGACCCGACGGCCGGCAGGATCGTCGTCACCGACTACGCGGCGACGGTCGTCGCCACGCTCACCGGCCTGTCCGGTGTGAACGGCCTGGAGCTCTCGGCCGACTCGGGCCTGGTGTACGCCGCCGTCACCGGCGGCAGCCGGATCATCGCGGTCGACACGCAGACGTACGCGCAGAGCGCGAGCTACGCCCTCGGGGGCCTCGACGGGGTCAGCACGCTCGCACAGGCCGGCGGCAGGCTGTGGTTCGGGTACAAGGAGGAGCACACCGGCGGCATCGGCTCGCTGGACCTGTCCGGCCCCGAACCCGTCGTCCAGCTCTCCCAGCAGAGCTCGCAGACCCACAACGGCACCGTGGCCCCGGAGTTCGGCTCCGACCCGGCCGCCCCCGGCGTGCTGGCCGTCGGCGTGCGGGAGAGTGACGTCGTCGGCATCTACGACGTGTCGGACTCCGGGCTGACGCTGCGCGTCAGCAAGTCGGTGGCGGGAAACCTCCGGGAGCTGGACATCACCCCTGACGGCAAGGAAGTCATCACCGCGAGCGGCGCGCCGTACGTGCACCCGGCGTTCTCCACCGCCGACCTCTCGCCGGTCGTGACCTACCAGTCGTCCGACTACCCCAACGCCGTGGACGTCGCCCCGGGCGGCGAGGTCGCGGGTGGCACCTTCTCCTGGTACGGGCCGGACGTCCACGTCTTCTCGCACGGCGACCCGAACACGGTCCGGACCTTCGAGTTCCCCAACACGGGCAGCTCCTCCGGCGGGGACACCCTCGTGCCGGGCGCCCTGGCCTGGGCGCCGGACGGCAGCCGGATCTTCGCGGTGTCGGAGAACAGCCAGGGCGTGTTCTCCCTGCGTGTCCTGGGCGACCCCGCGAAGTCGCTCCCGGCGATCACCGTGAGCGCGCCCTCCAGCGCGGCGCGCGCCAAGGCCCTGACGGTCACGGGCCGGATCACCGCGAGCGTGGCGGTCCCCGCGGGGACTCCCCTGTCGGTGACGCGCACCGACCTCGAGTCACCCAAGGGCAAGGCGCTGCCGGCCGTCGTCACCAAGGCGGGCGGCACGTTCTCCTTCTCCGACACCCCGCCGGCCGGCGGGAAGGTGACGTACAAGGTCTCCTACGCGGGCGACGCCACGCATTCGCCGGCGAGCGGCTCCGACACCGTCGCGGTCTCACGGAGCGCGGTCACCCTCACCCTGAACAACAACAAGAAGGTGTTCTCCTACGGGAAGCCGGTCGCCTTCACCGCCGCCCTCGGCAAGACGTACAAGAACCGCACGGTGAAGATCTACGCGGACCGGGCCGGGGACGGCAAGGGCAAGTACCTGATCAAGTCGGGCACGGTGAACAGCACGGGCAAGCTCACCGGCACCCTGAACATGTTCCGGGACTCCTCCGTCTACGCCGTGTACGACGGCGACGCACGGACCGCGGCGAAGACCGTGACCGTGTGGGCGGGAGGCCAGGCCAAGGTCGGCACGTCCATCTCCCGGCACTACAAGACGAAGAAGATCGGCTCGACGACGTACTCCTACGTCCACAAGACGTCGCAGCCGTACTTCAACACCACGATGAACCCCTACCCGGGCCGCAAGCAGCGCCTGGACATCCAGATGTACTACCAGGGCGCCTGGCGCAGTGGCGGCTCGGAGTACTTCAAGCTGGACTCGGCCGGCAGGTCGGTCGTCAACCTCGGGAAGCCGGGGTCGGCTTCCGTCGGCTACAAGTTCCGGTTCCGGTCGGCGTACGTCAAGGGCGCCGGCTACTCCGGTGACGGCGTGAACTCGACGGTCTACGGCTCGTGGAAGTACATGTACGTCACCAACTGACGTCGTACCCCGTACGACAGCGCCGGCCTTCGAGCCCCGGACCGGGTCCCGAAGGCCGGCGCGCGGCCTGCCGGGCTACCTCACCCCGAGCAGCTGCTCGACCGGGTCGATCGCGAAGTACAGCGCGAACAGGGCCGCGGTGCCCCACAGCAGCCAGTGGACCTCCCTGGCCCTGCCGAGGACGGCCTTGATCACGACGTAGGACACGAAGCCCGCGCCGATGCCGTTGGTGATCGAGTAGGTGAACGGCATCACGGCGATCGTGAGGAAGGCCGGGATGGCGATCTCGTACTTCTCCCAGTCGATGTGCCGTACCTGTGCCATCAGCATGAAGCCGACCGCGACCAGCGCGGGCGCCGCCGCCTGGGCGGGGACGATCGTGGCGAGCGGCGTGAGGAACAGCGCCACGGCGAAGAGGGCGCCGGTGACCAGGGAGGCGAAGCCGGTACGGGCGCCCTCGCCGACGCCCGCCGCCGACTCGACGTAGGACGTGGCGGAGGACGCGGAGGCCGCGCCGCCCGCGACGGCGGCCGCACCGTCGATGAGCAGGACGCGGCCCAGATTCGGCACCCTGCCGTCCCGGTCGAGGAGCCCGGCCTCGTGGGAGACGCCCACGACGGTGCCCATCGTGTCGAAGAAGTCGCTCAGCAGCAGGGTGAAGACCAGCAGCACGATGGTGATCACACCGACCTGCTGGAACGCGCCGAAGAGGCTGAAGGAGCCGATCAGCCCGAAGTCCGGCGCCGCGACCAGGTCGTCGGGGACGGCGGGGACGGTCAGGCCCCATGCGGTGGGGGCGATGTCGGCGATGCCGTTGATGATCACCGCCACCGCGGTCGTCACGACGATGCTGATGAGGATGGCGCCCTTCACCCGGCGGGCGAGCAGCGCGACGGTGAGCAGCACGCCGACGCAGAAGACCAGGACCGGCCAGCCGGAGAGGTGCCCGGTGGCTCCGAGCTGGACGGGGACGGAACCGGTTTCACCCGGGATGCGGGAGACGAACCCGGCGTCGACGAAGCCGATGAACGCGATGAAGAGCCCGATGCCCACGCTGATGGCCTGTTTGAGGGACGGCGGGATCGCATGCATGATCGCCTCGCGGAGCCCGGTGACCACGAGGACGCAGATCAGCAGACCCTCGATCACGATGAGGCCCATCGCGTCGGGCCAGCTCATCAGCGGCGCGAGCTGGAAGGCGGCGACGGCGTTGAGGCCGAGGCCCGCGGCGAGGGCGAGCGGAAGATTGCCTCCGAGCCCCATGACGACGGTCATCACGGCGGCCACCAGGGCGGTGGCGGTGACGAGTTGGGGCCCGGAGAGGTGGTTGCCGAACTTGTCCTCGGCCGAGCCGAGGATGATCGGGTTGAGCACCAGGATGTAGGCCATCGTGAAGAAGGTGGCGAAGCCGCCGCGTATCTCACGCCCGAAGTCGGAGCCCCGGGCGCTGATGGAGAAGAAGCGGTCCACCGCGCCCCGGCGGCCGGCCGCGGGGGCCCTCGCTTCCGGGGGCGCGGGCACCGTGGCGTCCTCGGTCTTGTCCACGGGCGTGGTGGGATCAGATGTGTCCGGCATGCACTCCTCCTTGTGTACGGTTCACGCGGCGGTCAGCCGGATTGTTCACCGGTCATGGGCACTTCAGGTTTTCCCTGTGTTACGTCTCGCGTGGCGCGCACCCGTGCCGCTCTGATCCGCGGGCGGTTCTCCGGTGGAGAAGAAGTGGACCAGGGGCTTCAGGTTTTCGCCGTGTTACGCCTTACTGGGAGGCGCACGCGTCGAAGCGCTTCCGGGGTGCGCACCGGTTCGTCCCGCGAACGGAACGGGGAGCGGGGCGGCGAACGGGACTGGGAACGTACACAGCCCGTCCGAGCGCGCCAGGGATCCAGGGCAGAGGAGAGCTACCCGTGGGCACAGTCGTGGATGATGCCGCTGCCGCCGAGTTCCATGCGTTCTTCGAGGCGCATTACGTCGAACTCGCCCGGCTCGCCCATCTGCTGACGGGTGAGGCCGATGCGGCGGACGACGTGGCCGCCGACGCGCTGATGGCGCTCTGGCACCGCTGGGACCGGGTCAGACGCGCCGACCACCCGGTGGCGTACGCGAGAGGGGTCGTCGCCAACCTGGCCCGCACGCGCATCCGCAGCGCGGTGCGTGAGCGCCGGAGGATCGCGCTGTTCTGGGCGCCCCGTGGGGCCGGGGACGGCTGTGCGGCGGACGGCCCCGACGTGTCGGCCGTGGTGGACGTCCAAGGCGCCCTGCGCCGCCTGCCGTTCCGCAAGCGCGCGTGCGTGGTGCTGAGGCACGCCTTCGACCTGTCGGAACGCGACACCGCTCTGGTCCTCGGGGTCTCGGTGGGTACGGTGAAGAGCCAGACCTCGCGCGGTGTGGCGGAACTCCAGCGGCTGCTGGGGCCCGAGACCCCGGCGGCACAGGTACAGGTGGCGGCCGCCGGGCAGCGCACCGGAGAAGGGCAGTGATGGACGAGGACCTGCGGGAGCGGCTGCGCACCGCCGCCGCTTCGCACCGCCCCGACCGGGCACGGATGCTGGCCCGGATCGAGCGCGGCATGGCGGAGGAACCGCCGTCCCGTCCCGCGCGTGCCCCTCGTACGCCGATGCCGTGGCTGCGGGTCGCCGGCGCGACGGCGGCGGTGTGCGGGGTGCTGACGGCCGGGGCGTTCGCGGTCACGTCGGCGGGCCGGGAGGAACCGGCGGGCGGGCAGCGGATGGCCGCCGGGCCCGCGTCACCGACCCTCGCTACGCCGCCCCCGGGCCGGGGCGGTGCCCTGCCCTCGAAGGCCGGCCCGCTGTGGTCGGACGGCTCGCTGAACCCGCACGGCAACGCCTACTGGGCGCAGAGCGAGGTGACGGTCAAGACGTCCCGGCCGCTGTCCGCGCTCACGGTCGAGCTGCGGATCGCTCTGAACGGCGGGGTGGCCACCACGGGTTCCTGGCGCTCCCTCCCGGAGCAGGATTTCACGGTGTCGGCGCGCGAGGAGGACGGCTCCCTCGTCTACCGCTGGACCCTGAAGCCGGGACGGAGCGTGCCGACCGGTACGCACACCTTCGCGGGTCAGTACAACCACGCGGAGGGTATCCGCGACACGGGGCGGGACGACTACACGGCGCGGGCGCGTGCGGCGGCCGGCCCGGTGTCGGTGGGCGGCCGCTTCAGCGGCCCGCGCTGAGCGCCCGACTGCGCCCACGGGTCCCGGCGGAAACAGTCGCGGAACCCGGCAACCCTTCCGTGGACGGTGGCGACTCAGGTGTGCAAGACGCTCCCCCCACCTTCCAGAAATCGGAACCAGCCAACATGAGTGAACGAACACGCACGCACCGCCGACGCCCCGGGAAGCGCCGCATGGCCGCCGCGCTGACCGCGGCCCTGGGCCTCACCGGTGCCGCCCTGGCCACGAACATGATGCTCCAGCCCGCCGGTGCGGCGACAGCCGCCGGTGCGGCGGCGGCGGGCGGGACGACGGCCGCCGCGGCCGAGTGGCCCACCCCCAGCGGCAGCCAGGCCGTCTCGAAGACCATCGAGGTCTCGGGGACGTACGACGGCGACCTCAAGGAGTTCTACGGCGAGGGTGACCTCGGCGGGGACGGCCAGGAGGAGGGCCAGGACGCACTCTTCGAACTCGCCGACGGGGCGACCCTCAAGAACGTCGTCCTGGGCTCCCCCGCCGCCGACGGCGTGCACTGCTCCGGCAGCTGCACCCTCGAGAACGTCTGGTGGACGGACGTCGGCGAGGACGCCGCCTCCTTCAAGGGCAAGTCGTCGGGCTCCGTGTACACGGTGAGCGGCGGCGGCGCCAAGGGGGCCGACGACAAGGTCTTCCAGTTCAACGGCGCGGGCAAGCTGACCGTATCGGGCTTCCAGGTCGAGGACTTCGGCAAGCTCGTCCGGTCCTGCGGCAACTGCTCCACGATGTACAAGCGCGACATCGTCGTGAAGGACGTCGACGTCACGGCGCCGGGCAAGTCCCTCGTCGGCATCAACATCAACTACGGGGACACCGCCACGCTGAGTTCGATCCGGATCCACGGCGACAGCGGCAGGAAGATCGAGCCGTGCGTCCGCTACGAGGGCAACGACGACGGTGACGAGCCGGAAGAGGTGGGCAGCGGCCCCGACGGCACGTACTGCCTCTACTCCGAGTCGGACATCAGCTACGAGTAGGTCCCGCGTCCGCCACGCGGTCCGCCCCCACCTGCCGCAAAGGGCCGGCGGGGGCGGACCGTGCCGTCCGGCGGCGCACGGCACCGGCGATTGCGTCATGGTTTCGCCCGGTCGACACTTGGACGTGAGGATCCTGCTCGGGGAACCTACCGAGGATGTGCGCGCATGCCCAGCTCCGACAGCACCGGCCGTGAGGGCCGGGACCCGGACGCCGAGATCGCGGTCCCGGAGGACGACGGCGGCCCTGATGCCGGGCCGTCAGATGTCTTCCTGGACGTCCCGGCACTCCATGTGGACAAGCTGGACCTGGAGGTCGACGACCTCGAAGCACACGTCTCGCTACAGGCCGAGGTGCTCGACCTCCTGAAGCTGAACGTCGGGGCGGACGTGCGGCTCGGTCGTGTCCAGCTGGGTATCGAGGGCGTGGACGTCCAGGCGCAGCTCAAGGTGCGGCTCCACCACATCGCCGCCATCGTCACCCGGCTGCTGGCCACGGTCGACCGCAACCCCCAGATCCTGGAGCAGCTGACCCGCGGGGTGGGTGCGGCGGTCGAGGACGTCGGGGCCGGCACCGGCAGGGCCGCAGGGGAGCTGGGCGAGGGCGCCGGCGCGGCGGTGAGTGAGGTCGGCAAGGGGGCGGGGACCGCGGTCGAGTCCGTCGGTGCGGGTACGGGCACGGCGGTGGAAGGCGTCGGCGGCGCCGCGGGCTCCGCCGTCGAGGACGTGGGCCGCGGCGCCGCGGACGCGGTCGACGAGGCCGGCGAGGAGGCGCTCGGCGGCGAGCAGGAGGAGAAGAAGGCGGAGAAGGCGGAGAAGGCGGAGAAGGAATCCGGCCGCCCGGTCGCCCGCCGCAGGCGCAGGGCTCCTGAGGACTCCGCCGAGGAGGACAAGCCCCGCCGCGCGGCTCCCGCAAAGAAGACGAGCCGGAGCAGGAAGGCCGCGGACGGGAAGACGACAGCCGGGAAGCCGCCGGCCAGGAAGGCCGCGAAAAAGTCGTCCGCGTCGAAGACGGTCACGAAGAAGGCGGCAGGACGCCCCCGGCACCGGACGTAGCCGCCGGCGTGAGTTCGTCCCTGAGCCGCTCGTAGAAGGCGGGCAGCACTCCTCGGGTGATCCCCAGGTTCACGCGTAGGGGCGCCAGTCGCCCAGGTATCCGGCCGCGGTGTGCGCCCGGGCCTCGGAAGCGGTCAGCTGCGGGCGGTTGCCGGGGACCGTGATGCGCGCGCCGGGCCCGGTGTTGCGGTACTCGGCGAAGCGCTGGTCCTGCCACGGGAAGCCCGAGGACATCGTCCCGTACGGCGTGACCGCGTCGATGCCCGCGCCGAGGTGGCTGTCGCGGACGGTCAGCATCGGGTGCGCGGTGAGGTCCGAGGAGGGCACCCAGGGGCGGGCCAGCTTGTAGTAGGCGTCGGGGGCGGTGCTGGTGATCCGGGAGCGCAGGACCAGGTAGCCGCGCGGGTTGGTTCCCGCGGTGCTGGGGGCGAAGACGAAGCCGTACGGGGCCGAGGCCAGGTCGGTGCGGGTCAGGGTGCGGAAGTGGCAGCGGTCGTAGACGGCGGTGGCGCGGCCGAAGACGAAGTCGACGTCCCCCTCCACGTAGCAGTCGCGGTAGTACTGCCGGGCGAAGGCGGTGAGGGCGAGGGAGTCGGCGTACAGGGTGTCCTGGTGGCCGAGGAAGCGGCAGCCGTAGAACGCGGAGCGGTCGCCCTGCACCTTGATCGCGACGGCCTGGGTGCCGGTGTACTCCGGGTTGTCGGAGCGCAGCCAGTCGTTGGCGAAGGTCACGTCGCGGGCGGTGAAGCCGGCGGCCTGGACGGTGAAGGTGGCCGATCCGCTCGTGCCGTAGGTGCCGGACCCGTCGGGCTTGGGCGTACCGGCGGCGTTGTCGTACACGATGACGGTGTCGCGGGGGTCGCCGCTCGCGCCGATCAGCGTGAGCTCCGCCCGGTCGGCGGTGACGAGGACCGGTGAGCGGTAGGTGCCGGGCGCGAGCACCAGGGTGCGGCCGGTGCCGGAGGCCGCGTCGACTGCGGACCGCACGTCGGCGTGGTCGCCCCTGCCGTGCGGGTCGACGTAGAGCGTCCGTGCGTCGAGCCGGCGGGACGGCGAGCCGTAGCGGCCGAAGGGGCGTGGGTGCGCGGGCCGGGCCTGTGCGGGGGGCGCACCGAGGGCGAGGGCTGCGCCCGCACCCGCGAAGAGGGTCAGCGCACTGCGTCTGCTGGGCATGGCGGTACTCCTTGCGAAGAGGGGGCGGGCCGGAGCGGCGCCTTCCGGGGTGGTGGAAGGGTGCGGTGCCGCTCCGGCCGGTTCAGGGGTGGCGGGTCAGCGGACCGACGGCTTGCCGGCGCCCGCGCCCAGGCCCACCAGCAACGGGACGACGAGCGGGTGGTTGACCTTGGTGCGCAGCTCCGGGGTCCAGCCGGCTCCCTCGGTGAGCTGCTCGGCGGGAACGCCCGCGTTGTGCACGGCGATCAGGTCGGTCTTCCGCCCGTTGACGTAGTTGTTCTCCGCCGTGAGGGAGGACTCGGACCACTTCTTGAGGATGGTCGCCTTGTCGAAGCCCTCGGCGACGGTGAACGCGTTGTGCTCCGCGACGAGCTGGGACTCGGCACCGATGCCGTACGTGTAGCCGTACGCGGAGTCCTTGGTGACGACGAAATGGTTGTTGTACGAGTCGACCTGGCCGAAGCGGACGCGGGGCGCGCGCTCCTTCACGTCCTTGAAGAGGTTGTGGTGCAGCGTCACGCGGAGCTTGCCCCGGTCGCTGGCCCCGGCGCCGTCGCTGTTGCCGATGAGCATGGTCTTGTCGTGGTCCTTGAGGACGTTCCACGACACGGTGACGAGGTCGGCGCCGCGCACGATGTCGAAGAGGCCGTCGTGCTGCTGGTACACCTGCCCGAAGTAGTGGGGCTGGTCGGCGTCGGGGCGGTCGCCGTCGCTGAAGGTGTTGTGGTCGACCCAGACGTGGCTGGAGCCGTGGACGACGAGGTTGTCGTACTCGGAGTTCCAGGCGCCCTGGTCACCGTCGGTGGGGTCCCACTGGGGGAAGCAGTCGTAGGTGTCCTCGAACGAGATGTTGCGGACGATGACGTTGGAGACGTTCTTCACCTGGAGGCCGGCGCCGATGATCGTGGCGTCCTTGCCGACGCCTACGAGCGTGGTGTTGGACGGGACGTTCACGTTGACCGCGGCGGCCTGCAGCTTCGCGGACGCGGCGCGGGCGTCCTCCAGCGGGCCCGACGGGACCGCGTCGGTGCCCCAGACGGCCGGGTCGTAGGCCGCGAGGTACTTCTCCAGGGTGTAGCCGTCCTGCTGGTAGGCCTCGCAGCCGATCGGGGTGCCGGCGGCGTCGGAGTTGCCGTGGACGGTGCCTGCGATCCTGACGATCTTCGGCGCGTCCCCGGCGTCCTCGAAGGCGGCGATGAGCTCGGCCCGGTTGCTCACGGTGTAGACGTGCTCGGGGGTGGCCTTCGCGCCCCCCGTGGTGGAGCCCTCGGCCGCGGCCCACCCGTCGCCCGAGGGAAGTACGGCGCGCTCGGTCCCCTTGCCTTGGTGGGACGAGGCCTGGGCGGGGAGGCTCACGGCGAGGGCGAGCGAGGCACAGCCCGTCACCACGGCGATGGCGCGGACATGTCTCATGCGTGCGGGCATGACGGATCCCTAACTGTCGTACGGGGAATGGAATGAGGAGGAGTGCGGGGAGCGGGGATCAGGCCTGGGGCCAGGTGATCCACGTCCCGGGCACCGGCTCGTCGAGGCGGCGCAGGTCGCGCCGGTCGAGCACGCGCCGGTCCAGGAGCGCGCGGGCGGTCATCCTGGCCACCTCGACCGCGCCGTCGGGCCGGAAGTGGGTGTTGTCCTGCTTGCCGTCGGGGTAGTTCGGCGACTCGCCGGGTTCCAGCCAGTTGAAGTACGCCTCGGTCCCGTCGGGGCCGAGTTCCTGCCAGCGGGCGAGGGAGAGCGCCTGGAGGTCGAGCAGGGGCACGTCCTCCTCTGACGCCAGGGCGCGCATCGCGGCGGGGTACTCCCCGTGGGTGGGTTTCGCGGTGCCGTCCTCGGCGAAGCGGCGGCGCTCGACCGGGGTGATCAGGACGGGTTCCGCGCGCCGGGCGCGGGCGCCCTTGACGTACTGGCGGAGGTGTTCCTGGTAGGTGGTGTACGGGTCGGTGCCGCGGGCGGGGTCCTCGGTCTTCTCGTCGTTGTGCCCGAACTGGACGAGGACGATGTCGCCCGGGCGGACGCCGTCCAGGAGGGCGGTGAGACGGCCCTCGTCGATGAAGCTCTTGGAACTCCGGCCGTTCACCGCGTGGTTGGCGACGGCGAGCGACCGGCCGAGGAAGAAGGGCAGGGCCATGCCCCAGCCGGTCTCGGGTGCGGCGTCCGCGTACTTCTGGGCCGCCGTGGAGTCGCCCGCGATGTGGAGCGTCCGGGGCCGGGGCCGGCCGCCGCCACCGCCGTGCGCGAACGCGGGAGTGGCGGAGAGTGCGAGAGGCAGCGCGAGGAGCGCGGCTGCCGTCCGTCTGCGGGTGAGTGACACAGGTTGACTGCCTCTCTCGGAGGACGAACGCGTGGTGGTGCGTGGAAGAGGGACCGGCGGCGGGGTGCGACCCGGACCGCCGCCGGTCCCCCGGTCAAGGGGGGTGGGGCTGGGGCGGGGCGGCCGGGATCAGCCGTTGCCCAGTTCCTTCCACTCCTTCTGGGCGGTGTTCAGCTCGTCGGCCATCTTGTCCAGGAAGTCCTTGGCCGTGACCTTGCCGAGGAGCAGCTTCTGGAACTCCGGCTCGTTGTCCGCCTTGCTGATGTTGTTCCAGTCGGGCAGGTAGTACGGCAGGTCGACGATCTTGGTGGAGCCGTCGGTGAGGGCTTTCGCGGCGAGCGCGGTGGGCTCGGTCTCGTTGATCCAGGGGTCCTCGGCCGCTTCGGTGTTGGCCGGGATGGCGCCCGCGGACTCGTTCCACTTGCTGTTGGACTCGTGCGAGGCCGCGAACTCGATGAACTTCCAGGCCGCGTTCTTGTTCTTGCTGGACCGGAAGAGGCCGAGTCCGTCGACGGGGTTGGAGACCTGGACGCGTGTGCCGCCCTCCCCGATGGGGGCGGGTATGCCGGCGAACTTGCCCTCGCCCAGCGCCTTCAGGTGGTCCTGGTAGGAGCCGAGGTTGTGGCTGAGCATCCCGATGGTGCCGGTGTCCCACTGGGCGACCATCTTGGTGAAGTCGTTGTTGACGTCGGCGGCCGGGGTCGTCTTCTTGAAGAGGGCGGCGTACTTCTCCAGTGCCGCGACGTTCTTCGGGTCGTTCAGGGTGGTCTTGTCGCCGTCCCAGAACTCCGTGATGCCGGTCTGGCCGTAGATCGCGTCCAGGGCCTGTGCGATGGATCCCGCACCGCCGCGGATGGTGTAGCCGAACTTGTTGTTCTTCGCGTCGGTGAGCTTCTCAGCGGCCTCGTAGAACTTGGGCCAGGTGGTGGGCGCCTCCAGCTTCGCCGCGTCGAACAGGTCGGTGCGGTACCAGAGCGCGCCGTTGTTCGCGGAGGTCGGCACGGTGTACATGTCGTCGCCACGGCCGGCCGCGGCTCTGACGCTCTCGACCATGTTCTCGACGAGCTTGCCCTTCAGCTCCGACTTCTCCAGCCGGTCGCTGACCGGCTCCAGGGCCTCCTGGGACACGATGTTGGCCAGGTACGCGGTGCCGACGCCGCCCACGTCCGGCAGGCCGCCGCCCGCGATGGCCGTGTCGTACTTGGACTGGACGTCGGCGATCGGGATCGGGACGTACTTGACCTTGATGTCCGGGTTCTTCTTCTCGAAGTCCTTGATGATCTCGGTCCAGATCGCGGTGCGCGGGCCACCGTTGTTGTCCCAGAAGGTGATCTCGCCCTTCCCGCTGCCCTCCGTGCCTGAGCTGCTGCCGTCGTCGCCACAGCCGGTGGCCGCGAGTGCCAGGACCGCGGTGAGGGACACCGCGGTCGCGGTACGCCCCCGGAGCGTCTTCGAGATGTTCATGTCGGCTCTTCTCTCTCGGATCTGTACGCGTACGTGGGGGGAGGTCAGTGGTGTGTGCGGTGCGGCGCGGTGCCGATGTACTCCTGCGGACCCGCGTTCCGGGTCACGAGCCTCGGTACGTCGGCGGCGCGGTCCAGCGTGTACGGGTAGAAGTCACGCGGTTCGAAGGCGGCGCCCCAGGCGTCGGTGCGGCCCGTGGTGTTCCTCAGGATCGATCCGCGCTGGACCAGCTCGGCCGTGGCATCGGCCTGGTAGGGGTGCTGGACGTCCCGGTAGTAACTGTTCTCGATGACCATCTTCGTGGCGCCGCGCGCCCAGTTGCCGTACGTCCACAGCGGGTCCCCGTCCGCGACCTGCGCGGAGAGGTAGTTGTTGTAGAGGTGGGCGTAGGCGCAGTTGTCGGCGGACGGGTTGCGCTGCTTCGTGCCGCTGAACCAGTTGTGGTCGATCGTGATCTGTGTGGTGACGTTCTCGGTCCAGCCGATGCCGAGCGCCTTGTTGTGGTTGTCGAAGTGGTTGTACGACACGGTGATGTACTGGCTGTCCTTACGGATGTCGAGCAGCCCGTCGCCCATGTGCGTCAGCCGGTTGTGGTCGATCCAGACGTGGTCGGCGGTGTCCATCTGGATCGCGTCGAAGTCGGTGGTCTTCCCGTCCCAGTCGCCCTCGATGTAGGAGTCGCGGATGGTGAGGTTACGGATGATGACGTTGCTGGTGCCCGGGTTCAGGTGGAGTTCGCCGTGGACGATCTCGCCCGTGTCACCCACCCCGACGATGGTCTTGTCGGACGTGACGTCGATGTCCGCGCCGAAGGGTTCGACGGCGATGGAGCCGGCCACCCGGATGACGTAGGGCTCCGCGGCACCGGCGTACTTCTCCAGGCCCGCCTGGTCGGTGACGGTGACGACCTCGCCGCCCCGGCCCCCTGTGGTGCCGCCCGCCAGCGAGGCGAAGCCGTGCGGTGCGGCGCCGCCGTGGTGTGCCGCGGGCCCTGCCCCGGTGGCGGCCGACGCCTCGCCCGGGGCGGTGGGCAGGAGGAAGGCGGCGGCGAGGGCGAAGGCGGTGAACAGCGTTCTCGCTCTGGTGCGCTCGGTACGGAGGTGCGTCATTGCGACTCTCCTAAAGCGGTGCGGGGTCAGGTTCTGGGTGGTGTTCCGGTGGTGCGGAATGCGGTGAAGCCGGCGGTCCCGGACGGGCCGGTCCCGGCGGGCGCCGTGGCGAAGAGGCCCAGGAGCGCTCCCACCCAGCGCCAGGGGGTGGCCGCGAAGACCTGGCCGGACGCCTGGAAGCCGGCTCCGTCGCCGGTGTCGGCGTAGAAGCGGCAGCGGGCGCCCCGGGTGACCTCGATACGGACGCGGACGGCCGCCCCGGGCGCGGGGCGCGGGTGTTCCGCGTCCCGCTCGTGCTCGGCGACGGTTTCGGCGTACCGGTGCACGAGCCTGGCCGTCCCGTCGGCTCCCGCCTCCAGGCCGATCCACGAGAAGGCGTCCCCGAGCACGGCGAGCCCGGCCTTGGCCCCGGGTTCGTCGGAGTCCAGCGTGACGCCGGTCTCGACGGTGAACTCCTCGGCCGGCAGCCGCTGCACCAGGACGTTGGGCAGGGCGCGCAGATCATGGGCGTACGCGGTCCGTACGCAGCTGAGGCGCAGCCCGTCGCCGCCGTGCCCGACCGTCCAGCCGGGCCGCGGGTTGGCCGTCCACTGCCACTGACGGCCGTGGCGGCCGCCGGGGAAGTCGTCGCTGGAGGGCGGCGCTTCGGCGGGCTGCTCCGGGGCCTTCGGGCGGCGGTGCGTGAGGACGGGTTCGCCCTCGTCACCGATGACGGGCCAGCCTCCCTCCCAGCGCATCGGCTGGAGGTGCACCACACGGCCGTACGCCCCGCGGTGCTGGAAGTGCAGGAACCAGTCCTCACCGGCGGTGGTCCTCACCCACCCGCCCTGGTGCGGCCCGTTGATCTCGGTGGTGCCCTGCGCGAGGACGACCCGCTCCTCGTAAGGCCCGTCGAACGTCCGCGAGCGGAAGGCGCCCTGCCAGCCGGTCTCCACTCCCCCGGCGGGGGCGAAGATCCAGAACCAGCCGTCGTGCCGGTAGAGCTTGGGGCCCTCCAGGGTGAACCAGCCCGGGATGGTGTCGGCGTCGACGAGGGTCGTGCCCTCGTCGAGCAGCTCCCGGCCGTCGGGGCTCATCCGGTGGCCGGTGAGGCGGTTCTTGATGCCGGAGCGGGACTTCGCCCAGGCGTGCACCAGGTAGGCCTCGCCTGTCTCCTCGTCCCACAGGGGGCACGCGTCGATCAGGCCCTTGCCGGACTTGACGAGGTGCGGGGCGCTCCAGGGGCCGCGGATGTCCTCGGCGTTGATCTGCTGGATGCCGTGGTCGGGGTCGCCCCAGAAGATCCAGAAGCGTCCCGCGTGGTGGCGCAGCGAGGGCGCCCACACCCCGCAGTCGTGGCGGGGCACGGCGAAGTCGGCGTCCGGTCCGAGCCGGTCGAGGGCGTGGCCGACCAGGGTCCAGTTGACGAGGTCGCGGGAGTGCAGCAGGGGCAGTCCGGGGACGCGGCCGAAGCTGGACGCGGTGAGGTAGTAGTCGTCGCCGACGCGTACGACGTCCGGGTCGGACCAGTCGGCGTTCAGGACCGGGTTGCGGTAGGTGCCGTCCCCGAGGTCGGCGGTCCAGGGCATCGTCATGCGGAGACCGCCTTGCGGACGTGGGCGGCCGCGGCGTCCCGGTCGAGGCGCCCGTCGGCGACGACGGTGACGACCCGGCGCACGACGGTGTCCCCGGCGGGGACGGGAAGCCGGCGGTCGGCGGCGAGGGAGGAGCCGACCCCCGGGTATTCGGTGGTCCGCACGAACCACGGGTCGCGCCGGGTCTCGTCGGTGGCGCCGGCGAAGACCAGCGTCCAGCCGTCCCCGGCGAGGGCCAGCCAGTCGGCGGCCCTGCCGTGCACGGCTTCCTCACCGTCGGACGTTCCGCTGAACACGGCGGGCGGCGCGGCCTCCTTGGGGGCGCGCCAGAAGAAGCCGCCGTAGCCGGCGCCGGGACGGCCGTTGGTCGCGGGGCTGCCGATGGAGAGGTCCGTGGAGCCGCGGTTGGAGAGGGAGAAGGAGAAGTCCAGCGCCCAGGCGGTGCCGGAGATCGCGGCGACGGCGACCGTGCGGTGCTCGCGCAGCAGCTCGACGCCGTCGGCCTCCCAGCTGAGCTCCTCCACGAAGCCGTCCGGGTCGCGCAGCTTCCAGCCGAGGTGGCGCTGCGTCCCGTGGTTGTCGAGCTCGGTGGGGCCCTGGTCGCGGACAAAGGTGCGGCCGCCCCAGAAGTTGTGTCCGGAGACGTCGGGCACCGCGACGGACGCGCCGAGGTGGTGGATGTGGTCGGCCGGACGCTCCTCGGTGACGGGGATGCCGGCGAGCGTGGTGACGGGGTGCAGATAGGGACGGCTGTCGGGCCCCTGCCGGTAGGTGTAGCGGCCGACGGGGCGTCCGGCGCAGCTGAGGAGTGCGGTGGTCATGGGGTGCTCACCTCGCTGGGTCGCGCCCAGGAGGCGCCTAGTTCGGAGAAGAGGGTGAGGGTGTCGGCGGCGGCTGCGACGGTGCCGTCGATGCCGCGCACGATGCGCCGTACGCCGTCGCCCGAGTCGGCGGGCCGGGTGTGCCAGGCGGTGGCGGGCAGCGCGGTGGGTTCGGGGGCGGTGCGCACGGCGTCGAGGACCCGCATGAACGCGCCGGTGCGCTCCGGCGGTACGAGGAGCGCGGTGCCGTGCTCCAGGTGGTCGACGAGGTTCTCCAGGAGGTCGGTCCGTCCGTGGACGGTCTCCTCCGGGCCGTGTCCGGCGCGCTGGACGAGGACCCGGTCCTGCTTGTACCAGAAGGTGATGCGGCCGCGGTCGCCGTGGACGATCACATAGGGTTCGCCGGCCTCCTCCGCGCAGAGGGTGACCGCGACGGTCACCGGGAGCCCGTCGGTGGTGGTGACCCGGACGCAGCTGGTGTCGTCGGACTCGATGTCGTGGGCCCGGAAGAGCTCGGTCTCGATGGACGCGACGTCCTCGGCCGTTCCCCGGTCGGCGAGTTCGAGCGCGGTGGCGACGGCGTGGGCCAGCGGGTTGGTGAGGACCCCGTCGACCACGTCGGTCCCGCCCAGCCGGCGGCGCCCGGCCCAGGGCGCGCGCCGGAAGTAGGCGTCGTCGCGGACCCAGGCACCGGCGGCGCCGACGCCCCTGACGCTGCCGATCGCTCCGGAGCGTACGAGGTCCTTGACGGCCGGCACGGCGTGCGAGCCGAAGGACTGGAAGCCGATCTGGCAGGCGATGCCCGCCTCCCGTACCCCGTCGGCCATGCGGGCGTAGTCGTCCCAGGTGGCGGCGGGCGGCTTCTCCAGGAGGAGGTGGACGCCCCGGGCCGCCGCGGTCAGGGCCAGCGTGGTGTGGGTCGGGATGGGGGTGCAGACGATGGCTGCGCGCGCGCCGGTGGAGTCCAGGAGGGCTCCGAAGTCGGCGGACTGCTCCGGCATCTCGTCGGCGAACATGTCGAGTTCGGCGTCGGTCAGCGGGGTCAGTTCGCAGACGCCGGCCAGTCTGACCAGGCCCTGGTGCTGGAGGCGGCGGATGTTGGCGAGGTGCCAGCGGCCGTGGCCGCGGGCTCCGGCCAGGACGACGGGGAGGGGTGTGGTCGCACTCATCGGGCGGCCCTCCCCGCTCCGGCCTCGCGGGCCACGTCGGCGGCGGCGTCGCCGGCGCTGTCGACGGGACCGTGCAGGGTGGGTGTCCAGCCGGTGTCGGTGGCGAGATCGGTCTCGCTGCCGGAGTTGTAGGCGTTGTAGATGGAGACCAGGTCGACCGGGAAGCCGTTGAAGACGGTGCCGCGCTGGGTGAGGGCGCTGCCGTTCCAGCTCTTCACCAGGTCGGCGACCTCGACGTGTCCCGGGGTCTCGAAGGCGTTGTTCTCGGCGACGGTCCGGGACTCGGTGGAGATGCCGAGGGAGTAGCGGTAGTCACCGTCCTCGGGGATGACGTAGCGGTTGTTGTAGAGGTGGACCTGGCCGAAGCGGACCCGGGGGGCGCGCTGCACGACGGAGTGGAACTCGTTGTGGTGCAGGGTGACGCGGAGCTTGCCCCGGTCGGTGGTCACGCCGTCGCCGTTGCCGATGAGTATCGCCTTGTCGTGGTCGGCGAACCGGCTCCAGGAGACGGTGACGAGGTCGGAGCCGTTGGTGATGTCGAGGAGCCCGTCGTGGCGCAGGTAGTTGCGCCCGAAGTGGGTGGGCTCCCGGTCGTCCGGGTGGCCCTTGTCGCTCGCGGTGACGTGGTCGACCCAGACGTGGGTGGCGCCGCGCAGCCACAGCGTGTCGTACGCGGTCTTCCAGTCGCCGAGGCCGCCGGTGTTGGGCTGCCAGGCCGGGAAGCAGTCGTAGGCGTCGCGGAGTTCGAGGTTGCGGATGATGACGTTGTCGGCGTCCTCGACCTGGAGGCTCGCGCCCTTGAGCACGGCGCCCGCACCGGTCCCGACGATCGTGGTGTTCGAACCGACCGGCAGTTCGACGCGTTCGGCCTGGCGTGCGGCGGACGCCTTGCGGGCGTCCTCCTGGGGTCCGGCGGGCTTGGCGCCGCCCCAGGTACGGGGGTCGTAGGCGGCCAGGTAGGCGTCGAGGGCGTAACCGTCGGTGGCGTAGTCGGCGCAGTCCAGCCGCCGTCCCCGGTCGTCGGTGTTGGCGTCGATCGTGCCGGCCACCCGGATGATCTTGGGGACGGAGCTGCCGCCGTCGAGCGCCGCGACGAGCTGGGCCCGGTTGCGCACGGTGAGGACGTGGTCCTCGTCGGCGGCGGAGCCTCCGGTCGTTCCCGTGCCTTCCGCGGCCCAGCCGTCGTCGGCGGCGAGCACCTCCCGGCCGAGGTCCCGGCCGGGAGCCGTCGCGGCCCTCCCCGGCGCCGCGTCCGGCGACGCGGTGGCCGCCTGGGCGCCCGGCTGGAGGACCGTGCTGCCCAGCAGCAGGGCGAGCGCGGCACCGGCGCGGCGCGCGGTACGGGGGCGGAGCTTCCAGGTCATGTGCGTCATCCCTTCACGGCGCCGGCGCTGAAGCCGGTGATGAGCCACTTCTGGATGAAGGCGAAGACGATCACCACGGGCACGGCGGCGATGACACCGCCCGCGGCCAGCGCCCCCAGGTCGATGCTGTCGGCGCCGATGAGGGTGTTGAGGCCGACCGGGATCGTCTGCTTGTCCTGCTCGCTGAGGAACATCAGGGCGAACAGGAAGTGGTTCCAGCTGTGGACGAAGGCGAACGAGCCGACCGCGATCAGTCCGGGGCGCAGCAGCGGCAGGACGACGGCGCAGAAGGCCTTGAAGCGCGAGCAGCCGTCCACCCAGGCGGCCTCCTCCAGGGAGACCGGCACGTTCTTGATGAAGCCACTGATCAGGATGATCGAGAGGGGGAGCTGGAAGACGGTCTCCGCGATGACGACGCTCCCCAGGGAGTTGATCATCTGGAGGTTCTTGAAGATCTCGAAGAGCGGCACGAGCATCAGGGCGCCCGGGATGAACTGCGAGCAGAGCAGCGCCAGCATGAAGGCGCCCTTGATCTTGAAGTCGAACCGGGCCAGGGCGTAGCCGCCGGCCAGCGCGACCAGGGTCGTGGCGATCAGCGTCGCGACGCCGACGATCATGCTGTTCTGGAAGAAGAGGGCGAAGCTGCGCTCGTTCCAGACCTTGGAGAAGTGGTCCCCCGTCATCGGCCAGGGCACCAGCGAGGTGGAGCCGGCGGGCCGTACGGCGAAGAGGAACATCCAGTAGAACGGGATGAGGGTGAAGAGCAGATAGATCCCGAGCGGCACGTAGATCTGCCAGCGCGGTACGTCGTCGAAGGCGCGCTCACGCCTGGTGCGGCGGCGCGAGGAGGGCGGCGGGAGGTCGTTGCCCCCGGACGGTCCCGGCGTGCGGGCGTCGTTCTTCTCCACGAGTGCGGCAGTCACTTGTTGTCGCCTCCGAACTTGCTCAGGCGCAGATAGACGATCGAGCAGAAGAGGAGGATCACGAACGCGACGGTGGTGAGCGCGGAGGCGTATCCGAAGTCGTGGCCCTCGATGCCTGTGTTGGCGACGTAGAGGGGCAAGGTGGTGGTCTCGCCCGCCGGTCCGCCGCCGGTGAGGGTGTAGAGCAGGTCGACGTTGTTGAACTCCCAGACGCCGCGCAGCAGGGTGGCCAGGATGATCGCGTCGCGCAGGTGCGGGAGCGTGATGTGGAAGAACTGCCGCAGCCGGCCCGCGCCGTCCACCGACGCGGCCTCGTACAGCTCCTTGGAGACGGACTGGAGGTCGGCGAGGATGAGGATGGCGAAGAAGGGGACCCCTCGCCAGAGTTCGGAGATGGTCGCCGCCCAGAAGACGGTCCCGGTGTCGGAGAGGACCGATGTGCCGTACTCACCGATCCCGGCGTCGGCGAGGTAGCGGCTGAAGCCGGTCGAGGAGTTGTAGAGCAGGATCCAGATGGTGCTGGTCAGCACGCCGGAGACGGCCCAGGGTGAGAAGACCATGGCGCGGGATATGCCGCGGCCGATGAAGGTCTGGTTGACGATCAGCGCGAGGGCGAGACCGAGTGCGAGTTGCAGGGTCACCTGCGTGAAGACCCACTGGGCGCTGAAGCCGAGCGTCGGCCAGAACTGCTCGTCCTCGGTGAAGATCTTGGTGAAGTTGTCGAAGCCGGCGAAGCCGTTCCGCCACGGCTTGGTGACGTTGTAGTTCTGCAGGCTGTAGTAGAAGACGCTGACCACCGGATAGGCGATGAAGCCCAGCATCAGCAGGCCCGCGGGCGCGATCAGCAGATACGGCAGGCGGCGGGGGGTGGCCGAGCGGCGCTTCGACGCCTTGCCCTTGGGGGGCGGTGTGGCCACGGCTGCGGATTGGGCCATGACGCGTCTCCGATCTCTGGAAAGTGCTGGATGTGCCGTGCTTTCGATGCATGGTGCAAGCGCTTACCGCATGCCGTTCGAGATCCCGGACGGGGCGGTGCGCGGAATTCTCTTCGCCCGGCTTCAGCCCGCGTACGGGTCGGGCACTTCTCCCTGCCGCGCCAGGAACGCGAAGTCGCATCCGGTGTCGGCCTGGGTGATCTGGTCCTGGTAGAGCGCGCCGTAACCGCGCCCGTAGCGGGCGGGCGGCTCGGTCCACCGGGCCCTGCGGAGTTCCAGCTCCTCGTCGGTCACGTCGAGGTGGAGCAGCCGTGCCTCGACGTCCAGCGTGATGCTGTCACCGGTGCGGACGAGGGCGAGCGGTCCGCCGACGAAGGACTCGGGCGCGACGTGCAGGACGCAGGCCCCGTAACTGGTGCCGCTCATCCGGGCGTCGGAGATGCGCACCATGTCGCGTACGCCCTGCTTCAGCAGGTAGTCCGGGATCGGCAGCATGCCGTACTCGGGCATGCCGGGACCGCCCTTGGGGCCGGCGTTGCGGAGCACCAGCACATGGTCCGGGGTGAGGGCCAGAGCCGGGTCGTTGATGGTGCGCTGCATCTCCTTGTAGTCGTCGAAGACGACCGCGGGTCCGGTGTGGCGCAGCAGGTGCGGCTCGGCGGCGATGTGCTTGATGACCGCGCCGTCGGGGCAGAGGTTGCCGCGCAGGACCGCGACACCGCCCTCCTGGGCCAGGGGGTTGTCCCGCTCCCTGATGACGTCGGTGTCGTGGACGAGCGCCCCGTCGAGCTGTTCGCGCATCGTGGCGTGCGCGACGGTGGGCCGGTCCAGGTGGAGCACGTCGGTGAGCCGGGCCAGGAATCCGGGCAGCCCTCCGGCGAAGTGGAAGTCCTCCATCAGGTACTTCCCGCCGGGGCGGAGGTTGGCGAGGACGGGCACGGTGCGGGCGATGCGGTCGAAGTCGTCCAGGGTGAGCTTCACCCCGGACCGGCCCGCCATGGCGATCAGGTGGATGACGGCGTTGGTGGAGCCGCCGAGGGCGAGGACGGTGGCGACCGCGTCCTCGTAGGCGTCGGCCGTGAGGAGCTGCGACAGCTTCAGCTGCTGCCACACCAGTTCGACGATCCGGAGCCCGGACTGTGCCGCCATCCGGTCGTGACCGGAGTCCACGGCCGGGATGGAGGAGGCACCCGGCACGGTGACGCCCAGCGCCTCGGCGGCCGCCGTCAGGGTCGAGGCGGTGCCCATGGTCATGCAGTGGCCGGGCGAGCGGGCGAGCCCGTTCTCCAGTTCGGCCATCTCGCAGTCGCCGATCAGGCCGGCCCGCTTGTCGTCCCAGTACTTCCACATGTCCGTGCCGGAGCCCAGGACCTCGTTGCGCCAGTGCCCCGGCAGCATCGGCCCGGCGGGCACGAAGACCGTCGGCAGGTCGACGGACGCGGCGCCCATCAGCAGGGCGGGCGTGGACTTGTCGCAGCCGCCCAGCAGCACGGCGCCGTCGACGGGGTAGGAGCGCAGCAGCTCCTCCGTCTCCATCGCCAGCATGTTGCGGTAGAGCATCGGGGTCGGCTTCTGGAAGGTCTCCGAGAGGGTGGAGACCGGGAATTCGAGCGGGAAGCCGCCCGCCTGCCAGACGCCCCGCTTGACCGCCTGCGCGCGGTCGCGCAGATGGACGTGGCAGGGGTTGATGTCCGACCAGGTGTTGAGGATCGCGATGACCGGCTTGCCCAGGTGCTCCTCGGGGAGGTAGCCGAGCTGCCGGGTGCGGGCGCGGTGGCTGAACGAACGGAGCCCGTCCGTGCCCCACCACTGGTGGCTGCGCAGCTCCTCGGGGGCGATGCGGCCCGCCGTGCCGTTGTCCGTCATATCGACCACCCGGCGACCAGACCGGCGACCTCGGCGCGCTGCTCCTCGGGCAGTGCCCGGCTCGGTGCGCGTACGTCGCGGCGGCAGAGTCCGAGCGAGGCCAGGGCCTCCTTGACGACCGTCACGTTGTTGGCGGACTGCCGGTCGGCGCGCAGGTCCTCGAAGCGGCGGATCTGCTCCCAGACCTTCATCGCCGCGAGGTAGTCGCCCGCCCGCAGCGCCTCCAGCATGGCGAGCGAGACACCGGGGGCGACGTTGACGAGTCCGGAGGTGAAGCCGCTGGCGCCGGTCGCGAAGTAGGAGGGGGCGTAGAGCTCGGCGAGCCCGGCGACCCAGACGAACCGCTCCAGGCCGGCGTCCCGGGCGAAGGCGCCGAACCGGGCGGCGTCCGGGACCGCGTACTTCACGCCGATGACGTTGGGGCAGCTGTCCGCGAGTTCGGCGAGGCGCTCGCCGGCGAGCAGCGGGTTGCGGATGTACGGGACGACCCCGAGCCCGGGAACGGCCTCGGCGATTGCCCGGTGGTAGTCGATCCAGCCCTCCTGCGAGACGTAGGGGTGCACCGGCTGGTGCACCATCACCATCTCGGCCCCGGCGTCCCTGGCGTGCTCGGCGGCGGCCACGGCGGTCGGCACGTCGTGGCCGACCCCCACCAGGACGGTGGCACGGCCGCCGGCCTCCTCGACGGTCAGCTCGGTGACGGTGCGCCGCTCGTCGGGGGTGAGGGCGTAGAACTCACCGGTGTTGCCGTTCGGGGTGACGATGCGGACGCCGCCGTCGAGCAGCCGTCGCAGCAGTGCGCGGTGCGCCGGGACGTCGATGCTCCCGTCCTCGGCGAACGGGGTCACCGGGATCGCCACAACGTCAGCGAGGGCCGCCTTCAGCGGGGAGAGGTCCATGCGGACTGGCCTTTCGTCGAGGTGCTGGTGATACACGTCCAGCTGGTGGTTCACGCGGTGTCACCCCCGTCTTCGTCGTCGGGGAAGGCACGGCGTACGAAGGAGGCGATGTGGTCGTGCAGGGCCCTCACGGCGGCCGTCGCGTCGTCGGAGAGGGCGAGCCGCAGGATCTCCCGGTGCTCGGCCGCCTCGCGCTCCCAGGACGGGTTCGCCGACCAGGCCACGGTCGACACGAGCGCCGCCTGGTCGCGGATCTCGTCGAGCATCCGGGCGAGCAGCGGGTTCCCGCAGGGCAGGTAGAGGGCCCGGTGGAAGTCCCGGTTGGCGAGCGACCTGTCCGCCTTGTCGATCGCCGAGTCGGCACGCTCCAGGGCCTCCTGGGCCGCTTCGAGCGAGGCCTTGCGGGTCATGGAGCGGCGCAGCGCCTCCGGCTCGAGGAGCAGGCGTACGTCGTACACCTCCCGGGCCATGGCCGCGTCGACGAGCCGCACGGTGGCACCCTTGTACTGGCTCATGACCACCAGCCCGGTGCCGGCGAGCGTCTTCAGCGCCTCGCGTACGGGCGTCTTCGACACCCCGAACTGCGCGGCGAGTTCGGTCTCCACGAGTGCCTGTCCCGGTTGCAGCTGCGCGGTGAGGATCGCGTGCTTGATCGCCTCCAGCACGTACTGGGTCCTGGACGGAATCGGGGCAGGCGCAAAGGTCATGGGGGAACGGCTCTCACATCTCGCGTATGGCGTCTCATATATGACGTACGAAGTACGACGCGATGAAGCTAGAGCGGTGGGAATGTTTCGTCAACGCTTCCGGCAAAAGAAGTTCGGCGAACGTGGAAACCCGGGCGGCGCGGCGCACCCCGGGGCGGGCATGACTCAGGCCCCCGGCCGCACGCCGGGGACCTGAGTCTTCTCGAGGGTGGGAACGCTCCGGGATCAGCCGCCGCGGACGGCGGAGAGGGCGGTCGCGACGGCGCTCAGGTCCGGCCCGGACGCCAGGCCCGCGTGGTAGAGGCGCAGTTCGTTCGCGCCGAGCGAGGCCGCGTGCGCGGCGTCGCTCTCCAGCGTGCCGGGGCTGCCGCCCATGCCGCTCACCACGTTGAAGTTCGCCGCCAGCACCCCGGACAGCTCCGCGAACGGCCCGAGAACGGCCTCGCGTGCCGTCGCGCCACCGGTGCAGGGCAGCACGACGCCGTCCGCCGTGGAGAGGATGTGCGCGGGGTCGACCCCCACGTTGGCCCCGGTGCGGTGCGAGGCGGGATCGGCGTGGAGCAGGACCTGGAAGTCCGGCCCCGGTGCCGCTCCCCGTACGGCGGCGACAGCGGCCTCCTGGAGCCCTCTGGCGACAGGGTCACGCCACCGCCGGGTGGCGTCGGCGAGGCCGGCGCCGAGCAGCTTCTCCACCCCGGCCCAGCCCTGCTCACCGGAGCCGGACCCGGCCCAGACCGGTTCCAGGGCGTGGCGCACGGCGGTACGCAGCTCCTCGAGGTCCTGCCCCACCGAGGCGTAACCGGCCTCGCAGTCGGCGCAGAAGCAGAGGGACATCAGGTACTGCGCCGCGTCCCCGAGCGCGACCCCGGAGGTCTTGTCGTGGGCGTGCAGATGGGCGAAGCCGTACCAGCCGCACGATTCCAGCTCGGTGCCCGACGCCCCGGGGCGGGCGCCCGCCTCCGCCGCCAGGTCCACCAGGTACGCGCGGACGGCGGGCCGCGCGATGCACGGCGCCCAGGGGTAGCGGTCACCGTAGGCGTTGACCACGGAGGTGTCCGGATGCTCCGCGCCCAGGCGTGAGTTGTGCGCGAGGACCACCCAGGAGTGCACCTGGAGGCCGGCGCCCGCGAGGGCCTCGGCCGCCTCGGCGTACGGGTCCTCCCCCGCCACCCAGGACTGCGCGTAGGGGCGCAGCTCACGCCCCGCCCAGCGCGTGGCGTCCGGCGGGTAGAGCACGGCCGCGTGTTCGGCGGTCACGATCCGGCGGCCGGGGTGGCGCGGGGTGAGGGCCCGGGTGGAGTGGTAGGCGGAGGCGAGGGTCACCTGCTGGACACCGAGGCCGGCCAGGCGGGCGGGGGCGTCCGGGTCCCCCACGACGTCCCAGGGGTACAGGAAAGCCGAGGCCTTCACTTCGCCTCACCCGCGCGGTACTTCTCCAGGAGCGCGCGGCCGTCGGCGATGATCGAGGTCAGCTCCTCGATGTGCGCGGCCGGGGGCTCGGTGAGCGGGGTGCGCACCGTCCCGACGGCCAGCCCTTCGAGCCGGACGGCCGCCTTCACGAGCGACACCGCGTAACCGTGGCCCTTGGCCCGGAGTTCGACGAGCGGGCGGTAGAAGTGGTCGAGCAGCGCGTTGACCAGGTCGTCGTCACCGGAGTCCAGCGCCCGGTAGAACGCCAGGGCGATGTCCGGGGCGAAGGCGAAGACGGCGGAGGAGTAGAGCGTGACGCCGATGCCCCGGTAGGCGAGCCCGGTGAGCTCGGCGGTGGGCAGCCCGTTGAAGTACAGGAACTCCTCACCGGGCAGCCCGGTGCGCACGGCGCTGACGATGCGCTGCATCAGGTCGAGGTCGCCGTAGCCGTCCTTGAGGCCGATGATCCCGGGGGTCCGGGCCAGGGCGACGACGGTCTCCGGGGTGAAGACCGCGTTGTCCCGCTGGTAGACGACCGTCTCCAGGGAGGTGGCGGCGGCGAGGGCGGTGTAGTGGGCCAGCAGCCCCTGCTGGCCGGCGACCACGAGGTAGGGGGGCATGGCGAGGAGCCCGTCCGCCCCCGCATCCTCGGCGAGCTTCGCGTACTGGATCGCGAGCGCCGTGCCGTAACCGGCACCGGCGACCACGGGCACCTGCCCCGCGGTCTCCTCGACGGCCGCCCGGACGACGAGCCGGAACTCATCCGGGGCCAGTGCGTGGAACTCGCCGGTGCCGCAGCAGGCGAAGACGGCCGCGGCACCGGCGTCCACGCCCTTGCGCACGTGCGCGCGGAAGGCGTCGAGGTCGACGGCGCCGTCCGGCCCGTAGGCGGTGACGGGGAAGAAGAGCGGCCCGGCGACATCGGTGAGTCGGGCGGCAAGAGGGGCTGAGGTCACGGGCGCTCCCTGTGCAGATTCAGTCGTGCACAATTATGATCGGTGTCCATATCTCTGAACGCTGCCACGCTAAGGCAGCCGTGCGGCGCCGGTCAAGACAGGAACACCCAACCCTGGGACGAACCCACCGGACCGAGCGACACTTGACGGGTCCGCCGCGAGTTCTTAGCGTGTCCACGCATGTGAATGCCGCCCATGGAGCTGACGCACCAGGCGGTCGTGTGACTCCGGCGTGCCCGGCGCACCCCGTCGCCCGCGCCCCCGTCCCGCGCAGCACCGCATCGCCCCCCGTCCGCGCACGCCGCGCCCGCGCCCTGCGCCCGCACCGAGGAGATCCCCGAATGCCAGCTCCGCGCACCGTCCTTCTCACCGGCGCCGCCGGCGGCCTCGGCACCCTCATGCGGGGACTGCTTCCGGCGTACGGCTACGACCTCCGGCTCCTGGACCTCACCCCCATCGAGGGCGAACCGGACGCGATCACCGCCGACCTCGGCGACAAGGCCGCGCTGCGGGAAGCGGTACGGGGCGTCGACGCGGTCGTCCACCTCGCGGGCATCTCCCTCGAGGCCTCGTTCGACAAGATCCTGCGCTCCAACATCGAGGGCACCTACAACCTCTACGAGGCGGCGCGCGAGGAGGGTGTCCGGCGCATCGTGTTCGCCTCCTCGAACCACGCCATCGGCTACACCCCGCGCCCGGTCGCCGGCGACCCGCTGATCCCGGTCGACACCCCGCGCCGGCCCGACACCTTCTACGGCCTGTCGAAGTCCTTCGGCGAGGACCTCGCGCAGTTCTACTGGGACAAGCACGGCATCGAGACCGTCTCCGTGCGGATCGGCTCCTGCTTCATGGAGCCGACGTCGGTGCGGATGCTCTCCGTCTGGATGAGCCCGGGCGACGGGGCGCGCCTGTTCCACGCGGCCCTCACCGCGGAGGACGTGCGGCACACGGTGGTCTACGGCTCCTCCGACAACACCCGGCTCTGGTGGGACCTGACGACGGCCCGTTCCCTCGGCTACGAGCCGCAGGACGACTCCGAGCAGAACGCGGAGAAGCTCGTCGCCGAACACGGGGAGCTGGACCCGGCGAACCCCGACCACGCCCACGTCGGCGGCCACTTCGTCACGGACCCGCCGATCTGGCCGTACTAGGACCCGGCCCACACAATTCACGCGACGCGGCACCACGGGTCGGGGCACCATTCGGGCATGCCGAAACCTTCCGGATTCCAGTACGAGCAGCACGGCGACGCGAGCGTCACCCTCACGCACCACGGCCGCCCCGCGGGCACCCTGCGCGGCGGCAGGGCGGAGAAGTTCCTCGCGGAGGTGACCTCCGGTGACGCCCAGCTCGTCATGGCCCGCTGGACGGGCGCGTACCGGCACGGCAACGAGCGCACCGCCCGCGCGCACCCCCGCAACCGGGCGCGCGGCGGGCGCTGAGCCGTACGGAGCAAGTCCCCGAAGGTAAGGGAACGGCAAAGCCGGGTCGTTCGTTACCCCGTGCATGACCGCAATGACCCCCGGCTCGAACATCCCTCTCTCCGCCGCCCGCGTGGCGGTGGACGTCGCCGCCCCGGTGCGGCTCGACGTCTCGGGCCTGCTGCTCACCGCCGACGGCAAGGTGCGCTCCGACGACGACTTCATCTTCTACAACCAGCCCTCGGGCCCCGGCGTGACCTACCGCTCGGGCGGCGGGTCGGCGCCCGACGCGATCGTGGTGGACACCACCGCGGTCCCCCCGGGCATCGAGAAGATCGTGGTCACGGCGAGCCCCGACGCCGCGGGCCAGACCTTCCGGGGCGTGGAGCCGACGGCCACCGTGCGCAACGCGGACGACGGCAGCGCGCTCGCCACGTTCACCCCGCCGCAGCTGGGCGGCGAGACGGCGCTGGTGGTCATCGAGATCTACCTGCGCAACGGCGCCTGGAAGGCCCGCGCGGTCGGCCAGGGCTATGCGGACGGGCTGGCGGGTATCGCCACCGACTTCGGCGTCTCGGTGGAGGAGCCCGCCCCCGCGGCGGCGCCCGCACCGGCCGCCGCCCCCGTCGCGCCGCCCGCCGCTCCGCCCATGGCTCCCCCGGCCGCCGCGCCCGTCGACCCGCGGATCGCGCCGCCGGCCCCCGCGGCACCGCCCGCACCGTCGGCCCCCGCCGGCTCCGGCAAGATCAATCTCGACAAGGGCCGGATCAGCCTCCAGAAGAACCAGACCGTGTCCCTGGTCAAGGGCGGCAAGCCGCTGCTCTCGCAGGTCAAGATGGGCCTCGGCTGGGAGCCCGCGTTCCGCGGCAAGGACATCGACCTCGACGCCTCGGTGATCGCGTTCGGCCCCAACCGCAATCACCTGGACAGCTGCTACTTCGGCAAGCTCTCCATCCTGAACGGCGCCATCAAGCACTCCGGCGACAACCTCACGGGCGAGGGCGCGGGTGACGACGAGGTGATCGTCGTGGACCTCGGCCGGATCCCCGCGGACGCGACCGGCCTGGTGTTCACGGTGAACTCGTTCACCGGGCAGAAGTTCTCCGAGGTCGCGAAGGCCTACTGCCGGCTGATCGACGCGGCCACCGGCGAGGAGCTGGTCCGCTTCGACCTGACCGGCGCGGAGCCGCAGACCGGGGTCATGATGGCCAAGCTGATCAAGCAGTTCTCCGGCGAGTGGGAGATGACCGGAATGGGCGAGTTCGTGAAGTCCCGGACCGTCCGCGGCATGGTCAAGCCCGCCGCCAAGGCCCTGTAACACCGCCGCCCCCGGGAAACGGCTTCCGGGGCACCCGCGGGTTCTCCCCTCAGGTGCCCCGGATCCGGAGAGTTTCCGGTGGGACGCGGTGCGTGCTCGTTCGCTCTCTCAGAGCTTGGTCAGCTTGGAGTACGGGCTCAGGATCCTCCCCTGTCGCCCCGAGAAGTCGATGAGCACTGCGTCGTTGTCGCCCTCGACAGCGAGGACTCGGCCGAGTCCGAACTGGTCGTGCGACACCCTGTCGCCCACATCGAAGCATTCGACCGGTGGGGCCGCCTGGGCCGGGCGGTTGAAGGGACTGGAAGGCAGGTGACGCCGGGAACCGGCTGACTGTTTCATTACGGTCGAGTATGCGCCCTGTAAGCGCCCGACGCCATGCCCGACCGCTCCGGAGCGGTCAGTAGTGCCGCATTCGTAATCAGCGGTTCCAGGGCCAGTCTGCGCTCCTGCCCGCTTCCAGCAGGGGCACCATGCGGAACGCCGCGTCGGAAAGACCCCCGAAGGTGTGGCGGTTATCGCTTCCCGACGGCGCGTGCCCGACCCGGTACCCGGCGAGGTTCCAGGTGTAGACGGGCACGTCCGCCGGGATGCCCTCGGTGGCGTCCCCGTAGTGCGTGAACGACGCCTGCTCGTCGGTGACGATCAGCACCCGGTCGTGCCCGCGGTAGTGCTTGCGTACCGCCTGCACGGTATTGGTGCCGCCCAGGTCGCCGAAGCGCTCCAGGATCTTCAGCACGGACTCGCCCGTGCGGCACTCCACCTGCCGGCTGTTCGTGCCGAACTGCACCAGATCGGCCTCCGCGGCCCGCAGCGCCAGTGCCGCGCCGAAGACCGCCGCGGCGTCGGCCCGGTTCAGGAGCGAGCGGTCGGAGAGCGGCGACCACATCGAGCCGGACCGGTCGACGAGGACCAGGGTGCGGCCGGGCAGCGCGGGGACATTGCCCAGCGAGTGCCCGAGCGCCCGCTCCAGCGGGTAGGCCCACCGCAGCGACGGAGCGTGCTGGTACGCCGCGAGGTAGCGGAAGGGGAACTGCCGCGAGGCCGCGACCGCCTCCGGGTCGCTGATCCTCGCCGCCACCCCGGCCGCGACCTCGTCCGAGACGCCCGCCTCGTCGAAGTTGCGCAGGTTCCGCACGAGCGCCATCGCGCCCATGGACGGGATCACGGCCTCCCAGGCGGCGGCGTCCATCGGTCCCTGCAGCCAGCCCGCCAGCGCCTCCCAGGTCATGCCCGCCCCGGCCACCCGGTCCGCGCCACCGGGTCCGGTGATCACCGCGCGGCGCTCGGCGACCGGCAGCGCCATCAGTGCCCGGTGGGCGGTCAGCGCCCGGTCCGACGCGGGCGGCTCGGCGTCCTCGGGGTGGTGCCTGCGATCCAGGGCGTACCGGAACAGATCCCCCTGCCAGGGCTTGGCGGGGTCGGGCGCGGCGTGCACCAGGTTGAGTACGTCGCCGAAGCGGTAGCCCTTGGACGCCGTGTCGTACTTCAGCAGCGTCCTGCCGCTGTAGAGCCGGCGCACGGCGTCGGCGATCCCGCGCTTGACCGGCTTGGGCACGGCCCGGCCGTACCGCGAGGTCCAGTACCCGAGCAGCTCCCCGGGCTCGTCCGCGCGGAGCAGCACGGAGTCGACGACCTGCCGGTTGGACGGGCCGTCCTCCGCGCCGGCCTCGAGCCGCGCCTTCACGTACTCGGCGGCGCCGACGACCGACGCCGTACGCATCTGCCCCTCGGTACGCAGCCAGCGCAGCAGCCCCGCGGTCCACTCCGGGTCCTCGACGGCGAGCGTCCGCACCAGCGTGGCGAAGCGGGTGTCGCGTCCCTCGCCCTCCTCGTAAAAGGTTTCCTGGGACACGAAGTTGGCGACGGCGAGCAGAAAGAGTTCGGACCTGCTGTCCCGCAGATGCCCCACCGCGCCCTGGTGGTTGCGCGCGGTGTGCCCGGTGGACCGGACGGGCGAGGTGACGCGGGGCCGGGTGGAGCGGGTGTTGAAGCGTGCCATCTGTGAGTTCCCCCGAATTCAAGGAGGAAGGCACGGCGAAGAAGGGGTGCCCGAGATCAGGAGTCGGCGACGGTGCCAGTCCGATGCTCTATCCGCTTGAGCTACCGGCCGAGGCCGGGCGGGACTCGAACCCGCAACCGTCAGATCCAAGAAGTATCCGTCGCCTGCGCACCGGGCACCCCGGCGCTTGTGCCTCCCGAGATCAGGACGGCCGCGGCGTGATTTCTGGAAAGGAAGTAGCCGCAGCCTTCGCACCGGGAGGTGCGTGGCCCTGACTCTATGAGGACGGCCGCGCGGCGCGCGAGGGGATTTTCCCCCACGCGCCGCACAGCCGGGTGTGTCAGCGCTTGTCCGGCTGGCGCTTCCACGGACCCGTGATGGCGAGCATGATGCCGGGGGTCTGGATGTTGGCGAACAGCGTCTTCCCGTCCGGGGAGAAGGTGACCCCGGCGATCTCGCTGTACGAGGGGTCGTCCTCCGTGCCGGCGTTGAGGTCGTTGCGCGCGATCGGGTACGTACGGCCGCTGTCGGTCGCGCCGAAGAGGTGCTGGATCCCGTTGCCGTCCTCGGAGATGACGATGCCGCCGTACGGGGACACGGTGATGTTGTCCGGGCCGTCGAAGGCGCCGTCCACGGACGGGTCGGCGTTGACGCCGAGAAGGACCTTGAGGGTGACCGTGCGGCGCTTGGGGTCGTAGAACCAGACCTGGCCGTCGTGGGCCACGGGGCTCTCGTCCCGGGCGAACGAGGAGACGAAGTAGGCGCCGCCGTCACCCCACCACATGCCCTCGAGCTTGCGGGCGCGGGTCACCTGGGTGTCGGTGAACTGCTTGCGCACGGAGACGGTCTTCGCGTCGCGGTCGGGTACGTCGACCCAGTCCACGCCGTAGACGGTGCCGATCTCCGTGGCGCGGGACAGGTCGTCGACGAACGCGCCCCTCTTGTCGTAGCACTTGGTGGCCTGGAGGACACCGGCGTCGTCGGCGAGGGTGCGCAGCTTCCCCCGGCCGTGCTTGAAGCCGTGCGGCGGGACCCAGCGGTAGAGCAGGCCGTTGGGGCCGGACGCGTCCTCGGTCAGGTAGGCGTGCCCCCGCTTCGGGTCGATGACGACGGCCTCGTGGGCGTACCGGCCGAACGCCTTGATGGGGCGCGGGTCGCGGTTGGCCCGCTTGTCGTACGGGTCGACCTCGAAGACGTAGCCGTGGTCCTTGAGCAGTCCGTTCCTGCCGGCCTTGTCCTCGGTCTCCTCGCAGGTGAGCCAGGTGCCCCACGCGGTGCTGCCACCCGCGCAGTTGGTCGACGTACCCGCGATGCCGACCCACTCGGCGGTGCGGCCGTCGCGACGGGTCTCCACGACGGTGCAGCCGCCGGCCGCGACCGGGTCGTAGACGAGGCCCTCGGTGAGCGGGACGGGGTACTTCCAGCCGGCCCGGGTGCCGCTCAGCTCGTGATTGTTGACCAGGAGGGTGACTCCGCGGGCGCCTTCGAAGGCGGCGGTGCCGTCGTGGTTGGAGGGGGTCGGCTCGCCGGTCTCCAGCTTGGTGACCCCGCTGTGGGTGATGACGCGGTACGAGAATCCGGCGGGCAGCGCGAGGATGCCCTTCGGGTCGTCGATCAGCGGGCCGTAGCCCAGCTCCTTGCCGTGCCCGTGGCCCTTGTCGTCGTCGCCGTGCCCATGGCCGTGCCGCGAGTCCTCGGCGGCCAGGGCGCCGGGGGCCGTGGCCAGTGCGCCGACGGCGCCGGTCAGGGCTATCCCCGCACCGGTGAGGGCGGACTGTCTGCTGAATTCCCTGCGGGTGATCGACATGGCGGGCTCCTGGTGCTGCGTGGCCGGGTGGGTTGGCTCGATCACGTTCCCTCCCCCGCACCAACTCCAGCTGAACACCGGCCGGCGTACGGGGGTCCTGTGTCCCAACCCGGTTCCCGTCCCAGGACAAATCAGCCCATCGGTGCGGTCGCGACCGGCCGCGCCTGGCAGCGCCTGGCCGGAAGACGCCGGTCCGCCGGCCGCCTCCGCCGCGGGACGGTGGAGGCGGCCGGCGGGTGGTCAGCCCCGGCCGAGGGCCTTGCGGGCGGTCCCGAGGTCGAGGAGGGCCGTCTCCCCCGTGGAGTCGCTCAGGCCGTCGTTGTCGGTGACGGCGTAGACGTGGCCGTTGCCCGCCACGGTGAGTCCTTCGAGCTTCTCCTGCGTCCAGCCCTTCGTGGCCCGCAGGTCGGGCAGCACGTCGTGGGCGAGGGTCTTGGGCAGGACGGTGGGCGTGCCCTCCGGGGCCGCGGTCCTCGGCAGGCCGACCGTGTAGATCCTCTTGACCTCGGCAGCGGGGCCGTTCAGCTTGTCGCGTTCGATGACGGCGAGCCTGTTCCCCACCACGGTGATCTCGGAGAGGCCGATCCAGTCGCCGGGCGTGGTGGTGGTGCCGGGCCGGTAGCCGTACCAGCTCCAGGTGCCCGCCCGGACGTCGTAACGGCCGAGCCGGACCACGCCGGCCGGGTCGGTGGAGACCTGGCGCTGGAGGGCCGCCCAGACGATCTCGCGGCCGTCGCGGTCCGTGGTGGCGGTGACGCCTTCGAAGCCCTGCGAGCCGAGGCCCTGGGCGACGTCGGACGGGAGTGAAACGATCTGCCGGGTGACGCCGTGGCGGTCCAGGCGCACCAGCTGGTTGCCGGCGCCCGTGCTGCCCTCGACGGCCAGCCAGAAGCCGCCCTGCGGGCGGGCGTGGATGCCTTCGGCGTCGTAACCGACGGGCTCGCCGGCGGCGTCCTTGACGGTCAGCTCGCGCGTGATGACGGCCGGTTCGCGGTCCGCGTCGATCGTGAGGACACGGGTCGTGGAGTACGCGGCGTCGGTGACGGTGTACAGCTCGTCGGGGCGGCCCGGCACGGCCGACAGTGCGCCGAGCGCGCCCCAGCCGATGGGGGTACCCGTGGAGTCCGGGCCCGAGACGAGCGAGGGGTAGGAGGGCGTCCCCCTGCCCAGCTCGAACAGGCTCACCGAGGCGCGCACCCCGGCCTCGGCGTCGTCCTCCTCGCTGGAGACCGCGAGCAGTCCGCGTGAGGGGATCGGCAGCAGGCCCTCGGGGCCGTTGGTGGCCGGCAGCACCTGCTCGAAGACCGGCCGGGTGGGCCTGCTGACGTCGTAGACGGCGACGAAGTTGCTGCGCTCGGAGCCCACGAAGGCGTAGCGCACCCCGTCGTAGGTGGCGACGGCCAGCCCTTCGGGCTCGGTGCCCTTGTTCTCGGAGCGGTCCTCGTTCAGCAGGCCGTAGCGCGCCGCGATGTGCTCGAAGCTGTTGCCGGCGTCCCAGGCCACCTTGCCGGTACGGCTGTCGAAGACGGTCCAGCCGCGGGTTCCGCCCTTCCAGTCGCCCTCGTTGGCGGTGGCCAGGTAGCGGTCGTCGATCCAGCCGAGGGCGTCCGGTTCGCGTGGCACGTCGGTGATGGACCCGGTCTGGTCGATGACGCCGTCCTCGGCGGTGTCGATGCCGTCGACGGAGGCCGTGCCGGCGCTGAACGCCTTGGTGAGGCGCCCCGACGCGAGGTCGATCATGACGACGCCGTTGTTCTCCTGCAGGGTCACGGCGAGCTGACCCCGGCTGTTGACGGAGACGTACTCCGGCTCCGGGTCGGTGGGTTCGGTGATTCCGGCGGCCGTGAGTGCGGGCAGCGCGGAGCCGTCCGCCCGGGTCAGCGGCACCGCGCGGGTGGTCCACCGGGTGGGCGAGGAACCCTTGAGGTCGACGATCCGGACGAACCCCGCGGGTGCCTGCGGGAGGTCGCCCTCCTCGCCGCCGGGCGGGGTGGCGTCCTCGTCGCGCTCGTTCTCGATGGCGACGGCGGCGTACCGCTCGTCCTTGCTGATCGCGATCGAGTCGGGCTGGCCGCCCAGGTCGTGACTGGCCACCCGCTCGCGGGTGGCCAGCGATATGACGTCCAGGCGTCCGGACGGTTGGCTGTAGCTCGCGCTGGTGTTCACGACGACGAGGACGTACCGGCCGACCACCGACACCGAGGTGGGCTCGTCCTCGGCGTCGCCCAGTTCGGCCAGGGAGAGCGTGCCCAGCCCCTCGGGCCGGCCGGCGTCGCTGATGTCGAGGAAGCCGATCCGCTTGGCTGCGGCGTCCGTGTAGACGAGTGTGCGGCCGTCCTCGCTGGTCGCGGAGATCTCGGCGACGGCCCGGTCCGCGGCGTCCTCCCCGGCCGGCCGGTTCTGGAAGACGGGGTAGGTGGCGGCGCGTTCGAAGGCCAGCGGCTCCCGTCCGCGGTCTCCGCCGTGCGTCTGACCCGCGTTCGCCACACCTGCGCCCGCCAGGGTGCCCGCGGTCACGGCCAGGACCGCGAGTGCGGCACAGGTTCTCTTCGGGAGCATCGTTCCTCCGGTTCGGTCCACTGAGGAACCGGATGCTCGCAGCCGTGAACCATGGCCGATGGGCGGCTCGGTGAACGGACGGCGAAGATCAGGCACACCGCCGGAGACCGACGGGCCGCGGCAGCCCTTCCGCCGCGGCCGTGCCCCGTACCCGCGCGTCAGCTCTGCTGCCGCGACCGCGCCTTGTACGCCGCCTTGCGGGCGGCTTTCGCGGCGCCGCGGTCGCTGTGGAGGCGGCCCATCGTCTCCAGGACCTCGGCGGTCGCCGGGTGCTCCACCCGCCATGCCTCGTCGAAGAAGCCGCTGTGCTGGCCGGAGAGCCCCTCGACCAGCTCCTGGAGCTCGTCCAGGTCGCCGTCGGCGTCCAGTTGGGCGGCGATCGTGTCCACGGCCAGCCAGAAGATCATCGACTCCGGGGGCGCCGGCACGTCCGCCGCTCCGCTCTCCGCGAGCCAGACCCGCGCCAGACCGCCGAGCTCGGGATCACCGAGCACCGCGCGCACAGCGGGCTCGGCCTGCGGGCCGACCAGGGCGAGGGCCTGCTGGCAGTGGAGCCTGCGCAGCGGTGCCCGCCGGTCGGCGCCGCGTGCAGCGTCCAGGAGCTCCACCGCGGCGGCCTCCGCCCCCTCGGCTCCGCGCCTTCCGAGCCAGAGACCGACCTCGGTGCGCGCGGCCTCCTCGGGGTAGTACGCGATGCCGTCGAGGAGGGCGTCGGCCCCCTTGTCGGCGAGGTCACCGACGGCGGGGGCGTCCACCCCGGCCTCCAGCATCCGCTCCCGGATGCCGTAGAGGCCGAGCGGCGTCAGCTTCACCATGCCGTAGCGGGTGACGTCCTCGTCGTCGGCGGGCGGCGTCGCCTCTTCGCCCTCCTCGGTCAGCAACGTCTCGTCCACCGGCCGGTATTCGACGATCCCGATGGGTTCGAGGACCCGGAACTGGTCGTCCAGCCGCATCATCGCCTCGGACACCTGCTCCAGGACGTCGTCGGTGGGCTCCCCCATGTCGTCGGGCACCACCACGGAGGCGGCGAGGGCCGGCAGCGGCACGGGGCCGTCGGCGGGACCGGCCTCCGAGAGGGTCAGCAGGTAGAGGTTGCCGAGCACCCCGTCGAGGAACTCGGTCTCCTCCTCCGGGTCCCAGTCCAGGGCGTCGAAGTCGACGCTGCCGTCCTCACCGATGAGATCGGCGAAGTCGTCGAAGGCCGGGGCGGTGGCGTCCGCGTGCACGGCCTCCAGCCCGTCGAGCCAGATCGCGAGGACGTCCTGCGGGGATCCGGAGGTCAGCAGCGCGAGGTTCTCGCCGGCCGTGACGGTGCCCTCCGCCTCGCCCTCCCCGGTCCCGTCTGCGTCCTGGGGGTCCTCGAAGTCGACGAGCCCGGTGTCGACGGCGAGGCGCCACGCCTCGCTGGCGTAGGCGGCGCCGTCCTCGTCGTCGCCCAGCCCCAGGTGCTGTGCGGCCTCGGGCAGCTGCGCCTCGACGAGTTCACCACCGGCGCCGACCCGGGTCTCCGGCCCCGCCCAGCGGGCGAGGCGGACGGCGCGGGCGAGCAGCGGAGCGGCCAGCGCGTCCCGTGCCAGCTCGGCCTCGGTGTGCAGCCGCACCGGCGGCAGGGAGGGGCGCTCTGCGGACATCAGGGGGTTCTCCTCGGGGCGTGCGCGGGCTGTGTGCGAGGGGCCGGCCCGGTGTGTTCGGGGCCTTGGCCGCCCCCCAGCGTAGACGCATTTCGTCCCGAGCCGCCCGGTTCTCCTACAGGCCGGACGCGAGGCTGAGCGCGGGTGTGTAGCGGCGGACGGTACTGCGCTTCAGACCGGGGTGGTTCTGGACCCGGTGCCACTGCGGTGTCGTCGATCCGACCCCGCCGCCCGAGGCGGCGAGCGCGTCGATGTGGGCCTGTGCGCTCTCCCACTCGGCGTAGTTGAGCACCCGAGTCCCGTCCGTACCGACGTGGAAGTGCGCGGAGATGCCGCCGGGCGCCGGCGTCGGATCGGACTCCAGCGCCTCGAACACCGCATCCACCCAGTCACGTTGGCGGGCCGGGTCCGGCCCGTCGAACTCGATGTCCACGATCACGACGCAGCCCGGCTTCCGGGGGTCCTGCTTCACCCCCGAGCGGTACAGCTCGAACGCGCGCAGCCCGAGCCGCTCGATGCCGGGTACGGCCGCGTCGATCTCGGCGAGGCGCTCGTCCCGGCCCGTGCGGGCGAATTCCCGGTGGACGGACTCCTCGGTCCACTGCGAGTGGTGGAGCAGCGTCTTCCCGTCCTCCCCGGTGAGCACGGTGTACGAGAGAAGTCCGGGGTGCGGCCACTCGCGAGCCGCCCAGGCGGCGCGGATGGCCTCGACCGTGAGGCGCTGCCTTTCGGGGGTACCGACGTCCCAGGTGCTGACCTTGACGGTCCCCGCGTCGGAACGGGTCATTTCGGGACGGGAGTTGAACTGCACGGCGGGCATGGCGTGATCCTCCCCGGCACACCCTCGCGGCGCGCCTTCGATCACCACCCTCATACGTCAAGCGCGCTTGAGGTCAAGGCCGGTCATCCGGCCGTCCCCGTACGCCAGGCCGTGGTGTTCAGCTCGTCCATCAGGCGTATGTCGTGCCCCTCCAGCGGAAAGACGCGGGCCCCGGCGTCCGGGGCGGCGGCGATCTCCAGGGCGTCGCCCTCGATGAGGTCGCCGCCCTCCTTGGTGGAGACCCAGGACAGGGTCGATGTGACGCTCGCTCCGGGCTTCAGCACGCCCTCCTGCGGCCCTTCGTCGTTGCCGGACATCGATCCGCCCGCGTTCACGGGTACGGGGATGCGTTCGCCTTCGTCGCCCAGAGCGCGGACGGCGGGGTAGCCGTGGACGCGGTAGGGCAGCTTCCCGCAGTTGGTGAGCGTGAGGATGACGGCGCGGTGGAACAACGCCGTCTGTACGGGGCCCATCTCCACGACCACTCCGGAGGCGGGGCAGCCGGCTGCCGACGCCGCGGGGGAGGTCGCGCCCTGGGCCGGCGCCTCCGTCGCGGCCCCGGCGCCCGTCGTGGCCCCGGCGCCCGGGGCAGGCGGGGCGTCCGTCGTGGCCCGGCGCCCGGGGCAGGCGGGGCGTCCGTCGGCCGCGTCGTGTCGGTGTGGCTCGGCGAGGGGCCCGGCTCCCCCTCGCCCGCGGGGACGAGGAAGCCGGCACAGCCGGACAGCGTCAGCGTGGCCGCCGTGAGCACGGCGGCCGAGATCGTTCTCCGTACGCGCATACCGTGGCCCATCCCCCGAACGGTCCGTCGCAACCGCGTTCGATCATGCCGGACGCCACCTCCACCGTTCAGCGTCTCTTGCCCTTCACCCCAAGCAGAACTAAGTGGACCCGCACGCACCGGAAGCCGAGACTGCGGAGATGACATCCCACACGGCCAGGCCCTTCGGCCGCGCCCTCTGCGCCATGATCACCCCGTTCACCGCCGCAGGTGACCTGGACCTGGACGCCGCCCGCCGGCACGCCGCCGGCCTCGTCGCGGACGGCTGCGACGGCCTCGTGCTCAGCGGCACCACCGGCGAGTCACCGACGACGACGGACGAGGAGAAGACCGCGCTGCTGCGCGCCGTCCGGGAGGCGGTCGGCGACGCCGTCCCGCTCGTCGCGGGCGTGGGCAGCTCCGACACCCGGCACACGGTCCGGCTGGCACGGGAGGCCGAGGCCGCGGGCGCCGACGGGCTGCTGGTGGTGACCCCGTACTACAGCCGCCCCCCGCAGGCCGCCGTGGAGGCGCACTTCCTCCGGGTCGCGGAGGCGACGGGCATCGGGCTGATGCTGTACGACATCCCGGGCCGCACCGGCACGAGGATCGAACCGGCGACACTGCTCCGTCTGGCCGGGCACCCGCGCGTCGTGGCGGTCAAGGACTGTTCGTACGACCTGCTCGCGGCTGCCAAGGTGATGGGGCGGACCTCGCTGGCCTACTACTCGGGGTGCGAGGAGCTGAACCTCCCGCTGTACGCGCTCGGCGGGGCCGGCTATGTGAGTACGGTCGCCAACGCGGCCCCGCGTCAGATGCGGGCCGTGCTGGACGCGTTCGACGCCGGCGACACCGCGGAGGCGGCCCGGCTCAACGGGCTCACCGCCCCGCTGATCGAGGCCATGATGGCCGCCGGCCTGCCCGGCACGGTCACGGCGAAGGCACTGCTGGGCGCGGGCCCGGTCCGCGAACCGCTGCAGCCCGCCGGCCGCGAGGCGGTCGACGGGCTGCGCGGGGTGTACGAGGAACTCCTCGCCGCTACGGACTAGTCGTTGCTGTGCAGTACGTCGTTGAGCCCGTCCCAGACCGCGTTGTTCGGGCGGGCCTCGACGGCACCGGTGACCGAGTTGCGACGGAAGAGGATGTTCGAGGCGCCGGAGAGCTCGCGGGCCTTGACGACCTGGCCGTCGGGCATCGTCACCCGGGTGCCTGCCGTGACGTACAGCCCGGCCTCGACGACGCACTCGTCGCCGAGCGCGATCCCGATGCCCGCCTCGGCGCCGATCAGGCAGCGCTGCCCGATGGCGATGCGCTCCTTGCCGCCGCCGGACAGCGTCCCCATGGTGGACGCGCCGCCGCCGATGTCGGAGCCGTCGCCGACGACGACGCCCGCGGAGATGCGGCCCTCGACCATGGAGGTGCCGAGGGTGCCCGCGTTGAAGTTCACGAAGCCCTCGTGCATCACGGTCGTGCCGGAGGCCAGGTGGGCCCCGAGCCGCACCCGGTCGGCGTCGGCGATCCGCACGCCCTTGGGCGCGACGTAGTCCGTCATCCGGGGGAACTTGTCCACCGAGGTGACCTGGAGGTGCAGGCCCTCGGCGCGGGCGTTGAGCCGGACCTTCTCCAGGTCGTCGACGGCGACCGGGCCGAGCGAGGTCCAGGCGACGTTGGCGAGGAAGCCGAAGATGCCGTCGAGGTTCTGCCCATGGGGCTGCACGAGACGGTGCGAGAGCAGGTGCAGCCGCAGATAGGTGTCGTGCGCGTCGAGCGGCTTGTCGTCCAGTGAGGAGATGACCGTGGACACGGCGACGATCTCCACGCCGCGGCGCGCGTCCACGCCGATGGCCTTGGCCGCTCCGTCGCCGAGACGGTTCACCGCCTCCTCGGGGCTCAGGCGCTGCGTCCCGGCCGGGCCGGGCTCCGCGGCGAGCTCGGGGGCGGGGAACCAGGTGTCGAGGACGGTGCCGTCACCGGCGATGGTGGCGAGGCCGGCGGCGACGGCGCCGGTGGTGCGGGCGGAGCCCTGGGAAGTCGTGTCGGTCATGAACAGAACCTAACCGTCGGAGCCCCGCGCGGGCGAACCGGTCTCAGCTGCCGGAGCGTGTTCGCCCGGAGGAACGGGGCGTCCGGATCCCGCACCGCTCGTCACCCGCGGCCCGGACGGGGGTTCGCGCAGCCGCCGCGCCGCCAGCACGGCAACCCCCGCACCACACGCGAGGGCCGCGCAGAGGGGCCAGAGCAGGGAGGGCGCGGCGGTGTACAGCGCGCCGCCCAGGGGCGGGGCGACGACCTGGCCGCTGATCGAGGCGCCGGCGTACAGGCTCTGGAACCGGCCCTGCGCGTGGAGCGGCGCCTGGTCGGCGACGTAGGCGGTTGCCGTCGTCTTGTAGAGGATCTCGCCCAGGGTCAGCGACACCATCATCGAGACGGCGAAGAGGGCACCCGCACCGGGGATCAGCACCGCGTAGCCGAGTCCGACGAGGAGCAGCCCGGTCCCGACGACGGTCAGCGGCGCCCGGCGGCGCAGGGCGTGCGCGGCGGGAAGTTCGAGGCAGAGGATGACGCCCCCGTTGACCGCGATCAGCCAGCCGTAGAACTGGGTGCCGTAGCCGTGGTCGGCGAGGAAGACGGGGAGGGTGGAGTACTGCTGACGGTAGACGAGGTCCACGCAGACGATCGCGGCGAGCAGGACCAGCACCGCGGGCCTGGCCCGGAGTTCGCGCCAGAGGCCCGGCGCGTGCGGATCGTGCGTGCGCAGGGTGTGCGCGGTGCCGTGGGACGGCAGGATCGCGGCGGCGTACCCGGCGAAGAGCAGGGTGCCCAGCCCGTCCGCGAGGAAGAGCCAGTCGTACGAGGACGCGGCGGCGATCAGCGCGCCGAGCGGTGGCCCGACGGTGAAGCCTCCGTTGGAGGCGAAGCGGGTGAGGGCGAAGCTCTGGCGGCGCCCTCCGGCGGGGACGGAGACCGCGACGAGCGCCGCGTTGGCCGCGCGGACGACCCCCGAGGCGTACTGGGCCAGCGGCAGCACCGCGTACAGGGCGGCCAGGGGCAGCAGGGGGAGGGCGACGAGCGCGGCGCCGCTCACACAGGCGCCGGTCAGAAGCATCCGCCGGTGGCCGTACCGGTCCCCGAACCAGCCGCCGGTGAGGTTCCCCGCGACCAGGCCGATCCCGCCGAAGCCGCTGATCACACCCGCCTGGGCGACGGAGAGGCCGCGCGGTCCGGTGAGGTACACGAAGAGATAGACGAAGGTGAAGCTGACGAGGGCGTTGAGGAAGGCGCCGAACGCCAGGAGCCGCACCGTTCTCGGTACGCCGCGCAGCATGCCCATCCCGCCCCCCAGGCAGTGAGTTCCTTTTGGGAACGGACTATGGCAGCCCGGGATCCGCAGGTCAACCGAGCGGGGCGCGCACAGCTGCCGGCACCGGTCGCACTCCGGCAACGGAGCGCGACCCGGGCACCGGAAGAAGAGGAGGCGACGACGAGGGCCGCGGAGGGGCCCGGAGAAGCGGCACGGGTACGGGGGTTGGCGGCCACCCGGCTGCCGGAGCCGGCGGCCGTCCGGCGGGGCACCGCCCGACCGGCGTCAGCGGCCCGCCCCGTCCACGACCCTGGCCAGCATCTCCCTGGTGTACTCCGCGTCGAAGTCACCGCCGGTGAGCAGTACCTGGAGGCTGATCCCGTCCAGCAGGGCCGTGAGCGCCCGCGCGGTGGCCCGGTCGGTGCGGTCGGCGATCAGGACGGCCAGTGCGTCGGCCCACTCGGCGGCGACCGGCCGCAGAGCGGGCCGACGGAGGGCCGCGAGGTACAGCTCGTACTCCAGAGCCAGCGGCCCGCGCCCCGCGGCGAACCACTCCCCCAGCAGCCGGGTCAGCTCGTCGGCGAGCGGAACCCCGGGGTCGGAGAAGTACGGACTCTCCCGCACCGTCCGGGCGAAGCTCTCGTTGCACCGGCGCAGGGCGGCGACCAGCAGTTCGTCGAGCGAAGCGAAGTGATACGTCGTCGAGCCGAGCGGCACGTCGGCCTCGGCCGCCACGGTGCGGTGGCTGAGCCCGCCGATGCCCCGGTCCGCGACGACGCGGATGGCCGCGTCGATGATGCGCTCACGCCGCTCGGGGTCGTACCGCCGGACCATCAGTGGGCTCCTCCGAGATTGAGGACGACGACCCCCGCGACGACCAGAGCGATGCCCGTCAGCTTGACGAGTCCGGCGGACTCGCCCATCCAGAGGATGCCGATGGCGGCGACGGCCGCGGTGCCCGTCCCCGCCCAGATGGCATAGGCGGTGCCGATCGACAGCGTCTTGAGGGTCTGGGCCAGCAGCGTGAAGGCCAGGACATAGCCGACGACGGTGATGAGCGAGGGCCACAGCCTGGTGAACCCCTCGCTGTATTTCATGGCCGTAGTTCCGGCCACCTCCGCCGCTATGGCCGCGGCCAGCATTCCGTATCCCATGCGTACAAGCGTATGCAACGTTGCGTACGGCCGTACACAAGAACCGTGCACCCGTATCGTGACCGGCCAGGAAGGGATTCGGGCCCACCCCGGGACGCTACGGTGTCCGCACCGGTAGGACCGGATGACAACCGGACGATACGAGCAACGGAGCAGTGGTGGCGCAGGACGCAGGGTGGGGCGGGGGCGCCTACGGGGGCGCGGCGTACGGCGGAAGTCCCTACGGGGGGCCGCCGGGATGGGGCGGCTGGGTGCCACCGCCGAAGCCGGGGGTCATACCGCTCGCGCCGCTGAAGCTGGGGGACGTGCTGGGCGGGGCGTTCTCGACGATGGGCAGGTACTGGAAGCAGCTGTTCGGCATGGCCGCCGCGCTGTACGGCGGGGCCGCGCTCCTGATGGCGGCGGCGGTGGCCGTCGCCTACTCCGCCGTCGCCGACCACCTGGAACGGGTGGTCTCCCTCGACTACGACGAGGGAGCGTCGTCCTCGGACATCGTGCCGCTCGTGACGGCCGGCTGCCTCCTCGCCTTGCTGGGCATCGTCACCATGGCGGTCGTCTCCGGCCTGATGTACGCGGCGGTCCCGGCCGTACTACAGGAGGCGGTCCTGGGCAGGCCCGTGGCCTTCTCGACGGTGTGGCAGAGGGCCTGGGCCCATGTCGCCCCCGTGATCGGGGCCCTGATCCTCACCGCCCTGGTCGCGATGGTGCCCGTGCTGCTGGTCATGGCGGTCTTCATCGGGGTGATCATCAGCCTGGTCACGATGGACAGTGGCGGCGGCACCGCCACCGCCATCACGCTGGGCGTCGTCGGGGTCCTGATCACCGGGCCGCTGGCGGCCTGGATCTGGATAAAGGTGAGCCTGGCGCCCGCAGCCGTGGTCTTCGAGGGCCGGGGACCCGTCGCCGCACTGCGCCGCTCCTCCCAGCTGGTGCGGGGCGACTGGTGGCGGATCTTCGGCATCACCCTGCTGGCCGGCGTGATAGCGGGCGCGGCCGGCTATGTCATCCAGATGCCTTTCTCGGTCCTCGGCCTCTTCCCCGGCATGATCGGGACGGCGTCGCTGGAGGACGACCCGAGCCCCGCGGCGGTGATGGTCGCGATGAGCGGTTACCTGGTCGCGACCCTGCTGGGGCAGCTCGTGAGCCAGATCATCTCGACGACGTTCCCCCAGCTGGTGACCGGCCTGCTCTACGTCGACCGGCGGATGCGGACCGAGAACCTGGGCCCCGTCCTGGCCGAGGCCGCCGGCGTCCCCGCGCAGGGGCCGGTGCCTCCGCCGTACGGGGGCGGCGCCCCGCAGTGGTGACCCGGCCGGACGTCAGCCGTTCGACAGCGCGGAGCGGCATCTGCCGAGGGAGTGGCTGAACCGCCTGGCCACGGAGGGCTGAGCACGGACGGAAGGCCCCCGGCACAGTGCCGGGGGCCTTCCGTGGACGTCATGGCTCAGACGTTGAAACCGAGCGCGCGAAGCTGCTCGCGACCGTCATCGGTGATCTTGTCGGGACCCCACGGCGGCATCCAGACCCAGTTGATCCGGAGCTCGTTGACGATGCCGTCCGTCGCGGACTTCGCCTGGTCCTCGATGACGTCGGTCAGCGGACAGGCCGCCGACGTCAAGGTCATGTCGAGGGTGGCGATGTTGGCGTCGTCGATGTGGATGCCGTAGATCAGGCCCAGGTTGACCACGTCGATCCCCAGCTCGGGGTCGACCACGTCGTACAGGGCCTCGCGGACCTCCTCCTCGGAGGCCGGCTTGGTCGTAAGAGTCTCGTTGTCGCTCATGCCGTCTTCCCTTCGGACAGCGCCTGCGCCGTCGCGTCCTTCCACGCCATCCAGCTCAGCAGCGCGCACTTGACCCGGGCCGGATACTTGGAGACGCCGGCGAACGCGACCGCGTCCTCCAGCACCTCCTCCATCGCGTCGTCCGGCTCCAGCTGACCCTTGGACTGCATCAGTTCCAGGAAGGTCTCCTGGATCTTCTGCGCCTCGCCGAGCTGCTTGCCCACCAGTAGCTCGTTGAGCACGGAGGCGCTGGCCTGGCTGATGGAGCAGCCCTGGCCCTCGTAACTGACGTCGGCGATGGTGTCGCCGTCGTACTTCACGCGGAGCGTGATCTCGTCGCCGCACGTCGGGTTGACGTGGTGCACCTCGGCGTCGCCGTCCCGCAGGCCACGCCCGTGGGGGTGCTTGTAGTGGTCCAGGATCACTTCCTGGTACATGGAATCAAGCTTCACCAGTCAACCCTCAGCCGCTCTGCCATCTAACCGAAAAAGTTCCGCACGTGCTCGAGCCCGTCCACCAGGGCGTCGACCTCGGCGGGCGTGGAGTACAGATAGAACGACGCTCGCGTCGTCGCAGGAATTCCGTACCTCAGGCACACCGGGCGTGCGCAGTGGTGCCCGACCCGGACCGCGATGCCCTGCTCGTCGAGCACCTGCCCCACGTCGTGGGGGTGGATGTCGCCGAGCGTGAAGGAGATCGTCGCACCGCGGTCCTCGGCCGTCGCCGGGCCGATGATCCGCAGGTCGGGGACCTCCAGGAGCCGGCGCACCGCGTACTCGGTGATGGCCTGCTCATGGCGGTGGATCTTCTCCATGCCGATGGCCGAGAGGTAGTCCACGGCCGCGCCGAGGCCGACGGCCTGCGCGATCGGGGGCGTACCCGCCTCGAACTTGTGCGGCGCGGGGGCGTACGTCGAGGAGTGCATCGACACGGTCTCGATCATCTCGCCGCCACCGAGGAACGGCGGCAGGTCCTCCAGGAGCTCCTGCCGTCCCCAGAGCACGCCGATGCCGGTCGGGCCGACCATCTTGTGGCCGGTGAAGGCCACGAAGTCGGCCTGGAGCGCCTGCACGTCGAGCACCATGTGCGGGGCCGCCTGCGAGGCGTCGATGCAGACCAGCGCGCCGACCTGCTGGGCGCGGCGGATGATCTTCTCGACCGGGTTGATCGTGCCCATGATGTTGGAGACCAGCGTGAAGGAGACGATCTTCGTCTTCTCCGTGATGATCTCGTCGATGTTCGACAGGTCCAGCCGGCCGTCGTCCGTGATGCCGAACCACTTGAGCTTCGCGCCGGTGCGCTGCGAGAGCAGCTGCCACGGCACGATGTTGGAGTGGTGCTCCATCTCGGTGGTGACGATCTCGGTGTCGCTGTCGACCCGGTAGGGCTCGTCCGCCCAGCCGAGCATGTTGGCGACCAGGTTCAGCGACTCCGAGGCGTTCTTGGTGAAGATCACCTCGTTGCGGCTGGGTGCGTTGATGAAGGCCGCGACCTTGTCGCGAGCGCCCTCGTACAGCGCGGTGGCCTCCTCGGCGATCGTGTACACGCCGCGGTGGACGTTGGCGTTGTGCCGCTCGTAGTACTCGTTGAGCGCGTCGAGCACCTGGCGCGGCTTCTGCGAGGTCGCCGCGCTGTCCAGGTAAACGATCTTCTTGCCGTCGTGGACCGTGCGGTCCAGGATCGGGAAGTCCTTGCGGATCGCCTCGGTGTCGAGGAGGCCGGAGAGCCCCTGTCGGGCGTCAGTCACGCGACCGTACCTCCTGAGTTCGCTCCGCTCACGGGGCCACCCTTGGTGTATGCCTCGTAGCCCTCGTTCTCCAGCTGGTCGGCCAGCTCGGCACCGCCGGAGGCGGCGATCCGGCCGTTGGCGAAGACATGCACGTAGTCGGGCTTGATGTACTTGAGGATGCGTGTGTAGTGCGTGATCAGCAGGGTGCCGACCTCGCCGGTCTCGCGCACACGGTTGACGCCCTCGGAGACTGTCTTCAGCGCGTCGACGTCCAGACCGGAGTCGGTCTCGTCGAGGATCGCGATCTTCGGCTTGAGGAGCTCCAGCTGAAGGATCTCGTGGCGCTTCTTCTCACCGCCGGAGAAGCCCTCGTTGACGTTGCGCTCGGCGAAGGCCGGGTCCATCTGGAGCTGGGCCATCGTCTCCTTGACCTCCTTCACCCACGTCCGCAGCTTGGGGGCCTCACCGCGGACGGCGGTGGCGGAGGTGCGCAGGAAGTTGGAGACCGAGACACCGGGGATCTCGACCGGGTACTGCATGGCGAGGAACAGGCCGGCGCGGGCCCGCTCGTCCACGGACATCTCCAGGACGTCCTCGCCGTCCAGGGTCACCGTGCCACTCGTGATCGTGTACTTGGGGTGACCCGCGAGCGAGTACGCGAGGGTGGACTTGCCGGACCCGTTCGGGCCCATGATGGCGTGGGTCTCGCCCTGCTTCACGGTCAGGTCGACGCCCTTGAGGATCTCCTTCGTGGCGTTGTCGGCCTCGACGGAGACGTGCAGGTCGCGGATTTCAAGCGTTGCCATGGGTGACTCAGGACTCCTGGGTGACGGAGACGAGCACATCGTCCCCTTCGATCTTTACGGGGTATACGGGGACGGGGCGCGTCGCGGGAAGACCGGACGGCTTGCCGGTGCGGAGGTCGAAGCTCGATCCGTGCAGCCAGCACTCGATCGAGCAGTCCTCCACCTCGCCCTCCGAGAGCGAGACGTTCGCGTGCGAGCAGATGTCGTTGATCGCGAACACCTCGCCCTCGGTGCGGACGACGGAGACCGGCGTGCCGTCGAGCTCCACCCTCTTCGGGGTGTCGTCCTCCAGCTCGCTCAGCGCACAGGCTTTGACGAAGGCCATCAGACCGACGCCTTCAGCTCGGTCTCGATCTTGTCGAGGAGACGGGCTTCGACGTCGGGCAGACCGATCTGCTGGACCAGCTCGGCGAAGAAGCCGCGCACGACGAGTCGGCGGGCCTCCTCGGCCGGGATACCACGGGACTGCAGGTAGAACAGCTGCTCGTCGTCGAAGCGGCCGGTCGCCGAGGCGTGGCCGGCGCCGACGATCTCGCCGGTCTCGATCTCCAGGTTCGGTACGGAGTCGACACGGGCGCCGTCGGTCAGAACCAGGTTGCGGTTCATCTCGTAGGTGTCGGTGCCCTCGGCCGCGGCCTGGATGAGCACGTCACCGATCCAGACGGCGTGGGCGCCGTCGCCCTGGAGCGCGCCCTTGTACACCGCGTTGGACTTGCAGTGCGGCGTGTTGTGGTCGACCAGGAGTCGGTGCTCCTGGTGCTGGCCCTTGTCGGTGAAGTACAGGCCGAAGAGCTCGGCCTCGCCGCCCGGGGCCGCGTACGCGACGCGCGGGTGGAGACGGACGAGGTCCCCGCCGAACGTCACGACGATCGACTTGAAGGAGGCGTCGCGGCCGACCAGCGCGTTGTGCTGGCCGACGTGCACGGCCGTGTCGTCCCAGTCCTGGACGGACACGACGGTCAGCTTGGCGCCGTCGCCCAGGACGTATTCGACGTTGGCCGCGAGCACGGCGTCGCCGGTGTGGTCGATGACGACGACGGCCTCGGCGAAGGCGCCCAGCTCGATGACCTGGTGGCCGTAGGCCACGCCGCCCTCGCCGTGCACGGTGATCCGGACCGGCTCGCTGAGCACGGCCTCCTTGGCGACCGTGACGACCGAGGCCTGCTGGAAGGACGAGTACGCCTGGGCGGCGACCCGGTCCACCGGCGTCCCGGCCCTGCCGAGCCGCGCGTCGTCGCGGCCGACGGTCTCGACCGTGACGCCCGAGGGCGCCTCGACGACGACCTTGACACCGTCACCGGTGGCGACGGCGGTGCCGTCGTGCAGGCCGCGCAGACGCTCCAGCGGCGTGAACCGCCACTCCTCCTCGCGGCCGTGCGGGACCGGGAAGTCCGCGACGTCGAAGGACGGGGGCGCGCTCATGCGCGTGGCGACGGTGGACTCGGCCGCCACCGCGATGGAACCGGCGGTCGTCGAACCGGCCGGGATGTTCTGAGCCTCAGCCATGGCTGTCGTAGTGCTCGCTTTCTCAGTCAAGAACTCTTCGGGACGCGGTCGGCGGGCGTACTAGCCGACCGAACCCTCCATCTGCAGCTCGATCAGCCGGTTGAGCTCCAGGGCGTACTCCATGGGCAGCTCCTTGGCGATCGGCTCGACGAAGCCGCGCACGATCATCGCCATCGCCTCGAACTCGGTCATGCCGCGGCTCATCAGGTAGAAGAGCTGGTCCTCGGAGACCTTGGAGACGGTCGCCTCGTGACCCATCGACACGTCGTCCTCACGGACGTCGACGTACGGGTAGGTGTCGGAGCGGGAGATGGTGTCCACGAGCAGCGCGTCGCACAGCACGTTGGACTTGGCGCCCGGCGCACCCTCGCCGATCTCGATGAGACCGCGGTAGGAGGTACGGCCACCGCCTCGCGCCACCGACTTGGAGACGATGTTGGAGGAGGTGTTCGGAGCCATGTGGACCATCTTGGCGCCGGCGTCCTGGTGCTGGCCCTCGCCCGCGAAGGCGATGGACAGGGTCTCGCCCTTGGCGTGCTCGCCCATCAGGTAGACGGCCGGGTACTTCATGGTGACCTTGGAGCCGATGTTGCCGTCGACCCACTCCATGGTCGCGCCCTCGTACGCCACGGCACGCTTGGTGACCAGGTTGTAGACGTTGTTCGACCAGTTCTGGATCGTCGTGTAGCGGCAGCGGCCGCCCTTCTTCACGATGATCTCGACGACCGCGGAGTGCAGCGAGTCCGAGGAGTAGATCGGCGCGGTGCAGCCCTCGACGTAGTGGACGTAGGCGTCCTCGTCGACGATGATCAGCGTCCGCTCGAACTGGCCCATGTTCTCCGTGTTGATACGGAAGTAGGCCTGGAGCGGGATCTCGACGTGCACGCCCTTCGGCACGTAGATGAAGGAGCCACCGGACCACACGGCGGAGTTCAGCGAGGCGAACTTGTTGTCACCGACGGGGATGACGGTGCCGAAGTACTCCTTGAAGAGCTCCGGGTGCTCCTTGAGCGCGGTGTCGGTGTCCATGAAGATGACACCCTGCGCCTCGAGCTCCTCGTTGATCTGGTGGTAGACCACCTCGGACTCGTACTGCGCGGCGACACCGGCGACCAGGCGCTGCTTCTCCGCCTCCGGGATGCCGAGCTTGTCGTACGTGTTCTTGATGTCCTCGGGCAGGTCCTCCCAGGACTCCGCCTGCTTCTCCGTGGACCGCACGAAGTACTTGATGTTGTCGAAGTCGATGCCCGACAGGTCCGAGCCCCAGTTCGGCATGGGCTTCTTGCCGAACAGCTTCAGGCCCTTGAGCCGGAGCTTCAGCATCCACTCCGGTTCGTTCTTCTTCTCCGAGATGTCGCGGACGACAGCTTCGGACAGGCCGCGCTTCGCCGCCGCGCCTGCCGCGTCGGAGTCGGCCCAGCCGAATTCGTACGTACCCAGGCCCTCGAGCTCAGGGTGGGCAGTCTCCGTAGGGAGCGTCATGCGGGGTTCCTCCCGGCCGTACTTGCAGATGCTGAATGGGTGGTCTGTGAAGTCTGTGGTGCCGTGGGGCTGCTGCGCGGAACGAACGTCGTGCACACACCGTCGCCATGGGCGAGGGTGGCGAGACGCTGCACATGGGTCCCGAGCAGGCTGGAGAAGAATTCCGTCTCCGCCTCGCACAGCTGCGGGAACTGCTCGGCTACGTGCGCGACCGGGCAGTGGTGCTGGCACAGTTGCTCGCCCTGCTGACGGCCCGGCGCGCTGCGCGCCGTAGCAGCGTACCCGTCGGCCGACAAGGCCTTGGCCAAGGCCTCGGTGCGGGCCTCGGGGCCCGCGGCATCGATCACGGCCCGGTACTTCTCCGACTGGGAGGCCATCCTGGCGCGGGCGAAGGCGACGAGCGCCTCGTCCCCCGCCGTCTCGGCGATCCAGCGCAGAGCGTCGGCGGCGAGCTTGTCGTAGGACTGGTCGAACGCGTCCCGGCCACAGTCGGTGAGGGCGAAGACCTTGGCCGGACGGCCGCGGGTCCGCGCTCCGTAGACCCGCTGTTCACGGGCCTCGACCACATCGTCGGAGACGAGTGCGTCCAGGTGGCGACGGACGGCGGCCTGGGTCAGACCGACGCGCTTCGCCAGATCGGCGACGGTGGACGGGCCGTGGTCCAGGATGGAGCGCGCGACCCGGTTGCGCGTCGAGCGCTCACCGGTCGCGAGTTCCTCCTGAGGAGCCTCGCCAACGTATTTCACAACGCCATTGTTGCGTAATTCCTCCGGGCCTGACAACCCACCCCCCGGCCGGGCGCGGTGCCCTTCATCACTTAGGCAAACCTAAGTTGACCTGCGGAAACAGACGATCACAGCAGGTGGGCGCCCGGCGGGCCGACCGGCGGCGGGACCGCCGGAAAGGCTCCGGGGCCTGGGGGAACCCGGCGCGCCGGACCCCTCACCTGCCAGCCTAGACTTGCCCGCCATGAGCAGTGAGCCCGTCGTACAGGCCAGGGGCCTCGTCAAGCGGTACGGCACCAGAGCAGCGGTCGACGGCCTCGATCTGAAGGTCGCGGCGGGCGCCGTGACCGCCGTCCTCGGCCCCAACGGCGCCGGCAAGACCACCACGATCGAGACCTGCGAGGGCTACCGCCGTCCGGATGAGGGGACCGTACGGGTCCTCGGCCTCGACCCGGTCGCGGACGCCGCGGCGCTCCGCCCCCGAATCGGCGTGATGCTCCAGTCCGGCGGCGTCTACCCGGGCGCCCGCGCCGACGAGATGCTGCGCCACATGGCGAAGCTGCACGCCCATCCGCTGGACGTCGACGCCCTCGTCGAACGCCTCGGGCTCGGCAGCTGCGGTAGGACCACCTACCGCAGGCTCTCCGGCGGCCAGCAGCAGCGCCTCGCGCTGGCCATGGCCGTCGTCGGCCGCCCCGAGCTGGTCTTCCTGGACGAGCCGACGGCGGGTCTCGACCCGCAGGCCCGCCGCTCGACCTGGGACCTGGTCCGGGAGCTGCGCACCGACGGGGTGTCGGTCGTCCTCACCACCCACTTCATGGACGAGGCCGAGCAGCTCGCCGACGACGTCGCCGTCATCGACGCGGGCCGGGTCATCGCCCAGGGCAGCCCGGAGCAGCTGTGCCGCGGCGGCGCCGAGAACACCCTGCGCTTCACCGGCCGCCCCGGCCTGGACCTCGGCTCGCTGCTGAAGGCGCTGCCCGACGGCAGCGAGGCGGCCGAGCTCACCACCGGCGCCTACCGCATCACCGGCCGGATCGACCCGGAGCTGCTGGCGACCGTCACCTCCTGGTGCGCCCAGCACGGTGTGATGCCGGACGGCATCGCGGTGGAGCGGCACACCCTCGAGGACGTCTTCCTGGAACTGACCGGCAAGGAGCTGCGCGCATGAGCGCCGGTACGTACACCCCGCGCCCCGGCGCCGCCCCGCTGCCGCGCATGATCGCCGCGCAGGCCGCGCTGGAGACGCGGATGCTCCTGCGCAACGGCGAACAGCTGCTGCTCACGGTGGTCATCCCGACGCTGCTGCTGGTGCTGTTCAGCGCGGTCGACATCGTGGACACGGGCACGGGTGAGCCGGTCGACTTCCTGGCTCCCGGCGTCCTGGCGCTCGCGGTGATGTCCACGGCCTTCACGGGCCAGGCCATCGCGACCGGATTCGAACGCCGCTACGGGGTGCTCAAGCGGCTGGGTGCCTCGCCCCTGCCCCGCTGGGGGCTGATGGCGGCGAAGACCCTCTCGGTGCTGGTCACGGAGGTGCTGCAGATCGCCCTCCTGACCGTGATCGCCTTCGCCCTGGGCTGGTCGCCCGAGGGCGGTCCGTTCGCCGTGCTGCTGCTCCTCGTACTGGGCACCGTGGCCTTCTCCGGGCTCGGGCTGCTGATGGCGGGGACGCTGAAGGCCGAGGCGACGCTGGCGGCCGCCAACCTCGTCTTCCTGCTGCTGCTGGTCGGCGGCGGGGTCATCGTGCCGCTGGACAAGTTCCCGGACGCAGCGCAGTCGGTGCTGGGCCTGCTGCCGATCTCGGCGCTCTCCGACGGGCTGAGGGAGGTCCTCCAGCACGGCGCGGCGATGCCCTGGGGCGACGCCGCGGTCCTGGCCGTCTGGGCGGTCCTGGGTCTGGGCGCGGCGGCCAGGTTCTTCCGCTGGGAGTGAGCGGCCCATGCCCGCCGGAATGTCCGGGCCCATCCGGTGATGCCCACCCCTCGTGAAAACATGCACAAGCCGTTCCCTACGATAGGGCGCGTGGAAACCCCCATCTCCTACATCGCCAAGCGCTGGACACCGTCGGTGAGGACGGCCAAGCGCGCCGCACTCTCCGCGGTGGTGATGAGCGTCTTCATCATCATCACCGGCGGCGCGGTCCGGCTGACCGGTTCCGGCCTGGGCTGCGACACCTGGCCCAAGTGCACCGACGACAGCCTCTTCGCGACGCCCGAGCAGGGCCTGCACGGCGCCATCGAGTTCGGCAACCGGATGCTCACCTACGTCCTGTCGGCCGCGGTCGGCTGGGCGATCATCGCGGCGCGCTCGCTGAAGCCGCGCCGGCGCGGTCTCACCCGCCTGGCGTGGTCGCAGTTCTGGCTGGTGATGGGGAACGCCGTGATCGGCGGGATCACCGTCTGGGCGGGTCTCAACCCGTGGTCGGTGGCCGGGCACTTCCTGCTCGCCAACTGCCTGCTCACGGTGGCCGTGATCACCTGGGTGAGGATCGGCGAGGGCGACGGAGCCCCGCGTCCGCGCGCCCCGCGCCCGGTGCGGCAGCTGTCCTGGGCCATCGTCGCCACCACGGTCGTCCTGATCGTGCTCGGCACCACCGTGACCGGCTCCGGCAAGCACGCCGGTGACAGCAGCGACGTACCGCGCATGCCGTGGGACTGGAGCGCGGCCGCGCACATCCACGCCATCGCCGCCTGGGTCGTCTGCGCGCTGGCCCTCGCGATGTGGTTCGCCCTGCGCGTCGTCGACGCCCCCGCGGACACCCGGGCACGCGCCCGGGACCTGCTGATCGTGCTGGTGGCGCAGGGCGGCATCGGATACGTCCAGTACTTCAACGACGTGCCCGAGCTCCTGGTCGGCCTCCACATGTTCGGCTCGGCGCTGCTGTGGATCGCGGTGCTGCGCCTGCTGCTGTCGCTGCGCGAGCGCCCGGTGTCCGACGCCGGCGTTCCCGCGCCCGCGGCTGCCGGAGAGCTGCCGGAGCACGCCGCCGCGCGCTGAGCAAGAACGCCTCCCCGGCACGTTCCGCCCGGCGTTTCGGACACAGTGCGTCCGTCCTCTGGACGCGGGCCGCCCCGCCCTCCACCATGGTCCCGGTCGACGACCGCGCGTCCGTCCGGGGGAAGGTGGGGCGATGGGCTCGTGCTCCGGGGAACACCGCATGGCCTGTTTCTACGAGAAGAGCTACGACGTAGGGGCCTTCAAGGACCGCGCCCAGCCGCTGCGCCGCTCCGAGCTCCCCGCGGTACCCACCCGCGCGCCCCTGCTGATACCTGTGGCCGGGGTGCTGCTGCTGGTGGCCGACTTCTCCTGGAAGCTGGTCCTGCTCGAACTCCTGCTCGTCCCCGTCCTGGTGCTCCTGGCACGCCGACGGGTGCGGGCACGCCTCAGGGCCCGTGAGAAGGCCGCGGCGTTCTCGGAGCGCGCGTACGCGCCTGCGGGCAGCGGCCGGTCGGGCTCGGCGATCCGGCACTGTTCCGGGTGCACGGGCGTCCTCGTACGCGCGAAGGACACCGACTCCCCGGACGACTACTCCACCCCCACCGACGCGGACGGCTGGGAGGCCTGGGCCCGCGGCCAGGGCGCGGAGTTCGGACCGGCCTCGCGGCCGGCCGAACCCGAGAAGTCCTAGGCCTTGTCGTTGGACGGGCCGCCGACCTGGATGCCCGCCATACGGGACCACTCGTACGGGCCCGTGCGGACCTTCGCCGCGAACTCGCCGTCGAAGTCCTCGTGGACCGTGATGCCCGCCTTCAGCGTGGCGCTCTCGGCGACGGCGTAGGAGGGCGCGACCAGGTCGCCCCAGCCGCCGTCCTCGCCGACGAGCACGATGCGGGTGCCCATCTGGCCGAGGTAGGCCAGCTGCCCCTCGGCGCCGCCGTGCGCCTTGGCGAAGGCGCCGATCTGCTTGGCGAGCTTCGCAGCCCTGCGCTCCGCGCGGGCCGCGTGCTTGCTGTCGTCCGTCTGCTGCGTCTGAGGCTCTGCCGTCTCTGCCATGGACAGGATGCTACCGACGGGTAGATCAACTGGCGACGGGCGGGGGACGTGGCATCGGCCACGTCCCCCGCCCGTCGGCGGGTCTTCGGTGCGGGCTACCTCAGGAAGGGGTCCACCGCGACGGCGACGAAGAGGAGCGAGACATAGGTGATGGACCAGTGGAACAGCCGCATCTCCTTGAGCTTGGCGCCCGTCACACCGGACTTCGCGCGGTTCTGCAGACCGTGCGCCTCCCAGAGCCAGAAGCCGCCGGTCAGCAGGGCCACCGCGGTGTAGAACCAGCCGGTGTAGCCCAGCGGGGTGAGCAGCAGCGAGACCGCGACCATGACCCAGCTGTAGACGACGATCTGGCGGGCCACCACCCGGTTGGAGGCGACGACCGGGAGCATCGGGACGCCGACCCGGGCGTAGTCCTCCTTCACCTTCATCGACAACGGCCAGTAGTGCGGCGGCGTCCAGAAGAAGATGACGGCGAAAAGGATCACCGCGGCCCAGGACATCGAATCGGTCACGGCGGACCAGCCGATGAGCACGGGCATGCAGCCGGCGATTCCGCCCCACACGATGTTCTGCGAGGTACGGCGCTTCAGCAGCATCGTGTAGACGACGACGTAGAACAGAAGTGCGCCGAGTGAGAGAGCCGCGGACAGCCAGTTGACGAGCAGTCCGAACCAGACCGTGGAAATCACCGCGAGCGCGATTCCGAAGGCGAGGCACTCCCGGGGGCTCACCATGCCGGTGACCAGCGGGCGCTGGGACGTACGGTCCATCAGCGCGTCGATGTCACGGTCGATATACATGTTGAGCGCATTGGCACCGCCCGCGGAGAGATATCCGCCGATGGTGGTGGTCACTACGAGCCAAAGATCGGGCACGCCCTGAGCGGCGAGGAACATCACCGGAACGGTGGTGATCAGCAGCAGCTCGATGATGCGCGGCTTGGTAAGAGCCACGAATGCCTTGATGCGGGCCCCGAACGGGCGATGGCCCCCTGGGCTCGGAGTCAAGGCGACCCCTGCGGGTCGGGACTCGACGGCCGTCACGCACACCCCTGACAGAGAAATCCCAGCAAGCTCCGGGCGTGAAGGCCCGGTAAAGACTTGCGCGAACCACACCACTGTAGACGTTGGGCATACGCCGCTCTTCGCGGGGGTGGGGTCGTGTTGGGGTGGCGCAGAAGTGAACGGAGGCGCTCATACGGGAGGCGAACTCCGCAGGTCGCCCGCACTGTGGAAAGGGCAGAAGTACGGCCTTCCGACGGGGGTAGGCTCGACAATGCCCGGTGCGGTAACCAGTCACCGGTTTACAAACAGTGGAGAGGAGCCCTGACTCAGGGTGAGCACCAAGCCGACCACCACAGACCTCCAGTGGACCGAATTGGACCAGCGGGCCGTGGACACCGTCCGCGTCCTCGCCGCGGACGCCGTACAGAAGGTCGGAAACGGCCACCCGGGTACGGCGATGAGCCTCGCTCCTGCCGCGTACACCCTCTTCCAGAAGGTGATGCGCCACGACCCGGCGGACGCGGACTGGACCGGACGCGACCGGTTCGTGCTGTCCGCGGGCCACTCCAGCCTGACGCTGTACATCCAGCTCTACCTCGCCGGGTACGGCCTGGAGCTGGACGACCTCAAGGCTTTCCGCACCTGGGGCTCCAAGACGCCGGGCCACCCGGAGTACGGGCACACCACCGGTGTCGAGACGACGACCGGCCCGCTCGGCCAGGGTGTCGCCAACGCCGTGGGCATGGCGATGGCCTCCCGCTACGAGCGCGGTCTCTTCGACCCGCAGGCGGCCCCCGGCACCTCCCCGTTCGACCACACCATCTGGGTGATCGCCGGTGACGGCTGCCTCCAGGAGGGCATCTCGGCCGAGGCGTCCTCGCTGGCCGGCCACCAGAAGCTCGGCAACCTCGTGCTGCTGTGGGACGACAACCACATCTCGATCGAGGGCGACACGGAGACCGCGGTCTCCGAGGACACCCTGAAGCGCTACGAGTCCTACGGCTGGCACGTCCAGCGCGTGGACCAGTCGCCCAGCGGCGACCTGGACCCCGAGGGTCTGTACCGCGCGCTGCAGGCCGCCAAGGCCGAGACGGAGCGCCCGTCGTTCATCGCGGCCCGCTCGATCATCGCCTGGCCCGCCCCGAACGCCCAGAACACCGAGGCCGCGCACGGCTCGGCGCTCGGCGACGACGAGATCGCGGCCACGAAGCGGGTGCTCGGCTTCGACCCGGAGAAGACCTTCGAGGTCTCCGACGAGGTCATCGCGCACACCCGTGAGGCGCTGGACCGCGGCCGCGAGGCCAAGGCCGAGTGGGAGAAGTCCTTCGCCGCCTGGCGCACCGCCAACCCGGAGCGCGCCGCCGACTTCGACCGCATCGACGCCGGCGAGCTGCCCGCGGGCTGGGAGGAGCACCTCCCGGTCTTCGAGGCCGGCCACGGGGTCGCCACGCGTGCCGCCTCCGGCAAGGTCCTCCAGGCGCTCGGCGGTGTCATCCCCGAGCTGTGGGGCGGTTCCGCCGACCTCGCCGGCTCGAACAACACCACGATCGACAAGACGTCGTCGTTCCTCCCGGCCGGCAACCCGCTGCCCGAGGCGGACCCGTACGGCCGGACGATCCACTTCGGCATCCGCGAGCACTCCATGGCCGCGGCCATGAACGGCATCGCGCTGCACGGCAACACCCGCATCTACGGCGGCACCTTCCTGGTGTTCTCCGACTACATGCGCAACGCCGTACGCCTCTCCGCGCTGATGCACCTGCCGGTGACGTACGTGTGGACGCACGACTCGATCGGCCTCGGCGAGGACGGCCCGACCCACCAGCCGGTCGAGCACATCGCCTCGCTGCGCGCGATCCCGGGCCTGAACGTCGTCCGCCCGGCCGACGCCAACGAGACGGCCATCGCCTGGCGCGAGATCCTCAAGCGCGGCAAGAAGGACTTCGGGAAGAGCGCCCCGCACGGTCTGGCGCTGTCCCGCCAGGGCCTGCCCACCTACGCGGCGAACGAGAACGCCGCCAAGGGCGGCTACGTGCTCTTCGACGCCGAGGGCGGCGAGGCCCAGGCCGTTCTGATCGCCACGGGTTCCGAGGTCCAGCTGGCCGTCGAGGCCCGCGACGAGCTCCAGGCTGCCGGTGTGCCGACCCGTGTGGTCTCGATGCCGTGTGTCGAGTGGTTCGAGGAGCAGGACCAGGCGTACAAGGACAGCGTGCTGCCGCCGTCCGTGAAGGCCAGGGTCGCCGTCGAGGCGGGCATCGGCCTCACCTGGTACCGGTACGTGGGCGACGCCGGCCGGATCGTCTCGCTGGAGCACTTCGGTGCGTCGGCGGACGCCAAGGTCCTCTTCCGCGAGTTCGGCTTCACCGCCGCGCACGTGGCGGAAGCCGCCCGGGAATCTCTCGCCGCCGCCGCGCGCTGACGCGGACATACGACTAGTAGGAGATGCAATTCTCATGACAGACGCACTCAAGCGCCTCTCCGACGAGGGCGTGGCGATCTGGCTGGACGACCTCTCGCGCAAGCGGATCACGTCCGGCAACCTCGCCGAGCTGATCGACCAGAGCCACGTCGTGGGTGTCACGACCAATCCGTCGATCTTCCAGAAGGCGATCTCCCAGGGCGACGGTTACGACCAGCAGCTCACCGACCTCGCCGCCCGCAAGGTGACGGTCGAGGAGGCGATCCGCATGATCACGACCGCGGACGTCCGTGACGCCGCCGACATCCTGCGTCCGGTCTTCGACGCGACGGACGGCCAGGACGGCCGGGTCTCCATCGAGGTCGACCCGCGCCTGGCCCACAACACCCTGGCCACGGTCGCCGAGGCCAAGCAGCTGGCCTGGCTGGTGGACCGGCCGAACACGCTCATCAAGATCCCGGCGACCAAGGCGGGCCTGCCGGCGATCACGGAGACCATCGGGCGGGGCATCAGTGTCAACGTGACGCTGATCTTCTCGCTGGAGCGCTACCGCGAGGTCATGGACGCCTACCTGGCGGGCCTGGAGAAGGCGAAGGCCGCCGGCCTGGACCTCTCCAAGATCCACTCGGTCGCCTCCTTCTTCGTGTCCCGCGTGGACACCGAGATCGACAAGCGCCTGGACGCGGTGGGCAGCGACGAGGCGAAGGCCGCGAAGGGCAAGTCCGCCCTCGCCAACGCCCGTCTGGCCTACGAGGCGTACGAGCAGGTCTTCGCGGGCGACCGCTGGGCCGCCCTCGACAAGGCGCACGCCAACAAGCAGCGTCCGCTCTGGGCCTCCACCGGCGTCAAGGACCCGTCCCTCAAGGACACCCTGTACGTCGACGACCTCGTCGCGCCGAACACGGTCAACACCATGCCGGAGGCGACGCTCGACGCCGTGGCCGACCATGGCGAGATCTCCGGCAACACCGTCGCCGGCCGTTACGACCAGGCCCGTGCCGACCTCGACGCGATCAAGAAGCTCGGGGTCAGCTACGACGACGTCGTCCAGCTGCTGGAGGACGAGGGCGTCGAGAAGTTCGAAGCCGCCTGGATCGACCTGCTCAACTCCACCGAGGCCGAGCTCAAGCGCCTCGCTCCTTCGGAGGGCTGACCACCTTGTCTGGTGTTCCCGGAGCCAACCCGCTCCGTGACGCACAGGACCGACGGCTCCCGCGTATCGCGGGGCCGTCGGGCCTGGTGATCTTTGGCGTCACGGGCGATTTGTCCCGTAAAAAGCTGATGCCCGCCGTCTACGACCTGGCCAATCGCGGCCTGCTGCCACCGGGCTTCTCGCTCATCGGCTTCGCGCGCCGCGACTGGGAGGACGAAGACTTCGCCCAGGTCGTCCATGACGCCGTGAAGGAGCATTCCCGCACCCCGTTCCGCGAAGAGGTCTGGCAGCAGCTCAGCCAGGGCATGCGCTTCGTCCAGGGCAACTTCGACGACGACGCGGCCTTCGAGACCCTCAGGGCGACGATCGAGGAGCTCGACAAGGCGCAGGGCACGGGCGGCAACTTCGCCTTCTACCTCTCCGTGCCTCCGAAGTTCTTCCCCAAGGTCGTCGAGCAGCTCAAGAAGCACGGGCTGGCCGACCAGAAGGAAGGCAGCTGGCGGCGGGCCGTTATCGAGAAGCCGTTCGGTCACGACCTGGAGAGCGCGCAGGAGCTCAACCACCTCGTGCACGACGTCTTCCCGCCGAACGAGGTCTTCCGCATCGACCACTACCTCGGCAAGGAGACGGTCCAGAACATCCTGGCGCTGCGCTTCGCCAACACGATGTGGGAGCCGATCTGGAACAGGTCGTACGTCGACCACGTCCAGATCACGATGGCCGAGGACATCGGCATCGGCGGCCGGGCCGGTTACTACGACGGCATCGGCGCGGCCCGCGACGTCATCCAGAACCACCTGCTCCAGCTGCTGGCGCTGACGGCGATGGAGGAGCCCGGCTCCTTCCACCCCAAGGCCCTGGTCGCCGAGAAGCTGAAGGTGCTCACGGCGGTGGAGCTGCCCGACGACCTGGGCAAGCACACGGTGCGCGGGCAGTACGCGCACGCCTGGCAGGGCGGTCAGGAAGCGCTCGGCTATCTGGAGGAGGACGGTATCGACCCCAAGTCGAAGACCGACACCTTCGCCGCGATCAAGCTGACGATCAACAACCGCCGCTGGGCGGGCGTGCCGTTCTACCTCCGTACCGGCAAGCGCCTCGGCCGCCGCGTCACCGAGATCGCGGTCGTCTTCAAGCGCGCCCCGTATCTCCCCTTCGAGTCCGGTGCGACGGAGGAGCTCGGCGGCAACGCCCTGGTCATCCGGGTGCAGCCCGACGAGGGGGTCACGGTCCGGTTCGGCTCCAAGGTGCCCGGCACCTCCATGGAGGTGCGGGACGTCACGATGGACTTCGCCTACGGCGAGTCCTTCACGGAGTCCAGCCCGGAGGCGTACGAGCGGCTCATCCTCGATGTCCTGCTCGGTGACGCCAACCTCTTCCCGCGCCACCAGGAGGTCGAGCTCTCCTGGAACATCCTCGACCCGATCGAGGAGTACTGGGACAAGCACGGCAAGCCCGCCCAGTACGCGGCCGGCACGTGGGGACCGGCCGAGGCCGACGAGATGCTCGCACGCGACGGACGGAGCTGGCGCCGGCCATGAAGATCGATCTCACGGAAACCACGTCCAGCAAGATCAACCAGGCCCTGGTCTCGGCGCGCCGCTCCATCGGCACGCCGGCCATCGGCATGGTGCTCACCCTCGTCATCGTCACCGACGAGGAGAACGCCTACGACGCGCTCCGGGCGGCGAGCGACTCGTCCCGCGAGCACCCGTCGCGGATCATCGCGGTGATCAAGCGGGTCAGCAAGTCGCCCCGTGCCCGGCGCGACGCACGGCTCGACGCCGAGATCCGGGTCGGTTCCGACGCGGGCTCGGGCGAGACCGTCGTGCTGCGTCTCCACGGTGAGCTGGCCAACCACGCCCAGTCGGTCGTCCTGCCGCTGCTGCTGCCGGACGCCCCGGTCGTGGTGTGGTGGCCCGAGGACGCTCCGGCGGACCCGGCCAAGGACCCGCTGGGCGCGCTCGCCCAGCGCCGTATCACCGACACGTACTCCGCCGAGCACCCGCTCGACGAGCTGTCGGTGCGCGCGGCGACGTACCGGCCAGGGGACACCGACCTGGCCTGGACGCGCATCACGCCGTGGCGCTCGATGCTGGCGGCGGCGCTCGACCAGCAGCCGGCGAAGGTCGTCTCGGCGACGGTCGAGGGCGAGTCCGACAACCCGAGCTGCGAACTGCTGGCCATGTGGCTCGCGGACCGCCTCGGGGTGCCGGTGGAGCGCACTCTCTCCGGTGGTCCCGGTCTGACGGCCGTGCGGCTGGAGACCAAGAACGGCGTGATCGTCCTGGACCGTCCCGACGGTTCGCTGGCGACGCTCTGCATGGCCGGCCAGCCGGACCGTGCGGTCGCGCTGAAGCGGCGGGAGACCGCCGAGCTCCTCGCCGAGGAGCTGCGCCGTCTGGACCCGGACAACATCTACGAGGCCACGGTGAAGTTCGGCGTGGAGCGCCTCGGCGGGCCCACGGAGCCGTCGTCCGTCGGTACGGGGCAGAACCGGCCGGAGCCCGCGGGTTCCGCCGCCCCTGCCGCGAAGAAGGCGGCGGCCAAGAAGGCGGCGTCGAAGTGAGTGCTCCGCAGCTCGTCGTGCACCGCGACAAGGAGCTGATGGCCCAGGCCGCGGCGGCCAGGCTGATCACGAAGATCGTGGACGCCCAGGCCGCCCGCGGTTCCGCCTCGGTGGTCCTCACCGGCGGGCGCAACGGCAACGGCCTGCTGGCCGCGCTCGCCGGCTCGCCCGCCCGGGACGCGGTCGACTGGTCGCGGCTCGATCTGTGGTGGGGCGACGAGCGGTTCCTGCCCGAGGGCGATCCGGAGCGCAATGTCACGCAGGCCCGTGAGGCCCTGCTGGACAAGGTGGAGCTGGACCCCTCCCGGGTCCACGCGATGCCCGCGTCCGACGGGCCGTACGGCGGCGACGCCGACTCCGCGGCCGCCGGGTACGCGGCGGAACTCGCCGCCGCGGCGGGCCCGGAGGACCACGGAGCCGTGCCGACGTTCGACGTGCTGATGCTGGGCGTCGGCCCGGACACGCATGTCGCGTCGCTCTTCCCGGAGCTGCCCGCGGTGCGGGAGACCGAGCGCACCGTCGTCGGTGTGCACGGCGCTCCCAAGCCGCCGCCCACCCGCGTCTCGCTCACGCTGCCCGCCATCCGGGCGGCGCGTGAGGTGTGGCTCCTGGCCGCGGGTGAGGACAAGGCGGAGGCGGCCGAGATCGCGCTGTCCGGGGCCGGGGAGATCCAGGCGCCGGCGGCGGGGGCCTACGGCCGCAGCCGCACGTTGTGGCTGCTGGACGCCGCGGCGGCCTCGAAGCTGCCGCGTGCGCTGTATCCGCCCGCGTCGGCATAGGCGAGCAGTACCGAGGCCCGGCCCCGCTCCTCCTGAGGAGCGGGGCCGGGCCGCTTTGCGCCGCCCCTCGGCGACGGCAGCTCAGGGGGAGGCGGCCGGGTCCGGGCCGCAGTCGGGGCGCCGTGCCGTCGCGGGGTCGAGGGCATTGCTCACCAGGCGCAGGACCACGGGGTCGTAGGGGCTGCCCATGTGGCCCGTGCGGTCCTGCGGGCACACGTCCTGGACGGTGATGTTGGAGACCTGGCCGGCGGAGGGACCGGGGCGGAGGTACTGGCGCTCGTACGGGGTGACGATCCTGTCCCACCGGGTGACGAGCGTGGTGTACCGCACGCCGCGCACGGTGTCGCCGCCCGCGTCGAGCCGGCGGTTGACGGCTGAGCCGATCGTCTGGTCGGCCAGTGCCTGCCCGCCGAATTCGGCGACCGGGGCGAGGATGCGCAGCCGCTGGGCGAGGGTGGCGAGCCCGGACACGGTGCTGCCGTGGTTGGCCGGGGAGATGCCGATCAGGTGGTGCACCTTGTTGCGGGCGGGATGGCCCGGGTCGGCGCCGCCGGCGAATTTCAGGTAGTAGCGCGGCAGGATTCCGCCCCCCTGGGAGTGGCCCACCATGTCGACCTGACGGGCTCCCGTCCGGTCGAGGACCCGGTCGACGAAGCGGGCGACCTCCACGGCGGAGTCGGGGATGGCTGCTCTGCCCTTGACGACGTCGCCGCGCGGCGCACCGAAGTTGCCGGCGAAGACGCAGTAGCCCTCCGCCCTGAGCCGGGGCGAGAGTGCGCTCCAGTTGCTGAAGGCGTTCTCGTACGTGCCGTGGACGAGGACGACCGGCCTGGGGTGCCGGGCCGCCGGTACGCAGTTCCAGTCGTTGGCCCGCGGCGGCGGGGCGTCGGGGTGGTCGACGGAGGCGAGGAACGCCCGCTTCCAGCGCGGGTGTCCGGTGTCCGGCCCGCCCGCGGAGCCGGCGGTGAGCGGGGAGCGGCCGTCCGGAGCTGCCGCGGCGACGAGGGCGAACAGGAGGCCGAGGGCCGCCAGCACCGCCGGCCGGCGGAACACCCGGGCGTTCCGGGGCCTTCGGCGGGTGGGGAGGTCGGGGTCGGTGGTGCGGAGATACGGGACCTGCATGGAGGTGCCTCCCGGCTGGGTTCTCAGGATCTGTTCATGGGCGTGGGGTGACGGGGTGCCCACCGGCCGGGCCGGTGCGCTTTCGGGTGACGCCACGCCAGGCGTTGTTCACGGAGAGTGAGATTGCCGGTACGGTGGGAGGTGTCGTGGGCGGGCCGGTGTGCCCGCTCCGCCCCCCGACGCCACGTCACCTCGTGCCCGGCCGCTAGGAGATGGCATGCCCGCGAACTCTGTTGTCTTCGGTGCAGGTGGCTTCATCGGCCGCTCCCTGGTGGCGGAACTCCTGCGCCGCGGCCAGGAGGTCGCCGCGGCCGTGCACAGCGGCGGTGACGGGCTGACCCGGTGGCTCGCGGACCAGCGGGTGGACACCGGCCGGCTCACCGTCGTCCACGCCGACATCACCCGGCCCGGACTCGGGCTGCCCGCACAGGACTTGGGCGAGGTCCGCGACGTGTACAACACGGCGGCGCGGTTCGCCTTCGGCATGGACCCGGCCGAAGCCAGGGCGGTCAACGTGGACGGCGCCGTCCATGTGACCGAGTGGGCCGCGGCCCGCCCGCACCTGCGCCGGGTGGTGCACATCAGCGGCTACCGCATGGCCGCGGCAGGCGCCGACTCCCCCGACTACGCGCGTGACGGTGCCTACGAGGCGTCCAAGCGTGAGGGTGACGCCGCGACGCGGGCACGGGCTCGCGAGCTGGGCGTCCCGCTGACGGTCGCCAATCCCAGCACGGTGATCGGCCAGGGGCAGTACGTCGGCCTGGCCGACCTGGTCGGGGAGCTCTGGCGGGGCCGCCTCGCCGCACTGCCCGGCGGCCCGGACATCTTCCTCCCGGTCGTCACGATCGACTACTTCGTCCAGTTCCTGGCCTCCCTTCCCGAACGCCAGGAGAGCGCCGACAACACCTACTGGCTGCTGGACGACGCCACGCCCCCGCTCCCGCAGCTCGTCGCGCTGCTCGCCGAGCACATGGGGGTGCGGGCGCCGCGCCGGTCCGTTCCCGTCGGTCTCCTGAAGCGACTGCCGCGCGCACTCACCAAGGCGGACCCCGAGACCTTGTCGTTCCTCTCCACGGACCGCTACGACACGGCGTCCGCACGGAAGTTCGCGGAGTCCTGCGGTCTCGAGATGCCGCCGGTGCGTGATGCCCTGCGCGGGTGGACGGACGACCTGGTCGCGGCACGCTTCGGCCGGGTCCGGGCACCGCGCGGGCCGTACGGCTTCCAGCAGGTCGGCACGGACCGGACGTGGGTGACGGGTGACCGGGAGGAGCCGGGCTACGTCTTCCTGCACGGTCTCCCGGTCGATGCCGACTCCTGGCGCCCCGTGGCCGACCGGGTGGACGCCTCCACGCTCGCGGCCGACCTGCCGGGCTTCGGGCGGTCCGCCCCCGCCCGGCAGTCGCACGACGACTGGCTGAGCGCCCTCCTCGCACCGGTCCGGGGCCGGCCGGTCCTGGTCGCGCACTCCTACTCCTGCGGACCGGCCCTGCGTTACACGCTGCGGCACCCCGAGCGCGTGGGTGCGCTGGTCCTGGTCTCCCCGGCCTTCCTCCAGCCCGCCTCCTCGTGGCTGATGCGCTCACCTTTCGCCGTACCCGTCCTGCGCGGGATGTCCGCCGAGCGGCTGGCCGGATCGCTGGGGCTGCCGCACGACGGTTACCTCGAGGGGCCGGCGGCGGATCTGCGCCGAGCGGGGGCGGCGGTCCGGGTGGTGGCCGCCCTGCGTTCGGCCTACGGGCAGCGCGGTGCGCTCCGGAGCGCCCTGCACCGCGTCACGGTGCCGGTGGAACTCGTCGTCGGAGCGCAGGACCCGCTGGAGGAGCCGAGCGTCCTCCCGGTCACCGAGATCGCGTCGGCCGGCCACTACCCCCAACTCACTCATCCCGAGGACGTCGCGCGTCACCTCGTCCCGGTGAGGGAGCGGGCAGCGGCCCGCTAGCGGCCGGTGCTCAGTCACGGGTGAAGGCCAGCACCACGTTGTGCCCGCCGAAGCCGAAGGACGTCGACAGGGCCGCTGCGGCGTCGGCCTTGCGTGGCGCGCCGGTCACCAGGTCGAGTCCGATGCCGTCCCCGATCTCCTCCAGGTTGCGCACCGGCGGCACCAGCGATTCCTTGAGCGCGAGCACCGTGAGGATCGCCTCCACCGCACCGGAGGCGCCCAGCAGGTGGCCCGTGGCGGACTTCGGGGCCGTGACCACCGGGTGATCGCCCACCGCGGCGGTCACGGCGCGGGACTCTGCGACATCGCCCTGGGGTGTGCCTGTCGCGTGTGCGTTGACGTGGCCGATGTCGCCGCCGGTCAGTCCCGCGTCGCGCAACGCCTCATCGATCGCTCGCGCCTGGCCCGCCGCGTCGGGAAGCGTGATGTCGTGGGCGTCGGACGTGACACCGGCCCCCGCCAGCGCCGCGTGGACGCGCGCACCCCGCGCCCGTGCGAAGTCGCCCCGTTCCAGCACGACCATTCCCGCGCCCTCGGACATCACGAAGCCGTCCCGCCGCCGGTCGAACGGCCGGGACGCCCGCTCGGGTGCGTCGTTGCGCAGCGACAGCGCGCGCATCTGCGCGAACGCGCCGAGGGAGAGCGGATGGATACAGGCGTCCGTGCCCCCGGCCACCACCACATCGGCGCGGCCGGCACGGATCAGCAGGGCGCCCACCGCGATCGCCTCGGCGCCCGAGGCGCAGGCACTGGTCGGGGCATGGGTCCCGGCACGTGCTCCGAGCAGCAGGCTGACCACGGCCGAAGGGCCGTTGGGCATCAGTCGCGGGACGGTGTACGGGGACACGGCACGCTGTCCGCGCTCCCCCATGCGGTCGTGCTGGTCCAGTATGGTCAGCGCTCCCCCGATCCCGGTGCCCACCACGACGGCCAGCCGTTCGGGTTCGACCTCCGGCGGCCCCGCGTCGGACCACGCCTCCCTGGCCGCGACCAGCGCCGCCGCCTGACTCCTGTCCAGCCGCCGGCGCTGCACCCGGTCCACGTCGGCGTACGGGTCCTGGAGCATGCCGCCGGCGATGTGGACCGGCAGCCGCGTGACCCAGGGAGCGATGATCGGGGAGATCCCGGACCGGCCCGCCAGCAGCCCGTCCCAGGTGCCCGGGACGTCCGCGCCGAGCGGGGTGGTGGCTCCCATACCGGTCACCAGCACGTCGTTCCCCGCCCGGTCGCGGGACCGCGCGGTTTCACCGACCGTACGCCGCACGGCCGGCCCCCTCGGCGGAGCCGCCGGCCGACCACGCGCACGCGCTCAGCCCGGCCGCGGTGAGCCTCACCACGGCGAGCATGAGGTCGCGGGTTCCGGCCACCTGGGCCGGGTTGTCAGGGGAGCCCGGCCGCCCGGGCTCCTCCCCACCGCGAAATGCATTCGTTTCCACAGTCACACACATACCATCTCCCCATTCCTTTGCACCGCGTGTGGCTTGAAAATGCCGTAGTCGCCGGACGGGCGCACGGAATGCCACAGGTACACGGCCGAGTTAGCGGCTGCGGATTCATCTCCCCGCAACCGCAACTCAATCTATGCGCCGCCGCCTCCTGCGCACCTCGGCTATTCTGTCGAATTATCGCCTCCCCCTTTCAGCGGATTCTCCTCCATCAGGGGGGCGCAGGGGGCGCAACTGACGGCCCGGGAAGGCGCCCCACCTCCTCTGCGCGTACAGTATGCCGAGCTCAGCACCATGATCAAATTCTTTCTGACTTGTCGTACAATGCCTTCGATTATTGCTTATTGCCACAACACTCAGGAATGCTGCATAGTGAAGAAAGAGGCTGCAGAGAACAGTTCTCCAACGCCGACCCCGGACTCCGGTGCACTTCAAAAATAAATCAATGCACAGTAGGGGCCAGGGCAGCTCACGGATGACTTTCCCGTTCTCCTGCAAAATCCGGAAAGGGAGATTCGTGCCGCACACCAAAAGGCCTCAACCGTCCTCGGACGAGGAACAGGTTCACGTAGTCCGCTGGCCCCTCGAAGCGTCGAAGCTGGAGCACTTCCGGCACAAGGGCGCCCTCCGTCTCCTCGTGATCGAGAACGGGGCGACGCCGCCCGTGTCGACGGACGTGCGGGAGGACTGGGTCCGATCGCCGATCACGCGGGAGGACTTCGCCGCACGCGTCTCGGCCCTGCGCGCCAGAGCGTTGTCGCACGATGTGCCGGCGCTGGACCACGACGGTCTGCTCAGGTACTGCAGCCGGGTCGTGCCGGTCTCCCCGACGGAGATGTACCTGCTGCGGCCGTTGGTGCAGCGCTTCGGAAGCCTGGTGGGCCGCGACGAGCTGCTCACGCTGCTGAGCACAGGGGGCAGCACCGCGAGCCGCAACGCCCTGGACCTGCACGTGATGAGGATCCGGCGCCGCGTCCTGCCGCTGGGCCTGCGGGTCCGCACCGCCAGCCGGCGCGGTTATCTGCTGGAGGCGCTGGGCTGACCACGGAGCCCCTGCCGGACGTCGGTCCGGCAGGGGCTCCGTGGGGTGTGCGAGGCGTCCGTGCTCGGTCGGATCCGGTCCCGTCCGCGCTCAGCCCGCTCCGTTCCGCTGCGGTCCGGAGCAGGCGCAGAGGGCGGGCGCCAGTCCCGTCCGGTGTGCGTAGATCACCGCGTGCACCCGGTTGCGCAGGTGCAGCTTGTCGAGCAGGTTCTGCACATGTGACTTCACCGTGCTCTCGCTCACCACGAGTTCGGCGGACATCTCGGCGTTGCTGAGGCCGCGGGCGAGGAGCTGGAGCACCTCGTGCTCCCGGCGCGTCAGCAGCCCGGCGCGTGCACGGTCCGCGTCCGGCCCCGGCCGGGAGGCGGTCGCGGGCCACGGCTCCCCGGCGCCCGCGCCGTCCCGGAGTCCGGCCGCGGTGTAGACGGCGTATCCCGCCGAGACCATGTGGACGGCGGAGACCAGCTGTTCCGGGGTGGCGCTGCTCAGGACGACGCCCTTGGCACCGGCCCGTAACGCCTCCCGCGTGGTGGAGCCGGTGCCCTGGGCGGTCAGGAGGACGGCCGGCATCGTGTCCCCGCACCGTGCGGTCAGTGCGGCGACCATACCGACGACGTCGAGGCCGGGTGACTGTGCGTCGGCGAGCACCACTCCGGGGCTGAGGCGGAGCACCTCGCGCTCGGCGGCCGCGGCGTCGGAGGCCTCCCCGACCACCTCGATGGCCCCGTCCTGGTCGAGAATGGCGCGGATGCCGGTCCTGGTGATGGCTCGGTCGTCGACGAGCAGGACGCGGACGGATGCGGTGATCGGTCTCTCCTCTCCTCTGGAGCGTGGAAACACTCTGCGGTGATCCGGACCTTCGGTCCGGGCCGGCCGACGAGGGGCCGGGCGTCAGGCCTGGGCGCTCTCGGCGCCGGAAATCCTCATGCCGGTGTCCCTCCCGGCGGTCCGTTCCGTTTTCGGGCGCCTCGGTGTCGTGAGGACCGCGACAGCGCCGACGGCGATGAGGCACGCGCCGGTCCACAGGGCGGGGATCATGCCGTCGGTGAACCGGCCCGGCGTGGCGAGGTCGCCGTGCGCGGTGAACACGGAGGCGAGCACGGCGACTCCGAGGACACCGCCCAGCTCGCGCAGCGAGTTGACCGCGCCCGAGGCCATCCCCCGGTCCTGGGCGTCGACCGAGCTCATCACCAGGTTCGCGGTCGGGGAGAAGTAGAAGGTCATGCCGAGCCCGCACAGGACCAGGGCCGGCACCAGGGAGACGTAGTCCACGTCCGGTGAGACGCGTGCGGCGATCCAGCCCAGCCCGCAGGCCTGGAAGGTCAGGCCGATCGCCACGATGGACCGGCTGCCGATCCGGTCGGAGAGGAATCCGACGATCGGCGCGACGAAGATCGGCACCGCCGTCCAGGGCAGGATGCGCAGGCCGGCCTCCATCGGGGAGTAGCCGCGCGGGCCTTGGAAGAACTGGGTGAGGAGGAAGACCGAGCCGAACATGCCCGCGAACATCAGCAGCCCCGCGGCGTTCATGCCGCTGAAGGTGCGGTGGCGGAACAGCCGCATCGGGAACATGGGCATGTCGGTACGGAGTTCCCAGGCGACGAACGCGGTCACGACCAGGGCTCCCCCGGCCAGCGCCGTCAGGACGTGAGGGCTCGCCCAGCCGTCCGTGGGGCCCTGGATGAGGCCGAACACGATGCCGAAGAGACCGGTACCGGCCAGGACGGTCCCGACCAGGTCGAGACGGGAGTTGGGGCCGCGGCTCTCGGCGAGCTTCCACCGGCCGAGCGGCAGCAGGACGAGACCGATGGGCACGTTGATCCAGAAGATCCACTGCCAGGTGAGGTGCTCCACCATCACCCCGCCGACGAGCGGCCCCATCGCGATGGCCAGGCCCTCGACGGCGCTCAGCGCCCCGAGGACGGCACCGCGGCGCGCGGGCGGAGCGACCGCCGTGAGCAGGGTCAGATTGAGGGGCATCAGAGCGGCGGCGCCGAGGCCCTGCAACGCTCGGGCAGCGATGAGCGCGCCGATGCCGGGGGCGAGCGCCGCCGCGGCCGACGCGGCGGTGAAGACGCCCAGGCCCACCACGAACATCCGTCGCCGCCCGAACCGGTCGCCCAGCGCCGCGCCGGGGAGCATCAGGACGGCGTAGGTGAGTGTGTAGGCGTTGACGGTCCACTCGAGTTGCTGGATGTCGCCGCCGAGGCTCTCGCGGATCGCGGGCAGGGCGGTGATGACGACGAGATTGTCGAGGGAGACCATGGCCACGCCGAGGCCACAGCAGAGGAACGTCCACAGGACGCTCCGCTTGGAGACATGCATGATTGCCTTTTCCTGGAGGGTGTCGCCGCGGCCGTACACCGGTGGCGGTCCCGCGGGAGCCCGCGGGACCGCCACCGGTGAGACGTGCGCGGTCGCGTTCAGCGCGCGCCGGACCGGCGCATGAGGCGGAGCATCGGCGGCACGAGGGCCGCCAGTTCGACCGGCCATCGCAGGCGGTTCAGCCAGCGCTCGCCGAGCGGCCGGGCCATCTGGTGCACGTCCAGGCCGATCTCCTGACGCACCCGCTTCCCGGCGAGGACGCGTACGGCCATGTGGGAGCTCAGCACCCCGAACGCCGTCGCGGTGTACGCGACTTGGGGAAAGCTGTAGTCCGTACGCAGATGGTTCGCCCGGATCTCCGCCAGCATCTCGGCCGGCACCCGGCGCAGCGGCACCGCGCGGCGCAGGAGCTCCCAGGTGTCCACGCGCTCGATGTCGGCCAGGGTGATGGCTCCGGCGAAGGGCTCCCGGACGCGCCGGTAGTCGTAGCAGCGCACGTACTGGGTTCCGGCCATGTCCCAGCCGGTGATGAGGGGGAGCTTCCGCTGGACCGCCACGCGGTGCAGGAGGTGCTTCGCGTGCCATCCGTCGGCGGTGGTGACGTCCACCCCGTCGATGATGATCTGACAGGGCGCGGTGAGCCGCTGCACGGTCGCCGCGGTCACCCCCTCGGTGAATACGCTCACCCGGGCGTGCGGGTTGATCGACATGATGCGTTCCGCCGCTCCGGCGGCCTTGTTCTGCTCGATGTCGGCGGCGACCGCGCTCTGGCGGTTGAGGTTGTTCAGCTCGAACGTTCCGGGGTCCGCCACCAGGAAGCGCTGCGCCCCGAGCCGGGTCAGCGGCTCCACGGCGGCGCCTCCGATCGACCCGCAGCCGGCCACCAGGATCGTGGCGTTGCGCAGCGCCAGCTGCTCGTCGGCGGAGACGACACCCGCGTTGCGGGTGACGAGCTCCTCGTAGAAGACGCTGTGCGGTCCCGACTCCCCGCTGCCCGCCGACGGCAGGCCCAAGCTCTCCGGGGTCATACGGCACCTCCTCGCTGGCGGGGGATCAGGGAGCCGCCCACCGCCTGCCTGCGTCCGGCGAGCCGGGCGACCATCTCGTGATACGAGGTCAGATCGCTGCTGCCGTCCATGTAGGAGCGGACGACGTCGCGGTACCAGGGCAGGTCCCGGGGCACCGGGGCGACGAAGGGCTTGGCGAGGACGCCCTGGTGGTAGATCGGTGCCAGCGGGTCCGACGAGGGCAGGCTCGGGGAGGTGTCCTCGACGACGTGGAGGTCGAATCCGGCCAGCCGCAGGTGGCGCAGGGCCACGTGTTCCTTGGCGTCGCCGAGCACGAGGCGGATCGAGTCGTCGAGCTGGATCATCGCCTCGCCCATGCCGAGCATGAGGTGCCACGGCACCCGGTCGTGCTGGATACCGAGCGGCATCGACTGGTCGCGCAGGAAGCGCTTGAGTTCGAAGACCTGGTGGGTCCCCAGACCCAGGCGCGCGTACTGTCCCAGCAGGTCGATGCCGTGGGCGGCCTCGGTCGGGAACAGGGCGCGCCGTGGCGAGTCGAGGGGCAGGCTCACGGGGTCCGCCGAACAGCTCAGCCCGACGTAGCCGCGGATCCTTCCGGTGCGCGAGCAGAGGGTGACCGTGTGGATGCTCTCCATCTGGCCCGGCCGGGGCAGCGGTTCGTGGTACGCCGCCGTCCGGTAGACGAGGTCGGCCGAGATCCAGCTCAGCCGCAGGTACTGGGCCAGCCGGAAGCCGAGGATGCCTCTGAGGTACCGGGCGGGGATCTGGCTGTCCCGTGCGGTGAGCGTGATCAGCCCGCTGTGCACGTCCTCCGCGTGGTACAGCGGTGTTCCGGCGATCTCCGCCGGCAGTTGCCGGTAGCTGAGCCGTTCGTGGAGTTCGATGATGTCGGCGACGTAGCGCAGGGCGCGGGAGCCGGCCGGGTCCGCGGAGGTCGGGATGGCGGTGCGGGCGGGCCCGTCACCGCCCGCGAGGGGGGAGGCGGTGTTCATTCGGCGTCGTCCTCGGCGTAGAGGCTCTCGGTGATCGTGAGCGCCAGGACCTCGGGGGTGCCCTCGTACACGCGGGTGCCGTAGGCGTCGCGGAGCATCTTCTCCACTCCGTACGAGCGCAGGTAGCCTCGCGCGCCGACGAGGGAGAGAGCGGCGTCGGCCACGTCGATGGCGGCCCGGTCGGCGAAGAGCTTGGCGACGGCCGGTTCGTAGGCGGGCGGGGGCAGTTGGGTGTCCACGGTGTTCGCCGCGTGCAGGTACAGCAGGCGGGCGGCGTCCACCTGGGCGCTCATGCCGGCCAGCTTCGCCGCGGTGAACTGGTGCCGGTGCAGGAGTTCACCGCCCTGGACGCGTTCCCCGGCCCAGGCGACGGCCTGTTCCAGGGCGCCGCGGGCCACACCGGTGGAGATGCCGGCGACGGCGGCGCGGGCCATGTTGCTCTGGGCCATGTTGATGGGCATGCCCTCGCCTTCGCCGCCGATCATGTTCTCGGCGGGCACCCGGACCTCGTGGAACTCCAGCTCGCTTCCCAGGCAGGCGCGGTAGCCCATCTTGTCGGCGACCGGGCCGCGCACGACCCCGGGGAGGTTCAGGGGCACGATGAAGGAGGTGAGCCCGGTCGCTCCGGGGCTGCCCTCCATGTTCGCGAAGACGGAGGCGAACGCGGCGAAGCGGGCGTTGGTGATGAACCGCTTCCTGCCGGTGAGCACGTACTCGTCGCCGTCCCGGCGCGCGGTCATGACGTTGCGTGCGTGCTGTGCGTTGGCCGGGATGATCAGGTCGCACCCGGCGTCCTCCTCCGTCACCGCGTTGCACGCGAGCACCGGCTCGTCACCGGAGAAGAGCGGGAGGTAGCGCGCCTGGAGACGGGGGTCGCCGGAGAGCAGGAGCGGCGCCTGGCCGAGCATGGTGGCCCCGAAGACGAGCGCGGTGCCGGGGCACACGGCGGCCACTTCCTCCAGGGCGGTGGCGACTCCCAGCATGCCGAGCCCGAGACCGCCGTAGTCGGTGGGGACGGCGGCCCGGGTCAGACCGATCTCGTGGCCGCGGCGCACCACGTCCCAGTCGAAGTCCTCCGCCGGCGCCTGGTCGAGCTGCCCGACCAGGGGCTTCACGGTCTCCTGCGCGAACCGCCGCGCTGCGTCCTTGAGTTGCCGCACATCCGGGGGCAGCACGTCGAAGTTGAGCTCTGGGGAGAGTTCTGCCGGTACGTCGATGGTCATGGGTTTCGTGGCTCCTCGGTCACAGGTGTCGTGGGGGCGGTCGGGGGATGCGCGCGGTGGGTCAGGTGCCGACGCCCGACTCCGCGGCGATCGTGGGGTAGCTGTCGAAGGCGGGCTGGAGCATCGGCACCAGCTCCAGCACCTTGGCGATGCGACCGCGGATCCGGACCCTGCCGGTGGCGATGGCGGCGGGCACCAGCAGCCGGCCCATCCACAGCGCGTGCGCGGTGTCGCAGGACATCTTGAGAGTGATCGCGGCCTTGAACGGCACGTCGTCCCCGAGGACGACGCCCTCGGACGAGACGAAGATCCGGCAGTCGGGCTTGCTGTGCACCAGCTGCACCGACAGAGCTTCCTTGCGCGCCTTCTCGACGAACTGCTCGTCCTCCAGCAGTACGCCGAAAAGTCGGCCGAACACTTCGGAGGCCATATCGCTGGACGAAAAAACGGTCATGCTTCCCCTTCACGATTTCAGTGGTCCGGCACCCCGCCCGCAATGAATGAACACATCGCCTGGCCGCTTCTTCTGCTCGTCGAGTGCCGATGTCCGCACGTTATGACACCTTCCGGAGAGCTTCGCCCGCATCGACAGGTCGCCGAAAAAAGGCTGAAAGAAATTGGTAAGCAGCTGCTCCACAACGCCCTGACCAGCAGCGATCATCCGCAGCGGACCCCGTCTCCCGTATACGAAACACGTTGACAGCGCGTGATAACGCTCCCCATGAATGCGACTCGAAAGAAAAGCGAGGGCCATGGATTCCACCACGAAAGAGTGATGCGGGAAATCAGGTCTTGCGCATGACGATTCTGTGCTGCGTCATGGATATGCCGTCGCGGCGACGTGCAGAGAAGAAACCCCCGAAGCACGGAAGAAGGAGGTGAAGAAGAATGCGCAGGATCGAGATGAAGCACCGGATCGCTGTCCGGGCCGACCGCCCGAAGGCCGGCGAGGGTTCCACCTGGAACTGGACGTGGGCCTACCGCCAGGCGTGACCGCGCGCGTGGGGCCGGGTACCCCCTTGCCCGGCCCCACGCGTATGTCCGGCCCTTCCCCTACTTCCCCCTCGCAGGAGTCACCGTGCGTCTACGCCGTTCCCGCTGCCTGACCTGCTACTGGCACGACGGCGCCTTCGTCGTCCACCCTCATCCGCACGGCACGCCCACGGCGCTGCACCCGGCCGCCGCGGAGATCCTGGCGGCCTTCGACGACTGGAGCACTCCCGACGAGGCCGCCGGACTCCTGGACCACCTGACCCCGGACACCGTCGAGGACGCCGTCGAGGCACTGGCGCGGAGCGGAGCCCTGCTGGCCCACGGCAGCGCGGCCGCGCGGCTCGACGAGCGGATCGCCGGGCAGTGGGGCGCGTGGATGCCCGAGGCGTCGTTCTTCCACTACGCCACCCAGGACGTGTACGACTCCCCGCAGGCCGTGGCCCCCTCCGGCGAGGCGCGGGAACCCGCCGCCGCGGAGCCCGCGCGGGAGTCGCCGCCTCCCCTGTTCACGGGGCATCCGCGGGCTCCCCGGCTCCTGCTGCCCCGCAGGCCGGCCGGGCTCCGGGCTCCGTTCGAGCAGGTCCTGTACGACCGCCGTACCCACCGCGACTTCACCGGCGCACCGGTGTCGCTGGAGACCCTGGCCACCTTGCTGGCCGTGGTCTTCGGCCCGGTCGACTTCATCGACTGCGGACGGGGCGCCCTGTACCGGCGGACCAGCCCGCAGGGCGGCTCCCGGCAGGAGCTCGACGCGTACGTCGGCGTCCTGGGCGTCAGCGGCCTGTCCCCGGGCTGGTACCACTACAACGGCTTGCAGCACGCGCTGGAACTGCTCTCCGAGGGCCTCACGCCCGCGGAGGCCGCCCGTCTCTGCGCCGACCAGTCGTGGGCCGCGCGCCCCGCCTTCCTCGTCGTTCTCGCCGCGCGTCTGGAGCGGATGAGCGTGAAGTACCCGACGCCCCGCGCCTACCGGGTCTGTCTGCTCGACGCCGGACACCTGGGGCAGACCTTCGCCCTGACCGCGACGGCCCTCGGCCTCGGCCCCGCCCAGACCGGTGCCTTCAGGGACTCCGCGGTCGCCGACCGCTGCGGCCTGGACAACACCGGCCACACCCCGCTGTACGTACTGGCCGCCGGGCACCCCGCCCCGACGCCCCAGGACGCTCCTCCGCCGGCCGGCGTTCCGGCCTTCGACGCCACCGCACTGCTCGACGGGTGACCCCGACGCGCCGCCGCGTCCCCTCGGCTCAGTCGCGGTCCAGGAAGGGCTCCAGCAGCCCCGGCACGGCGTCGGCGGCGAAGCCGAGACCTTCGGTGGCGTCGGTGTCGTGCGCCGTGTAGGCGCCGCCTCCGGCGGCAGTCGTGGCGGTGACGCTCAGCAGCCCGGCCCGGCGCTGGAACCAGGACTGCTTCACCGTCCAGCCGATCACACCGGCCCGTTGCAGAGCCGCGGTGGAACGCCGGACCGAACCGGACCGGGTCACCAGGTACCCGCCGGTGAGCGTGTGCCCCAGCGAGCGGTAGGCGTCGAGGGCAAGCAGCACGGCGACGGGCAGGGACACCACCGCGCAGGCGAGTGCGGTCCAGAGGAGCACGGGTGTCAGCAGGACACCCAGGACCACCTGGACCAGCACGGGTGCCAGGGCGACGGACAGGGCACGGCGGAGCCGGCGGCTCCTGGCGGCGAGGGGGTGGCCGGTCAGCGGGGCGCCCGTCGGGGAGACCGGCTCGCGCAGCACCTCGGCGGCGACGGTGTCGGCCAGCGTGCGGGGCACGGCCGGCAGGAGGGTGTTGTGGTCGGCGCTCCGCGCCTCCTCGTTCTTGGCCAGACCCGTCGTGATCGCGTCCACCCTGGCGGCGCCCGCCAGCCGTACGCCCAGTGGCTCCACCAGGTCCACCCCGCGCAGCCGCCGCTCCTCGACGGACAGGGAACGCGCGGTCAGCAGCCCCCGCCGCACCCGCAGGGTGCCTCCCGGTTCGCGCTCCAGGCGGTAGTTCCACCACATCTCGATCCACAGCCCGAGCGCTCCGATCACACCGGCGGCCAGGACCGCCACGACCAGGGTGACGATCGCCCAGACCAGCGGGGTGTCCCTGAAGCGGTCGGCGACCCAGTGGATCACCTCGGCCTGCGCCCCGGCCCAGTCACTGACCTGCATCACACCGCCGGCGGCCGCGCCGCCGAGCATGGGCGCGACGAAGGAGACGGGTGCGTAGCGGACCCAGCGGAGGTCGAGCGTGGCCAGTTCCCCGTCGCGGCGCGTTCCGGAGGACCCGGACGCGGCGCGGTCGAGGAGCTCTCTGCGCAGCCGTTCACCCTCGGCGCGCGTGACGGGGTCGAGCTCCAGCGTGGAGTCGCCGCCGGTGTTCTCACCGGTGCCGATGCGGACCGAGACCAGCCCCAGGATCCGCAGCAGCGGATGGGCGGTGAGGTCGACGCTGCGGATCCGCTCACGGGCCAGCGAGCGGCGCTTCACCAGGAGTAGCCCGGTGTGCAGTTCGACGCGCTCGGCGCCGACCCGGTAGCGGGTGCGCCGCCACCGCACGTAGTCACCGGCGGTCGCGCAGCCGATCAGCAGGGCGGCGCCCGCCAGGACCCAGCCGATGGCCTCCGCGTATCCGAGACGGCCTGACAGCGCGACCGTGACCGGCACGGCCGCGCCCGCCGCGACCCCCGCCGTGACCAGCGCGGTGACCAGGACCGTCCGTCGATGGAGCCGCCGCCAGCCGGGGCCGCTGTCAGCGGCCGTGCTCATGTGGCGTCCCCGGGGGTCTCCTGCGTGATCCGGGTCAGCCGCTCGGCGAGCTCGGCCGCGGCCTCGTGCGTCAGGCCCTCGATCTGTACGGCGCCCTTGGCGGACGCGGTGGTGACGGTGACCGTCGCCAGCCCGAAGAGCTGTTCCAGCGGGCCCCGCACGGTGTCCACGGTCTGGATGCGGGACATCGGCGCGATCCGCCACTCCCGCAGGAAGGCCCCGGTGCTCACGTAGACCGCCTCGTCGGTGACCTCCCAGCGGTGGGTACGGAACCACCAGAGGGGGAAGAGGACGGCGCACAGCAGGCCGACGGCGCCGAGCACGGCGGCGGGCGTCAGCAGCCAGGATCTGGCGGGCCCGATGAGCGCGCCCAGGATGCCGAGGACCGCGACCGGGGCCGCGGTCAGCAGCAGCCACTGGGCCCGCCACCAGCCGACGGCCCGGCGGTCGGGCGCGTTGCGCGGCGGCCTGAGCCGTATCGTCCCCTCCCCCGTGGTCATCGCTCAGCGGCCCCGCAGCGCGCGGTACGTCGAGACGAGCGCGGCGGTGGAGCTGTCCAGCTGCTCGCCGCCGGTGCCCTCGGTGAGGACCGGCTCGATCTTCTTGGCGAGGACCTTGCCGAGCTCGACGCCCCACTGGTCGAAGGAGTCGATGTTCCAGACGGCGCCCTGGACGAAGACCTTGTGCTCGTACAGCGCGATCAGCTGGCCGAGCACCGACGGGGTGAGCCGGTCCGCGAGGATCGTGGTCGTCGGGTGGTTGCCGCGGAACGTCTTGTGCGGCACGAGCTCCTCGGGCACGCCCTCGGCGCGGACCTCCTCGGGCGTCTTGCCGAAGGCGAGCGCCTGGGTCTGGGCGAAGAAGTTGGCCATCAGCAGGTCGTGCTGGGCGATCAGCCCGGGCAGCAGGTCCTGGACCGGTGCGGCGAAGCCGATGAAGTCGGCCGGGATGATCTTGGTGCCCTGGTGGATCAGCTGGTAGTAGGCGTGCTGCCCGTTGGTGCCGGGGGTGCCCCAGACGACCGGGCCGGTCTCCCACTCCACCGGATCGCCGTCCCGGTCCACGGACTTGCCGTTGGACTCCATGTCCAGCTGCTGCAAGTACGCGGTGAACTTGGACAGATAGTGGCTGTAGGGCAGCACCGCGTGCGACTGCGCGTCGAAGAACTGGCCGTACCAGATGCCCAGCAGGCCCAGCAGCAGCGGGGCGTTCTCCTCGGCGGGGGCGGTGCGGAAGTGCTCGTCGACGAGGTGGAAGCCGTCGAGCATCTCGCGGAACCGGTCCGGCCCGATGGCGATCATCAGCGACAGGCCGATCGCCGAGTCGTAGGAGTACCGGCCTCCGACCCAGTCCCAGAACTCGAACATGTTGGCCGTGTCGATGCCGAAGTCCGCGACCTTCTCGGCGTTGGTCGACAGCGCCACGAAGTGCTTGGCGACGGCGTCCTGACCGGCCCTCAGCTCGGTGAGCAGCCAGTCGCGGGCGGAGGTGGCGTTGGTGATGGTCTCGATCGTCGTGAAGGTCTTGGACGCGACGATGAAGAGGGTCTCGGCCGGGTCGAGGCCCTGTACCGCCTCGTGGAGGTCGGCGCCGTCGACGTTCGACACGAAACGGACGGTGAGCGAGCGGTCCGTGAAGGAGCGCAGCACCTCGTACGCCATGGCGGGACCGAGGTCGGAGCCGCCGATACCGATGTTGACGATGTTCTTGATCGGCTTGCCGGTGTGGCCGGTCCACCCGCCCGACCGGATCCGGTCGGAGAAGTCGGCCATTTTGTCGAGGACGGCGTGCACGGCCGGCACCACGTTCTCGCCGTCGACCTCGACCACGGCGCCACGCGGCGCGCGGAGCGCGGTGTGCAGGACGGCGCGGTCCTCCGTCGTGTTGATCCTGTCGCCGCGGAACATGGCGTCCCGCAGCCCGGCCACGTCCGTGGCGGCGGCGAGCTCGCGCAGCAGCCGCAGCGTCTCGTCGGTGACCAGGTGCTTGGAGTAGTCGATGTGGAGGTCGCCGACCCTGAGGGTGTACTGCTTCCCCCGGTCCGGCGCGTCCGCGAACAACTGCCGCAGATGCGTCCCCCCGAGCTGCTCACGGTGCTTGCCGAGAGCCGTCCACTCGGGCATCTGGTTGAGCTTGGTTCGGCTTTGTGCGTTCATCCCGGAAATCGCCCACTTCTCTCGTACCTGCAACCTTCCCCGCTGCCCCTCCAACCTAATTGATCTGGAGGGTCCGACGGGGCACCGGCGAGCTGGTGGGCGGCATACCGATTCCGGCCGGGCACCCAGAGGGTGACCGGCCGGTGAAAAGTGAGGGTCTTCCGTTTGCGTCAGGTCCCGCGAGCCCGGCCTGACGCGAACGCGAGGCCCTAGATCTCGCCGCGGAGTTTCGCGAGGGCTTCGGCGAGGATCGCCTCGCCGTCCGCGTCGCTGCGCCGCTCACGCACGTACGCCAGGTGCGTCTTGTACGGCTCGGTGCGCGGCGGAGCCGGCGGGCTGTCCCGGTCCTGTCCGGCCGGGAAGCCGCAGCGCGGGCAGTCCCAGGTCTCCGGTACCTGCGCGTCATGGGCGAAGCTCGGCTGCGTCTCGTGCCCGTTCGAGCACCAGAAGGAGATGCGGGCGCGTGGCGCGGACTCGCCGCGCTCGGCCTCCCCCATCGGCCCCGCTCCGACCCGGCTTCCCCGGATCGCGTTGCCACTTGCCACGGTCGTAACTCCCTGCGTGATGGTGCTCGAAGATGCCCCAGTCTACGTAAGGCCCAACGCGCGTCCAGTGAAAGGAGTTACACCCTCACAAGGAATCGCGGACGACGGGTCAGCTGTCCAGCTTGATGAGCAGAGCAAGGACGACAATGCACGCGAACCAGGCCAGACCGACCACGACGGTGATGCGGTCGAGGTTCCGCTCCGCGACCGAGGAGCCACCGACGGAGGACTGCATTCCGCCACCGAACATGTCGGAAAGGCCGCCGCCCTTCCCCTTGTGCATCAGCACCAGCAGCATCAGCAGCAGGCTGAAGACGATCAGGGCGATCTCGAACGCCAAAACCACGGCTGGTCCCTACTTTCCGGAATTCCTAGGACTGCATGTACGAACAGCGGGGGCCCGGGGGTAGACCCCCCTCGGCCCCCGCAAGGGTACGACGGATCCGCGCTACCGCATACTCACTGGTCGCGGAAGCGGACGATCTTGACGAACTCGTCGGCGTCGAGGGCGGCGCCGCCGATGAGGGCACCGTCGACATCGGGCTGCGCCATGATGGCCGCCACGTTGCCGGACTTCACCGAGCCGCCGTACTGGATACGGACCGCGTCGGCCAGCTCCTGCGAGTACAGCTCCGCGAGACGGCCGCGGATCGCACCGCAGACCTCCTGGGCGTCCTCGGGGGTGGCGACCTCGCCGGTGCCGATGGCCCAGACCGGTTCGTAGGCGATCACGATGGACTCGGCCTGCTCGGCCGGGATGTCCTTCAGGCCGCCGTCGAGCTGCGCCAGCGTGTAGGACACCTGGTCACCCGCCTTGCGGATGTCCAGGCCCTCGCCGACGCAGAGGATCGGGGTCAGGCCGTGCTTGTACGCGGCCTTCACCTTGGCGTTGCAGATCTCGTCGTTCTCGCCGTGGTACTGGCGGCGCTCGCTGTGGCCGACGGCCACGTACGTGCACTTCAGCTTGGCGAGCATCGGGCCGGAGATCTCACCGGTGTACGCGCCGGAGTCCTGGGCCGAGATGTCCTGGGCGCCGTACTTGATCTTCAGCTTGTCGCCGTCGACCAGCGTCTGCACGGAGCGCAGGTCGGTGAAGGGCGGCAGGACGGCGACCTCGACCGCGTCGTAGTCCTTGTCGGCCAGGGCGAAAGCGAGCTTCTGGACGTGGGCGATGGCCTCGAGGTGGTTGAGGTTCATCTTCCAGTTGCCCGCCATGAGCGGGGTGCGGGTAGTCATGAAAGGTCAGTCCTCCAGTGCGGCGAGGCCGGGAAGCGTCTTGCCCTCGAGGTATTCGAGGCTGGCGCCGCCACCGGTCGAGATGTGGCCGAATGCGTTCTCGTCGAAGCCCAGGATGCGGACGGCGGCCGCGGAGTCGCCGCCGCCGACGACGGTGAAGGCCTCGGAGTCGACGAGGGCCTGGGCGACCGCCTTGGTGCCCTCGGCGAAGTCGGGGTGCTCGAAGACGCCCATCGGGCCGTTCCAGAAGACGGTGGCCGCGTCGGCGAGCTTCGAGGTGTACAGCTTGTTGGTCTCCGGGCCGTTGTCCAGCCCCATCGCGCCGGCGGGAATGGCGTCGGCGGCGACGGTGGTCGGGTTGCCCGGGGTCTTGGTCTTGAGGTCGGGGAACTGCTCCGAGACGACGACGTCGACGGGGAGCACGAACTCCACACCCTTCTTCTCGGCGCGCTGGAGGTATTCGAGCACCGCCGGGATCTGGTCCTCCTGGAGGAGGGAGCTGCCGACCTCGTACCCCTTGGCCTTGAGGAAGGTGTAGGCCATCCCGCCGCCGATGAGGATGCGGTCGGCCTTCTCCAGCAGGTGGTCGATGACCCCGAGCTTGTCGGAGACCTTCGAGCCGCCGAGGACCACGGCGTAGGGGCGCGTGACGTCCTCGGTGAGCTTCTTCAGTACACCGACCTCGGTGGCGATCAGGCTTCCGGCCGCGTGCGGCAGCCGGGCCGGGAGGTCGAAGACCGACGCGTGCTTGCGGTGGACGGCGCCGAAGCCGTCGCCCACGTACACGTCGGCGAGCCCGGCGAGCTGATCGGCGAAGGCACCGCGCTCGGCGTCGTCCTTCGACGTCTCGCCGGCGTTGAAGCGGAGGTTCTCGATGCCGGCGACCTGGCCGTCGGTGAGAGCGGCGACCGTGGAGCGGGCGGACTCGCCGACGGTGTCGGTCGCGAAGGCGACCTCGGCACCGAGCAGCTCGCCCAGGCGCGCGGCGGCGGGGGCGAGCGAGAAGGCCGGGTCCGGTGCGCCCTTGGGGCGGCCCAGGTGCGAGGCGACGACGACCCGCGCGCCGGCTGCGGCGAGCCGGGCGATCGTCGGCTGGACGGCGCGGATGCGGCCGTCGTCGGTGATCGTGGTGCCGTCCAGCGGCACGTTGAGGTCGGCGCGGACGAATACCCGCTTGCCCGCGACCCCTTCGTCGAGAAGTTCGTCGATCGTCTTCATCTCTGTTCCCATACTCCTTGGAAGGACGGATGAGCATGCGAGGGGGCTCGGACGGCGCCGCGTCGCGCCGTCCGAGCCCCTCACATCACACCTGGATGCCTGTCGATCCTAGGATCAGAGCTGGCCGCCGACGAAGACGGTCAGGTCGACGAGGCGGTTGGAGTAACCCCACTCGTTGTCGTACCAGCCGAGGATCTTCACCGAGTTGCCCTCCTGGACCATGGTCAGGGAGGAGTCGAAGGTGCAGGACGACGGGTCACCGACGATGTCCGAGGACACGATCGGGTCCTCGGTGTAGGTCAGGAAGCCCTTGAGGTCGCCGTCGTCGGACGCCTTCTTGAACGCGGCGTTGACCTCGTCCTTGGTGACCTCGCGCTGAAGGGTCACGACGAGGTCGGTGGCGGAACCGGTCGGGACCGGGACGCGCATCGCGATGCCGTCGAGCTTGCCCTTGAGCTGCGGGAGGACCAGGGCGGTCGCCTTGGCGGCGCCCGTCGTGGTCGGGATGATGTTCTCGGCGGCGGCGCGGGCGCGACGCAGGTCCGAGTGCGGGAAGTCCAGGATGCGCTGGTCGTTCGTGTACGCGTGGACCGTCGTCATCAGGCCCTTGACGATGCCGAAGTTCTCGTCGAGAACCTTGGCCATCGGCGCCACACAGTTGGTGGTGCAGGAGGCGTTGGAGATGACGTGGTGGTTGGCCGCGTCGTACTTGTCCTGGTTGACGCCCATCACGATGGTGATGTCCTCGTCCTTGGCCGGAGCCGAGATGAGGACCTTCTTGGCGCCACCGGCGATGTGCTTCTCGGCGTCGGCCTTCTTGGTGAAGATGCCGGTCGACTCGATGACGATGTCGACGCCCAGCTGACCCCAGGGGATGTCGGCCGGGTTGCGCTCGGAGAGCACCTTGATGGTGTGACCGTCGACGGTGATGGTGTCGGCGGTGTGGCTGACCTCTGCCTTGAGACGACCCAGGATGGTGTCGTACTTCAGCAGGTGAGCCGTGGTCGCAGTGTCACCCAGGTCGTTGACAGCCACGATCTCGATGTCCGCACCCTGCTCCAGCAGCGCGCGGAAGTAGTTACGACCGATGCGGCCAAAGCCGTTGATGCCTACGCGGATCGTCACGAACCGATCTCCTCGTTAGGAACGCCGGTTTCGATGCCGGCGAGTTTTATAGGGATGTCCCCGACCGCCTCCGACCCTACCTCTCCGAAGGCTCCGGAGTGACATCGAGAGCGGTGGTGCGAAAAGGGATCCCCTTACTCCCGAGTAGGAGTAAGGGATTCCGGTCGGTGGAAGCAGCGGAGCAGGCCGCCGCGCCACCCGGTCACCAAGCGTCAACACCCGGCGTGGCCTGGGCTCTTGCGGCGCGAGGCGGCCGGCACCCTCTTGTCACCGGGAGTCACTGATGTCGGCTCGGTCGCCGCGGTTCCGTCCGCCAGGGCTGTGGGCAATGGTTTTCCGCGGATCATTTTCCGCCAAACACCGGGGCGATCCCGCAAGCCCCACGCTCAATTGTGCGGAGCGGTACTCAATCGATGAAAATCGTCGGCCGACTGCTCACTTCCGGGGGAAGTGGACGGCGGAACCGATGAGTTCATTCGCTCAATCGTGCAGGGCGGCGCTCGGAAAGACATGAGAGAAAAAGAGCTCTGCGCCCGTCCCATACCGGAGACTCCCGCCCCGGCCAGGGGAAATATGGCCGGCCGGGCCCCGATCAGGGCTTCCTGCCGCCGGAAGGCGGCAGGGCCCCGGCCGCGCCCGAGGGCGCAGCCGGGGCCCTGCTGCGGCTGTCAGCCCACGAGGCCGTCGGCCAGCTCCTCGCTGAGGGTCGATTCCGTGCCGGGGATGCCGAGGTCCTGGGCCCGCTTGTCGGCCATGGCCAGCAGACGCCTGATCCGGCCCGCGACCGCGTCCTTGGTCAGCGGCGGGTCGGCGAGCGCTCCCAGCTCCTCCAGCGAGGCCTGCTTGTGCTCCATGCGCAGCCGTCCGGCTGCCGCGAGGTGCTCCGGTACCTCCTCGCCCAGGATCTCCAGCGCGCGCCCCACACGGGCGCCCGCGGCGACCGCGGCACGGGCGGAGCGGCGGAGATTGGCGTCGTCGAAGTTGGCGAGCCGGTTGGCCGTGGCGCGGACCTCGCGCCGCATCCGGCGCTCCTCCCAGGCGAGCACGGCGTCATGGGCTCCCAGGCGGGTCAGCAGCGCGCCGATCGCGTCCCCGTCACGGACGACGACACGGTCCACCCCCCGCACCTCGCGCGCCTTGGCGGCGATGGAGAGCCTGCGGGCCGCGCCCACCAGGGCCAGAGCGGCCTCCGGGCCGGGGCAGGTCACCTCCAGCGAGGAGGAGCGGCCCGGCTCGGTGAGCGAACCGTGGGCCAGGAAGGCTCCCCGCCAGGCGGCCTCCGCGTCGCAGGTGGCCCCCGAGACCACCTGCGGGGGGAGGCCCCGGATGGGACGGCCGCGGCCGTCCACCAGGCCGGTCTGGCGGGCCAGCTGGTCGCCGCCCGCCACCACGCGTACGACGAAGCGCGAGCCGCGCCGCAGTCCGCCGGGGGCCATCACGATCAGCTCCGAGCTGTGCCCGAAGATCTCCAGGATGTCCCGCTTCAGCCGGCGGGCCGCGCTCCCCGTGTCCAGCTCGGCCTCGATCACGATCCGGCTGCTCACCAGGTGCAGCCCGCCCGCGAACCGGAGAATCGCCGAGACCTCTGCCTTTCTGCAGCAGGTCCGGGTCACGGGAAGCCGAGAGATTTCGTCCTTCACCGCTGGCGTCATCGCCATGGGCCGATCCTTCCATGCATCCGAAAAATACGGTCGTACGCGGCGGCCAACAGCTCCGGATCATGAATCGGAACGCCGTCGGGTGAGGCCACGGGGGCCAGCTCGACCGCGGCTCCGAGCCGCTGTGCGGCGTCGGCGAGGGACTCGCGGTCGGGCACGGCGGCCTCGTCGGCCAGCACCACGTCCATGGCGAGTTTAGGGGCGTGTCGTCCCAAAACCTCCAAATGACGCTGCGGTGAGAACCCTTCTGTTTCACCGGGCTGTGGTGCGAGGTTCAGCGAGAGGACCTTACGGGCCTTCGTGGTCACCAGTGCGTCGAGCAGCTCCGGGACCAGCAGATGCGGAATCACGGAGGAAAACCAGGACCCTGGGCCCAGAACCACCCAATCGGCGTCGAGAACGGCGGCGACCGCCTCGGGAACCGCGGGCGGATCGGCCGGCACGACGTGGACCGACTGCACCTCCCCCGGGGTCAGCGCCACCGTCGCCTGTCCGCGTACGGTGACCGTCTCGTCGGGGCGCCGCGGGTCGTGCCCCCGCACGAGGGCCTGGAGCTCCAGGGGGACGGCGGACATCGGCAGCACCCTGCCGTGCGCTCCGAGCAGCTTGCCGACCAGGTCGAGGGCCTGGACATGGTCGCCCAGCTGCTCCCAGAGGGCGACGATGAGCAGATTGCCCACCGCGTGCTCGTGCAGGTCGCCCTTGGACTCGAAGCGGTGCTGGATGACCCGGGCCCAGGTCTGGCCCCACTCGTCGTCCCCGCAGAGCGCGGCGAGCGCCTTGCGCAGGTCGCCCGGCGGGAGGACGCCGAGCTCCTCGCGGAGCCGGCCGCTGGAACCGCCGTCGTCGGCGACGGTCACGACGGCCGTGAGGTCGCCGGTGATCCGGCGCAGGGCCGTGAGCGAGGCCGAGAGGCCCATGCCGCCGCCGAGGGCGACGACCTTGGGCTGTGCGCCGCGCTTACGGCCGGAGAGCGCGGCCGTGGCCCTGCTCAGCCTGCGCTGACGCGGGTTGCGACTGGTCACTCGCGCCCCATGTCCCGGTGGACGAGGACGGTCTCGATCCCTTCGGTGGCCAGCCGGGCGGCCAGCTTCTCCGACATCGCGACGGAGCGGTGCTTGCCGCCCGTGCACCCGACGGCGATGGTCACGTAACGCTTGCCCTCGCGGCGGTAACCGGCGGCGATGAGCTGGAGCAGCTCGGTGTACTGGTTGAGGAATTCCTTGGCGCCCGGCTGGTCGAAGACGTAGTCGGACACCTCCTCGTTGAGCCCGGTGAAGGGGCGGAGCTCCGGGACCCAGTGCGGATTCGGCAGGAAGCGGCAGTCGACGACGAGGTCGGCGTCGACCGGCAGCCCGTACTTGTAGCCGAACGACATGACGGTCGCCCGCAGCTCCGGCTCCTCGTCGCCGGCGAACTGCGCGTCCATCTTGGCCCGCAGCTCGTGCACGTTGAGGCTGGACGTGTCGATGACGAGGTCGGCGTCGCCGCGCAGCTCACGCAGCAGGTCACGCTCGGCGGCGATGCCGTCTACGATGCGGCCGTCGCCCTGGAGCGGGTGCGGACGACGGACCGATTCGAAACGGCGTACGAGCGCGTCGTCGGAGGACTCCAGGAAGACGATCCGCCGGGTGACGTGCTTGGCCTCCAGGTCCGCGAGCGACTCCCGGAGGTTGTCGAAGAAGCGGCGGCCCCGTACGTCGACGACGACGGCGATGCGGGCGACGTTGCCCTGGGACCGGGCGCCGAGCTCCACCATCGTGGGGATCAGCGCGGGCGGCAGGTTGTCGACGACGAACCAGCCGAGGTCCTCCAGACACTTGGCGGCGGTGCTGCGCCCGGCGCCCGACATGCCGGAGATGATCACCAGCTCGGGGATGGCGGGCGTGGTGGCCTCGGCCTTCTCCGTGGTGCTTCCCGTACTCATGTGTGCTGCTCCGTCTGCTCGGCCGCGTTCGTTCTGCTGTTCATGCGCGTGGTCGGTCATGTCCTGCTGCCCCCGTCGTCCTCTTCAATGATCTCTCCGGTCGCGGTGTTCACGGCGGGTGCCGCCGGGGCGGCCGCGGCGAAGGCTGCGGCCACCGATTCCGCGGTCCTGCGCCCTATCCCCGGCACCCCGCAGATCTCGTCGATTGTCGCCTGCCGCAGCTTCTTGACGGAGCCGAAGTGCTTGATCAGCGCCTGCTTGCGGGTCTCGCCGAGGCCCGGGACGTCGTCCAGGGGGCTGCTGCGGATGCGCTTGGCCCGCTTGGCCCGCTGGTAGGTGATGGCGAAGCGGTGGGCCTCGTCCCGGATGCGCTGGAGGAGATAGAGCCCCTCGCTGGAGCGGGGCAGGACCACCGGATCGTCGTCGTCGGGCAGCCAGACCTCTTCGAGGCGCTTGGCGAGACCGCAGACGGCGATGTCGTCGATGCCCAGCTCGTCCAGCGCGCGCTTGGCGGCGGCCACCTGGGGCCGGCCTCCGTCGACGACGACGAGCTGGGGCGGGTAGGCGAAGCGCTTGGGGCGGCCGTCGTCCTCGCGGGGCTCCTCGCGCACGAGGGCGGGGTCCTGCGCTTCGGGCGCGACCGCGCCGGACACCGGATCACCGGACGCCGGCTGACCGGGCGCGGGACCGCCGGGCGCGAGCTCCGCGGGTGCGGGGACGGGGCCGGTGGGCGCCGGGGTCTCCTCCCACTCCCCCGTCCGCTCCTTCTCGTGGAGGTAGCGCCTGAAGCGGCGGCCGATGACCTCGTGCATCGACCGGACGTCGTCCTGGCCCTCGAAGCCCTTGATCTGGAAGCGGCGGTATTCGCTCTTGCGTGCGAGGCCGTCCTCGAAGACCACCATCGACGCGACCACGTCGTCGCCCTGGAGGTGCGAGATGTCGAAGCACTCGACGCGCAGCGGAGCGGTCCCGAGGCCGAGCGCCTCGGCGATCTCCTCCAGGGCACGCGAGCGCGTCGTGAGGTCGGAGGCGCGCTTGGTCTTGTGCAGCCCCAGCGCCTGCTGGGCGTTGCGCTGGACCGTGCCCATCAGGTCCTTCTTGTCGCCCCGCTGCGGGATGCGCAGACTGACCTGGGACCCCCTGCGGCGCGCGAGCCACTCGGAGACCGCGTCGGGGTCCTCGGGGAGCGCCGGGACCAGCACCTCCTTGGGGACGGAGTCGCCCGACTCCTCCCCGTAGAGCTGCTGGAGCGCGTGCTCGACCAGGCCGGCCGTGTCGACGGCCTCGACCTTGTCGGTGACCCAGCCGCGCTGGCCCCGGACCCGCCCGCCGCGGACGTGGAAGATCTGGACCGCCGCTTCGAGCTCGTCCTCGGCTACTGCGATCAGGTCGGCGTCGGTGGCGTCGGCGAGGACGACGGCGCTCTTCTCCATGGCTCTCTTCAGCGCCTCGGCGTCGTCGCGCAGCCGGGCCGCACGCTCGTACTCCATCTCCTCGGCCGCCTGCATCATGTCCTTCTCGAGGCGGCGGATGTACGTCCCTGTGCGGCCTGCCATGAAGTCGCAGAAGTCCTCGGCCAGATCCCGGTGCTCCTCGGGGGTGACGCGCCCGACGCACGGAGCGGAGCACTTGCCGATGTAGCCGAGGAGACAGGGGCGTCCGGTCCGCTCGGCGTTCTTGAAGACACCGGCGGAGCAGGTGCGCACGGGGAAGACCCGCAGCATCAGGTCGACGGTCTCGCGAATGGCCCAGGCGTGCCCGTACGGACCGAAGTAGCGCACGCCCTTCTTCTTGGCGCCGCGCATGACCTGGACGCGGGGGAACTCCTCGTTGAGCGTGACCGCGAGGTAGGGATAGCTCTTGTCGTCGCGGTACTTGACGTTGAACCGGGGGTCGAACTCCTTGATCCAGGAGTACTCCAGCTGGAGCGCCTCGACCTCGGTGGAGACCACGGTCCATTCCACGGAGGCGGCCGTGGTGACCATCGTCCGGGTACGCGGGTGCAGACCGGCCAGGTCCTGGAAGTAGTTGGCCAGGCGCTGGCGCAGGTTCTTCGCCTTGCCGACGTAGATCACCCGGCGGTGCTCGTCACGGAACTTGTAGACCCCCGGGGAGTCGGGGATCTGTCCCGGCTTGGGGCGGTAGCTGGAGGGGTCTGCCATGTCTCACACCCTACTTGCGGGCGGTGACAGAGCGGCATTTCCGGGGTCCCTGATGCCCGGGACAGGCGGCCCGGTCAGGCTTCGGGGCCCGCGACGAGCTTTCCGCCCTCGACCTTCAGCGGGACGGAGGGCAGCGGCACGGTGGCGGGGCCGTGCAGCGCCTTTCCCGTGGTCATGTCGAAGCGACTGCCGTGGCAGGGGCAGTTGCCCTCGTTGCCCTCGACCTTGTCCAGGAGGCAGCCGGCGTGGGTGCACTGCGCGCTGAAGGCCTTGTACTCCCCGGCGGCCTGGCAGCTCACGACGACCCGCTGCTCCCGGTAGAGCTTCGCCCCGCCGACCGGGACCTCGTCGGCGGCACCGAGCTCCACCGGTGCGGTGGGCGTGGGCGTCTGCGCGTGGCCGAGCTTCGACTCGGTCGAACAGGCCGCCGCTCCCAGCCCGGCGGCACCGGCGAGAGCGGCGCCCTTCAGAACGGTACGGCGGGCGGCGGGCAGGCCGGGCATGCGGTCTCCACTGGTCGGGGGGACAGAGAGCCGCCGTCACCGTCCGGGGCACCGGGTGCCACGGACTCCGGGCACGGGCCGCACCTGAAGGCATGGGCGACAGACCCGACGATACCGGCGGAGAACGCCGGCCCTTCGACCGGCCCCGGAGAGTGCGGGGCGGACGGAGGCGCCGGCGGGTGTGAAGAGCTGTCCGGAGGGGGCGGGCCCTGGTTGCGGGGCCCGCCCCCTCCGGGCGGTCTCAGGCCTTCCGCGTGCGGGCTGCCTTCTTCGGTGCGGGCTGCTCGGCCGCCGTCTTTCCCGCCGTCCTGGCCGTGGCGGTCCTGCGGGCCGTGGCCGTCTTCGCGGCGACTGCCTTCTTTGCGGCGACGGCCTTCTTCGCGGGTGCCTTACGGGCCTTACGGGCCGCGGGCACCGCGGCCTCACCGATCCGGTCCGCGCCCAGGATTCCCTGGAGGAACTTTCCGGTGTGACTGGCCGGCACCGAGGCGATGTGCTCCGGGGTGCCCTCGGCGACGACCAGACCGCCGCCGTTGCCGCCCTCGGGACCCATGTCGACGACCCAGTCGGCGGTCTTGACGACATCGAGGTTGTGCTCGATGACGATCACCGTGTTGCCCTTGTCGACCAGGCCCGAGAGGACGGAGATGAGCTTGCTGATGTCCTCGAAGTGCAGACCGGTCGTCGGCTCGTCCAGGACGTAGACCGTGCGGCCGGTGGAGCGCTTCTGCAGCTCGCTCGCCAGCTTCACCCGCTGGGCCTCACCGCCGGAGAGCGTCGGCGCGGACTGGCCGAGCCGGACGTAGCCGAGGCCGACCTCGTTGAGCGTGCGGAGGTGGCGGGCGATCGTCGGGACGGCCTCGAAGAACTCCAGGCCCTCCTCGATCGGCATGTCCAGCACCTCGGCGATGGACTTGCCCTTGTAGTGGACCTCCAGGGTCTCCCGGTTGTAGCGCGCGCCGTGGCAGACCTCGCACGGGACGTACACATCGGGCAGGAAGTTCATCTCGATCTTGATCGTGCCGTCGCCGGAGCAGTTCTCGCAGCGGCCGCCCTTGACGTTGAAGGAGAAGCGGCCCGGCAGATAGCCGCGCACCTTCGCCTCCATCGTCTCGGCGAACAGCCGGCGCACGTGGTCGAAGACTCCGGTGTACGTCGCCGGGTTGGAGCGGGGTGTGCGCCCGATCGGCGACTGGTCGACGTGGACGACCTTGTCGACGAGGTCGTCGCCGTCGACCCGGGTGTGCCGCCCGGGGACCGACTTGGCGCCGTTGAGCTCGCGCGCGAGGTGGGTGTAGAGGATGTCGTTGACCAGGGTCGACTTGCCCGAACCGGAGACGCCGGTGACCGCGGTGAGCACACCGAGCGGGAAGGAGACGTCGATGTCCTGGAGGTTGTTCTCCCGGGCGCCGTGCACCGTGAGCCGGCGCTTCGGGTCGACGGGACGCCGGATGTCCGGCATCTCGATCTCCCTCTTGCCCGAGAGGTACTGGCCGGTGATCGACTCCTTGTTGGCCAGCAGCTCCTTGAGCGAACCGGAGTGGACGACCTTGCCACCGTGCTCACCCGCGCCGGGACCGATGTCGACGACCCAGTCGGCGACCTTGATGGTGTCCTCGTCGTGCTCGACGACGATGAGCGTGTTGCCCATGTCCCGCAGCCGGACCAGGGTCTCGATCAGACGGTGGTTGTCGCGCTGGTGCAGGCCGATGGACGGCTCGTCCAGGACGTACAGCACGCCGACGAGCCCGGAGCCGATCTGGGTGGCGAGCCGGATGCGCTGGGCCTCGCCGCCGGACAGGGTGCCCGCGGCGCGGTTCAGCGAGAGGTAGTCGAGGCCGACGTCGACGAGGAACCTCAGCCGCTCGTTGACCTCCTTGAGGACCCGCTCGGCGATCTTCTTGTCCCGGGCGTTCAGCTTGAGGCGGCCGAGGAACTCGGCGCACTCGCTGATCGACATCGCGGCGACCTCGGCGATGGACTTCTCCATCACCGTGACGGCGAGGACCAGCGGCTTGAGCCGGGTGCCCTCACAGGTCGGGCAGGCCACCTCGCGCATGTAGCCCTCGAAGCGCTCCCGGCTGGAGTCGCTCTCGGCCTCGGAGTGACGCCGCTTGACGTACTGGACGGCACCCTCGAAGCGCGGGGTGGTGTAGGCACGCTCGCGCCCGTACCTGTTGCGGTAGCGGACCTCGGTCTGGATCTTGTGGCCGTGGAGCAGGGCCTTCTTGGCGCGCTGCGGCAGTCCGGCCCAGGGGATGTCCGTACGGAATCCGAGGGCGTCGGCCAGCGCGGTGATCTGGCGCCCGAAGTACTCCTTGGTGTGGCCGTGCGACCAGGGGTGGATCGCGCCCTCGTCCAGGGACTTGTCCTCGTCCGGGACGATCAGCTCCGGGTCGACCTCCATGCGCGTGCCGATGCCCGTGCAGTCGGGGCAGGCGCCGAAGGGGGAGTTGAAGGAGAAGGAGCGGGGCTCCAGCTCCTCGAAGGAGAGGTCGTCGTACGGGCAGTAGAGGTGCTCGGAGTACATCCGCTCACGCTCGGGGTCGTCCGCCTCGAGGTCGACGAAGTCGAGCACGACCATGCCGCCCGAGAGACCCAGCGCCGTCTCGACGGAGTCGGTCAGCCGGCGCTTGGCGCTGTCCTTCACCGTGAGGCGGTCGATGACCACCTCGATGGTGTGCTTCTCCTGCTTCTTCAGCGTGGGCGGCTCGGACAGCTGGATCGTCTCGCCGTCGACCCGGGCCCTGCTGTAGCCCTTGGTCTGGAGGTCGGCGAAGAGGTCGACGAACTCCCCCTTGCGCTCGCGCACCAGCGGGGAGAGCACCTGGAAGCGGCTGCCCTCGGGCAGGCCGAGCACCTTGTCGACGATGGCCTGCGGCGACTGGCGCGCGATGGGCCTTCCGCACTCGGGGCAGTGCGGCTTGCCGATCCTGGCGAAGAGCAGCCGGAGGTAGTCGTAGACCTCGGTGATGGTGCCGACCGTCGAGCGCGGGTTGCGCGAGGTCGACTTCTGGTCGATGGAGACGGCGGGCGAGAGGCCTTCGATGAAGTCCACGTCCGGCTTGTCCATCTGGCCGAGGAACTGCCGGGCGTACGAGGAGAGGGACTCCACGTAGCGCCGCTGGCCCTCGGCGAAGATCGTGTCGAACGCGAGCGACGACTTGCCCGATCCGGAGAGCCCGGTGAAGACGATGAGGGAGTCACGGGGGAGATCGAGCGAGACGTTCTTCAGGTTGTGCTCGCGCGCGCCACGGACGATGAGACGGTCGGCCACGCCGGTCCGCACCTTTCTGGAGAGAAGTGGGGGAACTGAGCCCCTGTCCCAGGGTATGGGGGGCGCCACAGCGATGTACGAAGCTTTCGACTCCGAGCGTATAGCACGCGCATTCGATTTATGGTCGGCCGAAGACTCCATCACCCGAATGAGTGGCGGGGTCTACGCTCGGTCCATGACTGATCATGCGCGCGACCTGGAAGCTGTACGTGAAGCGACCGATCGGCTGCTCAGCGCCACGGGCAGGATGGACGACGGCGCCGTTGCCGAGCCGTCGCGTCTGCCGGGCTGGAGCCGCGGCCATGTTCTTGCCCACCTGTCACGTAACGCCGACGCCCTCGTAAATGTTCTCCAAGGGCGCCCGATGTACGCGAACAGCGAAACCCGGGACGCCGACATCGAACGCGATGCCGCTCGCCCGGTGGGCGAACACCTCGCTGACCTGCGTACGAGCGGAGCGGCCTTCCTCGTCGCCGGCGAGGCGCCGGCCGACTGGTCACGCACGGTCACGATGCGCAACGGTGTGACGGAATCGGCCTCCCGGATTCCCTTCCGCCGCTGGACCGAGGTCGAGCTGCACCACGTCGACCTGGGGGTGGGATACGAGCTGGAGGATCTGCCGGAGGAGTTCGTGATCCGGGAGAACGACTTCCTGGCGGAACGGTTCGCCGGCCATCCCGGCGTCGTCCCCACGACGGCCGTCGCCCCGGACGGCCGGCTGTGGACCACGGGCGGCGGCGCCGACGGCGCTCCGGTCACCGTCCGGGGCACGGCCTCCGGCATCCTCGGGTGGCTCTGCGGACGCCGCGACGGCTCCGCGCTCACCGTGGAAGGCGGCAGCCTTCCCGCGCTGCCGCCGCTATAGGCTGCGTCACATGACGTACAGCGGAACGGTCAAGGTCGGCGGAGCTGCGGATGTGCACGAGCTGACGGATCTGATGATCTCCAAGGTCGCCGTCGGACCGATGAACAACAACGCGTATCTGCTGCGCTGCCGGGCCACCGGCGAGCAGCTCCTGATCGACGCGGCCGCCGAGGCCGGGACACTGCTGCGGCTGATCGGCGAGGACGGCATCGCGTCCGTCGTCACCACGCACCGGCACGGCGACCACTGGCAGGCGCTCGGCGAGGTGGTGGCGGCCACCGGAGCGCGGACGTACGCCGGGAGGTACGACGCCGAGGGCATCCCCGTCCCGACCGACGAGCTCGTGGAGGACGACGGCACGGTCCGGGTGGGCCGGGTCTCTCTGACCGCGAGGCATCTGACCGGTCACACCCCGGGGTCCATCGCCCTGGTGTACGACGACCCGCACGGCGCCCCGCACGTGTTCACGGGGGACTGCCTCTTCCCCGGCGGCGTAGGCAATACGCACAAGGATCCGGAGGCCTTCGCGAGCCTGCTGCACGACGTGGAGACGAAGCTCTTCGACCGGCTCCCGGACGAGACGTGGGTCTACCCGGGCCACGGCCACGACACCACGCTCGGTGCCGAGCGCCCGCATCTGCCGGAGTGGCGCGAGCGCGGCTGGTGAACCGCCGGACGCCGGACGGCCGGGCGCCCCTCGTGGGGCCCCGGCCGTCGGTGTGTCCGTCAGGCGCTACTTCTCCGCGCCGACGTTCTCGCTGTCGTCCTTCTCCTCGGCCTCCCGAGCCGCCTGCTTCTTGTTGGCGATCAGGCTGGTGACCGTGGTGACCACCAGGACGAGGCAGATGAAGGAGAGGGAGAACGGGATGGAGATCTCCGGGACGTGCACCCCGGACTCGTGCAGGGCGTGCAGCACCAGCTTGACGCCGATGAACCCGAGGATCACCGAGAGCCCGTAGCTGAGGTGGACCAGCTTCTTCAGCAGACCGCCGATGAGGAAGTACAGCTGACGCAGGCCCATCAGGGCGAAGGCGTTCGCGGTGAAGACGATGTACGGGTCCTGGGTCAGACCGAAGATCGCCGGGATCGAGTCCAGTGCGAACAGCACATCGGTGGTGCCGATGGCGAGCATGACCACCATCAGGGGGGTCATGACGCGCTTGCCGTTGTTCCGGATGAAGAGCTTCGTCCCGTGGTACCGGTCGGCGACACCGAAACGGTGCTCGATCGACTTCAGGAGACGGTTCTCCTCCCAGTCCTCCTCGTCCTCGTCGGCCCGCGCCTCCTGGATGAGCTTCCAGGCGGTGTAGATCAGGAACGCGCCGAAGATGTAGAAGATCCACGAGAAGTTCGCGATGACCGCGGCACCCGCTGCGATGAAGATCGCACGCAGCACCAGGGCGATCAGCACACCGATCAGCAGCACCCGCTGCTGGAGATGGCTGGGCACCGAGAACTTCGCCATGATCAGGACGAAGACGAAGAGGTTGTCGACACTGAGCGACTTCTCGGTGATGAAGCCGGCGAAGAATTCGCCCGAGGCCTGGCTCTCGCCGAAGACCAGCAGCCCGAGCCCGAAGAGGGCGGCCAGGGCGATCCAGACGATGGTCCAGATCCCGGCTTCCTTGGTCGACACGTCATGGGGCTTGCGCCCGATGAAGAAGTCGACGGAGATGAGGGCGACGAGACCGAGAATGGTCAGCGTCCAAAGAGTCCATGAAACGTCCACTGCGCCTCCGGCAGTTCGCTACGGCTATAGATCAGCGTCGTCGCTGCCGGAGGTCTCTTCCACCCGGGAGCGCGGGATGCGCGCCGGGCCGACGCCCCGGGACCGGTCACAGTCCGTACTGACGGGAACGCCGCGATCGGGAGTACTCCCCTCCGCACGAAGAACAGTACATGAAGCACCAAGAAACGGTAAAGTCCGTGCCAAGTAGTGATCAAAATGCCAGGTCAGGAGCTGTGCGCGGGTAATTGACCCACCGTCGTCCGGCTCAGCGGTGACCGCTTCGCCGCGCCGCGGCCACCAAGGCGAGCACCTGTTCCAGGACGCGGCTGCCCTGCGGCGCCCTCAGCGGCTCGTACGTCCACGCGTGGCCCACCCAGGGGTCGGCGAGGTGGTCGTCGGCCACGGGGGTGATCCGGAGCAGGGAACGCCACAGCGGGTCGAGCACCGGGCCGTAGGCGCGGGCGTCCTCGCGGTCGGCCACCATCAGCAGGTGCACGCCCACCGCAGGCCCCTCGTCCGCCAGATAGCGCAGCTGGGTGACGGCCCTGTCGTCGAAGCCGTGCGGGAAGTCGTTGACGATCAGCAGGTGCTCCCCCGTGTCGAGGTCCGGCGGCAGCGCGTCCGCCGCACCGGCCCTGATCGCCATCTGCACCAGATCGACGCGCCGGGTGAGGTGGGCGAGGACCGAGGACACGCCTTCCGCTCCGGCGGCGGGCGGCCCGGCGAGAACCCCGGAGGCGACCAGGGGGGACAGCGGGCCGGCGGCGGAACGGGCCGGGTCGATCACGTGTACGGAGAATTCGTCCGCCGGGTAGACGGCGAGCAGCCGCGCGGCCAGGGCGACCGCGGTCTCCATGGCCAGGGTGCGCAGCTGGTCGCCGGTCGTCGCGGCAGCGGCCTCGGAGGCCGTACGTCCGCTGTCGACCCAGATCCCGCGCTCCAGGGGCAGCCGCACCAGCAGCGGGATGCGCAGGCCGATGCCCTCGGGCAGATGGAGGTCGCCGATGCGCAGGGCCATCGGGATCTCCATCGGCACGCGGTAGCCGTGCCAGACGGGGTTGCCCCAGCCCGCGTAGGCGGCGGGGAGGGCCGGTTCGACGACGGCGGACTCGGCGGCGAGCTGGGCGAGATCACGCTCGAGCGCCTCGCGCGCCCGGCCGGTGAGTTCGTCGTGCTTGGCCCGGGCCTCCTCGCGGGCCCGGTCGCCGGCACCCCCGATGCGGCTGCGCGGGTCGGAGAGCGTCCTGTCGAGCTCCTGGTCCATCCGGGACTCGGCGAAGTCGACGGCGCTCCGGTAGGCGGCGACGGCGCGGGCCAGGTCCTCGAACATGCCCCAGATCTGGTTGTAGAGGCGCTCGTCCATGGACCAGCCGGTGGCGTCGCCGGCGACGGGCTGCGGGGGCTGTCCCGGGGCGGCGGGCGGGGCCGCGGGCGGCGGCGGGGGCGGCGCCGAGGTCTGTCGCCGCGGGTGCGCGTAGTTGACGGGACCGCCAGGCGCGTCGGTGTGCGGGGGCGCGGGCTCCGCCGACGGCTCGGGGATCCGCGCCGGGGCGGGCGTGCCGGCGCCTCCGGTGGTCGCGGGGCCCGCCGGGTGGCGTACGCGCTCGCCTTCGGGGGCACGGGGCGGCGGGGGCACGGAGCGGGCGAGCCCGGAGGCGACGGCCTCCTGGATGGAGGCGGCCAGCTCCGCCGCCTCGGCCACACCCTGGTCGGCGAGCATCTCGGCGAGCCCCGCGGCATAGCCCTGGCCGACGGCGCGGACCTTCCAGACCCCCTGGCGGCGGTAGAGCTCCAGGGCCGACACGGCGGACTCGGTGTCCAGGCCGGTGAGGGTGAACGTGGCGATCTCGGTGCCGTCGAGTCCGGTGACGGCGACGAAGGGTGCGGCCACCGCACCGAATCTGCCCGGCCGCCCGGCTCCGATGGGCAGGGCGAGGAGCACGGTGACGCGGTGCACCGAGTCGGGCAGGGCGTCCAGGTCCACGGCCAGCCGGTGGTCGGCCGCCGCCTGCCGGGACACCTCGAGTCCGGGCACCCGGTGCGAGGCGGGGTGGGCGATCCACTCGGCGCCCCGGACGGTGCCCCGCTCGTCCCCGAGCGTGGCCCCGGCCACGACGGGTGAGCCCGCCGACACCCTGATCTCCAGACGGGTCTGGGGCAAGGTGTGGTTCTGCCCCCGGACCAGCTCGGCCGTCATTGCCCTGTCCCCTCGACGTTCGGTGTGGTGCCCTGCCATGGGCGCAGCTCCCGGCGGCGGGTGCCTCCGGGAGCTGCTCGTGCGGATCCGCGGGCCGGGTGCCGGCCGTGCCCTGCCGCGTCTACAGGTGCGGCAGGATCGCCGGCATCAGGTCCTGGAACGTACGGCCGTTGGCCGGGTTGCCGAGGGCGGTCATCTGCCATCCGCTGCCCGCGCGGTGCACCTTCGCCATGATCTGTGCCGTGTACTGGCCGCCACCGTCCAGCGTGTAGCGGGCGAGCTCCTGGCCGTTGGTCTCGTCGACGATGCGGCAGAAGGCGTGTCGCACCTCCTGGAACGTCTGGCCGGTGAACGAGTTCACCGTGAAGACGATCTGGTCGATGTGGACCGGGACCCGCTGCAGGTCGACGAGGATCGCCTCGTCGTCGCCGCCCGAGCCGGCTCCGCCGACCAGGTTGTCGCCGGTGTGCTTGACCGAACCGTCGTCGCTGACGAGGTGGCGGAAGAACACGACGTCCACGGGCTGCTTGTCGGCGAAGAGCACCGCCGAGGCGTCCAGGTCGATCTCACGGGTACGCGAGCCGAACAGCCCTCGGCGCGGGGCCGCCTGCCAGCCGAGCCCCATCCGTACCGCGGTCAGGGTCCCCCCGTCGCTCTTCTGCAGGCTGATGGCCTGGCCCTTGGTCATGTTGACCGTCACGCGCTGTCCCCTCTCCGCTTGCCCCGCAACCGTCGGTGTGCGGTTTCCGAGCACCCTACGCAGTCCCCGCAGGCGGGAAGAGCCGCGGGCCGTTTTTGTGTCGGTCCTGCAACACTGCGGGCCCCACGGGGTCAGGCCAGCCCCGCCTCCCTCATCTGACGCAGCTCCTTCTTCAGTTCCCCCACCTCGTCACGCAGTCGTGCGGCGACCTCGAACTGCAGGTCGGCGGCGGCCGCCCGCATGCGGTCCGTCATCTCCTCGATGATCCCCGCGAGCTCGGCGGCGGGCCGGTCGGTGACCACCGCGCCGTCCTTCTTCGCCTTGCCCCCGGCGGCCGCCTTGCCGCCCAGCGAGGGAACGGGGGCCTTGGTGTCCTTGGCCTGGCGGTAGCCGGTGCCGAGGAGCTGCTCGGTGTCGACCTCCTCGCGGGCGATGGACGCGACGATGTCGTTGATCTTCTTCCGGAGCGGCTGCGGGTCGACCCCACGCTCGGTGTTGTAGGCGATCTGCTTCTCGCGGCGGCGGTTGGTCTCGTCGATGGCCTGTGCCATCGCCGGGGTGACCTTGTCGGCGTACATGTGGACCTGCCCCGAGACGTTACGGGCGGCACGGCCGATGGTCTGGATCAGGGACGTGCCGGAGCGCAGGAAGCCCTGCTTGTCGGCGTCGAGGATGGCCACGAGCGACACCTCGGGCAGGTCGAGGCCCTCACGCAGGAGGTTGATGCCGACCAGGACGTCGTACTCGCCGGAGCGCAGCTCGCGCAGCAGCTCGATCCGGCGCAGCGTGTCGACGTCGCTGTGGAGGTAGCGGACCTGGATGCCCAGCTCCAGGAAGTAGTCCGTGAGGTCCTCGGACATCTTTTTGGTGAGGGTGGTGACCAGGACGCGCTCGTCCTTCTCGGTCCGCATGCGGATCTCGTGGACCAGGTCGTCGATCTGGCCCTCGGTGGGCTTGACGACGACCTCCGGGTCGACGAGCCCGGTGGGCCGGATGATCTGCTCGACGAAGCCGTCGCCGCGGGACATCTCGTACTTCCCGGGTGTGGCGGAGAGGTAGACCGTCTGGTCGATACGGCCCAGGAACTCCTCCCACTTCAGCGGACGGTTGTCCAGGGCGGAGGGCAGCCGGAAGCCGTGGTCGACGAGGGTCCGCTTACGGGAGGCGTCGCCCTCGTACATCGCGCCGATCTGCGGCACGGTGACGTGCGACTCGTCCAGGACGAGGAGGAAGTCCTCGGGGAAGTAGTCGAGGAGGGTGTTGGGGGCGGTCCCGGGCAAGCGGCCGTCGAAGTGCATCGAGTAGTTCTCGACGCCGGAGCAGGTGCCGATCTGCCGGAGCATCTCGATGTCGTACGTGGTGCGCATGCGCAGCCGCTGGGCCTCCAGCATCTTGCCCTGCTTCTCCAGCTCGGCGAGGCGCACCTCCAGCTCCTGCTCGATGCCGCTGACCGCCTTCTCCATGCGCTCGGGGCCCGCCACGTAGTGGCTGGCGGGGAAGACGTGGAGCGAGGCGTCCTCGCTGATGACCTCGCCGGTCAGGGGGTGGAGGGTCGAGAGCGCCTCGATCTCGTCGCCGAACATCTCGATGCGGACGGCGAGCTCCTCGTACACCGGGAAGATCTCGATGGTGTCGCCGCGGACGCGGAAGGTGCCGCGGGTGAACGCGAGGTCGTTGCGCGTGTACTGGATCTCGACGAAGCGGCGCAGCAGCTGGTCACGGTCGATCTCGTCGCCGACCTTGAGCTGGACCATCCGGTCCACGTACTCCTGCGGGGTGCCCAGGCCGTAGATGCAGGAGACGGAGGCGACCACGACGACGTCGCGCCGGGTGAGCAGCGAATTCGTGGCGGAGTGACGCAGCCGCTCGACCTCCTCGTTGATCGAGGAGTCCTTCTCGATGTAGGTGTCCGACTGCGGGACGTACGCCTCGGGCTGGTAGTAGTCGTAGTACGAGACGAAGTACTCCACGGCGTTGTTCGGGAGGAGCTCGCGGAACTCGTTGGCCAGCTGGGCGGCGAGCGTCTTGTTCGGCGCCATCACCAGGGTGGGGCGCTGAAGCTTCTCGATCATCCAGGCGGTCGTCGCCGACTTGCCCGTGCCGGTCGCGCCGAGCAGGACGACGTCCTTCTCACCTGCGCGGACACGCCGGTCCAGCTCGGCGATGGCCGCCGGCTGGTCACCGCTGGGCTGGTAGGGACTGACGACCTCGAAAGGCGCCACCGAACGTTCGATCTTCGAGACTGGCCGCATGCAACCACCGTACGACCCCCTACTGACAACGGCCGGGGATCAGCGGTTCCACGGCTGCCGGGACGCCTTGCGGGCGGCGGTCGCGTAGGGCGGCGTGTGCCGTCGCTGGGCCGGGATCGAGGTCACCGTCCCCCCGCCCCGTACGGCCTGTCCCGGCAGTCGCCGGGCTTCTGCGGGGCCGCCGGACACCACCAGGGGATCGATCATCACGACGACGGCGGCGAGCAGGAGGAAGCAGCCGGGGCCGATCATCATCGGCAGGAGCAGCGAGGTGGGTGCCTCGCCCGGCGGTGCCGGTACGGCATCGGGGTGCAGGTGCACCTGGAGCGCGGCCATCCCCGTGTAGTGCATCCCGCTCACGGCCACGCCCATGACCACGCTGGCGCCCAGACTGGGGAGGAAGCCGTGGATGGAGACGGCCGCCCAGAGCGCGGCGGTCGCGGCCACCACGGCGATGACGACGGAGAGCGCGACGGTGAGGGTGTCGTACTCGAACAGTCCCTCGAAGTTCATTCCGGCCATGCCGAGGTAGTGCATGGAGGCGACCCCGAGGCCGGTGATCGTCCCGCCCGTGACCAGCGCCATCCGGGTGGCGCCCCGGTAGCCGACGAGGAAGATGCCGACCCCGACCATCCCGACGGCCACGGCGAGGCTGGCGTAGGTGAGGGGCCTGTCGTAGCTCACCGGCGCTTCCCGGACCGTGAAGCCCAGCATCGCGATGAAGTGCATCGTCCAGATGCCCGACCCGATGGAGGTGGCGCCGAGTGCCAGCCAGCCGGCTCTGGACGCGCCGCGGGTGCGCAGGGACCGCGTGGTGCACCGAAGACCGAGCGCGGCACCGAGGCATGCCATGAGGAACGCCGTGACGGGCGTCACGAGGCCGTAGGTGAATCCGTCGACTGTGCCCTGCATGCTGGTACGCCCTTCGCGGTGTGCCCGGGTTCGGGGGTGACCCTAAAGGGCGAGGCCCGGCAAGCAAACATAAGAGCGGCATTTTATCCGCCTCCGGGCCCTCCGAGGACTCGGCGCCCTTCCTTCCGTTCACAACATGGCCATCATCCTCCTCCCCTCCGTTGGGGATCTGATGCGAGTCTCTGCCTGAACGCATCTCGACGCGAGGAGTACACGTGTCCGTACGCACAGCAACCGCTTCCGGAGCCGCCGCCGTCATGGTCGGCGCCTGCGTCCTGCTGCCCGCCACCCAGGCCCAGGCCTCGGGCGCGCAGGACAGCCCGGTCGTCTACGCCCACCGGGGCGCTTCCGCCTACGCCCCGGAGAACACCCTGGCCGCCGTGGACGCGGCGGACGACCTGGGCATCGCGTGGGTGGAGAACGACGTCCAGCTCACCAAGGACGGCGTGCTGGTCGTCGTGCACGACACCACCCTGAACAGGACCACGGACGCCGAAGAGGTCTTTCCCGACCGCGCGCCCTGGGCGGTCAAGGACTTCACCGCGGCGGAGATCGCGAAGCTGGACGCCGGCAGCTGGTTCGGCGCCGGCTTCGCGGGGGCCCGGGTGCCGACGCTCAGCCAGTACCTGCACCGTGTCGAGCGCAACCGCCAGAAGCTGCTCCTGGAGATCAAGAGCCCGGAGACCTACCCGGGGATCGAGAAGGAGACCCTGCGGGTCCTGCGCAAGGAGGGATGGCTCGACCGCGCCCACGTCAAGCACAAACTGATCATCCAGAGCTTCGGTGCAGAGAGTGTGAAAACTGTTCATGTTCAGCGTCCGGACGTCGTCACGGGCTTCCTGGGCACCCCGGCGGTGGCCGATCTGCCGTCGTACGCGGCGTTCACCGACCAGATCAATCCGTCGTACACGACGATCGGCGCCGACTACGTCGCCGCGGTGCGGAAGCTGAAGGGCGCCCACGGCAAGCCCCTCCAGGTCAACACCTGGACGGTGAACGACGCGGCGAAGGCTGCCGAGGTGGCCGGCTTCGGCGTGGACGGCATCATCACCAACAACCCCGACGTCGTCAGGGACGCCACCCGCTGAGCGGCTGACGGGACGGCACTGTCGGTGGCCGGCCGTACGGTGGGTCGCATGGAGAGCAGCGAGCAGGTCGTCGAGTGGTCCGTCGTGCCGAGCGACATCGGCCCGCTCCTGCTGGCCGCGACCCGCTCCGGCCTGGTGACCGTGGTCTTCCACGCGCGTCCGGCGGTCCGGGACAAGGTGCTGGAGCGGCTGCGGACACGGCTGGGCGCGGAGCCCGTGGAAGCCCCGGACTCCGCGCTGCTGGCCGATCCGGTGCGCCAGCTCGCCGCGTATTTCGCCGGAGAGCTGCGGGGCTTCTCGCTCGCTCTGGACTGGTCGCTGAGCTCCGGCTTCGACCGCGAGGTGCTCACCGAGCTGGCCTCCGGTGTGCCCTACGGGGCGGTCGTGGGCTACGGCGAGCTGGCGAGCCGGGTCGGCCGGCCGGGCGCCGCCCAGGCCGTGGGGGCGGCCATGGGCTCCAACCCGCTGCCGGTCGTGGTTCCGTGCCACCGGGTGGTGGAGAGCGGCGGCGGGCTCGGCGGATTCGGCGGCGGGCTGGAGACGAAGCGGCAGCTGCTGGCCCTGGAGGGCATACTCCCGCAGCCGCTGTTCTGAACGCCGTCCGTCCCGCGTCGAAGAGGCCGAAGAGACGGTCACCGCACCATCCCTTCGCCGAAAGGCAGATCACCGCGCCATCCCTTCGAAGGGCACATCACCGCGTCGTGCCGCACCCCGTCACCCCATGTCGCACGGAGGTACGAGCTGGCACACTGCCGCGGTGATGACTGCTCTCCCCGCGCCCCGGATCACAGCCGCCGAACTGCCGGCCCTGCGGCGCCGGATATCCGCCGTACTCGTCGGCAGCCAGATACTCGGCGGGCTCGGCGTGGCCGTAGGTATCGCGCTCGCCCCGGTCCTGGCGGCCGAGGTGAGTGGGTCCGAAGCCCTGTCGGGGCTCGCGCCGACCGCCTCCGTCACGGGCACCGCACTGCTGTCACTGCCGCTGGCCGCTCTGATGACCTCGCGGGGCAGGCGCGCCGGGCTCGTCCTGGCCTACCTGGTCGGGGCGTCCGGGGCCTTCCTCGTGGTGACCGCCGCCGTCGTGGGCAGCTTTCCGCTGCTGCTGCTCGGCATGGCCGGTTTCGGTGCCGGCTCGTCGGCCAATCTCCAGGCGCGGTTCGCGGCGGCCGACCTCGCGGAACCGGAGCGGCGCGGCCGGGCGATCTCCACCGTCATCTGGGCCACCACGATCGGTTCGGTGCTCGGCCCGAACATCGCCGCTCCCGCGAGCCGGGTGTTCCGGGGGACCTTCGTGCCCGAGACGGCGGGCCCGTTCGCCTGGGCCGCCGTCATCTTCCTGCTCACCGGGGCCGTGGTCGCCGTGCTGCTGCGCCCCGACCCGTTGCTGACCGCGCGGGCGCTCGCCTCCGAGGACACCGCCGACACGGCGAGCCGATCGCTGCGGGCGGGGATCGCGGCGGTGCGGGCGGCCCCGATGGCCCGGCTGGCACTCGTGACGGTCGCCGTGTCCCACACCGTGATGGTCTCCATCATGGTCATGACCCCGGTCCATCTGGGCCACCATGGTGCGGACATCCAGCTGATCGGCCTGGTCATCAGCGGACACATCGCCGGCATGTACGCGCTGTCCCCCGTCATGGGCTGGCTCTCCGACCGGGCCGGCCGGCTCTCCGTCATCGGGCTGGCCGCCGGACTGCTCTGCTGCGCGGCGGTGCTGGCCGGCACGTCGGGTGACGGGCACATCCGGACGGCCACGGGCCTTTTCGTCCTGGGGCTCGGCTGGTCGGCGGGTCTGGTGGCGGGCTCGGCGCTGCTCACCGACTCCGTACCGCAGGCGGCACGGGCCGCCGTGCAAGGACTCTCCGACCTCATGATGAACACGGCGGCCGGCATCGGCGGCGCCGTCGCCGGAGTGATCGTCTCCCGGCTGGGCTACGGCTGGCTGAACGCGGTCGCCGCCTGCCTCCTCCTGCCCATGGCCGCGCTCGCGTTGCGCAGGGCGGTGGCCCGGCCGGCCCCGGATTCCGCGAAGGCCTGACCACCCGCCCGACAGCCGGGCCGTCGCAGGTTTGCGGCGCCCGGGCCCGCGACAGAGATGGGGCATGCCTCAGAATCCATCGGCACCCCTGTCGCAGGAACCCGGCCGGAGCACGCCCGTACTCTCCGAGGAGGTGCGGGAGGCCCTGGAAGAACAACGTCCCGTGGTCGCCCTGGAGTCGACGATCATCGCGCACGGGCTGCCGCGCCCCCGCAACCTCGACGTCGCCCGGGAACTGGAGGCGCTGGCGCGGAAGGCCGGCGCCGTCCCCGCCACGGTCACCGTGCTGGACGGCCGCGCTCATGTGGGTCTGGACGGCGCCCAGTTGGAGCGGGTCGCCGGGGACCCGGACGTACGCAAGCTGGGCCACCGTGACCTCGCGCCCGCGCTGGCCCTCGGCGCGAGCGGCGCCACCACCGTGTCCGCCACCGCCTTCCTCGCGGCGCGGGCCGGTCTGAGCGTCTTCGCGACCGGCGGGCTCGGCGGCGTACACCGCGAGTGGACACAGACGCAGGACGAGTCCGCGGACCTCCGGCTGCTCGCCCGGACGGGGATCACGGTGGTGTGCGCGGGCGTGAAGTCGATCCTGGACGTGCCCGCGACACTTCAGCGCCTGGAGACCCTCGGTGTCGGCGTGCTGGGTTACGGGACGGAGTACTTCCCCGGCTTCTACCTGAGCAGCTCCGGCGTGCGGGTCGACTGGACCGTCCGTACGCCCGAGGACGTCGCGCAGGTGATGCGGGCCGGGACGCGGCTGGGCGGCCCGCCCGCGGCGCTGATCGTCGCCAACCCCGTACCGGAGGAGGAGCAGTTGGACCCGGCGGTGCACGACCGGGTGCTCGCCGGGGCCCTGGACGCCTGCCGGACGCGGGGGGTCACGGGGCAGGCGGTCACCCCGTTCCTGCTGGAGTATCTGATGCGGGAGACCGGCGGGGCGTCCCTGGAGGCCAATCTCGCCGCCGTACGCGGAAACGTACGGCTGGCCGCGCGGATCGCCGTGGCCGCGGCCGGCCGGTGAGCGGGACCGGCCGCGCCGCCGTGGGCGGTCTGCTCGTGGTCGGGGAGGTGGTCACCGATGTGGTCGTACGGCACACCTCCGCTCCGCTGCGCGGCACGGACACGCCCGCGCGGATCGCCACACTGCCGGGCGGTGCGGGGGCCAACGTGGCCTGCTGGGCGGTGCGTTCGGGGTGCCGGGACGTCCGGCTGCTCGCCCGGGCCGGGGCGGAGTCCGCGGCCTGGCACCGGGACGCGCTGCGCCGGGCCGGGGTGCGCCCCCTGCTGTGCGTGGACGAGGACGCTCCGACCGGCACGGTGGTGGCCCTGGTCGACTCCTCGGCCGAACGTACCTTCCTCACCGACAGCGGGGCGGTCCTGCGCCTCTCGCCCGGCGACTGGTCTCCTTCGCTGCTCGACGGTGCCGCCCGGCTCCATCTGTCCGGCTATCTCCTCTTCGGGCCGACGAGCCGTGCGACGGCGGCACTGGCGCTGCGGGAGGCCCGGCTGCGGGGTGTCCCGGTGAGCGTGGATCCGGCGTCGGCCGGATTCCTCGCCGCACTGGGCGCCGCCACGTTCCTGGACCTGGTCGAGGGGGTCGATCTGCTGCTGCCCAACGCGGACGAGGCACGCGAGCTGACGGGGCTGCCGGACCCCTCGGACGCCGCGGCCAAGCTGAGCCGTCATGTGGGCCGGGTCGTGGTCACGCTCGGGGACCGGGGCGTGCTGCTGGCGGCCGACGGCACGGTCACCGCGCGTGTGCCCGCCGGGGAGGCCGGCGCCCCGGTCGACTCGACAGGCGCGGGGGACGCGTTCACCGGCGGCTTCCTGGCGGCCCTCATCGCCGGTGCGGACGAGGTCTCGGCGGCTGCGGCGGGCTGCCGGGCAGGAGCCGAAGCGGTCGCGACGGTCGGGGGCCGCCCAGTGTGACGACCCCTCGCTTCAGCCTCCGAGCCCCGTCCAGGCGGGGTGGTGCGGGTCGTCGGCCCGTACGACGGCGTCCGCCCGGCCGGCCGGGGCGACCTCGTCCTCGTACCGCGCGAAGGCGGGCAGTGTCCACCGCTCGCTCTCCGGCGTACGCCGTCGCAGCGCTCCCGGTGAGAGGCTCAGATGTACTCCGAGGTCGAACGGGAACCAGTGCCCGAGGAGCAGCGGCCCGTGCAGGATCAGCACCCCGCCCTCGGGCAGCACCTGGTACGGACTGCGGGTCGCCCGGTCCGTCGCGGGGTTCCAGAGATCGGGCAGGACCCGTCCGCTGCCGCCCGCCTCGAGCGGGCGGAACACCTCGCGCCACAGCGCCCCGGTGTCGAACCAGCTGTCGGCGTACGAGTCCGGGTCCTCCTTGCCGTATTCGTAGCGCAGGCTGGCCGGTCGCAGGAAGCCACCCGTGGAGACGGTGAGCACCGGGCGCCCGCGCGCCCGCAGCGCCTCGGCGAGGTGGGCGGCGGCTTCCTCGGGGCGGGCGGCGGGGGCGCCGTCGACACCGATCCTCAGCCAGGGCCCGCCGTCGGCCGGTCCGAGTCCGTCGGCATGGGCGGCGAGGGCGCGGGCCAGCCGTTCCCAGGTGATGGGTTCAAAGTGCACGCATCCATCATCGCCCTGTCGCATCATCATCCGTATGGATCTCGCACACGCCCGTCGTTTCGCCTCCCGGTGGCAGGACGACTGGAACTCCCACGACCTGGACCGCATCCTCGCCCACTACGACGAGGACGTGACCTTCAGCTCACCGATGATCGCCCGGCTGACGGGCTCCCCGGCCGGGACGCTGCACGGCAAGGCGGCGTTGCGCGCGTACTGGGCCGCCGGACTGGAGAAGATCCCCGACCTGGAGTTCGAGGTGATGGACGTGCGCGCGGGCGTCGACGCGCTGGTGATCGACTACCGCAACCAGATCGGTGGCCGGGTGTACGAGGTGCTGACCTTCCGGAACGGGCTCGTCGTCTCCGGCTTCGGAGCGTACGGGGAGACCGCCGCCGTCTGACGGACCGGGCGCGCGGGGAGCCCGCTCACGGGCGGGCTCCCCCGGCGGCCGGCTCCGGACGGCGCGGTCAGCCGCCGCCACGGAGTTCGACGGCGAGCGGGCTCTCGCCCAGGACCTCGGCCCGGCCCTCCTTGACGGTCTCGGCGAGGGCGCTCCCACCGCGCCCGATGGTCAGGACGGCCTCCGCGTCCAGCACGAGGCAGGCGTCCGGGGCGTCGGCGGGGCCGTAGCCGTACACCTCCCCTTCCGTCGCCTCCGTACCGGCGCGGATGTGGAACTCGCCCTCGGGAAGCCTGACTTCGACGACACCGCTGTGGGTGAGGCCGTCCATGGCCCGCAGCAGCGGCAGGGCGAACCAGTGGGCCCTGACCGCGTCCGTGGGCCGGCGTTCGCCGAGCGCGGGCGCGCCCCACCCGGCGAGCGCGGTGAGGACAGGGAGCAGTCCGCGCCCGTGCTCGGTCAGTTCGTAGACCGCGACGGCCGCCGGGGGCGGCAGGCGGCGGCGCACGGCCAGGCCGCCCTGTTCCATGTCCTTGAGCCGGGAGGCCAGCACATCCGTGCTCACTCCCGGCAGATCGGCGTGCAGATCCGTGTAGCGGCGCGGCCCGGCCAGCAGTTCACGGACGATCAGCAGGGTCCACCGGTCGCCGACGGAGTCGAGGGCACGGGCGGTGGCGCAGAACTGGTCGTAGCTCCGGCGGCGGACGGGACGTGCGGGCTGCTGCTGACGTGGCATGCGACGCAGTCTAGACATGTTGTTGGACTTTCCAAGCCCGAGCTTGGTAAAACCAAGTAACGCATATTCAGGGTCGGGGAGGCACCGCATGGAGTTCCGGCAGTCCAGCAAGCTGAACGAGGTCTGCTACGAGATCCGGGGCCCGGTCATCGAGCAGGCCAATGCCCTCGAGGAGGCGGGCCACAGCGTGCTCCGCCTCAACACGGGCAATCCGGCGCTGTTCGGGTTCGAGGCCCCCGAAGAGATCGTCCAGGACATGATCCGGATGCTCCCTCAGGCGCACGGCTACACCGACTCGCGCGGCATCCTGTCCGCGCGCCGGGCCGTCGCGCAGCGCTATCAGGCGATGGGACTGGCCGATGTCGACGTGGACGACATCTTCCTCGGCAACGGGGTCTCCGAGCTGATCTCCATGGCCGTCCAAGGGCTCCTGGAGGACGGCGACGAGATCCTGATCCCGAGCCCCGACTACCCGCTGTGGACCGCCGTCACCACGCTCGCGGGCGGCAGGGCCGTGCACTACACCTGCGACGAGGGGGCCGACTGGAGCCCCGACCTCGCCGACATGGCCTCGAAGATCACCGACCGCACCCGGGCCATGGTGATCATCAACCCGAACAACCCGACGGGCGCCGTCTACTCCCGCGAAGTCCTCGACGGCATGCTCGACCTGGCGCGCCGGCACGGGCTGATGGTGTTCGCCGACGAGATCTACGACCAGATCCTGTACGACGGTGCCGAGCACCACAGCGTGGCGGTGCTGGCTCCCGACCTGCTCTGCCTCACCTTCAGCGGGCTGTCCAAGACGTACCGTGTGGCGGGTTTCCGCTCCGGCTGGATGGTGGTGTCGGGCCCGCAGCAGCACGCCCGCAGCTATCTGGAGGGGCTCACCATGCTCGCCTCCATGCGTCTCTGCCCCAACGCCCCGGCGCAGTACGCGATCCAGGCGGCGCTCGGCGGCCGGCAGTCGATCCGGGAGCTCGTCGCCCCGGGCGGCAGGCTCCACGAGCAGCGTGACCGGGCCTGGGAGCGCCTCAACGAGATCCCCGGGGTGTCGTGCGTGAAGCCGAAGGGTGCGCTGTACGCCTTCCCGCGCATCGACCCGAAGGTCCACCACATCGTCGACGACGAACGGTTCGTCCTGGACCTGCTGCTGCGGGAGAAGATCCAGGTGGTGCAGGGCACCGGCTTCAACTGGCCGCGCCCGGACCACTTCCGCATCCTCACCCTCCCGCACGCCGACGACCTGGACGCCGCGATCAGCCGCATCGGCCGCTTCCTGAACGGATACCGCCAGTGACCTGTACGACCTGCCGCACGCCCGTGCACACGCAGTTCGCCTCGCCCGGCCTGGTGGAGGCGATCGTGGAAGGCGGGCTCGATCCGGCCGGGGACCCCCGCTGGGCGGACTCGGGCGCCGCGTCGGCCTCCGAGTACGCGCGCTGGGCAGGCCATCTGTGCGGTATGGCCTGCCTGCGCATGGCGCTCGGCGCCGGTGCGCCGCCCCTGTTCGCCCTGCGGGACGGGGCGTTGAAGTACGACGCGTACACGGAGGACGCCGACGGGGTGATCAAGGGGCTGGTCTACGCCCCCTTCGCCCGGTACGTGTCCGAGGTCCACGGGCTCGACGCGGTCGTCCACCGGGACCTCTCCCCCGCAGGCATCCTGGAGCTGCTGGACGAGGGCCGCAGGGTGATGGCCTCGGTGCACTACGGGATCCGGCACCCGGAGCGGCCGGCTCCTGGGCGCGGTGGCCATCTGGTGCTGCTGACCTCCCGAACGGCGGACGGGGCCGGCGTCCACTTCCACAACCCTTCGGGGACCACGGCCGCGACCCGCGCGGCCGGCCTTCCGCTGCCGGCCTTCGAGCGCTTCTTCGCAGGCCGCGGGGTCTCCCTCCCCGGCGCCGCGGCAACAGGCGCGTAGCGGCTCACCATTACGGGTGGTTCGGCCTCGACCGGGATGTCCCGCCGCGTGGGAGCGGTGCCCTCGTGCCACGGTGGGCGCCGACCTCGTCCGACCGTTCAGGGGAGAGCACCTTGCCGCGTCCGAGCACACCGCCCGAGCCGCGTCCGAAGCGTTCCGGCAGGCGCACCGCGCTCACCGCGGCCGTCGCGGCCGCCGCCGTGCTGGCCGGAGGGACGCCGATCGCGTACGCCACCCTCGGCGACGAAGTCCCCGCGGCAGCGGCGGCGCCCGCCGCGCGGGGCACGGCCCATGTGGAGACCCGCCTGTTCTTCGGCACGGAACGCCCGGACGGCGGGCCCGATGTGACGGGTGAGCAGTTCCGGTCGTTCGTCGACCGCACGGTCACGCCCGCCTTCCCGGACGGGCTCACGGTCCAGGAGGGCCGGGGGCAGTGGCGCGACTCCAACGGGGTGATCGAGCGGGAGCGTTCGTACGAGCTGATCCTGCTGTACCCCGCGTCGGAGGCCCGTCTGCGCGACCCTCAGATCGAGCGGATCCGCACCGCGTACGAGAGGGCCTACGCACAGGACTCGGTGGCCAGGCTCGACGAACGCACCCTCGCCGACTTCTGAGACCCGGACGTCCCTTGCCCGTTCAGCGCCGGCTCAGCAGACGTGCGAGCCCCTGCACCCCGCCGGCGACGACCGGGAACAGAGCCAGGCCCGCGGCGGCCGAGCGCCCTCCCCCGACGGGGACACCGGCCGCCGCCAGCCGTCGCACGGCCCAGACGGAGTACGGAATGACGACCAGCGGGGCGGTGACGACGCCTGGGGTGTAGCCGCGGTAGGCGGCGGACTGCGCCAGGTGGACCGCCCCGTGCAGCCCGAACCCGAACAGGACGGTCCCGAAGAAGGGGCTGCGGCCTCCCGTGCGCGCACCGGCCACCGAAGCCGCGGCGACCACCCCGGCCATCAGGCCGATGGCGGTGTTCACCTCACGCTGCGAGAGGTCCATCCGCCGCCACACCGCGTCCGGCACCTGCGGGAAACGCGCCTGGAGACGGGGCCGGGCCCTCGCGGCCCACCGGGCCATGGTGGCCAGCTCCTCCGCGTCGTGCACCGCCCATGCGGCGAAGAGCCCCCATGTCACCGCGCCCGGCACCGGTTTCCCGGCCATGTCCGCCCCCTGTCGTCAGCTGGCGCGACGATGCGATGTCGCGTCACCTGCCGACCCTAGGCCGGCCCGGCCCGGTCCTCCGGGTGTTCGCTACTGTTCCGCCGCCGGGTTTCACGAACCGGCGCTCACGGACGGACACGAGCAGGGAGCAAGCGACATGGGTGCGGCCATACGCCACTTCACCGCCATCGGCCCCGGGGACCAGGTGTTCACGGTCAACGTCGAGCGGGACTTCCGGTACGACCCGTACCGCGATTTCCTCGTCTGCGCGCACTGCGGCTGGTCCCCGTCGCTGCTGACCATGCGGCGTATCGACGACATGGCCTGGGAGCATCTGGCCTCCGCCCACGACGCCTCCCGCGGACGGACCGATCAGGAGAACGAGTCCTTCCGCAAGGCGCGTTGGGTGATGCTTCCGCTGTGCGCGGTCCTGATCATCGTGCTGCTGGTGTTCCTGCAGAGCTGACGGCCCCGCATCAGCCGCGCAGGGCCGTGAGGGCGGCGACCGGGTCGGGGTCCGGCGTCGCGCGGGGCCACCAGTCGTCCTCGCCCGGCTCGGATTCGTAGCCGTACCAGCGGCTGTCGTGGCCGAAGCGGAGCTGGAGGGTGCCGCCGGCGTTGGTCAGGTGGTTGCGCCAGGGCTGGAAGCGCGGGTGGTCGGCCGCGGCGAGGGCGGGGCGTGCCCGGTCGAACGGGCCGGCCGGCGGGTCCCACGGGGTCTCCAGGACCTCCAGCCCCTCCGCGCCGCCCTGCCGCCACGCGGCGACGGCCCGTGCCAGGTCCGTCGTGCTGCGGCCGGTGGCGAAGGCCAGCTCGCGATAGAGGGCCCGGGTCGTGGCGGTGAGCCCGGCGGTGGGGCGGGAGGCGGCGATCCGGACGGCGTCCTGCCAGGTGCTGAGCCCGGCGAGCGGGTCCTCCCCGGTGGTGAGCATCGTATGGGCGCGGGCCGCCGCGTCCGTGGCGAGGTGATCGAGGCCGAGCGGGTCAGGCGCGCCGGGCAGCTCCGGGTAGGACGGCGGCTCACCGGGGTGGGGCGGCACGGGCAGGGGTGCGGGCAGCGGCGGCAGGAAGCGGTCGGCGAGGGCTTCCTCGGCCGCGACCGAGGGCATGGCGGGGGTCTCGGGCCGTTCGCGCGCGGAGTGCTCGGCGTTGCGCCGGCCCAGCTCTTCGAGGAGCTCGCGCTCCCCCCTCCCGCGCATCAGCAGGAGGACGAACGGGTCGCTGTCCAGCAGCCGTGCCGTCTGGAAGCAGAGCGCCGCCACGTGCTTGCAGGGCCAGCCGCGGTCAGGGCACGAGCAGTCCGGGTCGAGATCACCGGCGGCGGGCAGCAGCCGGATACCGGTCTCGCCCGCCGTGTCGACCAGGGAGTGCGGCATCTCCTTGTCCAGGAGCGCGGACAGATGTCCGGGCCGGGCCGCGACGGCGTCCAGGAAGGTGTCCCAGTCGGACGCCGAGAGCGTACGCAGGCGGAGCTCCGCGCGGTAGGGGCGGGGGCGGCTGCCGTGGACATAGGCGATGACCCGGCCCGGGGTGACGGTGACCGCGGCGACGTGGCCTCCGTCGGCGTACGCACGGCCGCGGGCGAGCCGGCCCTCGTCCATCGACAGGGACTGCAGGGCGTCCACCCAGGCGCGGCCCCACCAGCTGTCCGCGAAGGACCCTTCGGAGGCGCGGGCGGGCACCGCTTCGAAGGTGCGCCGCAGATCGTCGGGGCCCGGGCGGGCCGCGGGGCTCCCACCGGGGCTCATGACGTCCTCCGGAGCGAGACGAGGTCGGCCAGGTCACGGTCGCTGAGCTCGGTGAGGGCGGCCTCGCCGGAGCCGAGCACCGCGTCGGCGAGGGCCCGCTTGGACTCCAGCAGCTCGCTGATGCGGTCCTCGACCGTGCCCTCGGCGATCAGCCGGTGCACCTGCACGGGCTGGGTCTGGCCGATGCGGTACGCGCGGTCGGTGGCCTGCTCCTCGACCGCCGGGTTCCACCAGCGGTCGTAGTGGATGACGTGGGCGGCCCGGGTGAGGTTGAGTCCGGTGCCCGCCGCCTTGAGGGAGAGCAGGAAGACGGGGACCTCGCCGGACTGGAAGCTGTCCACCATCCGCTCCCGCTCCGGCACCGGTGTGCCGCCGTGCAGCAGCTGGGAGGGGATCGCGCGGGATGCCAGGTGGGCGGCGAGGAGCCTGGCCATCGACACGTACTGGGTGAAGATCAGGACGGAACCGTCCTCGGAGAGGATGGTGTCGAGGAGCTCGTCGAGCAGGGCGAGCTTGCCGGAGCGCCCTGTGAGCCGGGTCGGCTCCTCCTTCAGATACTGCGCGGGGTGGTTGCAGATCTGCTTGAGCGAGCCCAGGAGCTTCATGATCAGGCCGCGGCGGGCAATGCCCTCCGACTGCTCGATGAACGCCATCGTCTCGCGGACGGCCGCCTCGTAGAGCGTGGCCTGTTCCCGGGTGAGGAAGACGGGGTGGTCGGTCTCGGTCTTGGGCGGAAGCTCGGGCGCGATGCCCGGGTCGGACTTCTTGCGGCGCAGCAGGAAGGGCCGGACCAGTCGGGAGAGCCGCTCGACGGCCTCGTCGTTGCCCAGGCCGGCGGCGGTGCCGGTGTTCTCGACGATCCTGGCGTGCCGGGAGCGGAAGGCCTTGAGCGGGCCGAGCAGGCCCGGGGTGGTCCAGTCGAGCAGCGCCCACAGCTCGGAGAGGTTGTTCTCGACGGGGGTGCCGGTCAGGGCGACACGGGCCGGGGCGGGGATGGTGCGCAGTGCCCTGGCGGTCGAGGAGTGCGGATTCTTCACGTGCTGCGCCTCGTCGGCGACGACCAGCCCCCAGGTGTGCGCGGCGAGCTGCTCCGCGCTGGAGCGCATCGTGCCGTACGTCGTGAGGACGAAGCCGCCGTCGGAGCCGCCGAGGGTGCGGTCGGTGCCGTGGAAGCGGCCCACGGGGACGCCGGGTGCGAAGCGGTTGATCTCACGGTGCCAGTTGCCGAGGAGGGAGGCGGGGCAGACCACCAGCGTGGGCGCGGCATGCGCGCGGTGCAGATGCAGCGCGATGACGGTGATCGTCTTGCCGAGGCCCATGTCGTCGGCGAGACAGCCGCCCAGGCCGAGGGAGGTCATGCGGTCCAGCCAGGCCAGGCCGCGGAGCTGGTAGTCCCGGAGGGTGGCGTCGAGACCGGGCGGCGCCGGGAGGGTGGCGTCCTCGTCCAGGATGCGCGTGCGGAGCGCGGCGAGGGCGCCGGCCGGCACGGCCTCGACCTCTTCGCCGTCGACCTCGGCGGTGCCCGTGAGGGCGACGGCGAGCGCGTCCACCGGGTCCAGGAGACCGAGCTCCCGCTTACGTGCCTTACGGACGAGCGCGGGATCCACGACGACCCATTGGTCGCGCAGCCGCACCACCGGCCGGTGCGCCTCGGCCAGGGTGTCCATCTCGGCCTCGGTGAGCCGGTCATCGCCCAGGGAGAGCTGCCAGTCGAACGCGAAGAGCTGCTCGGCGTCGAAGAAGGAGGTGCCGTCGGTGGCGGACCCCGGCGCGGGGCGGACGACGGCCGCCGCCGTGAGCGAGCGGGCGAGCTCCCGGGGCCAGTGGACCGCCACCCCTGCCGCCGCGAGCCGTGCTCCGGCCGCGCCGATCAGCTCGTGGAGCTCGTCCTCGGTGACGGCGAGGACGTCGGGGACGGGCTGGTCCAGCAGCCTCTCCAGCGGTGGCCAGACGCGGGCGGCGCGGCGCAGCGCGAGCACGGCGTCGATCCGGGCCCGCGGTCCGAAGGGCTCCCCCGCCCCGCCGCTCCACAGCGTGGCCGCGTCGGTGACGTACGTCGGATCGGCCAGGCTGTGCACCTGGGTGATGGCGGCGGCGGCGTGGCGCGTGCCGGCCGGGGTGCGGGGCGTCTCCTCGTCCCCGGCGTCCGCCCGGGCGTCCTCGCCGGAGGAGTCGAAGAGGTCGTACGCGGAGAGGTCGAGCCGGAGCGAGACGCGCACCCCCGCGTCGAGGCCGGCGGCCACCTCGACGGCCCAGGCGCGGGCGTCCGGCAGGTGCTGTCCTCCGGGGGCGGCGAACGGCGCACCCATGGCGTGGGCGGCGGCGGGCGTCCGGGGCAGGGTGTCGGCGACGGAGTCGAGGAAGGCGCCGAGCAGCGCACGGGGCTCGGGGACGCGCGAGGGCGTCCCGTCCAGCGGGACTGCGTGGCCCTCGGGCGGCATCGAGGCGGCGACGGCCCTGAGATGGGCGATGTCCTCCGCGTCGCGCGGTCCTGCCCGCCAGGCGTCGTGGTCGTCGGCGGTCAGTCCGGGCAGGAGCCTGCCGCGCGCCACGAGGGTGAGGGCGTGCAGAGCCGCCGCTCCCCACGCGCGGGTGGCGGGATGGGCCGTGGCGCGGTGCCTGGCGCGCGCGAGCAGGGGCACCGCGTCCCCGACGGGAAGCACGACGGCGGGCACGGTGCGGGTCCGGGCTCCGTCCGTGCCGTGCCGGACGGCGACCGTGAGCTCGGTGACGGCGCACGCGGGCCCGCCGGCGGGCGGCACCGCGTCGGGCTCCGGGAGGCCGACGGCTTCTTCGGGGTCCCAGAAGGCGATCCGGCCGTCGCGGGGCAGCGCTGCCGGCAGGAAGACCGCCGCGCACCGCAGCAGCCGGTCGATGGTGACGTCCTGCGCCTGCCGCGTCATGTCCACCGTCCCCTCCCGCCTCGGTCCGCTCGCACTTCTCCTGTCTTCGCGAGTCTAGGCGGGGGGTGTGACAGCGCCCGCCCCGGCCGTGTCTCCCCAGGTGGGACGGGCGGACAACCGTGTCAGTGACGGGTGAAGGGCCTGGTCCGGGAGCGGCCGGGCGGCTCCTCCGGATCGAGCTCCGGGAGCGCCTCCGGGTCGAACTCCGGCACCCCGTCCGGCTCCGCGGCCCCGTCGGTGAGGGGGGCGTCCGGGAGCGGCCGGTCCGTGAACGTCTGCTCCGTGACCGAAGGATCCATGACGGGCGCCTTCGCGGTGGACGGCTCCTCGGGCTGTTCCGGGTCCGGCTGCCCGGCACCCACGGGCGGCCGCGGCTCCTGCCCCTGCTGTGCCCGTTCCAGGAAGCGGAGGAGCTCCACCGGGAAGGGCAGGACCAGCGTGGAGTTCTTCTCGGCCGCGACCGCGACCACCGTCTGCAGCAGCCGCAGTTGCAGAGCCGCCGGCTGGGTCGACATCTGCTGCGCCGCCTGGGCGAGCTTCTTCGAGGCCTGCAGCTCCGCGTCGGCGTTGATGACCCTCGCGCGCCGCTCACGGTCGGCCTCGGCCTGCCGGGCCATGGACCGCTTCATCGTCTCGGGCAGCGACACGTCCTTGATCTCGACCCGGTCGATCTGCACACCCCAGCCCACCGCGGGGCTGTCGATCATCAGTTCAAGACCCTGGTTCAGCTTCTCGCGGTCGGACAGCAGATCGTCCAGGTCGCTCTTACCGATGATCGACCGGAGGGAGGTCTGCGCCATCTGGGAGACCGCGAACCGGTAGTCCTCCACCTGGATCACCGCGCTCGCCGGGTCCACGACCTTGAAGTAGATGACCGCGTCCACCCGCACCGTGACGTTGTCGCGCGTGATCCCGTCCTGGGCGGGCACGGGCATCGTCACGATCTGCATGTTCACCTTACGGAGCCGGTCGACGCCCGGGACGATCATGGTGAAGCCCGGAGGGCGCACCGCGTCGTGGAGCCGGCCGAGCCGGAGCACGACACCCCGTTCGTACTGCTTGACCACCCGGGCCGCGGCCATGCCGTAGAGCAGGCCGCCCGCGAGCACGGCCACCAGTACGACCAACAGAACCTGGACCATCACGGCCCCCTGACTCCGGGATGCGTCACCGCACCCACCCATCACGCCCTATTAACACGATATGCCCGGTACGCACACTTTCGAACCCCCGTCCGGGTGCCAGTGGCCCCGGCCGGCCGCGCACCGGATGCCGGCGCCCCGGGGACCGGGCAGGGTGGCAGCGCCAGCACGTCTCTGTGACGTACCGATGAGCCGGACGAGCAGACGAGGATTCGCCCATGTCCGTCACCGCGCCCCCCACCGTTCTCCGCCGACGTACCGGCATCGCCGCCGGTGCGGTCCTGATCGCCCTGGCCGCCACGGGCTGTTCCGGCCTCGGGCGCACGGCGGTGGGGCCGGTGTCCTACACCACCGAGAAGGACGAGGTCGTCACCGTGCACAGCCCTTCGGTGAAGGGCTGTCACACGATGGACCCGGCCGGTTCGGGGAAGGTCGACAACCGGACCATGGTCGACATGGTTCTCTACACCACCCGCGACTGCTCCGGCCGGGGGACCGCCTACGTGGCCACCACGTTCTCCGACACCAACGCCGCGCGCGCCCTGCCCTGGCGCAGCTACAGCTTCGTCCACTGACCGGCGCGGGCCGTCCGCCCCTGGCCGCGGAGCAGCGCGAACAGCTCCCGGGTCCGCTCCCGGCGGTCCCGGGCGATGAGGACGACCAGGACGATGAGCAGCGCGGGCATGACCGCGTTCGGGGGGTCGAGCAGCGTCAGCTGGACGACGGACGCACCGGCCAGCAGCCCGACGAGGGCGATGGCGGCCACTCCCGCGAGGAGCGGGATCAGCAGGGCCAGCGCGCCCGCCAGCTCCAGACCCCCGATCGCGTACATCGCCCCGCTGCCCCAGCCCATCCTGTCGAAGGACTCGACGGCCGACGCGTGGGCGACGAGCTTGGCCACCGCGCTGAAGCCCAGGAACAGCGCGAGAACGACACGGGCCCCGGTCAGGGCGGCGGAGGCCACGCGGCGGCGCGGCGCGGAGGGGGCATTCGGCGCGGCGAGCGAGGCGGCGGCGACGGCTTCGGGCATGGAGGTCTCCTCGGAGGGCGTGGTGGGTGCGTGACGTGCGCCGGCACGCGGTGCGGCTCCTGCCGCCGTGCTTCCCGGCGCTTACGGAGAGGTAGACCGCACCGGTCTCCGGAACTCATCGCCCCACGGCCCCCGATGTGCCTTCTTTCAGGGCTGCCGGGGCCGCGCCAGCACCCAGACGCCGTCCGGGGTGAGGTAGCGGCCGACGACGAGCCCGGCCTCCTCCAGATGCGCCTCGAACCGCTCCACGGACAGCTCCCGCGACCGGAAGGTCTGCGTCCACCGGGCGTCCTCGAAGACGTACTCCACGCGCACCTCGTGCACCCCGTCGCCGACGGGGTCCGACGAGAGGATCCGGATGGTGCAGCCCGCGGCCCGGTCCTCCCTCTCCCGGGGCACATCGGAGTGGTAGTCGGCGCCTTCCCGCTGGATGAGCACGACGCCGTCGTCCTTCACATACCTGCGACAGGTCCCGAGGAGCCCTTCCCTGACCCGGTCATCGCTCGTGTGCACCAGGAACGACCCGAGCACCACGGCGTCGAACCGTTCCTCGCCGAGGTCGAGCGTCTCGATGGGGCCCTGGACCGTGCGTGCTCCGTGCACGTGCTCCAGCATCTGCGCGGACTCGTCCACCGCTGTCACGTCGAAGCCCAGGGCGACCAGGGGGTGCGTCACCCGGCCGGCCCCGCATCCCAGTTCGAGCACGCTCGCTCCCGGCCGCAGCGCCGAGGCGATCACCTCGGGTTCGCTGCCGACGGACATGCGGGCGTACAGCTCGACCGCACAGCCGTCCGGTGTGATCGCGCCCGGCCCCGTCCCTGTGTGTCCCTCACGTACCAGTTGTCCGCTCATACCCGCCGGAACGTACGGGCGCGGGGCCGCGTTCCCCGTCGCGCGCCGCGGACGGCGGCCGCCGGGCTTCCGTCCGCCGCGCCGCGGGGTCATCCTGGAGAGGAGGCGATGCAGATGCGTACCGGAAGTGAACCGTCCACCGCACGGAGCCCCCTGCGGATGCGGCTCTGGCTGAGTCTCTGGGGCATGATCTGGGCCGCCGGAGGCCTGGCGGCCTTCGTGGCGACGGAACGCGTCGGCTGGGCGACGGCCTGCGGTGTGCTGCTGATGGTGACGGTCACGGACTTCTGCGTCGTCGTCCGCCATATGCGGCAGGGCCCGCACTACCAGCCGGGCAGGGACGTCCCTCCGTACGAACCCGACCGGGGCGGGCGGGGCCGGTACGGCCGCTGAGTCCCGTCCCGGCACCGTCAGGAGGGTTCGTCGAAGCGGGCCGCCCGCAGGTACTCCGGATTCGGGTCGAGCGCGGCGGCCAGCCGGAAGTGGCGGGTGGCCTGTTCGGGCCGGCCGGCGCGCTGGAAGGTGCGGGCCAGGGCGAAGTGCGCGAAGGCGTTGTCCGGCTCACGCTCCAGGACCAGCTCGAACTCCAGCTCGGCCGGGCGCAGTTGCGCGGCGGCGAAGAAGGCCCGGGCGCGCAGCAGCCGGGCAGCGGTGTTCTCCGGGTGGGCCGCTATCACCGAGTCGAGCAGCTTGACCGCACCCCTCGGGTCACGCGCCGCGAGCAGCTGCTCCGCCGCGCGGAAGTCGATCACATGCGTTTCCGGGTTGCTCTCGGGCACGGCCGTATCCTTCCCCTTGCCTGGCGCTCTTCAACATCCGGCGGGGTGCGCGTATTCCGCCGTACGCCGGGTCAGCCGGCGGCGGCCCGTGCGGTGAGCTCCGACCAGACCCCGCGGACCTGGGGTTCCAGATCGTCCAGGGGGCCGTCGTTGTCGACGACGATGTCGGCGACGGCCAGCCGCTCCTCGCGCGTGGCCTGCGCCGCCATGCGGGCGCGGGCGTCGGACTCCGTCATCCCGCGCAGCCGTACGAGCCGGTCGAGCTGGGTGCCGGGCGCGGCGTCGACGACCACGACGAGGTCGTAGACCGGGGCGAGGCCGTTCTCCGTGAGCAGCGGGACGTCGTGGACGACGACCGCGCCGGGCCCGGCGGCCCGTTCCAGCTCGGCGGAGCGGGCCCCGACGAGGGGGTGGACGATGGCGTTGAGCGTGGCCAGGCGTGCGGGGTCGGCGAAGACGATCGACCCGAGCGCCGGCCGGTGCAGGGCTCCGTCGGCGCCGAGGATTCCGGGACCGAAGGCCTCGACGACGGCCGTGAGCCCGGGAGTCCCGGGCTCGACGACCTCGCGGGCGATCCGGTCGGCGTCGATCAGTACGGCTCCGTAGCGTGCGAGCAGCCGTGACACTTCACTCTTGCCGGCGCCGATCCCGCCGGTCAGGCCCACTTTCAGCATGTGCCGACCCTAGCCTCCGGCCGGGGAGCGGCCGGAGGCCCCTCAGGAATCGCCCTCACGTTCCGCGAGGAAGCGTTCGAATTCGCGGCCGATCTCGTCCGCCGACGGGAGGTCGGCCGGCTCCGCGACGAGGTTGCCCCGGGTCTCGGAACCCGCGATCGCGTCGTACTGGTGCTCCAGCCCTTCGACGAGCGTGACGAGCTCCTCGTCACCCTGGCCGACCTGCCGGTCGATCTCCGTCTGGGTGCGGTGCGCCTCCGTGCGCAGCGTGTGCGCGACGCTCGGCAGGACCAGCCCGGTCGCCGCGGTGACCGCTTCCAGGGCGGTGAGCGCGGCGTCCGGGTAGGCGGACCGGGCGACGTAGTGCGGCACATGGGCCGCTACGCCGAGGACGTCGTGCCCGGCCTCCATCAGCCGGTACTCCACGAGCGCCTCGGCGGAGCCGGGTACCTGCGCCTCGTCGAAGGGGCTGCGGTGTCCGGGCATCAGGTCGGTGCGGTTGCCGTGCGGGGTGAGGCCGACGGGGCGGGTGTGCGGAACGCCCATGGGGATGCCGTGGAAGCTGACGGCGAGGCGCACGCCGAGCCGCTCCACGATCTGCTCCACGGCGGCGGCGAACCTCTCCCACTCGACGTCGGGCTCCGGCCCGGAGAGCAGCAGGAACGGGGCGCCCGTGGCGTCCTGGACGACCTTCACGTCCAGGGTGGGTGCCTCGAACGCCGTGTACCGGTCACGCCTGAAGGTCAGCAGCGGGCGGCGTGCCCGGTAGTCGACGAGCCGGTCGTGGTCGAAGCGGGCCACGGTCTGGTGGGGCAGCGTCTCGAGCAGGCCGTCGACGATCTGCTCGCCGGTCTCGCCCGCGTCGATGTAGCCGTCGAAGTGGTAGAGCATGACCAGGCCGGCCGACTCCTGGGCGAGCGCCATGTCGACGACGGCCAGGCCCTTGGGCTCCCATTCGTACAAACTCTGCGGATCAGGCACGGTTACCGCTCCTCCTCGTGTTCCTCGACAAGAACACCCCGCCCGGCCACGGCATTCCCGTCCGCGCCCCCGTCCTCACCGTTACGCGAGGACCCGGCTGTGCAGCGCCGTGACCGCCTTCCGTGCCGAGGTGAACGCCCCGTGCTGCCAGGCGTCGGTGTGGCTGAGGTAGTCACCGGCGAAGTACACGTGCCCGGCGGGGCTGTTGAGCGGCGCGAAGGCGGGAGCGTCGGGCCCGCCGGACAGGGAGTGCCAGGAGGCTTCGAGGTACGGGGTCTGGCGCCAGTGGTGGGAGAACGACGTGGCGAGTTCCGTGCGGTACTTGTCGCCGTGGATCTTCACGCCCTGGGCGACCGCCCGCGCTTCCCTCTCGCGCGGAGCGAGGGCGGCGTAGGCGTCGGCGTTCGCACCGGTGTTGTAGTAGCCGATGATGGTGCCGCGTTCGCCGAGGTGCCCGTAGGACGGGTACCAGATGTGGGAGAGGTCCATGTCCGTCTCGGTGATGCCCCCGAAGATCCGGTGGTCGCTCTCCCACCAGCGGCTCCTGTACTCCAGCCCGATCTTGCCGGCCGAGGACGGCTTGCAGGACTCCAGGGCGCTCTGGACCGCCGGGCCGAGGTTGTGGGACGTCTTGGCCAGGATGTTGGGCGGGAGCGCGGCGATGCAGTAGTCCGCCTCGATGCGGCGAGTGCGGCCCGCCTGGGTGTAGGTGACGGAGACGCCGTGCGCCGTGTCCGTGATGCCGGTGACGGCCGCTCCGGTCCGGACACGCCGCTCGCCCACCGCCCGGGTGAGCGCCGCGGGTATCCGGTCCATGCCGCCCACCGGCTGGAACATCAGCATCGCCTGGTCGTACTCGAATTCGAAGGAGAAGTAGCGCCCGACGCCGCTGGCGAAGACCTCGGACGCGGTGGGGACGGGTCCGAGTTCCTCACCCGGGGTCCCGGCGGCGGCCGGGTCGACGCGGTAGCCGCGCCGGGAGCTGCCGGTGTAGTCGAGCGTGTCGCCGATGTCGCCGAAGTCCTTGAGGAACTCCAGGAGCCGTTCCTGGTCGTCGGCGGTGATCTGCCGGTCGAGGGCGCCCTTGTCTCCGGCCTTGGCGAGGAGTTCGGCGACGTAGCCGTACATGTCGGCCTTGGCGGTGCGGTAGCGCACCGGCCCCTTCATGCCGGCCTTCTCGTTGAAGAGGTAGGCGTTGGCGTTCTCGTTGGTGAACACCTCGACGGGGACGCCGAGTTCCCGGCAGTAGTCGAGGGTGACCATCCACTGCGGGATGCGGCCGGGCCCGGCGTTCATGTACTGGCCGTCGCTGAAGCGGGCGGTCTGCCTGTTGCCGTGGGTGTCGGTCGTCGTGTCGCCGCCCCGGACGGTGAAGTTGCGCCCGCCGGTGCGTCCGCGGGCCTCCAGGACCGTACAGTCGTAGCCGGCTTTGCCCAGCTCGTACGCGGCGGCGAGGCCGGCGATGCCCCCGCCGACGACCACGACCTTGGCGGCGGCCTTCCCCTTCAGCGAGAAGTCGCCCGGGCTCGGTGCCCGGAAGGCGGGTTCGCGGCCCGCCGCGGCCGCGGTGGGCGCGAGTCCGAGAGCGCCCATCGTGGCGAACATGGCACCGGCGCCGCCGGTGAGGCCCACGTTGCGCAGAAAGCTTCGGCGGCTGGCGCCTGCCGCCACGGGAGAGTCCTGCGAGACGCGTGAGGTGCTCGACGTGTGTGTCATTCCCTGGCTCCCCTGGTGATCCGGACGTTGCGCGGATCCTGGCAAGCGCTTGTTACGGCCCGTCAGCTACTCGTGTATCTCACACGTTTCTTCCGCCCCTCAGTATCGGGGGGCATTGGTCCAGACCTTGACATGTCCACACTCCGCCCATACGGTCACGGGCAGTTTCAGCGACCCGCCCGATATTCACGTACGAGAACGCCTGAACCTCCTCGACGGGAAGGCACCCCCATGCGCACCCGCACACCGTTCCCCGCACTGCTGACCGCCGCACACGCCGCGGCCACGCTGCCCCTCGTCGCGGCCGGCCCCGCACGGGCGGCGACGGTCATCGAGGTGAGCACCGCGGCGCAGCTCAAGGCGGCGCTGGCCGCCGCGGCCCCGGGTGACACGATCCGGCTCGCCGACGGCACCTACACAAGGAACTTCAAGGCGACCGTCCCGGCCACCTCCGCGGCGCGGATCACCCTCACCGGATCCCCGGCGGCGGTCCTGACGGCCGGCGGCGGCTACGGGCTGCACCTGAACGGAGCGTCGTACTGGACGGTGTACGGCGTCACCGTCACCGGCGGCCAGAAGGGCATCGTCACCGATGCGGCGAACGGCGTCGTCATCGACTCGGTGACCGTGCACGGCCTCGACATGGAGGGCGTCCACTTCCGCACGTCCAGCCGTGACGGCGTCCTGAAGAACTCCCGGATCCACGACACGGGCCAGAACGGCCGGGGCATGGGCGAGGGCGTGTACGTGGGCTCGGCGGGCGACCTCACCGACCGGAGCGACAACGCGCGGATCATCGGCAACACGATCGGTCCGGGTGTCGGCGGCGAGAACATAGACATCAAGGAAGGCACCACCGGTGCGGAGATCATCGGGAACACCTTCGACGGCAGCGGCCTGACCGGCGCCAACTACGACGACTCGTGGGTCGACGTGAAGGGCAACGACGTGCTGGTCGAGAACAACAAGGGCGTCCGCACCACGAACAACGGCTACGAGACGCACACCCAGCAGAGCGGCTGGGGCTGCGGCACCGTCTTCCGCGGCAACGCCTCGGACCTGACCGGCGCCACCGGCGGCGGGCAGCTCGCCGTCAACGTGACCAATGCGAGCACGAGCTGCCCCACCACCGTGTACGCCTCCAACACGGTCACCGGCGGCAAGGGGCTGACGAACATCGCCGTCACGCCCTGACGCCCGCGGCCGCACACGAGCGAGAACCGCGTCCGGACATGAGTGAGGCCCGCCCCCCGGAGGGGACGGGCCTCACCTACAGCTCTACAGCTACTGCGGCCGATGAGCGGCTGGGGTCAGAGCGTCAGCTCTGGCCGCCGGCCAGCTTCTCGCGCAGGGCGGCCAGGGCCTCGTCCGACGCCAGGGCGCCGGAGTTGTCCGCGGACTCCGAGGAGTACGAGCCGCCGCCACCGCTGCCGCCGGAGGCAGCCGGGGCAGCGCCGGCCGGGGCGGCAGCGCCCTCGGCAGCGGCAGCCTCGTCGGCCTCGCGGGACTTGATGACCTGGGCCTGGTGCTGCTCGAAGCGCTGCTGCGCCTCGGCGTACTGCGTCTCCCAGACCTCGCGCTGCGCCTCGAAGCCCTCGAGCCAGTCGTTGGTCTCGGGGTCGAAGCCCTCGGGGTAGATGTAGTTGCCCTGGTCGTCGTACGACGCGGCCATGCCGTACAGCGTCGGGTCGAACTCGACCGAGGCCGGGTCTCCGCCGAACGCCTCGTTGGCCTGCTTCAGCGAGAGGCTGATGCGACGGCGCTCGAGGTCGATGTCGATGACCTTGACGAAGATCTCGTCGTTGACCTGGACGACCTGCTCCGGGATCTCCACGTGGCGCTCGGCCAGCTCGGAGATGTGGACCAGGCCCTCGATGCCCTCGTCGACGCGCACGAACGCACCGAACGGAACGAGCTTGGTGACCTTACCGGGAACGACCTGCCCGATCTGGTGCGTACGGGCGAACTGCTGCCACGGGTCTTCCTGCGTCGCCTTGAGCGACAGCGACACGCGCTCGCGGTCCATGTCGACGTCGAGAACCTCGACGGTGACTTCCTGGCCGACCTCGACAACCTCGGAGGGGTGGTCGATGTGCTTCCAGGAGAGCTCGGAGACGTGCACGAGACCGTCGACGCCACCCAGGTCCACGAAGGCACCGAAGTTGACGATCGAGGAGACGACGCCGGAGCGGACCTGACCCTTCTGCAGGGTCGTGAGGAACGTCTGGCGGACCTCGGACTGCGTCTGCTCGAGCCAGGCACGGCGGGACAGGACCACGTTGTTGCGGTTCTTGTCCAGCTCGATGATCTTGGCCTCGAGCTCCTTGCCCACGTAGGGCTGGAGGTCGCGGACACGACGCATCTCGACGAGCGACGCCGGGAGGAAGCCACGGAGGCCGATGTCGAGGATGAGACCACCCTTGACGACCTCGATGACGGTACCGGTGACGATGCCGTCTTCTTCCTTGATCTTCTCGATGGTGCCCCAGGCACGCTCGTACTGAGCGCGCTTCTTCGAGAGGATCAGGCGGCCTTCCTTGTCCTCCTTCTGGAGAACCAGGGCCTCGATCTCGTCGCCGACCTTGACGACCTCGTTCGGGTCGACGTCGTGCTTGATCGAGAGCTCGCGGCTCGGGATGACGCCTTCGGTCTTGTAACCGATGTCGAGGAGAACCTCGTCCCGGTCAACCTTGACGATGACACCGTCAACGATGTCGCCGTCGTTGAAGTACTTGATCGTCTCGTCGATCGCCGCGAGGAACGCGTCCGCGTCGCCGATGTCGTTGACCGCAACCTGCGGAGTGGTGGCGGTGGTCTCGGTGCTGCTCGTCATGTGGGAAAGGGCTCCGGTACGGACAGTGAGTCGTAGGTACTGCTACGCCGAGAGCCCGTATCGCCTCTGCAGAAGACCGGACAGCCTGGAAAGCGCCGATCCGTTAACCGGAAGGCGCCTCGACAACCGAGGGGACATGCAACAGACGCGAGCGCGGCCTGCTAGGTCTGAAGCGCGCAGGCTCGCAGCGCAACTTGTAGCATACGGGGGCAGCCGGACAGGGTCAATGCGCGAAGGCGCACACCCGGGGCACAACACCCCAATCCCGGCACAACTCACGTTCACCGAGGCCACATCGGTCGCAGCGGCGTGTCGTGCGCGCAACCAGGCGCACTCACCCCCTGCGGCCCGTGGAGGCACCCGCGCGAGGCGGGTGAAGGCAAACTACAACGACGGGCACGATGAGCCAAGAGATCTACGAGTCCGAACCCGAGGCGACCCGGCGGGAAGCCGGCGAGGCGGAGAGCAGCCGGGCGAGCCGCGGCTGGTGGGACCGGAACGCCGACGAGTACCAGAGCGACCACGGAGCGTTCCTCGGGGACGACCGCTTCGTCTGGGGCCCGGAGGGGCTGGACGAGGCGGAGGCGGCCCTGCTGGGCCCGGCGGAGGACCTGAAGGGCCTGGACGTCCTGGAGATCGGGGCGGGCGCCGCCCAGTGCTCGCGCTGGCTCGCCGCGCGCGGCGCCCGCCCGGTGGCCCTGGACCTCTCCCACCGCCAGCTCCAGCACGCCCTGCGGATCGGCGACGGCGTCCCCCTCGTGGAGGCCGACGCCGGACGGCTCCCCTTCCGCGACGGCTCCTTCGGCCTGGCCTGTTCCGCCTACGGCGCGGTGCCCTTCGTCGCCGACCCCGTGCAGGTGTTCCGCGAGGTGCACCGGGTGCTGCGGCCCGGGGGCCGCTGGGTCTTCTCCGTGACGCACCCGATCCGCTGGGCGTTCCCGGACGAGCCGGGTCCCGAGGGCCTCTCCGTCTCCGCCTCGTACTTCGACCGCGTGCCGTACGTGGAACAGGACGGGAGCGGCGACGCGGTGTACGTGGAGCATCACAGGACGCTGGGCGACCGGGTGCGGGACGTGGTGGCGGGCGGTTTCCGCCTGATCGATCTCGTGGAGCCGGAGTGGCCGGCCTGGAACGACCAGGAGTGGGGCGGCTGGTCCCCGCTGCGCGGCAACCTGATCCCCGGCACCGCGATCTTCGTCTGCGAGCGGGACGACCGGGCCTCCGCCTGAGGGACCACCGGCCCGCCTGAACGCCGGGCGTACGAGACTGGGGGCGTGATCCGTACCGACGCCCTGGACCAGTTGCCCGTACGCACCGCTGTGCCCGCCCTGGAGCGCGCGCTCGACGAGCGGGGTGCCGCGGTGCTGTGCGCGCCGCCCGGTACCGGCAAGACGACCCTCGTGCCCCTGGTCCTCGCCGGGCTGACCGGCGGCGGTCCGGCGCGCCGGGTGCTCGTCGCAGAGCCCCGCAGGATCGCCGCCCGGGCCGCGGCGCGGCGGATGGCGTGGCTGCTCGGGGAGCGGCCCGGGGAACGGGTCGGTTTCACGGTGCGCGGGGAGCGGGTGGTGGGGCGCGGCACGGTGGTGGAGGTCGTGACCACCGGGGTGCTGCTCCAGCGGCTGCAGCGCGACCAGGAGCTGGCCGGCGTCGACGTGGTGATCATCGACGAGTGCCACGAGCGCCACCTGGACGCGGACACGGCCGCGGCGTTCCTCCTCGACGTACGGGGGACGATCCGGCCCGATCTGCGGCTGGTGGCGGCGTCGGCGACGACGGACGCGGCGGGCTGGGCGCGGCTGCTGGGCGACGCGCCGGTGGTCGAGGCGCAGGGGGTGTCCCATCCGGTCGAGGTGGTGTGGGCGCCGCCGGCCGGACCGGTGCGCCCGCCGCACGGCATGAGGGTGGACCCGGCGCTGCTGACGCACGTGGCCGCCGTGGTGCGCCGGGCGCTCGCCGAGCGCGACGGTGACGTCCTGTGCTTCCTGCCCGGTGTCGGAGAGATCGGGCGGGTGGCCGGTCAGCTCGCGGGCGTCGGCGCCGAGGTGCTCCAGGTCCACGGTCGCGCCCCGGCGGCCGTGCAGGACGCGGTGCTGGCGGGGCCGTCGGGCGGGCGCCGGGTGGTGCTGGCGACGTCCGTGGCGGAGTCGTCCCTGACGGTGCCCGGGGTGCGGGTCGTCGTGGATTCAGGCCTCTCCAGGGAGCCGCGTACCGACCACGCGCGGGGGCTGGGCGCCCTGACGACCGTACGGGCGTCGCGTGCGGCGGGACGCCAGCGTGCGGGCCGTGCGGGGCGTGAGGCTCCGGGCGCGGTGTACCGCTGCTGGGAGGAGGCCGAGGACGGGCGCCTGGCCGCGTTCCCCTCCCCCGAGATCAAGGTGGCCGACCTCGCGGCGTTCGCGCTGCAGGCGGCCTGCTGGGGCGATCCGGACGCCTCGGGGCTCGCGCTGCTGGACCCGCCGCCCGCCGGTGCCATGGGCGCGGCCCGGGAGGTGCTGACGGCGGTCGGCGCCGTGGACGCAGAGGGGCGCGCGACGGACCGGGGCGTACGGATGTCCCGGCTCGGCCTGCACCCCCGGCTGGCCCGTGCCCTCCTGGACGGCGCGGACGAGGTCGGCGGGCGCCGCGCCGCGGAGGTGGTGGCTTTGATCGGCGAGGAGCCGCCTCGGGAGTACGGCGACGACCTGGCGCACGCGCTGCGCACGGCACGGCGCGGCGGGGACGGTTACGCGGCGCGCTGGCGGCAGGAGGTGCGGCGGCTCTCGCAGTCCCTCGGCTCCCCGGCGGACGCCGGTACCGGCCCGGACGACGCGGCCGTGGGGCTGGTGGCGGCACTGGCCTTCCCTGAGCGGGTGGCGCGGGCCCGGGGCGAGGGGGCGTTCCTGATGGTGTCGGGCACGGGGGCGGAGCTGCGGGACGGCTCACGGCTGCGCAGCGCGCCGTGGCTCGCGGTCGCGGTCGCGGACCGGCCCGCCCACGCCGCGTCCGCCCGGGTGCGGCTGGCGGCCGTCGTCGACGAGGACACCGCACGGCTGGCCGCGGGGCACCTGCGGTTCTCCGGCGAGGAGGTCCGGTGGGCGGACGGCGACGTGGTGGCCCGCTCCGTCGAACGCCTGGGGGCCGTCGAGCTGTCGGTACGCGCGCTGCGCAGGCCGGCCCCGGAGCTGGTGCGCGGGGCGCTGCTGGAGGGGCTGCGCCGGGAGGGCCCGGGGCTGCTGCGGTGGAACCGGGACAGCGAGCAGCTGCGGCTGCGGCTCGCCTTCCTGCACCGGGTGCTGGGGGCGCCGTGGCCCGACGTGTCGGACGCCGCGCTGCTGGCCCGCGCCGGGGAGTGGCTGGAGCCCGAGCTGTCCCGCGCCGGCCGCCGCGCGGACCTGGCGCGGATCGACGCCGGGCAGGCGGTGCGGCGGCTGCTGCCGTGGGCGACGGGCGAGGCGGCCCGGCTCGACGAGCTCGCCCCGGAGCGGATCGAGGTGCCGAGCGGGTCCCGGATCCGGGTGGAGTACGGCGGGGAGCAGCCCGTGCTCGCGGTGAAGCTCCAGGAGCTCTTCGGGATGGGCGAGACACCCCGGGTGGCGGGGGTCCCCGTCCTGGTCCATCTGCTGTCCCCCGCCGGGCGGCCGGCGGCGGTCACGGCGGACCTGGCGTCGTTCTGGCGGGAGGGCTACCGGGGCGTACGGGCGGAACTGCGCGGCCGTTACCCGAAGCACCCGTGGCCGGAGGACCCGACGACGGTGGAGGCCACGCGCTTCACGTCGGCGCGGCTGCGCCGGGACTAGCGACGGCACGAGAGGCTTCCGGCCGGAGCCGGAAGCCTCTCGTGCCGTGCGGGTCAGGCCGCGGGGGCCTCGACCTTCAGCTCGACGGTCAGCGTGGCGCCGCTCGCGGTGGTGAGCCGCAGCCTGTAGGTGCCCGCCGTGTCGTCGGCGTAGATCTCCGGGAGTTCGAGGAGTCCGTCGGCACCGGTCTTCAGGGTCAGGATGCGGACGGGGGTGCCGAGCGCGTCCTTGAAGTACGGACCCTTGTCGTTCGCGGTGGGCGTCTCCGCGTCGGTGATCATCGTGGCGGTGACGGCGGTGTCCGCCACGCCGGTGCCCTTGTACGCCGCCTTGACCTCGAGCCGGTCGGCGAACTCGGTGCCGGGGGCGGCCGTCAGGACCTTGTCGTCGGTACGGACGAGGGTGTCCGCGACCCGGGCCGTGACGCTCGCGAGGAGGCTGACGGTGCGCGGCGTCGTGCCGCCCGCGACGGCGGTCACCCTGAAGGGGCCCGTCGCCTCACCGGCCGTGAGGACGGGTGCGGTGACGGTGCCGTCGGCCCCGGTGGTCAGGGTCACGGTGCGCTTCCCGCCGGTGAAGCGGGTGTCCGTGTCGCCGACGACGCTGAAGGTGACGGACGTCCTGGCGAGCGGCGCGCCCAGCTTGTTCCTCGCCCGGACCTTGACGCGCTCGGAGAACGCGTCGCCTGCCGTGGCGGTGAGGGTGCCGGTGCCCGCGTTCTCGAGGCTCCCGAAGGTCACGCCGGGCGCCGGGGTGGTGGGCGGCGTGGTCGGCGGAGTCGTCGGACCGGTGGACGGGGGCTTCGTGGCCGGGGGCTTCGTGGCCGGCGGCGTGGTGGCGGGCGGCGTGGTGGCGGGCGGCGTGCTCGGCGACGAGGTGGCCGGCGGAGTGGGCGTGGGTGACGGGGAGGACGTGCCGGTCTCCGTGTCCTTCGGGAGGACGCCCGTGCCGTCCGGGACCTCGTGGGTGCCGCGGTTGTAGTAGTCGAACCAGGAGCGCACCGTGCGCAGGTACTCGGTGGAGTGGTTGTAGCTCAGCACCGCCCGGTCGAGGTCCGTGGCGAGCGACAGGTCGCGGGTGCCGGCGCAGAGGTAGCGGCCGGCGGCCAGCGCCGCGTCGTGGATGTTGTTGGGGTCCTTGCGCCCGTCGCCGTTCCCGTCCTGGCCCCAGGTCGCCCAGGTCGACGGGATGAACTGCATCGGTCCGACCGCGCGGTCGTGGGTCGAGTCCCCGTCGTACGCCCCGCCGTCGGTGTCCTTGATCAGCGCGAAGCCCTGGCCGTTGAGCGCCGGGCCGAGGATCGGGGAGAAGGTGGTGCCGTCGGCGTCGACCTTCCCGCCGCGGGCCTGGCCCGACTCGACCTTGCCGATCGCGGCGAGGAGCTGCCACGGCAGGCGGCACGCGGCGTCGGTGCTCGCGAGGTCCTGCTCGGCCTTCTTGTAGGCGGCCAGGACGGTGGCCGGTATGCCCGCTTCGGCACTGCCGGTCACCGGCAGATTCACGGAACTACCGGGCTTGTTGGGCGTATCGAGCGGCGGGAGGTCGGTGTGGTAGGGCGAGTTGCCCGTGGCCGCGCTGTCGCCGGACGGTGTCGCACCGGCCGCGGTCCGGTCGTCCGCGGCGCTGTCGGGGTGCGGTGCCGCGGGAGCCTGAGAGGCGGAAAGGGCTGCTACGGCGGCGGCGGCCACCGCGGTGGTGGTGGCCCCCCTGCGCAGCCTGCGGCCGAATTGCGCTGCCATACGTGTCGGTTCCTCCCCGTCGACGGCTGTCCGCGCTCCCCGCGCGAGAACTCAGGCGACCCTACGACAACTCCCGCCGCCCGAACACTGGTCCCCGCCCTGTTCTTACCGGTTTCTCAGCTTCAGGGCCGTCAAGTCACCGGGGTGCCCCTGCGGGTGACACGGGCTCACGCATACTTGCCGCCATGCCGTTCACGCTCAGCCACGCCGCAGCCGTGCTCCCGGGAATCCGCAGGTCCGGCACGGGCCGTGGGCCCCTCGTCGCCTCCGCGCTCGTCGCCGGGTCGTTCGCTCCCGACCTCACCTACTACGCGGACACGGTCGTGCCGGGGGCGATGGAGTTCGGCGAGGTGACACACGCCGTGTGGGGAGTGTTCACCGTGGATGTCCTCGTCACCGGCGCCCTGGTGGCGCTCTGGCTGCTGCTGCGCGAACCGCTCGTCGCGCTGCTGCCCGTGGCGGCGCGGGGGCGCGTGCACACCTTCGCGCGGGGGCGCCGCCGTGAACCGGGCCGCCCGGTCCTCACCGAGGCGGTGTGGTTCGTCGTGTCCGCCGTCATCGGCTCGGGGGCCCACGTCGTGTGGGACGCCTTCACGCATCACGACCGCTGGGGCACGGAGCTGGTCCCCGTCCTGGGCCGGAGCGTCGGCGGCCACCCGGTGTTCCAGATCGTCCAGTACGGCAGTTCGGCGGTGGCCCTGGTGCTCCTGGCGTGGTTCACACACACGGGCCTGCGGCGCACCGGTCCGGTCCCGGCCCCGGCGTCCGTGCCGGTGCTGAGCCGGGCCGAACGCGGGTGGGCCGGTGCGCTCCTGGCGCTGTGCGTCCTGCTGGGCACCGTCCACCGGTGTGCCCGCTGGTACGCCTCCTTCGGGCACGTCGACACGCCCCTCGACATCATCCCGACCGCGTGCTTCGGCGCCGGGGCGGGCCTGGCCGCCGGCCTGGTGCTGTACGGGGCGTGGGTGCGGCTGCTGCGGAAACCGGACGGACCCCGCCCCGCGAACGGACCCCGCCCCGCGGACGTGCCCCGTGCGGACACCGCACGGGGCCGCCCGGCCGGCCGGGAGGCCGGCTGAGCACGGCTCCCGGCAGGGACGTCAGTGCGCCGCCGTCTCCCAGTCCTTGCCGACGCCGACCGAGACGTCCAGCGGCGCACGGAGCTCGACCGCCGTGGACATCTCCCGGCGGAGGATCTCCTCGACCTGCTCCCGCTCGCCCTTCGCGATCTCCAGGACGATTTCGTCGTGGACCTGGAGCAACATCCGTGACGTCAGCTCCGCCTCCCTCAGCGCCCGGTCCACGTGCAGCATCGCGACCTTCACGATGTCGGCGGCCGTCCCCTGGATCGGAGCGTTGAGCGCCATCCGCTCGGCGGCCTCGCGCCGCTGCCGGTTGTCGCTGTTCAGGTCCGGGAGGTAGCGGCGGCGGCCGAGGATCGTCTCCGTGTACCCGGTGGACCTGGCCTCCTCCACGACCCGGTGCAGATAGTCACGCACCCCGCCGAACCGCAGGAAGTAGGTGTCCATCAGCCCGCGCGCCTCGCCGGCCTCGATGTTCAGCTGCTGGGAGAGGCCGAAGGCGGAGAGCCCGTAGGCCAGCCCGTACGACATCGCCTTGATCTTGCGGCGCATCTCCGCGTCGACGGCCGACTTCTCGACGCCGAACACCTGCGAGGCGACCGTCGTGTGCAGGTCCTCCCCGGAGGTGAACGCCTCGATCAGACCGGCGTCCTCCGAGAGGTGGGCCATCACCCGCAGCTCGATCTGGCTGTAGTCGGCCGTCATCAGCGTCTCGAAGCCCTCGCCGACCACGAAGCCCCGGCGGATCGCCCGCCCCTCGTCCGTACGCACGGGGATGTTCTGCAGGTTCGGGTCGGTGGACGAGAGCCGGCCCGTCGCCGCGACGGTCTGGTTGAACGTGGTGTGGATACGGCCGTCCCCACCGATCGTCTTGATCAGGCCCTCGACCGTGACCCGCAGCTTCGCCTGCTCCCGGTGGCGCAGCATGATGACCGGCAGCTCGTGCTCGGTCTGCGCGGCCAGCCAGGCCAGGGCGTCCGCGTCGGTCGTGTACCCCGTCTTCGTCTTCTTTGTCTTCGGCAGGGCCAGCTCGCCGAAGAGCACTTCCTGGAGCTGCTTGGGCGAGCCGAGGTTGAACTCACGGCCCACCGCGGCGTGAGCCTCCTTCACCGCCTGCTGCACCGCACCGGCGAACTGCTGCTCCATACCCTCCAGATGCGCCCGGTCGGCGGCGATGCCGTGCCGCTCCAGACGGGCCAGCATGATCGATGTCGGCAGCTCCATGTCGTGCAGCAGCCCGGTGGCGCCGACCTCCTTCAGACGCGTCGTGAACGCGTCCCCCAGGTCCAGCACCGCGCGCGCCTGCGCCATCAGGGCGTCGGCCTCCGCACGGTCGTCCGCGCCGAAGGCCAGCTGCCCGTCGGACGCGGGGGCCGGGGCCAGCTCACGGCCGAGGTACTCCACGGCCAGGGCGTCCAGGGCGAACGAACGGCGGCCGGGCTTGACGAGATAGGCGGCGAGCGCGGTGTCCATGGTGATGCCCTCCAGCCGCCAGCCCTGCTCGGGGAAGACCCGCAGGGCGTTCTTGGCGTTGTGCAGGACCTTGGGCCGCTCCGGGTCCGCGAGCCAGGCGGCGAGGGCCTGCTCGTCGGCCTCGTCGAGCTCGGCCGGGTCCAGCCAGGCGGCGGCCCCGTCGGCGGCGGCGAGCGCGATCTCCGTGACCGTGCCCGACCCCAGCGACCAGGTGTCGACCGTCATCACACCGAGCGGCTGCCCGCCGTGCGCCTCCAGCCACGGAGCGACCTCGCCCGACCCCAGCACCGCACCGTCCAGCTCGATACCCGCCAGCGGCTCCGGCGGACCGGCCTCCTCCGCACCCGGGTCGACGGCGAGCAGCCGCTCACGCAGGCTCGGGTTACGGATCTCCAGGATGTCCAGCACACCCGTGACCGCCGTGCGGTCGTACGGAGCGCGCTCGAGCTCGGCCGGGGCCTTCGGCAGCTCCACGTCACGGACCATCTCGGTCAGCACACGGTTCATCTTCACCGCGTCCAGGTGGTCCCGGAAATTCTGGCCGGCCTTGCCCTTGACCTCGTCGGCCCGCTCGATCAGCTCCGCGAACGAACCGAACTGGTTGATCCACTTCGCCGCCGTCTTCTCACCCACACCAGGGATACCCGGAAGGTTGTCCGAGGGGTCACCCCGCAGCGCCGCGAAGTCCGGATACTGCGACGGCGTGAGCCCGTACTTCTCCTGGACCTTCTCCGGGGTGAAGCGCGTCAGCTCCGAGACGCCCTTCGTCGGGTAGAGCACCGTCACGTTCTCCGTGATCAGCTGGAACGAGTCCCGGTCGCCCGTGACGATCAGCACCTCGAAGCCCGCCGCCTCGGCCTGCGTGGCCAGCGTCGCGATGACGTCGTCGGCCTCGAAACCGTCCACCGCGAACCGGTCCGCGCGCATCGCGTCCAGGAGCTCGCCGATCAGCTCGACCTGCCCCTTGAACTCGTCAGGGGTCTTCGAACGGTTCGCCTTGTACTCGGGGAACTCCTGCGCACGCCACGTCTTGCGGGACACGTCGAACGCCACCGCGAAATGAGTGGGCGCCTCATCACGCAACGTGTTCGCCAGCATCGACATGAAGCCGTACACGGCATTCGTCGGCTGCCCCGTCGCCGTCGTGAAATTCTCCGCGGGCAGGGCGAAGAACGCCCTGTACGCCAGGGAGTGCCCGTCCATCAGGAGCAGGCGCGGTCGGTTGTCTGCCGTCTTCTTCGATGCCGTCTCAGCCACGCCCCCGATCCTGCCACGGACCACTGACAATCCGGACCGGCCGCCGCCCCCGCCCGGGACACCGCTGCCACACCCTCCGGAGCACCTCCACGCCCTCACGCTTCCCGCGGAGGGACCCGGCACGCGTGCATGACAGGATCGAAGGACTGTCAAGGCGTAAGAAGAAGAGACAGGACGCCACGGGCCCGGCCGGACGCGACACACGCGCCCGCACCGCACCCGTAGGCGGCCGAAGGCTCGAAGGGGAGCACCATGGCCACGAAGCCCCCGACCGGTGACCCGGTCCAGGACGCCCCGCGGATCGACGCGGTCCAGCACGCCGCCGCCGGACTGCCCGCCGTCGCCCACACCCTGCGCGTCGCCCAGCAGCAGATGGGCGTCCGGCGCACCGCGCAGACCCTCCTCAAGGTCAACCAGAAGGACGGCTTCGACTGCCCCGGCTGCGCCTGGCCCGAGGGCGACAAGCGCCACACCGCCGAATTCTGCGAGAACGGCGCCAAGGCCGTCGCCGAGGAAGCGACCCTGCGCCGCGTCACCCCCGACTTCTTCGCCGCCCACCCCGTCGCCGACCTCGGCACGCGCAGCGGCTACTGGCTCGGCCAGCAGGGACGCATCACGCACCCCGTGTATCTGCCCGAGGGCGCCGACCGGTACGAAGCCGTGACCTGGGAACGCGCCTTCGAGATCATCGCCGAGGAGCTGACCGCGCTCTCCTCCCCCGACGAGGCGCTCTTCTACACCTCCGGGCGCACCAGCAACGAGGCGGCCTTCCTCCTCCAGCTCTTCGCCCGCGAGTTCGGCACCAACAACCTGCCCGACTGCTCCAACATGTGCCACGAGTCGTCCGGCTCAGCCCTCACCGAGACCATCGGGATCGGCAAGGGGAGCGTCAGCCTGGAGGACCTCCACCAAGCCGACCTGATCATCGTCGCCGGACAGAACCCCGGCACCAACCACCCCCGGATGCTCTCCGCCCTCGAACAGGCCAAGAACGCCGGGGCGAAGATCATCTCCGTGAACCCGCTGCCCGAAGCCGGCCTCGAACGGTTCAAGAACCCCCAGACCGCCCACGGCATGCTCAAGGGCGCCGCCCTCACCGACCTCTTCCTCCAGATCCGCATCGGCGGCGACCAGGCACTCTTCCGCCTCCTCAACAAAATGATCATCGAGGCCGAGGGTGCCGTCGACACCGCCTTCATCGCCGAACACACCCACGGCTACGAGGAATTCGCCCAGGCAGCCCGCGCGGCCGACTGGGACGACACCCTCACCGCCACCGGCCTCGACCGCGACGCCATCGAACAGGCACTCGCCATGATCCTCGCGTCGGAACGCACCATCGTCTGCTGGGCCATGGGCCTCACCCAGCACAAGCACTCCGTGCCGACCATCCGCGAAGTCGTCAACCTCCTCCTCCTGCGCGGCAACATCGGCAGGCCGGGCGCCGGCGTCTGCCCCGTACGCGGCCACTCCAACGTCCAGGGCGACCGCACCATGGGCATCTTCGAACGGCCCTCCACCGCCTTCCTCGACGCCCTCGACCAGGAATTCGGCATCACCTCGCCCCGGCACCACGGCTACGACGTCGTACGGTCCATCGAGGCACTCCGCGACGGCGACGCCAAGGTCTTCTTCGCCATGGGCGGCAACTTCGTCGGCGCCACCCCCGACACCGCCGTCACCGAGGCCGCCATGCGACGCGCACGGCTCACCGTCCACGTCTCGACCAAACTCAACCGCTCGCACGCCGTCACCGGCACCCGCGCCCTGATCCTGCCCACCCTCGGCCGCACCGACAAGGACGTCCAGGCCGACGGGAAGCAGTTCGTCACCGTCGAGGACTCCATGGGCCTGGTCCACTCCTCACGCGGCAACCTCACCCCGGCGAGCCCCCACCTGCTCTCCGAACCCGCGATCGTCGCCCGCCTCGCCCGCGCCGTCCTCGGCCCCGCCTCCACCACACCCTGGGAGGACTTCGAGAAGGACTACGGCACGATCCGCGACCGCATCGCCCGCGTCGTCCCCGGCTTCGAGGACTTCAACGCACGCGTCGCACGGCCCGGCGGCTTCGCCCTGCCCCACGCCCCGCGCGACGAACGCCGCTTCCCCACCGCCACCGGCAAGGCCAACTTCACCGCCGCCCCCGTCGAGTACCCGGAGCTCCCCGAAGGCAGGCTCCTGCTCCAGACCCTGCGCTCCCACGACCAGTACAACACCACGATCTACGGCCTCGACGACCGCTACCGCGGCATCAAGGGCGGCCGCCGCATCGTCATGGTCAACCCCGACGACGCCCAGGCCCTCGGCCTCGCCGACGGCGCCTACACCGACCTCGTCAGCGAATGGAAGGACGGCGTCGAACGCCGCGCCCCCGGCTTCCGCGTCGTCCACTACCCCACCGCCCGCGGCTGCGCCGCCGCGTACTACCCGGAGACCAACGTGCTCGTCCCCCTCGACGCCACCGCGGACACCAGCAACACACCGGCCAGCAAATCGGTCGTCGTCCGGTTCGAAACGGCCTGAGCGCCCCTAAGCGCACGCTCAGCCGTCTGATAAGAACAGTGCACACAGCAACGAACGACCGCACACGATCGGAGCCGGACCCCATGGGCGAGCACACCGCACCCACGTTCCCCCAGGAGATCATCGACGAGTACGCGGCACTCGGCGTCGACCTCCCCGCACTCTTCTCCGCCGGCCACCTCGGCGAGCGCATGGGCGTCACGATCGTCGAGGCCTCTGCCGACCGCGTCGTGGGCACCATGCCCGTCGAGGGCAACACCCAGCCCTACGGACTCCTCCACGGCGGCGCCTCGGCCGTCCTCGCCGAGACCCTCGGCTCCATCGGCTCCATGCTCCACGGCGGTGCCTCCAAGCTCGCCGTCGGCGTCGACCTGAACTGCACCCACCACCGCGGCGTCCGCAACGGCCTCGTCACGGGCGTCGCCACCCCCGTCCACCGCGGCCGCTCCACCGCCACGTACGAGATCGTCATCACCGACGAGCACGACAAGCGGGTCTGCACCGCCCGCCTCACCTGCCTGCTCCGCGACGCACCCGGCACCACCGCCGGCTGACCCCCGCCCCTCAACACCCCCCTGCCCGGCCGGAAAGCGCACCGCTATCCGGACCGGGCAGACCCATATCCGAAGCATGCGCGGGAAGTTGGCGGACACGGAGGGTCAACGCCCTTGACCGCCACTTCCGTTCCATGAGCCACTTCAACAGCACCGCCACCCCCACGACGCATCACACATATCCCACACATGTAACACTGCGTAACATGTGTGCAATACACGAAAAACGTCGCCCGCCCCACCCCCGCGCTCCCCACCGGCATCCCCCATGCCCCTTGCGCCCCGATTCGCGCGACAGCACCAAGATCACCCCAAGCCCCTTAGCAGAGCTGCGGGTTCTCACCATGCGGTCACTTCACCGCCCGGGCAAAAGCCGTACACCTCCACACTGCGGCCAACAAGCCTTCCCCACGGCATAACAAGACAGTCACATCATCACCGGACCCATCCCGCGCCCCCTCACCTGCCCATAGAGTCACGGCCAGTCACCGCGCCGCCGGGCGCGTCTGCTGCACGGCCCTGTATCGACCAGTACGGCCCGGCGATCGTCACGGCACCTCAGCAGAGGAGGCCGCGCCAGGGAAAGGACCTTTCGTGCGACACCGTTCTTTGCTCATACTCACCACAGTGCTCACCACAGGCGCACTGACTCTCACCGCCTGCGGATCGCGCGACGACGACTCCAAGAGCAGCGGCGGCGGCGACACCCAGACCGTCGTCATCGGTGTCGACGCACCCCTGACCGGCGACCTCTCCGCCCTCGGTCTCGGCATCAAGAACTCCGCCGACCTCGCCGTGAAGACCGCCAACGCGGACAAGACCGTCCCCGGCATCAAATTCGAACTCCAGGCACTCGACGACCAGGCCCAGCCCTCCGTCGGCCAGCAGAACGCCCAGAAGTTCATCGGCAACAAAGACCTCCTCGGCGTCGTCGGCCCCCTGAACTCCGGCGTCTCCCAGTCGATGCAGAAGCCGCTCAACGACGCCAACCTCACCCAGGTCTCCCCCGCCAACACCGGCACCGAGCTGACCCAGGGCAACAACTGGAAGACCGGCGACAAGAAGCGCCCCTTCAAGACCTACTTCCGCACCGCCACCACGGACGCCATCCAGGGCGCCTTCGCCGCGAAGTACCTCTACGACAACGCCAAGGTCAAGGACGTCTACCTCATCGACGACCAGAAGCCCTACGGCGCGGGCCTCGCCGCCTCCTTCAAGGCGACCTTCACCGAGCTCGGCGGCAAGATCGTCGGAACCGACCACATCAACCCCGACGACCGCGACTTCAACTCCGTCGTCACCAAGGTCAAGCGCTCCGGCGCCAAGGCCGTCTACTACGGCGGCGAATACCCCGCCGGCGCCCCCCTGAGCCAGCAGCTCAAGGACAGCGTCCAGATCCCCCTCATGGGCGGCGACGGCATGTACAGCGCCGACTTCATCAGCCTCAACAAGAAGGCCGAAGGCGACATCGCGACCTCCGTCGGCAAGCCCGTCGAAGAACTCGACTCCGCCAAGAAGTTCATCGCCGACTACAAGACCGCCGGATACAAGGACGCCTACGAGGCCTACGGCGGCGGCACCTACGACGCCACCTGGTCCATCATCGAGGCCGTCAAGGCCGTCGTCGCCGACAACGACGGCAAGCTCCCCGACGACGCCCGCATCCAGGTCCTCGAAGCCATGAGCCAGGTCAAGTTCGACGGCGTCACCGGCCCCGTCTCCTTCGACGAGTACGGCGACACCACCAACACCATGATGACCGCCTACCAGGTCACCAGCGGCAAGTGGGCCTCCAAGCTCAGCGAGGCCGTCAACTAGGTCTTTCGTTCGGATCAGGCTGGATCAGGCACCAGGGCACGCGAGCCCAGCACGATCCGAACGAGAGGCCCTAGGTCCACCACGGACCCCACGGCCACAGCGCACGCACACAAGACCGCGCGGGAGCGCTACGAGCACTCCCGCGCGGTGCCATATCCGAACCACTCCACGGAGGCCCTGCGGTGCACGAACTGCCGCAACAGCTGGCCAATGGACTCATCCTCGGCGCGATGTACGGTCTCATCGCGATCGGTTACACGATGGTCTACGGAATCATCCAGCTCATCAACTTCGCACACGGCGAGATCTTCATGATCGGGGGCTTCGGAGCCCTCACGGTCTACCTCGGGCTTCCGTCCGGACTCTCCCTGCTCGCTGCGATACCCCTCATGATCGCCGGCGGAGTCATCTGCTCCGTCGCCGTCAGCGTCGCCGCCGAACGCTTCGCCTACCGGCCACTGCGCACGGCACCACGCCTCGCCCCCCTCATCACCGCCATCGGCCTCTCCCTCGCACTCCAGCAGGCCGTATGGATGTGGTACCCCGACGCCACCAAGGACCGCTCCTTCCCCCAGTTCAAGGGCGAAGCGATCGACATCTTCGGCGCCCACATCCAACGCGGCGACCTCTTCGTCCTCATCGCCGCACCCATCTGCATGCTCGCCCTCGGCCTCTTCGTCTCCAAGACACGCGCCGGCCGCGGCATGCAGGCCACCTCCCAGGACCCCGACACCGCCAAGCTCATGGGCATCAACACCGACCGCATCATCGTCATGGCCTTCGCCATCGGTGCCGCGTTCGCCGCCGTCGCCGCCGTCGCCTACGGGCTCAAGAACGGCCAGATCGGCTTCCGCATGGGCTTCATCATGGGCCTCAAAGCCTTCACCGCAGCCGTCCTCGGCGGCATCGGCAACATCTACGGCGCCATGCTCGGCGGAGTCGTCCTCGGCGTCGCCGAAGCACTCGCCACCGGCTACATGAGCGACGTACCCGGCATGGAACTCTTCGGAGGCGGCGCCTGGAAGGACGTATGGGCCTTCGTACTCCTCATCCTCGTCCTCCTCATACGCCCGCAAGGCCTGCTGGGCGAACGCGTCGCGGACAGGGCGTGATACCCATGACCACCAACACCGCCCTGATCCCCCTGCCCACCGCGGCAGCTCGCGCCGCCACCACCACCGGCGCCGCACTCGCCCTCATCGGCACCTTCCTCGCCTGGACCTACACCGACACCTTCCCCGGCGACCTCACCGTCACCGGATACCCCGGCGGACTCCAGGTCCTCACCCTCATCAGCGCAGCACTCACCCTCCTCTTCGCCCTCTCCGGATACGGCATCAAGGGCCTGCGCTGGCTCACCCCCGGCGGCACCAACAGCCCCACCAGGCTCCTCGCCCTCGGCACCCTCCTCACCACCGCCTACACCGTCATCGCCGTCATCGTCACCAAGGACGACAACGGCAACCTCCTCGGACTGATCGAACTCGAACCCGGAGCCTGGGTCAGCCTCGCCGGCGCGATCATCGCCACCCTCGCCGCCCTCGGCCTCCCCAACGACCAGCCCCTCGACGACACCACCACCCCCAGCGCACTCAACCGATTCCTCGGCAGCCTCCGCGCACCGGCACCCACCCGCGCCAAGGCACTCCCCGCCTGGGCCGAAATCCTCATCATCGCCGCCGCCTTCGGCGTCGCCCTCGAGGTCTTCACCTACGGCATCGACACCGAATACGCCGAACTCTTCATCGGCTACGTCATCGCCGTCGCCTTCGGATTCACCGCACTCACCCGGGCCGGACTCATCGCCCGCGTCACCGCGCTGACCTCCAAGCACCGCAACGTCACCCTGTGCGCCGCACTCGTCGCAGCCTTCTGCTTCCCCTTCACCCAGCAGAACGAGGAATACGCCCTCATCGGCGCCAACATCCTCATCTTCGCGACCGTCGCACTCGGCCTCAACGTCGTCGTCGGCCTCGCCGGCCTCCTCGACCTCGGCTACGTCGCCTTCCTCGGCGTCGGCGCCTACGCCGCAGCACTCGTCTCCGGCAGCCCCCTCTCCCCCGTCGGCGTCCAGTTCCCCTTCTGGGCCGCCGTCCTCACCGGAGCCGCGGTCTCACTCGTCTTCGGCGTCGTCATCGGGGCCCCGACACTCCGCCTCCGCGGCGACTACCTCGCCATCGTCACCCTCGGATTCGGAGAGATCTTCCGCCTCACCGTCAACGCCCTCAACGGCGTCAGCGGCCCCGACCTCACCAACGGCTCCCAGGGCATCCCCAGCATCCCCGACCTCAACCTCTTCGGCTTCGACTTCGGACTCAGCCACGACGTCGGCGGCATCACCCTCGGCAGGTCCGCCAACTACTACCTGCTGATGCTCCTCTTCACCGCCGTCGTCGTCCTCGTCTTCCGACGCTCCGGAGAATCCCGCATCGGCCGGGCCTGGGTCGCCATCCGCGAGGACGAAACAGCGGCCACCGCCATGGGCATCAACGCCTTCCGGCTCAAACTGCTCGCCTTCGCCCTCGGCGCCACCCTCGCCGGCCTCGCCGGAACCGTGCAGGCACACGTCTCCTACACGGTCACCCCCGAGCAGTACCAGTTCGCCGGATCCGTACCCCCGAACTCCGTGTTCCTCCTCGCCGCCGTCGTCCTCGGCGGCATGGGAACCCTCAGCGGACCCCTCGTCGGCGCCGCACTGCTCTACCTCATCCCGGCCAAACTGCAGTTCATGCAGGACTACCAGCTCTTCCTCTTCGGACTCGCACTCATCCTCCTGATGCGCTTCCGCCCCGAAGGGCTCGTCGCCGACCGCAGGAAGCAGCTCGAATTCCACGAGACCGGCCAACTCGACGTACCACCGGACACACCACTCACCGACACAGCCGCCGGCACCACGAAGGCGGGGGCGTGACCACCATGACCAAGACAGACGCACCCACCGGCACCACCGTCCTCGACGCCAGCGGCGTCACCATGCGCTTCGGCGGCCTCACCGCCGTACGAGGCGTCGACCTCACCGTCAACGCCGGCGAGATCGTCGGACTCATCGGACCCAACGGCGCCGGCAAGACCACCTTCTTCAACTGCCTCACCGGCCTCTACGTCCCCACCGAAGGCAAGGTCAGCTACAAGGGCACCGTCCTGCCGCCCAAGCCCCACCTCGTCACCCAGGCAGGCATCGCCCGCACCTTCCAGAACATCCGCCTCTTCGCCAACATGACCGTCCTGGAAAACGTCCTCGTCGGACGCCACACCAGGACCAAAGAAGGCCTCTGGTCCGCCCTCCTGCGCCTGCCCGGCTACAAGAAGGCGGAGAACGCCAGCCGCGAACGCTGCATGGAACTCCTCGAGTTCATCGGCCTCGCCGACAAGGCCGACCACCTCGCGCGCAACCTCCCCTACGGAGACCAGCGCAAGCTGGAAATCGCCCGCGCCCTCGCCAGCGACCCCGGCCTCCTCCTCCTGGACGAGCCCACCGCAGGCATGAACCCCCAGGAAACCCGCGTCACCGAAGAATTCATCTTCGCCATCCGGGACCAGGGCATCGCCGTACTCGTCATCGAGCACGACATGCGGTTCATCTTCAACCTCTGCGACCGCGTCGCCGTCCTCGTCCAGGGCGAAAAACTCGTCGAGGGCACCGCCCCCGTCGTCCAGGGCGACGAACGCGTCGTCGCCGCCTACCTCGGCACCCCCTTCGAAGGCGCCCCCGGCGCCGAGGAAGCCGCCGAGGTCGCAGCCGCCGAAGCCACGGCAGCCGGCACAGCCAAGCCCACCACCACCGAGGAGGAGGACACCCGATGACCGCACTGCTCGAGGTCGAAGACCTCCGCGTCGCCTACGGCAAGATCGAAGCCGTCAAGGGGATCTCCTTCAGCGTCGAAGCCGGCCAGGTCGTCACCCTCATCGGCACCAACGGCGCAGGCAAGACCACCACCCTGCGCACCCTCTCCGGACTCCTCAAGCCCGCCGGCGGCCGCATCCTCTTCGAGGGCAAGCCACTGACAGGCATCCCGGCACACAAGATCGTCTCCCTGGGCATCGCCCACTCCCCCGAGGGACGCCACATCTTCCCCCGGCTGACGATCGCCGAGAACCTCCTCCTCGGCGCCTACCTCCGCAACGACAAGGCAGGCATCGAGAAGGACATCCAGCGCGCCTACGACCTCTTCCCCATCCTCGGGGAACGCCGGAAGCAGGCCGCCGGAACACTCTCCGGAGGCGAGCAGCAGATGCTCGCCATGGGACGCGCACTCATGTCCCAGCCCAAGCTGCTCATGCTCGACGAGCCCTCCATGGGCCTCTCCCCGATCATGATGCAGAAGATCATGGAGACCATCGTCGAGCTCAAGGCCTCGGGCACCACGATCCTGCTCGTCGAGCAGAACGCCCAGGCCGCGCTCTCGCTCGCGGACCACGGCCACGTCATGGAGGTCGGCAAGGTCGTCCTCTCCGGCACCGGCGCCGACCTCCTCCACGACGAGTCGGTCCGCAAGGCCTACCTCGGCGAGGACTGAGCACCCCCGCACACGGGAAGGGCCCGCCCCCGGATCATCCGGAGGCGGGCCCTTCCCGTACGTGCTCTGCGACTACTCGGCAGCCTTCTTCTTCTCCTCGGCGTCCTCGATCAGCGCCTCCGCGAGCTGCTGCATCGACATCCGGCGGTCCATCGACGTCTTCTGGATCCAGCGGAACGCCGCCGGCTCGGAGAGCCCGTAATCCGTCTGCAGAATGCTCTTCGCCCGGTCCACCAGCTTCCGGGTCTCCAGCCGCTGCGAGAGGTCCGCGATCTCGCTCTCCAGCGCCTTCAGCTCCGCGAACCGGGACACGGCCATCTCGATGGCCGGGACCACGTCGCTCTTGCTGAACGGCTTCACCAGATACGCCATCGCACCGGCGTCCCGGGCCCGCTCGACCAGATCCCGCTGCGAGAACGCCGTCAGCATCAGGACCGGGGCGATGGACTCCTCGGTGATCTTCTCGGCCGCCGAGATCCCGTCGAGGACCGGCATCTTCACATCGAGGATCACGAGGTCCGGGCGGTGCTCCCGGGCCAGCTCGACGGCCTGCTGCCCGTCCCCGGCCTCGCCGACGACCGAGTAGCCCTCTTCCTCCAGCATCTCTTTGAGGTCGAGGCGGATCAGCGCCTCGTCCTCGGCGATGACGACGCGGGTCGTCAGCGGCGGGACGTGCGACTTGTCGTCGTCGACGGCGTCTACGGGCTGGGGCGACTCGGGGGTGGTCACGGGGGCTCCTTGTTCCAGGGCAAGTACAGCTCCCACGAGCCTACCTAGCTGCGGTATGGTGGCTTGGCAGCGGGTCGGAGTCCACCTTCGATTCCTTGGGCCCCGGTAGCCCAATCGGCAGTAGGCGATGCTCTCAAACAGCATACAGTGTGGGTTCGAGTCCCACCCGGGGCACTTTTCCTTGGATTCCAAGGCTTCAACGGAATGCCGGAAGATCACGTGAACGTGTGAACAACGGCGCTTCTCAGGTCACGGTCGATCTGACCGAACAAAGATCGCCTCTGTGTACGACCTCGACACTCGCAAGCGCGCCCTGGCACTGGTCGCCCAGGGCTTCAGTCAGAACTCCGTCAGTAAGCAGACCGGGATCTCTCGGGCTGCCATCCGTTCCTGGCTGAAGCGAATAGAGCCTCTCGGATATACCCGGGCCGCTGAATGCCCTCGGTGCGCCGACATCCCGAGAACTCCGGATGACCCCGCCGCGTACTCGTACCTGCTCGGCCTCTATCTCGGCGACGGATGCGTCAGTTCCGCCAAGCGGGGCGTGTACTCCCTTCGCATCGCGTGCGCCGACGCGTGGCCAGGGCTGATCGACGCCTGCGTCGAGGCCGTACAGCGTGCGCGGCCGTGCAACAAGGTCTGTCGAGTACAGAGTCAAGGCTGCCAGTACGTCACAAGCTTCAGCAAGCACTGGCCCTGTTTCTTTCCTCAGCACGGTCCAGGGAAGAAGCACAACCGCGCGATCACACTCGAACCGTGGCAACAACAGATCGTCGACGCCCACCCCTGGGAATTCATTCGCGGGCTCATTCACTCGGACGGCTGTCGGATCATCAACTGGACCACCCGCCTGGTCCGTGGCGAGCGGAAGCGCTACGAATACCCCCGGTACTTCTTCACCAACAAGTCCGACGACATCCGCAAGCTGTTCAGTGACACGCTCACTGCAGTCGGCGTGGAGTGGACCACCCTGGCCCGTGGCAGCGACCCGCTCAACATCTCCGTAGCCCGACGGGCGTCCGTCGCCCTCATGGACGCTCACGTCGGGCCGAAGTACTGACGACCGTTACTGCTCCGGGCTGTCGTCCTCGCCGATGTGGTGCACCCGTACCAGGTTCGTCGAGCCGGCGACCCCGGGCGGCGAGCCGGCCGTGATGACCACGATGTCGCCCTTCTGGCAGCGGCCGATCCGCAGCAGTTCCTCGTCCACCTGCGCCACCATCGCGTCCGTCGACTCCACGTGCGGCCCCAGGAACGTCTCGACGCCCCACGTCAGGTTCAACTGCGCGCGGGTGGCCTGGTCCGGGGTGAAGGCGAGGAGCGGGATCGGGGAGCGGTAGCGGGAGAGGCGCTTGACGGTGTCGCCGCTCTGGGTGAAGGCCACCAGGAACTTGGCCCCGAGGAAGTCGCCCATCTCGGCTGCCGCGCGGGCGACCGCGCCGCCCTGGGTGCGGGGCTTGTTCCGGTCGGTGAGGGGCGGGAGGCCCTTTGCGAGGATGTCCTCCTCGGCCGCCTCGACGATGCGGGCCATGGTCCGGACGGTCTCGACGGGGTACTTGCCGACGCTGGTCTCGCCGGAGAGCATCACGGCGTCCGTGCCGTCGATGACGGCGTTGGCGACGTCGGAGGCTTCGGCGCGGGTGGGGCGGGAGTTGTCGATCATCGAGTCGAGCATCTGGGTGGCGACGATGACCGGCTTGGCGTTGCGCTTGGCGAGTTTGACGGCGCGCTTCTGGACGATCGGGACCTGTTCCAGGGGCATTTCGACGCCGAGGTCGCCGCGGGCGACCATGATGCCGTCGAAGGCCGCGACGATGTCGTCGATGTTGTCGACAGCCTGGGGCTTCTCGACCTTGGCGATGACGGGGAGGCGGCGGGCTTCCTCGTCCATGATGCGGTGGACGTCGTCGATGTCACGTCCGCTGCGCACGAAGGAGAGGGCGATGACGTCGGCGCCGGTGCGGAGGGCCCAGCGGAGGTCTTCGATGTCCTTTTCGCTGAGCGCGGGGACGGAGACGGCGACGCCGGGGAGGTTGAGTCCCTTGTGGTCGGAGACCATGCCGCCTTCGATGACGGTGGTGTGGACGCGGGGTCCGTCGACTTCGGTGACTTCGAGGGTGACGCGGCCGTCGTCGATGAGGATGCGTTCGCCGGCGGTGACGTCGGAGGCGAGGCCGTCGTAGGTGGTGCCGCAGGTGGTGCGGTCGCCTTCCATGGGTTCGACGGTGATGGTGAAGTCGTCGCCGCGTTCAAGGAGTACGGGGCCTTCGGCGAAGCGGCCGAGGCGGATCTTCGGGCCTTGAAGGTCGGCGAGGATTCCTACGCTGCGGCCGGTTTCTTCGGAGGCTTTGCGTACGTGGTGGTAGCGCTCTTCGTGTTCGGTGTAGCTGCCGTGGCTGAGGTTGAGGCGGGCGATGTCCATTCCCGCTTCGACAAGTGCCTTGATCTGCTCGTATGTGTCGGTTGCTGGTCCCAGGGTGCAAACGATTTTGGCTCGGCGCATGGTTCGAGCCTAGACCTTACCTGCGGGTAGGTAATTGTCTCCGGATGACTGTTCAACAGCCTTTCGATGAAGGGTTATTGACAAGTGTTGAATTGTGCGGCGGGGTGCTCCGATGAGCGTCTGCGGGGGCGTGCCGGCCGGGTGGCGGGTGTGTGGGCGGAGCCGCTGGTCACCAGATCGAAACCTGTTGGGGGTGTTGCGGAGCGTGGTGCCTGGGCCAGAATCTACGCGCGTTGTTCGCTCGAACGAGGAGTCAAGGATGCCGTTGAACCGTAGGACGTTTCTGGGCCGTTCGGCTGTCGCCGGTGCGGGTGTTGCGCTGGCGGGAGGGGTCGGCGCGGGCCCTGCTGCGGCCTCGGAGTCGAAGGGGCACGGTCACGGGCGTCCGCCGAAGCGGTACTCGTTCACGGTGATGGGGACGACGGACCTGCATGGGAACGTCTTCAACTGGGACTACTTCACGGACAAGGAGTTCGACGACTCGGCGCACAACGATGTCGGGCTGGCGAAGATCTCGACGCTGGTGGATCGGATCCGTGAGGACCGGGGTCGCCGGAACACGTTGTTGATCGATGCGGGTGACACGATCCAGGGCACGCAGTTGTCGTACTACTACGCGAAGATCGATCCGATCACGGCGAAGCGCGGTCCGGTGCATCCGATGGCGCAGGCGATGAACAAGATCGGTTATGACGCGGCGGCGCTCGGGAATCATGAGTTCAACTACGGCATTCCGGTGTTGCGGAAGTTCGAGGAGCAGTGTGATTTTCCGCTGCTGGGTGCGAATGCTCTGGATGCGAAGACGTTGCGGCCGGCGTTCGCTCCGTATGTGATCAAGCGGGTGCGTACGCCGCACGGTCGTGATGTGCGGGTGGCGGTTCTCGGGTTGACGAATCCTGGTATCGCGATCTGGGACAAGGCGAATGTGGGCGGGAAGATGGTGTTCCCGGGTCTTGAGGAGCAGGCGGCGAAGTGGGTGCCGAAGCTTCGTTCGATGGGTGCGGATGTGGTGATCGTTTCGGCGCATTCGGGTTCGTCGGGTACGTCGTCGTACGGGGATCAGTTGCCGTACGTGGAGAATGCGGCCGGTCTGGTGGCGGAGCAGGTGCCGGGGATCGATGCGATTCTGGTGGGTCACGCGCACTCGGAGATTCCTGAGTATTTCGTGACGAACAAGGAGACGGGGAAGAAGGTTGTTCTCTCGGAGCCGTTGAAGTGGGGGCAGCGGTTGACGCTGTTCGATTTCGACCTGGTGTGGGAGAAGGGCCGTTGGGTGGTTGAGAAGGTCGGCGCTTCGGTGCTGAACTCGAACACCGTGCCGGAGGACCCGCGGATCACGTCGTTGCTCGGGGATGAGCACACGAAGGTGGTGGCGTATGTGAACCAGGTGATCGGTACGTCGGTGGCGGCGATGTCGACGGCGGAGGCTCCGTGGAAGGACGAGCCGGTTATCGATCTGATCAATCTGGTGCAGGCGGAGACGGTGAAGGAGGCGCTGGCGGGCGGTGAGTACGCGGGGCTGCCGGTGCTGTCGCAGGCGGCGTGCTTCTCGCGTACGGCGTCGATCCCTGCGGGTGAGGTGACGATCAAGGATGCTGCGGGGCTGTATCCGTTCGAGAACACGCTGGAGGCGCGGCTTCTGACGGGTGCGCAGCTGAAGGATTATCTGGAGTACTCGGTGAGGTATTACGTGCAGACGGCTGCCGGGGCTCCGGTGGATACGTCGAAGTTGACGAATGCGGAGAATATTCCGGATTACAACTATGACGTGGTGTCGGGTGTGACGTATGACGTGGATATCGCGAAGCCGGTGGGTTCGCGGATCGTGGGGTTGTCGTTCGAGGGTGCTGCGGTGGATCCGGCGGCTGAGTTCGTGTTTGCGGTGAACAATTATCGGGCCAGTGGTGGCGGTAATTTCCCGCATGTGCCGGGTGCGAAGCAGTTGTGGGCGAATTCGGATGAGATCCGGAACACGATCATCGGGTGGGTTCGGGCGAAGGGTTCGGTGGATCCGGCGGAGTTCGCGTCGGTGGACTGGCGTCTGACGCGTGATGGTGTGCCGGTGTTCTAGCTGGTGGTGGGTGTGTTGGGGCGGCCGTTCTCCTTGGGGAGGGCGGCCGCTTTCGTGTGGTCAGTGGTCCTGGGTGAGGGGGGTGAGTGTGGTGCCTTGTCCGGGGATGGCGGGGGTGGGGTGGGGGGTGAGGCCGAAGGTGGTGAAGGCGGTGCGTTGTGGGAGGGGGTAGGGGGTGGTGTCGGTGAGGTTGTTGAGGATGGTGGCGCTGCGCCAGGCGGCGAGTCCGAGGTCAGGGGCGCCGACTCCGTGGGTGTGGCGTTCGGCGTTCTGTACGTAGATGTTGCCGGTGATGGTGGGGTCGAGGTCGAGGCGGAAGTCGGTGTGGATGCGGGGGCGTCCTTGGGTGTCGCGGTGGATGTGGGGGGCGATGCCGGTGAGGAGGGTGTCGAGGGGGCGTTCGCGGTAGCCGGTGGCGAGGACGACGGCGTCGGTGGTGAGGCGGCTTCGGGTGGCTTGTTGGGTGTGTTCGAGGTGGAGTTCGATGCGGTTGCCGCTGCCGGAGAGGCGGCCTGCGGTGCGGACGCTGACGCCGGGGGTGAGGGTGGCGTCGGGCCAGCCGCCGTGGAGGGTGCGGCGGTAGAGCTCGTCGTGGATGGCGGCGATGGTGTCGGTGTCGATGCCTTTGTGGAGTTGCCATTGCTGGGGGACGAGGGTGTCGCGTACGTGTTCGGGGAGTGCGTGGAAGTAGTGGGTGTAGTCGGGGGTGAAGTGTTCGAGGCCGAGTTTTGAGTACTCCATGGGGGCGAAGGCCTGGGTGCGGGCGAGCCAGTGGATCTTTTCGATGCCGCGGGGGCGGGCGCGGAGGAGGTCGAGGAAGATTTCGGCGCCTGACTGGCCGGAGCCGATGACGGTGATGTGGTCGGCGCGGAGGAGTTCTTCGCGGTGGTGGAGGTAGTCGGCGGAGTGGATGACGGGGGTGCCGGGGGATTCTGCGAGGGGGCGGAGGGGTTCGGGGATGAAGGGGGCGGTGCCGACGCCGAGGGCGATGTGGCGGGTGTGGGTGCGGCCGAGTGCTTGGGCTTCGCCGTCGGGGCCGAGTTGGGTGTGGTCGACGTCGAAGTGGGAGTGGTCGGTGTTCCAGCGGATGGCGTCGACCTGGTGGTTGAAGTGGATGGTGGGGAGTTGTTCGCTGACCCAGCGGCAGTAGGCGTCGTATTCGGCGCGGTGGATGTGGAATTGCTCGGCGAAGTAGAAGGGGTAGAGGCGGTCGCGGGTGCGGAGGTAGTTGAGGAAGGTCCAGGGGCTGGTGGGGTCGGCGAGGGTGGTGAGGTCGGCGAGGAAGGGGACTTGGAGGGTGGCGCCGTCGATGAGGAGGCCGGGGTGCCAGTGGAAGGCGGGGCGTTGTTCGTAGAAGGCGGTGGTGAGGGGGGTGTGGCCGGGGGTGGTGGGGATGCCGTCGGCGAGGGCGGCGAGGGAGAGGTTGAAGGGGCCGAGGCCGATGCCGAGGAGGTCGTAGGTCCGGTCGCCTTCGGCGGTGGCCCGGTCGCCTGCACGCGTGGTCCGGTCGGTCATCGGGGGGTGCTGCCTTCCGTGGCGGTGCGGGTGTGGGCGTGGGTGACGAGGGTGAGGAGCTGTTGGAGGTCGTCGGGGGTGGTGTGGGGGTTGAGGAGGGTGGCTTTGAGCCAGAGGTGGTCGTCGGCGTGGGCGCGGCCGAGTACGGCGTGGCCTTGGTCGAGGAGGGTGCGGCGGATGGTGGCGACGGTGGTGTCGTCGGTGTGGGTGGGGCGGAAGAGGACGGTGCTGATGGTGGGGCGGTCGTAGAGCTCGAGTGCTGGGTCCTGGTCGATGAGGTCGGCGAGGTGGTGGGCGGTGGCGATGGTGCGGTCGATGAGGTCGGCGAGTCCGTCGCGGCCGAGTGCTTGGAGGGTGACGGCGATCTTGAGGGCGTCGGGCCGGCGGGTGGTGCGGAGGGAGCGGCCGAGGAGGTCGGGGAGGCCTGCTTCGGTGTCGTCGTCGGCGTTGAGGTAGGGGGCGTGGTGGTGGAGGGCGTCGAGGTCGTGGTGGTGGGGGACGGCGAGGATGCCGGCTGATGCGGGTTGCCAGCCGAGTTTGTGCAGGTCGAGGGTGACGCTGTGGGCGCGGTGGAGGCTGCGGAGGGTGTGGCGGTGGGTGGGGCTGAAGAGGAGGGGGCCGCCGTAGGCGGCGTCGATGTGGAGGTCGGCGCCGTGGGTGGTGGTGAGGTCGGCGATGTCGGTGAGGGGGTCGATCTGGCCGGTGTCGGTGGTGCCTGCGGTGGCGGTGACGAGGAGGGGGCCGTCGTTGCGGATGAGGGCGTCGCGGAGTGCTGTGAGGTCCATGACGCCGGTGGGGGCGGGGATGACGACGGGTTGGGGGAGGCCGAGGAGCCAGGCGGCGCGGGTGATGCTGTGGTGGGCGTTGGCGGCGCAGATGGTCTGTACGGGGCCGTGGCGTTCGCGGGCGAGGAGGAGGGCGAGTTGGTTGGCTTCGGTGCCGCCGGTGGTGACGAGGGCGTCGGGGTCGGGGGTGTGGGGGTAGATCTCGGCGGCGAGTGCGGTGGTGAGGGCGGCTTCGAGGGCGGAGGCTGCGGGGGCCTGGTCCCAGGAGTCCATGGAGGGGTTGAGGGCTGATGCGGCGAGGTCGGCTGCTGCGGCGAGTGCGAGGGGTGGGGTGTGGAGGTGGGCGGCGCAGTGGGGGTGTGCGGGGTCGGCGGCGCCTTCGGTGAGTGCGGTGACGAGGGTGCGGAGGGCGTGGTGGGCGCCGGTGCCGTGGTCGGGGATGAGGGGGCCGGTGGTGTGGTGGAGCTTTTCGGTGACGGTGTGGGGGCCGCCGGCGGGGAGGGGGCCGTTGCGGCGGGTGGCGCCGTCGTGGAGTGCGGTGAGGACGGTGTCGATGAGGGGCCGCAGGTGGGCGGGGCCTGCGGTGCCTCCGGCGAGGGGCGGGGTGGGCATGGGTGGTGTGGTCCTTCGGGTGCGCGGGGGCGGTGGTGCCAGCTTGTCCGGATTGCGGAGGGGGCGGCCGAAGAGCCCAACGATCTCAACCCGAAAGGGGTACTGCGGTTCGGTGTGGGGGTGTTGGGGCTTTGGGGGCTGGTATAAGCGTTCGTCGTTCGCATGACTGTGCCCGGCTCCTTCGGTGAGGGGCCGGGCACAGTGGCGGCGGGGGTGCGCCTGGGGCGGCGGGGGTGCGGCGAGGGGTGGCGGGGGTGTGCTCAGGGGGCCGGTGTGGGGCGGTGGGCGTCGCGTACGGCGAGGGCGCGGCGGAGGTCGTCGAGCTGGTCGGTGAGTTTGCGGCGGAGGGCGGGGGTGAGTGCGGGGTTGGTGAGTGCCTGGTCGCCGAGGTGGATGCTGTCGGGGTCGACGGCGTGGGCGGGGAAGGCGTGGCGTCCGGCGGCTTCGGCGATGGCGGGGCCTCGGCGTGCGGCGAGTGCGATGGCGTCGGGGTAGTAGCGGGCGATGTAGGGGTGGGTGAGTTCGCTCTGTTCGGGCTGCCAGAAGCCTTGGGCGGTGGCGGTGAAGAGGTAGTTGGAGAGGTTGTCGTCGGTGAACATGGCGTGCCAGGCGGCTGCTTTGGCCTCGGGGGTGGGGAGGGCGGCGCGGCAGCGGGCGGCGCCTTCCTGTCCGGTGGCGCTGGGGTCCTTGGCGAGTTCGTGTTCGATGGCGGTCTCGTCGGTGGCGCCGAGGATGGCGAGGCGGGTGAGGATGCGCCAGCGGAGTTCGGGGTCGAGTTCGGGCCCGCCGGGGACGGTGCCTTCGCGGAGCCAGTCCTGGATGGCGTCGGGCTGGGTGGCGGCGTCGATGAAGTGGCGTACGGCGGTGAGGCGGAGGCCGGGGTCGGGGTTGCCGGGTGTGGTGGTGCCGGGGCTCCGGTCCCAGTCCTTCGCGGTGAGGCCTTCGGTGCGGCGGAGGAGGTCGCGGCAGAGGGAGGTGAGGGTGGCGAGGGCGGTGGGCCGGTCCTCGGGTGTGAGGTAGCGGTCGGCGATGTGGGTGGCGGCGAAGCCGAGGACGCCGTGGACGAGGGCGAGGTCGGTTTCGTAGGGGAGGTGGGTGCGGGCGGCGGTGAGGTGGACGGTGGGGTGGAGTGTGCCGTCGCGGACCATGTCGCGGGCGGTGTTCCAGATGACGGCGCGGGTGAGGGGGTCGGGGATGCCGGAGAGGTGGGTGAGGGCGGTGTTCCAGGAGTCGGGGTCGAGGCGGATCTTGGCGTAGGTGAGGTCGTGGTCGTTGAGGACGACGAGGTCGGGGCGGTGGCCTGGCTGGGTGGTGGGGGTGCCGTCCTGGGGGATGTCGAGTTCGAAGCGGTTGCGCAGGGTGAGCTGGTCGGTGCCGGTCTGGGTGTCGAGGCTGTGGTCGTAGGTGCCGACGGTGATGCGGTGGGGGCGGGTGCCGGCGTGGTCGACGGTGAGGTTCCAGCTGGTGCCGGTGGTTTCGGTGTGGGCGGTGAGGGTGTCGACGCCGGTGGTGCGGAGCCAGGTGGCGGCCCAGGCGTGGACGTCGCGGTCGGTGGCGGTGGCGAGGTTGTCGATGAAGTCGGCGAGGGTGGCGTTGGCGAATTTATGTCGGGCGAAGTGGGTGTTGATTCCGGCGAGGAAGTCCTTCTCGCCGAGCCAGGCGACGAGTTGGCGGAGTGCGGAGGCGCCCTTGGCGTAGGAGATGCCGTCGAAGTTGAGGAGGGCGGATTCGGTGTCGGGGACGGCGTCGGGGTCGGGGGCGACGGGGTGGGTGGTGGGGCGCTGGTCGGCGTCGTAGCCCCAGCCCTTTCGGGAGACGCCGAATTCGACCCAGGTGTCGGGGAATGGGGTCTCCCCTGCTCGGACGGAGTTGAGAGTGTGGGGAAGGGTGACTTCGGTGAGGGTCTGGTAGCCCATGTATTCGGCGAAGGACTCGTTGAGCCAGATGTCGTCCCACCAGGTGAGGGTGACGAGGTCGCCGAACCACATGTGGGCCATTTCGTGGGCGATGACCATGGCGCGGGTCTGGCGTTCGGTGTCGGTGACGGCGGAGCGGTAGATGAATTCGTCGCGGAAGGTGACGAGTCCGGGGTTCTCCATGGCGCCGGCGTTGAATTCGGGGACGAATGCCTGGTCGTAGGAGTCGAAGGGGTAGGGCTCGTCGAATTTCTCGTGGTAGCGGTCGTAGCAGGCGCGGGTGATGTCGAGGATCTCGTCGGCGTCGGCGTCGAGGTGGGGGGCGAGGGAGCGGCGGCAGTGGATGCCGAAGGGGAGGCCGGCGTGGTGGGTGGTGACCGAGTGCCAGGGGCCTGCGGCGACGGCGACGAGGTAGGTGGAGACGGGTGGGGTGGGGGTGATGGTCCAGCGGCCTTCGGTGGCCTGGGTGGCGGTTCCGTTGCCGAGGACGGTCCAGCCGGTGGGTGCGGTGACGGTGAGGTCGAACACGGATTTGAGGTCGGGCTGGTCGAAGGCGGCGAAGACGCGCTGTACGTCTTCCAGGAAGAGCTGGGTGTAGACGTAGGTCTCGCCGTCGGCGGGGTCGGTGAAGCGGTGCATGCCTTCGCCGGTGCGGGAGTAGCGCATGGTGGCGTCGACGGTGAGTTCGTGGGGGCCTGCGGTGAGGCCGTCCAGGGGGTAGCGGTTCTGGTCGAGGCGCTCGGGGTCCAGGGGCTGTCCGTCGAGGCTGAGGGAGCGCAGGGTTTCCGGCTTGATCTCGACGAAGGTGTCTCCGGCCGTGTGGGCGGTGAACCGGATGGCGGTGCGGGAGCCGAAGGTGTCCTCGCCCGTGGTGAGGTCGAGGTCGACCGTGTACCGGTGTACGTCGAGGAGCTGGGCGCGGGTCTGCGCTTCGTTGCGCGTCAGTACGGACATGGCGCCCATGCTGCCGTACGGGTCCGGGGCTGTGCAGCGGGGTTCTCGCAGGGCTGACGGCGCGCGTGGCGGGGGCTCTGCGCCGCACCGGCGGCGCGGCCCGCGCCGGCCCTGGTGCGGCGCGGGCCGGGTGCGGACCGGGCCCGGATGCGGCGCGGGCCCGGGGGCGGCGCAGGCCCGGGGGCGGCCCGGGCCCGGATGCGGCGCGGGCCCGGATGCGGCGCGGGCCCGGATGCGGCGCGGGCCCGGATGCGGCGCGGGCCCGGGCCTGCCGGCGGTGGGGTCAGGCGGTGGGGCCCGCGGATTCCTCGGCGATGCGCTCGTGGTGGCGGATGACCTCGGCGACGATGAAGTTCAGGAGCTTCTCGGCGAAGGCGGGGTCCAGCTTGGCGCTCTCGGCGAGCTGCCGCAGCCGGGCGATCTGGCGGGCCTCGCGGGCGGGGTCGGCGGGCGGCAGGTGGTGTTCGGCCTTGAGGTGGCCCACCTGCTGGGTGGCCTTGAAGCGCTCGGCGAGCATGTGGACGACCGCGGCGTCGATGTTGTCGATGCTCTCGCGCAGGCGCTTCAGTTCGGTGGTGACGTACTCGTCGATGTTGCTCGTGGTCATGGTGAGCGAGCTTAGACGCACCGGTCGTGGGGTGGTCGACGGCGGGTGGCCGGCGGCTTCGTGGAGCCGGGCCCGGGGGCTCCCGTTGCTGCGGGAGCCCCCGGGGTGGTGCGGAGGCGGGGGGTGTCAGAGGGTCGCGGCGGCCGTGGCGATGGCGGAGGCGAACGTCGACACCTGGGTGTAGACGCCGGGGTAGCCGGGCCGGGCGCAGCCTTCGCCCCAGCTGACGATGCCGACCTGGGTCCAGGCTCCGGCGTTGTCCTTGCGGAACATGGGGCCGCCGGAGTCTCCCTGGCAGGTGTCGACGCCGCCGGTGCTGACGTATCCGGCGCAGATCTCCTCGCTGGGGACGAGGTCGCTGCCGTAGGCCTGCCGGCAGGTGGTGTCGGAGACGTAGGGGACGGTGGCCTTGAGGAGGTAGCGCTGCTGGCCGCCGCCCTCGGTCGCGGCGCCCCAGCCGGCGATGGTGAAGGTGCCGGTGTCGTAGGCGGTGGTGGTGGCGATCTTCAGGGTGGGCTGGTTGATGGGCTGGGCGAGTTTGATCAGTGCCCAGTCCTTGCCGACGCCGTTGTAGCCGGGTGCCTGGAGGACCTTGGTGGAGCGGACCTTGACCGCGGAGGACGACTGGAGGTCGACGGCTCCCGCGGTGGCGGTGATGGAGGTGTTGTTGCCGGATCCGTCGACGCAGTGGGCGGCGGTGAGGACGACGGTCTGGCTGTAGAGGGCGCCGCCGCAGCCCATGGAGAGCCGGACCATGAAGGGGAACTCGCCCTGGGCGGCGCGGGTTCCGCCGACGACGGGTGTGGGGGCGGCGGAGGCGTTGGACGGCTGGAGGCTGAGGGTGGCGAGGGCCACCGCGGCTATGACGGAGCATCTCTTGAGGGTGCGCAGGAGCTGTTTCACGGGAGTGCCTGCTTTCGTGTGGGGGGTGACGGTGGGGGTGCTGGGTGCAGGCGTGCGGGCGTGCGTGTCCTGGTCAGGGGCATGGACCGAGCAATTATCGACATGCCCGCGACAAGAACGATCCGATTATCGGGAAGCGTTCACCGCTGTCACAAGGCGGGGTTTCCGGCCAAGATCATCGGTCGTCCCCGGCCGGATTCCGCCGGACGGGCCTAGAGTGAGGGTCCGTTGGGCGCCATTGATGGGGGTTCGGACGTGAGCGACGGCAGTAACGGCAGCGGCGGCGGTCCCGTCGTCCACGGGTTCCCGCATCTCGACGCCGTCCGGTCCGCGATCACCGCGCTCTACCGGCGGGTCTCCCCCGACGGTGTGCGTGCCTACGCCACGAGCCTCGCCCCGGCCGACGCCGCCTTCTCCGATGTGGACGACCTGCATCTGGGCGCCCAGCGGGTGGCCGGTGCCCTGGTGCAGCACCTGCGTCTCCCGCAGGCCCGCATCGTCGTCGGCTTCCGGCGGATGGAGCACGCCGCGAGCGTCGAACTCACCGCCGGCCCGGAGTACTTCATCGAGCTCAACGACCGTTTCCGTACGCACCGCAGGGACATCGGGGCCGCGCTGGCGCACGAGATCACCCATGTGCTGCTGCACCGGCTGGGGCTGGAGCTTCCCGGCACCCGCGACAACGAGATCCTCACGGACACGGTGACGGCCTATCTCGGCGCGGGGTGGCTCCTGCTGGACGCCTTCCGTCAGGACGCGGTCTCCAGCCAGAAGCTCGGCTATCTCACACCCGAGGAGTTCGGGTACGTACTCGCCAAACGCGCGCTGGCCTTCGACGAGGACCCCTCCGTGTGGTTCACCAGCCCCCAGGCGTACACGGCGTACACCAAGGGGCGGGCCGAGGCCCTGCGCGACCTGCAGCGTCCTCCGCTGACGGCCGCGGGGTGGGCGGGCAGGCGCCGTTACGCCAAGGACCGCCGCCACGCCGGGGAGCACCCTGGCGCCGCCCCCGACCCGTCCGTCCCGTACGCCTTCGAGGGCGGCGCGGACGGGCTGCGGGTCTCGTTCGCCTGCCCCACCTGCCACCAGCGGGTCAGGGTCCCGGTCAGGGGCCGGACGCGCGCCCGGTGCGGCCTGTGCCGCACGGTCCTGGAGTGCGACACCTGAGCAATCGTCCCGGTCCGGGGTGGTCGTAGGGTCGGTGTATGACGAATGGTCCGGTTGGGGGTGCCAGCAGCCTCTTCGAGGCGTTGTACGCCGATGAGGACGCCGTCGTACGGGCGCTCCGTGCGGGCGCGTCCGCCGAGTCGAGCGACGAGGAGGGGACGACCGCGCTCTATCTGGCGTCCGTGCAGGACCTGCCCGGCGCGGTGCGGCTGCTCCTGGCGGCGGGCGCGGACCCGAATCGGGCGAGCGGCCCGGAGGCCGGGGATCTGCCGCTCTGCGGGGCGGCGTGCGGCGGGCACGCGGAGGTCGTCGGGGCGCTCCTGTCGGCCGGGGCCGAGCCGGATCTGAGCGAGGAGTTCGGCTTCACGGCGCTGCGCTGGGCCGCGGGCCTCGGTCACGCCCGGGTCGCGGAGACGCTCCTGGCCCATGGCGCCGACCCGGACGTGCCCGGCCCGCAGGGTGAGACGCCGCTGGTGGTGGCGGCCCGGCGGGGGTCGGCGCACACCGTTCGGGCCCTGCTCCGGCACGGCGCCCGCGACCTGTCCCCCGCGCTGGAGGAGGCCAGGCGCATGCTCACGCTGGACGTCGAGCGGGTGGTGCGGGACGCGCTGCGGCGTATGTACGGGGACGAGGGCCACGAGAGCGTGGTGCGCCGCGCGACGGCGGACGGCGGGGTGACCGTCACGGCCGAACTGCTGCGGGACGGGGAGCTGTTCGCGTCCCAGGACCTGCAGACGGGGCACGGGGCGATCGCGACGCTGCTGGAGAGCGAGCTGGGCCTGCGGGCCCCGTTCGAGGAGCTGGCCGTGCGGGCGCTGCGGGAGGGGGAACCCGGGCTGGACAACTGGCTGGTGGCCGTCGGGGCGTTGTGGCAGCGCGGTGACGAGGAGACGTTTCAGGCGGCGGCGGCGTGGACGGCGAGCGAGGACCCGCTGCGGCAGACCTTCGGTGTGGATGTGCTGGCACGGCTCGGATTCCATGGCGGCGGCAGGCCGTTCGCCGACCGGGCGGTGCCGCTGCTGCGGGAGCTGGCCCGGACCGCGGCCCCGGCGCCGGCCGGGGCGGCGGCGCGGGCGCTCGACGGCTACGAGGCCGCACCCGGGAAGTGAGGCCGCGCGACGGGTGCGGTGACCGGGGGGACCGGTCACCGCACCCTGTGGTCATGCCGCCCTGCGGCCACGGCCGGGAGCGCTGCCGCGCCCGGTGGAGCCGGCCCGGCCGGCACCGCCGCCGCGCGCGGATCCGCCCGCGCCGCCGGCACCACCACGGGCCGCACCGCCGCCGGAGCCGCCACGCGCGCCGCCGCCGCCCGCACCGCCGCCGGAGCCGCCACGCGCGCCGCCGCCGCCCGCACCGCCGCGGGCCGCGCCGCCGGCGCCGCCCTGTGCGGCGCCCGAGCCCGCGCCCGTACCACCGCGTCGGCCGCGTCCGCGGCTGCCCGAGCGGAACGGTCCGCCGGCCGCCGCGCCCGAACCCGAACCGGTGCCGCGCGTACGCGGCTTGGGCTGGGTCGGCTGCGGCACCTCGATGACGATCGCGACGCCGGACGGTTCACGGGCACCCGTGATCCGGCCGAGCTCGTCGTCGCTGGACTTGATCCGGGTGGTGCGCGGCGCGATGCCCGCGTCCTGCATCAGCCGGGTCATCTCGCGCTTCTCCTCGGGCAGCACGAGCGTGACGACGCTGCCGGACTCCCCGGCGCGCGCGGTGCGCCCGCCGCGGTGGAGGTAGTCCTTGTGGTCGGTCGGCGGGTCCACGTTGACGACCAGGTCGAGGTCGTCGATGTGGATGCCACGGGCCGCCACGTTCGTCGCGACGAGCGCGGTGACCTGCCCGTTCTTGAACTGGTCCAGCGTCCGGTTGCGCTGCGGCTGGGACCGGCCGCCGTGCAGGGCCGCGGCCCGCACGCCGCTGGCGAGGAGCCGCTTGGCGAAGCGGTCGGCGGCACGCTTGGTGTCGACGAACATGATCACGCGACCCTCACGGGCGGCGATCTTCGTGGCGACGGCCTTCTTGTCCGTCTCGTCCAGGACGTGGAGCACGTGGTGCTCCATCGTGGTGACCGCACCGGCGGACGGGTCCACGGAGTGCACGACCGGGTCGGTGAGGAACATCTTGACCAGCCGGTCGATGTTCTTGTCGAGGGTCGCGGAGAACAGCATCCGCTGGCCGTCCGGCTCGACCTGCTTGAGCAGCGCGACGACCTGCGGCATGAAGCCCATGTCGGCCATCTGGTCGGCCTCGTCGAGGACGGTGATCGCGACCTCGTCGAGCCGGCAGTCGCCGCGCTCGATGAGGTCCTTGAGCCGTCCCGGAGTGGCGACGAGCACCTCGGCGCCGCGGCGCAGCGCGCCGGACTGCCTGCTGATCGACATGCCGCCGACGACGGTGGCGACGCGCAGGTTGACGGAGGTGGCGTACGGGGTCAGCGCGTCGGTGACCTGCTGGGCGAGCTCGCGGGTCGGGACGAGGACGAGTGCCAGCGGTGCGTGCGGCTCGGAGCGGCGTCCTGCGGTGCGGGCGAGGAGTGCCAGGCCGAAGGCCAGGGTCTTGCCCGAGCCGGTGCGGCCGCGGCCGAGGATGTCCCGGCCGGCCAGCGAGTTCGGCAGGGTGGCGCCCTGGATGGGGAAGGGGTCGGTCACGCCCTGTGCGGCGAGGGTCTTCAGCAGCGCGGCGGGCATGTCCAGGTCGGCGAAGGCGTCGACGGCGGGCAGCGCGGGGGTGAGGGTCTCCGGCAGGGCGAACTCTCCGCCCTGGGCGGACGCGGTCCTGCGGCGGGCCGGTGCCTTGCCGGATCCTCGGGTGTTCGCCTGCGGCCGGTCCGTGCCGCGGCCCCTTATCGGGCGGTTGCGGGCGGGTCGGTCCTGGCGTTCGGAGCGGGTCATACGGAATTGCCCTCCTGGGGGATTCCTGGGGTTACTGCCGACTGCTGTGGACTGCTTGATGTGCGCCCCAGGATGCAAGCACAGAGCAGGTGTCCCGGTTGCGGAACCGAACCGGGAAAGGATGAGTCGGAAACAGCACAAACCGGGGCCCGCACCTTCACGGTGCGGGCCCCGGTCGCGAGGTACGCGTCCGGCGATTAGGCCGGGACGATGTTCTCCGCCTGCGGGCCCTTCTGGCCCTGCGTGACGTCGAAGGAGACCTTCTGGCCCTCCTGGAGCTCACGGAAGCCCTGGGTGGCGATGTTCGAGTAGTGGGCGAAGACGTCGGCGCCGCCGCCGTCCTGCTCGATGAAGCCGAAGCCCTTTTCCGAGTTGAACCACTTCACGGTTCCAGTAGCCATGTCATTCTCCTAAAAGAGGTGCAGTGCCGGAAATCCGCACTTTACGAATTCCAAGTCGCCGCATTGAGCCCCATCCGGAGAAAGCCGGAAAACAATAAAGCGCCTGAGGAGGGTTCCCGTCAGGCGCACATAAAGTTCATGGGTACCAAAACTGCAACTCGGCAACCGTAGCACGTTCTGCCGGTGAGCGGCAGATCCCTCCGCCCCCGGCGCGCCGGAAGGTCTGCTGACCAGCAGGGTGGCGGGGACCGTTCATGACGGGTTCCGGAATCGTTCCCGGATGCTTCCCGCCCTGTTCCCCCTAGGGCCGGGCGCCTTCCGGCGGGCGACGGAGGGCACCGTTCCGCCGGGCGGCCCATGAGGGGCCGGGGCGTCCTCGTCCGGGAGTCGGATTCACCCGGTTGCCGTATCGGCGCGCTCGCGGCCCGCGTGCCGCCCGGCGGCCGGATCCGCGGCAGGGGTTACGCCGAGCGGGTGACCCGCCCCCTGGGTCGGCCGCGTCAGCCCTCTCGTACCGGACTGTCGTCGTTGCCCCTGCGCAGGGTGCGCAAGGGGTGGCCGGGGCGCCAGACCTGTACGACGATGTCGTCGCCGTCGATCGCGGTCCGGACCACCTCGGTGGGTTCGGCGCGGAAGAGGAGGAAGGGCTCCGGCGGGGCCGCCTCCTCGGTGAAGCGTGCCAGTACGGCGGCATCGGTGATCTCCACGGCCCGCCCGGAGATGCGTACGTCCCCGTCGGCCATCTCCGCGTCCGGCCCGGGATTGGCGTGGACGGCGAAGCGCGGGTCCCGTCGCAGGTCCAGTGCCTTGCGGGAGCCGGGCATCATGCCCAGCCACAGGGCGTCCATGCGGAAATCCACCTCCAGGCCGGTGACCCGGGGGGAGCCGTCCGCGCGAAGGGTCGCGAGGACGTGGTGCTTGTACAGCTGGAACCGTTTCCGCACGGTGTCGGCGAAGGCCGGTTCCGCCGTGCGGAAGTCCTGCCACGAAGCGGGTGTCACGTTCGGTGTCATGGGTTCCATCGAACCCCGTAAACCGGACATCCTCTGTCGTGTTTGTTCCCGTGTCACCGGATCGGACGCCGCCCGGCCCGGCTCAGGGCCTGCCGGTGCCCTGAGTTCCGGGCGCCGGTCCCCCGGCCCCAGGTGTGCTCCGCCTCACCCGCGTTCGCTATCTTGAGCGCCGCCGCCCCCCTGCGGCCCTCCGTCCACGAATGAAGGAGCCGGCCATGACGGCCGCCGCCACCACGTGTTATCGCCACCCGTCGCACGAGACGTATGTGCGCTGCACGCGTTGCGACCGGTACATCTGCCCCGACTGCATGCGTGAGGCGTCCGTGGGGCACCACTGCGTGGACTGCGTACAGGAGGGGCAGCGCTCGGTCCGGCAGGCCCGCTCGCTGTTCGGCGGCGCGGTGCCGAGCGCCGCGAAACCGGTCGTGACGTATGTGCTGATGGCCCTGAACATCGTGGCGTACGCCGTCGAGGTACTGCGGTCCGGGACGGTCGACCGGTTCGGGATGCTCGGGGCGGTGCTGGTGGACTCCACCGGCGAGCAGTACTACTACAAGGGTGAGACCTACCCCGGCTTCGAGCTGAGCGGGGTGGCGGACGGTGAGTGGTACCGGCTGCTGACGGGCGCCTTCCTGCATCTGCCGCCCGACGCGTCGTTCGGTGTGATGCACCTGCTCTTCAACATGCTCGCACTGTGGAATCTCGGCAGGGTCGTGGAGGGGCAGCTGGGCCGTGCGCGGTATCTGGCGCTGTATCTGCTGTCCGCGGTGGGCGGTTCGGTGCTGGTGTACCTGGTCTCGCCGGAGACGACGGCGGTCGGTGCGTCGGGGGCGATCTTCGGCCTGGCGGCGTCCTTCTACGTCATCAACCGCCGTCTGGGCCGGGACATGGGGCCGGTCAACCGCTTCATGGCGGGGTTCCTGCTCTGGATGGTGATCTCCGCCGTGTTCACCTCGTGGGAGAGCCACCTGGGCGGGCTGCTGACCGGTGGGCTGGTGACCTACGGGCTCGCGTACGCGCCGGCGAAGCTGCGGACGTCCGCGACGCAGCTGGCCGGCGGCGCGGTCCTGGTCGTGCTGCTGGCGGCGGTCGTCGCCGTCCGGACGGCGGCTCTGACGGGCGCGATCTGACGGGCGCGGTCTGATAGGCGCGGTCTGATGGGCGCGGTTTGACAGGCGCGGTCTGACGGACGCGGTCTGATGGGAGCTCGCCAATCACCGGGGTGAGTCCACTTTCTGGGACCATCGTCCCGTGATGAGAGAGAGGCCGGTGGAACGGCCGGAGGCCGGGAGCGAGGAGCCGGGTGAGGGCCCGGGCAGGCGTGTCCGGCGGCTGCACCCGCTCGACCGGCTCGCGGGCGGTCTGCTGGTCCTGGGGCTGCTCGCGGTGGTGACGGGGCTGCTGCCCCCGGAGCCCGCCGCGGACGAGATGCGGCGTGTCGGCCCGCTGGTGGTGTTCCTGGGCACCGTGATCGTGATGGCCGAGCTGACGGGCCGGGCTCAGGTCTTCGATGTGGTGGCGGCCTGGGTGGCGCGGGCGGGGCGGGGGCGCTATCCGCTGCTCTTCGGGCTGTGCGTGGCATTCGCCTCGCTCACCACCGTCACGCTGAATCTGGACACCACGGCGGTGCTGCTCACCCCGGTGATGCTGGCGCTGGCCGCCCGGGTGGGGATCGCGCCCTTGCCCCTGGCGATGACGACGGTGTGGCTGGCCAACACGGCGAGTCTGCTGCTGCCGGTCTCGAACCTGACGAATCTGCTGGCGGCGGACCGGGTGGCGCTCTCGCCGTCCGGTCTCGCCGCGGTGATGTGGCTGCCCCAGCTCGCGTCGATCGCCGTGACTGCGGCCTGCCTGTGGGTCTTCTACTGGCGGCGTGGCCGGCGCGGCGAGGGCCAGGGCCGCTACACCCCGCCGGAAGCGCCGGTGGCGGGGGATCCCGTCCTGCTGCGGATCTGCGCGGTGGCCTGCGGGGGTTTCCTGCTGGCGATCCTGGTGGCGGACTTTCCGCTCTGGTCGGTGTCGCTGACGGGGATGGTGGTGGTCGTGGTGGCGTTCGCCGTCAGGCGCAGGCAGGAGCTGCGGCTGTCGCTGGTGCCGTGGCGGCTGCTGGTGCTGGTCCCGGGGATGTTCCTGGTGGTGGAGACGGTCGACGCGCACGGCCTGCACGAGCTGCTGGAATCGGCGCTGGGGACCGGCAACGGGTTCGTGGGGATGCTGCGGTCGGCGGCGGTGGGGGCGGGGCTGTCGAACGTCGTGAACAACCTGCCGGCGTATCTGGCGGGCGAGGCGGTCGTCCCGGCGGAGAACCACAGGCAGTTGCTGGCTCTGCTGATCGGCGTCAATGTGGGGCCGCTCGTCACCCCGTGGGCGTCCCTGGCGACGCTGCTGTGGTTCGAGCGGTGCCGCCGGCACGGGACGCGGATCGCCCTGGGCCGTTTCGTGGGGACCGGTCTGCTGCTGTCGGTGACGGGCACGCTGGCCGCCGTGTCCGCGCTGGCGCTGGTCGGCTGAGCCCGGCCGCGTCCGGACGCGCCGCGGCGCCCGCCCTTGTCCGGTCGGGGACGGGGGCGGGCGCCGCGTTCAGTTCCGTACGCCGTTGTACGGGACGTCTGTGTGCCGTGGTCAGACCGTCAGGGAACGGTCCGTCGGGCGGATCGGGGCGTGCAGGGCACTGGTCCCGGTCAGGAAGCGGTCCACGCCGCGCGCCGCGGAGCGGCCCTCGGCGATGGCCCAGACAATGAGGGACTGGCCGCGGCCCGCGTCACCGGCGACGTAGACGCCGTCGACGTTGGTCGCGTAGTCCTCGTCGCGTGCGATGTTGCCGCGCTCGTCGAGGTCGAGGCCGAACTGCTGGACGAGGCCGTTGGCCTGGTCGGTGCCGGTGAAGCCCATGGCCAGGGTGACGAGCTGGGCCGGGATGACGCGCTCGGTGCCGGCCTTCTGCTCCAGCTTGCCGTCCTTGAACTCCACCTCGATGAGGTGGAGGGACTGGACGTTGCCGTCCTCGTCGCCCTCGAAGTGGGTGGTGGAGACGGAGTAGAGCCGCTCGCCGCCCTCCTCGTGCGCGGAGGTGACCTTGTAGAGCATCGGGAAGGTCGGCCAGGGCTGGTTGGCGTTACGCTCCTCGCCCGGCTGCGGCATGATCTCCAGCTGGGTGACGGAGGCCGCGCCCTGCCGGTGGGCGGTGCCGACGCAGTCGGCGCCGGTGTCGCCGCCGCCGATGACGACGACGTGCTTGCCCTGGGCGGTGATCGGGGAGACCGTCAGGTCGCCCTCCTGCACCTTGTTGGCGAGCGGGAGGTACTCCATCGCGAAGTGCACGCCGTTGAGGTCGCGGCCCGGGACGGGCAGGTCGCGGGAGACGGTGGCACCGGCGGCGATGACGACCGAGTCGTAGCGGCGGCGGAGCTTGGCGGCGTCGATGTCCTTGCCGATCTCCACCTCCGTGCGGAACTTGGTGCCTTCCGCACGCATCTGCTCGATGCGGCGGTTGATGTGCGACTTCTCCATCTTGAACTCGGGGATGCCGTAGCGGAGGAGGCCCCCGATGCGGTCGGCGCGCTCGTAGACGACGACCGTGTGGCCGGCCCGGGTGAGCTGCTGGGCGGCGGCGAGACCCGCCGGGCCGGAGCCGATGACGGCGACGGTCTTGCCGGAGAGCCGCTCGGGCGGCTGCGGGGTGACGTCGCCGCTGTCCCACGCCTTGTCGATGATGCTGACTTCGACGTTCTTGATGGTGACGGCCGGCTGGTTGATGCCGAGGACGCACGCCGACTCGCACGGAGCGGGGCACAGGCGGCCCGTGAACTCCGGGAAGTTGTTCGTGGCGTGCAGGCGCTCGGACGCCGCCGACCAGTCCTCGCGGTAGGCGTAGTCGTTCCACTCGGGGATGAGGTTTCCGAGCGGGCAGCCGTTGTGGCAGAACGGGATGCCGCAGTCCATGCAGCGGCCGGCCTGCTTGCTGATGATCGGGAGCAGCGAGCCCGGAACGTAGACCTCGTTCCAGTCCTTGACACGCTCGCCGACGGGGCGGGTCTCGGCGACCTCGCGTCCGGTGGTCAGGAAGCCCTTGGGGTCAGCCATTGGTCGCCGCCTCCATCATCTTCTCGGTGGTCTCCTGCTCGGAGAGACCGGCGAGCTCAGCGGCGTCCTTGGCGGCGAGCACTGCCTTGTAGGTGGACGGGATGATCTTGCTGAAGCGGGTGACCGCGGTGTCCCAGTCGGCCAGCAGCTTCTCGGCGACCGTGGAGCCGGTCTCCTCCTGGTGGCGGCGCACGACATCGTGCAGCCACTGCCTGTCGGTGTCGTCCAGGAGCTCGACGGCGCCGACGTTGCCGGTGTTGACGTTGTCGAGGTCGAGGTCGATGACGTACGCGATGCCGCCGGACATGCCCGCGGCGAAGTTGCGTCCGGTCTCGCCGAGGACGACGGCGTGGCCGCCGGTCATGTACTCGCAGCCGTGGTCGCCCACGCCTTCCGAGACGACCGTGGCACCGGAGTTACGGACGCAGAAGCGCTCGCCGGTACGGCCGCGGAGGAAGAGCTCGCCGCCGGTGGCGCCGTAGCCGATGGTGTTGCCGGCGATGGTGGAGTACTCGGCGAGGTGGTCGGCGCCGCGGTCCGGGCGGACGATGACGCGGCCGCCGGAGAGGCCCTTGCCGACGTAGTCGTTGGCGTCACCCTCCAGCCGCAGCGTCACACCGCGCGGTACGAACGCGCCGAAGGACTGGCCGGCGGACCCGGTGAAGGTGATGTCGATGGTGTCGTCGGGCAGGCCCGCACCGCCGAACTTCTTGGTCACCTCGTGGCCGAGCATGGTGCCGACGGTCCGGTTGATGTTGCGGATCGCGATCTGCGCCCGGACGGGCTGGGCGGCCTCGGCGCTGTCGGCGCCCAGGGCGTCTGCGGCGAGCTTGATCAGCTCGTTGTCGAGGGCCTTGGCCAGGCCGTGGTCCTGCTCGGCGATCTGGTGGCGCACCGCGCCCTCGGGGAGCTCGGGCACGTAGAAGAGGGGCGCGAGGTCGAGGCCCTGTGCCTTCCAGTGGGTGACGGCCCGCTCGGTGTCGAGGAGTTCGGCGTGGCCGACGGCCTCCTCGATCGTGCGGAAGCCGAGCTCGGCGAGGATCTCGCGGACCTCTTCGGCGATGAACTCGAAGAAGTTGACGATGTACTCGGCCTTGCCGGAGAACCGCTCGCGCAGGACGGGGTTCTGGGTGGCGATGCCGACCGGGCAGGTGTCGAGGTGACAGACGCGCATCATGACGCAGCCGGAGACGACGAGCGGCGCGGTCGCGAAACCGAACTCCTCGGCGCCCAGCAGCGCGGCGATGACGACGTCGCGGCCGGTCTTGAGCTGGCCGTCGGTCTGGACGACGATGCGGTCGCGCAGGCCGTTGAGCAGCAGGGTCTGCTGGGTCTCGGCGAGGCCGAGCTCCCAGGGGCCGCCCGCGTGCTTGAGGGAGGTGAGCGGCGAGGCACCCGTGCCGCCGTCGTGGCCGGAGATGAGCACGACGTCCGCGTGGGCCTTGGAGACACCGGCGGCGACCGTGCCGACGCCGACCTCGGAGACCAGCTTCACGTGGACGCGGGCCGCCGGGTTGGCGTTCTTGAGGTCGTGGATCAGCTGAGCCAGGTCCTCGATGGAGTAGATGTCGTGGTGCGGCGGGGGCGAGATCAGGCCGACGCCCGGGGTGGAGTGCCGGGTCTTGGCGACCCACGGGTAGACCTTGTGGCCGGGCAGCTGGCCGCCCTCGCCGGGCTTGGCGCCCTGCGCCATCTTGATCTGGATGTCGTCCGCGTTGACCAGGTACTCGCTGGTGACACCGAAGCGGCCGGAGGCGACCTGCTTGATGGACGAGCGGCGTGCCGGGTCGTAGAGACGCTCGGCGTCCTCGCCGCCCTCACCGGTGTTGGACTTGCCGCCCAGCTGGTTCATGGCGACGGCGAGCGTCTCGTGCGCCTCCTGGGAGATGGAGCCGTACGACATGGCGCCGGTGGAGAAGCGCTTGACGATGTCCGCGGCGGACTCGACCTCGTCGATGGAGATCGGCTCGCGGCCGCTCTTGAAGCCGAAGAGTCCGCGGAGCGTCATGAGGCGCTCGGACTGCTCGTTGACCCGGCCGGTGTACTTCTTGAAGATGTCGTACCGGCGGTTGCGGGTGGCGTGCTGGAGGCGGAAGACCGTCTCCGGGTCGAACAGGTGCGGCTCGCCCTCGCGGCGCCACTGATACTCGCCGCCGATCTCCAGCGCGCGGTGGGACGCGGAGATGCCGGAGGCGGGGTACGCCTTGGTGTGCCGGGCGGCGACCTCCTTGGCGACGACGTCGAGTCCGGCGCCGCCGATCTTGGTGGCGGTGCCGTTGAAGTACTGGGCGACGAAGGCCTCGTCGAGGCCGACGGCCTCGAAGACCTGGGCGCCGCGGTAGGAGGCGACGGTCGAGATGCCCATCTTGGACATGACCTTCAGGACGCCCTTGCCGAGGGCGTAGATCAGGTTGCGGATGGCCAGCTCGGGCTCGATGCCCTCGATGAACGTACCGGCGCGGACGAGGTCCTCGACGGACTCCATGGCGAGGTACGGGTTGACGGCGGCGGCGCCGTAACCGATGAGCAGCGCGACGTGGTGGACCTCGCGGACGTCGCCGGCCTCGACCAGCAGGCCCACCTGGGTGCGCTGCTTGGTGCGGATGAGGTGGTGGTGGACGGCCGAGGTGAGCAGCAGCGAGGGGATCGGTGCGTGCTCGGCGTCGGAGTGCCGGTCGGACAGGACGATGAGGCGGGCGCCGTCCTCTATGGCGGCGTCGACCTCGGTGGTGATCTGCTCGATCCGTGCGGCGAGTGCCTCGCCGCCGCCGCTGACGCGGTAGAGGCCGGACAGGGTCGCGGCCTTCATTCCCGGCATGTCGCCGTCGGCGTTGATGTGTATGAGCTTGGCCAGCTCGTCGTTGTCGATCACCGGGAAGGGCAGAGTGACCGCGCGGCAGGCGGCGGCGGTCGGCTCCAGGATGTTGCCCTGGGGGCCGAGCGTGGAGCGCAGCGAGGTGACGAGCTCCTCGCGGATGGCGTCCAGCGGCGGGTTGGTGACCTGGGCGAAGAGCTGGGTGAAGTAGTCGAAGAGCAGCCGGGGGCGCTCGGAGAGCGCGGCGATGGGCGAGTCGGTGCCCATGGAGCCGAGGGGTTCGCCGGCGGTGCGGGCCATCGGGGCGAGGAGGACGCGGAGCTCTTCCTCGGTGTAGCCGAAGGTCTGCTGGCGGCGGGTGACCGAGGCGTGGGTGTGGACGATGTGCTCGCGCTCGGGGAGGTCCTCGAGCTCGATCTCGCCGGTTTCCAGCCACTCCTGGTACGGGTTCTCGGCGGCCAGGGACGCCTTGATCTCGTCGTCCTCGACGATGCGGTGCTCGGCGGTGTCGACGAGGAACATCCGGCCGGGCTGGAGGCGGCCCTTGCGGACGACCTTGGCCGGGTCGATGTCCAGGACGCCGACCTCGGAGGAGAGGACGACCAGGCCGTCGTCGGTGACCCAGTAGCGGCCGGGGCGCAGACCGTTGCGGTCGAGGACCGCGCCGACCTGGGTGCCGTCGGTGAAGGTGACACAGGCCGGGCCGTCCCAGGGCTCCATCATCGTGGAGTGGTACTGGTAGAAGGCGCGGCGGGCCGGGTCCATGGAGGCGTGGTTCTCCCATGCCTCGGGGACCATCATCAGCACCGAGTGCGGCAGGGAGCGGCCGCCGAGGTGGAGCAGCTCCAGGACCTCGTCGAAGGAGGCCGAGTCGGAGGCGTCCGGGGTGCAGACGGGGAAGATCCGGTCGAGCTGCGCCTCGCCGAAGAGGCTGGAGGCGAGCTGGGACTCGCGGGCCTTCATCCAGTTGCGGTTGCCCTTGACCGTGTTGATCTCGCCGTTGTGCGCGACGAAGCGGTACGGGTGGGCGAGCGGCCAGCTGGGGAAGGTGTTGGTGGAGAAGCGGGAGTGGACCAGCGCGACCGCGGTGGCGAAGCGGCGGTCGGAGAGGTCCGGGAAGAACGGCTCCAGCTGCCCGGTGGTGAGCATGCCCTTGTAGACGATCGTGCGTGCGGAGAGCGAGGGGAAGTACACCCCGGCCTCACGCTCGGCGCGCTTGCGCAGGACGAAGGCCTTGCGGTCCAGCGCGATGCCGGTGCTGCTTCCGTCGGCGACGATCAGCTGGCGGAACTCGGGCATGACGGCGCGGGCGCCGTTGCCGAGGATGTCCGGCGTGACCGGGACCTGGCGCCAGCCGAGGACGTCGAGGCCCTCTTCGGCGGCGATCTTCTCGATCTGCTTCACGGCGTCGGTGGAGTCGTCCGCGGGCAGGAAGGCGATGCCTACGGCGTAGGAGCCGGCCTCGGGGAGCTCGAACGCGGCCTCTTCGCGGAGGAAGGCGTCCGGGACCTGAAGGAGAATGCCGGCGCCGTCACCCGAGTCGGGCTCGGATCCGGTGGCGCCGCGGTGTTCGAGGTTGCGCAGTACGGTCAGCGCCTGCTCGACCAGCTCATGGCTGGCCACACCGGTCAGAGTGGCCACGAACCCGACACCACAGGCGTCGTGCTCGTTACGGGGGTCGTACATCCCCTGCTGGACAGGGCGACCGTCCATGGGCGACCAGGCGTCGGAACGCATTGGCTCTCCCGTCGTCGTCGTGGCATGTGCTGTGCCGAGGGACGACGCTGGCCCTCTGCGAAATTTCGTGCAGGTTACATGATGGAACGCTTCTCAAAAAGCGAATAGCCCGTTCCAACATGCGGACACCACGGAGCCGTGGTGCGGGTGGGTCACGATCGGAAGGATCATTGTGGATCACTGTCCGGGGAGACCGCAGAGAGCAGGCGTCGTTGCCCGCGAGTGTCTACGGCTCTTGCCCGGCGGTCATGGAATCGAAACCGCCGAGTAACGGCTACTTATGTGTAGCACTGCATAGCGTCTCATTTTACGGGCGGCTTACCTCATCCGCCCAGTGACGTGCGTCAAGACGTACGTCACACAGGTGCAACAACGCAAGGGTGCCCGGGAAATCCCGTCCGGCGGGCCGGGTTCCCGGGCACTGTCCGGCAGCCTCAGCCGACGGCCACCCCGAAGAGCGCGCCCAGGCCGTACGTGATCGCCGCGGCGGCCCCGCCGAGCACGAGCTGACGCAGTCCGCTGAACCACCAGGTGCGTGCCGTCACCCTGGCCACGACAGCCCCGCAGCCGAAGAGGCCGGCCAGGGCCAGCAGCACGGCGGGCCACATCTCGGTGGCGCCGAGCAGATAGGGCAGCACGGGCAGCAGGGCGCCCAGGGCGAAGGCGCCGAAGGAGGACAGGGCGGCGACGAGGGGCGAGGGCAGGTCGCCCGGGTCGATGCCCAGCTCCTCGCGGGCGTGTATCTCCAGCGCCTGCTCCGGGTCCCTGGACAGCTGGCGCGCGACCTCCTGGGCGAGGGCGGGCTCGACGCCGCGGGACTCGTAGAGCGCGGCGAGCTCCCGCATCTCGTCCTTCGGGTGCTTGCGCAGCTCGCGCCGCTCGACGGCGAGCTCGGCCTCGACGAGCTCGCGCTGCGAGGCGACGGAGGTGTACTCCCCCGCGGCCATCGAGAACGCGCCTGCGGCGAGTCCGGCCAGGCCCGTGATGACGATGGTCTGCTGGGAGACCGCCCCGCCGGCGACGCCCGTCATCAGGGCGAGGTTGGAGACGAGGCCGTCCATGGCGCCGAACACCGCGGGCCGCAGCCAGCCGCCGTTGACGTCACGGTGCGTGTGGTTGTCCCGGTGGGCCTCGTGCAGTACGGCGTCGGTCTCGATGATGGACACAGCTCTCCCCATTTCCGGGAGCGGTCCCCAAGTCGTGCTTCTCGCTCCGCACCGTCGAAAGTACGCACGAAAAAGGCCTCCCGCCAGCAAGGAAGGCCGAACTTACCTGCTTCACGGCCGTCACCCGGGCGGCCGATTTGTACGAAATACGAGCCTCTCTTCGGCGCGATCGGGGAACCTCTCCTATCCGGTGGTTCCGGGTGCGAGTGAAGGGTCGACACGATGGAGCTCATGGCGGACGGTCCGGCGGCGGGCACGGGTGACCGGGCGCGGGGGGCGTTGCTGGGACTCGCGGTGGGGGACGCGCTCGGCGCACCGGCGGAGAACATGCGCCCGTCCGAGATCCGCCGCCGCTGGGGCCGTATCGAGGGTTTCGTCAGCGACGATCCGGCGGGGACCGACGACACCGAGTACGCGATCTTCTCCGGGCTGCTGCTGGCCAGGCACGGATCGGCGCTCACCGTCTCGCATGTCGAACGGGCCTGGCACCACTGGATCGCGGATCTGGACGAGGGTCCGTTCCGGGGAGCCGGATTCAGCGAGCGCGGGACGCTGGAGAATCTGCGGCGCGGGCTGGCCGCCCCGATCTCGGCGCAGCACCGGCACGCCTGGAGTGACGGTCTCGCGATGCGGGCGGCGCCGTTCGGGGTGTTCGCGGCGGGCCGTCCCGCCGAGGCCGCCCGTCTGGTGGCGGTGGACGGCCGGGTGAGCCATGACGGGGAGGGCATCTACGGCGGCCAGGCGGTCGCGGCGGGGGTGGCGGCGGCGATGGTGGGTGCGGGGCTGGCCTCGGTGATCGCGGCCGCGCTCTCGGTCGTGCCGATGGACTCCTGGACGGCCCGTTCGCTGCGCCGCGCGGTCACGGCCGCACAGCGCTCCTACCCGGACCGGCTGGCCACCGAGCGCGCGGTGCGGTCCGCGGTGGTGATCGGCGGCTACCCGTGGACGGATCTGGCGCCGGAGGCGGTGGGCCTGGCCTTCGGCGCCCTCACGGCGGCGCGGGGCGATTTCCGTACGGCGGTGCTCACGGCGGTGAACATGGGCCGGGACGCCGACACCACGGCCGCGGTGGCGGGCGCGCTGGCCGGCGCCCTGCACGGGGCATCGGCGATCCCCAGGGACTGGGCGGCGGCGATCGGCCCGGTGCGGGGCAGCTGCCTGCCGTCCATGCGGGGCTATCACGTCCTGGACATCGCGGATCTGCTGACCCCGGACGACGGGGAGGACACGCCGGCCCCGGCCCGGGAGCCCGCACCCGTCCCCCCGCGGCACGGGCCGCCCGGGACGCGGTCGCCGGGCGGGGCGTGGCACACGCCCGTACGCACCGCCCCGGCCGCTCCGGCCTCCGGTGTCCGGCAGGACGCCCGGTGACCGCCGCCCGCGGCCCCCGGCGGGACGCGCCCACCGCGCCGGCGGAGCCCGCCCCGCACGTGGCCATCACGATCACCTCCGGGCCGGCGGCCGACGGCGGCGTCAGGGGCCGCGGCGCACCGGGCAGGCAGGCCAGGATCGAGGGGCTGCTGCTCGGGCTGGCCGCCGGCGACGCGGCCGGGTGGCCGGCCGCGCGGCACCGTGCGGCGCGGATGCCGGAGTGGACGAGGCGGCTCACCAGGGAGCTGGACACCTTCGCGGAGCAGAACGCGACGACGACCCTCCCCGTGCCCATCGCCCTCAACCAGCCGCCCGAGCCGCTGCGGCTCGGCCCGTCCGACGACGCCGAGTGGGCCGCGTTCTCCGCCCGGACCGTGCTGGCCGCCGCGGCCGACCACGCGCCGGGCCTCTCCCCCGGCCACCGGATGCGGGACGCGGTGGACCGTTCGTGGAACGCGCTGGCGGCGAAGGTGGCCGCCGCGAGTGCCCGGGCGCCCGAGGTCGAGTCGGCCGTCCTTCCGCTGCGGGCCCGGATCTCCGTACGCGCCGGGCTCGGCAATCTGGCCGCCGGGCTCCGCCCGCCCGCCACCGGCCACGACAATCCGCACTACTTCGACGACGCGGCCTGCGTGCGGGCCGCCGTGCTCGCGGTAGTGCACCCCGGCGACCCGGCGGCGGCGGCCGGGCTCGCCGAGTTCGACGCCCGGTACACGCAGGACGGCGACGGGGTGCACGGCGCCCGCGCGATCGCCGCCGCGATCGCCGAGGCCCTGGCCGGGGCGGACGTCGACACGGTGGTGAACGCCGCGCTCGACCAGCTTCCCGAGGGCACCGAGATCGCGCGCAACGCCGTCCACGCGGTGCGGCTGGCCCGGGAGTTCACGGACGAGGCGGCGGGCGCGTTCGCGCTCGTCCCCGTGCTGGAGCACCAGATCGTGGACCACGTCTACAGCTACGGGATCGCCGCCGCCGAGACCGTGCCGGTCGCCCTCGCCCTGACGACCGCCGCCCGGGGCGAGTTCGCCCAGGCCGTGCCCGCGGCGGCCTGTCTGTCCCGGGTCGCCGATTCGGCGCCGGCGCTGGCCGGGGCCCTGACCGGGGCGCTGGGCGGGACGGCGACCGTGCCCGAGGGCTGGCGGGAGGCCTGCCGGACGCTGGCCGGGTGCGCGCTGCCCCGGCTCGCCGGTACGGACCTCATCGAACTCGCCGGGCTGCTGGCAGCCACGGAACCGGCCACCCCGGGTGGACAATCCCGACATGGCACACAAAACATCCGCACCGCTCGAGGCCGGCACGACCACCACGACGCTCACCCTGGATGAACGCATCACCGGAGCCCTCGTCGGCGCGGCCGTGGGGGACGCGCTCGGCGGACCCGTCGAGGGCTGGACACCCGAGCAGATCGCCGAGCGTCACGGCGGCCGGGTGACCGGCGTCGTCGGGCCCTGGTACGGCGACGACTGGCGCACGGCGCGCCCCATCGCCCCGTACCACAAGGGCGACGGGCACGTCACCGACGACACCTTGATGACCCACGCTCTGGTCCGGGTGTACGAGACGGTGCGCGGTCACCTCGACGCGTACTCCGTCGCCGACCACCTCGTCCCGGACCTGATGTCGCGGCCCCGCTGGATCCCGGAGCTGGAGGCCGAGGCGCTCCCCCTGCAGCGGATCTTCCTCGCCGAGAAGTGGATCGTCACCCGGCTGCACTACGGGCACGCCGACCCCCGCGAGGCGGGCTCGGGGAACATCGTCAACTGCGGGGCGGCGATGTACATGGCCCCGGTCGGCCTGGTGAACGCGGCCGACCCGGAGGCCGCGTACGCGGAGGCGCTGGATGTCGCCGGCGCCCACCAGTCCTCGTACGGCCGGGAGGCGGCCGGGGTCCTGGCCGCCGCGGTCGCGGCCGCGTGCACTCCGGACGCGACCCCCGCCTCGGTCGTCGGGACCGCTCTGGCCCTGGCCAAGGACGGCACGCGGTCGGCGATCGAGGCGGTGTGCGAAGTGGCCGCCCGCTACACGGACTTCGAGTCGGCGCTGGCGCCGCTGCGCGCGGCGGTCGCCCCGTTCGACACGGTGGGGCCCCACTACCGCGACCCCTCGCTGGGCGCCCGGCGGCCCTCCCGGCTGCACTCCGTCGAGGAGCTTCCGGTCGCGCTCGGCATGCTGCTCGTCGGCGACGGCGACTACCGGCGCTCGGTGCTCGGCTCGGTCAACTACGGCCGGGACTGCGACTCGATCGCCACGATGAGCGGCGCGCTCGCGGGCGCGCTCCACGGCGAGCAGGGCATCCCCGCGGCCTGGGTGAAGACGGTCGCCGAGGCCAGCCGCCTCGATCTGCACGCCCCGGCGCGGGCCCTCGCGCAGGTGGCCCGGGAGGTCTTCGCCCGGGACACCGCCCGGCGCCGCGCGCACGAGGCGGCGTTCGCCGTGCTGACGGGCGACGGCCGGTGACCGTACGCCTGACATGGGTCCAGCCCGAGGACCTGGTGGGCCACGAGCTGCGCCAGGCCGCGCAGGACGGCCGTGACGCCGGGGACGTCGAGCGGCGCTGGTATGCGGCGGGCGGTGCGCCCGCCCCGGAGCGTGCGGGGGCCTCGGAGCCCGCCGCGCCTCGCCGGCTGCGTGCGCTCGCCGGGGAACTCCTCGACGAACTCGCCCTGCTGGAGTGCCCGTCGGCCGGGGACGAGCCGACGGGCCTGGCCGGGATCCGGGCCGCGTGCCCCCGCTGGCCCGCCCCGCGCGCCCGGCCGGTGTCCTTCGGGCCCGACCGTCTGCACGCGGCCTGGCTGGGGCGGGCCGCGGGCTGTCTGCTGGGCAAGCCGGTCGAGAAGCTGCCCCTGGCCGGCATCCGCGCCCTGGCCCGCGCCACCGGCAACTGGCCGCTCACCACCTGGTTCACCGCCCGCGGACTGCCCGGAGAACTGACCGCCGCCTACCCGTGGAACCGCCGCTCGGCACCCACCTCCCTCGCCGAGAACATCGACGGGATGCCGGAGGACGACGACCTCAACTACCCCCTGCTGACGGTGCTGCTGCTCCAGCGGCACGGTCACGGGTTCAGCACCTCCGACCTTGCCCGGCTGTGGCTGGACGAGCTCCCGGCAGGCCGTGTCTTCACCGCTGAACGGGTCGCGTACCGCAATCTGCTCGACGGGATCGAGCCGCCGGACACCGCGCGCCACCGCAACCCGTTCCGGGAGTGGATCGGCGCCCAGATCCGGGCCGATGTGCACGGCTGGACGCATCCCGGCGACCCGGGGGCCGCCGCGGAACAGGCCCACCGGGACGCGGTCCTCACCCATACGGCGAACGGGGTGTACGGCGCGATGTTCACCGCAGCCGCCCTCGCCGAGGCCGCCGGCGGCGAGACGGACGTGCACGGCTGTCTGGCGGCCGGGCTGCGGGTGGTGCCGCCCCGGTCCCGGTACGCGCGCGCGGTACGCCTCGGTGTCCGGACCGCCTGTGAGGAACCCGACTTCGACACGGTCGTGGACCGCCTCCACGACGCGTACGGCACCACCCACCACTGGGTGCACGTCCTGCCCAACGCGGCGCTGCTCGCCGCCGCGCTCACCCACGCGGACGGGGACTTCGGCCGCTCGGTCTGCTGTGCGGTGTCCGGCGGCTGGGACACCGACTCGAACGGTGCGACGGCCGGTTCGCTCGCGGGCCTGCTGGCCGGGCGGGCCTCCGCGCTGCCCGACCGGTGGACCGCCCCGCTCAAGAACCGCCTCGCCACCTCCGTCCCCGGTTTCGACTCCATCGGCTTCGACACCCTCGCGGAACTGACCCATCAGGAGGTATGCCGCCCATGACGGCCATCGCCGTGCTCGGCAGCACCAATATGGACCTGGTCGCCTACGTCGCCCGGGCTCCCGCGCGCGGGGAGACCGTCACCGGAAGGGAGTTCCGGACCGTCCCCGGCGGCAAGGGGGCCAACCAGGCGGTCGCCGCGGCCCGCGCGGGAGGCGAGGTGGTGATGATCGGAGCGGTCGGGACCGATGAGTACGGCTCGTCGCTCCGGACGAACCTGGAGCACGCCGGTGTGGACACGGACCTGCTGCACACCGTCGCCGGGCCCAGCGGCACCGCGCACATCGTCGTCGACGACGAGGGGTCCAACGCGATCGTGGTGATCCCCGGCGCGAACGGCACCGTGACCGCGCTGGGCCCCGGGGAGAGAGCCGCCGTCGCCGCGGCCGGCCTGCTCCTCCTCCAGCTGGAACTCCCGCTCTCCGTCGTGGTGGAGGGAGCACGGACCGCGAAGGCCCGGGGTGTGCGGACGATCCTCACCCCCTCCCCCGTGCAGCCCCTGCCGTCCGGACTCCTGGACGACGTGGACCTGCTGATCCCCAACGAGCACGAGGCCGCGGAGCTCACCGGGTGCTCGGAACCGCACGCCGCGGCCCAGATCCTCCTGCGGCAGGTCCCCGAGGTCGTGATCACGCTCGGCAGGAAGGGGTGCCTGTACGCCGCACGCGGCGGCGAACCGGTCCTCTTCCCCGCCCCCGAGGTCACCGCCGTCGACACGACCGGAGCCGGTGACACCTTCGTCGGCACGCTCGCCGTGGCACTCGGCGAGGGCCGGCCCGTACCGGAGGCGCTGGCCTGGGCGTCCTCCGCCGCCGCGCTCTGTGTGCAGAAACCGGGCGCCTCCACGTCCATGCCGTACCGAAGCGAGATCGAGGCCCTATGAGTACGACGACCGCTCCCCTCTCCGGCCTGCGGGTCCTGGACCTCGCCACCCTCTTCGCCGGGCCCCTCGCGGCCACCATGCTCGGGGACTTCGGGGCCGAGGTCATCAAGGTCGAGCATCCGCGCAAGCCCGATCCCTCGCGCGGTCACGGCCCCGCGAAGGACGGCATCGGCCTGTGGTGGAAGCTGCTCGGCCGGAACAAGCGCACGCTGACCCTCGACCTGTCCGCCCCGGGCGGCCGGGACGTGCTGCTGAGGCTGGCCGCGGACACCGATGTGATCATCGAGAACTTCCGGCCCGGAACCCTGGAGCGCTGGGGTCTGGGCTGGGAGGAACTCCGTGCCGTCAACCCCCGGCTGGTGCTGGCCAGGGTCACGGGCTTCGGGCAGACCGGCCCGTACGCACACCGGCCCGGTTTCGGCACGCTCGCCGAGGCGATGAGCGGCTTCGCCGCCGTCACCGGGGAGCCCGACGGGCCGCCGACCCTGCCACCGTTCGGGCTGGCCGATTCGATCGCGGCCCTCGCCACGGCGTACGCGGTGATGACGGCACTGTCCGGGCGCGACCTCACCGGGCAGGGACAGGTGGTGGACATGGCGATCATCGAGCCGATCCTCACCGTGCTGGGGCCGCAGCCGCTCTGGTACGACCAGCTCGGGTACGTCCAGCCGCGGACCGGGAACCGCTCCCGCAACAACGCCCCGCGCAACACCTACCGCACCTCCGACGGCCACTGGGTCGCCGTCTCCACCTCGGCCCAGTCGGTCGCGGAACGCGTGATGCGCCTGGTGGGGCGCCCGGAACTGATCGAGGAACCGTGGTTCTCCGCCGGGACGACCCGCGCCGAGCACGCCGACGAACTCGACGAGGCGGTGGGCCACTGGATCGCCCGGCGCACCAGGGAGGAGGCGGTGGACGCCTTCGAGAAGGCCGAGGCGGCGATCGCACCGATCCAGGACGTACGGGACGTGATGGAGGACCCCCAGTACCGGGCGCTGGGCACGATCACCGAGGTCGACGACCCCGAGCTGGGGCCGCTGCGCATGCAGAACGTGCTGTTCCGGCTCTCGGAGACGCCGGGGGCGATCCGCTGGGCCGGCCGGCCGCACGGAGCGGACACGGACGAGATCCTGGCGGAGCTCGGCCTCTCCGCCCCCGCGGTCGCGGCGCTGCGGGACGAGGGGGCGCTGTGAGCGGCCCGGCGGTGGCGCTGACCTGGCTGTACGTTCCCGGGGACCGGCCCGAGGTGGTCCGCAAGGCGCTCGGCTCGGGCGCGGATGTGGTGATCATCGACCTGGAGGACGCCGTCGCACCGGACCGTAAGGAGTACGCGCGGTCGGCGACGGCGGAGCTCCTCTCCGATCCGGTCACGGCGGACCCGATGGCGGTGCCGGTCCATGTCCGGGTCCACGGCGAGGACGACGTGAAGGCGCTGGCGGGGCTGGCGGGGCTGTCCGGGATGCGGCTTCCGAAGATCACCCATGCGGCGTCCGTGCACCATGTCGCGGCCCTGGCCCCGGGTGTGCCGCTGTATCCGCTGCTGGAATCGGCGCTGGCCATCGAGCACGCGTACTCGATCGCGGGGGCGCATCACGCCGTACGGGGTGTGGCGCTCGGCGAGGCGGACCTCCGGGCGGATCTGGGGGTGCGCGACGACGCCGGTCTCGACTGGCCGCGCAGCCGTGTGGTGGTCGCCGCCCGGGCGGCGGGGCTGGATCCGCCCGTGATGTCGGTGTACACGGATGTCCGGGACCTGTCGGGACTGCGGTCGTCCTGTGCGCACGGGAGGGATCTCGGGCTGCTCGGCCGTGCGGCGATCCATCCCCGGCAGCTGCCGGTGATCGAGCGGGCCTTCCGGCCGACCTCACGGGAGGTGGAGGCGGCGGAGCAGATCGTGGAGGCGTCCCGGGCGGAGGCGGGGGCGCAGGCCCTGCCGGACGGAAGGTTCGTCGACGCGGCGGTGGTGGCGACCGCGGAACGCACGCTCGCGTTGGCGCGCTCGCACCGATGATGCCCGTGCACGGGCGAAGGGGCCGCCGGACCGTCGTGGTCCGGCGGCCCCTTCGCGATGTGTGCGGGGACGGGGAGCGTCAGCTCCTGTCGGCCTTCTCAGGGGTCCCGTCGGCCTCGGGGGCCGGCGCGTCGGCCTCCTCGGTGGTCCCGGAGCCGGTCTCTTCGGAAGCGGACTCCTGGGAAGCGGGCTCCTCGGAGCCGGTCTCCCCCGAGGCATCGGCGGTCTTCTCGCCGTCCTTGGCCAGGCTCACCGCGGCGGGCTCGACGATCTCCTCGCGGCCGGGGCGCACCTTCGCCGAGATCACGATGTAGACGACGGCGAGCACGAACACGATGATCGCGGTCCACACGTTGAGCCGGAGGCCCAGCACGTGGTGCGCCTCGTCGACGCGCATGTACTCGATCCATCCGCGGCCCGCGCAGTACGCGGCGACGTACAGCGCGAAGGCGCGGCCGTGGCCGAGCTTGAAGCGGCGGTCCGCCCAGATGACCAGGAGCGCGACACCGACGCACCACAGGGACTCGTACAGGAACGTCGGGTGGTAGGTGCCCTCGACCCGGTTCGTGCCCTCGCTGATCTTCAGCGCCCAGGGGAGGTCGGTCGGCTTGCCGTACAGCTCCTGGTTGAACCAGTTGCCCCAGCGGCCGATCGCCTGGGCGAAGGCGATACCGGGCGCCAGTGCGTCGGCCCAGGCCGGGAGCGGGATCCCACGGCGGCGGCAGCCGATCCAGGCACCGACCGCGCCGAGCGCGATCGCGCCCCAGATGCCGAGGCCGCCCTCCCAGATCTTGAAGGCGTCCACCCAGTTCTCACCGTCGCTGAAGTACAGCTGGTAGTCGGTGATCACGTGGTAGAGCCTGCCGCCGACCAGACCGAAGGGCACGGCCCAGACGGCGATGTCGGCGACGGTGCCGGCTTTGCCGCCTCTGGCGACCCAGCGCTTGTTGCCGAACCAGACGGCGACGAAGACACCGATGATGATGCAGAACGCGTAGCCGCGGAGCGGGATCGGGCCGAGCTCGATCACGCCGGTCGACGGGCTGGGAATGAAGGCAAGGTTCATGACGGGGTCGACGCTACCCTGCCGGACGGGACGTACGGCAAGCCGTCCGGCAACTTCTGGGTAACGGGGCCCCGGCGGAGTGCCCGCTCCCACCCCCGGCGTGGCCGCGACAGAGATGCCTTTCACCTGGGCTCGGCCGGGGTGCGGTGCCTTCTGGACGGGAAGGCCGCCTTCCGCCACCCTACTTGTCATGAACGCGACTCAAAGATTGAGCGTTGCCCTCGCCGCGACCGCAGCTCTCGCCCTCGGCAACGCCGGTGCCGCGCGGGCGGAACCGACCGTGCCGGAACACGCTGTCATCGTCTGTGACAGTGCGAGTCTCTACGCGAATTACGACAGCGCGTCAGGTCCGGCCGGACTGAAACGGACCTTGCTCCGCGGCGACAAGGTGGGGCACACCCGTGGTGCCCACCCGGTCTACAACGGCTGGGCGGCCACGTTCGACTTCGGACCCAACGACTGGGGCTTCGTCAGGCAGGAATGCCTGGGCGGCTTCGGATCCTGGTGATCGACGACCATGACGAGACGACGGAAGGACCCTTCATGACCCGCACGAGCAGGCTCGTCACCCTGGCCCTGGCGCTTGCCGCGACAACGGTGATGACCGTCAGCCCGGCCATCTCCGCCAACGGCACGGTGGGCGAACGCGAAACCGTCTGCGCCGAGGACCTCTTCGTCCGGGTCACCGCCCCCCACGGAGCGTGGATGGGCACGCTGCGCCGAGGGCAGACCTTCCTGGTCGAACAAGGCGGCGGCGACTGGGTCTACGGCTTCGCCTACGGGGACATCAACCGCCGCGGCTGGGTGCAGAACGGCTGGTTCTGCTGAAGCACTGCTCGACACGTGACGGGCCCGTGCTGCCCGGCGTCGAAGGCGGGCGGGTGACCTCCGGCAGTTGCCGGCGTGACGGCACCTGCCGGAGGCACGCCACGGCCGGCGGCATGACGCGGCCGTCCGCCGCGCGGGGTGGCTCGGCCGTCAGTCCTCCGCGGGGGACGCCGACGGCGTTGCCCCCACGGTGCCCGGCTTCTTGCCCTTGTTGGCCTCGGCGACCCACTTCTTGATGTTGGCGGCGGAGATCTGTTCGTTCCCCTTCTTCGGGAAGATCGACTCGCCGTTGAGCAGCGCGGTCGGTGTGCCCTGGAAGCCGCCGTCGGTGAACGCCTTGTTGGACTTCTCGACCCAGCTGTCGTGCGTACCGTCCTCCACACAGCTGCGGAAGGCGGGCGTGTCCAGGCCCTTCACCTTGCCGGCCAGCTCGATCAGCTTGCTGTTCTCACCGAAGGCGTCGTCGGTCTCGGCGGGCTGATTGCGGAAGAGGGTGTCGTGGTACGGGGCGAACTTGCCCGCGTCCTGGGCGCAGGCGGCCGCGTTGGCCGCGCGCAGCGAACCGCTGCCGCCGAGGTTGCCGTCGATGATCGTGGCCAGGTGGTACTCCACCTTGAGCCGGCCGCTGTCGGTGAGCTCCGTGATCGTGTCGCGGAAGGTGTTCTCGAACTGGGCGCAGACGGGGCAGCGGAAGTCCTCCCAGATCGTGAGCGTGGACGGCGCGTCGTCGGCCCCGACCTGGAGGGCGAGGCCGTCCTTGCCCATCGCCCCGGACGGGGTGACGGCGGGCCCGGCCTCGCTGTCCTTGTCGTTCTTGCCGGCATTGGCCGCGATCACACCGATCACGGCTGCCAGCGCCAGCACCCCCACCACGGCGGTCGAGACGATCAGCGTGCGGCGGCGGCGGTCCCGCGCCCGGTCCTGCTCACGCTGCTGGGCCAGCCGGTCGCGCGCGGCTCTTCTGCGGTCTTGGTTCTCGCTCACACCGCGCAAACGAACCGGGGAGGCACGTCAGCGCCTCCCCGGTCCCAGGTCCACCCGTACGGATGACGCCCGCTGTCAGCGCTTTCGAACGCCTTCGGCCAGTTCGGCCGCCAGCGCGCGGACGGCGGCGAGACCTGCGGCCTCGTCCGGGGCGTCCAGCATCCGCTTGACGAAGGCCGAGCCGACGATCACGCCGTCGGCGAAGCCGGCGACCCGCTGGGCGTGCTCGGCCGTGGAGACGCCGATGCCCACGCAGACGGGCAGGTCCGTGGTGGCGCGGGTGCGCCGCACCAGGTCCTGGGCCTGCTCGCCGACCGATTCGCGGGTGCCGGTGACGCCCATCAGCGAGGAGGCGTACACGAATCCGGAGCCCGCGGCCGTGATGGTGGCGAGGCGCTCGTCCTTGCTGCTCGGGGCGACGACGAAGACGGTGGCGAGACCGTGCTTCTCGGCGTGCTCCCTCCACAGCGCGGACTCCTGGACGGGCAGGTCGGGCAGGATGCACCCGGCGCCGCCCGCCTCGGCGAGCTCGGCGGTGAAGCGTTCCACGCCGTAGCGGTCGATCGGGTTCCAGTACGTCATGACGAGGATCGGCGCGCCCGTGGCCTCGTGCGTCTCACGGACCGTACGCATGACGTCGGCGATCTTGAGGCCGCCGCGCAGCGCGATGTCGTCGGCGGTCTGGATGACCGGCCCGTCGAGCACGGGGTCGCTGTGCGGGAGCCCGACCTCGATGACGTCGGCGCCGCCCGCGACGGCGGCCTTGACGGCGGCGATGCCGCCGTCGACGGTCGGGAAGCCGCCGGGCAGGTAGGCGATGAGCGCCGCCCGGTCCTCGGACGCGGCCTTGGCCAGCGTCGATTCGAGAAGCTCTCGGTTGCCGCTCACTTGGTGACCTCTTCCTCTCCGTCGGCCACATCGGCCTCCACGACCGCGTCGGCGCCGTCGTACAGCCCGAAGTACCTCGCTGCCGTGTCCATGTCCTTGTCGCCGCGGCCGGACAGGTTGATCAGGATCAGTCCGTCCGGGCCGAGCTCCCGTCCGACCTCCAGGGCCCCCGCCAGCGCGTGCGCGCTCTCGATGGCCGGGATGATCCCCTCGGTGCGGGAGAGGAGGCGCAGCGCCTGCATGGCGTCGTCGTCGGTGACGGCGCGGTACTCGCCGCGGCCGACGTCCTTGAGGTAGGCGTGCTCGGGGCCGATGCCCGGGTAGTCGAGTCCGGCCGAGATCGAGTAGGGCTCGGTGATCTGGCCTTCCTCGTCCTGGAGGACGTAACTGCGCGAGCCGTGCAGGATCCCGGGCTCGCCCGCGGTCAGGGTCGCCGCGTGCTCGCCTGTCTCCACGCCGTGTCCGGCGGGTTCGCAGCCGATCAGCCGGACGCCCGCGTCCGGGATGAAGGCGTGGAAGAGACCGATGGCGTTGGAGCCGCCGCCGACGCAGGCGACCGCGGCGTCAGGCAGCCGGCCGGTGCGCTCCAGGATCTGGCGGCGGGCCTCGACGCCGATCACCCGGTGGAAGTCGCGGACCATCGCCGGGAAGGGGTGCGGTCCGGCGACCGTGCCGAAGAGGTAGTGCGTGCGGTCCACATTGGCGACCCAGTCGCGGAACGCCTCGTTGATGGCGTCCTTGAGTGTCCTGGAGCCGGACTTCACGGCGACGACCTCGGCGCCGAGCATCCGCATGCGCGCCACGTTCAGCGCCTGCCGCTCGGTGTCGATCTCGCCCATGTAGATGGTGCACTCGAGCCCGAAGAGGGCGCAGGCCGTGGCGGTGGCGACGCCGTGCTGCCCCGCTCCGGTCTCCGCGATGACGCGGGTCTTGCCCATGCGCTTGGTGAGCAGGGCCTGGCCGAGCACGTTGTTGATCTTGTGCGAGCCGGTGTGGTTGAGGTCCTCGCGCTTGAGGAAGACGCGGGCTCCTCCGGCGTGCTCGGCGAAGCGCGAGACCTCGGTCAGCGCGCTGGGCCGGCCCGTGTAGTCGGCCATGAGCTGGTTGAGCTCGGCGGCGAAGGCCGGGTCCGCCTTGGCCTTGTCGTATTCGACGGCCACCTCGTCCACGGCGGCGACCAGCGCCTCCGGGATGAACTTGCCACCGAACGCGCCGAAGTATCCCTCGGCGCTGGGGATCAGACCCTCGGGGTCCGGGATGAAGAAGTCGGACGACATGCGACGTGCTCCTCGAATCGCAACGGGTGGTGTCACCGTATGCGCCATGGGCGGAGCGCCACGCCGACCGGTCGACGGGCGGTGCGGTGGGCGTGCGGATCCCCCTGTACGGGGGGACGGGCGACGGCCGGGGCTCGCTACGGCGCGGACCCCGTGCGCCATCGCATCCCGTTGACCTGGCCCGGCTCGTCGCCGATCACGTACCGCACGCGCCGGCCGTGCACACGCCGGGCGGGGGCACGGCAGCCGCGGGGCCGGCAGCCGCGCGCCAGCGGCGCGTGCGGGTCCCGGGCGCTCGCGCCGGCGGGGCGCAGGCCCGGCCGGATGCGGGCTACGGGACGGTCGGCGGGCACGGGTGGGGTCAGCTCCGTCCGTGCCGGAGTGCCGGGTGGGCGCCTGCGGCGACCAGGTCGGCGACGGCGGCCCGGGGGTCGCGGCCGGTGACCAGGGACTCGCCGACGAGCACCGCGTCCGCGCCGGCGTTGGCGTAGGCGATGAGGTCGTGCGGGCCGCGGACGCCGGACTCGGCGACCTTGACGATGTGGTCGGGGATCTCGGGGGCGACGCGTTCGAAGGTGGAACGGTCGACCTTGAGGTCCTTGAGGTTGCGCGCGTTGACACCGATGATCTTCGCCCCGGCGTCCACGGCGCGCTCCGCCTCCTCCTCGTCGTGGGCCTCGACGAGCGGCGTGAGGCCGATCGACTCGGCCCGCTCGATCAGCGAGACGAGGGCCTCCTGGTCGAGGGCGGCGACGATCAGCAGGGCGAGGTCGGCGCCGTGTGCCCGGGCCTCCCACAGCTGGTACGAGGTGACGATGAAGTCCTTGCGCAGGACCGGGATGTCGACCTTGGCGCGGACGGCCTCCAGGTCGGCGAGCGATCCGCCGAAGCGGCGCTCCTCGGTGAGGACCGAGATGACGGACGCCCCGCCGGCCTCGTAGTCCGCGGCGAGCGCGGCCGGGTCGGCGATGGCGGCAAGGGCCCCCTTGGAGGGGCTGGAGCGCTTGACCTCGCAGATGACGGTCACGCCCTCGCCGCGCAGGGCGGCGACTCCGTCCTTGGCCCGGGGAGCGCGCGCGGCGCGTTCCTTGAGCTCGTCGAGGCTGACACGCGCCTGCCGCTCCGCGAGGTCGGCGCGGACGCCGTCGATGATCTCGTCGAGCACACTCACGCGAGCGGCCCCCTTCCGAAGCGGTGATAGGTACAGGATCAGCCATCTCGATGGTATCCGCAGGACGGCTCAGGGCCCGCATCCGGCGGCGTTACGTCCCACTACCTGGTCATTCAGGGCGCCAGGGCCGAGCCGAACGGCAGATTCCTGACCACGGAGAACGCCAGCAGCACCGCCCCGATGCCCCACCAGTAACCGGGCGCGAGGCCGATCCGCAGGGTCCGTCCCCGGCTCGCGCGGACCACCCAGAGCAGCCAGAGCGCGGCGAAGACGGCGTAGCCGACGACGGCCAGGGCGTTGGCGCCGAGGGCGGCGGCCAGGTCTCCGTGGGCGAACGCGTGGGCGCTGCGCAGCCCGCCGCAGCCGGGGCAGAACAGGCCGGTGAAGCGGAGCATGGGGCAGACCGGGTAGTGGCCGGGTTCGTTCGGGTCGACCGTGGCGACGTATCCGAAGGCTCCGACGACGGCGGCCATGACGCCGACCGGCGTGGCGAGCCGGCGGAGCCGGGATACGGGGGCGGGGGCCGGCAGGCCGGGGCCCGTGAAGGGGGGCTGGTCCGGGGCGGCGGCTGCGGGAGAGGCTGAGGCGTCCACGGGCCGATTGTCCCCGCTCACGACGCGAGGCGCAGCCCCGTCCGGGCTGCGCCTCGCGTCGTGTCGCCGGTGCTCGTGACCGGTCAGGCCGTGATCTGTTCCCGGGAGGCGCGGGCCCGGGCGGCCGCCATCTCGGCGGACTCCTTCGGCATGCCGAGGCCCGCCATCTTCATGGCGAGACCGACGACCCCGCCGAGGAGGACGACGGCGATACCGGCCCAGAAGCCGAGCGTGTTCGCCGCGACCATGAAGAGGCCGGCGATGCAGAAGCCGATGAAGGAGATGATGACACCGGTCCAGGCGGCCGGGGTGTGTCCGTGGCTGCTGCCCGCCATGAGTTGCTCCTAGTTGGTGTTGCGCTGAAGGTGTCGCGCTTACGAAGGCTTGCTGTCATTGTCCCGTACGTGCCGGTGGACGTGAGGCTGGGGGTCATGCCTCGCGCGTCGGGTCCTCGCCGCGGTCCAGGGCCTTCCACAGTTCCTCGGGCCGGTCGGGGTCCGGGGCGGTGCGGGGGGCCTTGCGGGGGCGGGGGGTGCCGTCCCGTTCGTACCGGCCCGACATGGCCGGCCAGCGGCTGCCGTAGCGCAGGGCGAGCAGCCCGGCGAGCAGGATGAGCAGTCCGCCGGCCGCGGTGACGTAGGGCCAGGCGGTGTGGCTGAGGGCGTCGACGGTGGCCGAGGTGTTGCCCGTGGTCTGCGCGGCCCGCTCGTCCAGGGCAGCGCTGTTCGAGGCTCCGGACCAGGCGCTCAGTCCGGCGCCGAGGCCGCTGAGGGCCAGCAGGCCGGCGACGATCAGCCGGCCGCCGCCGCGGACGGCGAAGACGGCGACGAGGGCGGCCAGGCCGACCACGGCCAGGGCGGCGGGAAGGCCGGTGACGTCCTGGCCGTCGGCGCTGAGCGGGAGGGTGCCGCCGCCGACGGCCGCCTTGCCCTCGGCCCAGGTCTGCCCGGAGGCGAGGAGGACGACGGTGGCGCCGGCTGCCCCGAGGAGCAGGCCGGCGGCCAGGCTTCGGCGGCTTCCCGCGCTGTCGGGCGCGGAGGCGGCTCGGGCACGGGGCTGGGGTACGGGGACAGCACTCACGTACTCCACTATCCCCTACCGGCTCAGCGAGCCCCGAGGCGGTTCGCCGTATGCACGGCTCGCAGGACCGCGGCGGCCTTGTTCCGGCACTCCATGTCCTCGGCGACCGGGTCGGAGTCCGCGACGATGCCGGCGCCCGCCTGGACGTACGCGGTGCCGTCGCGGAGCAGGGCCGTCCGGATGGCGATGGCGGTGTCGGAGTCCCCGGCGAAGTCGAGGTAGCCGACGCAGCCGCCGTACAGGCCCCGGCGGCTGGGTTCGAGCTCCTCGATGATCTGCAGGGCGCGGGGCTTGGGCGCGCCGGAGAGGGTGCCCGCGGGGAAGCACGCGGTGAGGACGTCGAAGGCGCCGCGGCCCTCGGCGACGCGTCCCGTGACGGTGGAGACGATGTGCATCACGTGCGAGTACCGCTCGACCGACATGAAGTCGACGACCTCGACGCTGCCGGGCTCGCAGACCCGCCCCAGGTCGTTGCGGCCGAGGTCGACGAGCATCAGGTGCTCGGCGCGTTCCTTCGGGTCGGCGAGGAGCTCGTCGGCGAGCGCCTGGTCCTCCTGCGGGGTGGCGCCGCGGTGCCTGGTACCGGCGATCGGGTGAACCATGGCCCGGCCGTCCTCGACCTTGACGAGCGCCTCGGGGCTGGAGCCGACGACGTCGAAGCCGTCGAAGCGGAAGAGGTACATGTACGGCGACGGGTTGGTGGCGCGCAGGACCCGGTAGACGTCCAGGGCGCTCGCCGTGCAGGGCGTCTCGAAACGCTGGGAGGGGACGACCTGGAAGGCCTCGCCCGCCCTGATGCGCTCCTTGACGTCCTCCACGGCGTCCATGAACGCCTGGCCGCCCCAGAGCGCGGTGTACGGCGGGAGCTCGGAGGGCGGCAGCGCGGCGGGGGTGGTCTCCACGGGCCTGGAGAGGTCGCGCTCCATGGCGTCGAGCCGGGCGACCGCGTCCTGGTAGGCCTCGTCGACCCCGGTGTCCAGGTCGTTGTGGTTGATCGCGTTGGCGATCAGCAGGACGGTGCCGTTCCCGTGGTCGAGCACGGCGAGGTCCGAGGTGAGCAGCATGGTGAGCTCGGGCAGCTTCAGGTCGTCGCCGCCGTGCTCGGTGATCCGCTCCAGCCGGCGGACGACGTCGTAGCCGAGGTAGCCGACCATGCCGCCGGTGAACGGCGGCAGGCCCTCGTCGCCGACCAGGTCGCGGGGGGTGTGCAGGGTCTCGACGGTGGCCCGGAGCGCCTGCAGCGGGTCGCCTTCGACGGGGACGCCGACGGGCGGGGTGCCCAGCCAGTGGGCAGCTCCGTCGAGGGAGGTCAGGGTGGCGGCGCTGCGTACCCCGATGAAGGAGTAGCGGGACCAGGTGCGGCCGTTCTCCGCGGATTCGAGGAGGAACGTGCCGGTGCGTTCGGCCGCGAGCTTGCGGTAGAGCCCGACCGGGGTGTCACCGTCCGCGAGGAGCCGGCGGCTGACGGGGATGACGCGCCGGTCGACGGCGAGCTTGCGGAAGGTCTCGAGATCCATGGCGGCTGACCTTATCGGGGCGCGGTGAGCGGGAGGACGTCCTTGTCGAAGCAGGTGCGGGCCCCGGTGTGGCAGGCGGCACCCGTCTGGTCGACCTTCACCAGGACGGTGTCGGCGTCGCAGTCCAGGGCGACGGACCTGACCTTCTGGATGTGGCCGGAGGTGTCGCCCTTGACCCAGTACTCCTGGCGGCTGCGGGACCAGTAGGTGCAGCGGCCCGTGGTGAGGGTGCGGTGCAGCGCCTCGTCGTCCATCCAGCCGAGCATGAGCACCTCGCCCGTGTCGTACTGCTGGGCGATGGCCGGGAACAGTCCGTCGGGGCCGCGCTTGAGGCGGGCGGCGACGGCCGGGTCGAGATTGCTGGCGGGCGTGGAGCCGGGCGTGCTGGTCATGGGCCCCATTGTGCCGCGCCGGACGGGGCCTCCCGGTCGTCCGTCCACTGGGCGGACCGGGGGCGTCGGTCGTACGCTGGCGGGCATGTCGACCCATGCGAAGCGTGAACGTCTTCTGCTCGCCGACCTGTTGGAAGCGGCGGGTCCCGAAGCCCAGACCCTGTGCAACGGCTGGAAGACCCGTGACCTGGCCGCCCATGTCGTGGTACGTGAACGCCGCGCCGACGCGGCGGGCGGGATCATGCTGGGTGCCCTGAAGAACCGGCTGGAGCGGGTCCAGGCCGAGTTCGCCGCCAAGCCGTACGAGGAGCTGATCCAGCTCATCCGTACGGGACCGCCGCGCTTCTCCCCCTTCGGTCTGAAGCAGCTGGACGAGGCGGCCAACACCGTGGAGTTCTACATCCATACGGAGGACGTGCGCAGGGCCCAGCCCGACTGGTCCCAGCGGGACCTCGACCCGGTCTTCGCCGATGTGCTGTGGTCGCGTACGGAGAAGACGGCACGGATGCTGGGCCGCCGTGCACCCGTGGGGCTGGTGCTGCGGCGCCCGGACGGCCAGACGGCGGTCGCCCACAAGGGCACCCCGGTGGTCACGGTCACCGGGGAGCCGGGTGAGCTGCTGCTGTTCGCCGCCGGGCGGCAGGACGCGGCGCGGGTGGAGCTGGACGGCGACAAGGACGCGCTGGCCCGGCTGCACACGGCCGAGCTCGGGCTGTAGCCCCTTCCCGGACCGCTCAGGCGCCGCCGCGTGCTCGTTCGGGTGTCCAGCGGGCCCGGTGGCGGTGCCGCTCGTCCGGTGGGGCGTCCTGGTCCCGCCGGGACCCCAGCAGTCCCAGCAGGAAGCCCGCGGGGATCGTGACCAGGCCCGGGGTCTGGAGCGGGAAGACGTCGAAGTCCCACTCCGGGAAGAGCGCGACCGGAGTGCCGGAGAACGCCGGTGACAGGACCATCAGGACGCCGATCAGCGGAAGCGTCCCGTACACGGTCCACCGCACCCCGCGGGCGTTGAAGCGCGGCCGGAACAGGGCGTACAGCAGGACGGGCGGCAGGACCGAGGCCGCCGCCGCGAACGAGAGGGAGAGCAGCACCTGGGGGTTGCGTTCGTGGGTGTACGCCGAGAGGAGGACGGCGAGCGCCCCGATGCCGACGACGGCCCAGCGGGCGCGCCGGATCTCCCTGGCGGATGCCTTGCCCTCGCCCTGCGCGCCCGACTTCGCCCTGAAGTCGCGGGCCAGGGACGAGGCGGCGGCCAGGGTGATCCCGGCGACGGCGGCGAGAGTGGTGGCGAACGCGGCGCAGGCGACGACTGCGAACAGGGGACTGTCGCGCGGCCCGGCCGCACCGGGGTCGAGGGCGCTGGTCACCATCAGCAGGGCGGTACCGCCGGCCGGATCGGCGGCGTGCAGCAGGTCCCGGCCGATCAGCGCGGAGGCGCCGAGTCCGACGATGACGATGCCGACGCACAGCAGGGCGACGGGGCTCACGGCCCAGATCCCTGCCCGGCGGGCGGTCCAGGCGTCACGGATGGGATGGAGCCGCATCATGATGTGCGGCATGCAGGCGGCGCCGAGCACGAGGGTGGCCTGGAAGCCGATCAGGTCGAGCCCTCCGGCGAGTCCGTGTCCGAACTGCAGCCCGGGGCGCGCGTAGTCGCCGCCCGCCTTGCTGCCTGCCTGCGCGGCGTCGAAGAGGGCGAACGGGGACCAGTCGAAGCGCGCGAGGACGAGTCCCGCGAGCAGGGTGACCGCTCCCAGGACGACGGCCACCTTGAGGATCTGGATGTAGCCGGTGCCCCGCATCCCGCCGAACGCCGAGTAGCAGACCATCAGTGCGCCACTGGCGACGGTGCAGCCGGTGAGGGCGCCGTCGGGCAGCCCGAACATGGAGGTCATGACACGGCCGGCGGTGGTGAGCTGTACGAGCAGCAGCGGGGCCAGCACGACGAGGGTGGCCACGCCGAGCGCACGGCGTACGGACCCGTCGCCGAGCCGGTCGGCGAGGAAGTCCCCCATGGTGAACACGCCTTTGCGGCGCAGGCGTTCGGCGAAGAGGCGCATGACGAGGAGCAGCGAGGCGACCGTCGCCAGGGCGAACAGCAGGCCGTCGAATCCGGCGAGCGCGACGGATCCGGTGGTGGAGAGCAGCGTGGCGGCGGATACGTAGTCCCCGGCGATGGCCAGTCCGGCGCCGACGGGTCCGAGGGTGGCGCCGCCCGCGTAGAAGTGTTCCGGATCGTCCTGGTCGGCGGCGGCGAGTCCGCACAGCAGCAGGGACACGGCGACGAAGGCGAGGAAGATCACCACGGCGAGGGACCGGGCGTCGATCGCGCCGCTCACCGGGTCCGCTCCGCCGGTACGGCTGTGCAAGGGGCAGCTGTAGACATGCGCGTCATGGCATCAGCCGGGGCGGGTGCGGCACAGGGGACCGGGACGGGGCGCGGCGCGGGTACAGCCCACCCGGCGAAGGACTGTGCCGCCGCACAGCCGGCGCCACCGGGCCCGGGGAGGACCGCCCCCGAGGCCCGGCTCCTCCGGGGCCGGTCGCCCCCGCCGCCGTGTGGGGGCCGCCGTCAGCCCGGCAGCAGCCGCCGTGCCGCCAGCGCCAGGGACACCTCGACGGCGTCGGACGGCCGTGTCAGACAGCGGCCCGTCAGCTGCTCGAACCGACGCAGCCTGTTCAGCACCGTGTTGCGGTGGCAGTACAGCTTCGCTCCGGCCCGCTGGGCCGAGCCGTCCGAGTCGAGCCACGCGGTCAGCGTCTCGATGAGCACGTCCCGGTCCGCCGGGTCGAGCCGGTCCAGCGGCCCCAGGACCCGGTCGGCGAGTGCCGTCCCGAGGCCGGGCGAGGAGACGACGAGTGCGGCGGGCAGGTGCTCGTCGAGCAGGACGGTGCCGCCGGAGGCCGGGCAGGTGCGCAGGGCCGTCTCGGCGAGGCGCCGCGCGTCACCGACGGAGGTGAGGCCGTCGACCACCGAGCTGATGCCGACGCGGGTGCCCGGAGGCGCCGTCAGGCCCTCGGCGAGCGCGGTGAGTTCACCGTCGGGGACCGGGTCGGAGGCGGGCGCGGCCTCGGTGTCGCCGTCGCCCGGGGGCTCCGGCTCGGAGGCCGCCGGGGCGGCCCCCAGCGGCAGGATCGCCAGCTCCACTTCCCCCGCCGAGTGCCAGAGTGCGGGCGTCCCCTCGGCCAGGGCGACCGGCGGCCGCCCGGTGCCGTGCGGGGCGCGGCGGGGCCCCGCGACCGCGAGCACGGCGTATCGCCCCTGCACCGGGAGGCCCAGCATCGCCGCGGCGTCCGGGAGGTCCGCGATCCGGGCGGTGCCGTCCAGCAGGGCCGCCGTCATCAGGCGCTGCTGGTTCTCGCGGCGCCAGGAGAGCCGCCGTTCGGCCTGCCGGTACGCCTCGGCCACCACCCCGCAGTGCTCGTCGACGAAGTTCCATACGTCCGCGGCGACATGGACGAGCAGCCGGGTGTCCTCGGGGTGGCGCCGGGCCGTGTCGTCGACCAGGTCCTGCCAGACCATCGCGCCGCCCATGCGGAAGGCGTGCATGACCGCGTCGAGCGGTACGCCCTGTTCGGCCCTGCTCTCGCCGATCCACCGGGAGGTGCGGTGGGCGGCCTCCCGGAACTCGCGGGGCTGGATGAGCGAGGCGACGTTGTGCCGCAGCGAGTGGTGGACCTCCTGCCAGATCTCGGCGGACTCGGTCTCCATCGCGGCGCGGTAGGCGGGCTCCTGCTCCCGCAACGCCTCGACCAGCCGGTCCGTGAGCTCCGGCAGCGACTCCAGGAGCCCGCGGGCCGCCCGGTGGAGCACCGCTACGGCCTCGCGGTCGGCCAGGGAGCGGAAGCGGTGCGGCAACGGCGCTACGGGGGGTGGTCCGTGCAGCGCCCTGATCCGTGAACGTACGACCTGTGGCATGGCGGCCTCCACCGGGAATCGGCCGGCCGAGGTGGGCCGGCCCCGGTGTGTACCCGGCCCGGCATTGGGCGGGCGCACACCGATCGATCCTGACGACCGCAGAATGGCATACCGCCCGGTCGGTACCTAGAGGTATGCGCGGTTCTTCTCATCACGGTCCTGCAACCTCGCCCCGCCGGCCCGATCCGGACGGGAGACCTGGGGTCTTTCGCTCGGATCAGGCCGGATGAGGCCTAGCGTCTTTCGCTCGGATCAGGCCGGATGAGGCCTAGCGTCTTTCGTTCGGATCAGGCCGGATCAGGGAGCGTGGTCCGGTGCCGTGCATCGCAAGGCGGAGGAGGGAGACGTCGGGGTATCTCCCCTGCTCGAGCGAAGCCGAGAGCTCGGGGAAGGAGCCATGCCGACCGACGACGACGCCGCGAGGTGCGGAGCCAGGGCGCGCGAGCCCAGCATGATCCGAACGAGAGGCCCTAGCGGTCCAGCAGCCTCGCGAGCTCGGTCCGGGACCTGACCCCGAGCGCCGCGAAGACGTTGCGGAGATGGTGGTCGACGGTCCGCGGGCTGACCGAGAGCCGCACCGCCACCTCGCGGTTGGTGGCGCCCTCCGCGACACAGCGCGCGATCCGCTGCTGCTGGGGGGTCAGTCCGGCAAGCGGCCCGGGGCCGCTCTGGTCCGGCGCGTCCACCGCCTCCCCGGCGGCCCGCAGCTCCCCGCCCGCCCGTTCGGCCCAGACGCGGGCCGAGCAGCGCTCGAAGGCGACCAGCGCGTCGCGCAGCGGGCCGCGGGCCTCACGGGTGCGGCGCAGCCGGCGCAGCAGCTGGCCGTGGAGGAGCTGAGTGCGGGCGCGCTCGAAGTCGCCGCCCGCGCGGTCGTGGTGGGCCAGCGCCTCCTCGTACCGGGCGGCGGCCTCCTCGGGCGGTGCCAGCAGGGCGCGGCAGCGGGCGAGCTGGGCGGGGACCTGGGGGTCGGTCGTCCGGGCGGTCCACAGCGCGAACTCCTCCACGGCCACGGCGAGTTCTCCGGCCCCGTCGTCGGCGCGGCCGGAGAGCACCATCGCCTCGATGTAGCACGGCACGGCGAGCATCCGGGTGGCGAAGTGCCCCGTCCCCGGCCCCGGCCTGACCAGCGGGCCGAGCCGGGCCGCCGCCTCGCCGGGCCGCCCGGCCGCCAGGTCCGCGCGGGCGACCGCCCAGGTGGCGAGCATGGCGGCCTGGGCCAGACCGTGCGGCCCCGCCCCGGCCAGCGCTGCGTCGGCATGGGCGGCGCACGCCTCGGCGGGCCCCTCCACCGAGGCGGCGAGCGCGAGCACGGAGTGCAGATGGGTGGCGGAGTTCTGCTGCCCGGTACGGCGGGCCGCGTGCAGCCCTTCCAGTGCGTGGGCCCGGGCCCTGGCGTGCTGCCCGGAGCGCAGTTCGGCGTAGGCGAGCTGTTCCAGGGCGTGCGGCAGCAGGGCTTCGGGCCCCCGGAGGCGTACGACGGCGAGGGCGCGGGCCCCTGCCCGGCAGGCCGCGTCGACCTCGCCGAGCACCAGGGCCGAGGCGCCCGCCCGCACGAGCTCCTCGGCGTCCTCGGCGCGGTCGGCGGAGTCGAGGCAGCACCGCAGGAGGGCGTGGCCCCGGTCGGAGTGTCCGGCGAGCACGGCGCACATCCCGGCGCGGTACTGCGCCATGGACCGGTCGGCGGCGGCGACGGGGACGCGGTTCATGGCGTCCAGGTAGGCGATGGCGTCCCCCATGTCCCACGCCGCCTCCGCCGCGCCGAACAGGGCGTCCAGGGTGCGGCGGGGATCGTGCGGGGCGAGCAGCTCCGCCGCGGTCAGGAGGGCCTCACGGGCGTCGGCGGCCGGCCCGTCGCGCAGGGCGAGCATGCCGCGTACGTAGGGCGCGGCGCCTCCGGCGAGGTGGGGGCCGACGCGGGCCAGCATGGCGCGGGCCCGGCCGGAGTCGCCGGCCAGCCGTGCCTGTTCGGCGGCGGCGGTGAACCGTGCGGCGCGCAGGGCCTCGTCGGTGGAGAGCGCGGCGGCGCGGGCCAGCGCCGCCGAGCGTTCGCCGTGCGGGCGCGGGGCGGTGGCAGCGGCCTCCAGCTTTGCGGCGAGCGCGGCGTCCGGCCCGGGCGCGGCGCAGGCCAGCTGGACGAGCGCGGGCAGCGGGGCCGAGCCGGGCCCGGTGAGCAGCCCGGCGAGCAGTTCGTGCACGGCCCTGCGGCGGCCGGGCGGTGCCCGGTGCAGGACGGCGCGGCGCAGCAGCGGGTGGCTGAAGTGCACGCGGCTGCCCGCGCGTTGGAGCGCCCCGGCGGTGCCGGCGGGCGCGAAGAGCACCCGGTCGAGGTACGCGGTCGCCAGCCCGGCGCGGGCCCCCGCCCTCAGCAGGAGGGCGGCGTCGGCTCCGGCCCCGTCCGGCTCGTGCTCCTCCGCGGCCGCGGCCAGCAGGAGCAGGGTGCGGGTCTCGGGCGGCAGGCCGTCCAGGTGCTCGGCGTGGGCGTCGAGGACGCCCTCGGCGCCGGGGAGCGGGTACGGCAGCGCGGTGCGCCCGGCCAGCTGCCCCGGAGTGAGACGGCCGGCCAGCCCGGCCAGCAGCCGCGGGTTGCCCGCCGCCTCGCGCAGGAGTTCGCTGCGTACGACGGGGTCGAGATCCACCGTGCCGTCGGTCAGCCGGTCCAGGAGCGCGGTCGCCGCGTCGTCGTCGAGCGGGCCGAGGCGCAGGGCGGGCAGCCCTGCGAAGGCGGTCTCGTCGGCCGCGCCGATCACCACGGCGACCCGGCTGCCCGCGCCGAGTCTGCGGGCGGCGAAGACGAGTGCGGCCCGGGAGTCGGGGTCCCAGGCGTGCGCGTCGTCCACGCAGACCAGCAGGGGCTGTTCGGCTCCCAGGCCCCGCAGCAGGCCGAGCAGTCCGCCGGGGGTGATCCCGGAGCCCAGGATGGTGTCGGGCGTGACGGGCAGCGGGCCGGGGGCGGAGCAGAGGAGGGCGTGCAGCCCGCTGTAGGGCAGTCGCCGTTCGGTGGGGGCGGCGGCGGCGTACAGGACGGGTCCGCCGTGCCGTCCGAGGTAGTGGGCGGCGGCCTGCCGCAGCAGGGCGGTACGGCCGAGGCCGGGTGGCGAGGTCAGCACGAGGGTTCCGCCGTCCCCTGCCCGCAGCTTTCCCAACAGGGTTTCCAGGATGGCCAGTTCACCGCTGCGGCCGTACAGCCGGAGCGGACTGTGCACGGTCGTCGATGGGGTCACGCCCTCACGTTACTTCCGCGTAAACAGCGTCGGAAGGCTCGCGTCCGCTCCCGGTTCCCCGTCGGCCCGGAGCGGTGCGGGCTCCCAACGGAACGGCGTCCGTGCTGTGCCGGGGCACAGCCGAGGCCCGTTCCGCGGCGGCCGCCCGTAACGTCGGTGCATGACTGATGAATTGCGTACACACGACGGTTTGACCCTGCGTTACTGGTCCTGGTCGCGGAATCCGGACGGCGGCCTGCCCCCGGTCGTCCTGCTGCACGGCTTCGCCGCGCACGCCCGGCTGAACTGGGAGGGCCCCGGCGTCGTCGAGGCGCTCGTGGCGCGGGGCCGGCGGGTGTACGCCCTGGACGCGCGGGGCCACGGCGAGTCGGACCGGCCGCACGACGACACCTACTACGGCGAGTCGCTGATGGCCCGTGACGTGCGTCTGCTCATCGACCGCATCGGCGCGGACCACGTGCATCTCGTGGGGTATTCCATGGGCGCGGTGGTGGCGGTCCTGGCCGCGGCGGAGGACGCGCGCGTCAGCCGTCTGGTGGCCGGGGGCATAGGTGCGGGCGCGGTGGAGGTGGGCGGCCTGGACACCCGGGTGATGCCGCCCGAACTGGTGTCGGCGGCGCTGACGGCCGACGACGCGGCGGACGCCCCGGAGCGGACCCGGGCGTTCCGGGTGCTGGCCGACACGGCGGGCGGCGACCGGCTGGCGCTGGCCGCGCAGATACGGGCGGTGCACCGGGACGCGCTCCCGCTGGACCGGATCGTCGTCCCCACGCTGGTCCTGGCCGGTGCGAGCGATCCCCTCGCGAACCGGCCCGAGGTGCTGGCCTCGGCGATCGCGGGGGCCGAGCTGACCGTGCTGCCGGGCGACCACCTGACGGCGGTGCGCGATCCCGGATTCGCCGAGGCCATCACGGCGTTCCTCTCGCGCGGCTGAGACCGGGCGACGCGAAGGGGCCGGACCGCGGTACGCGCGGTCCGGCCCCGGTCGCCCCCGGATCAGTGCGGGCAGTTGCCCCGGTACTCCGCGATCGTCAGGCTCGTCGACGGGATCGGGCAGAGGAACTGCTCGTAGCGGGTGTCGTTGTCGATGAAGCGCTTCAGCCACGAGATGCTGTACTTCGCGATCGTCGTGTTGGACGTGTTCGGCGTGAAGTGGGTGGCACCCCGAAGCTCCAGGTACGCCTTGTCCAGCGAGCTCGGCAGCGAGTTGTAGAACGGCTCCGAGTGCGAGGCGACCGACGCGACCGTGTCACCGTCCGCCCCGACCACCAGGGTCGGGGTCTGCACCTCCGGCCACGTCTTGTCCGTGTTCCAGCCGGTCAGCGGGATCGCCGCCTTCAGCGACGGACGGTCCTTCGCGGCCTCCAGCGTGCCGCCACCACCCATGGAGTGCCCCATCACGCCAAGCCGGGAGGAGTCCACCCGGGTACGGACCGAACTGTCCTCGGTCAGGTAGTCGAGCGCGGCGAGCAGTTGGTCACCGCGACTGGCCGGCTGGTCCAGCGTGGTGTTGGTGTCGATGGTGAACACCACGAAGCCCTGCGACGCCAGACGCGGACCCAGCCACGCGATGCTCGACTGGTAGGCGGTGAAACCGGGCGAGATGACGACCGCGCCGAACGTCCCGTCCGAGGTGGACGTCGGGTAGTAGATCGTGCCGCCGCCGAACCCTCTGACGCTCAGCGACGACACGGACGTCTGGGACGTGGCGTACGAACCGCGGCTCGCCTCGATGCTCGAGTTGCTGGGCGCCGGACCGCGCTCGTACGGGTTGTCGGCGGCCTGGGCGCCGCCGGGGACGAGCGCGGTGAGCAGACCGGCGGTCGCCGCCGCTGCCGCCAGGGCGCCCTTGACGGTGCGGGAGCGGCTCTTCGACATCCGGTGGCGGCTCGGGGAGATGTCGCCGGAGGGGAGGTGCTGCTGCACGGGGATTCCTCTCGATTGTGGCGGAACCGCGTCGGGCCGCCGACCGCCCCGTCGTCCAGGGGCTTCGGGAGTGCACCGCGTCGGTAGCGCCGTCCTTCATCGACCTGCCGCCACTCTCGCGCCGGGCACCCCACGCGGTCATCGGCGAGATCGCCGGTCTTCGCTCCGGATCCCGCGGCCGACCGACGGGCGGCGGGCGGCGGGCAGCGGACAGCGGGCGGCGGGCGGCAGCACGAAGGGCCGGACCGCGTGCACGCGGTCCGGCCCCTGGTCCGTCGGTCAGGAGGTGTGCGGGCAGTTGCCCTTGTACTCGGCGATCGTCAGGCTCGTCGACGGGATCGGGCAGAGGAACTGCTCGTAGCGGGTGTCGTTGTCGATGAAGCGCTTCAGCCACGAGATGCTGTACTTCGCGATCGTCGTGTTGGACGTGTTCGGCGTGAAGTGGGTGGCACCCCGAAGCTCCAGGTACGCCTTGTCCAGCGAGCTCGGCAGCGAGTTGTAGAACGGCTCCGAGTGCGAGGCGACCGACGCGACCGTGTCACCGTCCGCCCCGACCACCAGAGTGGGGGTCTGCACCTCCGGCCAGGACTTGTCGAGGTTCCAGCCGGTCAGCGGGATCGCCGCCTTCAGCGACGGACGGTCCTTGGCGGCCTCCAGCGTGCCGCCACCACCCATCGAGTGCCCCATCACACCAAGCCGGGAGGAGTCCACCCGGGTACGGACCGAACTGTCCCCGGTCAGGTAGTCCAGCGCGGCAAGCAGTTGGTCACCGCGACTGGCCGGCTGGTCCGACGTGGTGTTGGTGTCGATGGTGAACACCACGAAGCCCTGCGACGCCAGACGCGGACCCAGCCACGCGATGCTCGACTGGTAGGCGGTGAAACCGGGCGAGATGACGACCGCGCCGAACGTCCCGTCCGAGGTGGACGTCGGGTAGTAGATCGTGCCGCCGCCGAAGCCCCTGACACTCAGTGAGGAGACCGTGGTCTGGGACGTCGCGTACGAACCGCGGCTCGCCTCGATGCTCGAATTGCTCGGCGCCGGACCGCGCTCGTACGGATTGTCGGCGGCCTGGGCGCCCGGCATCAGCGCCGTGACCAGACCGGCCGTGGCGGCCGCCGCCGCGACGGCGAACTTGACGGTGCGGGACCGGCTCTTGGACATCCGGTGGCGGCGCGGGGAGATGTCGCCGGAGGGGAGGTGCTGCTGCACGAGGGGGGATCCTCTCGGTTGTGGCGAACCACACCGCGGCAGCCGGCCGCCCCGTCGTCCTGGGGCCTTCGGGGGAGCACCGCGTGGTGGCGCCGTCATGTTGTTGACGGCGCCACTCTGTCGGCGCGCCCACCGGGCGGACATCGGCGAGATCGCCGGTCTTCGCGGCCGGCGATCTCCCCGCCCCGGGTCAGCGAACGGGGTGCCCGGCCTCGCGCAGGGCACCCTTGACCTCGGAGATCCGCAGGTCACCGAAGTGGAAGACCGACGCTGCGAGCACCGCGTCGGCGCCGGCGCCGACGGCCGGCGGGAAGTCCGCGAGACGGCCCGCGCCGCCCGAGGCGATGACGGGGACGGTGACGTGGGCCCGTACCGCCTTGATCATCTCGGTGTCGTAGCCGTCCTTCGTGCCGTCCGCGTCCATCGAGTTGAGCAGGATCTCGCCCGCCCCGAGCTCGGCCGCCCGGTGCGCCCACTCGACGGCGCCGATGCCGGTGCCCCTGCGGCCGCCGTGGGTCGTCACCTCGAAGGTGCCCTCGGGGGTGCGCCGGGCGTCGACGGAAAGCACGAGTACCTGGCGCCCGAAGCGTTCGGCGATCTCGCGGATCAGGTCGGGGCGGGCGATGGCGGCGGTGTTGACGCCGACCTTGTCGGCCCCGGCGCGCAGCAGCTTGTCGACATCGTCGGGGGTGCGGACCCCGCCGCCGACGGTGAGCGGGATGAAGACCTGCTCGGCGGTGCGGCGCACCACGTCGTACGTCGTCTCGCGGTCACCGCTGGAGGCGGTGATGTCGAGGAAGGTCAGCTCGTCGGCGCCCTCGGCGTCGTACAGCTTGGCCATCTCGACGGGGTCGCCCGCGTCGCGCAGGTTCTGGAAGTTGACGCCCTTGACGACGCGGCCCTGGTCGACGTCCAGGCACGGGATGACCCGTACGGCGAGGCTCATCGCTCACCTGCCCGGTAGGCCTCGACCTCGACCTCGACGACGAGGGAGGGGTCGACGAAGCCGGACACGATGATCATGGAGGCCGCGGGGCGCACGTCGTCGAACAGCTCCTTGTGGGCGCGGCCCACCTCGTCGACGTCGCGGGCGTGCGTGATGTACATCCGGGTACGGACGACGTCCTCGCGGCCGAGTCCGGCCTGCTTCAGGGCGTCGAAGGCGACCTGGAAGGAGGCGACGGCCTGCTCGTACGGACCGCCCGCGGAGATCTGGCCGTTGACCACGGAGGTGCAGCCGGAGACCAGGACAAGGCCGTTCGGGAGCTGGACCGCCCGGGAGTAGCCGAACTTCTCCTCCCAGGGGCCGCCCGAGGAGAGGCGGCGTACGAAGTCCGTCATCCGGCGACCGCCTTGAGGGCCTCTTCCAGGGTGAACGCCTTGGCGTACAGCGCCTTGCCGACGATGGCTCCCTCGACGCCTTCCGGGACGAGCAGGGAGATCGCGCGGAGGTCGGCCAGCGAGGAGACGCCGCCGGAGGCGACGACGGGCTTGTCGGTGGCGGCGCAGACGTCGCGCAGGAGGGCGAGGTTGGGGCCCTGCAGCGTGCCGTCCTTGGCGATGTCGGTCACCACGTAGCGGGCGCAGCCCTCGGAGTCGAGGCGGGCGAGCGTCTCGTAGAGGTCGCCGCCGTCGCGGGTCCAGCCGCGGCCGCGCAGGGTGGTGCCCCGGACGTCGAGGCCGACGGCGATCTTGTCGCCGTGCTCGGCGATGACCTTGGCGACCCACTCGGGGGTTTCCAGCGCGGCGGTGCCGAGATTGACGCGGCGGCAGCCGGTGGCGAGGGCGGCCTCCAGGGAGGCGTCGTCGCGGATGCCCCCGGAGAGCTCGACCTTGATGTCCATGGCTCCGGCCACCTCGGCGATGAGCGCGCGGTTGTCGCCGGTGCCGAAGGCGGCGTCCAGGTCGACGAGGTGGAGCCACTCGGCGCCGGAGCTCTGCCAGGCGAGGGCCGCCTCGAGCGGGGAGCCGTAGGAGGTCTCGGAGCCGGATTCGCCGTGCACGAGGCGGACGGCCTGTCCGTCGCGGACGTCTACGGCGGGGAGCAGTTCAAGCTTCGGCATTACAGCGTCTCGATCCAGTTGGTCAGCAGCTGGGCGCCGGCATCGCCGGACTTCTCGGGGTGGAACTGGGTGGCCCACAGCGCGCCGTTCTCCACGGCGGCCACGAACCGCTCTCCGTGCGTGGCCCAGGTGACCTTGGGGGCACGGATCTTGGCGTTGGTCACTTCGAGGGACCAGTCGTGCGCCGCGTAGGAGTGCACGAAGTAGTAGCGGGCGTCGGCGTCCAGGCCCGCGAAGAGCTGGGACCCCTCGGGGGCCTCGACGGTGTTCCAGCCCATGTGCGGGACGACGTCGGCCTTCAGCGGTCCGACGGTGCCGGGCCACTCGTCGAGGCCCTCCGTCTCGACGCCGTGCTCGATGCCGCGCTCGAACAGGATCTGCATGCCGACGCAGATGCCCATGACGGGACGCCCGCCGGACAGCCTGCGGCCGACGATCCAGTCGCCGCGCGCCTCCTTCAGGCCCGCCATGCAGGCGGAGAAGGCGCCGACGCCGGGGACGAGGAGTCCGTCGGCGTTCATCGCGGTGTCGAAGTCGCGGGTGATCTCCACGTCCCCGCCGACGTGGGCGAGGGCCCGCTCGGCGGAACGGACGTTGCCGAAGCCGTAGTCGAAGACGACGACCTTCTTCTTGTCGCTCACAGTCCTCTACCTCAGTCCCAGAGTCCCTGGATCCGCATGATGCCCGCCACCAGGCACATCACGGATCCGATTCCGAGGAGCACGACGACGCCCTTGGGCATGCCCTGCTTCCAGAAGGAGTAGACGCCGCCGGCCAGGAAGAGGCCGACGATGATCAGAACGGTGTTGAGGCCGGTCACAGGGCGCCCTTCGTGGACGGGAGGATCCCGGCTGCGCGCGGGTCGTGCTCGCTGGCGTAGCGCAGGGCGCGGGCCAGCGCCTTGAACTGGCACTCCACGATGTGGTGGGCGTTGCGGCCGTACGGGACGTGGACGTGCAGGGCGATCTGCGCCTGGGCGACGAAGGACTCCAGGATGTGCCGGGTCATCGTCGTGTCGTACTCGCCGATCATCGGCGCCATCTTCTCCGGCTCGGTGTGCACCAGGTAGGGGCGGCCGGAGAGGTCGACGGTGACCTGGGCGAGCGACTCGTCGAGGGGGACGGTGCAGTTGCCGAAGCGGTAGATGCCGACCTTGTCGCCGAGCGCCTGCTTGAAGGCGGCGCCGAGCGCGAGGGCGGTGTCCTCGATGGTGTGGTGCGAGTCGATGTGCAGGTCGCCCTCGGTCTTCACCGTGAGGTCGAAGAGCCCGTGCCGGCCGAGCTGGTCGAGCATGTGGTCGTAGAAGCCGACCCCGGTCGCGACATCGACCTTGCCGGTGCCGTCGAGGTTGATCTCGACGAGCACGGAGGTCTCCTTGGTGGTCCGTTCCACCCTGCCTACGCGGCTCATGCGTCGTGCTCCTTCTTCAGTTCGCGCACCGCATCGAGGAACGCGTCGTTCTCTGCCGGGGTTCCCGCGGAGACCCGCAGCCACCCCGGTACGCCGTTGTCCCGGACCAGGACGCCCCGGTCGAGGATCTGCTGCCAGGCGATGTGGCTGTCGGCGAAGCGGCCGAACTGGACGAAGTTGGCGTCCGAGTCGGTGACGGCGAAGCCGGACTCCCGCAGCGCGTCGACCAGCCGGTCGCGCTCGCTCTTGAGCTGCGCGACGTACCCGAGCAGCGTATCGGTGTGCTCCAGGGCGGCGAGCGCGGTGGCCTGCGTGACGGAGGACAGGTGGTACGGCAGCCGCACCAGCTGGACCGCGTCGACGACGGCCGGTGCCGCCGCGAGGTAGCCGAGGCGCAGGCCCGCGGCGCCGAACGCCTTGGACATGGTGCGCGAGAGGACCAGGTGCGGGCGGCCCTCGATCAGCGGGAGCAGCGAGGGGCGGTGGCTGAACTCGCCGTACGCCTCGTCGACGACGACCATCGAGGGCCGGGCGGCCTGGGCCGCGTCGTACAGGGCGACGACGGTGTCCGCGTCCACGGCGGTGCCGGTGGGGTTGTTGGGCGAGGTGATGAAGACGACCTCGGGCCGGTGCTCGGCGATGGTCTTCCTCGCCGCCTCCACGTCGATGGTGAAGTCCTCGTTGCGCGGTCCGGAGATCCAGCCGGTGCCGGTGCCGCGGGCGATGAGGGCGTGCATGGAGTACGAGGGCTCGAAGCCGATCGCGGTGCGCCCGGGGCCGCCGAAGGTCTGCAGCAGCTGCTGGAGGACCTCGTTGGATCCGTTGGCCGCCCAGACGTTGGCCGCCGCCACCTCGTGGCCCGCGGTGCGGGTGAGGTAGCGGGCGAGCTCGGTGCGCAGCTCCACGGCGTCGCGGTCGGGGTAGCGGTTGAGGTCGCGGGCGGCCTCGCGGACCCGCTCGGCGATGCGGTCGACGAGCGCGTCGGGCAGGGGGTAAGGGTTCTCGTTGGTGTTCAGCCGGACCGGCACGTCGAGCTGGGGCGCCCCGTACGGGGACTGGCCGCGCAGCTCGTCGCGGATCGGGAGCGCGTCCCAGGCGTTGGTGCTGTTCGTCACGCTTGCGGAACCTTCCAGCCGAACCTGGCCTTGAGCGCGGCGCCGTGGGCGGGGAGGTCCTCCGCCTCGGCGAGGGTCACCACGTGGTGGGTGACCTCGGCGAGGGCGTCGCGGGTGTAGTCGACGATGTGGATGCCGCGCAGGAAGGACTGCACGGAGAGGCCCGAGGAGTGGCAGGCGCAGCCGCCGGTGGGCAGGACGTGGTTGGAGCCGGCGCAGTAGTCGCCGAGGGAGACGGGCGACCACGGGCCGACGAAGACCGCACCGGCGTTGCGGACCCGGCCGGCGACGGCGGCGGCGTTCTCCGTCTGGATCTCCAGGTGCTCGGCGGCGTACGCGTCGACGACCTTGAGGCCGTCCTCCAGGTCGTCGACCAGGACGATCGCGGACTGGCGGCCGGTCAGCGCGGGCTCGATGCGCTCCTCGACGTGCTTGGTCGCGGCGACCTGGGGCCCGAGCTCGGCCTCGGTGGCGGCGGCCAGCTCCTCGGAGTCGGTGACGAGGACGGCGGCGGCCATCGGGTCGTGCTCGGCCTGGCTGATCAGGTCGGCGGCGACGTGCACCGGGTCGGCGCTCGCGTCGGCGAGGATCGCGATCTCGGTGGGGCCGGCCTCGGCGTCGATGCCGATACGGCCCTTGAGGAGGCGCTTGGCGGCGGCGACGTAGATGTTGCCGGGGCCCGTGACGAGGTTCACGGGCAGGCAGTCCTCGGTGCCGTACGCGAACATCGCGACGGCCTGGGCGCCGCCGGCGGCGTACACCTCGTCGACGCCGAGCAGGGCGCAGGCGGCGAGGATCGTGGGGTGCGGCAGGCCGCCGAACTCCTTCTGGGGCGGGGAGGAGACGGCGAGGCCCTCGACGCCCGCCTCCTGGGCGGGGACGACGTTCATCACGACGGAGGACGGGTAGACCGCACGCCCGCCCGGCACGTAGAGCCCTACGCGCTCGACGGGCACCCACTTCTCGGTGACCGTGCCGCCGGGGACGACCTGGGTGGTGTGGGTGGTGCGGCGCTGCTCGCGGTGGACGAGGCGGGCGCGGCGGATCGACTCCTCCAGGGCGGCGCGCACGGCGGGATCGAGCTGCTCCAGGGCCTCGGTGATCGCGCGGGCGGGGACCCGGATCGAGTCGAGCCGGACGCGGTCGAATTTCTCCCCCCAGTCGATCACTGCCGCCGAGCCACGATGGCGTACGTCCTCGCAGATGGGCCGCACCGTCTCCAGGGCGGCTTCCACGTCGAACTCGGCACGGGGCAGCAGGTCGCGCAGGGCGCCACCCTCGGGGAGGGCGGTACCGCGCAGATCGATTCGAGAGATCACACCGCAATTCTCTCAGACCGGTTCAGCCGTCCGGTCGCCCGTATCACTGGCTGATACATGTCCCGGCTGTCACTGCTGACCATTAGCGTTCACGTGGTCACACAGAGGGAAGAACGACTGTACGAAGCGCGGGTCTGACCGCGCAGGCGGAGGTGAGGCAGTGACCGAACCGCACGACGGCGAGATCCCCGACGGGCTCAGCGCCGCGGAGCTGGGTATGTGGCAGTCCTTCCGGAACGGTACGACCTACGATCTACGTTCGCACGATCCGGTGCGCGACGATCCCTTCGCCCCGCACATCTGGGGCCCCGAGCGCAGTGTGGGCGCGCGCACGGTGGCGCGCCTGCTCCTCGACGGCCCGCCCGCGCGGCCGGGGCGGGTGGCCGCGCTGAAGCTCCGGGGCCTGCGGATCACCGGGAAGCTGGACCTGGCGGGCGGCCGGGTGTCCCCGTACGTCGAGCTCACGGGCTGCCGCTTCGAGCAGGAGGTCGTCCTGCCCGAGTGCCACTTCACCACGCTGCGGATGGTGGGCTGCGCGGTGCCGAGGCTGGACGCGGCCCGGCTGCACACGGAGGGTGATCTGCATCTGCCGCGCTGCCGGATCGAGCGCGGTATCCGGCTGACCGACGCCCAGATCGGCACGGACCTCCTGATCAACCAGATCGCCATCGGCCCCGACCGGCGCGGCCGCGCCTTCGTCGGCGACGGGATGTCGGTGGCGCAGGACCTGCAGGCCGAGATGATCGACACGCGCGGGGAGCTGAGCCTGCGGGGGGCGAAGGTCGGCGGTTCGCTGAGCCTGCGCGGCAGCCGGCTGCGCGCCACGGACGGGCGGCGGGCGCTGAACGCCCCGCAGCTGAGCGTGGAGCGCACGCTGTACATGACGGAGGCGTGGGTGAGCATCGACACGGGGAACCAGGGCACCACTCCCCCGTTCGGTGTCGCGCGCGGCGGTGGTCCGGCGCGCGGGACGCGGGCGCAGGTCTTCGAGTGCCGGGGCGCGGTGCGGCTCGACGACGGGCGGTTCGGGGACGCGGTGGACCTGCACAAGGCCCGCTTCGTGCTCGCCGATCGCGAGGAGCTCTCACTGCGCCGGATCGTCACGCCCGAACTGCGCTTCAACGCGGAGCGCCCGAGGGAGGGCCGGGTCGTGCTGAACGGCGCGAAGGTGGTCACCCTGATCGACGTGTCGAGCAGCTGGCCCGGCCCGGGCGGCCTGGCGATGGGCGGCTTCGTGTACGAGAACCTCGTCCCGTACGGCCATTTCCCGCTCTCCCGGCGCCTGGAGTGGGTGCTGGCCGCGACCCCGGAGTACGTCCCGGAGCCGTACGAGCGTCTCGCGACGGTGCTCCGCAGCTGCGGGGAGGACGCGGACGCCCGCGAGGTGCTGCTGGCCAAGCAGCGGCGCCGGCGCGAGACGCTGCCGCCCGCGGGAAGGATCTGGGGCTATCTGCAGGACTGGACGGTGGCGTACGGCTACCGCCCGGGGCGGGCCCTGGTCTGGATGGCGGTGCTGTGGGCGGCGGGGGCGGTGGCCTTCTCCCGGTACCGCCCGGAGTCGATCAAGGGGAGCGAGCATCCGCAGTGGAATCCCGCGCTGTACGCGCTGGATCTGCTGGTGCCGGTGATCAATCTCGGGCAGGACGGCTACTGGCTGCTGGAGGGCGGCTGGCAGTGGACGGCGGCGGCCCTCGTGCTGCTGGGGTGGATACTGGCCACGACGGTGGCGGCGGGCGCGTCCCGGCTCCTGCGGCGCGGCTGACCGGGGGCGGCGCCCCGTCCGGCCGGATCCCTGTCGGCGCAGCGGTCGAAAGGCCGGTCGAGTCCCGGCAGGACGGGCGGTTATCGGCAACCGTACGGTCGGAATCGCGCCACTGACGCGCGCTTCCTTTGCCCTTTCTTGACCTCGGCCAGGGCAACCCTTCCACTCGCTACAGAAGCTTCACAGAGGCCCTCTGGCGCAGCCCTCACCAGGGCTTTTCAATGGTCTGCACCATGGCTTTCCTCCGCGCACTGCTGAGTTCCGCGCGCACGTTCCGGTACGGCCCCGGGCTGACCGCCGGGCTGCCGGCGGACGACGCGGTGATGCTCGACGCCCCCGACGAGCGGCTCTCCCCCGCGCTGGTGGCGGCGGCCCTCGGCGACTTCGAGCCCGCGGCCAAGCTCCTCGCCACGACCAGGGACGCCGCCGACTGGGAGACGCGGGACCGCACGCTGGCCCGGCTGGTCGCCTTCGCGCACGGCCGCGACGGCTGGCTGACCGGCTGGCTGGCCGCCGCCCCGCGCGATCCGGACGCCCTGCTCGTCAAGGCCGCGCTGGCGGTGCGCCGCGCCTGGGAGTCCCCCGCCCACGCGGAGCTGCTGCACGAGGTGGGGCCGCTGATCACGGCGGCGACGGAGGCCGACGCCCATGACCCGGTGCCGTGGCGGCTGGCGCTCGACCACGCCCGGGGCACGCACGCCTCGCACACGGTCTTCGAGTCGCTGTGGGAGCAGGCCGTCCGCCGCTCGCCGCACCACTACGGCAGCCACGTCTCCGCTCTCCGGTATCTCTCGGCCGAGTGGTACGGCTCCCACCGCGAGTGCTTCGACTTCGCCGAGCGGGCGGCCGAGGACGCCGCCGGGGACTCCCTGGTGCAGGCCCTGCCCGTACGGGCGGCCTTCGCCCTGCTGCGGGACGAGAGGGCGTTCGCGCGGGCGACCTCCGTGCAGACGGACCGGATCGACGCCGCCGCCGACCTCGCCATCCGGCTCTCGGCCGGATTCGTCGCCGGTGATCCCTGGCCGGCGGAGGTCCGCAACCTGCTGGCGTACGTGCTGGTCGCACGCGGCCGTGCGGCCGAGGCACTGGAGCAGTTCCGGCTGATCGGGCCCTACGCGACCTCGTTCCCGTGGGCCTCCGTGACCGGGGAGGCGCTCGGCGGATTCCTCGACGCGCGCACCGGTGTCCGGCTCCGGGTGGCCTCTTCCACACCTCTGTGCGGGCGGCCGGAACACGGCGGGCGCCGCGGCCATTAGGCTTGGCCGTTGTGACCACCGCTCGCCTGCCTCTCTTCCCGCTGAACGCGGTGCTGTTCCCCGGCCTCGTGCTGCCGCTCAACGTCTTCGAGGAGCGTTATCGCGCCATGATGCGCGACCTGCTCGAGATCGACGAGGACGAACCGCGCCGCTTCGTGGTGGTCGCGATCCGCGACGGCCGCGAGACCGCCCCGACGGCCACCGGCATGCCGGACACGGCCGCCACCGCGCCTCCCGCCGAGCGGGCCCCGGGCGACGGGTTCGGGCCCGATCCCCTCCAGACCTTCCACCGGGTCGGCTGCGTCGCCGACGCGGCGAAGATCCGTGAGCGCGCCGACGGCAGTTACGAGGTGCTGGCGACCGGCACCACACGGGTCCGGCTGCTCTCCGTCGACGCGAGCGGCCCGTTCCTGACGGCCGAGGTCGAGGAACTGCCCGAGGACCCGGGGGCCGCCGAGGGCGAGGACTCGCCCACGGACGAGGCGGGTGCCCTCTCGGAGGGCGTCCTGCGCGCCTTCCGCAGCTACCAGAAGCGGCTGGCCGGAGCGAGCGAGCGTTCCCTGACGACGGGCGCGGACCTGCCCGACGACCCGTCCGTCGTCTCGTACCTCGTGGCCGCCGCCGCCGTGCTCGACGTCCCGACGAAGCAGCGCCTGCTCCAGGCCCCGGACACCGCGACCCGGCTGCGCGAGGAGCTGGCGCTCCTGCGCAGGGAGACGGCCGTCATCCGGCACCTGCCCTCCCTGCCCTCGTCCGAACTCACCCGCGATCCCACGTACCCCAACTGACCCGAGGACCGGCCCCGGTGGCGAAGAAGTCCAGGAAACAGCAGTCCGGCTCCACCCCGGCCACGGTCGCCCTGACCGCGGCCGGCACCGCGTTCACGGTCCACGCGTACGACCACGACCCCTCGTCACCGTCGTACGGGGAGGAGGCGGCCGAGGCTCTCGGCGTCTCCGCCGACCGGGTGTTCAAGACCCTGGTCGCCGACGTCGACGGTGAGCTGGTCGTCGCGGTCGTCCCCGTCGCGGGGTCCCTGGACCTGAAGGCGCTGGCGTCCGCGGTGGGCGGCAAGCGTGCGGCCATGGCCGACCCGTCGGCCGCCGAACGCACCACGGGCTATGTACGGGGAGGCATCTCCCCGCTGGGCCAGCGCAAGCGCCTGCGCACGGTGCTGGACGCGTCGGCAGGCTCGTATCCCACGATCTGCGTCTCGGCGGGGCGCCGGGGCCTGGAGGTCGAGCTCTCACCCTCCGACCTGGCCACCCTGACGGACGCCACCCTGGCCCCGGTCGGCCGGTCGTAGCGGGAACCCCCGGCGCGTGAGGTGCGCGGAATGCGGACCCCCGTACGACCGTTTCCGCACAGGTGAACGAGTTTTCTGATTCTGTACGTGCCGGACCGGGCGGCCTCGCGGCCACCCGGGAGCGACTGCTCGCGGAGCGCGGCTCCACGGAGTCCCGGCTCACGGCGCTGCGGAGTGATTTCGACGGGATCGTCGAGGCGAACGCGCTGGTGGCGGTCGACGACGAACACGACCCGGAGGGATCCAGCACCGCCTTCGAGCGGGCCCACGTCGCCTCGCTGCTGGACCGGGCGCGGGACCACCTGGAGGAGGTGGACCGGGCCCTGGAGCGGCTGGAGCGAGGCGCCTACGGGCGCTGCGAGGCGTGCGGTGAGCCGATCCCACCGGGCCGTCTGGAGGTGCGTCCGGCAGCGACGACCTGTGTGCGGTGCGCTGCCGGCGCACCCCGCTGACGCCGTCGGCGACGGGCCGGGGAAGCGTGAACCGCTTCCGCGGGCACGCGGTCAGCGCTTGAAGGCGTCCTTCGACTTCTCCTTGGTGGCACGGCCCTTGCCGCGGGCCTCCAGGGCCGCTCCCTTGGCCGCGGTGGTGTCGTCGCCGACCGCGTGGGCAACCTTGCGTACGGCCTTCCCGACGATCTGCTCGGTCTTGGCCTTGCTCTTCTCTCCGGCGCTCATGTCGGTCCTTTCGTAGGTGCTCACCCAGTCGCCTGCCCCTGTCCGCGGGGCGGAAACGGCCCGAAGCCGGAACGCGCCGTGCCACGCGGGGCCGCCGCGCCCGCGGACTCGTCACCGGTCCTGCTCGGCGTGGGTACGCCCGGAGCTCCCGAGCGGGTCAGCAGCCGTTCGACGTCCGCGAGCGGACGCAGGACGCAGCGGTCGAGCAGCAGGGACGGACTGATGAGGGTCGAGCCGACCTCGTGCCCGGCCTTGACGCACGTGTAGGGCGAGCTGTGCACCGTCACGTCGTCGCCGGCCGCCGTGATCCGGCCGGCCAGCGCCGCCTTGCGGGCGCAGATCGCCACCGGTCCGACGATCTCCCGGGTCGCGCGGCCCGCCCGTACCCTCCGCGCCCACAGCAGCTCCAGGATCAGGTGCCCGCGCACGGAGAAGCCGCCGATCGCCGTGCCGAGCAGCCAGCCGTCGCCCATCCGGCCGCGCAGCACCTGCGCCGTGTCCCGGCCGGCCGCGACCTCCAGCACGCTGCAGCGCGGGACGACCGCGCCCCTGCGGCCCCGTCCGTGCCCGGTGCTGCGGCCACCGCTGAGCGCGCGGGTGCTCCGGTCGGTGAGCAGCCCCGTCCAGTAGCCCTCGCGCAGCAGCGTGACGGTCCGCGCGGCGGTGCCCTCGTCGTCGCGCGTGTAGCTGCCCGCGTACGGACGGGCCGCCGGCCGGTCCCGTACGGTCAGCGGGGCCGGTGTCCAGCGGTCGCCGAGGACGCGGCCGAGTGCGCCGCCGTCGGAGAGGTAGTTGTCGGCCTCGCTCGTGTGCCCGAAGCATTCGTGCGCCAGTACCCCGGCTGCCGTGGGCGACAGCAGCGCCGGTCCTGTCACCGGCTCCGTCAGCGGTGAGCGCAGCCGTAGCAGCGCCTGGTCGTCGAGGAGCTGCCGTACGCCCTGCCGCACCTGTCCTGCCACGAAAGGCGGGTCGTAGGCGGCGGCTCCCCACTGGGGCGTCGTGCCGTGGTCCGGAGCACCGAGGCTGATGCGCACCCGCCACAGCCCGTCCCGCTCGTCCGGGACGATCCGTGCCCGCGGCCCCAGCTCCAGGCGCGCCGCGGCCAACGCCGCGGCCAGGACGTCGGTCACGGCGAGGGCACGTCCGTCACCGCCCGCAGCGCTCGTCGCAACGCGTCCTCGAGCCCTTCGGTGTCGGGCGCGCCGAGCGGCAGCGGCTGCCACCAGGCGGCTTCCCGTGACAGTGCGCTCAGCAGGGGCTTGAGGTGCTGGGAGAGCGCGCTCCGCGCGTTGTAGGAGAAGGAGACACTGACGGAGCCTTCACCGTCGTCCCCCTCCACGCCCTCGTGCGGTGCGAACAGCGGCAGGTAGAGCACGTCGCCGGGGTGCAGCTCCGCGCGCAGCGGCTCCTCGGGCAGGTGGCCGGAGGGGACGAAGCCCTTGGTCTCCAGCATGCGGCTGCGCTGCCGCTCCGGCGCGGTGTCCTCGGGCAGACCCACCAGCCAGGTCTTCGAACCCCGCTGCTGCACGACGAAGTTGTCACTGTGGTCGAAGTGGCAGCCGATCCCCGCACCGCGGCCCCGGGTCACCGACAGGTCCGCCGTGCACTCGTCCCAGCCGAACAGGTCGGTCAGCTTCGCGCAGGCGTCGGCCAGTTCCGGCAGGGTGTGCTGCGCCTGGTTGACGAAGAGCACCGTGCCGTCAGGCCGCCGCCGCACCTGCGCTCCGGACCCGGGCTCCCGCGGTGTCCCTTCGAGGCTGTGCTCCAGGGCCTCGATGTCGGGCCAGTCGAGGGAGGGGGCCAGGAAGCGCGGGCCCACGCCGCGCCAGAGGGCCGGGCGGCGGCGCCAGTGCTCGCGGTAGAAGAGGTCCAGGTCGAACCGGTCCGCCTCCGGCAGAATCCGTGTGGTCATCGCAGCCCCCAGGCCCGCAGTCGCTGAAGCAGTTTCGCCCGTACGTCGGGTGGCGTACCCACGTCGTGACCGGCCAGGACCGAGGTCAGGGCGTCGAAGAGGGGGCGTCCGGCCGGGCCGATGACGCAGCGCCCCGCACCCGCGAGGAACATCGTGGGGCGCAGGTCCCAGTCGGCGGGCGCCTCGGAGTAGTCGCGGAAGGCGCAGAAGGTGCCTCCGTGAAAGGCCGAGTCGCGGAGCGTGACGTCGAAGGTGGCCTCCGCGCCCGTGGCGATCGCCCGGGCGACGGCGCAGGCGGCCTCGTGGTGCGCGAGCGGCTCAAGGGCGCACTCGGGGTCGAAGGCCGGTCCGGCAGCCATGAACCGGTGGAAGCACTCGGGCAGCGAGAGACCACGCCCCCGGGGCGAGTAGGGCACGTCGCGGAAGTGCTGGAACTGCGGTGAGGCGAGGAAGAGTTCGGCCACCGCGTTGGTCCCGTGGCCGTGCCGCTGCCGGATCGTCTCCAGGGTGCGCGCGAAGGCCCCCTTGAGACCCTGCCCCGTGCCCGTCCCGCCGCTGACCACCGCCGAGCGGATGTTGCGCCCGACCAACCGCAGTTCCGTCAGGTCCACCCGGTCGAAGACCTCGATCAGGTCCGCGTCGAGCGGCGGCCGCATGCCTCCGGGGCCCTCCGCGGCGAACGCGGAGCGGAACCGCTGGTCGTACAGCAGCCGGTCGAGGACGCCCAGGATGCGTCCGTGCCGCCCGGCCTCGGCCGCGTCACCCGGACCCGGCCCGCCCTTCACGTCGTACGCGTCGTCCGCGTGGTCCACCGCGGTGGCCTCATGCGGCATGAGCGGTCTCCTTCCAGTCGCGTACGAGGGAGAAGAGGCGCTCCGCGTTCGGTCGCGACTTGGGCACGAGCGCCCCGTCGGCGGTGAACTTGGGGTCCTCGTAGGTGATTCCGGTCAGCCGCGGCATCATCGGCAGCAGGTGTTCCAGCAGGGTGAGCTGCTCGTCGAGGAGCACGCCGTGGTGCAGGTCCCGGAAGCGTCCGTCGACGATCTGGCAGCCGGACAGGTGCACCTCGTGGCAGCGGTCGAGCGGCAGGGCCTCGAGACCGTCGAACATGCGCGCTCCGGTGCGCCCCATCAGCCACTGGTAGGCGAGGATGTGACCGATGTCGATCGTCGCGTGCACGCCCGTCTCCCGGACGACGGTGTCGAAGAACGCGAAGGCGTCCAGCGTGCCGACCAGGAAGCTGCCGCCCTCGGTGAAGCCGGGGAACTCCACGGACAGTGGAGCCCGCAGCCGCTCGCGCCACTCCGCGACCCCCGCCACGCAGCGCCGCAGCCCCTCCGCGGTCAGTACGGGCGGCATCGGGTACGGCAGGCTGCGGCCCCCCAGCGACCAGATCCCCAGGTCCTCGATGATCCAGCGGAATCCGTAGCGTTCGACCAGCGCGTTGGTGAAGTCCGCGACGGCGGACCGCTCGTACCCCTCCGGGGAGCCGGTGTTGAGCAGGGTGTGGTGGAAGGCGCGCGGGCGGCCGTCTCCGAACAGTGCGAAGAGGTCGTCGTACGCGGGGTAGTAGCGCTCGGGTGTGAGCGGGCCGTAGTCGATGGGCTGGAAGGCGACGAACATGTAGTCGTACGTCTGCGCGTTGCGCCGCAGGAACGCCGCGACCTGGTCGGTCGGGCGGCCCTCCCCCGTCTTCTCGAATCCGATGCGTTCGCCCCAGACGAGGTCCATGCCCAGGCCGAGTCCCAGTTTGTCCATCAGGCACTCTCCGCTTCCGGTGGGTCGAGCACGAGCAGCCGCTTGTCGACCATCTGCGCCAGCCAGCGGCGCGCCCCCGGCTCCTCTGAGGTGAGGCCGCCGCCGGGGGTACGCTCCACGCCCGCGGGTACGGCCGCCATCCGTGGCCAGGCGACGTCGGCCAGGAACCAGCGTGTACGGACGGAGTCGAGCGCCACTCCGAAACGCGGCCGGGCCCGCAGCGCCGGCCCGGTGGCCGCCGTCCCCGCCGCGGGCCGGTCCCGCGCGCGCGGCGAAAGGTCGGGCCGGACGGCCCGTTCGGCGTCCGGCACCGCCTCGACGGTCATCCGCAGCAGCCGCTGCCTGGCCTCCTCCGTCGCGGTGTCCTCGAGGAGCGCGCCGCCGACCCGGCCGCCGGCGAAGGCAAGGCCCTCGTTGGTGATCAGGTAGGCGTCGTCGTCCTGGCGCCGTCGGTCGGCCCACAGGTAGCTGCCCGGCTCGGCGACGACCAGTTGCATGGTGTCCAGGCCCATCTCCGCCGGGTGACGCTGCACCACCTCGACCGTCTCGCGGGAGCCCTGGACGGCGTCGTCGTGGTCGAAGCCGTCCATGAACGACAGGTTGGTGACGATCCCGGCCCGGGTGAGGTTGAGCACGGCGCGCTCCGCGTGCGCCGCGTCCTGGCCCTTGTGCAGGGAGTCGAGAATGCCTTGGTTCGCGGTCTCGAACCCGGTCGACAGCTGCACACAGCCCGCCGCGCGCAGCCGTTCGCAGAAGGCGGGGTCGGCCAGTTCGCGTTCAAGACGCGCCCGGACCCGGAAGGTGAGCGACGCGCCCCGTCGGCGGACCGCCTCGGTCACGCGCAGCAGATGGCGCAGTCCGGTGTTCTCGTCGGTGACCGCCACATCGGTCATCCCCAACCGGCCGGACAGCGCCACCAGGTGTCCGGCGGCCACCTCCGGGTCGATCTGCTGGAAGGCACGGGCGTCGCGGTAGCGGTTGCCGTACGAGCAGAAGGTGCACTTCCCCCAGTAGCAGCCGACCGTGAGCCGGTAGGGGAACTGGTGGGCCATGTTGGTGTAGACGGAGAAGTCGAACGGCGCGAAGTCCGGCATCGGCTGCTCGCTCAGCACGAAGCCGTCCGCGAGCCCCGTCCGCTCTCGCACGGCGCCGCTCGCGCCGGTGGTCGCCTCCCGCGTGGCCGCTCTCCTCCCCTCCCCCGGTACGCGGGCGCCGGGGCCCAGGACGCGGGCGAGGAAGCCCTCGCCGTGGCCGAGGCACCAGTGGTCGACGGCGTGGGAGGCGGTGACGTGCCGGCGCAGCGGCGCCGCCCACATCTGCACGGTGGGTCCGCCGAGCGCGATCCGCAGCGCGGGGCGCCGTTCCTTGAGCAGCACGCACAGGGTGAGGACGGGGACGAGCTGGCTGAAGAAGGGTACGGAGAAGGCCAGCATCCGTGGCGGGTCGTCGGACAGCAGTTCGTCGAGGCGGTCGGCGCACCAGCGCGCCGACCAGCTCTCGCGGCCGGCGTCGACGTACCTGTCGAGTTCGGGCAGGAGCAGGGGGCCGTCGACGATCCAGCCGTCCTGGGAGGCCTGCTGGGTGACGTAGCGGACCGACGCCTGGATGGCCGTCTCCTGGGCGAAGCCGGTGGAGCGGTCGCGGGCGGTCTCCAGGAGCAGGGTGCCGTGCCGGGCCCGGTAACGCTCACTGACGGTCCGGTAGATCTCGCCCGCGCTCGGCGCGGACGCGCCGGGGACCGCGTCCGCGGCGGACGGTTCGTGACGGCGGAGCAGGACGCGGGCGCGGTACTCCAGGTTCAGATCGAGGGTGCGGACCCGGTAGTCCTGAGCCGTCCAGGCGGCGGCGAGCTGCGGCAACGCCAGGTACGGGAACTGGACGGCCTCGCTCACAGGCGGCATCACCAGCAGTACGTCGCTCATCGCTCATCCCCCTCCCGTGCTCCCGGTGGTCCGTGCCCGCGTCAGCCGTTCGATGAGGTCCAGACGGTCCCGTGCCGCCCCTGCGCTCTCCGGGTCGCCCCGCGCCTCGGCGAGCACCCGGACGGTGCGCCAGACCCCGGCGCGCAGCGGCAGTTCCTCGGCCACGGCGCGGAATTCCGCCAGCGCGGCGCCGGGGCCCTCCAGCCGCAGGGTGGCGCGGGCCGACAGGACTCGCGCGTGCATCGCGAGGGTGTCGCGCGGGTCGAGCGCGACGGCCTCGCGCAGTCGGTCCCTCGCGGCGCCGTGTTCGCCCCGCGCGTAGTGCGCCGCGCCGATCTTGTACGCCAGCCAGCTCGACCGGTACCCCTGGGCGGCTGCCCGCTCGTAGCACTCCTGGGCCCCTTCGGGGCTCGCGGAGGCGTTCGCCAGGCCGCGCAGGGCCACCGCCACCCCTGGCGCGGGATCCTCCGCGCCGGCCTGCCCGCCCTCCGCCGCGGGCTCGTCGTGAGCCGGGAGCCCGGCGCCCTGGTGAACACGCAGCATCAGGTCCTCCGGCCACGGGGTGGCGGGCAGGAAGGAGGACTGCCGGGCACTCAGCCCCAGCCGTCCCGCGACGTCCGGGCCGACCCCGCGGAACTCGCCGGGCAGGAACCCGGAGCGGGTGGACCACGTCATCGCGGAGAGTTCACCCCCGCAGGCCGCGACCAGGTCGGCCAGGTCCTCGACGGAGTGGTCGGCCCTGCCGTGCTCGTCCACCAGCCAGTCCAGGTCGATGTCGGTGACGACGTCTCCGGTCACATGCCGGTCCAGGTGGCGGGTGAGGAGATCGGGGGGTACGACCGAGAGCCGTACGCCGCACAGTGTCACCGCCAGGCAGCACCCGCCGGTCCGCGCGTCGACCGGGGCGCCGCCGGTGGCGATGAGGGACACGCAGTCCACCGCCCTGCTCTCCCAGCCCGCGTACGAGGTCCAGCTCGGCACCCACACCAGGTCGGTGAGGGCGGCTGCGAGGGCGGCGGCGGACCAGAAGTCGTCGAGCCCGAAGGCGCCGGGCACGCCGCGCACGGGCAACCGGCGCAGCAGCTCCGCGGGGGACGTCCCGGCGGCTGCCGCGGCGCGCAGGGCCTTCTCGCCGCCGGGGGCGAGGGGCTTGAGGTCCAGGTGGCGGTCGAAGCAGACGACGGTGCGGTCGCGGTAGGGGCTCTGCGGCCACAGTGCCGCGACCTCGCCGTGCTCCTCGAAGAGGTCAACCCGTCCCTGCATCCCGCACCCTTTCCGGAAGCGGCGCGGCCGGCGCCGGCGCGGGGGGCGTCCTGGGGGCGGGCAGCGGCGCCGAGGAGAAGCGGCGCGCGTCCGGGCTGAGCATGGTGGCGGCCGTGGTCACCAGGACGAGGACGCCTGCCCACAGCATGATCGTGCGGGCGTCGGCGAAGCGGAGCAGTACTGCGCCGAAGAGCTGACCGAGGGGCAGCGAGGCGAAGGAGAAGAAGAAGTCGGCGGAGAACGCCCTGCCGTGCAGCCTCTCGGGCACCTCCCGGCGCAGCCCGGCCATCTTGACGACGTCGAACGCCTGCTGGCCGATGCCGCCCGCGACGAACGCGGCGGTGAGCAGCAGCACCGATCCGGTGGCCACGGGTGCGAGCACGGTCACGCCGAAGAGGCCGAGCAGCGCAAGGGAGTACAGGCCCTTGCTCCGGCCTGTGACGCGCCCGCCGACCAGTGCGCCCACGACGGTGCCCACCGCGAAGGAGCCGAGCACGAAACCGTAGACGGTGGCGCTGTGTCCCGTTTCCAGCAGGAACACCGGCAGGGCGACCATCCACGGTCCGACGGCGAGCAGGACGTGGACGACGGCGAGAATCTGCACGTGCCGCAGCCACCGCACCCGCCACAGCACGGCGAGCCCGCCGAGGGCGGAGCGCAGCAGTGACTCATCGGGCTTCTCCGGCTCGTCGGACGTCGCTGCGGCCGATCCGGCTTTCGCGGGGCTGTCCGTCACGGGACCGTCCGTCAAGGGGCTGTCCGTCACAGAGCTGTCCGGTACGGGGCGCGCCGCGTACCGGGCGCCCGCCCAACGGGTCACGACCGCGGACAGCCCGAAGGCCACGGCGGCGGCGACGGCTCCCGCCGACGAGCTGAGAACGGCGACGACGGTGGCGGCGAGGGTGGGGCCGACGATGCCGGAGGTGTTGCGCATGCCTTCGAGGAGGCCGTACGCGGCGGTGACTGCGGCTTCTTCCGGGTCGGAGCTGCCGGAGCGGTCGGGCGCGTCGGTTTCTCCGTCAGGCTTCCCGGCCGCGCGCGTGCCCCTGCGCAGCACCTGTGGGGTGATCAGCAGCAAGGCCGGTTCGCTCACCGCTTCACACAGGCCGATGAGGACGGCGACGCCGAGAATGACGGCGTCCAGCCGGCCGTCCCAGAGGAGGGCCAGCGCGATGAGTGCGAAGAAGCGGGTGGCATCCGCGGTGACCGCCGCGGCGACGGGATTGACGCGGTCGAGAAGTGCGCCGCTGAAGAGGACGACACCGCCGAGTGCGATGAAGCGGGCGGCGAATACCGCTCCGATGGTCTCCGCTGTCGTTCCCGACCGGGCCGCCGCCACGACGACGATGATCGGAAAGAATGCGTCACCGAGCAGAGAAACAGCCTGCGCAAGGCAGAGCCCGGCGAAACGCCGATTTCCGAGCAGCTGTAGATATGTTCTCACCGGGGACGCGAGACCTTTCTCGAGGAGCCTGCCACCGGCGGTTCCACCGGCCGACGGCAGGCCTGCGTCGGTCCTTCGGTCAGTTCTTGAAGCGGAACGCGTGGAAGGCGACGCTCTCGTCCAGGTCCTCGGCCTCCAGAACTTCCAGGCTGTCGAGGTCTTCGATTTCGTCGAGGATGGTCTGCTCGTTGCGTGACTCGCCCATAATTCCTCCTGAAAACGGAAGGAGCGCGGCAGGCTGATTCCCACAGCGCCGAGAAAAATGCTATCCGGGGACTTCCTGCTTTGAGAATGGCGCACACCCTTTCTGGCCGAAAGGGCGCCCCGAACAGATCGAAGGGCGTTCCGAACAGATCGCCCCCGCACCCGGGAATACCGGTGCCGAGCTGGGCGGAATGCGTGAGCGGAATGGGGAATTCAGAATTCGCAAGGACGTGCGATGGCCGGTTCCTCATCCTTCGAAAGGGTGTCGTCCGGCTCCGCGGTCAAGCGGTGCCCGCGAGTCCGGGGGCAGCACCACTTCGGGTCGTCCGCTTCGGCAGGAAACACACCGCCGTACGGGAGACCTCCCGGCCGCAGAGCACGGACGCCGGCCGCTGATGCCGGCAGGCGACCGTGTCCGGAGCCCGCTACGGCCGTCCCGGGTCCGGCTTGTCCGCCGGCCGGCCGGCCTCTGCCGCCGGCCACTCGGGGGCGCCGGAGGCGGCCCCGTCCCCCGTCTCGGCCCGGGGTGCCCCGTACGGGCTCTCCCACTCCGGCTCAGGGTCCCGCGGTCCGAACAGCGCCGTCAGCCCCAGGTGGACGATCATCGCGGCGATGGGCCAGGCGAGCATCGCCGCCCCCACCGCGTGCAGCTCCAGCGGCGCGTCGAAGGTGACACCCTTGCCGACCTCCTTGGCATGGGCCACCACATCGGACGTCGGCCCGAACCAGGTGCCGATCCCCCACGCCAGCAGGGAGCCGAGCAGCCCGCCCAGGGCGAGCCCCACCACCAGCGGGATGCCTCCGCGACGGCGCAGGAGGAACACGACGGCCGCCGAGACCAGGCCGAAGGCGAGGGCCAGCAGCACGAACGTGCCGTCGGCGCCGATGGCCTCCTCGCCTTCGCTGTTCTTGAGGAACACCGCGGTGTCGTCGGAGACGAGCGGCACCCGGGGCGCCAGCCACAGCCAGAGCAGCCCGAGGCCGGCACCGGCCACCGTCAGCACCACGGCGATCACCGCGGCCTGCCGTAGCTCCGCGCGCCGCTCGTCCGGGCCGGGCTGCTCGCCGGGCAGGACGTGCGAACCGGTGGGCGGGTTCTGCCACGGGTCGTTCGGCTGGGGCTGGTGCGGCGGCGTCAACGGTGCGGTCACGGTGCCATCGTGCCAGGCGGACGTGTGCGCCGCCTCACCGGACCGCCGCACGCCGGTACGCCCATGTGGCCACGGCCAGCGAGAGCACACCGACCGCCGCGCACACCGCGAGGTCGAGGGCGACGACCGCCCAGTCGGGGTGGGCGTCGAAGGACCGGGAGAGCGCCTCGACGCCGTAGGTCGAAGGGAGCAGATCGCGCGCCCACCCGACCGGGCCGGGCAGCCGCTCGGCCGGCAGCACGCCCAGCAGCAGTGCCGCCGACATGCCCAGCTGCCCGAGCAGCGTCGCGATCTCCTGCCGAGGCGCCAGCAGCCCGAGCGCGGCGCCGAGGCCGGAGAGCGCGGCCCCGGAGAGCGGGATGACCGCGACGAGTACCCACAGGTGCGTCATCGGGAGCCCGAACAGCGCGCTGCCCGCCACCGCCGTGACGATCGTGCCGGGCACGGTGAACGAGGCGTACGCGCCGGCCGCTCCCAGCACCACCGCGGCCGGCGGTACCGGCAGCGTCGCGTAGTGGTCGAGCCCACCGCCGGCCCGGAGCTGGCCGAAGTACTGGGCGAGCAGGTTGAGCGCGACGAAGGCCACGACCAGCACGCTGGAACCGGCGACGACGGCCCGTGCCTCCGCACCGCCGTCGACGACCCCTCGCATCAGCACCATGATCCCGACGGACTGGAAGGTCGCGACGAACAGCAGCGGGATGCGCGCGACCCTGGCCCGCGACAGCTGCGCCCGGTACACGGCGGCCAGTGACGGGAGCAGCCTGGCCCGCGGCGCGAGGGCCGCGGGGGCCGTACGGGCGGGCGGACCGTTCCGTACGGCGGAGGCCCGCCCCTTCGGCCCGGTCACCTTCGCGGACTCCGTGGGAACGATGCTCGTCACCTGGCAGTGCTCCCGTCCGACTCCGACACGTCTCGCGACACGTTCACCGTCCTGCTCACGCCTTCACCAGTCCCTCGGCCCTGGCGGCGTCCCCGCCGAGCGCCAGATAGACGTCCTCCAGGCTGGGCGTGGCCAGCGTGAAGTCGTCGAGCGAGGAGAACGCCGCCCCGCCGGTCACCGCGGCGACCGCGGCCCGCGCCTCGTCGGGTCCGAGCCGCAGCACCCACTTGCGCCCCGACTCCTGCGCGGATTCGCGGAGCGCGGCCACCTCCGGGACGTCCAGCGGTGCGCGCTCGCGCCACACGAGCTCGACCCGCACCTCGCCCGCCACCCGTTCCTTGAGCCCGGACGGGGTGTCACAGGCGATGACCTTGCCGCGCTCCATGACCGCCACCCGGTCCAGGACGGTCTCGGCCTCGATGACGTTGTGGGTCACGAGGAGCACCGTCGCCCCGTGCTCGGCACGCCTCCGGTCGACGGCGGACCAGACGGAGCGCCGGGCGACGGGGTCCATGCCGGTCGTCGGTTCGTCCAGCACCAGGACGGGGCGCTCGCCGACCAGCGTCGCTGCGAAGCAGGCCAGCCGCCGCTGTCCGCCGGACAGCTTCTTCAGCGGGCGTCCGGCGAGGCCGGTGATCCCGAGTTCCTCGAGTACGTCGTCGCGGGCGGCGCGGGCCACCCGTACGGGCAGGCCCCTGAGCCGCCCGGTGGTCTCCGCGGCGAGCGACACGGTCAGTTCGTCGAGGGCGGTGGACTCCTGGCCCAGGTAGCCGATGAGCCGCGAGGCCCGCTCGGGGTGGCGCACCAGGTCGTGTCCCAGCACCTCGACGCTCCCGGAGTCGGGACGCATCAGTCCGGTGAGCTGGCGTACGAGCGTGGACTTGCCCGCGCCGTTGGGTCCGAGCAGTCCGAAGATCTCGCCGCGCCGGACATCGAGGCGGACCCCGTCGGTGGCGCGCACCTCGGGGGTGGCGGCGCGGCCTCGTCGGCCGCGGACGGCGGGGTAGGTCTTGACCAGGTCACGCACCGCGCACACGGTGCCGGTCTGTGCCTGCGCTGCGCCCGTAGCCTGTGCTGTGCCCGTACTCACGAGGTATGAGCCTACGGGGTCGGATGCCCCGTATCGCGTCCGGGGCCGGGCAGCGCCGCCCCTCTCACTCCCCCGAGGGAGCGTGCTCGGCGGCGGCCCGTACGTCGATCTCGCGCCAGAATCCCGCCCTGATGGCATAGCGGTCGTGCTCGTCGATCTGGTCGTCCTTGTGCGCGAGCAGGCCGAAGCGGGCCGCGTACCTCAGGAGTTCCCCGTCGATGCGGTGCGGGATGCGCGGGTACATGGTGGACAGCTTCTGCAGGTGGACGGTCTCCGGCAGCCGTTCCATCCAGCGCCGGGCGAAGACCTGGCCGACCTCGAAGGGGTCACCGCCGACGGTGGTGATGTCCTCCTCCCGGTCCGCCCAGCGCTGTTCCGCGCTGGTGAGATGGGCCAGGGTCGGCAGGGACGCGGTCTCGGCCGGCTCGCCGAGCGGCCCGCCGCGCTCGACCCAGCCCTTGTCGGACGACCAGCGCAGTGTCGCGTTGGCGGCCGGCGGCTGCGCGGTCTGCTGCGCGGTCCCCGCTCCGGGGGCGCGCAGGCTCGCCAGGTCCTTGGGGGTGGGGACGCCCTTGTGCCCGGGCGCCGGCTGGGGGTGCGGGGCGGCTTCCGCGCCGGCCGTGCCGGTGCCGTTACGGGCCGCGGCGGCCTGGGCCTCCGAAGCCCGCTCGGCGGAGGCGGCGAGGGCGGCCTCGGGCAGCGGCGCGGACAGGATCGCGGCGATCTCGGGGCGCGGTACGGGCGGGGGCGCGCAGACGCCGCCGGTCTCCTTGGCCCGTACGGCCTTGGTGATCCAGGCCCGGTCGAGCACCCGCCGCTCGTCGGCCTCGGCGACGAGGTCCTCGGACTGGTTGTAGTCACCGTCGGCGGCCTGGACGGCCCAGAGGTGGACGGCGACGCCGTGCTCCTTGGCGGACATGAGTCCGGGCAGCAGATCGCCGTCACCGGTCACGAGCACCACGTCGGAGCAGGCGCGGTTCCTGGCCAGCTCGGTCAGTTCGGCGTGCATGGCCGCGTCCACGCCCTTCTGCGCCCACCGCCCGTCACTGCGGGTGAGCGCGCCGAGCCGAACGGTCACCCGGGGCATGACGCGCAGCCTGCGGTGCTCGGGCTGCGGCACGCGGTCGGGGGCGCCGTCGAACCAGTAGATGCGCAGCAGGGGCTGTTCCGTATCGGCCTCCGCGCGCTCGCGCAGGCCCTGGATGAGGGCCGCGTGGTCGACGGTGATGCGGGAACGGGCGGGCTCTCCGGCCAGCAGACTCGCGGCTGCGCCCAGCAAGTAGCCGGCGTCCACCAGGACGACGCAACGGTCCACGCGTTCCACCCTCTTCCAATTCGGGAGCGGATCAGCGGCCCCTGACATGGGGGATGCGTCCGCCGGCCCGGGTTCGCTTACTCAGGGTTTCCTTCGAGTCTGCCCGACGGCACGGGGGTTAAGGTCCGGAACTCGATCATCGGCGTGGCGGATCCGGGAACGGCGGATGATACCTCGCCTACTACGCTCGGTAATGATCCAACATGCGTCCTTTGTGGTGATATGTGAGTCTGACAGCGGTTCTGGACCCCCCAGAGCTTCCACAGGAGGCATCACGATGGCGAAGAACAAGAACCGCAAGCAGGGCAGCCAGCACGACCGCGCCTCGGCCGCGGAGCGGGGCGCCGAGGAGGCCAAGTCGACGGCGTACGAGTCGCAGACCCAGGCCCAGTCGCAGGCGCAGGGCAGCCCGGCGGACGTCGCGCGCAAGCACCAGAAGCGCTTCGGCCACAACTGACCGGTTCACGGGCCGGCAGGCCGAGAGGGGCGCCCCGCCGTGGCGGGGCGCCCCTCTCGTGGGTGCGGGGAGCCGTCAGCCGGCCAGGCAGGACGGGCCGAGCAGCACCTTCAGGTCGCCGAAGAGGGCGGGGTCCGGCTTGACCCGGTGCCGGTCGAGCCGGAGCACGGTGGTCTTGCGGGGGCCCTGGAGCCTGATGCGCACCTCGGTGTCGCCGCGGTGGTTGGCGAGGACCTCGCCGAGCCGGCTGACCATGGGCGGGGTGACCCTCACCGTGGGGATCGTCAGGATGACGGGCGCGTTGGACCCGGCGTTGGAGATGTCGGGGACCTGCATCTCCATGGCGACGAGGCGCGGCACGTCCTCGCGCTTGTCGAGGCGTCCCTTGACGAAGACGACGGTGTCCTCGACGAGCTGGGTGGAGACCAGCTGGTAGGTCGCGGGGAAGAACATGCACTCGATGGAGCCCGCGAGGTCCTCCACGGTCGCGATGGCCCAGGCGTTGCCCTGCTTGGTCATCTTGCGCTGGAGGCCGGAGATGATGCCGCCCACGGTGACGATCGCGCCGTCGGAGTGCTCACCTCCCGTGAGCTGCGAGATCGCCGCGTCCGACTTGTCGGACAGGACGTGCTCCAGGCCGAAGAGCGGGTGGTCGGAGACGTACAGTCCGAGCATCTCGCGCTCCTGCGCGAGCAGGTAGGACTTCTCCCACTCGATGTCGGAGAACTCCACGTCGAGTCCGAAGCCGGGTTCGCCGCTGTCCTCCTCGCCGCCGCCGAAGAGGTCGAACTGCCCCTCGGCCTCCTTGCGCTTGACCTGCACCACGTTGTCGATCATCGGCTCGTGGTGGGCGACGAGCCCCTTGCGGGTGTGCCCCATCTCGTCGAAGGCGCCGGCCTTGATCAGCGACTCGACGGTGCGCTTGTTGCACACGACCGCCTCGACCTTGTCGAGGAAGTCGGGGAACGTGGAGTACTTCCCCTTCGCCTTACGGCACCTGATGATCGAGTCGACCACGTTCTGCCCGACGTTGCGGACGGCGGTCAGCCCGAAGAGGATCACGTCGTCACCCTGGGCGGCGAAGTTCGACTCGGACTCGTTGACGTTCGGCGGGAGCACCTTGATGCCCATGCGCCGGCACTCGTTGAGGTAGACCGCGGACTTGTCCTTGTCGTCCTTGACGGAGGTCAGCAGCGCCGCCATGTACTCGGCGGGGTAGTTCGCCTTGAGGTACGCGGTCCAGTAGGTGACCAGGCCGTAGGCGGAGGAGTGCGCCTTGTTGAACGCGTATCCGGCGAAGGGCACCAGGACGTCCCACAGCGCCTTGATCGCCGCGTCGGAGAAGCCGTTCTTCTTGGCACCGGCCTCGAAGAGGACGAAGTTCTTCGCCAGCTCGTCGGCCTTCTTCTTGCCCATCACGCGGCGCAGGATGTCGGCCTCGCCGAGCGAGTAGCCGGCGACGATCTGGGCGGCCTTCTGCACCTGCTCCTGGTAGACGATCAGGCCGTAGGTGAGGCCGAGGACCTCCTTGAGCGGCTCCTCCAGCTCCGGGTGGATCGGGGTGATCTCCTGGCGGCCGTTCTTGCGCTCGGCGTAGTTCGTGTGCGAGTTCATTCCCATCGGGCCCGGCCGGTAGAGGGCCGAGACGGCGGAGATGTCCTCGAAGTTGTCGGGCTGCATCTGGCGCAGCAGCGAACGCATGGGGCCGCCGTCGAACTGGAACACCCCGAGCGTGTCACCGCGGCAGAGCAGTTCGTACGTCTTGGGGTCGTCCAGCGGCAGGGAGAGCATCTCCAGGTCGACGCCCTTGTTGGCCTTCACCATCTTGATGGCGTCGTCCATGATCGTCAGGTTGCGCAGGCCCAGGAAGTCCATCTTCAGGAGGCCGAGCGACTCGCACTGGGGGTAGTCCCACTGCGTGATGGTGACGCCGTCGGTGTGCCGCACCCAGACGGGGGCGTGGTCGACGATGGGCTCGCTGGACATGATCACGCCGGCGGCGTGCACGCCCATCTGCCGGACGAGGCCCTCGACGCCCTTCGCGGTGTCGATGACCTTCTGGACGTCCGGCTCGTTCTCGTACATCCCCCGGATCTCGCCCGCCTCGCTGTAGCGCGGGTGCTTGGGGTCGGTGATGCCGCTGAGGTCGATGCCCTTGCCGAGGACGTCGGCGGGCATGGCCTTGGTGAGGCGGTCGCCCATCGCGTAGGGGTAGCCCAGGACGCGCGCGGAGTCCTTGATGGCGTTCTTGGCCTTGATCTTGCCGTAGGTGCCGATCATGGCGACCTTGTCGGCGCCGTACTTCTCGGTGACGTACCGGATCACCTCGACGCGCCTGCGCTCGTCGAAGTCGATGTCGACGTCGGGCATGGAGACGCGCTCGGGGTTGAGGAAGCGCTCGAAGATCAGCCCGTGGGTGATCGGGTCGAGGTCGGTGATGCCCATGGCGTACGCGACGATCGAACCGGCGGCGGAACCACGGCCGGGGCCGACCGCGATGCCGTTGTTCTTGGCCCACATGATGAAGTCGGCGACGACGAGGAAGTACCCCGGGAACCCCATCTGGATGATGATGTCCATCTCGTACTCGGCCTGCTTCTGCCGGTCCTCGGGGACGCCTCCGGGATAGCGGCGGTCCATGCCGACCCGGACCTCCTCCTGGAACCAGGTGACCTCGGTGAAGCCCTCCGGGATGTCGAACTTCGGCATCAGGTCGCGCTTCTCGAACATGCCGGTGGTGTCGATCTGCTGCGCGACCAGGAGGGTGTTGGCGCAGCCCTCCTGCCAGGCGTCCGAGGAGTCGACGGCGTACATCTCGTCCGTCGTCTTCAGGTAGTAGCCCGTGCCGTCGAAGCGGAAGCGGTCCGGGTCGGAGAGGTTCTTGCCGGTCTGGATGCAGAGCAGCGCGTCGTGCGCGGTCGCCTCGTTGGCGTAGGTGTAGTGCGAGTCGTTCGTCACGAGCGGCGGGATGCCGAGCTTCTTGCCGACCCGCAGCAGGTCGTCGCGGACCCGGCGCTCGATGTCGATGCCGTGGTCCATCAGCTCCAGGAAGTACCGGTCCTTGCCGAAGATGTCCTGGTACTCGGCCGCCGCCTTGACCGCCTCGTCGAACTGGCCGAGGCGCAGACGGGTCTGCAGCTCACCCGAGGGGCACCCGGTGGAGGCGATCAGGCCCTCGGACCACTGGGAGATGGTCTCCTTGTCCATGCGCGGCCACTTCTGCAGCCAGCCCTCGGCGTAGGCGTCCGAGGAGAGCTTGAAGAGGTTGTGCAGTCCCGTGCTGTTCGCCGCCCAGATCGTCTTGTGGGTGTAACCACCGGAACCCGAGACGTCGTCCCGCTTCTGGTGCGGCTGGCCCCACTGGACCTTGCGCTTGTGCTTGCGGGACTCGGGGGCGACGTACGCCTCGATCCCGATGATCGGCGTCACACCCGCCTTCTTGGCCGAGTGGAAGAAGTCGTAGGCGCCGTGGAGGTTGCCGTGGTCGGTCATCGCGATGTGCGACATGCCCATCGTGTTCGCCGCCTCGAACATGTCCTTGAGCCGCGCGGCACCGTCCAGCAGCGAGTACTGGGTGTGGACGTGCAGGTGCGTGAAGGGCGGCTTGGTCACGGCGCTGTGCCTCCGGAGAAACTCGGGATGACGACTGAGGGGAACAGCGTGGAAGTCTACGTCTCCGAGGTGACAAGCGGCGGGCACTCCGGGGTACGGTCGCGCGTTGGAAGACCGGGGACGCCCGTCCCATTTGTCATGAACGCCATGTACCAGGAGGCACCCAGCGATGTCGGACACGCAGACCGGCGCAGAGCAGCGCGGGGAGCAGATTCTCGCAGTTTTCGACACCGCGTTCGGGCAGCTCTTGGCCGCCGACCCCGCAGCCTTCCGGGTCAAGTTCCGCAAGATGGCGGGCTCGGCCTTCGCGTTCTACCGGGGCTCGGCCGGCCTCTTCTACGCCGATCTGGACCGCGAGCAGCACACCGGCGCCTATCTCGACGAGCGCACGAGCAGGGTGTGGATCCACGGCGACCTGCACGCCGAGAATTTCGGCACGTACATGGACGCCAACGGCCGGCTCGTGTTCAACGTCAACGACTTCGACGAGGCCTATGTGGGTCCCTTCACCTGGGACCTCAAGCGCTTCGCCGCCTCCGTCGCCCTGATCGGTTACGCCAAGGCGCTGGGTGACGACCAGATCGGTGAGCTGGTGCGGGTCTACGCCGCCGCCTACCGCGAGCGGATCCACGCCCTGGCGACCGGCGCCAAGAACGACGAGGTGCCGCCCTTCACCCTGGACACCGCCGACGGCCCGCTGCTGGGCGCGCTGCGTGACGCCCGGGCGCTGACCCGGTTCGGTCTGCTGGACTCGATGACGGAGATCCGGGACTTCGAGCGCCGCTTCACCGCCGACGGCGGCACGATCGACCTGGACGCGGCGACGCGGTACAAGGTGCTCGCGGCGTTCGACGGCTATCTGGAGACGCTGCCGGAGTCGAGCCTCACGCGCCCCGACTCCTACCGGGTGAAGGACGTCGTCGGCCGCCGGGGCATCGGCATCGGGTCGGCCGGCCTGCCCTCGTACAACATCCTTCTGGAGGGCAACAGCGACGCCCTGGAGAACGATGTGGTGATCTATCTCAAGCAGGCGCAGACCCCGGCCGTGTCCCGGCACATCACGGACGCGGCCGTGCGGGACTACTTCCAGCACGAGGGGCACCGCACGGTGATCTCGCAGCGCGCCCTCCAGGCGCACGCCGACCCGTGGCTGGGCTGGACCGAGCTGGACGGGTCCGGACAGCTGGTCGCCGAGGTCTCCCCGTACGCGGTCGACCTGGACTGGTCCGACATCGACGAGCCGGAGGAGATCGCGGCGGTGGTCGCCGACCTCGGCCGGGCCACGGCGACGATGCACTCGGCGGCGGACGACGAGAGCGGGCACTCGCTGGTGCCGTTCTCCACGGAGCGCGCGATCGACGCGGCCATCGCGGCCGACGAGGAGGGCTTCGCCGACCTGCTGGTGGACTTCGCGCACAGCTACGGCGCGCGCGCCCGTGCCGATCACCAGATCTTCGTCGACCTCTTCCGCAACGGCCGCATCCCGGGCCTCTAGGGCTCCCGGGCCCCGGCCCCGCGGATCCTTAGGGCTCCCATACAGGAACGCATGGCAAACTCTCCGGCGATGGACGTATCAGGGACATCGGTCAGAGCGGTACGCGCGGCGTTGTTCACCGCGCTCGTCGTCACGCTCTCGTCCGCGTCCCATGTGCTGCTCTCCCGGGTTCCGCTGCCGATGGCCGCCGTGGCGCTGCTGGCGGGGGCCGTCTTCGCCGTGGCGTTCGCGCTGGCGGGCCGGGAGCGCGGCTTCGGCGCGATCGCCGGGCTGCTGGTCCCGCTGGAGCTGGCCGCCGACACGGTGTTCACCACCGGCCAGCACCTCTGTTACGGGGCGGCGGGCGGCCCGATCGCGGGCCCGCTGCGCTCCGTGGGCGTCGACGTGCTCTGCGGCGGAGAGCCGGGGGCCGGTGCCGACGCACTCTCCGGCGTGGCCTCGGTCGGCACACCGCTGGCCGGGGTGACGGGCGAGGGCGGCCATGCCGCCGCCCTGCTGGCCTCACCCGGGCCCGCTGTCCCCTGGCTGCTGCTGGCCGCGCACGTGGCCGTCGGACTGCTGGCCGCCGCCTGGCTGCGGCGCGGCGAGTCCGCGCTCGCGGGGCTGCTGCGCGCGGCCGCCGCCGTCGCCTTCCGGCCGCTGCTCACCGCGGTGGCCGTGGTGGGCAGGGCCCGCGGCCGCGTGCGGTCCGGCGCCCGGCGCGCCGGGCGCCCGCATCCGCTCGCCCCGGCCCGCTTCCTGGTGCACTCCGTGGGACGGAGGGGCCCGCCGCGTCCGGCTCCCACCCCTGCCTGAGTACGCGGTAAGTCCCCCGAGCCACCCCACATCCACGGAGCACCCCCATGAGCAAGCGCAACAGCCAGGCCAACAAGTCCGCCGCCCGCGAGCGGCTGCGCGAGGAGCGCGAGCGCCAGGCCAGGAAGGACAAGACCCGCAAGCAGATCGTCGTCGGCGTCTCGGTCGTCGCCGTCCTCGCGATCGCCGGCGGTGTCAGCTACGGCGTGATGCAGCTGAACAAGCCCTCCGCCTGGGAGGCCGCGGCGGACGCGAAGAACGTCACCGCCCCGAAGAACACCTCGGGCGACGACGGCACGACCGTCGTCATCGGCGAGTCGAGCGCGAAGAAGACCCTGGAGCTGTACGAGGACTCGCGCTGCCCGATCTGCGCCACGTTCGAGCAGACGGTCGGCGAGACCGTGGCCAAGGACGTGGAGGCCGGCAAGTACAAGATCAAGTACGTCGGCGCGACCTTCATCGACAACTCGGACAGCGGCGAGGGCTCGAAGAACGCCCTGAGTGCGCTGGGCGCGGCGCTGAACGTGAGCCCCGACGCCTTCATGGAGTACAAGGCCGCGCTGTACTCCGCGAAGTACCACCCCGAGGAGACGAACGACAAGTTCGCCAAGGACAGCTACCTGATCGAGGTCGCGGACTCGGTGGACGCGCTGAAGGGCAACAAGGCGTTCCGGAAGAACGTCGAGGACGGCACGTACGACGCCTGGGCGATCAAGATGTCCAAGGCGTTCGACAAGAGCGGGGTCCAGGGCACGCCGACCCTCAAGATGGACGGCAAGACGCTCACCGCCGAGGGCAGCGAGAACGCGCCCATGACGGTGGCCGACTTCAACGCGGCTGTCACCAAGGCACTCAAGGGCTGACAGGAGAACCCGCGGCCCGACGGGTACCGCGGGCACAACTCCGGGCGTCATCCGGCCAACAGGCGGGCGAACTTCCTTTGTTCGCCCGCCTGTTCGCTCTACCCGCCAGTAGGGTGATCGTCCGTGACCAGACGACTCCTCTCCGCCTCACCCAGCCGCCGCACGGTCGTGAAGGCCGCCGCCGCCACCGCGGTCGCCGGCACCGTGCTCACCGCCACCGGCGCCCACGCCGCCGACGGCCCCGCCTTCCTGCACGGTGTCGCCTCCGGCGACCCGCTGCCCGACGGCATACTCCTGTGGACCCGCGTCACCCCCTCCCCGGACGCCGTGCCCGGCTCGGGCCTCGGCGCCGATACGCCGGTGGTCTGGGAGATCGCCGAGGACAAGGCCTTCTCCAGGGTCGCCGCACGCGGCACTGCCGTCGCGCGGGCCGGCGCCGACCACACCGTCAAGGCCGACGTCCGGGGGCTGCGCCCGGCCACGACCTACTGGTTCCGCTTCTCGGCTCCCCCCGGCGGGACCGGGGGCGGGCAGGGCGTCCTCTCCCCCGTCGGCCGCACCCGCACCGCGCCCGCCGCCGGGGCCGCCGTCGCCGGGATCCGGTTCGGGGTGGTCTCCTGCGCCAACTGGGAGGCCGGCTGGTTCTCCCCGTACCGCCACCTCGCGGACCGCGCCGACCTCGACGCCGTGCTGCACCTGGGCGACTACATCTACGAGTACGCGTCGGGCAGTTACCCGACCCAGGACACCGTCGTACGCCCCCACGCCCCGCTGCACGAGATCCTCACCCTCGGCGACTACCGCCTCCGGCACGGCACGTACAAGACGGACACCGACCTCCAGGCACTGCACGCCGCCCACCCGGTGATCGCCATCTGGGACGACCACGAGTTCGCCAACGACGCCTGGTCGGGGGGAGCCGAGAATCACACCCCCGGCACGGAGGGCCCCTGGGCCGCCCGGGTGGCCGCCGCGAAGCAGGCGTACTTCGAGTGGATGCCGGTCCGCGCCTCCACCGAGGGCACCGTCTACCGGCGTCTGAGCTTCGGCGGCCTCGCCGAGCTGCACCTGCTCGACCTGCGCAGCTTCCGTTCCGAGCAGGCATCCATAGGCAACGGCGCGGTCGACGACCCCGGGCGCTCGATCACGGGGCGGGCGCAGCTGGACTGGCTCAAGGCCGGGCTGGCCTCGTCGGATGCCCGCTGGAAGCTCGTCGGCACCTCGGTGATGATCTCGCCGGTCGCCTTCGGGGCGCTGCCGGCACATCTGCTCGCACCGCTCGCGGAGCTGCTGGGGCTGCCCGCGGAAGGGCTGGCGGTCAACGTCGACCAGTGGGACGGCTACACCGACGACCGCAAGGAGCTGATCTCCGATCTGCGGGACAACGGCGTCAGCGACACGGTCTTCCTGACCGGCGACATCCACATGGCGTGGGCCAACGACGTGCCGGTGAAGGCGGCGACGTATCCGCTCTCCGCCTCCGCGGCCACCGAATTCGTGGTGACGTCGGTGACCTCGGACAACCTGGACGACATCCTGAGGGCGGCCCCCCAGACGGTGTCGCTCGTCGCCGCGGCGGCGGTGAGGACCGCCAACCGCCACGTGAAGTGGGTCGATCTGGACTCGCACGGCTACGGCGTCCTCGACGTGACGGCCGAACGCTCGCAGATGGACTACTACGCGGTCTCCGACAAGACCGCGAAGGACGCGACGTCGTCCTGGGTCCGCTCCTACCGCACGCTCAGCGGCACGCAGCGGATCGAGCGGGTGAGCGCACCGGTGCGCTGACCGGCGCGGACCTGGCAGGGCCGCGCACCGGGGTGCGCGGCCCTGCCACGTGACTACAGCGTGGCGAGGAAGCCGAGCGCCACCTTCCAGGTCAGGTCGGCGGCGTCCTGGTCGAAGTCGGGCAGATCGGGGTCGGTGTAGAGGTGCCCGGCCCCGGGGTAGCGGTAGATCTCGACGTCGGCCCCGGTCCGCTGCATCTGGAGGTACCAGCTGTTCAGCCAGTCCGGCGACTCGAAGACGTCGGGGTCGGCGACGTGCAGCTGTACGGGCAGTTCGTCCACCGAGGCGTTCTCGGCGATGTCCGACGTGCCGTGGAGCAGGAGCAGGCCGCGGGCCTTGGCGTCGCCGAGCGAGAGGGTCTGCGCCACGGACGCGCCGAACGAGAATCCCGCGTACACGAGGCCCTGGTCGGAGTAGGGCGCCGCGGCCAGGACGGCGCGCTTGAGCAGCTCCTCCTTGCCCACCTCTTCCTTGAAGGCCATTCCGTCCTCGACCGTTTCGAAGGTGTGCCCCTCGAAGAGATCGGGCACGCGCACGTCGTGCCCTGCTGCGCGCAGCCGCTCGGCGGAAGCGTGCACGGCCGGCCTCAGACCGTAGATCGAGTGGAAAAGCATGATGTTCATGCGGTCCATGGTGCCAGGCCTGCCCCGACTCTTGGAGGACGACGGAATGGAGAACGTACTGCGGCCGGTGCTCGTGCTGGGCGGGTCGCTGCTGATCACCCTGCTGGTGGGGTGGCTGGTCGATCTGCTGCTGCGCCGCGCCGACAGCCGCCATCACGAGACCCCTCTCTGGGGTCTGCTGCGGCTCTGCCGTCCGCCCATGCAGGTGGTGCTCTGCACGGCGCTGCTGAGGGCCAGCTTCGACCAGCTCCGGCTCCCCGTCGTGCGGGACAACCGGGACGCGATCGGGCAGGTCCTGACCCTGGTGCTGATCGCGGCGTCGGCGTGGCTGGTGATCCGCGTAGCCGCCACGATCGTCCAGTCCTCGTACGCCCGTTACGCGACCTCCACCCGCGATCCCGCACGTGTCCGCCGGGTCCGGACCCAGGTCACGCTGATCCAGCGTGTGGTCACCGCGGTGGTGGCGACGGTCGCGGTCGCGGCGATGCTGCTCACCTTCCCCGCGATGCAGACCGTCGGCACGTCGATGCTGGCCTCGGCCGGTGTGCTCGGCATCGTCGCCGGTGTCGCGGCCCAGTCGACGCTCGGCAACCTGTTCGCCGGGTTCCAGATCGCCTTCGGCGACATGGTGCGGCTCGGTGACACCGTGGTGGTGGACGGGGAATGGGGCACGGTGGAGGAGATCACCCTGACCTTCCTCACCGTGCGGACCTGGGACGAGCGGCGGTTCACGATGCCCGTGTCCTACTTCACGAGCAACCCGTTCGAGAACTGGTCGCGCGGCGGCGTGCAGATGACCGGCACCGTCTTCTTCCAGCTCGACCACTCGGCCCCGGTCGCGGCGATGCGGGACCGGCTGCGCGACATCCTCGGGGAGTGCGCCGCCTGGGACGGCCGCGACTGGTCCCTGGCCGTCACGGACACCACCCCGACCACGATGGAGGTGCGGGCGGTGGTCACCGCGAAGGACGCGGACGACATCTGGACGGTGCGCTGCGCGGTCCGGGAGCAGATGATCGGCTGGCTCCGGGACAACCACCCGTACGCGCTGCCCCGGATCGTGACGTCGCCGGCGGTGCTGCCGCCGGGAGACCACTGGCGGGAGCTGACGGGTGCGGACACCGACCTTACGCCGTCCAACGGTCATGTGCCGACCCCGGGCAAGGCGCCCCGCACAGGACGCGGCTGAGCGGCCCCGGGCGGGTGGGCCGGTCAGCGGAGGCTGCGTACGTCCAGGTAGCGCAGCACCCGGTCCACCACCTCGGGGTCCGATCCGGGCTCGCTGCGCGCGGCGAGCACCGCGTGACGGGCGGCGGACATCATCTCGCGCTGGATCCGGGCGACCTCCTTGAAGCGCTCGGCGCGCTGCGCGTACGCCTCGCGCCGCTCCTCGTCGACCATGTCGGGGCTGATCCGCGCCCCGATGTCGTACGCGGCGCGCTGCAGCCGCTCCAGGACCTCCTCGGGGAGCCCCTCGGTGTCCTGGACCTCCTTGAGGCGGGTCTTGGCCGCCTTGGCCGCCCTGATCGCGAGGTCGCGCTCCAGCGCCTGCTCGGCCTCGGTGTCCGCCCGGACGCCGAGCTTGCGCACGAGCCACGGCAGGGTCAGGCCCTGGAGGACGAGGGTCACCATGATGACGACGAAGGCGATGAAGACGATCTCGTCCCGGCCGGGGAACGGCTTGCCGTCGTCCGTCTCCAGCGGGATCGCCAGCGCCAGCGCGACGGAGGCGACTCCCCGCATCCCCGCCCACCACATGATGACGGTCTCGCGCACGCCGGTGGGGATCTCCTCGCTGACGTCACGCCGGGTGTGCAGCCGCTTGGCGAGCCAGGCGGCGGGCAGCAGCCAGAGGAGCCGGACGCCGATGACGACCGCGGCGACGGCGAGGCCCCAGCCCAGCAGGCGCAGTTCGTGTCCGTCGGCGGTTCCGAAGACGTTGTGGAGTTCGAGGCCGATCAGGCCGAAGGCGACGCCGGTGATGAGGGTGTCGACGATCTCCCAGAAGGACCGGCCGGTGAGCCGCCCGAGGACGTCGTCGGCGTCGGCGGTGTGTTCGGCGAGGAAGAGCGCGGTGGTGAGGACGGCGAGCACGCCCGAACCCATCAGCTCCTCGGCGAGTACGTAACTGACGAACGGCACGAGGAGGGTCAGGCCGACCTGGAGGGTGGTGTCTCCCAGGTACCCCATGAGTTTGATGGTGAGCCAGCCGAGCACCAGCCCGACCACCACGGCGACGACGGCGGAGAGGATGAGCAGTCCGAACGCGGCCGGCAGCGAGAAGGTGCCGCTGACGGCGGCGGCGATCGCCACGTGGTAGAGGACGATGGCCGTGACGTCGTTGAACAGCCCCTCGCCCTCCAGGATCGACACGAGCCGGCGCGGCAGCCCGACCGAACCGGCCACGGCCGTCGCCGCGACCGGATCGGGCGGGGCGACGAGCGCCCCCAGGGCCACGGCGGCGGCGATCGGCAGACCGGGTACGAGCGCGTTCGCGACGGCCGCGACGGCTGCCGTGGTGACGAAGACGAGGGCGACGGCCAGCAGGAAGATCGGCCGTCGGTTGGCCGCGAACTGCCGCCAGGAGGTGCGCTGCACGGAGGCGTAGAGCAGCGGCGGCAGGAGGGCGGGGAGGATGAACTCCGGCGGGATGTCCACGTCGGGCACGAAGCTGGCGAAGGCCATGACGATCCCCGCGAGGGTCATCAGGATCGGCGCCGGGAGACGCAGGCGCTCCCCGAGCGGCACCGTGACCACCGCTCCGAGCAGGAGCAGGAGCAGGAGCGCCATCTGGTCCACGTTGTGCCTTCCGCAGCGCGCGCGGACCTCCGGGCCCGCATTGATCAGCCGGTCAGAGCTCCCAGCCTGTCACGCGCACCCCGCGGACCTGCGGCAGCCCCCTGCGGGCCGCGCGGGTCAGAGCGCGCGGCGCATGGCCCGGTGCGGGATCCCGGCGTCCGGGAACTCGGGGCCGTACGCCGCGTAGCCGAGCCGCTCGTAGAAGCCGAGCGCGTGCGTCTGGGCGTGCAGGTCCACGGCGGCCAGGCCGAGCGTGCGGGCCTGTTCCTCTATGGCGCGGACCAGAGCGGCCCCGACGCCCAGTCCGCGGGCCTCGCGGGTCACGGCGAGCCGGCCGAGCGAACCGACGGTCAGGTCGCCGCCGGTCCTGTCCGCCGCGCCCTCGCCGTGCAGCAGCCGTCCCGTGCCGAGCGCGGAGCCGTCGGCGGCCACGGCGATGACGTGCACCGCGGTGGCGTCATGGGCGTCGTACTCGATCTCCTCGGGGACCTGCTGCTCGCCGACGAAGACGTCCTTGCGGACCTGGAAGCACGCCGCGAGGTCGCTCTCGCCGAGGGCCCTGCGGGTGCTGTACGGGGCGGGCCCGGGGTTCATTCGCTCTCCGCGGCGATCGTGTCGAGGGCATGGCGCAGGTCGTCCGGGTAGACGCTCTCGAATTCGACCCAGCCGCCGTCGGCCGGGTGCTCGAAGCCGAGCCGGACCGCGTGCAGCCACTGCCGGGTCAGGCCGAGGCGCTTGGCCAGCGTGGGGTCGGCGCCGTACGTCAGGTCGCCGACGCAGGGGTGGCGGTGCGCGGACATGTGCACGCGGATCTGGTGTGTGCGCCCGGTCTCCAGCTTGATGTCGAGCAGGCTGGCCGCGCGGTAGGCCTCGATGAGGTCGTAGTGCGTCACGGAGGGCTTGCCCTCGGCGGTGACGGCCCACTTGTAGTCGTGCTGCGGGTGACGGCCGATGGGGGCGTCGATGGTGCCGCTCATCGGGTCGGGGTGGCCCTGCACGAGGGCGTGGTACTTCTTCTCGACGACCCGGTCGCGGAACTGCGCCTTGAGCAGGGTGTACGCCCGCTCGGACTTGGCCACGACCATCAGGCCGGAGGTGCCGACGTCCAGCCGGTGCACGATGCCCTGGCGCTCGGCGGCGCCCGACGTCGAGATGCGGTAGCCGGCCGCGGCGAGGCCGCCGATGACGGTGGTGCCGGTCCAGCCGGGGCTGGGGTGGGCGGCGACGCCGACCGGCTTCATGATGACGACTATGTCGTCGTCGTCATGGACGATCTCCATGCCCTCGACGGGCTCGGCGACGACCTGGACCGGAGCGGGTGCCTGGGGCATCTCCACTTCCAGCCAGGCACCGCCGTGCACCCGCTCGGACTTCCCGGCCACCGCGCCGTCCACCTGGACCTTCCCGGCAGCGGCCAGCTCGGCGGCCTTGGTGCGGGAGAAACCGAACATCCGGGAGATGGCGGCGTCGACACGCTCGCCCTCCAGGCCGTCGGGTACGGGCAGGGTGCGGACCTCGGGATACGTACTCACCAGTCGAGTATGCCTTGCGCCCGCTAGTCCTTGTGCACGGTGCCGTCGGGGTCCAGGCCCTTGAAGGAAAGGATCACGATGAGGATTCCGCCGCAGACGATCGCCGAGTCGGCGAGGTTGAAGACGGCGAAGTGCGCGGGGGCGATGAAGTCGACCACCGCGCCCTTGAATACGCCGGGCGCGCGGAAGATGCGGTCGGTGAGGTTGCCGAGCGCTCCGCCGAGCAGCAGTCCCAGGGCGATGGCCCAGGGCAGGCTGTAGAGCTTGCGGGCGAGCCTGATGATCACGATGATCACGACGGCCGCGATGGCGGTGAAGATCACGGTGAACGCCTCGCCGATCCCGAAGGCGGCGCCCGCGTTGCGGATCGCGTCGAACTTCAGCCAGTCGCCGAAGATCTCGATCGGCTCCTCGTGCTCCAGCTTCGCGACCACGATCATCTTGCTGATCAGGTCCAGGAGGTAGGCGAGGACCGCCACACCGAGGAGGACCAGGATCTTCTTCCTGCCCCGGCCGCTGCCGGGCTCGTCACTCCCTGCCGGGGTCGGGCCCCCGGCGGGCTGCCGGGGCTCAGCCCCGTCGGCCCCCTCGGCATCAGGGATGTCCGGCGTACCGATGATGCGCTCCGCCTCTGCCACGTGAGTCCCTCAACCTAGGTGCCTGACTGAGGACGAGGGTACGACACACCCGGGGGATCAGGGGCGTCAGGACCCGGGCCTCCCGAGCTTCCACGGCCCTTGAGGTCTTCCGTCCGGGTCGGGCCCGGCCCTTGAGGTCTTCCGTCCGGGTCGGGCCCGGCCCTTGAGGTCTTCCGTCCGGGCCCGGACGGCGCCCCGGACGGAAGACGGCCCCTCCGGATCCTCCGCCCGGACCAGGCCGGGTCAGGGAGCGGGGTTCGGTGATGGGGGGCACCTCCCACGCCTTTCAGGCCGGCGAAGGAGCCAGGGCGCCCGACGACCACGCCGCGAGGCGCGGTGCCGGGGCACGCGAACCCAGCATGATCCACACGAGAGGCCCTAGCCGCGCCGCTCCTGCTTCTGCTTGTCCTCCACGCAGAGCGTGGCCCGGGGGAAGGCCTGCATGCGCGCCTTGCCGATCGGCTTGCCGCAGACCTCGCAGAGCCCGTAGGTGCCCGCGTCGAGCCTGGCGAGCGCCCGCTCGGTCTGGTCCAGGGTTTCCTGGGCGTGGGCCGCCAGGGAGAGCTCGTGCTCCCTGGTGATGTTCTTCGTGCCGGTGTCCGCGTCGTCGTCCCCCGCTCCGTCCCCCGAGTCACGCATCAGGCCGGCGAGCGCCGCGCCCGACGCCTCCAGCTCGGTGCGCAGCCGCAGGACCTCGCCGGCCAGCTCGGTCCGCGCCGCGTCGACCTCCTCCGGGGTCCAGGGGTCCTCCCCCGGCCTGACCGCCAGGTCTCCGGGCGCCGTCGCGGCGCCGGCCCTGGCCGGGGGGACCGCGGTCGCGGTGCCCTCTCCTACAGCCGTGGTCCGGGCCGCGCTCTTCTTGGCTACCACCGTGTGGGCTCCTGTCTGCTCGGCGGCCTGGGCCGCCCCCGTGGCCTTCTTCGACGCCTTCTTGGCTGCGCTCTTCTTCGCCGTGCTCTTCTTCGCCGTGCTCTTCTTCGCCGTGCTCTTCTTCGCCGTGCTCTTCTTCGCCGGCTCGTGATGCGCCGGGTCCTGACCGGCCTCTTCCGGTTCCGGCGGATGGTCCGCCGTCCTCTTCCCGGCGGCCTTCTCCTCGGCAGCCGCAGCCGTGGATCTCTCGGACGCCGATCTCGATGCGGCGGTCTTCTTCGCCACCATGGCCGCGGCCCCTTCACATATTGTGATCTTGCACGCGAATCGTGCTGGGACGATAAATCGGCCCCAGCTCCGCGGCAACGGGGCACGCCGCCGGTTCGCCCCCTCCCGCTGCCGGTCGGTGGCGCGCCTGCAACCGTTGTGCCCAGCTCCCCGCCCGGTAATCCGTCCTCGCGCGCCCTCCGGAGACTCCGTCCGTCCCGACTGGCCATTCGGGTGCAAGCGCCTTCCACGTGCCCGTCGGTCGAAAACCGGTCGGCCGTCGCCCGCGAGGGCCCGTACACTGGCCGCAGCGAGAGGCATGGATGGGACGAGTAGCGTCGTACGCAGCCAGGAGCGACCCGGGGACGGTGGGAGCCCGGGGGCGAGCGCGCCGTGAAGATCAGCCCGGAGCCGCCGGAAGAAAGCTCTGGACAGTGGGCCCGGCCCACGGACAGGGCGACTAGACCCGGCATCGCGACCCCAATGAGGGGGCCACGGGCGCACGCCCGGGGCCAAGGAGGGTGGTACCGCGGGAGCTGACCAGGCTCTCGTCCCTCCGACGGAAGTGGAAGACGTCCGCCGGAGGAAGCCCGCACATGACATCGCCGCAGTACCGCCAGGTACCCGCCCAGGTCGACCTGCCCGCCCTCGAGCACGCCGTGCTCGACTTCTGGCGCGACGGCAAGGTCTTCGACAAGAGCCTCGAACAGTCCGAGGGCCGCCCCGAGTGGGTCTTCTACGAGGGGCCCCCGACGGCCAACGGCATGCCCGGGGCCCACCACATCGAGGCCCGCGTCTTCAAGGACGTCTTCCCGCGCTTCCGCACCATGCAGGGCTACCACGTCGGCCGCAAGGCCGGCTGGGACTGCCATGGCCTGCCGGTCGAGCTCGCGGTGGAGAAGGAGCTGGGCTTCAACGGCAAGAAGGACATCGAGGCCTACGGCATCGCCGAGTTCAACGCGAAGTGCCGTGAGTCCGTGACCCGCCACACCGACGCGTTCAGCGAGCTCACGACCCGCATGGGTTACTGGGTCGACCTGGACGACGCCTACCGCACGATGGACCCCGAGTACGTCGACTCCGTGTGGTGGTCGCTGAAGGAGATCTTCAACAAGGACCTGCTGGTCCAGGACCACCGTGTCGCCCCCTGGTGTCCCCGCTGCGGCACCGGCCTCTCGGACCACGAACTGGCCCAGGGCTACGAGACGGTCGTCGACCCCTCGGTCTTCGTACGCTTCCCGCTCACGTCCGGCCCGCTGGCCGGCGAGGCCGCGCTGCTGGTCTGGACGACCACGCCGTGGACCCTGGTCTCCAACACCGCCGTCGCCGCGCACCCCGACGTCGACTACGTGGTCGCGACGGACGGCGAGGAGAAGCTCGTCGTGGCCCGGCCGCTGGTCGGGAAGGCGCTCGGCGAGGGCTGGGAGCTCACCGGCGAGACCTTCACCGGCCGTGACATGGAGCGCTGGACGTACGAACGCCCCTTCCAGCTGGTCGAGTTCCCGAGCGAGGCGCACTTCGTCGTCAACGCCGAGTACGTCACGACGGAGGACGGCACCGGTCTGGTCCACCAGTCCCCCGCGTTCGGCGCCGACGACCTCCTGGTCTGCAAGGCGTACGGCCTCCCCGTGGTGAACCCGGTCCGCCCCGACGGCACCTTCGAGGAGGACCTCCCGCTGGTCGGCGGCGTCTTCTTCAAGAAGGCCGACGAGGCGCTCACCGAGGACCTGGCCGCACGCGGCAAGCTCTTCCGCCACGTCCCGTACGAGCACAGCTACCCGCACTGCTGGCGCTGCCACACGGCCCTGCTGTACTACGCGCAGCCGTCCTGGTACATCCGCACGACGGCGGTCAAGGACCGGCTGCTCCAGGAGAACGAGAAGACCAACTGGTTCCCGGACTCGGTCAAGAACGGCCGCTTCGGCGACTGGCTGACCAACAACGTCGACTGGGCGCTGTCGCGCAACCGCTACTGGGGCACCCCGCTGCCGATCTGGCGCTGCGAGGACGGCCACCTGACCTGCGTGGGCTCCCGCGCCGAGCTGTCCGAGCTCACCGGCGCCGACCAGTCGGGACTGGACCCGCACCGGCCGTTCGTCGACGAGATCACGTTCACCTGCTCGCACGAGAACTGCCAGCTGGAGGCGTACCGCGTCCCGGAGGTCATCGACGCCTGGTACGACTCGGGTTCGATGCCGTTCGCGCAGTGGGGCTACCCGTACAAGAACAAGGAGGTCTTCGAGTCCCGGTATCCGGCGCAGTTCATCTCGGAGGCCATCGACCAGACCCGCGGCTGGTTCTACACGCTGATGGCGGTCGGCACGCTCGTCTTCGACAAGTCCAGTTACGAGAACGTGGTCTGCCTGGGCCACATCCTCGCCGAGGACGGCCGGAAGATGTCCAAGCACCTGGGCAACACCCTCGACCCGATCCCGCTGATGGACCAGCACGGCGCCGACGCGGTCCGCTGGTTCATGGCGGCGGGCGGCTCCCCCTGGGCCGCACGCCGGGTGGGCCACGGCACGATCCAGGAGGTCGTCCGCAAGACACTCCTCACGTACTGGAACACGGTGGCCTTCCAGGCCCTGTACGCCCGTACGTCGAACTGGGCGCCGTCGGCGGCCGACCCGGCCCCCGCCGACCGCACGGTCCTGGACCGCTGGCTGCTGAGCGAGCTCGGCGCCCTGGTGGACGGGGTCACCAAGGCTCTGGAGGGTTACGACACCCAGCGCGCCGGCAAGCTGCTCTCGGCGTTCGTCGACGACCTGTCCAACTGGTACGTCCGCCGCTCGCGCCGCCGCTTCTGGCAGGGCGACAAGGCGGCGCTGCGCACGCTGCACGAGGTCGTGGAGACGATCACCCGGCTCCTGGCCCCGCTGACGCCGTTCATCACGGAGCGGGTCTGGCAGGACCTGATCGTCCCCGTCACCCCGGACGCCCCGGAGTCGGTGCACCTGTCCGACTGGCCGAAGGCGGACCCGGCGGCGATCGACCCCGCGCTCTCCTCGCAGATGGCGCTGGTGCGCCGCCTGGTGGAGCTCGGCCGCGCCACGCGCGCCGAGTCGGGGGTCAAGACCCGGCAGCCGTTGTCGCGGGCCCTGGTCGCGGCCTCGGGCTTCGAGTCGCTCACACCGGAGCTGCGCGCCCAGATCACGGAGGAGCTGAACGTCTCCTCCCTGGCCTCGCTCTCGGAGGTCGGCGGCTCGCTGGTCGACACCACGGCGAAGGCGAACTTCCGCGCGCTGGGCAAGCGCTTCGGCAAGGGCGTCCAGGCGGTGGCCAAGGCCGTCGCGAACGCCGACGCGGCCGCGCTCAGCCTGGCGCTGCGCGAGGGCACGGCCTCGGTAGAGGTCGACGGTGAGCGGATCACCCTCGGCCCCGACGAGGTCATCATCACGGAGACCCCCCGCGAGGGCTGGTCGGTGGCGTCCGACTCGGGCGCGACGGTCGCCCTGGACCTGGAGATCACCCCGGAGCTGCGGGCCGCCGGACTGGCCCGTGACGCGATCCGGCTGATCCAGGAGGCACGCAAGAACAGCGGCCTGGACGTGGCGGACCGGATCGCGGTCCGCTGGACGTCCACGTCCCCCGCGACGGCCGAGGCCCTGACCGCCCACGCGACGCTGATCGCGGACGAGGTCCTGGCCCTGGACTACGCGCAGGGCGAGGCGGACGACACGTACGGCACCCCGTTCGAGGACGAGGGCCTCGCCCTCACGTTCCGCCTCCGCAAGCACTGACGCGCACGACCTGAGCGGCCCGCCCATCCAACCGGATGGACGGGCCGCTCCGCGTTTCCCGGGCGCCCCTAAGCACAGGGGGACCCGATCCTGCGGCTCCAGACCCCGGGGAAGGCAACATCCCACCAGGGCCCCACCCCCGGGGCCCCCAGCCAGGGCTCACCCCCGGAGAAACGCCCCCAGCCAAGGCTCGCTCACCCCTGGGTGACCGCCACCTTCTCCAGTCCGGGGGGCCGCCCACCCCCTGGGGAGCCGCCTCCTCCACTGCGGAGAAGCCGACAGCCAAGGCTTGCTCACCCCCTGGGTGGCCGGCCCCTCCTCAGCCCGGGATGCAACCAGCCCCCGCCCCCTCCCGGGACGCCCCACCCGCCCCCTCGGGAACACTTCCCAGCCCCTCCGGCGATTGAGGAGCGGGGGTCCGGGGGCGGAGCCCCCGGTTACGGGAAGGGGCGGGGAGGGGACAAGCCCCGCGCAGCGGCCCGCCCGCCCGCGAAGAGGGCACACAAAAGGGCCGGGCCCCGGGAAATCCCGGGGCCCGGCCCTCAGCCTGCCGACGGCTACGCGCTCAGCGAGCGCGAACCGCTCAGTTGTCGTCCTCGTCGATCAGGAACCCACGCATCGGCGACGGCGCCTGCTGCATCGGCTGCGGCGCCTGCGGCCGCACCGGTGCCATCGGCTGCGTCATCGCGGGCGACATCTGCTGCTGGCCGCCGCCGTACGACGGGCCACCGCCCATCGACTGGTTGCCGCCACCCATCTGCTGGTTGCCGTGACCACCGTGGTTGCCACCCATGGTGTGCCCCATCGCACCCGCACCGGCCGGAGCCAGCGAAGGCGACGGCGGCAGCGAGGCGGCGGCGGGCGTCCGCGGCGGAGCCAGCGAGTCGTCGGCCTGGGTCTCCAGCTGACGCAGCTGGCTCTCCAGGTAGGACTTCAGACGGGTCCGGTACTCGCGCTCGAAGCCACGCAGGTCCTCGACCTTGCGCTCCAGCGTCGCGCGGGCCGACTCCAGCGAGCCCATCGCCACGCGGTGCTTCTCCTGCGCGTCCCGCTCCAGGGCGTCCGCCTTGGCACGGGCGTCACGCTCAAGGCCCTCGGCACGGCTGCGCGCCTCGCCGACGATCTTGTTGGCCTCGGAACGGGCCTCCGCGATCGCCTGGTCGGCGGTCTGCTGAGCAAGGGAGAGGACACGGGCGGCGCTGTCGCCACCGGGACCGCCCTGACCGGGCTGCTGCATCTGCTGCTGCTGCTGCATCTGCTGCATCTGCTGCTGCGGTGCGTGACCGCCCATGGGACCGCCCATCGGGCCACCCATGGGACCGCCCTGCATCGGGCCGGGGCCGTGCGGGCCCTGCGGACCGGGACCGTGGCCACCCTGGGGGCCATGGCCGCTGGGACCGGCAGGCAGCTGCGGAGCTCCACCGGGCAGCTGGGGGGGACCCATCTGCGGGGGCTGCTGCTGCTGTACCGGCGGACCAGATATGGCGGCGGGCACCGGGGCCCCCGGCCGGTCCTGCTGCTCCGGCGGTTTACGCATTCCCTGCTGCTGCTGGTTCTGCGCGGCGGCACGCGTGGCCGCGGCCAGCTTGGCGCGCAGGTCCTCGTTCTCACGGAGCAGTCGGGTCAGTTCCGATTCGACCTCGTCGAGGAAGGCATCGACCTCGTCCTCGTCATAGCCTTCTCGGAGGCGGACGGTCGTGAACTGCTTGTTCCGCACGTCCTCGGGGGTCAGCGGCATCTCTTCTTCACCTCTACGTAGTCGTCGGCAGTCGGCAAGACCGTATCGTTCACACGCTGCTCGCAAGCTTGCCCACGAGGCTGAGCAGAATGTAGACGATGATCATCAGAACGAAGAAGGACAGGTCAAGTGCCACGCCCCCGAGACGCAACGGCGGTATGAACCGCCGCAGAAGCTTCAGCGGTGGATCCGTGACAGTGTAAGTGCCCTCGAGAACGACCACCATCGCCTTGCCTGGCTGCCATGAACGTGCGAACTGGAAGACATAGTCCATGACCAGCCGGAAGATCAGCACGATGAGGAAACACATCAGCGCGATATAGACCACATCCAGTGCGATGCCCATGTCCCGCGCTTCCCTCTCCCCTGGCTCTCGTAGCCCCGGCCACCCGGCCGGGTTGTTCCCGGTGTTCTCAGCTCTGGTTGAAGAACCCGCCCTCTGCGATGCGGGCCTTGTCCTCCGCCGTGACATCGACGTTAGCAGGCGACAACAGGAACACCTTCTGCGTCACACGCTCAATGCTGCCATGGAGACCGAAGACAAGTCCCGCGGCAAAGTCGACAAGTCGCTTCGCGTCCGTGTCGTCCATCTCCGTGAGATTCATGATCACCGGAGTGCCTTCGCGGAAGTGTTCCCCGATGGTACGGGCCTCGTTGTAGGTCCTGGGGTGCAGCGTGGTGATCCTGTAGGGCTCACGCTCGGACACGACCTTGGGCATGATCACCGGTGCGTTCTTCTCCATGTTCGGGCGGTCGGGTGTGATGGATGCCACGGGTGCGATTCGGGCGGGTCGTCCGCTTTCCGCCGGGAGCTGAACCGGTTCCCGTGGCGCGGGCGGCTGTACCGATCGCACCGGTTCGTCCCGCTCCCGCTCCACAGGATGCGCGGGCTGGTGCCGCCGCCGGTCCCGCTCGGGCTCCGGCTCGGGTTCGAATTCGTCGTCGGGGTCGAACCCCGGACCGTCGTACCCATCGTCCTCCACGAGGCCGAGGTAGACCGCCATCTTGCGCATCGCGCCGGCCATGCTCCGAGTCCTCCGCTCTGTGGTGGATCGGCATTCGTGTCACCAAGTGCCCGAGATCCACTCCGGCCTGCCCGCTTCAAGCGGGAATGACCATATTTTCTGCTGTGGTCCGACTTGCTTCGCGACGTTACCCGAGCCGGGGTCGGACTCCGAGTACCGCCGTACCGACGCGTACATGTGTCGCCCCGGCCGCGACCGCGTCCTCGAGATCCGCGCTCATCCCAGCAGAGACCATGTTCGCAGCCGGATGGTTCCCGCGCAGGCGGGATGAGAATTCCATCAGGCGGTCGAACGCGGCCCGTTGCCGGCCGGCGTAGGGACCGGCGAGCGGGGCGACGGTCATCAGGCCGTCGAGTCTGAGCCCTTCCGCCGCTTCCACCGAGGCCGCCAACTCCTCGATCGCGTCCGGCGCGACCCCGCCCCGGTCCCCTCGCTCACCGCTCTCGGCGTCGAGGGCGACCTGGATGAGGCAGCCGAGCTCACGCTCACCCCGGACCGCCGCCCCCGAGAGCGCGGTGACCAGCTTCACGCGGTCCACAGACTGCACCACGTCGGCATAACCGGCCACGGAGCGGACCTTGTTGGTCTGCAACTGCCCGACAAAGTGCCATGTGAGCGACAGATCCGCACAAGCCTCGGCTTTTGGCGCAGCGTCCTGATCACGGTTCTCCGCGACCTGACGCACACCGAGTTCGTGCAGAATGCGCACATCGCTCGCGGGGTAGGTCTTGGTGACCACGATGAGGGTCACTTCCTCCCGCTTGCGGCCGGCCGAGGCGCAGGCGGAGGCAATGCGCTCCTCCACCTGTGCCAGGTTTGCCGCGAGTTGAGCTCTGCGATCCGTCATGCCCTATCAGTCCAACCAGACATATCCGGCGAGCCGTCCTGTGGTGCGGTCGCGGCGGTACGAGAAATGGTCGCCGGATTCCAGGGTGCAGAACGGCGAGCTGTGCAGGTCCCCGACGCCGAGCTCCGCGAGCTGGGCGTGGACCCCGGCCGTGACGTCCACCGCGGGTGTTCCCCAAGCGGTCTCCGACCACGACGCCGGGACGGCCTCGGCGACCTCCGCGCGCATCCGCTCCGGAACCTCGTAACACCGTCCGCAGACGGCCGGCCCGGTGTGCGCGGTGATCCGGGACGGTTCCGCCCCGAGTGCGACCATGGCCTCGACCGCGGCCGGTACGACTCCCGCGACCAGACCGGGCCTTCCCGCGTGAGCGGCGGCGATGACACCGGCCGCCGGATCGGCGAGCAGCACGGGCGTGCAGTCGGCGGTGAGCACCGCGAGCGGGAGTCCGCACCGCGCCGTCACCACCGCGTCCACCGCGGGAATGTCCGCGGTGTCGCCCCAGGGCCCGTCCACCACGGCCACGTCACGCCCGTGCACCTGGTTCATCCAGACCACCAGGTCCGGGTCGAGGCCGAGGGAACGGGCCGCGCGCGCACGGTTCGCGCCGACGGCGGCGGGATCGTCGCCGACCGCACCGCCGAGGTTGAGCTCCTCGTACGGAACGGCGCTCACTCCGCCCCACCTGTCGGTGAAGGCGAAATGGGCGCCGCCCGCCGAAGACTCCGCGGCTGTCACCGCGTGCTGCGGACCTATCACTTCAAGAAGTCCGGTACGTCCAGCTCTTCGGCCTGGTTGTCCTGGTAGGGACGGGCCGTCGGGACGTGCGGCGGGGTGACCGGCGGCAGCGAGGTCTCGTTCGCCGCCGGCGCCGGCTCGGCCGGCGTCTGGGGCTCCTCGCGCGGGGGCACGGAGCCCAGTCCGCCGGTCTGGCGGGCCGGCTCGGCGGTCCGGGCCGGCGGAGCCGGCTCCTCGCGCTTGCCGGCACTGGATCCGAGGACGTTCTCCCGGCGGGCCGGCGGCTGTCCGCCGTCGAAGCCCGCGGCGATGACGGTGACCCGCACCTCGTCGCCCAGGGCGTCGTCGATGACGGCGCCGAAGATGATGTTCGCCTCGGGGTGGGCCGCCTCGCTCACCAGCTGGGCGGCCTCGTTGATCTCGAAGAGACCGAGGTCGCTGCCGCCGGAGATCGAGAGCAGGACCCCGCGGGCGCCGTCGATGGACGCCTCCAGGAGCGGCGAGGAGATCGCCATCTCCGCCGCAGCCACCGCGCGGTCGTCGCCACGGGCGGAGCCGATGCCCATGAGCGCCGATCCGGCCTCGGACATGACCGACTTGACGTCGGCGAAGTCGAGGTTGATCAGGCCCGGCGTGGTGATGAGGTCGGTGATGCCCTGGACACCCGAGAGCAGCACCTGGTCGGCCGACTTGAACGCGTCGAGCACGCTGACCTGGCGGTCCGAGATGGACAGCAGCCGGTCGTTGGGAATGACGATGAGGGTGTCGACCTCTTCGCGGAGCTCGGCGATGCCGTCCTCCGCCTGGTTCGCGCGTCGCCGGCCCTCGAATGTGAACGGGCGGGTGACCACGCCGATCGTCAGGGCGCCCAGCGAGCGCGCGATGTTGGCGACGACGGGTGCGCCGCCGGTGCCGGTGCCGCCGCCTTCTCCGGCGGTGACGAAGACCATGTCGGCCCCCTTGAGGACCTCCTCGATCTCCTCACGGTGGTCCTCTGCCGCCTTACGACCGACGGCCGGGTTCGCCCCGGCGCCGAGGCCACGGGTGAGTTCACGGCCGACGTCGAGCTTGACGTCGGCGTCGCTCATCAACAGTGCTTGCGCATCGGTGTTGATCGCGATGAACTCGACGCCCTTGAGACCGACCTCGATCATTCGGTTGATGGCATTGACACCACCGCCGCCGACACCGATGACCTTGATGACTGCGAGGTAGTTCTGCGGTGCTGCCACGTCGAAGGCCTCTCGCCTCGAGTTACGTGTCGTCGCTTCGCGGTAGTCCCGCCGCGACGACGGATGCCGATTGGGTCGGTCCGGACGCCGACCCAAACCCTAACCTTGAAGTTTAGGGTTACCAGTGTGTCTGCTTCATGGACTCTTCCGAACAGGACACTAAGTCGACAAGTGGCGCACGTTCAACGAACACGCCGAACCTCCCGTTTTTCTTTTCACCCTATGTGATCACCCGTAGCGCTGACCAACCAGGGGGCTGGCCAGGCCAAACGTGCGTCAACTCTTCGACACGGCAGGGGCGGTGGGAGCACTCACGTCGAAGTGTCCCGCTTTGGGAGACGCTTTCATGAGAGCGGTGAGCACCCGCGCCTTCACGGGTCCTTCCTCACTGCTGCCCCACATCACCGTCCGCCCCCCGGTCAGTTCGAGGACGGTGGAGTCGTACGAGGTGACCCGCACGGTCCTGGTCTCCCCCGCCACCTGCCCCGGAAGGTCCCCCGCGACACGGACCGCTTCGCGCAGCAGACGGTCACTGCCGAAGCGGCGCAGGCTCGCCGACTGATCAGGCGTCAATTCGAGCAGCGGCACATGCGGCGGCGCTTTGTCCACGGTTGCGAAGCGAACGCCTTTCGCGTCCACTTCAATGAACTTTGCGCCCTTTTCGACCAACAGGACCGGTTTCCGTTCGGTCACTTTAAGGCTGACACCGTGTGGCCATGACCGTACGACATCCACGGAGTCGATACGAGGCAACTTCTGGCGCAACCGGTCCGCGATCACCCCGGTGTCGACGGAGACCAGCGGGGATCCGACCGGGGCCGCCGCGGCGGCCTCCACCTCGCCCCGCGTGAGCACGTCGGTTCCGGTGGTCGTGACCCGCTCCAGCCTCAGCCAGGACGAGCCGTAGAGCACCCAGACCGTGGCGGCGGCGGTCAGCACCAAGCCGACGGCGGCCAGGACGAGCCGCGTACGGCCCGTCAGTCTTCGCCCCTGGGGGCCGATGTGCGGCGGGCGGGCCGGGGTGTCGGCCCGCTCGGCCTCACCGCGCTGGGCGGTCGTCGGTCCGGCCACGCTCGCTCCTTCGCCGGACCCGGGGCGCGTGCCCCGGGTCCGCACCGCCTCACGCCTTGCGGCGTGCGGCAATCGCTTCGTACACCATGCCGACGAGCAGGTCGTCGGCATCCCGTCGCCCGAACTCCGCGGCGGCACGGGACATCTCGTACAGCCGGTGCGGGTCCGAGAGCACCGGAAGGACGTTGCCCTGCACCCATTCCGGGGTGAGTGCCGCGTCGTCCACCAGCAGACCACCGCCGGCGTTCACCACCGGCTGGGCGTTGAGCCGCTGTTCGCCGTTGCCGATCGGCAACGGGACGTAGGCGGCGGGCAGCCCGACGGCGGAGAGCTCGGCGACGGTCATCGCGCCCGCGCGGCAGAGCATCATGTCGGCCGCGGCGTACGCGAGGTCCATCCGGTCCACGTACGGTACCGGGATGTAGGGCGGCATCCCCGGCATGTTGTCGATGCGCGGCATTTCGTTCTTCGGACCGACCACGTGCAGGATCTGGATCCCGGACCGCTGGAGCAGCGGTGCGATCCGCGTGACCACCTCGTTGAGGTGGCGGGCGCCCTGCGAGCCGCCGGAGACGAGCAGCGTCGGCAGGTTGGGGTCGAGACCGAAGGCGGCACGCGCCTCCGGGCGGACCCTGGCCCGGTCGAGGGTGGCGATGGTGCGGCGCAGCGGGATGCCGATGTAGCGGGCGCCGCGCAGCTTGCTGTCCGGGGTGGAGACGGCGACGCCGTGGGCGTACCGCGAACCGATCTTGTTGGCCAGGCCCGGCCGGGCGTTGGCCTCGTGGACGACGATCGGGACCCCTGCGCGCTTGGCCGCGAGGTAACCGGGCAGGGCGACGTAGCCGCCGAAGCCGACCACGCAGTCCGCCTTGGTGCGCTCCAGGATCTGCTCGGCGGCCTTGATGGTGCCGCGCAGCCGCCCCGGGACGGTGATCAGCTCGGGTGTGGGCTTACGCGGCAGCGGTACGGCAGGGATCAGTGCCAGTTCGTACCCCCGCTCGGGTACGAGCCTGGTCTCGAGTCCGCGCTCCGTGCCGAGGGCAGTGATTCCCACGGTCGGGTCCTGCCTCCGCAGGGCGTCTGCGAGGGCAAGCGCGGGCTCGATGTGCCCGGCGGTCCCCCCGCCGGCGAGTACGACATGCACCGAAATTCACCGCTCTCCGGACGGACGCTTCATGACGCGCCGTCTCATCGTCTTCCATCTGACCCCGGGCCTCCGCATGGCCAGGGCCGCTCTCGCCGCCGGGTCCTCTCGCGCGAAGGCGATCAGGAGTCCGACGGCGAACATGGTCGGCAGCAGGGCGGAACCCCCGTAGGAGAACAGCGGCAACGGGACACCGGCGATCGGCAACAGGCCGAGCACCGCACCGATGTTGATCACGGCCTGCGCCGTGATCCAGGTGGTCACGCCTCCCGCTGCGTACCTCACGAAGGGGTCCTCCGTGCGTCCGGCCACGCGGATACCCGCATAGCCTAGAGCCGCGAAGAGGGCCAGCACCGACAGCGTCCCCGCCAGGCCCAGTTCCTCCCCGGTGATGGCGAAGATGAAGTCGGTGTGCGGTTCGGGAAGTTGCCCCCATTTTTCCACACTCGCACCGAGCCCGGAACCGAACCATCCGCCCGAGGCGAGAGCATAGATTCCGTGCACCGCCTGCCAGCACGAGTCGCCGGGGCCGGGTTCGGACGCTCCGATGCAGCCGAGCCGGGACATCCGGTTGGGGCTGGTCTTGATGAGCAGGAAGCCGATGAGGCACGCGAAGGCGAGCACACCGGCGAAGAGCCTGGTGGGAGCGCCCGCGAGCCAGAGCAGGCCGAAGAGGATCGCGGTGAGGATGATCGCGGTGCCCATGTCACCGCCGAGCATGATCAGTCCGAGCAGCATGAAGGCGACCGGCACGAGCGGCACGAGCATGTGCTTCCACTGGGCCAGCAGCCGTTTGTCCTGTTTGCGGGCGAGCAGGTCGGCGCCCCAGAGGATGAGGGCGAGCTTGCCGAACTCGCTGGGCTGGAGCTGGAAGGGGCCGCCGAGATAGATCCAGTTCTGGTTGCCGTTGACCGACATCCCTATCCCCGGCACCTGGACCAGGACCATCAGGAAGACCGTGCCCATGAGCAGCGGATAGGCCAGCGCCCGGTGCAGTTTGACGGGCATCCTGGAGGCCAGCAGCATCAGGCCGGCCCCGATCACGGCGGCGAGGAACTGCTTGCGGAAGAAGTAGGTGCCGGGCCGTGCCAGCTCCAGCGCCTTGATCATCGAGGCGGAGTAGACCATGACGAGGCCGAGCACGGTGATGAGCATGCCGGCGCCGAGGATCAGGTAGTACGCGGTCAGAGGCCGGTCCCAGGCCCGTCGTGCCCGCTCGTACGTCCGCCGCACCCCGGCGCCCCGGCGCGGCCGGGGCTGGCCGCCGCCGGACCTCGACGTTCCCCCGCCACGCGGCGAGGGAGGCCGTCGGGGGCCTGTGGCGGGCCGGCTCCGCAGGGCGAGCCCGTCCAGCGGCCCGGGGCCCGCGGGCGGCGGTCCGGCGAGCAGGGGCGGTGTGAACACCCGGCTGATCGCGGCGGTGGCCCGTGAACGGCCGGCTCCGCGCGCGGCTGGGCTCTCGTCGGCCGGCATTGTCGCTGTCCCCTCCACTGCTCGTGCCCGGGGCTGTCGCCCGGGGCCCCGGCCCCCGGCGGTGCTGCTCGTGCCGGGTCCCGGGGCCCTCCCGGTCCTCCGGGACAGTACGACGCGGAGACCGGGCCCGTCAGGCGCTCTCGTCGGCGAGTTGGCGGACCGCGTCCGCGAACGCCTCGCCCCGCTTGTTGTAGTTGACGAACATGTCCATCGAGGCACAGGCCGGGGCCAGCAGGACGGTGTCACCGTGCCGGGCCAGCCGTGCCGCTTCACGGACCGCTGCGGACATCGCCCCAGTGTCGGTCCGGTCGAGGTCGACCACGGGTACCTCGGGGGCGTGTCGCGCCAGGGCTTCACGGATCAGCGCCCGGTCGGCGCCCATCAGCACGACACCCCTCAGCCGCTTCGCGGCCCCGCTGACCAGTTCGTCGAAGGTGGCGCCCTTGGCGAGGCCTCCGGCGATCCAGACGATCGGCTCGTAGGCCGCGAGGGAGGCCTCGGCGGCATGGGTGTTGGTGGCCTTGGAGTCGTCGATGTACGAGACCCCGGAGACGTCGGCGACGTGTTCGATGCGGTGGGCGTCGGGGCGGAAGGCCCGCAGCCCGTCGCGCACGGCCGCCGGCGGTACGCCGAAGGCGCGGGCGAGGGCCGCCGCCGCCAGGGCGTTGGCGATGTTGTGCGGGGCCGGCGGATTGACGTCGCCGACCTCGGCCAGTTCCTGCGCCTGCTTCTGCCGGTTGGCCACGAAGGCCCGGTCGACGAGGATGCCGTCGACCACCCCGAGCTGTGAGGGGCCGGGCGTACCGAGGGTGAACCCGATGGCCCGGCAGCCCTCCTCGACGTCGGCCTCGCGCACGAGGTCCTCCGTCGCCCCGTCCTGCGCGTTGTAGACGCAGGCGACGCTGTTGCCCTCGTAGATCCGGCCCTTGTCGGCGGCGTAGTCGGCCATGGAGCCGTGCCAGTCGAGGTGGTCGGGGGCGAGGTTGAGCACGGCCCCGGAGTGGGCGCGCAGCGAGGGCGCCCAGTGGAGCTGGTAGCTGGAGAGCTCGACGGCGAGTACGTCGTACGTCTCGTCGCCGAGCACGGCGTCCAGCAGGGAGACCCCGATGTTGCCGACCGCGGCCGTGCGCAGGCCCGCGGCCTCGAGGATCGAGGCGAGCATCCGCACGGTCGTGGTCTTGCCGTTGGTGCCGGTGACCGCGAGCCAGGGTGCGGCGTCGGGGCCCCGCAGCCGCCAGGCGAGTTCGACGTCGCCCCAGACGGGGACGCCGGCCTCGGCGGCCGCCCGGAAGAGCGGCTTGCCGGGCTTCCAGCCGGGGGCCGTGACCACGAGCTCGGTGGACTCGGGCAGGGTGTCGCCGTCGCCGAGGCGCACGGTGATGCCGAGCGCCTCCAGCTCGGCGGCCTGGGCGCGGGAGCGCTCGTCGTCGCCGTCGTTGACGACGGTGACGAGAGCCCCCCGCTCGTGCAGGGCGCGGGCCGCGGGGATGCCGCTGACGCCGAGACCGGCCACCGTGACGTGCTTGCCCTGCCAGTCCACGTCGTTCACTTCTTGGCTGCCCATCCCGCGTAGAAGAGGCCGAGTCCGACGATCACGCACATGCCCTGGATGATCCAGAAGCGGACCACGACAAGGACTTCGGACCACCCCTTGAGTTCGAAGTGGTGCTGGAGCGGCGCCATGCGGAAGACCCGCTTGCCGGTCATCTTGAACGAGCCGACCTGGATGACCACCGACATGGTGATCATCACGAAGAGGCCGCCGAGGATGGCCATCAGGAACTCGGTGCGGGAGCAGATCGCGAGACCGGCGAGCGCTCCGCCGAGGGCGAGCGAACCGGTGTCACCCATGAAGATCTTGGCGGGCGAGGTGTTCCACCACAGGAAGCCGAAGCAGGCGCCCATCAGGGCCGAGGCGACGACCGCGAGGTCGAGTGGGTCTCTCACCTCGAAACAGGCTTCCGGGTTGGTCAGGGTCGTCGCGTTGGCGCAGGACTCCTGGAACTGCCACAGCCCGATGAAGGTGTACGCGCCGAAGACCATCACCGACGCGCCGGTGGCGAGACCGTCCAGACCGTCCGTCAGGTTCACGCCGTTGGACATGGCGAGAATCATGAACAGGGCCCAGACGACGAACAGCACCGGTCCGATGGACCAGCCGAAGTCCTCGACGAAGGAGAGCCGGGTCGATGCCGGGGTGTTGCCGCGGAGGTCGGCGAACTGGAGCGAGAGCACCGCGAAGGCGATGCCGACGATCAGCTGGCCGGCCATCTTCGCCTTGGCGCGCAGGCCCAGCGAGCGCTGCTTGACGATCTTGATGTAGTCGTCGAGGAAGCCGACGAGGCCCATCCCGGCCATCAGGAACAGGACGAGGACACCGGAGAAGCGCATCTCCTCGCCGGTGATCACCTTCGCCAGGACGTACGCGATGATCGTGGCCAGGATGAAGGCGATACCACCCATGGTGGGCGTGCCCTTTTTGCTGCCGTGGGTACGCGGGCCGTCGTCCCGGATGAACTGCCCGTAGCCCTTGCGGGCCAGAAGTTTGATCAGCAGCGGGGTGCCGACCAGGGTCAGGAAGAGCCCTATGGCTCCCGCGAAGAGGATCTGCCTCATCGGACGGCGACCTCGCCCTCGGTCGTCTCCAGCAGTGCCAGGGCGACCTTCTCCAGGCCGACCGACCGGGACGCCTTCACCAGCACGACGTCTCCCGGGCGCAGTTCACTGCGCAACAGGTCGACGGCCGCCTGTGCGTCGGACACGTGCACCGACTCCTCACCCCACGAACCCTCGTTATATGCGCCCAGTTGCAGCCAGGAGGCTTCTTGCCCCCCGACAGCGACGAGCTTGCTGACGTTGAGCCGGACGGCGAGCCGTCCGACCGCGTCGTGCTCGGCGAGCGACGCGTCACCGAGCTCGGCCATCTGACCGAGCACCGCCCACGTGCGCCCCCCGGCTGCCTGTCGGGCCTTGCCCATGGCGGCCAGCGCACGGAGTGCGGCCTTCATGGATTCGGGGTTCGCGTTGTAGGCGTCATTGACGACCGTCACACCGTCCGGACGCTCGGTGACCTCCATGCGCCAGCGGGAGAGGGTGCCCGCCCCGGAGAGCGCATCGGCGATCTCGGTCACGGACATGCCCAACTCATGGGCGACGGCGGCCGCGGCGAGCGCGTTCGACACGTGGTGCTCACCGTACAGGCGCAAGGTCACGTCGCTGCACCCGGTCGGGGTGTGGAGCGCGAAAGCGGGGCGCCCGTCGTCCGTGAGCCGCACGTCTTCTCCCCGTACGTCCGCATCCGGGGCCTCTCCGAAGAGGAGCACCCGCGCTTTTGTGCGGGACGCCATGGCCCGCACGAGCGGGTCGTCGGCGTTGAGGATCGCGGCTCCGTCCTCCGGGAGGACCTCGACGAGCTCACCCTTGGCCTGGGCGATCGCCTCGCGGCTGCCGAACTCCCCGATGTGGGCGCTGCCCACGTTGAGGACCAGGCCGATCCTCGGCGGGGTCAGGCCGGCGAGGTAGTGGATGTGGCCGATACCGCGTGCGCCCATCTCCAGCACGAGATGGCGGGTTTCCGCCGTCGCGCGCAGCGCGGTCAGCGGCAGACCGATCTCGTTGTTGAGGGAGCCCGGCGTCCAGACCGTGGGCGCCTTGCGCTCCAGCAGCTGGGCGATCAGGTCCTTCGTGGACGTCTTGCCGGCCGAGCCGGTCAGCGCGACGACGGTGGTGCCGAGGCGTTCCACGACGGCGCGGGCGAGGGCGCCGAGGGCGGCCACGACGTCGTCGACGACGATCGCCGGGGCTCCGACGGGGCGGGCGGCGAGCACGGCCACCGCGCCCGCCTCGACGGCGCGCTGCGCGTAGTCGTGGCCGTCGACGCGCTCGCCCGCGAACGCTGCGAACAGGGAGCCCTGCCGCACCTCCCGGGAGTCGATGACGACGGGGCCGGTGACGACGACGGATCCGTCCGGTACGTCGTGCGGCTGCCCGCCGACGATTCCGGCGATCTCGGCGAGGGAAAGGGCGATCACTTGGTCATCCCTGACTGTTGTTCTCGTGGGTGTGTACGCGGTCCTCGGCGTGCGCGGTGTCCGTGCGCCCCAGGGAGCGTTCGATGGCCTCGCGCAGGACCTTCCGGTCGTCGAAGGGGCGCACCACTCCGTGGATGTCCTGGCCCTGCTCGTGTCCCTTTCCGGCCACCAGCACGGTGTCACCGGGCTCGGCCCGGGCGACCGCGGCGGCGATGGCCGCGGCCCGGTCGGCCTCGACGAGCACGTCGCCGCGCTCGTGGACGGGCACCTCGGCCGCGCCGGAGAGCATCGCGGCGAGGATCGCGAGCGGGTCCTCGGAGCGGGGGTTGTCGGAGGTCAGTACGGCGGTGTCGGCGAGCCGTGCCGCGGCGGCGCCCATCGCGCCGCGCTTCGTCGTGTCGCGGTCGCCGCCGCAGCCGAGCACGATGTGCACCCGGCCCTCGGTGACCTTCCGCAGGGAGCGCAGGACGGATTCGACGGCGTCGGTCTTGTGCGCGTAGTCGACGACCGCGAGGTACGGCTGTCCGGCGTCGACGCGTTCCAGCCGGCCGGGTACGCCGGGGACGGCGGCGATGCCGTCGGCCGCGGTCTGCGGGTCGACGCCCGCGACGGCCAGGGTGACGATCGCGGCGAGGGTGTTGGCGACGTTGAACGGGCCGGGCAGCGGGGCCTTGGCGGTGATGCGCTCGCCCTTGGGGCCGATCACGGTGAAGCTGCTGTCCCGGGGGCCGACTTCGACGTCCTCGGCCCGCCACTCGGCGTCCGGGTGGCCCTCCGCCGAGAAGGTGACGACCGGGACGGACGCCTCCTTGACCAGCCGGCGGCCGTACTCGTCGTCGAAGTTGACGACGCCGAGCTTGCTGCGCTCCGGGGTGAACAGCTGCGCCTTGGCCTGGAAGTAGTCCTCCATCCCGGAGTGGAACTCCATGTGCTCCGGGCTGAGGTTGTTGAACACGGCGACGTCGAAGACGCAGCCGTCGACCCGGCCGAGCACCAGGGCGTGGCTGGAGACCTCCATGGCGACCGCCTCGACCCCGCGTTCGCGCATGACGGCGAACAGCGCCTGGAGGTCGGTGGCCTCGGGGGTGGTGCGCTCCGACTTGATGCGCTCGTCGCCGATCCGCATCTCGACGGTGCCGATCAGTCCGGTGCTGCGTCCGGCGCCGCGCAGCCCGCCCTCGACGAGGTACGCCGTGGTGGTCTTGCCGGACGTTCCGGTGATGCCGATCTGGAGGAGGCCGATCCCCGGCCGGCCGTAGATCTCGGCCGCGATGTCGCCCATCCGGCCGCGCGGGTCCTCGGTGACGAGGACCGGGAGGCCGGTGCCGGCGGCGCGCTCGGCGCCCGCCGGGTCGGTGAGGATCGCGGCCGCGCCGAGGCCCGCGGCCTGGGCGGCGAAGTCGGCACCGTGGAAACGGGCGCCGGGCAGGGCCGCGTACACGTCTCCGGGGCGCACGGCCCGGGAGTCGTGGGTGATTCCGGTGACCTCACCGGAATCCTGCGGTCCGGCACCGAGCCTGGCGGCCAGCTCTCCGAGGGACGTGGGCCGGAGCCTGTCCGGTCGGGGCGCTCCCGGGTAGGTCACAGGCGCGTCCTTCTGAGTGGTTTGACACTGATCAGCGTGGGGCACGGCGGTGAGCGTACCGGGCGGACCCGGCCTCTCGCGAAGTGAGGGGCCGGGGTTGCGGTACTTCTCGTTCCGGTTCCCGGGATCAGGGGTGATGGTCGTCACTGAGGGTTCCCCCGAGTTACTCGCCGGGCTTGAAGGACACCGGCAGCCGGGCGGGATCGCTGCCGGAGGGAGGGGTCTGGAGGGTCTTCAGGGCGAACTCCATGACCTTCTTGTAGATCGGGCCACAGATCTGGCCCCCGAAGTAGCTGCCCTTGGTGGGGTTCTGGATGGCGCAGTAGACCGCGATCTGCGGATCGTCGGCGGGGGCGAACCCCGCGAAGGACGCGGTGTAGCCCTTGTAGACGCCGCGTACGGGGTCGACACGGTTGGCCGTGCCGGTCTTGCCCGCGACCCGGTAGCCCTCGATGTGGGCCTTGGTCCCGGTGCCTTCCTCGTCGTCCACCACGGACTCCAGCATCTTCGCCAGGGTCTTGGCCGTCTTCTCGCTGACCACCCGGGTGCGTTCCGGGGCTTCGGACGCCGTGTAGCGGTCGTCCGCGTCCTTGGTCCCGCGGACCAGGGTGGGCTCGATCCGGACCCCGCCGTTGGCGATGGTCTGGTAGACCGAGGCGGCCTGCATGGCGTTGAGCGAGAGTCCCTGGCCGAACGGGATCGTGTACTGCTGCGAGGTCGACCAGTCCTTGGGGTGGGCGATGATGCCGGGCGACTCCCCCGGGTAGTCGAGCCCCGTGGTGCTGCCGATGCCGAACTTGCGCAGGTACGAGTACAGGACCTTGTTGGCCTCGGCCTGGGTCTTCCCGAGCTGCCCGGTGGCCAGGATGGTGCCGATGTTGCTCGACTTGGCGAGTACGCCGTTGAGCGTGAGGTACCAGGTGGGGTGGTCGATGTCGTCCCGGAAGAGCCGGTCGCCCCGGTGCAGCCTGTTGGGCACGGTGACGTGCGTACCGGGCGTGGCTGCCCCCTCCTCCAGCACGGCGGCCATGGACATGACCTTGCTGGTGGAGCCGGGTTCGTACACGTCCTGGAGGGCGGCGTTGCCCAGGGCGGCCGTGTTGCTCTGGGCGAGGTCGTTGGGGTCGTAGCCGGGGGCGTTGGCCATGGCCAGCACCTCACCGGTCTTCGTGTTCTGGACGACCACGTAGCCGCGGTCCGCCTCGGACTCCTCGACCTGGTCGGCGATGGCGCGCTGGGCCGCCCACTGGATGTCGCGGTCGATCGTCAGCTCGACGTCGGTGCCGGCGACGGCCGGGATCTCCGTGGAGCCGGCGGTCGGCACGGGCCGGCCGCCCGCCTGGGCGTAGCGGATCTTGCCGTCCTCGCCCTGGAGCTGCTTGTTCAGCTGTGCTTCCAGGCCGCCGCCGCCCTTGCCCTCGGCGTTGACGAATCCCAGTATCCCGGCGGCGAGGTCGCCGTTGGGGTACACGCGCTTGGTGGTGGGCTCCTGGAGGACCCCGGCCAGGACGTTGGCTCCGGGGCCGCCGTTCGCCTTGTCCTCGGCCGCCTTCTCCGCGAAGACGGACTTGAGGTCCTTGATCTGCTTCCAGACCTGCGGGGTCTGGCGCCGTGCCAGCACCGTGTAGCGGCTCTTGGGGGTGGAGAGCTTCTTCGCCAGGTCCGCCTCGTCCTTGCCGAGGATCGGGGCGAGCAGCGCCGCCGCCTGCTGCGGCGCGTCCGGGGCCTTGCTGTCCTCGGGGGTGAAGAGCTTCGGGTCGGCCGTGATGTCGTGCGCGTCGACGCTGGTGGCCAGGGCGATGCCGCTGCGGTCGGTGATCTCACCGCGTTCGGCGGCGATCGTGTACTCCAGATAGCGGTTCTTCTCGGCCTTGGCGGAGTACGTGTCGGCGTCGACGGCCTGGACCTGGAGGAGCCGGACGACGAAGGCCAGCATGACGAGCGTCAGGCAGAGGCTGATCAGGCGCAGCCGGGGGCGCGGGCTGCCCAGCCGGATGGAGCGCGGGGAGCCGCCGCGTCGCTTCCTGGCCGCCGGGCTCCGTGGACGCCGGGCGTCGGGACGGGGGCGCCCCGGTCCGCCGGCCGCGTTACGGGAGCGCGCGGGGCCGGGGACACGGCGGCGCGGCGGTTCCTTGGACGGCACTGCGTCACCTGCCGGGGCTCGTCGGGGGCGGGGTCGGGGTGTTCGAGGCCGGTGCGGTGGGGGCCGTCGACGGCGTCGCGGAGCCGGAGGACGCGGCCGGTCCGGCCGCGCTCGCCTCCGGCTCGGGGACCTTCGTGGGGGAAGGCTGTGCGGTGGCCCGCTCGGGCTCTCCGCGAACGGTGCCGTCCGGGTTCAGGAAGGCGGGGCTGCCGCCGGGCACCATGCCGAGCTCCCTGGCGCGGCGCTCCAGCGCGTCGGGTTCGGAGTAGCTGTCGACGTCCCTCTGGAGGGCCTGCTGCTCGTCGGTGAGCTCGGTGGTCTCCCGCTTCAGCTTGCTCAGCCTGAACGATCCTTCATTGAGCGCCGAGTTCAGCAGCAGGAGCGAGATCAGGCCACCCGCGAGCAGCAGCACGACCAGCAGGACGAAGGGGGTGCGGGCGGCGGTGCTCGGCCCCGACGGCATCAGCCGGGCGAGCCGGCCGGCCCGCCCCTTCATCTGCTCGGCCGTCCTGGTCACCGCGGTGCCACCGCCCTCATGCGTGCCCGGCCGGCCCGGCGGGGTCCGCTCATCGCTCCTCCTCGCGGATCCGCTGGGCGCCGCGCAGCCTGGCGGGGGCGGCACGCCGGTTCTCGGCGACCTCTTCCTCGGTGGGCAGTTCGGCGCCGCGGGTCAGCAGCTTCAGCCTGGGCTGGTAACGCTCGGGGACCACGGGCAGTCCGGGCGGCGCCGTGTTGGCGGCGCCGGCGGCGAAGACCTGCTTGACGAGGCGGTCCTCCAGCGAGTGGTACGAGAGGACGGCGATCCGGCCGCCGACCGCGAGGCTCCGCACCGCCGCCGGGATCGCCCGCTCCAGGACGGTGAGTTCACCGTTCACCTCGATGCGCAGGGCCTGGAAGGTGCGCTTGGCCGGATTGCCGCCGGTGCGCTTGGCGGCCTGCGGCAGGGAGTCACGGATCAGCTCGACGAGGCGGGCGCTGTTGCTGAAGGGTTCCTTCTCGCGTTCGCGGACGACGGCGGAGACGATGCGCTTGGCCTGCTTCTCCTCGCCGTACGCCCGCAGGATCCGTACGAGTTCGCCCGGCGGGTAGGTGTTGAGCACCTCGGCCGCGCCGATGCCGGTCGTCTGGTCCATGCGCATGTCGAGCGGCGCGTCCTGGGCGTACGCGAAGCCGCGGTCCGCCTCGTCCAGCTGCATGGAGGAGACACCGAGGTCGAACAGCACGCCCTGGACCTTGGGGATCCCCAGCCGGTCGAGGACCTCGGGGAGTTCGTCGTAGACCGCGTGCACCAGCGTGGCGCGGTCGCCGTACGGGGCGAGGCGCTCGCCGGAGAGCCGCAGCGCTTCCTTGTCCCGGTCGAGGGCGACCAGCCGGACCTCGGGGAAGGCGGCGAGCAGCGCCTCGCTGTGCCCGCCGAGCCCGAGGGTGCAGTCGACGACGACCGGGGGCCGCGGTCCCGTCGCCTCCAGAGCCGGGGCCAGCAGGTCCAGGCATCGCTGGAGCATCACCGGGACGTGTCGGGTCTGGCTCAAAGCGCCCTCTCAGGCTATGTCCCGTGTGGCCGCACATACGGCCTGGTCCCCGCCCGCCCGGAAGGGGAGGTCGGCCGGCGCCGGGGAAGGAGGCGTCGGCCGGCCGACGGGCGGGAGAGGGCCGGACCGCATGTACGCCGCACATCACGGGAACTCGAAACATGTAAAAACATGCAGAATGTGCAGGCGTGTCGGTAACTTCGCGTCACTTTAGTCCACCCTGCCATTCGATCCATTCCCGATCAACGAACCGCGCAGCGCGTCGCACCGCCGCGACGGACCGGGAACCTCACCCGGCCGGGTGCCTGACAGTGAGGCTTGTGGGTTACCTCACAACAAGCCACGTTGACGTTCTTTGTCCCCTTCCACAGCACGCCAGGTGCGGTCTTGAACGCTAACGTCATAGCTATGTCGACTTCTGCGCAGACTTCCGCCCAGACCGATTCCCCTTCGTCCTCCGCCGCCCGTTCCGGGGGGACGGTGACCGACCGCCTGGTCGAACTGAACACGCGTTACGCGGAGAAGTTCAGCGACCCGGGCATGGACGCGCGACCCGTGCTGCAGGTCGCCGTGGTCGCCTGCATGGACGCCCGCCTCGACCTCCACGCCGCGCTGGGCCTGGAGCTCGGCGACTGCCACACCATCCGTAACGCGGGCGGCGTCGTCACCGACGACGTCATCCGGTCGCTGACGATCAGCCAGCGGGCCCTCGGCACCCGCAGCGTCGTGCTCATCCACCACACGAACTGCGGCATGGAATCGATCACCGAGGAGTTCCGGAAGGATCTGGAGTTCGAGGTCGGACAGCGCCCGGCCTGGGCGGTGGAGGCCTACACGGACGCCGACCAGGACGTACGGCAGTCGATGCAGCGCGTGCGCACCTCCCCGTTCCTCCTGCACACGGACGACGTCCGCGGCTTCGTCTTCGACGTGACCACCGGCTCGCTGCGCGAGATCCTGCCCGCCTCCTGAACCCCTCGACATACGGACCACATCCGGCATTTCGCCCCCACTTATCCACAGGCGAGTGACACGAAGCGGTAACGGCAACAAGAATGCGGGTGTGACATCTCTCCGGGTCCTCCGGAGAGTGTCCGTATTTCGGGGCGGGCCGGGCAGCTTTGTGCGTCGGCCCGTGCACAAGGGGCCGAGGAGGGCCGGGTGACGACCTATGACGATCGAGCGAGCCTCACAGATCTGACCACCACAGCGGAGCGGGTACGCAGGTCGGTCGAGGGTGTGATCGAGGGCAAGCCTGAGGTCGTACGGCTCTCTCTGACCGTGCTGCTGGCCGAGGGTCATCTCCTGATCGAGGATGTGCCCGGGGTCGGCAAGACGATGCTGGCCAAGGCGCTGGCACGGTCCATCGACTGTTCGGTGCGGCGGATCCAGTTCACGCCGGACCTGCTGCCCTCGGACATCACCGGCGTCTCGATCTTCGATCAGCAGCGACGGGACTTCGAGTTCAAGCCGGGCGCGATCTTCGCCCAGATCGTGATCGGCGACGAGATCAACCGCGCGTCGCCCAAGACCCAGTCGGCGCTGCTGGAGTCGATGGAGGAACGCCAGGTCACCATCGACGGGCACACCTACGAGCTGCCCGACCCCTTCATGGTCGTGGCCACCCAGAACCCGGTGGAGATGGAGGGGACCTACCCTCTGCCCGAGGCGCAGCGCGACCGCTTCATGGCCCGGGTGTCGATCGGCTACCCGAGCGCCGAGGCCGAGCTCCAGATGCTCGACGTGCACGGCGGGGCCTCCCCGCTGGACGATTTGCAGCCGGTGGCCCACGCCCACGACATCGTGAAGCTGATCGACGCGGTGCGCACGGTGCACGTGGCCGAATCCGTCCGGCGCTACGCCGTGCAGCTGGTGGCGGCCACCCGCCAGCACCCGGATCTCAGACTCGGGGCCTCGCCGCGCGCGACCCTGCATCTGCTGCGCGCCGCCAAGGCGTCGGCCGCGCTGAGCGGGCGGGACTACGCCCTGCCGGACGACGTCCAGGCCCTCGCGGTCGCGGTGCTCGCCCACCGGCTGCTACCGACAGCCCAGGCGCAGCTCAACCGCCGTACGGCCGAGCAGGTCGTGCTGGACATCCTGCAGCGCACCCCGGTGCCGACCTCGGGCGGCACGGCTGCCCCCGCGCAGCCCCAGCACCAGCCGGGCACCCCGGTGTACGGCCGGCCCGGCGCACGGCGGCTGTGATGACGTCCGGGGCGCCCGGCCCCGTGGACGACAGCGACGACAAGGGCGGCCTGCGGGCGGCCCTCGGCGGACTCACGACCCGGGGGCGGTCCTTCCTGGCCGCCGGCCTGGCGGCGGCGGTCTGCGCCTACGTGCTGGGCCAGGGCGACCTGCTCCGGGTGGGTCTGCTGCTGGCGGTGCTGCCACTGGTCTGCGTCACCGTCCTCTACCGCACCCGCTACAGGGTGGCCGGCAGCCGCCGGCTGTCGCCGTCCCGGGTGCCGGCGGGATCGGAGGCGCGGGTCCATCTGCGCATGGACAACGTGTCCCGCCTGCACACGGGCCTGCTCATGCTCCAGGACCGCGTTCCGTACGTCCTCGGCCCCCGGCCCCGCTTCGTGCTGGACCGGGTGGAGCCGGGCGGCGTACGGGAGGTGTCCTACCGGGTGCGCTCCGACCTGCGCGGGCGCTATCCGCTGGGACCGCTGCAGCTGCAGCTGAGCGATCCGTTCGGGATGTGCGAGCTGACGCGCTCCTTCAGCGCCTACGACACCCTCGTGGTGATCCCCCGTACCGAGCCGCTTCCGCCGCTCCGGCCGGCCGGGGCGACCTCCGGGTACGGCGACGGCAGGCAGCGTTCGCTGGCGCTGGCCGGCGAGGACGACATCATTCCGCGCGGTTACCGCCACGGTGACGACCTGCGCCGGGTGCACTGGCGCTCCACCGCGCGCTACGGCGAGCTGATGGTGCGGCGGGAGGAACAGCCGCAGCGCGCGAGGTGCACGGTGCTGCTGGACACCCGGCGGATCGCCTATCAGGGTGCCGGCCCCGGATCGGCCTTCGAATGGGCGGTGTCCGGGGCGGCTTCCACGCTGGTGCACATGCTGGAGCGGGGTTACGCGGTGCGGCTGCTCACGGACGAGGGGAGCTCCGTGCCGGGTGAGAGCGCGGACGGCTTCGCCGGGTCGACCCAGGAGTCCGCGGACTCGGCGGGTCTGATGATGGACACCCTCGCGGTCGTCGACCACTCCGACGGGGGCGGTCTCTCCCGGGCGTACGACGTGCTGCGCGGGGGCGGTGAAGGGCTGCTGGTGGCGTTCTTCGGCGATCTCGACGAGGAGCAGACGGCGGTGGCTGCCAGGATGCGGCAGCGCAGCCGGGGAGCCGTCGCGTTCGTGCTGGACGGCGACGACTGGGCGCGCGGCGCGGAAGCCGTGCCACCGGCACCGGTCTCCGACCGCTTGCGGCTGCTGCGCGAGGCGGGATGGACGGCGATGGCGGTGCCACCCGGGGCGGAGCTCGCCCGGCTGTGGCAGCAGGCGGGCCAGGAGGGCGCGGGCGACCGGTCGCCCACGGCCGGAACGACGTCGGGGCTCTCCGGGAGTTGGTCATGAGCGGGCGTACCCGGCTGGCGCTGTGCGCCTTCGCGGCCACGATGCTGGCGGCGGGCTCCCTGCTGCCCCTGGTGGAGACGTCGAAGTGGGTCCTGACGGCCGCGTTCCTGCTGGCCCTCCAGAGCGGTGTGGGCGTGCTCGCCCGCCGGATGCGCGTGGCGCGGATCCTCACGGTCTCCCTCCAGACGCTCGTGACCCTGCTGGCCCTGACCGTGACGTTCGCCAGGGAGCACGCCCTGTTCGGTGTGGTGCCCGGGCCCCAGGCGGTCCAGCGGCTCGCCGAGCTGCTGACCCTGGGCGCGGACGACGTCAACAGGTACGCCATCCCGGCACCGGCGACGGACGGCATCCGGCTGATGCTGATCGGCGGCGTGCTGCTGATCGGGCTCACCGTGGACGTCCTCGCGGTGACCCTCCGCGCCGCGGCGCCGGCCGGTCTGCCGCTGCTCGCCCTCTACTCGGTCGCGGCCGGGCTCTCCGACGGCGGGGCCGGCTGGCTCTGGTTCCTGCTCGCGGCGTGCGGCTATCTGCTGCTCCTGCTGGCCGAGGGCCGGGACCGGCTCTCCCAGTGGGGGCGGGTGTTCGGCGGTGTGTCCCGTACGTCGGGCGGCCTGGCGGCCGGCCTGGACGGGTCCGGACGCGCCGGGGCGTCGGTCCGTACGGGACGGCGGATCGGCGTGGTGGCGCTGGGCATCGCGCTGGCCGTGCCCGCGGCCCTGCCCGCGCTCGACGGCGGGCTCCTGGGCGGCACGGGAGGCGGGTCGGGCAGGGGGAGCGGTGGGGGCACGATCTCCGCGGTGAACCCGCTGGTCTCGTTGCAGAACAATCTCAACCAGCCGGAGAACCGGGAGGTGATGTCGTACCGCACCAACGCGGGGAACCCGCAGGACTTCTATCTGCGCATCCTGGCTCTGGACCAGTTCAACGGCAGCGAGTGGCGTCCGTCGACCCGTCGGCTGAGGGACGTCCCGGCCAGGCTGCCGCAGCCGGCCGGCCTGGACGGGGGTGTCGCCGTCACCGAGATCCGGACGAACATCTCGGCGTCGCGCTCGTACCAGCAGACGTATCTGCCGCTCCCCTACCCGGCGAGCGAGGTGGACATCCAGGGCCGCTGGCGGTTCGAGCCCGAGGGACGCACCCTCGTCGGCGACGACGGCCAGACGACGCGCGGTGCCCGGTACGAGGTCAGCAGCCTGGTGGTGGAGCCCACGGCCGCGCAGCTCGCCGCGGCCATGGAACCGCGTTCGGACCTGGCCCGTGAGTACACGCGGGTTCCCGCGTCGCTGCCCGATGTGGTCGAGGAGACCGCCCAGCGGGTGACCGCGGGCGCCTCCGACGACTACGAGCGGGCGGTGAAGCTGCAGGACTGGTTCGCCTCGGCAGGCGGTTTCCGCTACGACACGACGGTGACGTCGGGTACCGGCACCGCCGCGATCGAGCGCTTCCTGAGGGACAAGGAGGGCTTCTGCGTCCACTTCTCCTTCACGATGGCCGCCATGGCCAGGACCCTCGGCATCCCGGCCCGGGTCGCGGTGGGCTTCACGCCCGGCACGGTCCAGGCGGACGGTTCGGTGTCGGTCGGGCTGCGGGACGCGCACGCCTGGCCCGAGCTGTATTTCGAGGGCGTGGGCTGGACCCGCTTCGAGCCGACACCGTCCCGCGGCACCACCCCGGCGTACACCCTGCCGGACGCTCCCTCGCAGGACGCCAGCGATCCGGCGCTGCCGACGGAAGGTGCCTCCGCGGCGCCCACGGCCGCCCCCTCCGCCACGGAGTCCTGCCCCGCGCAGATGCGTCGGCAGGGTGAGTGCGGTGCGTCCACGGCCCCCGGTGCGATGGACTCCGCCGATCCCGGGACCCCGGCCGGCACGGTGGCGCTGTGGGTGATCGGTGCCCTGGTGGTGCTCGCCCTCCCGCTGGTGCCGATGCTCTGGCGGATACGGGCTCGTGGCCGGAGGCTCGGCTCGTCAGGAGGGCGTACGGCCGCCGACGCGGCGGCCAGGGTGATGGCCGCGTGGTGGGAGATCACCGATACGGCCTGGGACCACGGCATCCCGCCGGACGAGTCGCAGACCCCTCGCAAGGCGGCGGCGCGCGTCGTACGGCTGGGGCGGCTCGACGGGCAGGCGGCCGCCGCCGTCCACCGGGCGGCGGGTGCGGTGGAGCAGGTGCTGTACGCACCCGAACCGGGCGCCACGTCCGCGTCGGCCGATGACGTGCGGGCCGTCCGGGCGGGGCTGTGGGCCTCGGCCGGCCGGTGGGCGAAGGTGCGTGCGACGCTCGCGCCCCGTTCGGCCGTCCGGGTGATCTGGGCGCTCTCGGAACGCCGGACGGAGTTCGGCCGCCGATGGTCGGAGCGCGTGGGACGCGACCGGTGGGCGGCGCGGCTGCGCCGCCCGTCACGGCAGCAGGGCTGATCTCCCGGAGCGGGGCCGGCGGCCGGCCGGCCCCGCTTTCAGGACCGGGACCGTCGCGGGTCACGGGCAGAGCTGGAAACGCGTGAGGGGCGGTCGCTGCACAGCGACCGCCCCTCACGTGTGAGGTCCAGCGTCAAGTTCTCGGTGTGCGCGGACCGCGTCCGGTGCCGGTGGCTGCCCGCCGCCGGCCGGGAAGCGGAAAGCTCACTGGCCCTGTTCGTCGCGGCGGCGCTGCCACCGCTGTTCGATCCGGTTCATCATCGACCGGCGCTGCCTGGGATGTCGGCGTTCGCCTCCGCCCCCGCTCGCACTCCCCGCCGGCTGCTGCTCACCGGGCTTCGGCGCCTTGCGCCATCCGGTGACCGCCAGCACGGCACAGCCCAGCATGACGAGGAACCCCGCCACGCTGACCCAGGTCTGCTGGAAAACCATTCCGGCCATGAGGAGCGCGATACCCACCAGAAAACCGGCTACCGCCTGGTAGACCCGTCGCCGGGTGTACCTGCGCAGCCCGCTTCCCTCAAGCGCTGTAGCGAACTTGGGATCTTCGGCGTACAGCGCTCGCTCCATCTGCTCGAGCATTCGCTGCTCGTGCTCCGAGAGCGGCACGGAGTCCTCCTCGTCGTCGGCCGCGGGGGCGACCGGTATGCGGCCCTTCCAGGATAGGCAGGGATTCGCCCCCGTGAAACCCGCCCTCTAGCCATAGCCAGTCCGGACCGCCATTTCGGCTCGGCTGCTGAGGCGTAGATTCCCCGACCTCCGATCCGTCATGCCGGATGGTGTCACCCGATCATACGGGGCTCGCGGCCCGATCGGGTGTTCCCGGCCGTACTCCGTCTGCAGCTGCGTTGCTGATCAGCCGTGCTCCCGCAGCTTTCGCGGCTGTACTCCGGCAGTGTCACCGTCGCGGCTGGGCGCTCTTCTCTCCCAGAACGTGCAGCTGGGTCGCCACCGAGTGGAAGGCCGGCAGTTCCGCGACGGCCGCTTCCAGCTTGAGGAGCTCCTCCATCGCACCCGGTTCGGTGTCCACGAGGACGCCCGGCACGAGGTCGCCGAAGACCCGGACGCCGTGGACAGCGCCGACCTCGACTCCCGCGGCGCCGACCAGTCCGGTCAGCTGGTCGGCGGTGAACCTGCGGGGCACGGGGTCGCCGTCGCCCCAGCGTCCGGCGGGGTCCCTCAGCGCCTGCCGGGCCTCGGAGAAGTGGCCCGCGAGCGCCCGGGCCAGGACGGCACCGCCGAGGCCGGCGCCGAGCAGACTGAGGGCACCGGACGGGCGGAGCGCGTCGACCGCGTTGCGGACGCCCTCGGCGGGGTCGTCCACGTACTCCAGGACGCCGTGGCAGAGGACCGCGTCGTAACCGGCACGGTCCACCACCTCGAAGAGGCCGAGGATGTCGCCCTGGACGCCCCGGACGCGGTCGGCGACACCGGCCTCCTCAGCCCGGCGCTCCAGTGCGAACAGGGCGTTCGGGCTGGGGTCGACGACGGTGACGCGGTGGCCGAGCCGGGCGACGGGCACGGCGAAATTGCCGGTGCCGCCGCCGGTGTCCAGCACGTCCAGGGCTTCCCTGCCGGTCGCCTTGACCCGGCGCTCGAGAGCGTCCTTGAGGACCTCCCAGACCACGGCGGTACGGAGGGAGGCGCGGGGGCGCAGCTGGTCCGACACGGCAGTTGACTCCTCGGCACGGTGCCGCCACGGACGGCGGAGCGTGAACAGTGCAGGTGGTACGGGTGCTGTCCACCCTATTGCCTCGCACCGCCGGCGTGGTCATCCCGCGTCGGGCCGCTGACCGGAGCCGTCCCTCCGGGGCTGCGGCAGGACGGGCTGGAGGACCAGCATCCGCTCGACCAGGCGCAGGAACATGGCCGCGTCGCGCAGCAGATCGTCGGCGTCGCGGCTGGTGGCCGCGCCGGGTATGCCCGCCTCCGCCCGGGCCCTGCGCGGGGCTCCGGAGGCGAACAGGGCGCTCCATTCGGTGAGTTCCGGCGCGATGTCCGGGAGGACCTCCCAGGCGCTGCGGATCCGCTCCCTGCGGCGCCTGCCGGTCTCGGGCCGCCCGCGAGCGGCGAGCACGGCGGCCGCGGTGCGCAGCGCGGCGAGGTGGGCGGTGGCGTACCGCTCGTTGGGCACGTCGAGTACGGCGGCCTCGTCCAGGCCGGCGTGGGCCTGGGCGAGCAGATCGAGGGCGGCGGGCGGCGCTGTGGTGCGGCGCAGAACGGGGTGGACGTCGGTTGCCGGACCGGTCAGTGAGGGGGCAGGGCTGCCTGCGCGGCGCCGCGGGGCGGCGGCTGCGGACGAGCTGGCCATGACGAACCTCCTGTCGTCGTGTGACGGCTCCGTGGCCGTATGTGTCCATCGTGACGGCCCCCACTGACAATCCCTCAGATCGCGCCTCTGACCAGGCGCTTTGCTTCGCGCACGAGTTCGGGCTAGTTTTTTGCACTGACCAGTCAGTGCAAAAAGGGGGTGAGGTCGTGGACAGCCCGCACGGGGCGTCTCTGAGCGCCGAGGACTTCGGGCTGAAGGGTCCGCGCGGCTGGGCCTTCCGGGGGGTGGAGTTCACCGCCGGCCCCGGATCGCTCGTCGCGGTGGAAGGGCCCTCCGGCTCCGGCCGTACCTGTCTGCTGCTGGCGCTCACCGGCCGGATGCGTTCCACGCGGGGGCACGCCGAGGTCGGGGGTGAACGCCTGCCCGGACGCCTCGCCGCCGTACGCCGCTTCAGTGCCCTCGGCCCGGTCCCTGGGGTCAGCGACCTGGACCCCTCCCTCACCGTGGCCGAGCATCTGCGGGAACGGGCCCTGCTGCGGCGCCGCTTCGGCGGTTCGCCGCGCGCCCTGCTGCGCCCCCGCGCCGAACGCGCCGCCACGGCACGGGCGTGGGTCGACACCGCGCTGGAGTCCGCGGGGCTCGACCTCGCGACGCTGCCCAAGGCCGAACGGACCTCCGTGCGCGACCTGGAGCGCCTGGAGGCCCTGCGCCTGTCCGTCGCCCTCGCCCTGATGAGCCGCCCGCGGCTCCTCGCCGTCGACGACACGGATCTCAAACTCTCCGCCACGGACCGCGCCCTGGCCTGGGAGCTGCTCCGCACCCTCGCGGCCGGCGGGACCACGGTGCTGGCCGTGTGCAGCGAGTCCCCGGAGGACGCGCTCACCGTGCGCACCCGTCCGGAGACCGGAGCGGACACACCCGACGACACGACGACCGGGAAGGACACGGCCGATGCGATCGCCGAGACTGGCCGCGCTTGAGCTGCGGCGGTTCGGGAGGGGCCGGATGCCGCGCGCCGCACTCGTGGCGCTCCTCCTGCTGCCCCTGCTGTACGGAGCGCTCTACCTCTGGTCGTTCTGGGACCCGTACGGGCGGCTCGACCGCATCCCCGTGGCTCTCGTCAACGAGGACAAGGGGGCGGACACCGGCGGCGAACACCTCGCGGCCGGTGACGAGATCACCGGCAAGCTGCTCGACTCGAAGGTCTTCGACTGGCACCGGGTCGGCTCCGCCGAGGCGGAAAAGGGCGTCGAGGACGGGACGTACTACCTCTCGCTGACCATGCCGTCGGACTTCAGCGAGCGGATCGCGTCGAGCTCCGGGGACTCCCCCGGCACCGGCGCCCTGCGGGTGCGCACGAACGACGCCAACAACTACATCGTCGGGCAGATCTCCAGGACGGTCTTCGCCGAGGTCCGCAGTGCCGCGTCGGCCAAGGCCTCGCGTGGCTTCCTGGACCGGATCTTCATCAACTTCTCGGGTCTGCACGACGCGACCGCGAAAGCGGCCAAGGGGGCCGACGACCTCGAGAGCGGCCTCACGAAGGCGAAGAAGGGCTCCAAGGACCTGGCGGACGGCCTCAAGGACGCCAAGTCGGGCAGCGGCACGCTCTCCACCGGCGTCACCAAGCTGGACAAGGGGGCCGGCGATCTCGAGACGGGGTCCCGGCAGGTCGCCGGCGGCACGCAGCTGCTCGCCGACAAGGTCAACGCGGTCGCCGAGGACGTACGCCCCTTCCTGAAGGACAACGGAAAGGCCATCGGGGACACCGCCCGGCTGGTCGCCGACTCCTCGAAGGCCGTACGCGACAACCTGGACCTGCTCGCCGAAGCGGCGCCCACCGCCTCGGCCGCCGCCCACACGGCCTCCGACGACCTGGCCGAGGTCTACCGTGAGCGCTGCGAGGACCAGCCGCTGCCCGACCCCGGGGTCTGCCCGCAGCTGAAGCGCGCCAAGACCGCGGCGGAGGACGTCGCGAAGGTGTCCGACGACGTGAACGCCCTGGTCAAGAACCAGAAGGGTGACCTGACGACGCTGCGGAACCGGCTGACCACCCTGGAGAAGCAGGCCGACGCCCTGGCGAAGCGCTCGCCGGACCTGGACTCGGACCTGGAGTCCGCCGTGAAGAAGATCAACGCGCTCAACACGGGAGCACACAAGGTCGCCAAGGGCGCCGACACGCTCCACACGGGTCTCGGGACCGCCCGGAAGGGCGCCGGGGACCTGGACGCCGGCGTCAAGAAGCTCAAGACGGGCGCGACGACCCTGGACAGCGGGCTGTACCGGCTGGGTGACGGATCCTCGACGCTCGCCCAGGGGCTGAACGACGGGGTCGGAAAGATCCCCGACTACGACAAGAAGGACCGCGACGCCCGTACCGGTGTCATGGCCGACCCCGTGCAGCTGGCCTCGTCCTCGCTGCACGCGGCGCCCAACTACGGCACCGGCTTCGCCCCGTACTTCATCCCGCTCTCGCTGTGGGTGGGCGCGATGGTGGCGTACATGCTGATCCAGCCGCTCAACCGGCGGGCGCTCGCGGCCGGGGCCCCGGCCTGGCGGATCGCCTTCGCGGGCTGGCTGCCCGTCGCCGCGACAGGCCTGCTCCAGGTCGCCGCCCTGATGTCGGTGCTGCACTGGCAGCTCGGTCTGCGGATGGCGCACGCCGCCGGGACGATCGGCTTCCTGGCCCTGGTGACCTGCTGCTTCGCAGCGATCGTGCAGTGGCTCAACGCCCGCTTCGGCGCGGCGGGCCGGATCCTCGTCCTGGCGGTGCTGATGCTGCAGCTGACCTCGGCCGGGGGCACCTATCCCGTCCAGACCAGTCCTGGGTTCTTCGGGGCGATCCACCCCTACCTGCCGATGACCTACGTCGTGGACGGGCTGCGCCGGCTGATCACGGGCGGCGGGCTCGGCCCGGTCTGGCAGGGCTGCGCCGTGCTGCTGGCCTTCACCGCGGGTGCTCTGGCGCTGACCGCCCTGTCCGCCCGCCGCAAGCAGGTGTGGACCCTGGACCGGCTGCACCCGGAGCTGAGTCTGTGACCGTGCCGGGACCTGTGAGAATCAAGGGCATGGACAGCAGTGGCACCACGCGCCGACAGGTCACCCGGCAGAAGCTCTACGAGGCGGCGGTGACCCTCATCGCGGAAAAAGGGTTCTCCGCGACGACGGTCGACGAGATCGCCGAACGCGCGGGGGTGGCCAAGGGCACGGTCTACTACAACTTCAAGAGCAAGACCGAGCTGTTCGAGGAGCTGCTGCGGCACGGGGTCGGCCTGCTCACCCAGTCGCTGCGTTCGGCCGCCGACTCGGCGGAGGCGCGCGGAGGCACCCGTGTGGAGGCGCTGGACGCCATGATCAGGGCGGGTCTGGTCTTCATCGACCGCTACCCGGCCTTCACCCAGCTGTACGTCGCCGAGCTCTGGCGCACCAACCGTGCCTGGCAGTCCACCCTCCTGGTGGTCCGCCAGGAGGCCGTGGCCGTCGTCGAGGAAGTGCTCCGGGAAGGCGTCGCGGGCGGCGAGCTCAGCGAGGAGATCGACATCCAGCTGACGGCCGCCGCGCTGGTCGGGATGGTCCTGGTGGCGGCTCTCGACTGGCAGGCGTTCCAGCCCGAGCGGACGATCGACGACGTGCACTCCGCGTTGTCGCTGCTGCTGCACGGCCGGGTCAGCGGGCGCTGAGGCGGCCCGCGCACGGACAGGACGCCGGTCCGGTGGAATTCGATCCCCCCGAATTCCGCCGGACCGGCGTCCCGTTCCGCCGCGAAGCCCTCCCCCGTGACCCCGTGCTGTCCCCCGTGGTCCCGGAGCTCCGCGTCGTGCGCCCCCGTTACGTCCGGGGTGCCGCGCCGTTCCGCCGCCCCGTGCCGGCGGTCCTGGCGCCACGCCCCTTCCGTGGTCCCCACTCTTCCGTCCGCGCAGGTGGGAGCCCATCCGCATCCCTACTCATCTCCCGCACTAGGTAGGGATACTCAGGCCTGCGCCGCAAGGCCCACCCGGGCCTCCCCCGACTGGTTACGATCGCGTCCGTGTCCGTACTCCCCCTGGTGTTCACGAGTGGCTGGGCGAGCGGGATCAACGCCTACGCGGTGGTCCTCCTCTTCGGCATCTTCGGCGCGACCGGTCTCACGGACGAGGTGCCCGAGTCCCTGCAGCGCACCGATGTGCTCGTGACCGCCGGGGTGCTGTTCCTGTGCGAGGCGGTGGCCGACAAGATCCCGTACGTGGACTCGGCCTGGGACACGGCGCACACGGTGATCCGGCCCGTGGCGGGCGCAGTCGTCGCCGCGCTGCTGGCAGGGGAGAGCGGCTCGCTGCCGGAGCTCGCGGCGGGAGCCGTGGGCGGCTCCACCGCGCTGATGAGCCACCTGGTGAAGGCCGGCACCAGGATGGCGGTCAACACCTCGCCCGAACCCTTCAGCAACATCGGGGTCAGCGTCGCGGAGGATCTCGGCGTCGCGGGGATCATCACCTTCGCGGTCTTCAACCCGGTGGCGGCGGCCGTCGTCGCCGGCGTCCTGCTCCTGCTCGGCCTGCTGACACTGGTCTTCCTGGCCTCCAGGATCCGCCGGTTCCTGCGCCGCAGGGCCCGGCGCCGCGAGGAGAGACGTCCGGCCGGGGCGGGCAGGCACCGGCCTCACGAATGAGCTGTCGGTGGCACCCCTTAGGGTCACTGACATGGCACGAATTGCGGTGATCGGCGCCGGGACCGGCGCGATGGCGGCGGCTGCCCGGCTCTCCGTGGCAGGCCACCGGGTGACGGTGTACGAGCGGTCGGAGACCTACGGCGGCTCGCTCGGCCGGTACGAGCGTGACGGTTTCGTCTTCGACACCGGCCCCGGGCTGCTGCATCTCCCCGCGGTCTACCGCGACCTGTTCGTGAAGACGGGCAAGGAGAGCCTGGAGCAGTGCGTCACGCTCACCCAGGTCGACCCGGCGAGCCGCCACCTCTTCGCGGACGGCACGACGGTGTCCCTGCCCAACGCGTCGCGGGCGGGGGTGGTAGGCGCGCTGGACCGTGCACTCGGTGAAGGGGCCGGGGCCCGCTGGGGGGACTTCCTCGGCCGGGCCGGGACCGCCTGGGACCGGTCGCGCAGGCCACTGCTGGAGGAGCCGCTGCCCGAGGACCCGCGGCCACTGGGCCGCGACCCCTACCCCGCGGTGCGCCGGCGCAGGCTGTTGCGCGCCGCCCGGGAGGCGGGAACGCCGTCGGAGGTGGGCGCCTGGGAGCTGGCGGACCCCCGCCTGGCGGCCCTGCTCGACGGTTACGCCCTGTCGTACGGGCTCGACCCCCGCCGCGCCCCGGCCGCCGCGGCCCTCCTGCCGTACATGGAGGAGACGTTCGGCACCTGGTACGTCGCCGGGGGCATGCGCGCGCTGGCCGACGCGGTGTACGAGCGGTGCCTGGCCCGCAAGGTGGAGTTCGTCTTCGGCGCCGAGGCGGTCCGTGTGTCCGAGAAGGACGGGCGGGCGGCAGGGATCGAGCTGGCGGACGGCACAGGCGTGGAGGCCGATCACGTGGTCCTCGGCGCGCAGCCGGCGCCCGGTCTCCTGCCGGTCCGGGAGGGGTGGCCCACCATGGAGCGCGGGGCTCCGGCACCGGGACGCTTCGTCGTCCTGCTGTCGCTGCGCGGCGCCCGGGAGCCCGGCGCCGTGCACCGGACCGTGGTGCACGCCGCGGACCCGGGCGCGGAGCAGGAGGCGGTCTTCGGCGGCCGGACGGCGGAGCGGCCCACGGTGACGGTGCTGCGCCCGGACGACCCGGCCACCCGCCCCGACGAGGAGCACGAGGCGGTGACCCTGATGGTGACGGTGGCGCCGCACGGCCCGGTCGACTGGACGGACGCCGCGCTGCGCCGACGGTTCGCGGACGTGGTGATCGGCCGGGCCGCCGAGGCTGTTCCGGGTCTCCGCGAGCGGGTGATCCACGCCGAGGTGCGCACACCCGCCGAGACCGCGGCCGACACGGGAGCCGAGGGCGGGTCGGTGCCGCCTCCGGCCCTGGCCGGGGCGGGCGGCGCGTATCTGCACTCCGGGAACCGCACGCCGCTGCCGGGCCTGTATCTGGCGGGCGGCTGGTCGCATCCGGGCGGCGGGCCGGCCCACGCCGGGATGTCGGGCGCCCTGGTGGCCGGTCTCGTCGTGGAGGGTGACGGCTTCCGCGGCTCGCGGTGAGCTCGCGGCCGGCGCACCGGAGCCGGCCGCCGCGTGCCGGCGGCCGGTCCGCGGGTCAGTAGCGGTACTGCTCGTTCTGGCCGGTGTCGTATCCGTTGCCGTACGGAGCGGGCTGGACGGGTGCCTCGGGCGGCAGCGGGGGGTACTGGTCGCTCTCGCGCTGCTGCGGGACCCAGACGCCGCCCGGCGGGGTGTCGGTGTACTGCCCGGCGTACGGGTCCGCGGGCTGCTGCCCGGCGCCGTAGGAGGGGTCGTAGCCGCTGTCGTACGCCGCGTACTGCCCGGTGCCCGTGGTGGTGCCCGTGCCGGTGTAGGGGTCGGAGTACGCGGCGTAGCCCGCCTGGTCCGTCCCGTAGTCGTACTGGCTCGCGTAGGAGCCCTGGTCCTGGTGGGTGTCCTGGCCCCCGTAGCCGTCCTGCCCGCCGTAGAGGTCCTGGCCGGCCGGCTGGCCGTAGCCGTTGTACGGGTCGTAGCCGGCGTGCTGGGGCTGCGGTTCGCCGTGCTGGTCCTGGCCGTCGCGGCCCGCGGGGGCGGGGTCGGTGTAGATGCCGTACTGCCCGGTGTCGTCCGGCAGCGGCTCCGGCGCGTAGACCGCGGCGGGGGCTGCCTCCGTCTGCCGGTCGTCTCCCCCGTACTCCAGGCCGGAGACCTCGAGCGTGGGCTTCTGGGCCCCCGGGCCGCCCGCTCCGCGCCGGCGGCGGCTCTCACCCGGGCTGCCGCCGATGGCCCATCCCGTCGAGAAGCCGCGCCTGAAGGAGAGCGTCACATACGTCTGGCCCGTCGCGAAGGCGATCGCTCCGAGGGCGATCACCGGCACGGAGGCGATGAGGACACCGAGGACCACACCGAGGAAGCCGGCGAAGGCGAGCAGCCGCCAGCGCAGGCGTGCCTTGTACTGCAGGAGCACCTCGCCCAGCAGCCACAACGCCACTATGCCGAATGCGATGTAGAGGACCGTCCAGCCCACGCCCGCCCCCTCCTACGGCCACCGCCCCGGTCGGTGGCGGGTACGGCCGGTCAGGACTGCTTGTGCAGTCCGAGATTCTCGTAGATCTCGAGTGTCGCCGTCGAGTTGTTGAGCGTGATGAAGTGCAGCCCCGGGACACCCTCGGAGAGCAGTTTCGCGCAGAACTCCGTGGCGAACTCGATGCCAATGGAGCGTACAGCCGCCGGGTCGTCCTTCGCGGCGAGGATGCGCTCTTTCAGCGAGGAAGGCAGGGACGCGTTGCTGAGCTGCGCGAATCTCTCCAGTTGTTTGACGCTGGTGAGCGGCATCACCTCGGGGATGACCGGGGTGTCGCAACCCGCGGCGACCACGCGGTCACGCATCTGGAGATAGCTCTCCGGGTGGAAGAACATCTGGGTGATCGCGTAGTCGGCACCGGCGCGGCACTTGTCCACGAAATGACCGATGTCGGTGTCCCAGTCGGCGGATCGCGGGTGCATCTCGGGAAAGGCCGCGACGCCGACGCAGAAATCACCGGCTTCCTTGATCAGCCGGACGAGATCCGCCGCGTACCGCACGCCCTGCGGGTGCTCGACCCACTCGCCCATCGGGTCGCCGGGCGGGTCTCCGCGCACCGCGAGGATGTTGCGGATGCCGGCGTCGGCGTACTGCCCGACCATGTTGCGCAGCTCGGCCACGGAGTGGTCGACGGCGGTGAGGTGGGCGACGGGCGTGAGCGTGGAGTCCGCGGCGATCTGCTGGGTCGCCCGGACCGTCCCGGCACGGGTCGAACCGCCGGCCCCGTACGTCACGGAGACGAAACTCGGTCCCACCGCCTCGACCCGGCGCAGGGCGTTCCAGAGGTTCCGTTCGCCCTTCTCCGTCTTGGGCGCCCAGAACTCGAACGAGAACGACGTCTCGCCGGTCGCGAGCAGCTCACGCACGGTGCGCGCGTGATCTGTCCGGGTGGAAGGTGTACCAAGGGCCATACTGGGAGGTTAACCAGGGCCCGGCGGTACCCCAACCAGAGCGAGCGAATTGCCCGGAATGAGGCGGGTTTTGTCCACCCTTCGGACAGCCGCTCCGACCGGGTGGGAGGCCGCCGGGTTCAGAGGGCGTGTGCCCGGACGCGGCGCGCGAGCGATGCCGCCGCCTCGGCCGGGTCCGCCGCCTCGGTGATCGCCCGCACGACGACGACGCGGCGGGCGCCGGCGTCCAGCACCTCGTCCAGATTGCCGGCGTCGATCCCGCCGATGGCGAACCACGGCCGTGTCGTGCCGAGCGAGGCGGCGTAGCGCACCAGGCCGAGGCCCGGGGCGTGCCGGCCGGGCTTGGTCGGGGTGGGCCAGCAGGGGCCCGTGCAGAAGTAGTCGACGCCGGCCTCGGCGACGGCGGCGTCGACCTCGGCCTCGGCGTGGGTGGAGCGGCCGATCACCACGTCGTCGCCGATGACGGCGCGGGCGGCAGGCAGCGGCAGATCGCCCTGGCCGAGGTGGAGCACGTCGGAGCCGATGGCGTGGGCGACATCGGCCCGGTCGTTCACCGCGAGGAGGGCCCCGTGGCGCTTGCAGGCGTCGGCGAACACCGCGAGGTGGTCGAGCTCCTCGGCCGCCTCCATGCCCTTGTCCCGCAACTGCACGATGTCCACGCCGCCGGCCAGCACGGCGTCGAGGAACTCGGGGAGGTCCCCCTGCCGCTTGCGGGCGTCCGTGCACAGATAGAGCCGGGCGCCGGAAAGCTGGTCGCGAGGCGTGGACATGAAGATTTCCCCCGTCGGTACGTCGTTGGATCACTGAGGCGGCGACAACTCACCGTACGTCGATGGATCGCCGTGCCGGCAGGCCGGTCACGGCGGAGTGCGGGCCGTGATGTGCCACGGCCCGCACTCCGCCCACGGTCCTCCGGTCAGACGGCGAGCGCCTGGGCCCGGCGCTTCACCTCCGTACCGCGATTCTCGCTCAGGGCCTGCGCGGGCGTGCCGGGCAGGGTCGGGTCGGGGGTGAAGAGCCAGTCCAGCATCTCTTCGTCGTTGTAGCCGTCGTCCCTCAGGAGCGTCAGGGTCCCTACGAGACCCTTGACCACCTTGTCGCCGTCGATGAAGGCGGCAGGCACCTGGAGCGCCCGGTTCTCACCACGTCGTACGGCGATCAGCTGGCCTTCCTTGACCAGCTGCCGTACGCGCGTCACCTCGACATCGAGCATTTCCGCGATGTCGGGAAGGTGGAGCCATGCGGGGACGAGAGCATCGATCTTTGCGTCAATCTCGGTCACAGGGACAAGCGTGCCATCCCGGACCGGCAGTCGGTAGCCGGGCCGGGCGTACGAGGCCGTGCCTACCCCTGGAGCACCGTCGATTTCAGCGGGACGGAGGAGTCGGCGGCCCGCTCCGGGTCGATCCGCGCCCCCGCCTCGACGAGCTTGCGCCCCTGCGCCAGGTCACGGGGCCTGCTGACGGCCAGCACGGCGACCAGGATCCCCTGCCGCAGCCAGCAGACCGTCCAGGTCGGGTCACCGGGGTCGCCCCGCCACAGCAGCGTGTCGGAGCCCGCGTGGTGGCCGGCGTACTGCACGAAGCGGCCGAACTGCTCGGACCAGAAGTAGGGCACCGGGTCGTACGTCCTGACCGCACCGTCCGCGAGGGCGGCGGCAACCGTCCTCGGGCCCTGGAGGGCGTTGTCCCAGTGGTGGACCAGCAGCCGCTCCCCGTAGCGGGCGGACGGGAAGGAGGCGCAGTCGCCCACGGCGTAGACATCGGGCAGCGACGTGCGGAGCGAGCTGTCCGCGGTGACCGAGCCGTCGGGGCCGAGGCCGATGCCCGAGCCCGCGAGCCATGCGGTTGCGGGCCTGGCACCGATGCCGACGACCACCGCTCCGGCGGGGAGCACCCGGCCGTCCGCGAGGTGGACGGCGCCCTGTTCGACACGTGCGACGCGGGCGCCGGTGAGGAGTTCGGCTCCGCTCTCGGCGTACCAGGCGGCCATCGGCTCGGCGACCTCGGCGGGCATCGTGCCCGCGAGGGGACGGCCGGCGGCCTCCACGACGGTGACCGCGCACCCGGCGGCGCGGGCCGCCGTGGCGAACTCGGCGCCGATCCAGCCCGCGCCGACGACGACCACGTCGTGCTGCCGCTCCAGGACGGGCCGCAGCCGTGCCGCGTCGTCGAGGGTGCGCAGCAGATGGACGCCCGGTACACCCTCGGCGCCGGGCAGTGCGACGGGTTCCGCTCCGGTGGCGAGGACCAGGACGTCGTAGGCGACGGGCCCCTCCGGGGTGTCCAGTTCGTGCGCCCCGGCACGGAGTCCGGCCACGTCGAGCCCCAGGCGCAGAGTGATGTCCAGGGCCTCGAAGTCGACGTCGAAGGCCGAGTCCTCCGCCTTGCCGAGGAGGACCGCCTTGGACAGGGGCGGCCTGTCGTACGGCTGGTGGGGTTCGGCGCCGATCAGGGTGACGGGGCCGGTGAAGCCCTGTTCCCGCAGGGCCACGGCCGTCTGCACTCCGGCCATGCCGGCGCCCACGATCACGACTCCGCTCGGCCGCTGTCCCGCTGCCGGGTCCTGTGTCTGCTCGCTCACCTGTCCACCCTAGGGCCTCCCGTCCGGATCACGCCGGGCTCGTGGGACCTGGCCGGCGACCGCGGGAGCACGGGTCCGCCGGGCGAACGGGCCACGGGTACCGGTCCCTTACCGGCTGCGAGGGGCGGGGTCTAGGCTGGCGACCGTAAGGCACTCGCGGGAGTCCGGGCGTACCGGGCTGAGAGGGAGGCTGGCCGGCCTCCGACCGTACGAACCTGATCCGGGTCATGCCGGCGAAGGGAGGGGCTGGACGCCCATGCGTATCTCCGCAGACAGTTCCGACGTCCTGGTCGTCGGAGGCGGCATCATCGGGCTGGTGACCGCCTGGCGGTCGGCCCAGCACGGCCTGCGCACCACACTGGCCGATCCCGCGCCGGGCGGCGGCGCCGCCCAGGTCGCGGCCGGGATGCTCGCCGCCGTCACCGAACTCCACTACGGCGAGCAGACGCTGCTCGGCCTCAACGTGGCTTCCGCCGCGCGCTATCCGGCGTTCGTGGCCGAGCTGGAGGAGGCGAGCGGGCAGGAGACCGGCTTCCGCGCCTGCGGCACCCTGTCCGTCGCCCTGGACTCCGACGACCGGGCGCATCTGCGGGAGCTGCACGCTCTGCAGCAGCGTTCAGGCCTGGAGTCCGAGTGGCTGAGCGGCCGCGAGTGCCGCCGCCTGGAACCGATGCTCGCCCCCGGCGTGCGCGGCGGGCTTCGCGTCGACGGCGACCACCAGGTGGATCCCAGGCGGCTGGCCTCGGCCCTGGTCACCGCGTGCGAGCGGGCGGGTGTGGTCTTCCGCCGTGCCTGGGTCCAGCGGCTCTCCGTCACGGGCGGCCGCGCGACGGGAGCGGTCCTGGCGGACGGCACCGAGCTCGCGGCCGGACAGGTGGTGCTCGCCGGCGGCAGCCTCAGCGGCCGGCTGCAGGGCGTTCCCGAGGCGGTCCTGCCGCCGGTGCGCCCGGTCAAGGGCCAGGTGCTGCGGCTGACCGTGCCTCCCGCCTACGCTCCCTTCCTCAGCCGGACGGTGCGGGCGGTCGTGCGCGGCAGCCAGGTCTATCTGGTCCCCCGTGCCAACGGTGAGCTGGTGGTCGGCGCGACCACGGAGGAGATGGGCTGGGACACGACGGTGACCGCGGGCGGGGTGTACGAGCTGCTGCGGGACGCCCATGAGCTGATGCCCGGCATCACGGAGCTGCCGCTGACCGAGACCCGGGCCGGTCTGCGGCCCGCCTCGCCGGACAACGCGCCGCTGCTGGGGCCCACGGCACTGCCCGGACTGCATCTCGCCACCGGGCACCACCGCAACGGGGTGCTGCTGACTCCCGTCACCGGCGATGTGATGGCCCATGTGCTGACCACCGGCGAGCTGCCCGAGCTGGGCCGCCCCTTCGCGCCGCGCCGCTTCGCCGCGGTCCCCCCGGAGAGCTCACCGGCCTCCTCCCCCGAAGAAACCGCCCCCGCGCCGCAGGAGCAGCCCGTATGACACAGCCCGCGCCCTCCGCCGTCCCGGGTTCCGAGCCCGAGGCCGGTTCCGTGCCCTTTTCCGAGTCCGGGCCCGTTTCCGGGTCCATGCCCGTTCCCGGGTCCCTCTCCGTTCCCGGGTCCGTTTCCGTGTCCGTCAACGGGGAAGGCCGCACCGTGCCCGCCGGCACCGCGCTGGACACGTTGGTCGCGGCGCTGACCACAGCGCCCTCCGGGGTCGCCGCCGCGGTGAACGAGGCCGTCGTCCCCCGCGGTCAGTGGTCCGCCACCACGCTCGCCGACGGCGACCGCGTCGAGGTCCTCACCGCGGTCCAGGGAGGCTGACCATGTCCGACGATCTCTTCACGCTCGGTTCCACCGCGTTCTCGTCCCGGCTGATCATGGGGACGGGCGGGGCGCCCAGCCTCGACGTACTGGAACGCTCCCTGATCGCTTCGGGCACCGAGCTGACCACCGTGGCGATGCGTCGGCTCGACCCGACCGTGCAGGGCTCGGTGCTCTCCGTCCTGGAACGCCTCTCCATCCAGGTCCTGCCGAACACCGCGGGCTGTTTCACCGCGGGCGAGGCCGTGCTGACGGCCAGGCTGGCCAGGGAGGCGCTGGGCACCGACTGGATCAAGCTGGAGGTCGTGGCCGACGAGCGGACCCTCCTGCCCGACCCGATCGAGCTGCTGGACGCCGCCGAGATCCTGGTCGACGACGGCTTCACGGTCCTGCCGTACACCAATGACGACCCGGTTCTGGCCCGCAAGCTCCAGGACGTGGGGTGCGCGGCGATCATGCCGCTCGGCTCCCCCATCGGTTCCGGGCTCGGCATCCGCAACCCCCACAACTTCCAGCTCATCGTCGAGCAGGCCGCGGTCCCGGTGATCCTGGACGCCGGCGCCGGGACGGCCTCGGACGCGGCGCTGGCGATGGAGCTCGGCTGTGCCGCTGTGATGCTCGCCTCGGCGGTGACCCGGGCGCAGGAGCCCGAGCTGATGGCGGCGGCGATGCGGCACGCGGTGGACGGCGGACGCCTGGCGTACCGGGCGGGACGCATCCCACGGCGCCATTTCGCGGAGGCGTCCTCACCGTCACAGGGCCGCGCGGTGCTGGATCCGGAGCGCCCGGCCTTCTGAGGGCCGTGCACCGGCGGGGGTCTCCCCGTCACAGCACGCGCATGCCCCTGTCACGGCTCGGCACCGGAACGTCCCCCGGGAGGCCAGGCCCATCCGTGGTGTCCGTGGCAGCTCGTAGACTCGCCCCGTGGACACGACCCTCCAGGACCCCCTAGTCGGGCAGCTGCTCGACGGCCGCTATCGCATCGATGCGCGCATCGCCGTCGGCGGTATGGCCACGGTCTACCGGGCCGTGGACACCCGGCTCGACCGGGTGCTCGCCCTCAAGGTGATGCACCCGGCGCTGGCGACCGACGCGGCGTTCGTCGAGCGCTTCATCCGCGAGGCCAAGTCCGTCGCCCGGCTCGCCCACCCCAATGTGGTGGCCGTGTTCGACCAGGGCGCCCAGGGCGCGTACGTGTATCTGGCGATGGAGTACGTCTCGGGGTGCACCCTGCGTGACGTCCTGCGCGAGCGCGGGGCGTTGCAGCCCCGGGCGGCGCTGGACATCCTCGAACCGGTGCTGGCCGCCCTCGGCGCCGCGCACCGGGCGGGCTTCGTCCACCGCGACATGAAGCCGGAGAACGTCCTCATCGGGGACGACGGCCGGGTGAAGGTCGCCGACTTCGGTCTCGTGCGCGCGGTGGGAACCGCCACGGACACCACCGGCTCACTCCTGGGCACGGTCTCGTACCTCGCTCCGGAGCAGATCGAGCAGGGCACGGCCGACACCCGGTCCGATGTGTACGCCTGCGGTGTGGTGCTCTACGAGATGCTGACCGGCGACAAGCCCCATGGCGGTGACACCGCCGCCCAGGTCCTCTACCGGCATCTGAACCAGGACGTCCCGGCACCGTCCGGCGCCGTTCCGGACCTGGCCGCCGGGCTGGACGAGCTGGTGGCCGCCGCGACGGCGCGCAACCCCGACGTCCGTCCGTCCGACGCGGTGGCCCTGCTCGCGCGGTCCCGTGAGATACGGGCGGCTCTCACCGAGGAGCAGCTCGACGCGATGCCTCCGCAGGCCGTCACGGAGGAGCACGACGGCGCCGAGGACCGTACGAGCGTGATCCCCAGGGTGATCCCGGCCGGCCAGGGCACCGCGCACCACACCAGCCGGCTGGAGATGCCCCCGGCATCGCCCCGGGAGCCCGGGCGCGGGCGGCGGCCCTTCGCCGGCCGCGGCCGGCGCGGGACGCTCGCGGTGCTCGTCGCCGTCCTCCTGGTGCTGGGGGCCGGCGTGGGCGTCTGGTACATCAACTCGGGGCAGTTCACCCGGGTCCCGTCCCTCTTGGGCCAGACCCAGAGCGCTGCGGAGAAGCGGCTCGCGGACGAGGGCCTCGACCTGAAGGGCGTCGAGCGCTCCTACAGCGACACGGTGAAGCGCGGGACGGTGATCAGCAGCGATCCGGGCTCCGGTGAGCGCATCCGGGGCAACGACGCGGTGAGACTGGTGATCTCGCGCGGCCCGGAGATCGTGAAGGTCCCCGATGTCGAGGCGCTCGCCCTCGCCGAGGCCCGGCGTGAGCTGAAGAAGGCGGGGCTCGCACCCGGAATGGCGACCCGGGAGTTCAGCGAGGAGATCGACCGGGGCAAGGTCATCCGTACGGATCCGCGGGCCGGTACCGAGCGCCATGCCGACTCGGCGGTCGCCCTGGTCGTCAGCAAGGGCAGCCCGGTCGACGTGCCCGACGTCTCCGGGCTCTCCGTCGAGGACGCCACGGCCGCTCTGGACGAGGCGGGTCTCGAGGCGAAGGTCCTGAGCGACCGGGTCAACTCACCCGAGGCCGCGGGCGAGATCGCCCGGCAGTCGCCCGGGAGCGGCGCGGAGGCCGCCGAGGGCGACACGGTGGAGCTGACGGTCTCCAAGGGCCCGCGCATGCTCCAGGTCCCCGATGTCACGGGGAAGGACGTCGACGAGGCACGGAGCACACTGGAGGAGGCGGGGTTCGAGGTCAAGGTCGACCGCCCGTTCCTCTCGTTCAGCGACACGGTCGGCAGCCAGTCGGTCGAGGGCGGCGAGAAGGCCGCGGAAGGTTCCACGATCACCATCAGGACCAAGGCCCTGTAGACCCACGAGGACTGGCAGCACATGCGCAACCCCATCGGCGGTCACGTCCCCGTGGCCGGCGGACTCGCCAAGGTCGGCCTCGGCTACGCGCGGGAGCTGGCGGCGGAGACCGTGCAGGTCTTCGTCGCCAATCCGCGCGGCTGGGCGACACCGCGGGGGAACCCGGCACAGGACGAGCTGTTCCGCTCGGAGTGCGCCGCCGGGCGGATTCCCGCGTACGTCCATGCCCCGTACCTGATCAATTTCGGCTCGCACACCGAGGCCACGGTCGAGCGGTCGGTCGTGTCGCTGCGCCACTCGCTGCGCCGGGCGAGAGAGATCGGCGCCCTGGGCGTGGTGGTGCACACCGGCTCGGCGACCGGCGGCCGCGCGCGTGAGGTGGCGCTCGCCCAGGTGCGTACGCACATGCTTCCGCTGCTGGACGAGCTGACCCATGACGACGACCCGTTCCTGCTGCTGGAGTCGACCGCGGGGCAGGGCTCCTCGCTCTGCTCGCGGACCTGGGACTTCGGCCCGTATTTCGAGGCCCTGGACTCCCACCCCAGGCTGGGGATCTGCCTGGACACCTGCCACATCTACGCGGCGGGCCACGATCTGACCGGCCCCTCGGGCATGCGGAAGACCCTGGATCTGCTGGTGGACACGGTCGGCGAGGGCCGGCTGAAGCTGATCCACGCCAATGACTCCAAGGACGTGGCGGGCGCCCACAAGGACCGGCACGAGAACATCGGCGCGGGTCACATAGGCGCCGAGCCGTTCCGCGAGCTGTTCTCCCATCCGGCGACCGAGGGTGTGCCGCTGATCATCGAGACGCCGGGCGGCAAGGAGGGCCATGCGGCGGACGTGGCCCGGCTGAAGGAGCTCAGGGGCACCGCCACCGGGTGAGACGGCACGCCCTCAGGGGCCGGCGGACCGCTCAGAGCTCGGGGCCGTCCCCGGGCTCCTCCTGGTAGGAGTAGCGCTGCTCGCTCCACGGGTCGCCGATGTTGTGGTAGCCGCGCTCCTCCCAGAAGCCACGGCGGTCGGCCGACATGTATTCGATGCCCCGGACCCATTTGGGCCCCTTCCAGGCATACAGATGCGGCACGACGAGGCGCAGCGGGAATCCGTGTTCGGCGGTGAGCAGTTCGCCGTCCTTATGGGTGGCGAACAGCGTCCGGTCGGACGCGAAGTCGGCGATCCGGAGGTTCGAGCTGAATCCGTATTCGGCCCAGACCATCACATGGGTGACGTGGGGCGCCGGAGGTGCCAGTTCCACCACCTCGCGGGCCAGGATTCCGCCCCATTCGGCGCCGAGCATGCTGAATTTCGTCACGCAGTGGAGGTCCGCGACGACGGAGGAGAAGGGGAGCGCCGTGAATTCCTGGTGATTCCAGCAGTGCTTGTCACCGTCGGCCGTGGCCCCGAAGACCCTGAACTCCCAGCGGTCCGGTTTGAACTTGGGCACGGGCCCGTAATGGGTGACCGGCCAGCCGCGCTGCAGTCGTTGCCCCGGTGGAAGCCCGGACTGCTCTGCTGTGCCGCGTTTCCGGCTTTCCGGCTGACCCATGCCTCCATGGTGACAGACAGGCAGGGGTGGTCATGACCAGGGGAGAGTCGATTCGGGCAACTCATACTAAGCATGCACTTACTGGACGGCGGCATGGTGCGATGCGAGGATGCGCGCAAACGTGCCCAGTTCACCGGTTGGAAGGAGCCTCTGCGATGCAGGGCGACCCCGAGGTCCTCGAGTTCCTGAACGAACAGCTGACCGCCGAATTGACTGCCATCAATCAGTACTTCCTGCACGCGAAGATGCAGGACAACTTCGGCTGGACGAAGCTCGCCAAGTACACGCGGGCCGAATCGTTCGACGAGATGAAGCACGCGGAGATCCTTACCGACCGGATCCTGTTCCTGGACGGCCTGCCCAACTATCAGCGGCTCTTCCACGTGCGGGTCGGTCAGACGGTCACCGAGATGTTCCAGGCCGACCGCCAGGTCGAGGTGGAGGCGATCGACCGCCTCAGGCGCGGCATCGAGGTGATGCGCGGCAAGGGCGACATCACTTCGGCGAACATCTTCGAGTCCATCCTCGAGGACGAGGAGCACCACATCGATTATCTCGACACCCAGCTGGAGCTGGTCGAGAAACTCGGGGAACCGCTCTACATCGCCCAGCTGATCGAGCAGCCGGACAGCTGATCCACGGGCTCCGACAAGCTTCCGCGCGGTCCGCGAGGAATTCTCAGGCGGCGTCGGAGAGCCGGACGTCCGGCGTGGTGCCGAGAGCGACGGGCGCACCGGCCGGGGCGCCCTCCGGCGCCGTACGTCCCTCGACGAGCTCACGGCGCGGGCAGTCGCCACGGCCGAGCAGCGCCTGGATCCTGCGGACGCAGCCGCCGCAGTCGGTGCCGGCCTTGCACGCGGAAGCGATCTGGCGAGGCGTGCACGCTCCGCCGTCCGCATGCTGTTTGACCTGGTCCTCCGTGATGCCGAAGCAGGAGCAGACGTACATGCGGTTCACCTCCCGACGGGTCGATCGCTGCGCCGTCCCGAATTGTCGGTGAGGCTAACCTAACCTTACCCGCGAGCCCCCGCACGCAAAAGCCCCGGTACGCCTGTGGGGCACGGATCACATCGATCCGTGCCCCACGTGCGTCACCAGGGGTGATCCCTACTGGTCGCGGTACATCTCGGCGACCAGGAAGGCCAGGTCGAGGGACTGGCTGCGGTTGAGGCGCGGGTCGCAGGCCGTCTCGTAGCGCTGGTGCAGATCGTCCACGAAGATCTCGTGGCCGCCGCCGACGCACTCGGTGACGTCGTCGCCCGTGAGCTCGACGTGGATGCCGCCGGGGTGCGTCCCGAGCTCCTTGTGGACCTCGAAGAAGCCCTTGACCTCGTCGAGGACGTCGTCGAAGCGGCGGGTCTTGTGGCCGGACGCGGCCTCGAAGGTGTTGCCGTGCATCGGGTCGGTCACCCACACCACCTTGGCGCCGGACGCCGTGACCTTCTCGACCAGCTCGGGGAGCTTGTCGCGGACCTTGTCGGCGCCCATGCGGACGATGAAGGTCAGCCGGCCGGGCTCGCGCTCGGGGTCGAGGCGGTCGATGTAGCCGAGCGCCTCGTCGACGGTGGTCGTCGGGCCGAGCTTGATCCCGATGGGGTTGCGGATCTTCGAGGCGAACTCGATGTGCGCGCCGTCCATCTGGCGGGTGCGCTCACCGACCCAGACCATGTGGCCCGAGGTGTCGTACAGCTGTCCGGTGCGCGAGTCGGTGCGGGTCAGCGACGACTCGTAGTCCAGCAGCAGCGCCTCGTGCGAGGCGTAGAACTCGACCGCCTTGAACTCGGCCGGGTCCGTGCCGCACGCCTTCATGAAGTTCAGCGCGTTGTCGATCTCGCGGGCCAGGGCCTCGTAACGCTGCCCGGACGGCGAGGACTTCACGAAGTCCTGGTTCCAGGCGTGCACCTGGCGCAGGTCGGCGTAACCACCGGTGGTGAACGCGCGTACCAGGTTCAGCGTGGAAGCGGACGCGTGGTACATCTGCTTCAGCCGCTCGGGGTCCGGGATCCGGGCCGCCTCGGTGAACTCGAAGCCGTTGACGGAGTCGCCGCGGTAGGTCGGCAGGGTCACGCCGTCGCGGGTCTCGGTCGGCTTGGAGCGCGGCTTGGAGTACTGCCCGGCGATCCGGCCGATCTTGACGACCGGCACGGAGGCCGCGTACGTCAGGACGGCGCTCATCTGGAGCAGCGTCTTCAGCTTGGCCCGGATGTGCTCGGCGGACACGGCGTCGAAGGCCTCGGCACAGTCGCCGCCCTGCAGCAGGAACGCCTCGCCCTTGGCGACGGCTCCCAGACGGGCGCGCAGCTGGTCGCACTCGCCTGCGAAGACGAGCGGAGGATACGACTCGAGGTCCGCGAGTACGTCGCGCAGAGCCTCGGCATCGGGGTACTCGGGCTGCTGCGCCGCGGGAAGGTCTCGCCAGGTGTGGCCACCGGCGACGGAGGTATTGGCGTTCACGGTCACCTTGACAACATTACGGGGTCGGCGAGCGCGCCCCGTCCGCCCGCTCAGCAAATGAGACGCGCGCTCGTTTGTCCACCCCGTCCGCTAAGGTACGTGGCATGTTCGCGCAGACAACCCAGAACTGGTGGTGGACCGCTCATCCGGCGGCCCGCTGATTCATCGCGCGTACAGACTCCGCGAAGGCCGCCCGAGGGGCGGCCTTCTCTGCGTTTCTGAGCCGGGAGCCGTTCCTCATCAGGAAGGAACGCCCATGCCCGAGCCCATGCCCGAGCCCATGTCCCGGCCCACGCCCGGCCGTGCCCTCGACCTGCTGTCCATGCTGCTCCGCGACGACTCCCCGCCCTTCGCCCTGCTGCGCAGGCGCACGCCCGGCAGGGACCACGACGTCGTCGAGGTCCTGACCGGTGAGGTGCGGGAGGTGGAGCGGCTCGCCGACATCCCGGTGGGCGATCTGCCCTCGCTGGCCCTGGTGCCCTTCCGGCAGATCGCCGAGCGCGGTTTCGACGTACGGGACGACGGCACCCCGCTCTCCGTGCTGGTCGCCGGGGAGGCGTACGAGCTGCCGCTGGCCGAGGTGCTCGCGCACCTTCCCGGCCATGACGTGCGGGTCGAGGGCGGCGCCTTCGACGTCCCGGACGAGGAGTACGCCGGCATCGTCCGGCGGGTCATCGAGGACGAGATCGGGCAGGGCGAGGGCGCGAACTTCGTGATCCGGCGGACCTTCGGCGGCGAGATCCCCGGTTTCGGCCGAGCCGACGCGCTGGCGCTGTTCCGGCGGCTGCTGTCGGGCGAGCGCGGGGCGTACTGGACGTTCGTCGTCCACACGGAGGACCGGACGCTGGTCGGCGCCAGCCCGGAGGTCCATGTGCGGATGTCCGGCGGGACCGTCGTGATGAACCCGATCAGCGGGACCTACCGCTACCCGGCCGAGGGGCCGACCGCGGAGAGCCTGCTGGCCTTCCTCGGCGACCGGAAGGAGACCGAGGAGCTCTCCATGGTGGTCGACGAGGAGCTCAAGATGATGTGCACCGTCGGCGACATGGGCGGCGTGGTGGTCGGGCCCCGGCTCAAGGAGATGGCCCATCTCGCGCACACGGAGTACGAGCTGCGGGGGCGTTCCTCACTGGACGTGCGCGAGGTCCTGAAGGAGACCATGTTCGCGGCCACGGTCACCGGCTCCCCCGTCCAGAACGCCTGCCGGGTGATCGAGCGGTACGAGCCGGGGGGCCGCGGTTACTACGCGGGCGCCCTCGCGCTGGTGAGCCGGGAGCCGGGCGGGGCGCAGACGCTGGACTCGCCGATCCTGATCCGCACCGCCGACATCTCGGCGTCCGGCCGGCTGCGGGTGCCGGTCGGGGCCACGCTCGTACGCCACTCCGACCCGGCGGGGGAGGTCGCCGAGACCCATGCGAAGGCGGCCGGTGTGCTCGCGGCGCTGGGTGTCAGGCCGGGGCGGCCCGAGGCGGAGGCGGACCGCCCGCGGCTGGCGTCCGATCCGCGGGTGCGGGCGGCGCTGGACGACCGCCGCGGTGGTCTGGCCCCCTTCTGGCTGCGGATGCAGGAGCGCACGCAGGACCTGTCCGGTCACGCGCTGGTGGTGGACGGCGAGGACACCTTCACCGCGATGCTCGCCCATCTGCTGCGCTCCTCGGGCCTCACGGTCTCGGTGCGCCGGTACGACGAGCCCGGGCTCCGGGAGGCCGTACGGGCGCACGAGGGGCCAGTGGTACTGGGGCCCGGGCCCGGCGACCCGGGGGACACGGCCGATCCGAAGATGCGGCTGCTGCGCGGGCTGGCCGCCGAGCTGGTGCGGGAGCACCGCCACGGGCTGCTCGGCGTCTGCCTCGGCCATGAGCTGATCGCGGCGGAGCTGGGCCTGGAGATCGCGCGGAAGGCCGTGCCGTACCAGGGGGCGCAGACCCGGATCGATCTGTTCGGCAGGCCCGAGACGGTCGGCTTCTACAACAGCTTCACCGCTCTCTGCGACGAGGCGGCGGCCACGGAGCTGAGCGCGCACGGCATCGAGGCGAGCCGGGACACGGCCTCCGGTGAGCTGCACGCGCTGCGGGGCCGGGGCTTCGCCTCGGTGCAGTTCCACCCCGAGTCGGTACTGACGCTGCGCGGCGCCGCGATCGTGACCGGGCTGCTGGCGGCGCTGCCCGTGCCCAGCTGAAGGGTGCGGACGGCACGGACGGTGCGGCCGGCGGGGACTCCCCCTGCGGCTCGGAGGAGGAGACAGCGGCGTACGCGGGCGCGTTCCTGAAGGAGCAGGCGAAGGGGCACGCGGGCTATCGCGCGGGGAGCGCCGGGACCAGGACGTTGTCGCTGCGGCGGCCCGCCAGGTAGTCGGTGACGTTCCGCACCGTGGCGTCGATGATCTGCCCCACCGCGTCGCGCGTGTAGTACGCCTGGTGCGAGGTCACGATGACGTTCGGGAAGGTGACGAGCCGGGCGAGGGTGTCGTCGTCGATGCCCTCCATCGACTTGTCGACGTAGAAGAGCCCTGCCTCGGCCTCGTAGACGTCGAGCCCCACACCGGTGAAACGGCCGGTCCGCAGCTCGGTGACGAGAGCGCGGGTGTCGATCAGGCCACCCCGGCTGGAGTTGACCAGGATCGCGTCGTCCTTCATCAAGGACAGGGCTTCCTCGCCGATGATGTGCCGTGTGGCCGGCAGCAGGGGCACGTGGAGGCTGATCAGGTCGGACTCGGCGAAGAGGCGCTCCTTGTCCACGTACGTCATGCCGAGCGCGGTGCAGGCGGGATTCTCGGCGACGTCCCAGCCGAGCAGCTCCATGCCGAAGCCATGGGCGATCCGGGTGAACGCCTCACCGATCTTCCCCGTGCCGACCACACCCGCCGTGCGGCCGTGCATGTCCCGGCCGAGGAGCCCGTCGAGCCGGAAGTCGAAGTCCCGGGTGCGGCCCACCGCGCGGACGATGCGGCGGTTGACGGCCATGGCCAGGGTCCAGGCGAATTCGGCGACCGAGTGGGGCGAGTAGTACGAGACGCGGGCGACGCGCAGGGCGAGACGTTCCGCGACGTCGAGGTCGATGTTGTTGAAGCCGGTGGAGCGCTGGGCGATCATCTGCGTACCACCCGCCGCGAGTGACTGCAGGACGCGGCTGCCGAGGTCGGCGTTGACGCTGGTGGAGATGATCTCGTAGCCGGCCGCGATCGGGGCGGTGTCCTCGGTGAGGAAGACGTCCAGGCAGCGGACTTCGTGCAGGCCGGCGAAGGCCTTCTCGATCAGTGGCTTCTCGTCGGACTGCACGCCGAATGCCAGGATTTCCACGACGTCTCCCGGAAGAGGGGGCGGGGCCGGTCCTCGCGAATATACGACCCGCGCCCCCAGGGCGCCGCCCGGCCGGAGCGGGACCGGCCGGGAAGCGGATCAGCCGAAGAAGACCCCCGCCTCCGCGTACAGGGCGGGGTCGACCGTCTTCAGGCGTGCCGTCGCCTCCGCGATCGGCACCCGGACGATGTCCGTCCCCCGGAGGGCGACCATCACCCCGGTGGCACCCTCGTGGACCGCGTCGATGGCGTGCAGCCCGAAGCGGGTGGCGAGCCAGCGGTCGAAGGCACTCGGCGTGCCGCCGCGCTGGACATGCCCGAGGACCGTGGTCCTGGCCTCCTTGCCGGTGCGCCGCTCGATCTCCTTGGCCAGCCATTCGCCCACACCCGAGAGCCGGACATGACCGAAGGAGTCGTGGGAGTCGTCCTTGAGGATCATCTCCCCCCGCGCGGGCGCCGCCCCCTCGGCCACCACCACGATCGGCGCGTAGCTCGCCCGGAAGCGGGAGGTGACCCACTCGCAGACCTGGTCGGTGTCGAAGCGCTGCTCCGGGATGAGGATGACGTTGGCCCCGCCGGCCAGACCGGAGTGGAGCGCGATCCAGCCCGCGTGGCGCCCCATCACCTCGACGACGAGTACCCGCATATGGGATTCGGCCGTGGTGTGGAGCCGGTCGATGGCCTCGGTGGCGATGGAGACGGCGGTGTCGAAACCGAAGGTGTAGTCGGTTCCCGAGAGGTCGTTGTCGATGGTCTTGGGAACGCCTACGCACGGGACGCCGTAGTCGTCGGACAGCTTCGCCGCGACGCCGAGGGTGTCCTCCCCGCCGATCGTGATCAGGGAGTCGATCTCGTACTTGGCGAGGCTGTCCTTGATGCGGCGGACCCCCTGGCCGGCGTACTCGGCGTCGAACGGATTGGTCCGGGAAGAGCCGAGGATGGTGCCTTCGCGCGGCAGGATGCCCCGCACCACCGGTATGGAGAGCGGCACGGTCACGCCCTCCAGGGGGCCGCGCCAGCCGTCGCGGAACCCGGTGAAGTCGTAGCCGTACTCCTGCACGCCCTTGCGGACGATCGCGCGGATGACCGCGTTGAGCCCGGGGCAGTCGCCGCCCCCGGTCAGTACTCCGACCCGCATGAAAGCATCCCTTCGCCGAAGTGAGCTCGCTACGGGCCACGCTAATGGTGACCCAGGTCACTCCGGGATGGGTCGGACGGTCAATTCCGTTGCCGTACGCGCCGGTTGTCCGTCAGGCGTCGTCGAGGCCGGCCTCGATGGCATAGCGGACGAGCTCCACCCGGTTGTGCAGCTGGAGCTTGCCCAGGGTGTTCTGGACGTGGTTCTGCACGGTGCGGTGGGAGATGACCAGGCGCTCGGCGATCTGCTTGTACGAGAGCCCCTTGGCGACCAGCCGCAGGACCTCGGTCTCACGGTCGGTGAGCTGCGGGACCTTCGGCTGGTCGGGGGCCGCGGGGGCCGGGTCGGAGGCGAGCCGGCGGTACTCGCCGAGGACCAGTCCGGCGAGGCCCGGTGTGAAGACCGGGTCGCCGGCCGCGGTCGCGCGTACGGCGTCGGTCAGCTCCTGGGTGCTCGCCGACTTCAGCAGATAGCCGGTGGCGCCGGACTTCACGGCCTCCAGGACGTCGGCGTGCTCGCCGCTGGCGGAGAGCACCAGGACGCGCAGCCCCGGGTGCGATCCGACCAGCTCCTTGCAGACCTGGACGCCGGGCATCCCCGGCAGGTTCAGGTCGAGCACCAGGACGTCCGGCACTGCGGCCCTGGCCCGGCGCACGGCGCCCGGCCCGTCGCCGGCGGTCGCGACCACGTCGAAGCCGGACTCGGCCAGATCGCGGGCGACGGCGTCGCGCCACATCGGGTGGTCGTCGACGACCATCACCCTGATGGCCCGTTCCTCGGTTGCCTGTGTCTGCGGTGTACTCATCGGGCCGTTCCTGCCTTCCCCCGTGAAACCTTCGGGACCTTCAATTCGACCTCGGTGCCCTGGCCCGGGACCGAGATCAGTTCCGCTGTGCCGCCCAGATCGCGCAGCCGCCCGCGGATCGAGAGGGCGACGCCGAGCCGGCCCTCCCCCTCCGCCTGGTCGAGTCTGCCCTCCGGGATGCCCGGGCCGTCGTCCCGGACCGTGACGATCACCTCGTCCGGCTCGTCCTCGACCAGGATCCACGCCTGGGCGTCCGGCCCCGCGTGGACCCGGACGTTGTCCAGCGCGGCGCTCACCGCGGCGGCCAGCTCACGCGCCGCACCGGCCGCCAGCACCACCGGGGCGCCGGGCTCCGCGAAGGTGACCCGGGATCCGGCGTGCGGGGCGAGCAGCGCGCGCAGGTCGGCCTCGGCGCTCTCCTCCTCGGGGATCTCCACCGCGCGGACCACCGCGCCCTCGGCGCTGTCCTCGGAGACCCGGGTCGTCGGCACCAGACCGCTGGAGACCAGGGTCCGCAGGGCGACCTCCTGCTCCCCGGCCATCCTGCCGAGCTCCGCGGCCTCGCCTCCCAGGGCCGTGCCGCGCCGCTGGACCATGGCCAGGACCTGGAGGACGCTGTCGTGGATGTCGCGGGCGAGCCGCTCCCGCTCCCGGGTGGCGGCCTCGATCTCCAGGGCCCGCGCCAGGGTGCGCTCACTGGCCCGGGCCACCTCGACGACGTAGCCGATGGCGATGGAGGCGACCCAGACCAGCAGCACGTTGTGGAAGGTGTCCTCGCTGGGCTCGCCGCGCTCGACGATGTTGGCGGCGGCGACGAGGGTGGAGGCGAAGGCCGCCCAGCGCCAGCCGCCCTTGAGCGCGAAGGCGAGGACCGAGCCCGCGGTCCAGATCGACGGGAGCGTCGGGCCGTCCATGTGCTGGGCGTCGAAGTCGGCCAGCGGGGTCAGAAGGATGCCGGTCAGGGCGACCGTGAGGTCCAGGCCGAGGAAGCGCTTCGTGCAGCTCGCGGCGTTGGCCACCCTGGGAAGGGTGACGAGCGTCCAGAGCGCGAGGAACGCCAGGAAGGCCACGGCGACCCAGGGGCGCTCCCACTTGTCACGGCCGAAGCCGGCGAGCAGCGCCGCGTAGATCAGCGTCAGCACGCGGTACGCGGTCAGCGCACGCCACAGCGGCTGCTCGACCGACATCCGTACGACTCGTTCACGCCCGGCCATGTCCCTGCGTCCCCTCCCCCGGTTCCCGCCCCTGCCACGCTGCCCGTTCCGGGCGGCCGGCGGCGCTCCTACGCGCCGCCGGGCCTCTGCGGCCCCTTGTTCTTCGCCTCCTCGGCGATCTGCCGTTTGGCCGCGGTCGCGTAGATGTCCACGTACTCCTGGCCGGAGAGCTTCATGATCTCGTACATGACCTCGTCGGTCACCGAGCGCAGGATGAACCGGTCACCCTCCATGCCCTGGTAGCGGCTGAAGTCCAGCGGCTTGCCGATCCTGATCCCGGGCCGCATCAGCTTGGGCATCACCTGGCCGGGGGGCTGGATCTTCTCCGTGTCGATCATCGCCACGGGGATGACGGGCGCACCCGTGGCGAGGGTCACCCGGGCGAGGCCGCCGGGCTTGCCCCGGTAGAGCCGGCCGTCGGGCGACCGGGTGCCCTCCGGGTAGATACCGAAGAGCCCCCCGCTCTCGATGACCTGGATGCCGGCCCTGACGGCCGCCTCGCCCGCGCCGCGACCGCCGGAGCGGTCCACCGGGAGCTGTCCGACGCCCTTGAAGAAGGCGGCGGTGAGCTTCCCCTTCACTCCGGGGGCGGTGAAGTACTCCGCCTTGGCGATGAAGGTCACCTTGCGGTCGAGGACCGCCGGCAGGAAGAAGGAGTCGGAGAACGAGAGATGGTTGCTCGCGAGGATCGCCGGCCCGTGTACGGGGATGTTCTCCAGGCCCTCCACCCACGGCCTGAAGGCGAGCTTCAGAGAGCCGCCGATGGAGAACTTCATTGCGCCGTAGATCAACTCGGGTGCCTCCTGTGTGCCGTCGATGAGACCTTAGCCTGTGGGGCCGCGGCCTCCCCCGCCCGCTCGGGACGGTGTCCCTCGCGGACGCCCCGCAGGTGACGGCCGCTCGGGCGGTGACGGCCCTGGTCGGTGTCGGTCCGGTCGCGTACGGTGAAGTAATCCTTTTGCACGCCCCCCGCACCCCCGCCCCGCTTCATGAACAGGAGACCCCGGTGCCGGTCCTCCCTGGAGCCGAGCCGTTCCGCCACGAGGGCGGAGAGGTCGGCGTCCTCCTCTGTCACGGATTCACGGGTTCGCCGCAGTCCCTGCGCCCCTGGGCCGGCTATCTGGCGGAGCGCGGACTGACCGTGTCGCTCCCTCTGCTGCCCGGCCACGGCACACGCTGGGAGGACATGGCGGTCACGGGCTGGCAGGACTGGTACGCGGAGGTGGACCGTGAGCTGCGGGCGCTCCGGGCGCGGTGCGAGCAGGTCTTCGTCTTCGGTCTCTCCATGGGCGGCGCCCTCGCATTGCGCCTCGCCGCGAAGCACGGTGACGAGATCACGGGCCTGGTGCTGGTGAACCCGGCGAACAAGGTGCACGGCCTCTCGGCGTACGCCCTGCCGGTGGCCCGCCATGTGGTGCGGACGACGAAGGGGCTGACCAGCGACATCGCGCTGGAGGGTGCCGAGGAGATCGGCTACGACCGGGTGCCGCTGCACGCCGCGCACTCCGTGCGGGCGTTCTTCCGGCTGGTCGACGCCGATCTGCCGCAGGTCACCCAGCCGATCGTGCTGCTGCACAGTCCGCAGGACCATGTCGTGCCGCCGGCCGACTCGGCGCGGATCCTCAGCCGGGTCTCGTCCAGGGACGTCGAGGAGATCCTCCTGGAACAGAGCTACCACGTGGCGACGTTGGACCACGATGCGGAGCGGATCTTCGACGAGAGCTACCGGTTCATCGACCGCCTCGCAACCGACGCTGGCAAGAAGGGGAGCACGTCCGGTGGCTGAGCACGACGCGGAGCGCGCGGGCAGTGACGAGGAGCGCGAACCGCGCCCCACGGAAGGAACGGCTGCCCCCGAGGGCGCGGAGGGGGCCCGGCTCGACGAGGCAGCGGCCTGGGAGGCGATCGTCGCGGGGTACGGCGAGGAGCCGCCGGACCCGCCGGGCGCCAAGCCGTTCAAGTCGATCGAGGATCTGGCCCTGCTGGAGGACGACCAGGTCAACGTCCTGGAACCCTCTCCGGAGTCCGGCGCGGGTGACGACGCCGACAAGGGCGTGGGCGGGAAGACGTCCGGCGGGCCGCCGGAGAAGAAGCCGCTCGGCGGTTCGGTGGTCTTCGCGCCCGGAGTCGCGGGCCCGCGCGACTACGGCCTGGAGGAGCCCGAGGACAGCGACGTCGACGATCCGGACGACAGCGAGGAGGGACACTTCGTCCCGCCGGAGCCGCCGCCGCTTCCCGAGGCCGACGTGACGGCCAAGTTCGCCTGGCTCGCGGTCGTCGGCGGTCCGGTGCTGATGCTGGTCGCGGTGCTGATGCAGTGGGAGATGACGTGGTGGCTCACCACTCTCTCCATCGGCGGCTTTCTGGGCGGGTTCGCCACCCTGGTGGCGCGCATGCCCCACGACGACGAAGAGGACGACGACCCGGGGCGCGGCGCGGTCGTCTGACCCGCCCCCGGGCAGGCTCAGCTCCCCGCGGGCACCCTGAGGGCGGCCAGCACGGGCAGATGGTCCGTGGCCGCCCGCAGGTCCGCGCCGGTGACGCCGGGCAGGTCCTCGGGGACGCCGCAGCCGAGCACCTCGATGCCGCCGGTCGCGAACACCGCGTCGATCCGCTTGCGCGGTGCGTCGGGCGGGAAGGTGAGCTCGCCGCCCCAGGGCCGCACGGTCCGGCAGTCCTGCAGCCGCCCCGCCAGCCGCCGGAAGGCGCTCCCGTCCGGTACGTCGTTGAGGTCGCCGGCCACGACGGCGTGCGGGACGCCCATCGCGTCGATCCGCTCCAGCAGCAGTCCCGCCTGGGCCTGCCGTTCCTCGCGCTGGAGGCTGAGGTGGCAGCTGACGACACCGGTCCGCGCCCCGCCGAACCGTACGACCGCCGTGGCCAGGCCTCGCCGGTGCAGCCCCGGTGTGAGCGGCAGCAGGATGTCCTCGGTGCGTTCCACGGTGGCCCGCAGGGAGCAGAGCAGCAGCGGCCCCGCCGCCGTGGCCCCGCCGCTGAGGACCACCAGGTCGGTCATGGCCGCGAGCCGGGCCGCCGCCTTGCGCCAGCGGAAGAAGCGGGGGGCCTCCTGGACGCACACCAGGTCCGGTGCGCAGGCGCGGATGACACGGGCCAGCGCCTCGGTGTCGTCGCGCAGCGAGCGGACGTTGTAGCTGAGCACTCTGATGACGGCCGAACCGTCCGGCTCGGTACGGGAGTCGGGCAGGGGCATCGGCTTCGTGACCATGGAAGGCACGATACGACGGACGCCCGCCGCTCCCCATGGGGCGCGACGGGCGTCGGACGTGCTGCGGGTGAGGTCAGCCCTGGCGTGCCAGGTCCGCCGCGCCCACCAGGCCCGCCTTGCCGCCCAGTTGGGCGGCGAGGACCTGGGCGTGCGGGCGCCACTCGCCGCCGATCAGCCAGCGCCGGAACGACTTGCGGATCGGGTCGAGGACCAGCTCCCCCTCGTCCGAGACGCCGCCGCCGACGATGAAGGCCGACGGGTCGAAGAGCGAGGCGAGGTCGGCCAGTCCGGCTCCGGCCCAGCGGGCCAGCTCACGGAAGGAGTCGACGGCCACCGGGCAGCCCTGCCGGGCGGCCTCGCTGATGTGCTTGCCCTCGATGCCCTCCACGGTGCCGTCGCCGAGCCCCAGGAGGATCGGCGCGTTCTCCGGGGTGGCGTTGGCGCGCTGCTTCGCGTACCGCACGAGAGCGCGCCCGGAGGCGTACTGCTCCCAGCAGCCCTGGCTGCCGCAGCCGCAGAGCAGGCCGTCCGGGACGACCCGGATGTGACCGAATTCCGCCGCCACACCGAAGCGTCCCCGGCGCAGCTTGTTGCCGATGATGATGCCGCCGCCCAGGCCGGTGCCGAGCGTGATGCAGATGACGTCGTCGTGGCCCTGGCCGGCGCCGAAGCGGTATTCGCCCCAGGCCGCCGCGTTGGCGTCGTTCTCGACGACGACGGGCAGGCCGACGCGCTGCTCGACCTTGTCCTTGAGCGGCTCGTGGCGCCAGTTGATGTTCGGGGCGAACAGCACGGTCGCACGCTTGTCGTCGACGTATCCGGCCGCGCCGATGCCTACGGCCTCGACGTCGTGCCCTTCGCTCGCCCCGGACACGGCGGCGCTGATCGCGTCCACGATGCCTTCGGCGGTCGGCGGGGTCGATACCTTGAACGTCGAGAGGATCCGGCCCTCTTCGTCGACCACTCCAGCCGCGATCTTCGTGCCGCCGATATCGACGCCGATGGTGAGTCCCATGAATCCCTCAGTTTCGGTCGAGCCCCGCTACGGCCAACCGTACCCGAGCCGGGGACGGGTATTTCCTGCCCTCGGTCAGTCCAGGTCGATGTGTTCGCTGCCGCCGGTGCCCTCGTCGCGCGGGTCGGAGGGGTCGTCGGCCGCCTTCCTGGCGGTGCCGGGGGTGGATCCGGTGCCGCCCGAGGTGCCTCCGGCGCCCTCTGTGCCCCGGGTCCAGCGGCCCTCCTGGCCCTCGACGGCGGAGCGGTAGGCGGCGAGGAGTTCGTTCCCCGCGGCGGCGAGATGGTCGAAGAGGTCCGGGTTCCGCTCGATGACGGGCTCGACCGCGGACTTGGCCTGCCGGATCACCTGCTGGACGGTGCCCTGGGCGGCCATGCCGAGCAGTGGCGACTGCAGCGAGGAGACCTTGTCGGCCACCACGTCGAACAGTTTGCGCAGCTCCTCGGCGGCGGACCCCGGCTGCTGCCCGTACTGTGCCCGGCGGCGGGCCTTCTCCGCTTCGAGGTCCTCGGCGCAGGCCTCCGCCCACGCGTCGTCGTCGACGGGACGATCGGTGGCTTCACTCATGGCGGACTCCTGCGACGCGGTTGCCTGCGTGACCGTGCGGGCCACGTACTACCGACGTTACCCGAACGGTGGTACGCCGTTCATTGTGTCCGGGGCCAGAGGGCGGGGTCAGGTGTGAACCGGACACGCAGGACACCGTCGGTGAGCGCGGCCCCTGAGACGGTGCAGCGGCGCAGCGCGGACTCCAGGCGGACGATCCGGCGGAACGGTCCGGCGGTGAGGAAGAGTTCGTCGCCGCGCCGGACGAGCTCGAGGTCCTCCTTGACCGCCCCGGGCAGCGGGAGGCACCAGGCGATGACACCGTCCCCGGCGTCCTCGGTCCACCAGGGGTCTCCGGCGTGTCCCGGCGCCCGGTCGTCCGGCGCGCAGTTCTCGGCGAGCAGGGCCAGGTCCTCGACGGTGCGCGGCTCGCGGCCGAGGTGGGCGGTCTCGCGTACGGACGCGCCGGGAGTCCACTCCTGGTGCCAGAGGTCCAGGCACTTCTCCTGCCGGGCGGCCAGGTCGGCGAACCAGGGGTCGGCGGAGTGCCGGGGCAGGACCCGGGAGGCCACGACGGAGTCGACGCGCAGCCCGTGCAGGGCGAGTCCGGTACGGGCGGAGCGCAGCGCCTCGCCGGCGGCCTGCCCGGGTTCGGCGACCAGGCGCACCGTGGTCGCGTTGTCCTCGACGAGGGCCTCGACGGCGGCCAGTTCGGCGTCCTTGCGGGCCGCGGCCTCGTACAGCCACTGCGCGGGCATGGGGACGCCGGCGAGCTGGGCGAGCACCGGGCGCAGGGCGCGGGCCGCCTGGCGTTCGGCGGGCAGGAGGCGGCGCAGATAGCGGCGCAGCTGTCCCGGCAGGGCGAGCAGGGCTAGGGCGTCGGGGAGCGGGGGCAGGTCGACGACGAGGACCTCGTGGCCGGCCTCCGGCCCGTCGCCCTCGGCCGCCCGGCGCAGGGCGTGCAGGACGGCGAGCTGTGGGCTGCCCGGCAGTTCGGTGAGTTCCTCGCCGTCGAGCCGGTTGGCGCCGAGCAGGTCGAGCACCCCGGACGCCCGGTCCTGGAGCTCCAGGAGCTCGTCGCGGAAGTGCGCGGCGGAGTCGATGCGCGCGCGGGACAGGTGCTCGGTGTCCGCGGGCAGTGCGGGTACGGCGTCCGCGGAGATCAGCAGGGTGCGGCGGCCGGCGCGCGCCGAGGCGAGCGCGGTCGCCGCGGCGACGGTGGTACGGCCTGCGCCGCCGGGGCCGGTGACGAGGACCGTACGCACGTGATCAGGCCTTCGGGACGGACTCGACGCGCTTCTTCAGCCCGGCGAGGGCCCGGTCGATGATGACCTTCTCGGCCTTGCGCTTGATCATGCCGAGGAGCGGGATCTTGACGTCGACGGCGAGCCGGTAGGTGACCTCGGTGCGGTCGCCGTCGCCCAGCGGCGCCAGTGCGTAACTGCCGTCGAGGGCGCGCAGCATCTGGGACTTGACCAGGGTCCAGCCGACCTCGTACGGGCTGTTCCAGGTGTAGGCGAGGACGTGGTCGTCCTTGATCGCTCCGGCGTCCAGGACGAGGCGGACCTGCTCGGCGCGGCCCTGGTCGTCGGTGGCCAGGATCTCGGCCTCCTTCACCTCGCCGGTCCACTCCGGGTAGCGGGCGAAGTCGGCGATCACTCCCATGACGTCGGCCGGTGCCGCCTCGATCGTGATGCTCGAGCTGGTGTGTTCAGCCATCGCCGTGGCCCTCCAGTGCGGTGTACCGGTCGCGTTCGGCAGAGGCCTGCCGTGTGCAGGCTATCGCGTGCCGGTGGCCCTCCCGCCCGCGCCCCGGCCCGCGGGCGGTGGCCGTGTCGTTCACCACTCCAGGGCCCACGGGCGCCCGCTCGAGGCGAAGTGGCCGACGTTGACGCACTCGGTGACGCCGATCCGCATCCTGCGGACCAGCGGCTGGTGGACATGGCCGAAAATCGCGTAACGGGGGCGGGTCCGGTGGATGGCGTCGAGGAGCGCGCGGCTGCCCCGCTCGAAGCGCCGGGCCACGGTGTCGTACGTCAGCTCCGGCACGTCCGGCGGGATGTGTGAGCACAGGACGTCCACCGGGCCGAGCGCCTCGACCTTGGCGGCGTACTCCTCGTCACTGATCTCGTACGGGGTGTTCATGGGGGTCCTGAGGCCTCCCCCTACGAACCCGAAGACGCGGCCTCCGATCTCGGCACGTTCGCCGTCCAGCACGGTCATACCGGAATGGGCGTACTCGGGCCAGAGCGCGGGGACGTCGACGTTGCCGTACGTGGCGTAGGTCGGGGTGGGCATGACCGCGAACATCTCGGCGTACTGCTTGCGCACCGCGGACAGGATCGCCGCGTTACGGTCCCTGCCCGCCCACAGCTCACGGCCGAAGGCGCGTGCCTCGTCGAAACGGCGCGCGGTGCGCAGCTCGACGATGCGGTCGGCGTTGGCGACGCCGAACAGGTCGGGGAAGATGCCGCGCGAATGGTCCGCGTAGTCGAGGAAGAGGACCAGGTCACCCAGACAGATCAGGGCGTCCGCACCGTCCCCCGCGCGCGCCAGCGCCTCCGTGTTCCCGTGGACGTCGCTGACGACGTGCACGCGTGTCCGTCGAGTGGGGGTTGTGTGCTGATTGTGCGGTGTGCCGGCTCCCATGGAGATCACCCTAGGTCTCCGCTCGCTGCTCTGGGTAGAGGCCGTCGGACCTGCGATTACTTCCGGATCGGGACACGGGTGGACTAATGTGCGCCGAAGGACCACCGATATGTGTGATGCATAAGACATCTGGCCGGAACCCCCTTTCCGGAATCGAGTACCGGTGGGTAACGTCCCGCCAGTCCAGTCGTGCTCACCCCACTGAGCATCTGCCAGTCTTGGACCGATCCGGTGCGTCGCACAGAGCCGTGGAACCGGAGCCCGATGAGGAGCAGCAGTCTTGCGCGAGTTCAGCCTTCCGGCCCTGTACGAGGTCCCTACGGACGGCAACCTGACGGATCTCATCCGCCGCAACGCCGCTCAGCATCCCGATGTCGCGGTGATGAGCCGGAAGGTGGCCGGCGTCTGGACGGACGTCACGGCGACCCGGTTCCTCGCTGAGGTCAGAGACGCCGCCAAGGGCCTGATCGCGGCGGGCATCCAGCCCGGCGACCGGGTCGCGCTCATGTCCCGCACCCGCTTCGAGTGGGTCCTGCTGGACTTCGCCATCTGGAGCGCGGGCGCCGTCACCGTGCCGGTGTACGAGACCAGCTCCGCCGAGCAGGTCCAGTGGATACTCGGCGACTCGGGCGCGGTCGCGGTCGTCGTGGAGAGCGGGACCCACGCGGAGTCCGTCACCTCGGTGCGGGACCGGCTCCCCGGTCTGCGCCACGTCTGGGAGATCGACCGGGGTGCCGTCGGCGAGCTCGTCGCGGCGGGTGCCGAGGTCTCCGACGAGTCGCTGGACCTGCGCATGGTGAGCGCCAAGGCCGACGACCCGGCGACGATCGTCTACACCTCGGGCACCACCGGCCGCCCCAAGGGCTGTGTGCTGACGCACCGCAGCTTCTTCGCGGAGTGCGGCAACATCGTGGAGCGGCTCAAGCCCCTCTTCCGCACCGGCGAGTGCTCCGTCCTCCTCTTCCTTCCCACGGCGCACGTCTTCGGCCGCCTGGTCGAGGTCGCGTCGGTGATGGCCCCGATCAAGCTCGGCTGCGTGCCGGACATCAAGAACCTGACGGACGAGCTGGCCTCGTTCCGGCCGACGCTGATCCTCGGTGTGCCGCGGGTGTTCGAGAAGGTCTACAACTCGGCGCGGGCCAAGGCCCAGGCCGACGGCAAGGGCAAGATCTTCGACCGGGCCGCGGACACCGCGATCGCGTACAGCCGCGCGCTGGGCACGCCCGAGGGCCCCTCGGTGGGCCTGAAGGTCAAGCACAAGGTCTTCGACAAGCTGGTGTTCAGCAAGCTGCGGGCCGTGCTCGGCGGCCGCGGCGAGTACGCGATCTCCGGCGGCGCCCCGCTGGGCGAGCGGCTCGGCCACTTCTTCCGCGGCATCGGCTTCACGGTGCTGGAGGGCTACGGCCTCACCGAGAGCTGCGCGGCCACCGCGTTCAATCCGTGGGACCGGCAGAAGATCGGTACGGTCGGCCAGCCGCTGCCGGGCTCGGTCGTGCGGATCGCGGACGACGGCGAGGTGCTGCTGCACGGCGAGCACCTGTTCACCGGCTACTGGCAGAACGAGGCCGCGACGGCCGAGGCGCTGGCCGACGGCTGGTTCCACACGGGTGACATCGGCACGCTCGACGCGGACGGCTATCTCGCGATCACGGGCCGCAAGAAGGAGATCATCGTCACGGCGGGCGGCAAGAACGTCGCGCCCGCGGTGATCGAGGACCGGATCCGCGCGCACGCCCTGGTGGCCGAGTGCATGGTCGTCGGCGACGGACGTCCGTTCGTCGGCGCGCTGCTCACCCTCGACGAGGAGTTCCTCTCCCGCTGGGCCGAGGAGAACGGCAAGCCGGCCGGTTCGACGGCGGTCTCGCTGCGCGACGACCCCGATCTGCTGGCCGAGGTGCAGCGGGCCGTGGACGACGGCAACGCGGCGGTCTCCAAGGCGGAGTCGGTACGCAAGTTCCGCGTGCTGGCGGCTCAGTTCACCGAGGAGGCGGGTCACATCACGCCCTCGCTGAAGCTGAAGCGCAACGTCGTGGCGAAGGACTTCGCGGACGAGGTGGAGTCGCTCTACCGCGGCTGAACCCGGACGCACGCAGAAGGAGGGGCCCGCACGGCGAACCGTGCGGGCCCCTCCTCGCGCGTGGTCAGAGCAGCGTCTTCAGCTGCTCGGCGAGCAGGTCCCAGCGCCACTTCTCCTCGACCCACGCCCTGCCCCGCTCCCCCATGCGCCGGCGCAGTTCCGGGTCGCGGAGCAGGGTGACGATCCGGTCGGCGGACTCCTCGGCGGAGCCGCCCCGCACCACCCAGCCGGTCTCACCGTCGAGCACGGCGTCGGGGGCGCCCCCCGAGTCGCCCCCCACGACGGGCAGTCCGGTCGCCGACGCCTCCAGGTAGACGATGCCGAGGCCTTCGACGTCGAGTCCGCCGCGCCGGGTGCGGCAGGGCATGGCGAAGACGTCGCCGGCGCCGTAGTGCGCGGGCAGCTCCTCCCAGGGCACCGGCCCGGTGAAGCGCACGGAGTCCTCGACGCCGGTCTCGGCCGCCAGCTTCTTCAGCTGCCCGGCGTACGGGCCGCCGCCCACGACGAGCAGGACCGCGTCCGGCACGCGCGCCAGGATCGCGGGCATGGCCAGGATGAGCGTGTCCTGGCCCTTGCGCGGCACCAGCCGCGAGACGCACACGACGACGGGCCGGTCAGCGAGCCCGAGCCGGGCCCTGATCCGGTCGCCGCCGGAGGCCGGGTGGAAGGTCCTCTCGTCGACCCCTGGCGGCAGCTGCACCATGCGGGCCGCGGCCTCGGGGGTGAGCGCCGCGGCGATCCTGGACCGGGTGTACTCGCCGAGGTAGGTGAGGGTGTCGGTGCCCTCCCCGACGCGGCGCAGCAGCTGCCGGGAGGCGGGCAGTTGTGCCCAGCCGGCCTCGTGGCCGTGGGTGGTGGCCACGATCTTGCGGGCGCCGGCCCCGCGCAACGCGGGCGCCATCAGCCCGAGGGGGGCGGCCGCGCCGAACCACACGGAGGAGCAGCCGTGTTCACGCAGCAGCCGGACCGCCCGCCGGGTGACCCCCGGGGTGGGCAGCAGCATCGTCGTACGGTCGCGTACGACGGTGAACGGCTGCTCGGCGTCGAAGGCGGCGGTGGCCTCGGCGCCTTCCGTGCCGCGCTTCCAGGTGGAGGCGTAGACCACGATCCGGTCGGGATCCATGCGCAGCGCCATGTTGTGGAGGAAGGCCTGGATGCCGCCGGGCCGGGGCGGGAAGTCGTTCGTCACGATCAGCGTCTTGTCCATCGCCGCCGACAGTACCGGGCGGCCCGACGGCCCTGCCTGACGGCTCCCGCACAGGCCGGGCCTGCATCATGGCGTGCATGACGGTCAGGACGGACGCGATCAACCGGGCTCCGGCCCTCGCCGTATGGGGTCTCACCCGGGCGGTGCTGCTGCTCTGCGTCTTCAAGGTGTTCACGGTGCCGGGCCCCGACGTCACGAGCGACGTCTCGGTGATCTACCGGGGCTGGTACGAGGTGCTCCGCACCGGCACGTACCCGCTGGACGACGTCACGTGGCAGTATCCGCCCGCCGCCGCCCTCGCCGTGCTCTCCCCGGATCTGCTGCCGTTCCTGGAGTACGCCTCCGCCTTCTTCGTCCTCGTACTGCTGTGTGACGCGCTGGTGTTCGGTCTTCTGCTGTACGCGGGAAGCCGTCCGGGCATGCGCGACGCGGGCGCCTGGCTGTGGGTGGCGGGCGTGCCGCTGCTCGGGCCGACCGTGTACGCGCGCTACGACCTGATGGTGACGGCCGTCGCGGTGGCGGCGCTGCTGGCGGGTGTCCGTCACCCCCGGGTGCTGGGGGCGCTGGCCGCCTTCGGCACGCTGCTGAAGGTGTGGCCGGTGCTGGTGCTGGTGGGCACCGCCCGGGGCAGGGCCACCCGCCGTTCCTGGTCGGCGGCGGCGGTGACGGGCGCGCTGCTGGCCCTGGTGGCGGCGGTGGCGGTGCCCGGCGCGTACGCCTTCCTGACGTTCCAGCGGGACCGGGGGCTGGAGATCGAGTCGCTGGGGGCGCTCGTCTTCCACGTGGCCCGGCAGTTCGGCTGGGAGGGCCGGGTGGAGCTCCGCTACGGCTCGATGGAGTTCGCCGGCCCGCATGTGGCGCTGGTGAGCACCCTGGCCCTGGCGCTGAGCGTGCTGGCCTTCGGCTGGCTGCTGGTGTGGCGGCTGCGGGCCCGCACGTTCGCGGTGCACACCCCGGCCGACGCGGCGTTCACCGCGGTGCTGCTGTTCACCGTGACCAGCCGCGTCATCAGCCCCCAGTACATGGTGTGGCCGCTCGGTGTCGCCGCGGTGTGCCTGGCCTTCCGGGGCAGCAGGATGGCGCTGCCCGCGTGTCTGGTCCTGGTGGCCACGGCCGTCACCCTGCTGGAGTTCCCGCTCGGCTTCGGGCATGTGGTGGCCAGCGACGCGGAGGGCCTGGAGCTCATGGCCGTACGCAACGGTCTGCTGCTCGCCGCGACGCTGAGCGCCGGGCGGCGGCTCTGGCGGGACACCGTGCCGCGGGCGGAGCGGGGGCGGGCGGCGGAGCGGGTCAGCCCAGCCGGGCGCGCAGATACTCCCGCCAGCGCGCCGTGAAGTCCTGGGGCGTGGTGCCGAGCACCGTGTGCATGGCCTGCTCGACTGCCCCGTCCCGCTCGGAACGGCTCCCCACGGCCCTGTAGAAGGCGATCAGCTCCTCCTCGCCCCAGTCCCTCGCGATCAGCTCGCAGGCCAGCCAGGCGCCCTCGTACGCCTGGGAGAGCTTCGCCGCGTCCTCGCCGAAGCCGAAGTCCTCGTCGGCCGGGAGCCGGGCGGGCAGGTCACCGCCCCGGACGGCCTCGGCGAGCTCCGGTGCGATCTCCGGGGCGGTGCGGCTCTCCTGGCGGTAGGCGGTCCAGTCGGCGAAGCCCTCGGAGAGCCAGACGGGTGTGGCGGCGGAGGTGTGTGCCCGGGTCGCCACATGGGTGGTCTCGTGGGTGAGGACGACCCGCTGCCCGAAGTCGCCGAGCATTCCGTACGCCTGCGGATTGACGATCACCCGGTCCGCGGGCTCCCGGCCGCTTCCGCCCACCTTGCCGGTGGTGACCGCCGCTATGCCCTGGTAGCTGGCCGCGGGTGAGTCCAGGAGCCCCGCCATGTCCTCCACGGACTCCGGGACGAGCACCACGACCCGCTCGGCCCAGGGCTCCGGCCAGGTGCCGGTGACGGCCGGGACGGCCCGGTCCGCGGTGGCCGCGATCCGGCGCAGCTCCGCGGTCCGGCGGCCGACCCCGAGGACCAGGCTGTGCGTGCCCCGTACGACCTCGACGTCGCCCTGCTGCCAGAGCTGCTCCGGGGAGCCGTCGGCGGCCCGGTCGGCGGCGATGTACCAACGGCCGCCCTCCCCCCGGCGGACCAGCTCCACCGTGCGGGAGGAAGCCATGGGGGCCATGTCGTAGCCCTTGATCCGGTAGCGCAGTTCGACCTCGGCGGTCACCCGGTCCGCGCCCTCGCCGGTGACGCCCTTCACCTTGTACGCCCAGGACTCCAGCGGCACGTCGGCGAGGTTGCTCAGTTCGGTGCGCTGTGCGGCCCGGAAGGAGGCGGCACGGGGGTCGAGCGCGGCCAGGTACGCGCCGGTGTCGTGCTCCATGACCGCCTCGGCCCGGCGGTCCAGGGCGGCGCCGACCTCCCGCGCGGTGATGCCGGTGCCGGAGTCCCCGGGGCCGGCGCAGGCGGGCGCGAGCAGCAGGGCGGCGAGCACGGCGCCCGCCGTGCTCCGTCTGCGGGTGCGCTCCCGCCGCGCGTCCTGCGTCCGAACAGCCATCGGGCCGATCGTACGGTCATACGCGGGTGACCGAGGAGACGGGCGTCATGCCGACGGGGCCGTGGCGCACCGGCGCTCCGGGGTACGGGGCGTGGGAGCGGGAGGGGGAAGGAAAAAGCCCCGCCCGCCGGTGACCTGTGGTCTCCGGCGGGCGGGGCTCCGTCGAGGGGTACCGCGATTCGCCCGTTCGGGCGTCAGACGCGCACGCCGAACTGGAAGGTGCCCATGTAGTCCATCGACTCGTAGCGGACCACGGCGCCGGGCTTCGGGGCGTGCAGGATCTGGTTGTTGCCCGCGTACAGGCCCACGTGCGAGGTGTTGTTGAAGAAGACCAGGTCGCCCGGCTTCAGGGCGCTGCGGCCGATCCGGACACCGTCGTTGATCTGGGTGTACGTGGTGCGGGTGATCTGGACGCCGGCCTGGGCGTAGGCCCACTGGGTCAGACCCGAGCAGTCGTAGGCGTTGGGGCCGGTGGCACCGGAGACGTACGCCTTGCCCTGCTGCGTGGAGGCGGCCTGGAGGGCGGCGGCGCCACGGGCGGAGGCGGGGACCTCGTTGCCGAGGTCGACCCGGTCACCGGCGGCGCGGCTGGCGCGCTGCTCGTCCTCGGCCATCTTGGCGCGCTCGGCCGCGGTGAGGGTGTTCAGCAGCTTCTGCGCGTCGGCGAGCTTGCCCTGGTACTTCTTCTTGTTCTCGTTGAGCGACTTGCGGACGTCGGCGAGGTCCGCGAGCTTGCCCTCGGCCTCCTTGCGCTGCTGCGCGAGGGTGCGCTGCTTCGCCTGGATCTTCTGCAGCGACTCGGCCTGCTTGGCCGTCAGCTGGTCGAGCGCGGAGGCCTGGTCGAGGAAGCTGTCCGGGTCCGAGGAGAGCAGCAGCTGGACCGACGGGTCGAGGCCACCGGAGCGGTACTGGGCCGTCGCGAGCGAACCGAGCTCGCCGCGCAGGGCGTTGAGCTCGTCCTGGCCGCGGGCGACCTTGTCCTGGAGCGCGTCGGCCTGCTTCTTGAGCTTGTCCTGCTGCTCCTTGGCGCCGTTGGCCTTCTCGGTGGCGACCTCGGCCTCGTGGTAGAGCTTGTCGACCTTCGCCTTGACCTCGCTCTTGGTCGGCTTGGGGTCGGCGTGGGCGGCCTGGGAGGTCAGGGCCACGGCCGCGGCGGCGGTCGCGGTGAGCACGGTCACGCGAGTGCGGCTCGGCTGCTTGGGACGACGGTGGGACGCCACGAAGGCGAGCTCCTTCTTCCTCGAGCCGCCTACCGGGCTGTGGGGGAAAGAATCCCCGGCTCCGTGCACGTCACGGACTCGGCGGTTCCTTCGCCGTCACCCCGGGTGGGCAATCAACCGTGCGAAGGTTCGAGGCCTGACCCTAGTGACCATCTTGTGATCAGTTCAAATCCTCACGAGCAAAATCTCGTCACACCAGGCACTTCTTTACTTTCATCACACTGCGCGTAGCGGCGACTTGACGGTACGTTCCAAAAATTCCGGCAAGTCACTCATGTCTCACATGACGCCTCAGACGCGCGAAAGGCGCTTCAGGAGCAAGGCGGACGCGACCGGACGCGCGCCGGCCTTCGCCACCCCGTCGGCGACTTCGCGGTCGGTGGAGACCACGACGACGGGCCTGCCCGGCGGTTCGGCGCGCGCCAGTTGCCGGATCAGCTCGTCCGCGGTCACGCCCGCCTTGCTGAAGAGGACGCGGACCCCGCGGGGTGGTGCGAGCAGGACCGGGACGGCCAGTTCGGCGCCGTCGAAGACGCAGGTCATCTCGGCCCCGGTCTGCGCCGCGAGGACCGAGAGGCCGCCCAGGAGGCGCAACCGCTGCTTCTCCAGCGGCATCTGCGGATAGCCGGTCTTGGTGACGTTGTAGCCGTCGACGATCAGATGCGCCTGCGGCAGGGCGAGCAGCTGGTCGAGCAGCGCCGGATCGGTCTCCGAAAGGGCCCTGGCGGCAATGTCCTTCGGTGACATCCGGCCGGGCTCCACAGCTTCGACGCTGTCCGCGGGGCGGAGCGAGGAAGGGGGCAGGGCCAGTTCACGGCGGAGACCCTGTGCCGCGTCGAGCACGGTGTCCAGGAGCAGCCGCAGCCGCATGTCCTCGACCGAGCGCCCCTCCCTGGCCGCCCGGCGGCCCGCCTCGACGGAGGCCTCCGCCTCGGCCAGCCGCGCCTTGAGCCGGCGGGACTCGCTCTCGGCCGCGGAGACCTGGGCCGCGGCCTCGGCCCGCACGGCGTCGGTCTCGGCGCCCGCCTTGCGCAGAGCCGCCTCTCCGCGCTTCACCTCGCTGAGGGCGCTGCGCAGTTTGCGGTGGAGGGAGTCGGTCTCCTTGCGGGAGGCCTCCAGCTCCGAGCGCAGCCGTTCGGTGTCGGCCCTGGTCTGGCCGCGGGCGCGGTCGAGCTCCTCACGCAGCCGCTCCAGCTCGCGCCTGGTCTCCTCGTCCGCACGCTCGGCGTGGGCCCGCTGGACCTCCTCGCCGGCCGCGGCCACCAGCTTGACCCAGCCCGGCGGCCGCAGCACATAGGCGGCGGCCGCCACATCGACGGGGTCTGCGGCGGCGGGCGCGGCACCGGACGCGAGGGCGTCGGCCAGCTCCGGCTGGGTCTGGCCGATCCGCTCACCGATGCGCCGGCGGAACACCGGGTCGCTCTCCAGGGCCGCGGCCATCGCGTTACCCGCGAACTTGGCCCGCCTGCTCGGGGTGAACCGGGCGTACTGCCGGAGCTGGGCGGGGAGTTCGCCGACGGTCAGACCGCCGAACGCGTCCGAGACCAGCGCGACCACCTTGCGGCGCACGCCCTCGGGCAGCGGACGGTCGAGCGACTCCGCGGTGCCGTCGGCCGCGTCGGCCGGTCCGGCGCCGCCTGTCGGCTGCTCCACCATCCATCACCCCAATATGTCTGTCCGCACGGCCCCGTCAGGAGTCGGCACCAGGCCTGTCGACCAGTTCGATCTGGTCCACGGCGTTGCACCAACGACAGCGCACCGACTCGATGGTCTCACTGACCACCTCGCGCTCCTCGACACTCGACTCCCCGGCCAGGTCGAGATGCACGTACTCCACGACCTTGGAGGAGCGCGTCACATCGAAACGGGTCAGGTTGCCGCAGAGCGTGCAGCGCCAGCGGGTCCCGTCCGTCGGCTGGGGAACCGTCGTCATCGTTGCGTCCTCTTTCGTCGTTCGTCGAGTCTCGTGCGTGCCCAGGCTTCGATCTCGCGGTGCGCCGTCGAACTGCGGATGTACTGCTGTAACCCTACGGCCTTGCGCATACCTATCGGCACGGCGAGGCGGTCTGTCCTGTTCTCGCCTGGTGCGTCATGCTCTGTGCGTGACCTATCGGCGGGCAGTCCACTGGCGGAGGCGGGCCGGAGAGCTCCGGGCCGCGGCCGCGGCGGGCGGCGCCCCGGTGACGTACGGGCTGATCGCGCTCTGCTGCGCGGTGTTCCTGATCAGCCCGCTCTCCGGGTTCAACCCCGCCTATGGCGGCGCCGACGCGCTGCTGGCCGCTCAGGCCGGGTACTTCGAGCGGTGGGGCGTGATCCCCGCCGAGCTCGTGGAGGGCTCGGCCCACGCGGTCCTGACCCCGCTGACCGCGCTCTTCGTCCACGGCAGCTGGCTGCACCTGCTGGGCAACATGCTCTTCCTCTACGTGTTCGGCGCGATGGCCGAGGAGCGCATGGGCCGCACCGAGTTCACCTTCTTCTATCTCGCCTGCGGTTACTTCGCCCTGGTGGCCTACGCGGTGGTGCACGCGGACTCCGACCAGACACTGGTCGGCGCGTCGGGGGCGATCTCAGCGGTGCTCGGCGCGTTCCTCCATCTCTTCCCCCGGGCCCGTGTCACCAGCCTCTTCCCCTTCCTCTTCTTCCTGCCGCTGCGTTTCCCCGCCTGGATCGTGCTCGTGTTCTGGTTCGTCCTGCAGTGGCTGGCGGCGCGGAGCGCGGGCAGCGGCCCGGGCGTGGCGTACCTCGCGCACGTGGCGGGTTTCGCGGCCGGGTTCCTCTACTCCTGGGTGAGGTTCGGGCGTACTAGAGTGAAGTCTCCAGCCACGGCCACTGAGGGAGAAAGCCAGCCGTGATCACCGCGATCGTGCTCATCAAAACCAGCGTGGACCGGATTCCCGAGATCGCCGAGGCCATCGCCGCGCTGGACAGTGTCAGCGAGGTCTTCTCGGTCACCGGCACGTACGACCTGATCGCCATGGTCCGGGTCGCCCGGCACGACGATCTGGCCGACGTCATCCCGGGCCGGATCAGCAAGATCCAGGGCGTCGAGGGCACCGACACCCACGTGGCCTTCCGCACCTACTCGCAGCACGACCTCGAGGCGGCCTTCGCCATCGGGCTCGACGCCTGAGACGGCGTACGGCTCCGGCCGGGGACGGGGCGACATGCCTCCCGTCCCCGGCCGGAGCCGTCTCCGGACCCGCTCAGACCTGCGCGGCGCCCCGGTCGGGCACGCAGCGGCCCTCCTCGGTGCGGTAGCTCCAGCGGGCGCCCTTGCTGACGAGCTCGCGGACGGCGCCCAGGAACCTCTCGATGTGCTCGTCCGGCGTGCCGGCGCCGAAGCTCACCCGAATGGCGTTGAGGGACCTCTCCCCCGGCGCGGCCTCCGGCGCGCCACACTCACCCGGCTCCTGCGGCTCGCTGCCCAGCAGGGTCCGCACCAGCGGGTGTGCGCAGAACAGTCCGTCGCGCACCCCGATGCCGTACTCGGCGGAGAGTGCCGCGGCGAAGTGCGAGCTGTTCCATCCCTCGACCACGAAGGAGATGACGCCGACCCTCGGGGCGTCGTCGCCGAAGAGCGAGAGCACCTTGACCTGGGGAACGCCGGCGAGCCCCTCACGGACCCGTGTCACCAGCCGCTGCTCCCGGGCGACCAGCCGGTCGAACCCGGCCTCGGTCAGGGCCTTGCAGGCCGAGGCGATGGAGTAGACGCCGATGACGTTGGGCGATCCCGCCTCGTGCCGGGCCGGGGTGGTGTGCCACTCGACGTCCACACCGCCGTCGGTGCGCCGGGCGACCTTACGGGAGGCGCCGCCACCCGCGAGATACGGCTCCGCGTCCACCAGCCAGTCGGCGCGGCCGGCGAGGACGCCCGAGCCGAAGGGCGCGTACAGCTTGTGCCCGGAGAAGGCGACCCAGTCGACGTCCAGCTCGGCGATGTCCACCGGGTGGTGGGGTGCCAGCTGCGCCGCGTCGAGCACGATCCGCGCCCCGTGGGCGTGGGCGGCTGCGGCCAGTTCCTTCACCGGCCACAGCTCACCGGTGACGTTGGACGCGCCCGTCACGCAGACCAGTGCCGGGTCACTGAGGCCACGGCCGGCCAGCGCCCGCTCCAGCGTGGCGACCGCCTGGTCCGGGGTACGCGGGGCGTCCAGGTAGGTCACCCGGGCGTCACGCCAGGGCAGCAGCGAGGCGTGGTGCTCGGTCTCGAACACGAACACCTCGCAGCCGGCGGGCAGCGCGGCGGCGAGCAGGTTGAGGGAGTCGGTCGTCGAGCGGGTGAAGACCACCTGGTCCTCCGCGCGGCAGCCGAGGAACTCCGCCACGGTCCGGCGGCTGTTCTCGAACAGGTCGGTGGAGAGCTGCGAGAGGTAGCCGGCGCCCCGGTGCACGCTGCCGTAGTACGGGGCATAGGCCGCCACGTCGTCCCAGACCCGCTGGAGCGCCGGAGCACTGGCCGCGTAGTCGAGGGCGGCGTAGGTGACGTCTCCGCCGGTAACGAGCGGAACGGTGACATCGGCGCCCAGAACCGGCAGAGGGGCACAAATGGACTGGTCGACGGCAGCGGTGGAGACAGACATGGCGAACTCCCGTAAAAGGCAGGCGAGATCCACGCACCGGCGGCCCGACAGGACGCAGCAGTGCGGGGAGAGAAAGAAAAAGGGGTGTGCGGAGGAGGGCCTAGAGCCCTATCGCATTCGCTTGCTCACAGAAGACTCCCTGGGACCAGGACCCCAAGGGGTGGCATCCAACGATGCCGAGGGGCCCGCGCTTGCCACAGACCTCGCTGCCTGCGGCCTGGTCTTCACCCGGGGCACCCCGCCACGGACGGAGGGTTGCCGGACAGCGGGCCGGGGCCGTAGTCGCTGTCACTCATGACCTGCGCAGCATCTTGCCATACCCACGGCGACGCGCAAGGGCGCAGTCCGCGATCCGGACTGCGCCCTCGCTCACACCCTGCGCGCTCAGGCGTTGCTGGCCGCCACCCAGCGCTCCAGCGCGCTCCTGGCCGCGCCCGAGTCGATCGACTGCGCGGCCCGCGCGATCCCGGCCGCGAGCTGCTCCTCCAGCGACCCCTCGACCGGGTCCAGCGCGACCAGTGCGGCAGCCGAGTTGAGCAGCACCGCGTCGCGTACGGGGCCGGTCTCCCCGTCGAGCAGCCGGCGGGCCACATCCGCGTTGTACGAGGAGTCCGCGCCGCGCAGCGCCTCGACGGGGACCAGGTCCAGGCCGACGTCGCGGGGGTCGAAGGCCTGCTCGCGCACGGTGCCGTCGCGGACGATCCAGACCCGCGAGGTCGCCGTGGTGGTCAGCTCGTCGAGCCCGTCGTCGCCCCGGAAGACGAGTGCCGAATTCCCCCGGTCCGCCAGCACGCCCGCGACGATGGGCGCCATCTTCGGGTCGGCGACCCCGATGGCCTGGGAACGCACCCGGGCCGGGTTGGTGAGAGGGCCCAGGATGTTGAAGGTGGTCTGCGTGCCCAGCTCCTTGCGCGCCCTGGCCGCGTACCGCAGGGCGGGGTGGAACTTCACGGCGAAGCAGAAGGTGATGCCCGCCTCCTCGGCGACGGCGACGACGCGCTGCGGCGTCAGTTCGAGGTTGACGCCGAGCTTCTCCAGCACGTCGGAGGCCCCGCTCGCCGAGGAGGAGGCCCGGTTGCCGTGCTTGACGACCTTCGCGCCGGTCCCCGCGACGACGATCGCCGACATGGTGGAGATGTTGACCGTCTTGGCCATGTCGCCGCCGGTGCCCACGATGTCGACCGTGCGGCCGGGCACCTCGATGGTGTGGGCGTGCTCGTACATGGCGCGGACGAGTCCGGTGACCTCGTCGACGGTCTCGCCCTTGGCCCGCAGGGCGACGGCGAAGCCCGCGATCTGCACGTCCGTGGCCTCGCCGCTCATGATGCGGTCCATGGCCCACGCGGTGTCGTCCGCGCCCAGGTGCTCGCCGCGCAGCAGGGGGGTCAGCACGCCGGGCCAGGTACGGTCCGCCACGCTGTCGCCGCCGTCCGGGGTCACAACGTTCATGGTCCGCTCCTGGGGGTCCACAGCCGATACAAGGGATCGCCTCCCACCCTATCCAGGCCCGGGGGCAGCGAAGAGCCCCGTCCATCGGATGGACGGGGCTCCTGCTGTGGCGGTCAGCTGAGGTGATCAGTGGTGGCCGTGGCCGCTGGTGATCTCCTTGTACTCCTCGGCGGTGGGCTTGGCGATCTGGTTGTCCTCGCCGTAGTAGCTCTTGCTGAGCCTGGCCCGGAGCTTCTGCAGCGCCGAAGGCTTGCGCTCGACACCGTTCTCGTCGACCGTCGGGCCGATCTCGACCGGCTTGTACTGCTCGTGCGCGGTGAGCGTGTGCAGCTGGCCGGGGCTGAGCGGCTCGTGGATCTCGACGAACTCACCGTGCGGCAGGCGCTTGATGGTGCCGGACTCGCGCCCGTGCAGCACCTTCTCCTTGTCGCGGCGCTGGAGTCCGAGGCAGATCCGCCGGGTGACGACGAACGCGACGACCGGGCCGACGAAGAAGGCGATCCGTACGAACCAGCTGATCGCGTTGAGCGACATGTGGAAGTGGGTCGCCCAGATGTCGTTGCCGCCGCCGATCAGCATGACGAAGTAGATCGTCACCCAGGCGACGCCGAGACCCGTACGGGTCGGAGCGTTGCGCGGACGGTCCAGGATGTGGTGCTCGCGCTTGTCCCCGGTGATCCAGGACTCGATGAACGGATAGAGCGCGAGTGCCCCGAGCACCACACCGAAGAGGACCAGCGGGATCAGCACGCCGAGGACCAGCGTGTGGCCCCAGAGGTTGATCTCCCAGCCCGGCATGACACGGACGAAGCCTTCGGCGAAGCCCATGTACCAGTCCGGCTGGGCGCCCGTGGACACCTGGTCGGGACGGTAGGGGCCGAGCGCCCAGATCGGGTTGATCGAGGCGATGCCCGCGATGATCGCGATGAAGCCGAAGACCAGGAAGAAGAATCCGCCTGCCTTGGCCATGTAGACCGGCAGCAGCGGCATGCCGACGACGTTCTTGTTCGTCTTGCCCGGACCCGCGAACTGCGTGTGCTTGTGGAAGAACACCAGGATGAGGTGGCCGACCACGAGCCCGAGCATGATGCCCGGCAGCAGCAGGATGTGGATCGAGTAGAACCTCGCGATGATGTCGGTCCCGGGGAACTCCCCGCCGAACAGGAACATCGAGATGTACGTGCCCACGATCGGCATCGACAGGATCGCGCCCTGCGTGAAGCGCACACCCGTGCCGGAGAGCAGGTCGTCCGGGAGCGAGTAGCCGGTGAACCCGGTGAACATGCCGAGGACGAACAGCAGGAAGCCGAACAGCCAGTTGATCTCGCGCGGCTTGCGGTACGCGCCGGTGAAGAACACCCGGAACATGTGCACGAACATGCCGGCGAGGAAGATCACCGCTGCCCAGTGGTGGATCTGCCGGACGAGCAGACCACCGCGGACGTCGAAGCTGATGTCCAGCGTCGAGGCGTAGGCCTCGGACATCCGGATGCCCTGCATCGGCTCGTACGAGCCGTGGTAGACGACCTCGTTCATGCTCGGGTGGAAGAACAGCGTCAGGTACACACCCGTGAGGATGATGATGATGAAGCTGTAGAGGCAGATCTCACCGAGCATGAAGGACCAGTGGTCCGGGAAGATCTTGCGCATGTTGGCCTTGGCCAGGCCGTAGATGCCGAGCCGGCCGTCCGCCCAGTCGGCCACCCGCTCACCGGCGGGCGCCTTGCGCTGTGTGTCTGTCGCAGTACTCATCCGCGCTCCCAGAAGGCAGGACCGACGGGCTCTTCGAAGTCACCGAGCGCCTCGAGGTTGCCCTCGCTGTTCACACCGATCCGCAGCTGCGGAAGCGCGTGACCGGCCGGACCGAAGATGACGCGGGCGCCGTCGGAGAGGTCGAAGGTGGACTGGTGGCACGGGCAGAGCACGTGGTGCGTCTGCTGCTCGTACAGGCTGATCGGGCAGCCGACGTGGGTGCAGATCTTGGAGAAGGCCACGATTCCCTCGTGGGCCCACTCGCGCTCACGCTTGTCCTTGATGTTGTCCGGCTCGATGCGGATGATCATCAGGGCGGCCTTGGCGATCTGCGACTGGAAGTCGTGCGCGTCCTCCTCCAGGCCCTCGGGCATGGCGAAGGTCAGCGAACCGACGACGACGTCCTCGGGACGCAGCGGCTCCATCGTGTTCATGTTGACGAGCTGCTTGCCCTTGGCCCACAGGGTCTTGCGGAGCTTCTTCTCCGGCAGCGGGCCGAGGTCGCGCAGCAGCACCACACCGGAGAGCGGCACCAGGGCCAGCGCACCGAACATGGTGTTGCGGATCAGCTTGCGCCGTCCGAGCGCGGACTCCCGGGCGCCGTCCGCGAAGTCGGCCATGACCTTGGCCTTGACCTCGGGCGCCGCCTCGATCGGGTGCCGGTCGTCGGCGACCTCCACGTCGGACATCAGGGTGCGCGCCCAGTGGACGGCCCCCGCGCCGATGAGGAAGAGCGCCAGGCCCAGGGTCAGCCCCAAGGAGAAGTTCAGCGCGCTCACGTGGCCGAACGGCCAGATGTAGACGATCTTGTCGACCGGGAAGATGACGTAGGCGGCGATGAAGCCGACCGTCGCCAGCATGGACAGCGTGAACATGAAGGCGACGGCCCGCTCGGAGCGGTTCGCGGCGCGTTCGTCGATGTCCTGGATGCGCGGCTTGTGGGCCGGCAGCCCCGGGTCGGCGAACGGGTCGCCCGCACCCTCTACCGCGCCGTGCGCGGTGCCCTGCTCTACCGGCAGGTTCTCTTCTGGAATCTGTTGGCTACTCATGACTTCTTGGCCTTAGCGGTGTGGGCCGCGACCCATACGGCGATGGCGATCAGGCCGCCCAGGCCGAAGATCCAGCCGAAGAGACCTTCGCTGACGGGGCCGAGGCCACCGAGCGAGAGCCCGCCGGGGTCCTCCGACTCATCACCGTTGACGGTCTTGATGTACGCGATGATGTCTTTCTTCTCCTGCTCGGGCATGGTGCTGTCCGGGAAGGAGGGCATGCTCTGCGGGCCGGTCTGCATGGCCTCGTAGATGTGCTTCGGGCTCACGCCTTCGAGGTCCGGGGCGTACTTGCCGTTCGTCAGCGCGCCGCCCTTGCCGGTGAAGTTGTGACACTGCGCGCAGTTGGTACGGAAGAGGTCTCCGCCCTTGGCCACGTCGGCACCCGAGGGGTCGACCTGGCTCTTGGTGGGCGTGATCGGGCCGGCGCCCAGGGACGCGACGTACGCCGCGAGCTGGTCGATCTCGGCCTGGTTGTAGATGACCTTCTTCTTCGGGACCTGGGCGCCCGGCTGCTGGGCCGGCATGCGTCCGGTACCGACCTGGAAGTCGACGGCGGCGGAGCCGACGCCCACGAGGGACGGCCCGTCGGTGGTGCCCTGACCGCCGGATCCGTGGCAGCTGGCGCAGCCCACGGAGTAGAGCTTCTTGCCCTCGTCGATGGCGAGGGACTGGGCGGTTTCGTCGGCCTGCGCCTTACCCGCAGGCGCGAACGCGGCGTACAGCCCCCCGGTAGCCGCCAGCGCGAGGAGTAGTACGACGACCGCCGCCAGCGGATGGCGTCGTCGTGCGGAGAGCTTTTTCACGGATTACCCCGGTGTCAGGATCTTCTGCGTCGATGATGGGTGGGTGCGAGCCCTGTTACTTGATCATGTAGATCGTGGCGAACAGACCGATCCAGACGACATCGACGAAGTGCCAGTAGTAGGACACGACGATGGCGGCGGTGGCCTGTTCATGGGTGAATCTCGAGGCCGCGTATGTCCTGCCCAGGACGAGCAGGAAGGCGATGAGACCGCCTGTCACATGCAGACCGTGGAAGCCGGTCGTCAGGTAGAACACCGAACCGTACGGGTCGGAGGACAGGGAGAGACCCGCCTCCTTGACCAGCTCGGTGTACTCGAGGACCTGGCCTCCGATGAAGATCGCACCCATCACGAACGTGATGATGAACCAGGTGCGGAGCTTCTTCACGTCGCCCCGCTCCGCGGCGAAAACGCCGAGCTGGCAGGTGAGAGAGGAAAGCACCAGGATCGTGGTGTTCGTCGCCGAGAACGGGAAGTTCAGATGGTGAGCCATCTCCTTCCAGTGATCGGGTCCCATCACCGATCGCAGGGTGAAGTACATCGCGAAGAGGGCCGCGAAGAACATCAGCTCGGAACTCAACCAGATGATGGTTCCGACGCTGGTGAGGTTCGGCCGATTGACCGACGGGTGCGCGTGCCCGGTTTCTACTGTCGTTGCTGTCGCCACGACCGACATTATGTCGGTCGCTTATCCCGCCCTCACTCCGGGGGGTGCCGTTCGGTGTGTCAGAGGCGTGTGTCCTCACCGAACGGCCCATCGAATCGCTGTCCTTACCGGTGCTGACACGCAGTCCGCCGGAGTACGATCCGCCCATCGGTTCATGCCCGTAGAGCCCCGAAGACACAGACGTCACGGAGGAACAATGCAGCCGACCGCCACGGTCCTGGTCTACAGCGACGACGCCAACACCCGCGAGCAGGTGAGGCTGGCAGCCGGTCGGAGGCCTGCGGCGGACGTGCCACCGGTGGAGTTCCTGGAGTGCGCCACCCTGCCCGCCGTCCTGAGCGCGCTGGACCGGGGCGGTGTCGACGTCTGTGTGCTGGACGGCGAGACGGCTCCCGCGGGCGGTATGGGCGTCTGCCGGCAGATCAAGGACGAGATCTTCGACTGCCCGCCCGTCCTGCTGCTGATCGGCCGCCCGCAGGACGCCTGGCTGGCCACGTGGAGCCGTGCGGACGCCGCTGTGACGCATCCGGTGGATCCGGTCGACTTCGCGGACGCCCTGGCCTCCCTGCTGCGCCACAGGCTGTCCGTAGGGGCCTGAGGCGGAGGGGCCCCGAGCCCCTCCGCGGTGTCCTTCGCGGGCGCGGCGCACTCCCGGCCGGGTCAGACCTGGGGGCGCAGCCGCGCCGCCTCGACGTCGGTGCCCGAGTCCGGTGTGCCGCCCCCGTGCAGGGCGCTGCCCTTCCGCCAGGCGTCCCAGTCCAGGTTCCAGTCGCCGAAGCCGTTGTCGAACGGCGTCATCGTCTCGCCGTCGCTCCCGACGACCTTGACGATGTCGCCCTCACGTACGGTCTCGAAGAACCATTGGGCGTCGGCGGTGCTCATCCCCGTGCAGCCGTGGCTGACGTTGGCGCTGCCCTGCGAACCGGTCGACCAGGGTGCCGCGTGGACGTACTCACCGCTCCAGGTGACGCGTGTCGCCCAGTAGACGGGCAGGTCGTACGACTCCGAGGAGCCGGCGGCGATGCCGATGCTCTCCCCGCGCATGCGTACGAACTGCTCCTTGGCCAGCACCACCTTGACGCCGTTGCGCGTGTCGAAGCCGGGCTTGCCCGTGGTGACCGGCAGCGTGTTGATCACCTCACCGTTGCGCAGCACGGTCATGGAGTGGTCGGAGGCGTCGGTGATCGCTTCTATGCGGTCGCCGGTGGTGAGCTTCAGGGGCTTCGCGGCCGCCCCGTAGAGGGCGTTGCTGACTTTTATGCCCTTGAGGTTGCTGCGGACGTCGATGGTGGCGTCGGCGGGCCAGTACTCCTTGGGCCGGTAGTGCAGGGTCTTGGCGTCGACCCAGTACCAGGAGCCCGTGACGGCGGGGGTGGACCGGACCTGCAGCCCGCGTTCCACGGTGGCCCTGGAGGCCTTGTCGGTGACCGGAGCGCTGAGTTCCGCTGTGAGGGGCTGTCCGACGCCGTAGGTGCCCGTCTGCGGGCCGAAGGCCACCTTCAGGAACTTCTTGGCCGAGGTCGTGCCGAAGCCGTACGTACGGCTGCCAGGGGCGCCGTCGCCGTTCTCGGTGGAGACCTTGACGGTGTATCGGGTGCCGGCCGCGAGCGAGGTGGTGGAGTGCCACCGCTTCCCGTCGGCGTCGAGCTCGCCCGCCAGGTGGCGGCCCTCCCTGTCGACGGCCGTCACGTCCGTGATCTTCGCGTCGTCGTCCTTGACGGTGACTTCGAGGGGCTTGTCGGGGTCGGCCTTCTCGTTCCCGGAGGGGCCGTTGAAGGAGACCAGGTCGGCCGCGTCGTACGGCTTCAGCGACAGCGGATGACCGTCGGGCTCGCCACAGGCGGTCGCACCCGCTACCAGGGTCACGACCAGCAGGGTGCAGCTCACTACGGTGCGGATGCGCGGCGTGTGGTTCATGAACCCACGCTAAGAAGATTCATCCGATCCAGCGCGTTCAGTGACTGCAAACGGGGGCCCGGCCCGCTCATCGCTGAGCGGGCCGGGCCCCCGTACGGGTGCGACGCGTCCTGTGAGGGCGTGTCCTACTGGGTGCGGTTCTCTCCCCGGTAGTACTCGAAGACCCAGCCGAAGAGGCCGATCAGGAGCAACGGGGCCGAGAAGTAGGCCAGCCACCAGCCGAAGACGACGGCCATGAAGAGGAACGCCCCGCCGATGGCCAGCGAGAGCGGCTGCCAGCTGTGCGGCGAGAAGAAGCCCACCTCACCGGCCTCGTCCGCGACGTCGGCTTCCTTGTTGTCCTGGGCCATCGCGTCGACCCTGTTGGCCGTGAAGGCCAGGTAGAAGCCGATCATGATGGTCAGCCCGAAGGCCAGGACCAGCGCGGTGGTACCGACCGGCTCCTTGGACCAGACGCCGTACGTGACGGCCATGGCCAGCATGAAGACGCTCAGCCAGATGAAGAGCTTGCCCTGGATCTTCACTTGCCGTCCTCCTTGCCACCGACGAGGACCTTGTCACCCTCGGACAGGTGATCGAGCTGCTCGAGTGCCGCGATCTCCGGGTGGTGCAGGTCGAACGCCGGGGATTCGGAACGGATCCTCGGCAGGCTGAGGAAGTTGTGCCGCGGGGGCGGGCAGGACGTCGCCCATTCGAGCGAACGGCCGTAGCCCCAGGGGTCGTCGACCTCGATCTTCTTGCCGTACTTGGCGGTCTTCCAGACGTTGTACATGAACGGAAGCATCGACAGTCCGAGCACGAACGAGGAGATCGTCGAGATCGTGTTCAGGGCGGTGAAGCCGTCGGCGGCGAGGTAGTCCGCGTAGCGACGCGGCATGCCCTCGGCACCGAGCCAGTGCTGCACCAGGAAGGTGCCGTGGAAGCCGATGAACAGCGTCCAGAAGGTCATCTTCCCGAGCCGCTCGTCCAGCATCTTGCCGGTGAACTTCGGCCACCAGAAGTGGAACCCGGCGAACATCGCGAAGACCACGGTGCCGAAGACGACGTAGTGGAAGTGCGCGACGACGAAGTACGAGTCGGAGATGTGGAAGTCCAGCGGCGGCGAGGCCAGGATCACGCCGGTCAGACCACCGAAGGCGAAGGTGATCAGGAAGCCGACCGACCAGAGCATCGGTGTCTCGAAGGACAAAGACCCCTTCCACATCGTGCCGATCCAGTTGAAGAACTTCACACCGGTCGGTACCGCGATGAGGAATGTCATGAAGGAGAAGAACGGCAGGAGCACGCCGCCCGTCACATACATGTGGTGCGCCCACACCGTCACCGAAAGGCCGGCGATGGCGATCGTCGCGCTGATCAGACCGACATAGCCGAACATCGGCTTGCGGCTGAAGACCGGAATGATTTCGGAAATGATTCCGAAGAATGGTAGCGCGATGATGTACACCTCTGGATGGCCGAAGAACCAGAAGAGGTGTTGCCAGAGCAATGCGCCACCGTTGGCCGCATCGAAGATATGTGCGCCGAATTTTCGGTCGACCTCCAGCGCGAAGAGCGCGGCGGCCAGGACCGGGAAGGCCAGCAGGACCAGGACACCGGTCAGCAGGACGTTCCAGGTGAAGATCGGCATGCGGAACATCGTCATGCCGGGGGCGCGCATGCAGATGATCGTGGTGATGAAGTTGACCGAGCCGAGGATCGTGCCGAAGCCGGAGAAGGCCAGACCCATGATCCACATGTCGGCACCGACGCCCGGCGAGCGGACGGCGTCCGACAGCGGGGAGTAGGCGAACCAGCCGAAGTCGGCCGCACCCTGCGGGGTGAGGAAGCCGCCCACGGCGATCAGCGAGCCGAAGAGGTACAGCCAGTACGCGAACATGTTCAGCCGCGGGAACGCCACGTCGGGCGCGCCGATCTGCAGCGGCATGATCCAGTTCGCGAACCCCGCGAACAGCGGCGTCGCGAACATCAGCAGCATGATCGTGCCGTGCATCGTGAACGCCTGGTTGAACTGCTCGTTCGACATGATCTGCGTACCCGGACGGGCCAGCTCGGCGCGCATGAAGAGCGCCAGGAGGCCACCGATGCAGAAGAACGCGAACGATGTGACCAGGTACATCGTGCCGATCGTCTTGTGGTCAGTGGTGGTCAGCCACTTGACGACGACACTCCCCGGCTGCTTGCGCCGCACCGGCAGCTCGTCCTCGAACGAGTCGTCTGCTGCCGCGGCACCCTGGGATTCATTGAGGATGCTCACAGTTTGTTCGTCTCCGCATTCCTGGCCGGGTCCGTCTGCTCGATGCCTGACGGCACGTAGCCCGTCTGACCCTTCTCCGCCAGCTCCTTGAGGTGCTGCTGGTAACGCTCCGGAGAAACGATCTTGACGTTGAAGAGCATCCGGGAGTGGTCGACGCCGCAGAGCTCGGCGCACTTACCCATGTAGGTGCCCTCCTTCTTCGGCGTGACCTCGAAGGAGTTGGTGTGGCCCGGAATGACGTCCTGCTTCATGAGGAACGGCACCACCCAGAAGGAGTGGATGACGTCACGCGAAGTCAGGATGAAACGGACCTTCTCGCCCTTCGGCAGCCACAGGGTCGGACCCGGGTTGCCGTTCTGCGGGTTACGCGTCCCAGGGATGCCCACGTCGTAGACGCCGTTGGCGTTCGCGGGGAAGTCCTTCTGGAACTTGTCGGGGATGGCGTCGAGCTCCTTGGAGATCTTGCCGCCGGTGGAGGGCTCGCCCTCCACGTTCTCGATGTAGTTGAAGCCCCAGCTCCACTGGTAGCCGACCACGTTGATCGTGTGGGCCGGCTTCGGGCTGAGCTCGAGGAGCTTCGATTCATCGCGCGCGGTGAAGTAGAAGAACACCGAGACGATGATCAGGGGGACCACTGTGTACAGCGCCTCGATAGGCATGTTGTACCTGGTCTGCTGAGGTACCTCCACCTTGGTCCTGCTTCGCCGGTGGAAGATGACGCTCCACAGGATCAGCCCCCAGACAAGGACGCCCGTGGCGAGCGCTGCCGCCCACGAGCCCTGCCAGAGGGAGAGGATCCGAGGGGCCTCTTCCGTTACCGGGGTGGGCATACCGAGGCGGGGGAAATCCTCCCAGTTGTATGAACAACCGGAGGCCGTCGCCAGGACCAGGCCCGCAGTCAGCACCTGCGGCAGCTTCCGCCGCATCGGGCGCCGCGACGAGCGGTCGGAGCCGTTGGGACTCACGTAGCGCCTTCCCGAGAGTCTCGCCCGCACGGTCGGCGCGGCCGTCTCACTTGGTCGGTCGCCGGCCCTGACGCGGGCAGGGGTTTGGATGTTTATGCGGACCAAACCCTACTGGACGCTATTTGGGGTCGCGCGGGGAGGGTGCCCAACGCGCCGCACGACACCCCGAAGGGATGGAATGCGGGCCTCCGGCCGTCATCTGACGCTCCCTCTCCCTGGTGACCGGGCGGCCGGTCACCTGGTCACGCACCTGCGCGGGCTAGCGTGGCGGTGTGCCCTACTTCGACGCGGCTTCCTCCGCCCCCCTGCACCCCGTCGCCCGCCAGGCGCTGCACGCCTCGCTGGACGAGGGCTGGGCCGATCCCGCCCGGCTCTACCGCGAGGGGCGGCGGGCCGCGATGCTCCTGGACGCGGCCAGGGAGACGGCGGCGGAGGCGGTCGGCTGCCGTCCGGACGAGCTCGTCTTCACCTCGTCCGGCACCCGGGCGGTGCACTCGGCGGTCTCCGGCGCGCTTTCCGGGCGTCGGCGTGTCGGCCGCCATCTGGTGCTCTCGGCCGTCGAGCACTCCTCGGTACTCCACTCGGCCGCGGCACTCGAAGCGGCGGGCGGATCCTTCACCGAGGTGCCGGTGGACCGGACCGGCGCGGTCGACCCGTCGGCGTACGGCCGGGCCCTTCGACCGGACACCGCGCTGGCCTGCCTGCAGTCCGCCAACCACGAGGTGGGGACCGAGCAGCCGGTGGCCGAGACCGCCGAGCTCTGTGCCGACGCGGGCGTGCCGCTGCTGGTGGACGCCGCGCAGTCGCTGGGCTGGGGACCGGTGCCCGGCCGCTGGTCGCTGCTGGCCGCGAGCGCCCACAAGTGGGGCGGGCCGGCCGGGGTCGGACTGCTGGCCGTGCGCAAGGGGGTCAGATTCGCGCCCCAAGGCCCGGCCGACGAAAGGGAGTCGGGCCGGGCGGCCGGCTTCGAGAACATCCCGGCCGTCGTGGCGGCCGCGGCCTCACTGCGGGCGGTACGCGCGGAGGCCGAGGCGGAGGGCGCCCGGCTGCGCGCCCTCGTGGACCGGATCCGGGCCTCGGTGGCGGGCCTGGTGCCCGATGTGGAGGTGGTCGGCGATCCGGTGCGGCGGCTGCCGCATCTGGTCACCTTCTCCTGTCTCTATGTCGACGGAGAGACACTGCTCCATGAGCTGGACCGGGCCGGATTCTCCGTCTCGTCCGGGTCGTCCTGCACGAGCAGCACCCTGACGCCCAGCCATGTCCTCAAGGCGATGGGGGTGCTCACGGAGGGGAACATCCGGGTGTCGCTTCCGCCCGGGACGACGGAGGAAGAGGTCGGCGGCTTCCTCGACGTGCTGCCCGGGGTGGTCGCCGAGGTGCGGGAGAGGCTCGGCGCACCCGCGCCGGCAGCCCCCTCCCCGGCGCCGCGGGCCTCGCTCGTGGTCGACGCGCTGGGCCGCCGCTGCCCGATTCCGGTGATCGAACTCGCAAAGGTGATCGGAGAGGTACCCGTGGGCGGCACGGTGACGGTGCTCTCGGACGACGAGGCCGCCCGCCTCGACATCCCGGCCTGGTGCGCGATGCGCGCACAGGAGTACGTGGGCGAGGAGCCGGCGGACCACGGCTCGGCCTATGTGGTCCGCCGGCTCCGGTGAGCCTCGTACCGCTTCCGTCGTGCCTACGGCCCTAGGAGAGGTGCTTGCGGACCTCGGAGGCCGCCTCGTCCCCGTAGGCCTTGGTGAAGCGGTCCATGAAGTTGGTGCGGCGCAGGGTGTACTCCTGCGTGCCGACCGTCTCGATGACGAGGGTCGCGAGCATGCAGCCGACCTGGGCGGCACGCTCCAGGCCGACGCCCCAGGCGAGGCCGGAGAGGAAACCGGCCCGGAAGGCGTCGCCGACGCCGGTGGGGTCCGCCTTGCGCTCCTCCTCGGCGCAGCCGACCTCGACGGGGTCCTGGCCGGCCTGCTCGATGCGGACGCCGCGGGCGCCGAGGGTGGTGACGCGGTGACCGACCTTGGACAGGATCTCCTCGTCGCTCCAGCCGGTCTTGGACTCGATGAGCCCCTTTTCGTACTCGTTGGAGAAGAGGTACGTCGCGCCGTCGAGGAGGATCCGGATCTCCTCGCCGTCCATCCGGGCGATCTGCTGCGAGAAGTCCGCGGCGAAGGGGATGCCCCGGGAGCGGCACTCCTCCGTGTGGCGGAGCATCGCCTCGGGGTCGTCGGCCCCGATCGAGACGAGGTCGAGGCCGCCCACGCGGTCGGCGACGCTCTTGAGCTCGATCAGCCGGGCCTCGCTCATGGCGCCCGTGTAGAAGGAGCCGATCTGGTTGTGGTCGGCGTCCGTGGTGCAGACGAAGCGCGCGGTGTGCAGCACCTCGGAGACACGGACGGAATCGGTGTCGACGCCGTGCCGGTCGAGCCAGGCGCGGTAGTCGTCGAAGTCCGACCCGACGGCGCCGACGAGGATCGGCCGCGTGCCGAGCACGCCCATGCCGAAGGCGATGTTGGCACCGACCCCGCCGCGTCGCACGTCGAGGTTGTCGACGAGGAAGGAGAGGGAGACCGTGTGCAGCTGATCCGCGACCAGCTGGTCGGCGAATCGGCCGGGGAAGGTCATGAGGTGGTCGGTTGCGATGGAGCCGGTGACTGCGATGCGCACGGGGTGGCTGCTCCTGCGGAAGGCGGAGGAAACGTGTGAACGCACCCTCCGGGACGGCGTGACAGTTCACGCTACCCGGTGACGCCACCGTAGCCGAAGGGGCAAAACTACCCGATAGTAGGTCTTTCTGCCTGGGTGCCCCTGTGCGTACGGTGCGGATATGTCGAACACCATCGTTCCGCGTGAGTCCGTTCCGCGTGAGTCCGAGATGAGCCTGGCCGAGCTGCGCGGTGACTGCGCACAGATGGCGCCGCATTGGGTCGCGCCCACGAGGACCACCACGAAGCCGGTGGAGCCCTCCCGCATCCACGGGGTCACGGTGCCGGCCTCCTCGGCCCGCCTGATCGACTCCATGTCCGACTACGGGGACTGATCGGAGGCTTCACCGGCGGTTCCCCCGCGCACGCGGGGGAACCGCGCGCTCCCCTGGCCCGTCCCACCGGTGTCCCCGCCCCGGGGACGGATGATGTGCCCATGACGGCCAGGCAGCCGAAGGAGCGATCCGGTGAGCACCGAACGACCCGAGAATGACGTGACCGGCCCCCGGCGGCGGCGGTCGCCGCTCGTCGTGGCCTCGGTGGCGGCAGCCGTGCTGCTGGCCGGGGGCGGCGGTGCGTACTGGGCGTCCCACACCCCGGGCGAGGCCGGGCCCGGCCTCCTCCCCGATCCCGGGACCGGTGCGGCCCCCCTGCTGTCGCTCGACACCCCGGCGGACGGTGACACGTCGGCGCCTGCGGGCATCGCGCCGGGCGAGCCGGATCCCCATGGCGGCGGAACCGTCTACCGCGCCTCGGGCGAGCTGCCCGACGGCCCGGACGCGGCCGCCGTCCACCGCACGACGGGGACGGTGACCTCGGCCGAGGTGGCCCGCCTCGCGAAGGCCCTCGGGGTGCGGGGAACGCCCCGTACGGGAGGTGCGGCCTGGAAGGTGGGCAGTGACGGGGACGGCTCGGGGCCCCTTCTGCGGGTGACCAAGCAGGCTCCGGGCACCTGGACCTTCGCCCGGTACGGCTCCGGTGGTCCGGACGCGTGCGAGTCCCCCACGGTCTGTTCGAAGGAGACGGCACCGGGCACCGGCACCGGCTCGCCGGTGAGCGAGAAGGCCGCCGAAGCCGCGGCGGCACCGGTCCTGAAGGCGGTGGGGCAGGACGACGCCGCGCTCGACGCGGCCCAGCTCATGGGTGCCGTGCGCGTGGTGAACGCCGACCCCGTGGTGGGCGGACTGCCGACGTACGGATGGTCGACCGGGATCCAGGTGGGTGCCGGGGGCGAGATCGTCGGCGGCAGCGGGCACCTGAAGTCCCTGGAGAAGGGCGACAGCTATCCGGTGACCGGTGCGGAGGACGCCCTGAGGCTGCTGAACGCGGAGAGCCGGCGGGCCGCGAAGTCCGACATCGGCGGCTGCGCGACCACCGAGCCGCTGGAGGGTGATCCGGCCTCGCCGAAGACCGACTGCGGCACCCGCGGCGGGACCCCGCCGGCCACCACGGCGACGGTCGGGAAGGCCGTGTTCGGGCTCGCGGCGCAGTACTCGGACGGCGAGCCGATCCTCGTGCCCTCGTGGCTCTTCTCCGTACGGCCCGAAGGGGGCGGTCCCGCGGACACGGTCGTCCAGGTCGCGGTGGACCCGGACCGCCTGGCACCGGAGAGCACCCGGCCGGCCCCGGAGCCCACGAAGGACCCGCAGGGCGAGGGAGCGCCTCTCATCGCGTACAGCGCCGACGGCCGGACGCTGGAGGTGACGTTCTGGGGCGGCGTGTGCAGCACGTACACGGCCCGCGCCACGGAGGACGCCACGACCGTGCGGGTCACGGTCTCCGAGTCGAAGCCGGGCCCCGGGAAGGCCTGCATCATGATCGCCAAGGAGCTGACCCGGACGGTGACGCTGGACGCGCCGCTGGACGGCCGCAAGGTGGTCGACGCCGGGTCGGGCGAGGCCGTGCCGCGCGGCTGAGACCCTCGCACCGGCACACGACAGCGGCGGCGCTCCCAGGCCGGGGAGCGCCGCCGCTGTCGTCACGACTCAGGGGTCAGCTGAAGGAGTCACCGCAGGCGCAGGAGCCCGTGGCGTTCGGGTTGTCGATCGTGAAGCCCTGCTTCTCGATGGTGTCCACGAAGTCCACGGAGGCGCCGCCCAGGTACGGGGCGCTCATCCGGTCCGTGACGACCTTGACGCCGCCGAAGTCCTTCACGACGTCGCCGTCGAGCGAGCGCTCGTCGAAGAAGAGCTGGTAGCGCAGGCCCGAGCAGCCGCCGGGCTGTACGGCGACGCGCAGCGCGAGGTCGTCACGGCCTTCCTGCTCCAGCAGGGTCCTGACCTTGTCTGCGGCGGCGTCGGACAGGAGGATGCCGTCGCTCACGGTGGTGGTCTCGTCCGATACGGACATCTGCTTCTCTCCCGGGGTTGTACGGACTGCTTGCCGACGGTCCAACCATCGGGGCCGCGGATTCATTCCGGGCCAGGCGCGTGTCTGTTCCCTTCATGCTCGCACACCGCGTGCGCGGGGGATGCGTCACATCGACGCTATGGGCATCGTCAAGCTGACGCAAAGCGGTTATGATAGATAGCGTCAATTAGACGAAAAGGCTTTTCGCAGAAAAGAAAGGGTGCGTGTCGTGACCACCGCCCAGCCCCTGGATGTCCAGCCGACACCCCTCGCCCTTCTGCTGCTCGGCCGCGAGGCCGACCCGCGGAGCGAGCGCGGGGTCGAATGCCCCGGCGACCTGCCCTCCCCGTCCGACCCGGACCTGGTGGAGCGGGCTCGCGCCGCCAAGGAGAAGCTCGGGGACAAGGTCTTCGTGCTCGGGCACCACTACCAGCGCGACGAGGTCATCCAGTTCGCGGACGTCACCGGCGACTCCTTCAAGCTCGCCCGTGACGCGGCGGCACGGCCCGAGGCGGAGTACATCGTCTTCTGCGGCGTGCACTTCATGGCCGAGTCCGCGGACATCCTGACGGGCGACGACCAGAAGGTCGTCCTGCCGGACCTGGCCGCCGGCTGCTCGATGGCCGACATGGCCACCGCGGAGCAGGTCGCCGAGTGCTGGGACGTCCTGACGGAGGCGGGAGTCGCCGACCAGGTCGTGCCGGTCTCGTACATGAACTCCTCCGCCGACATCAAGGCCTTCACGGGTAAGCACGGCGGCACCATCTGCACCTCGTCCAACGCGAAGCGGGCGCTGGAGTGGGCCTTCGACCAGGGCGAGAAGGTGCTCTTCCTGCCGGACCAGCACCTGGGCCGGAACACGGCCGTGCGGGACATGGGGATGACCCTGGAGGACTGCGTCCTCTACAACCCGCACAAGCCGAACGGCGGCCTGACGGCGGAGCAGCTGCGTGACGCGAAGATGATCCTGTGGCGCGGGCACTGCTCGGTGCACGGACGCTTCTCGGTGGAGTCCGTCGAGGACGTACGGGAGCGGATCCCGGGCGTCAACGTGCTGGTGCACCCGGAGTGCAAGCACGAGGTCGTGGCGGCCGCGGACTACGTGGGCTCGACGGAGTACATCATCAAGGCCCTGGAGGCGGCCCCGGCCGGCTCGAAGTGGGCCATCGGCACGGAGCTGAACCTCGTGCGCCGGCTGGCGAACCGTTTCGCCGATGAGGACAAGGAGATCGTCTTCCTCGACAAGACGGTGTGCTTCTGCTCGACGATGAACCGGATCGACCTGCCGCACCTGGTGTGGACCCTGGAGTCCCTGGCCGAGGGGAACCTCGTCAACCGGATCCAGGTCGACGCGGAGACGGAGAAGTTCGCGAAGCTGGCGCTGGAGCGGATGCTGGCGCTTCCGTAGCCCCGGGGCTCCCCCGTTGTACGGAGAAGGCCCCCGACGCCCTTGTACGGCGTCGGGGGCCTTCCTCTGTCACCCGAGGGTGTCAGGCCTTCGCGGGCTCCGGCTCCTCGGAGGTGGCTTCCTCCGGAGCGCCCGGGGCCGCCTCGCCGGACTGCGCCTCGCGCTTGGCCGCCTTCTTCTTCGCGCGGCGCTCCTTGCGGAGCTCGACCATCGCGTAGAGCGTCGGCACCAGGAGCAGGGTCAGCAGCGTGGAGGTGATCAGACCGCCGATCACCACGACCGCCAGTGGCTGCGAGATGAAGCCGCCCTCACCCGTGACGCCGAGCGCCATCGGGAGCAGGGCGAAGATCGTCGCCAGTGCCGTCATCAGGATCGGGCGCAGACGGTGGCGACCGCCCTCGACGACCGCCTCGACGACGCCCATGCCCTGTGCCCTGTACTGGTTGATCAGGTCGATCAGCACGATCGCGTTGGTCACCACGATGCCGATCAGCATCAGCATGCCGATCATCGCCGGGACGCCCATCGGGGTGCCGGTGGCGACCAGGAGGCCGATGGCGCCCGTCGCCGCGAACGGGATGGAGACCAGCAGGATCAGCGGCTGGATGAGCGACCGGAAGGTGGCCACCAGCAGCATGAAGACGATCGCGATGGCCGCCAGCATGGCCAGGCCGAGCTTCATGAAGGCGTCGTTCTGGTCCTGGGAGACACCGCCGATGGTCGCGGTGGCGCCCTCCGGGAGGTCCAGGGCGTCGATCTTCTGCTGGAGCGAGGTGGTGACCGCGCCCGTGTTGTCGCCGGTCGGCTTGGCGGTGATCGTCGCCGCGCGCTGACCGTCGATCCGGGTCATCGAGACCGGCCCGGGGACCAGCTTCACGTCGGCGATGTCGCCGAGCTTCACGGGACCGAGCGGCAGCGCCTTCAGCTCGGCCATCGTGGTGGCCGGCTTCGCCGACTTCACCAGGACGTCACGCTCGGTGTCGTCCATGATCGCCGTGCCGGACGGGGTGCCGCTCACCGCGCCGGCGACCGCCGCGCCGAGGGTGGTCTCGTTGAACCCGGCGTCGGCCGCCTTGTCGTTGGCCTTGACCGAGATGCGCGGGACGCTCTGCGCGAGGTCGCTCTGGACATCCGTGACGTCCTTGAGCTCGGCGACCTCGCCGCGCACCGCTTCGGAGGCCTTCTTCAGGACGTCCGCGTCGGCGGCCTTCACCACGACGCTGAGGTCCTGGCTGCCGAAGCCGTCGCCGCCGGCGATGGTGGTGTCACCGATGCCGTCGAGCTTGCCCAGGGCCTCGTCGATGCGGTCCTGGGTGGCGTCGAAGTCCGCCGAGTCCTTGAGCGTGACCTGGTAGGAGGCCTGGTTGGCGCCCGTGCCCCCGCCGAAGGCCGCCATGAAGCCCGAGGAGCCCACGGTGACCTGGTAGTCCTCGACGCCCTTGTCGGCCGCGAGGACCTTCTCGACCTTCTGCGCGGCCTCGTCCGCCGCGGCCAGGCTGGTGCCGGGAGTCAGCTCCTGCTTGATGGAGAGGACTTCCTGCTCGCCCTGGTCGAAGAAGTTCGTCTTCAGGAGGGGGGCCATGCCGAAGGTGCCGAACAGGACCACGAAGGCGATGACGATGCTCGTGATGCGGCGCCGGGTCGCGAAGCGCAGCACCGGGACGTAGATCCGCTGGAGCCGGCTGGCGGCTTCCTTCTCCTCGGCCTTGCGGCGCGCCTCGTCCGGGTTCGCGGCGGTGCCCTTGGGGGCCCGCAGGAACCAGTACGAGAGGACCGGGACCACGGTCAGCGAGACCAGCAGGGAGGCCAGCAGGGCCGCCGTGACGGTGAGGGAGAACGACCCGAAGAGCTGGCCGACCATGCCGCCGACCAGACCGATGGGCAGGAAGACCGCGACGGTGGTGAGCGTGGACGAGGTGACCGCGCCGGCCACCTCCTTGACCGCGGTGATGATCGCCGACTGGCGCTCCTCGCCGTAGCCGAGGTGCCGCTTGATGTTCTCCAGGACCACGATCGAGTCGTCGACGACGCGGCCGATCGCGATGGTCAGCGCGCCGAGGGTGAGCATGTTCAGCGACAGGTCGCGGGTCCAGAGCACGATCAGCGCGAGGACCACGGAGAGCGGGATGGAGACCGCGGTGACCAGCGTCGAGCGGATCGAGGCGAGGAACACCAGGATCACGACGACCGCGAAGAGCAGGCCGAGCGCGCCTTCCGTGGTGAGACCGGAGATCGCCTTGGAGACGGCGGGCCCCTGGTCGGAGACGACGGTCAGCTCGGCACCGGCGCCGAGGTCCTTGCGCAGGTCCGGGAGCTTGTCCTCGACGGCGTCCGAGATGGCGACGGCACTGCCGTCCTTGTCCATCGTCGCCATGACGGCGAGGCTCGGCTTGCCGTTCGTACGGGTGAGGGAGACCGCGGTCGCGGGCTCCTGCTTCACCGTGGCGACGTCACCGACGCGGACCGGCTTTCCGGGCTTGCCCGCCGGGTCCGCCGCGGAGACCTTCAGGTCCTCGATCTGCTGGAGCGAGGTGAAGGAACCGCCGACCTGGACGGTGCGGCTCTTGCCCGACTCGGAGAAGGAGCCGGCCGGGACGGTGGCTCCGCCGGCCTGGAGCGCCTGGGCCAGCGAGGCGGCGTTCATGCCCGCCGCGGCGAGCTTCCTGTCGTCGGGGACGACGGAGACCTGGAGCTCCTGGACACCGTCGATCGCGACCTGGCCGACGCCCTCGATGTCCTCGAGCGCCGGGACGACCGTGCGGTCCAGCTTGTCGGCGAGCGCCTGCTGGTCCTCGTCGGAGGTGACGGCGAGGACGACGGTCGGGATGTCGTCCGTCGAACCCGCGATGACCTGCGGGTCCACATCGTCGGGCAGTTGGGCGCGGGCGCGGTTCACGGCCTGCTGGATGTCGGCGACGAGCTGCTTCGTGCCTTCGTCACCGAAGTCGAAGCTCGCCATGATGACGGCGTTGCCCTCGCTGGCGGTCGAGGTGATGCCCTCGACTCCGTCGACGGCCTTGATGGCATCTTCGAGGGGTTCGACGACCTGCTTCTCGACCACGTCGGGGGACGCACCCTGGTAGGGCGCCAGCACCGACACCATCGGGAGTTCGATGGTGGGCAGCAGCTGCTGCTTGAGCTGCGGGATCGCGATCGCTCCGAAAACGAGCGCGACGATCGAGATCAGCCCGATCAGGGCCCGTTGCGCGAGGCTGAATCTGGACAGCCAGGACATGGGTGGGTCTCTCTTCTGTGGCGTACGCGGCAGGTGGAGGACCGTTCGGTGCTCACCCGGTGAGCACAGGGGACACGGCCCGCCCATCTATACGATCGCCGTCCCCGTGACCGAAATCGTCGGCCCCCGGGTTGCTTTCTTATCGCGCGCATACCGCAGCTGGAGTAGCCGCTTCTCCACCCGTCACTCCACCCTGGGGCGGACCAGTCCCGATTCGTACGCAATGACGACCAATTGCGCACGGTCCCGCGCGCCCAGCTTCGCCATGGCCCGGTTGACATGGGTCTTCACGGTGAGGGGGCTGACGACGAGCCGTTCGGCGATCTGGTCGTTGGAGTGACCGCCCGCGACCTGGACGAGCACCTCGCGCTCGCGACCGGTGAGCGCGGCGAGGCGCTCGGTGTACTCCGTGCCGTCCGGGTCCTCCGCCCCTCCGCCCTGGGCCAGGAAGCTGGCGATGAGGCCCTTGGTCGCGACCGGGGACAGCAGGGCCTCTCCGGCCGCGGCGACACGGATGGCGTTGAGCAGCTCGTCCGGCTCCGCGCCCTTGCCCAGGAAGCCGGACGCGCCGGCGCGCAGGGACTGCACCACGTACTCGTCCACCTCGAAGGTGGTGAGCATGACGATCCGCACGCCCGCCAGGTCCGGGTCCGCGCTGATCATGCGGGTGGCGGCGAGTCCGTCGGTGCCCGGCATCCGGATGTCCATCAGCACGACGTCGGCCAGGGTCGAGCGGGCCAGTTCCACGGCCTCCGCCCCGTCGGCGGCCTCGCCGACGACCCGCATGTCGGGCTCGGAGTCGACCAGCACCCGGAAGGCGCTGCGCAGCAGCGCCTGGTCGTCGGCGAGCAGCACCTTGATGGGTGTCATGCGCGTCCCCCCGTCGTCCCCGCCGTGCCCGGCCCTTCCGGAGCGCGTGTGCGGGACGTGACGGGCAGGATCGCATGGACCCTGAATCCGCCTCCGTAACGGGGCCCCGCCGTGAGGGTGCCGCCCAGGGCCGTGACGCGCTCGCGCATGCCGAGCAGGCCGTGCCCGCCACCGTCGGACGGAGCGGGGCGCGGGCCCGCTCCCCTGCCGTCGTCGAGCACGGTGATCTCCACGGTCCTCCCGACCCGTACGACGCTCACCTCGGCCTTCGCGCCGGCGCCCGCGTGTTTGCGTACGTTGGTCAGCGCCTCCTGGATGATCCGGTAGGCCGCGAGGTCGACCGCCGCGGGCAGCGGGTCGTCCGGGTCGGTGCGGGCGACCTCGACGGGGAGCCCGGCGTTGCGGAAGGTATCGACCAGGGTGTCGAGGACGGCGAGCCCCGGGGCGGGTTCGGTGGGCGCCTCCGGGTCGCCGGACTGGCGCAGCAGCCCGACCGTGGCCCGCAGTTCGTTGAGGGCGGAGCGGCTGGCCTCCCTCACGTGGGCGAGCGCCTCCTTCGCCTGGTCGGGGCGCTTGTCCATGACGTGGGCCGCGACCCCGGCCTGGACGTTGACCAGGGCGATGTGGTGGGCGACGACGTCGTGGAGGTCCCGGGCGATCCGCAGCCGCTCCTCGGCGACCCTGCGGCGGGCCTCCTCCTCGCGGGTGCGTTCCGCGCGTTCGGCCCGTTCCCTGATCGCGTCGATGAACGCGCGCCTGCTGCGTACGGCGTCACCCGCGGCACCGGCGAGGCCGGTCCAGGCGAGGACGCCGAGGTTCTCCTGGCTGTACCAGGGCGTCGTGCCGACCACCATCGCGGCCACCGTCAGCACCACCATGGTCAGCAGTCCGACCCGCCAGGTGGTGGGGCGGTCGGTACTGGCCGCGACGGTGAAGAGCGCGATGACGGCGCTCATCACGACGGGGGCGGGCGGATCCATGAAGACGAACTCGACGACCGACAGCAGCCCGGTCACCGCCAGCACCGTCATGGGCCTGCGCCGGCGCAGGACGAGTGCCGCGGCGGCGGGCACCATCAGCAGGACGCTCGACACCTCGGGCGTCCGCGCTCCGAAGACGGGCCCGTGGCCCGGGTCCGGCTCGGCGAACGACGCGCTGATCATGCAGACGAGCACGGCCAGGGCGAGGCCGGCGTCGAAGGCGAGGGGGTGGCCCCGCAGCCAGCGGCGGGTGCGCACGAGCCCGGTTCCGAGGGTGGTCACGTCGGGCTACGGTACGGCGTGCCGCCGACGGTGCGGTCCGGACGGTGTCAGGGCGGTGTGCGCTCGGCACGATGCCCCGTACCGGTCCGGCCGGTACGGGGCATCGTGGGAGTGCGGAGCGGGCGGTCCGGTCAGCCGGGGATCAGCCCGTCGTCGCGGAGCATGGAGCGCACCTCTTCGAGGGTGGCGTCGGGTGACGGCAGGATCAGTTCGGACGGCTCCAGGGAGTCGTCGGCGAGCGGAGAGCCGAGCTCGCGCACCTTGTCCAGGAGAGCGTGGAGCGTGGTGCGGAAGCCTGGTCCGTCCCCGCTCTCCATCTCCGCGAGGAGTATGTCGTCGAGCTTGTTCAGCTCGGCGACATGACTGTCGGCCAGTACGACCTGGCCCTCCCCCATGATCCGTACGATCATGACGCCGCCCTCACTGCTTGTCGAACTTGTGCGGGGACTGCTGCGCCTGCGGTGCCGCGTCCTCGGCGCCGCCCTCGATGGCCTGCTGCTGCCCGGCGGAACCGCCGGCCAGCTCCGCCTTCATGCGCTGCAGCTCCAGTTCTACATCCGTACCACCGGAGATCCGGTCCAGCTCGGCGGCGATGTCGTCCTTCGCCGTGCCGGACGGGTCGTCGAGGGCCCCGGAGGCCAGCAGTTCGTCGATGGCCCCGGCGCGTGCCTGGAGCTGCTGGGTCTTGTCCTCGGCCCGCTGGATCGCCAGGCCGACGTCCCCCATCTCCTCGGAGATGCCGGAGAAGGCCTCACCGATCCGCGTCTGGGCCTGGGCCGCGGTGTAGGTGGCCTTGATGGTCTCCTTCTTCGTCCGGAAGGCGTCGACCTTGGCCTGCAGACGCTGGGCCGCGAGGGTGAGCTTCTCCTCCTCGCCCTGTAGCGTCTGGTGCTGCGTCTCCAGGTCCGTGACCTGCTGCTGGAGGGCGGCGCGCCGCGACAGCGCCTCGCGGGCGAGGTCCTCGCGGCCGAGCGCGAGCGCCTTGCGGCCCTGGTCCTCCAGCTTGGACGACTGTCCCTGCAGCTGGTTCAGCTGCAACTCCAGCCGCTTGCGCGAGGTCGCCACATCGGCGACGCCGCGGCGTACCTTCTGAAGCAGCTCCAGCTGCTTCTGGTACGAGTAATCGAGGGTCTCGCGCGGATCCTCGGCCCGGTCAAGGGCCTTGTTTGCCTTCGCGCGGAAGATCATTCCCATACGCTTCATGACACCGCTCATGGGCTTCGCGCGCCCCCTTCTGACGGACTGAGCTCCAGCACTCCAACAGAACCCACAGTACGGGCCCTGTCTCCATTACCGCACTGTTCGAGCACGGATGTGCTCCTCCGCAAGGACGACTGGCGCCGGTAACCGCTCCCGCGCAGGGAGTAGAAGACCCTCGGGGATGGCGTCGGCAACGTCCGTTCTGCCCCTGTCGGGACGCTTTTCAGGACGCGGGCCGTTGCCGGATCGTTCCCGGCCGGTCCCCGGTAGTACCGGAGGACCCCGTACCCTTGGGTTTTGTGTTCCGTAGCCGTTCCAAGGAAGAGAAGGCCCCCACCGGCAAGGTGACGGCGGACCTCTCCAAGCAGCCCCGCGACCCCCAGGCTCCCAAGGGTCGCCCCACCCCCAAGCGCAGCGACGCCCAGACGCAGCGCCGACGTGCCTCCAGCGGTGCGCCGACCGACCGCAAGGAGGCCGCCAAGCGCCAGCGCGAAGCACGCCGGGCCGACATGGCCCGGCAGCGGGAGGCTCTCGCTTCGGGTGACGAGCGCTATCTGCCGGTGCGTGACAAGGGGCCCGTGCGGCGCTTCGTCCGTGACTTCGTGGACTCGCGCTTCTGCATCGCGGAGTACTTCCTTCCGCTCGCGGTGATCATCCTGATCCTCAGCGTGATCCAGGTCCAGAACATCCAGAACATCTCGCTGCTGCTCTGGCTCGGCGTGATCGTGCTGATCGTCGTGGACTCCATCGGCCTCGGGTTCCGCCTCAAGAAGCAGCTGGCCCAGCGCTTCCCCGACGCCCCGAAGCGCGGCGCGGTGGCCTACGGCCTGATGCGTACGCTCCAGATGCGCCGGCTGCGCCTTCCCAAGCCCCAGGTCAAGCGGGGAGAGCGGCCCTGAGCACGGAGACCTCCGGCTTCACGGGGGTGTCCTCCCGGTGGCTGGGCGGGCTCGGCAGACTGCGCAACACGGTCCGCCAGGAGCTCGTCGCCCGGCAGCTCGACGAGCAGATAGCCGCGCGCTACCCCGTGGGGCAGCGGCTGCGGGTGCTCGACGTCGGCATGGGCCAGGGCACGCAGGCACTGCGCCTGGCCCGGGCCGGCCACTCCGTGACGGGCCTCGAGTCCGACGCCGAGATGCTGCGGTCGGCCCGGGAGTCCCTGGCGGCCGAGCCCGAGGGCATCCGGGAGCGGGTGCGGCTCATCGAGGGCGACGGCCGTGACACCGGGGTGCACTTCCTGCCCGGCAGCTTCGACGTGGTGCTCTGCCACGGGGTGCTGATGTACGTCCCCGAGCCGGATCCGCTGCTGGCCGGCCTGGCCAGGATGCTGGCGCCCGGCGGGCTGCTCTCCCTGCTCGTGCGGAACGCGGACGCGCTGGCGATGCGCCCGGGATCGGCCGGCGACTTCGGCGCGGCCCTCGCCGCGTTCGACACGGACACCTACACGAACAGGCTCGGCCTCGACGTCCGGGCCGACCGGCTCGAAGTCCTGAGGGCCACCCTCGCGGGGATCGCCGCCCCGCTGCACGCCTGGTACGGCGTACGGGTCTTCACGGACAACGTGAGCAACGAGGCGGAACTCCCCGGCCCCGAGGAGCTGGCGCGGGTGTTCGCCGCCGAGGACCGCGCGGGGCGGACCGATCCGTACCGCGGGGTGGCGGCGCTGCTGCACCTGTGCGGCGTACGCGGCTGACGCCGCCGGGGGCGCACCCCGGACCACCACGGCCCGAGCGGCCGCATCCCTCGCCGCCGTACGCCTGATCGGCCCACCAGCGCAGGCCGTGGGCGGCGGGCCCTGGCGATACTCCGGGCATGGACCCAACCCCTTCCCGCAGGCGGGTACGCCGCTCACTCATGCCCCTGGCCGCCGGTGCCTGCGTGATCGCCCTGGCGGTCGGCTGCGCCGGGCCGGGGCCCGCCCCGTCCGCCGCTCCGGCCCAGCAGGCGGTGGTGTCCCGGGCCACGGGCGATCTGGAGACTCAGTACCAGACCGTCATCAAGGACGTGCTGCCCTCCGTCGTGCAGATCGGCGCCGGGGACGCGCTCGGCTCGGGCATCGTCTACGACGACAAGGGCCACATCGTCACGAACGCCCATGTCGTGGGCAGCGAGAAGACCTTCGACGTCAGCGTCGCCACCGGCGAGAAGGTGCTCAAGGCGTCCCTGGTCTCGTCCTACCCGGAGCAGGACCTGGCGGTCATCAAGCTGGACGCCGTCCCCGGCGGGCTGCGGGCCGCGGAGTTCGGGGACACGGACGAGGTCGAGGTGGGACAGATCGTCCTGGCGATGGGCTCACCGCTCGGCCTCTCCAGCAGCGTCACCCAGGGCATCGTCTCCGCCGTGGGCCGGACGGTCAGCGAAGGCCGCTCGGGCGGCGGCACCGGGGCGACGCTCGCCGACATGGTGCAGACCTCGGCGGCCATCAACCCGGGCAACAGCGGCGGCGCCCTGGTGAACCTCGACAGCGAGATCATCGGCATCCCGACCCTCGCGGCGACGGACAGCGAACAGGGCGGTGGTGCGGCGCCCGGGATCGGGTTCGCCATTCCCGTCTCGATGGTGCGGACGGTCGCGGACCAGATCATCCGGTCGGGGAAGGTCACCGACTCGGGCCGGGCGGCTCTGGACATCATGGGCCGCACCGTCGTCGACGACGACTACCGGCCCGCCGGTGTCGCGATCGTCAGCGTAGAGAAGGACGGGGCGGCGGCCGAGGCCGGTCTGCGCGTCGGGGACGTCATCACCCGGATCGGCGACACCCCCGTCACGACGATCACCTCGCTCTCGGAGGCCCTGGCGGGCGAGAAGCCGGGCCGGAAGGTCCGGGTGACGTACACGCGGGGGGACTCGAGGAAGACGGCCGAGGTCACCCTCGGCGAGATCTGAGGGCCGGCCGGGTGAGGGACGGGGAGACGACGTCCCGCCCGGGCCCCGGGGCCCGGGCGGTCGCGGGGGCCTCAGTCGGCCTGGAGGCTCATCGGGCCGTAGATCTTCGTCGCGTCCTCGAAGAGCGTCACCTGGTCCGCGCCGCCTTCGAGGAGCTCCTTCCAGAACTCACCGATCCAGGACTCCGCGTCGCCCTGAGTCGTGAACTCCTCCGGCTGCAGCGCCGGCTCCGTCTCCGTACCGTCGGACTTCTCGAACCGCCACGTCCACGCCATGTCCGCCTCCTGGGTCACGTTGCTCCCCGAAGACTAGTGGGTGTCCCGGGCGCGCAGGTGGTTCACGGACACGGGAGGATCGACACGTGGAACTGACACTGCTCGGCACCGGAGCCCCCGACGGGCTGCCGCGGCCCGACTGCCCCTGCGCCGTCTGCGCGTCCTCCCGCGGCGCCGGGGCCCGCGCCGCGACCGCTCTGCTCGTGGACGACGCGCTGCTGCTGGACCTCACCCCGGGCGCCGTGTTCGCCGCCGCCCGCGCGGGGCACTCGCTCGCCGGCGTGCGGCAGGTGCTGCTGACCCACCCCCATGACGGGCCCGCCGTGGAGCTGCCCGCCTCGCTCCCGCCCGCCGGGCGTGTCCCGGACGGCCAGGAGCTGACGCTGATCAGCGGGCACCGGATCCGGGCGCTGGCGATGGACGCCCCTGGCACCGGTTACGAGGTGACGGCACCGGAGGGCGAGCGCCTGCTCTATCTGCCGCCCGGGGCCTCCCCCGCCGGTCTGGCCGACCCGGTGGCGGAGCCGTACGACATGGTCGTGTGCGACGTGATCGCGCGGCCGGACGCCGTGGCCCGGCTGCGGGCCGTGCAGGCCGTGGGGCCCACCACCGAGGTGATCGCCGTCCATCTGGACCACGACGCGCCGCCGGGCCCCGCGCTGGACCGCCGGCTCGCCGCCGGCGGGGCGCGGGCGGTGCCGGACGGGACGACACTGCCGGTGGGCGCCTACCACGCCGTGCCCGAGGTCCCCCGCCGCACTCTGGTCACGGGCGGGGCCCGGTCGGGGAAGTCGGTGGAGGCCGAACAGCGCCTGGAGACCTTCCCCGAGGTGGTGTACGTGGCGACGGGCGGGCGCCGCGAGGGGGACGCGGAGTGGGAGTCCCGGATCGGGCTGCACCGGGAGCGCAGGCCTGCCGCCTGGCGCACCGAGGAGACCTGCGAGCTGGCCGGTCTGCTGGAGGAGGACGGCCCGCCGCTGCTGATCGACTGTCTGTCGCTGTGGCTGACGGACGCGATGGACCGCGTCGGCGCGTGGGACGACGAACGGTGGGCGGGCGGCGGGGAGGAGAAGCTGCGCGGACGGGTCGCCGAGCTGGTCCGCGCGGTGCGCGGGACCCGTCGTACGGTCGTCGCCGTGACCAACGAGACCGGCTCGGGCGTCGTCCCGGCGACGGCCTCCGGCCGGCGCTTCCGGGACGAACTGGGCCGTCTGAACGCCGCGTTCGCGGCCGAGTGCGAGCAGGTGCTGCTGGTGGTCGCGGGGCAGGCGCTGGTGCTGCGGGGCTGAGCCGTGGGCGGACGCGGGGCCGTGGGTGAGGGAAGGAGCGCCGGGTACTGTTCCGGGCAGGAGCCCCCCGGCGGGTTCCGGCCCGCCCAATTAGCGCCGACCCGCGAGGCAGACCCCCGTGAACCTGGACGACTTCTCCGACCTGATCGAACGCCCCGACGGGGGCGTACGGCGTGATGCCGAGGAACGACGGGAGCGGCTCACCGTCCCCGCCGGTGCGCTCGGCCGCCTGGACGAGCTGGGTGAATGGCTGTCGGCCGCCCAGCAGTCGGTGCCCGTCAAGGCGGTCGAGCAGCCGCGCGTCGTGCTGTTCGCCGGTGATCACGGGGTGGCGGAGCTGGAGGTCTCCGGGCGGGCCGCGGGAACCGCCCACGAGCTCGTCCGGGCGGTGCTGGACGGTGCGAGCCCGGTCGCCGTGCTGGCCCGGCGCTTCTCCGTCCCCGTACGGATCGTGGACGCCGGCCTGGACTGCGACCCGGAGCTGCTGCCCGAAGCCGTCGTACGCCACCGGGTGCGGCGCGGCAGCGGCCGGATCGACGTCGAGGACGCGCTGACGGCCGAGGAGGCCGAGGAGGCCGTACGCCTCGGGATGCGCGTCGCCGACGAGGAGGCCGACTCCGGCACGGACCTGGTGGTGCTGGGCGATCTGAGCGTCGGCGGTACGACGGCCGCCTCGACCCTGATCGCCGCCCTCTGCGGCACGGACGCCTCGGTGGTGACCGGGCGCGGCGGTGCGGGTATCGACGACCTGGCGTGGATGCGTAAGTGCGCCGCGATCCGGGACGCGCTGCGGCGGGCCCGGCCGGTCCTCGGTGACCAGCTGGAGCTGCTGGCGGCCGTGGGCGGCGCGGACCTGGCGGCCATGACGGGGTTCCTGCTGCAGAGCGCGGTGCGCCGGATGCCCGTGGTGCTGGACGGCGTGGTCTCGGCGGCCTGCGCGCTGGTGGCCCAGCGGGCGGCCTTCCGGGCGCCGGACTGGTGGCTGGCGGGGCAGCTCAGCGGGGAGCCGGCCCAGCTGAAGGCGCTGGACCGGATGGCGCTGACCCCGCTGCTGGACCACGGGGTGACGGTGGGCGAGGGAAGCGGGGCCCTGCTGGCGCTGCCGCTCGTCCAGGCCGCGGCGGCGCTGGCGGCGGAGCTGCCCGAGCGCGCTCCGGAACCTGAGTAGGAGCCCGGGGAGGAGCCCGGTTCGCAGCTCCCGTCGGAGTCCGCGCCGGAGGAGAGGGCAGCGGAGACCGAGGAGCCGTCGAAGGCCGCGGACACGAGCGCCTGAGGCGACGCCCCCTCAGGGGCGGCCCGGTGGCGTGGCCTCAGGTCCCGCCGCCGGGGCCGGGCCCCGGCAGCGAGGTCCTGTCCGGCGCTCCTCCGATCAGGTCCTGGAAGCGGCGCCGGGGCCCCGCCCAGCGGACATCGTGGTGATAGGCCCTCAGTACCGCCTTGGCGCGGGCCCGGTGGCGGCGGCGGTAGAAGCGCTTCGCCCACAGCGAGGCGGGCCGGGCCAGGCGGAGCGCCGCGATCAGCGCGATGAACGGAACGAGGGTGCCGAGCACCGCCATCCGGGCCTTGCCCTTGAACAGCGCGATCAGGACGAAGCCGAAGTTGAGGACGTAGGTCAGGACGACCCCCAGCCTGTTCTGCTGCTGCTCACCGGTCAGTTCGTCCACACCGAGCGGTGAGAAGCCGGCGAGCACGAGCAGGACGAGCGAGGCGGTGAGGACGACCACCTCCACGCTCTGGCGGCCCTCCTCGGTCCAGTACACGTCGTCGAGGTGCAGGATCAGGGCGAACTCGTCGAGGACCAGGCCCGCCCCCATCCCGAAGACCACCGCGAGGATCCCGGCGGCGACACCCCGCTGGCCGCTCGCGACCGCCCCGAAGCCACCGACCACCGTGAGCACGACGCCCGGCACCACGTGGTGGACGTGCACACCGCCGGGTGTGATGTTGCGGAACGGGCCCTTCCCGGCCCTGATCATCCGGGTGACCGTCCGGGTGATGGCGAAGGTCAGCACGAACGCGCTCAGGGCGAGCAGCAGCGGGAGTTTGCCGGGCTCGACGACGTTCTGCTGGATCCAGTGACCCATGCCACCTCCGTCCGGAGAGCCGCGTCTGCGGCTTATGTGCCACTCTGCCCAATCCGGCACGCCGCCGCACCGGCTAGCCTGCGCGCGGTGACCTCCCTGAACAGCCACGGTCCGCGCTTCGCCTTCGGCACCCTGACCGCGCTCCCCGTCCGCGTCTCCCGCTGGGACCGCGGTACCGCCCGCGCCGGCATGCTGTGCGCCCCGCTCGCCGGACTCGTCGTGGGAGTGCTCGCGGCGGTCCCCGGGGCGCTGTTCCTGTGGGGCGGGTCGGGGCCCCTGGTGGCGGCGGTCGCCTCCGCCGCGCTCCCCGCCGCGCTGACACGTGGGCTGCACCTGGACGGACTCGCGGACACCGCGGACGGGCTCGGCAGCGCGAAGCCGGCCGAGGACGCGCTGCGGATCATGAAGCAGTCGGACATCGGCCCGTTCGGCGTGATCACGCTCCTGTTCGTGCTGCTGGCCCAGGTCGCCGCGCTCCACGAGCTCTACGGCCGCGCCTGGGCGGACGGCGCGCTGGGCACCGTCGCCGCCGCCGTCACCGCACGTCTCGCACTCACGCTGGCCTCGCGCCGCGGCGTGCCGCCCGCCCGCCCGGAGGGCCTCGGCGCGGCGGTGGCGGGCACCGTCCCGCCCGGGGGCGCAGCTGCCGTGGCCTGTGCGGTGATCGCGTGCTGCGCGGCGGCCGGTGCGCTCCTGGGCGGATACGGCACCGGACTGCACCAAGCCCTCGCCGCGCTGGCCGGCCTCGGCGCCGCGCAGGTGATGCTGCGTCACTGCGTACGCCGCTTCGGCGGGGTGACCGGCGACGTGTTCGGCGCGCTGGAGGAGACGGCGGCCACGGTGACGCTGCTGGCGCTCTCCCTCGGCCTCTCGTGACGGGGCCCCGGGGGCCCTTCACAGCCGGGCCGGACCCCGGACGGCCCCGCCCCCGTGAGCCGGAAGCAGGGGCGCGCGTAGGCTCGTTCCCGGCGCGTCACGGCGGGATCTACGATGCGCTGGGGCACGGTCGGCCACCCTCTCGACCGACACAGACCGGCACACAACTCAACGGAAGCGAGATTTCACCACCGTGACTGCTCTCACTCTCAGCACCTCAGGTGCGGCGACGCTGCGCGCCGACGCACTCGTCGTCGGCGTCGCCAAGGGAGCCAAGGGGCCGGTCCTCGCACCGGGCGCCGAGGCCGTGGACAAGGCGTTCGACGGAAAGCTCGCCACCGTCCTGGAGACCCTGGGTGCCTCCGGTGCCGAGGGCGAAGTGACCAAGCTCCCCGCCCCGTCCGGCCTCAAGGTCCCGGTCGTCGTCGCGGTCGGACTCGGTCCGGTCCCGGCGAAGGACGAGGCGTACGAGGCCGAGGCGCTGCGCCGGGCCGCCGGCTCCGCCGCGCGTGCGCTGAAGGGGTCGAAGAAGGCCGGGTTCGCGCTGCCCGCCGAGTCCGCCGAGGACGCCGGGGCCGTCGCGGAGGGCGCCCTGCTGGGCGCGTACGCGTTCACCGCCTACCAGGGCGGCGAGGACAAGCTCGCCCCCAGGAGCGCCAAGTCCGGCCGTAGCGACGCGAAGCTGCCGCTCGCCGAGGTCGCCCTGCTCGGCGCCAAGCCGCGCGACAAGGCCTTCAAGGCGGCCGCCGAGCGCGCCGTCGCGGTCACCGAGGAGATCAACCGGGCCCGCGACCTGATCAACACCCCGCCGAACGACCTGTACCCCGAGTCCTTCGCCGCCGTGGCCACCGCCGCCGGCAAGGAGCACGGCATCAAGGTGCAGGTCCTCGACGAGAAGGCGCTCGTCAAGGGCGGCTACGGCGGTCTGCTCGGCGTCGGCCAGGGCTCCACGCACGGCCCGCGCCTGGTCAGGCTCGCCTACACGCACCCCAAGGCGGAGAAGACGCTCGCCCTGGTCGGCAAGGGCATCACCTACGACTCGGGCGGCATCTCGCTCAAGCCGGCGGGCCACAACGAGACGATGAAGTGCGACATGAGCGGCGCCGCCGCCGTGTTCGCCGCCGTCGTCGCGGCCTCCCGCCTCGGCCTCCAGGTCAACGTCACCGGCTGGCTGGCGCTCGCCGAGAACATGCCGTCCGGCAACGCCACCCGCCCGGGTGACGTCCTGCACATGTACAGCGGCAAGACCGTCGAGGTCCTCAACACCGACGCCGAGGGCCGGCTCGTCCTCGCCGACGCGCTGACCCGCGCCTCGGAGGAGAAGCCGGACGCGATCGTCGACGTGGCGACCCTGACCGGTGCGATGGTCCTGGCGCTGGGCAACCGCACCTTCGGTGTGATGGCCAACGACGACGCGTTCCGTACGTCGGTCCACGAGATCGCCGAGGAGGTCGGCGAGGCCTCCTGGCCGATGCCGCTCCCCGCCGACCTGCGCAAGGGCATGGACTCCCCGACCGCCGACATCGCCAACATGGGCGAGCGCATGGGCGGCGGCCTGGTGGCCGGCCTGTTCCTGAAGGAGTTCGTGGGCGAGGGCATCGCCTGGGCGCACCTGGACATCGCGGGCCCGGCCTTCCACGAGGGCGCGCCGTACGGCTACACGCCCAAGGGCGGCACCGGGTCCGCCGTCCGCACCCTGGTGCGGCTGGCGGAGCGCACCGCGGCCGGCGACCTCGGCTGAGTCCGGAGCCGGCACCGCGCGCGGATCCCGCGCGCGAAGTTCGCTTGCGGCGCAGACGGCCCCGGGCATACGTCCGGGGCCGTCGGTGTTCCTCAGGGTGGCCCCGACCGGCATATTTCCGGAAATCTGTACGTATCGGTAACCATCCGGCCGCGATCTTCGTCCGGCCCGGAGCAGGGGCCCGCGTCCCGTCCGGACTCAACAAGTGCGAAGATGGGTTCTCGGCAGGACAGGGCCCCCACCACAGGGCCGAATAACGCAAGCGGCCGAACACCAGCCGACCGGCCGGTCACACCCCAGCGACGGGGCCCGGCATACGGCGCACATGCATGGAGGACGTGACGTGGCGAACGACGCCAGCACCGTTTTCGACCTAGTGATCCTCGGCGGTGGTAGCGGCGGTTACGCCGCGGCCCTGCGCGGAGCTCAGCTGGGCCTGGACGTCGCACTGATCGAGAAGGGCAAGGTCGGCGGCACCTGCCTGCACAACGGCTGCATCCCCACGAAGGCGCTGCTGCACGCCGGCGAGATCGCCGACCAGGCCCGCGAGGCCGAGCAGTTCGGCGTGAAGGCCACCTTCGAGGGCATCGACATGGAGGCCGTCCACAAGTACAAGGACGACGTGATCTCGGGCCTGTACAAGGGCCTGCAGGGTCTCATCGCCTCGCGCAAGGTGCACTACATCGAGGGTGAGGGCCGTCTCTCGTCGCCCACCTCGGTGGATGTCAACGGTCAGCGCGTCCAGGGCCGTCATGTGCTGCTGGCGACCGGCTCCGTGCCGAAGTCGCTGCCCGGCCTGGAGATCGACGGCAACCGCGTCATCTCCTCGGACCACGCGCTGAAGCTCGACCGCGTGCCGAAGTCCGCGGTCGTCCTGGGCGGCGGCGTCATCGGCGTCGAGTTCGCCTCGGCGTGGAAGTCCTTCGGGGCCGACATCACGATCGTCGAGGGCCTGAAGCACCTGGTCCCGGTCGAGGACGAGAACAGCTCGAAGCTTCTCGAGCGCGCGTTCCGCAAGCGCGGCATCAAGTTCAACCTCGGCACCTTCTTCGACAAGGCCGAGTACACGCAGGACGGCGTCCGGGTGACCCTCGCCGACGGCAAGACCTTCGAGGCGGAGGTGCTGCTGGTCGCGATCGGCCGCGGCCCGGTCTCGCAGGGTCTGGGCTACGAGGAGGCGGGTGTCGCGATGGACCGCGGCTACGTCCTCGTCGACGAGTACATGCAGACCAACGTCCCGACGATCTCGGCCGTCGGCGACCTGGTCCCGACCCTCCAGCTCGCCCACGTCGGCTTCGCCGAGGGCATCCTGGTGGCGGAGCGGCTCGCCGGACTCAAGACCGTGCCGGTCGACTACGACGGCGTGCCGAAGGTGACGTACTGCCACCCCGAGGTCGCCTCCGTCGGCATCACCGAGGCCAAGGCCAAGGAGATCTACGGTGCGGACAAGGTCGTCGCCCTCAAGTACAACCTGGCGGGCAACGGCAAGAGCAAGATCCTGAAGACCGCGGGCGAGATCAAGCTCGTCCAGGTCAAGGACGGTGCCGTGGTCGGCGTCCACATGGTCGGTGACCGTATGGGCGAGCAGGTCGGCGAAGCCCAGCTGATCTACAACTGGGAGGCGCTGCCGGCCGAGGTCGCGCAGCTCATCCACGCCCACCCGACGCAGAACGAGGCGATGGGCGAGGCCCACCTGGCCCTGGCCGGCAAGCCTCTCCACTCCCACGACTGATCCAGTCCCGGGGACGACCGACCACTTCACACTTTCGTAAGGAGCAACTGAAACCATGTCGGTTTCCGTAACCCTTCCGGCGCTCGGCGAGAGCGTCACCGAGGGCACCGTCACCCGCTGGCTGAAGGCCGAGGGCGAGCACGTCGAGGCCGACGAGCCGCTGCTCGAGGTCTCGACCGACAAGGTCGACACCGAGATCCCCGCGCCCGCCTCGGGCACCCTCGCGTCCATCAAGGTCGCCGAGGACGAGACCGTCGAGGTCGGCGCCGAGCTGGCCGTCATCGACGACGGTTCGGGCGCGCCCTCCGCCGAGGCGGCTCCCGCCGCCGAGCCGGAGGCCGCTCCGGCCCCGGCCCAGGAGGCCCCGGCCCAGGAGGCTCCGGCGCCCGCCGCCGAGGCCCCCGCCGCGCAGGCCCCCGCCGCCGAGGCTCCCGCCGCCGCTCCGGCCGGTGGCGCCTCCGGTACCGACGTCACCCTTCCGGCGCTCGGCGAGAGCGTCACCGAGGGCACCGTCACCCGCTGGCTGAAGGAGGTCGGCGAGGAGGTCGCGGAGGACGAGCCCCTGCTCGAGGTCTCCACGGACAAGGTCGACACCGAGATCCCCGCCCCGGTCGCCGGCGTGCTGCTGGAGATCGTCGTCGGCGAGGACGAGACCGCCGAGGTGGGCGCCAAGCTCGCCGTCATCGGCGCTCCGGGTGCCGCACCGGCCGCCGCTCCGGCAGAGGCCGCCCCGGCCCCCGCCGCGGCTCCGGCCGAGGCCGCCCCGGCCCCTGCCGCACCCGCACCCGCACCGGCCGCTCCGGCGCCGGCTCCCGCAGCCCCGGCCGCCCCTGCTCCGGCACCGGCCCAGGCCGCGCCCGCCGCTCCGGCACCGGCTCCGGCCGCCCCGGTGCAGCCCGCCGCTCCGGCTCCGGCCGCCCCGGCCGCGTCCGCCGGTGACGACGGCGCGTACGTCACGCCGCTGGTCCGCAAGCTCGCCGCCGAGAACGGCGTCGACCTGGGCTCGGTCAAGGGCACCGGCGTCGGTGGCCGTATCCGCAAGCAGGACGTCGTCGCCGCGGCGGAGGCCGCCAAGGCCGCCGCCGCCGCTCCGGCTCCGGCTGCCGCCGCTCCCGCGGCCAAGGCCGCGCCGAAGCTCGAGGCGTCCCCGCTGCGCGGTCAGACGGTCAAGATGACCCGCATGCGCAAGGTCATCGGCGACAACATGATGAAGGCGCTGCACTCGCAGGCCCAGCTGACCACGGTCCTCGAGGTCGACATCACGAAGCTGATGAAGCTGCGCAACCAGGCGAAGGAGTCCTTCGCCGCCCGTGAGGGCGTCAAGCTGTCCCCGATGCCGTTCTTCGTGAAGGCGGCGGCCCAGGCGCTGAAGGCCCACCCGGTCGTCAACGCCCGGATCAACGAGGGCGAGGGCACCATCACGTACTTCGACTCGGAGAACATCGGCATCGCCGTGGACGCCGAGAAGGGTCTGATGACCCCGGTCATCAAGGGTGCGGGCGACCTGAACATCGCCGGTATCGCGAAGAAGACCGCCGAGCTGGCCGGCAAGGCCCGCGGTGGTGGCCTCACCCCGGACGACATGTCGGGGGCGACCTTCACCGTCAGCAACACCGGTTCGCGCGGTGCGCTGTTCGACACGGTCATCGTGCCGCCGAACCAGGCGGCCATCCTGGGCATCGGTGCCACGGTCAAGCGTCCGGCGGTCATCGAGACCGCCGAGGGCACCGTCATCGGCGTCCGCGACATGACCTACCTCTCGCTCTCCTACGACCACCGTCTGGTGGACGGCGCGGACGCCGCCCGTTACCTGACCACGGTCAAGGCGATCCTCGAGGCGGGCGAGTTCGAGGTCGAGCTCGGCCTCTGAGCCGTACAGCTGTAACCAGCCTCACCAGCGGCGCCCCCGTCCGGAACACTTCCGGGCGGGGGCGCCGCCGTATTGTCTAGACACCACCGGTCGCCCCCGGCCGCCGCGTCGGTGAGCAGCACCGGTTTGTTCGCCCGAAGGAGCCCGTCATGACCCCGCCCGTCGTTCACTCGCTGCGCGAGCAGATCCGCGAGCACATCGTGGAAGGGATAGTCAGCGGGCGCTGGAAGCCGGGTGAACGGATCGTGGAGCGCCGCATCGCCACCGAGCTGGAGGTCAGCCAGACGCCCGTGCGCGAGGCCCTGCGCGAGCTGGAGACGCTGCGGCTGATCGAGTCGGCGCCCAACAAGGGGGTCCGGGTACGCAGTCTCACCGCGGCCGACCTGGAGGAGAGCTATCCCGTGCGGGCCGGTCTCGAGCAGATCGCGGCGGAGCTGGCGGCCCCCGCGCTCGGCGAGGACTGCTCGGCGCTCGCCCCGCACGTGGCGGCGCTGTACGAGGCGGACCGGCTGGCCGACGGCGAGGCGCAGGTGCGGCACACGGTGGCCTTCCACCGGGAGATGGTGCGCGCCGCCGGAAACGCCGTGCTGCTGCACACCTGGGAGGGACTGGGCATCGAGGTGTTCACGGCCCTGTCGATCCGCTGGCTGGGCACCGTGCAGAAGTCGTACGCGGAGGAGCACGAGGCTCTCATCGAGGCGTTCCTGCGCCGGGACCCGCAGATCGCCGTGATGGTGAAGGAGCACGTCCTCGGGTGCGCGCCGCGCGCCTGAGGCGTGAGGTCCGACGCCGGGCGGGCGCGCACATCTGGGTCGCAACCCGCTCGGCCGTGCAGGTCAGCGCCCGTTTCGCCCCCTTGATCCCGTCACTCCGTGCCCCGTTTCGCGGCACCGCATGCCACTTTTCTTCATATCGAGAAGTTTTGCCCTTCACCCTTTGATCGATCATCGATCGGAGACTTACAGTTCAGTCGCGGGCCCACCGGCCCCATCGCCCTGTCCTGCCAGCCAGGGACTTCTCCACCCCCTCCCACTCCGGAAGGCGGCGATCATGACCGACCCCGTAGCAACGCTTCCGAGCGAGCTCGACCAGCTCCCGGACCGCGACCCCGAGGAGACCGCCGAATGGGCGGCCTCCCTCGACGCCGTCACCAAGGCCGCGGGCCCGCACCGCGCCGCGTACCTGATGCGGCGTTCGCTCCAGCACGCTGAGGGCGCCGGCATCGCGCTGCCCAAGCTGCTGGAGAGCGATTACGTCAACACCATCCCCACCGCCGCCGAGCCCGCGTTCGACGGCGACCTGGAGATGGAATCGAGGATCACCGCGTGGAACCGCTGGAACGCGGCCGCGATGGTGACCCGCGGCGCCCGGTACGGCGTCGGCGGTCACATCGCCACGTTCGCCTCGGCGGCATGGCTGTACGAGACCGGCTTCAACCACTTCTTCCGCGGCAAGGAAGGTGACGGCTCCGGCGACCAGCTCTACATCCAGGGCCACGCCTCGCCCGGCATCTACGCCCGCGCCTTCCTCGACGGCCGCCTCTCCGAGCAGCAGCTCGACAACTTCCGCCAGGAGTCGGGGGGCGACGGCCTGCCGTCCTACCCGCACCCGCGGCGGCTGCCCTGGCTGTGGGAGTTCCCCACCGTCTCGATGGGCCTCGGCCCGCTCTCGGCGATCTACCAGGCGCGCTTCAACCGCTATCTGACCAACCGCAAGATCAAGGACACGTCGAACTCGCACGTCTGGGCCTTCCTGGGCGACGGCGAGATGGACGAGCCCGAGTCGACCGCCGCCCTCGCCCTCGCGGCCCGTGAGCAGCTCGACAACCTGACCTTCGTCATCAACTGCAACCTGCAGCGCCTCGACGGCCCGGTCCGCGCCAACTTCCGCGTGGTCCAGGAGCTGGAGGGCGCCTTCCGCGGCGCCGGCTGGAACGTCATCAAGACGCTCTGGGGCAACGCCTGGGACGAGCTGTTCCAGCTCGACACCACGGGCGCGCTGATCCGCCGCCTCCGCGAGGTCCCGGACGCGCAGTTCCAGACGTACGCGACGCGCGACGTGGCCTACATCCGCGAGCACTTCTTCGGCGCCGAGCCCGCCCTCGCCGAGCTGGCGAAACTCCTGAGCGACGCGAAGATCGCCGAGTGTTTCTACAGCTCCCGCGGCGGCCACGAGGCCCGCAAGGTGTACGCGGCCTACCGCGCGGCCCTGGAGCACAAGGGCGCGCCGACCGTGATCCTGGCCCAGACGGTCAAGGGCTACACGCTCGGCAAGGGCTTCGAGTCCAAGAACGCCAACCACCAGATGAAGAAGCTGTCGATCGACGAGTTCAAGGGCATGCGCGAGCTGCTCGGCCTCCCGATCCCGGACAGCGCCTTCGAGGACGGGCTGGTCCCGTACGGCCACCCGGGCGCCGACTCCCCCGAGGTCCGCTACCTCCAGGAGCGCCGTGCCGCCCTCGGCGGCCCGGCCCCCGCCCGCCGGGTGCACGCCGCCTCGCTGCCCCAGCCGGAGGAGCGCGCGTTCAAGGCCCTGTACAAGGGGTCCGGCAAGCAGGAGATGGCCACCACCATGGCGTTCGTCCGCCTGGTGAAGGACCTGATGCGGGACAAGGAGACCGGCAGGCGCTGGGTTCCGATCGTCCCGGACGAGGCCCGTACCTTCGGTATGGAGTCGTTGTTCCCCTCGGCCGGCATCTACTCGCCGCTCGGCCAGACGTACGAGCCGGTCGACCGCGACCAGCTGATGTACTACAAGGAGGCCAAGGACGGCCAGATCCTCAACGAGGGGATCACCGAGGCCGGGGCCATGGCCGACTTCATCGCCGCCGCCTCGTCGTACGCGACGCACGGCGAGACGATGATCCCGTTCTACATCTTCTACTCGATGTTCGGCTGGCAGCGGACCGGCGACCAGATGTGGCAGCTCGCCGACCAGCTCGGCAAGGGCTTCATCGTCGGCGCCACCGCGGGCCGTACGACGCTCACGGGTGAGGGCCTCCAGCACGCGGACGGCCATTCGCACCTGATCGCGTCCACGAACCCGGCGTCGCTGAACTACGACCCGGCGTTCGCGTACGAGATCGCGGTGATCGTCAAGGACGGTCTGCGGAGGATGTACGGCCCCGAGGCCGAGAACGTCTTCTACTACCTGACGGTCTACAACGAGCCGAAGCAGCAGCCCGCGATGCCGGAAGGCGTCGAGGAGGGCATCGTCAAGGGCCTGTACCGCTTCAAGGAGGGCACGCCCGCCTCGGCGGACGCCCCGCGCCTCCAGCTGCTGGGCTCCGGCACGGCGATCCACTGGGCGCTGAAGGCGCAGGAGCTGCTGGCCTCCGACTGGGGTGTCACGGCCGACGTCTGGTCCGCCACCTCGTGGGGCGAGCTGCGCCGCGAGGCGCTGGAGTGCGACGAGGCGCTGCTCCGCGGCGAGGAGCGCGTGCCCTACGTGACCCAGGCGCTCTCCGGTGCGCCGGGCCCCGTTCTCGCGGTCAGCGACTGGATGCGCGCGGTCCCGGACTCCATCAGCCAGTGGGTGGAGCAGGACTGGTCCTCGCTGGGCACGGACGGCTTCGGCCTCTCCGACACCCGTGAGGGCGCCCGCCGCCACTTCGGTGTCGACGCCGAGTCCGTCGCGGTCGCCGCGCTGGCCCAGCTGGCCCGCCGTGGCGAGATCCCGGCCTCCAAGGTCAAGGAGGCCCGGGAGAAGTACGGTCTCTGAGGGGCTGGAGCCGGAGGGCTGTCTCCCTTCACACCGCAGGGCGGGCTCGTTTCGAGCCCGCCCTGCGGGCGTTCACCCACCGCGTCCCGGCGCGTACCCCCTGGGGCACGCGGGCGTCCACTTCATGAACCACAGCACACCGAACCAATAACTTCATACGAAGAATCGGAAGCACCGTGCAACGCAAGGCGGTGTTCGACGGTCTAGGAGGGTGAGTCCTACGCCTCTCGGGCGAAGGCCGGCTTCCGGGGGGAAACCGGACGGCACAGACCTGTCCCTCGATCAGCGATTTATGGGCTCATACGGGTATATCTACCGAACACCGTTTCGTGCGATTGGGCCGGGTATCCCCCACTACCCCCCGGCACGGCCTTGAGGGGACGCAGCATGACCACTGCTGAGAAGTTCGCACCGCACACACTGCGGGCCACGATCGTCGTTCCGATCTACAACGCGTCGCATTACATCGAGTCGTGCGCCCCGTCCCTGCTCCGGCAGAGCATCGGGCCCGACCAGTACGAAGTCGTCTACGTCGACGACGGATCGACCGACGACTCCGGGGAGCGTCTGGACCGGCTGGCCGCCGCCCACCCGCACGTCCGCGTCATCCACCAGGAGAACTCGGGCTGGCCCGGCAAGCCGCGCAACGTGGGGGTGGCGAGCAGCAGGGGCGAGTTCATCCAGTTCGTGGACCAGGACGACGAGCTGGGCGAGGAGGCTCTGGAGCGGCTGTGCGCCCTGGGCACGAGGAACGAGTCGGACATCGTGCTGGGCAAGGTCGTCGGCACCATGCAGCCGCCCAGCACCGTGTTCGCCCGGACCATCGACCGGTGCTCGGTGCGTGACCACTCGCTGATGGATTCGCTCACCCCGCACAAGATGTTCCGGCGGTCGTTCCTCCTGGAGAACGGCATCACGTTCCCCGAGGGCAGATGCCGGCTGGAGGACCAGCTGTTCATGGCCCGCGCCTACGTCGCCACCGATCGGGTCTCCGTGCTGGCCGACCACCCCTGCTACTACTGGATGCGCCGCGAGGACAGGGGCAACAACAGCAGTGCCCCGATCGACGTACAGGGTTACTTCGGCAATCTCCGCCAGGTCGTCCAGGCACTGAAGGACGGCACGGAGCCGGGCCCGGAGCGCGACGCGCTGCTGCGCCGCACCTACCGCGTGGAGATCCTCCACCAGGTGAGCGAGCCCCGGGTGCTCAGCTCCGCCCTGGACGTACGGGCCCGGTTCGAGACGGTCCGGCAGCTCGTCGCGGACGAGTTCTCCCCCGGCGTACGGGAAGGGCTCCCCGCCGTGCAGCGGCTGCGCGCGACGCTCCTGGAGGACGGCCGCCTCGACGGTCTGCGCGCCCTGGCCGAGCGCACCCGCACCCTGCGGTCACGGGCCGATCTGGGCCGGCTGCGCTGGCGGGACGGCAGGCTGACCGCCCCTCTGCAGATGACCATGACGCACGCGGACGGCACACCGGTGGTCATGGTGGAGCGCGACGGACGTCTGCTGCTCGACCCCAGGCTGCTGGAGGGGAACCCGGCGGTCACGGAGTGGGAGGTCGGCGACCCCCTGCGCGCTGTGTCCGCGCACGTGCTCCTGAAGGACCGCAAGCGCCCCATGGGCTGGTTCCCCACCTGCGACTTCAGGGCGGCCGTCGTCCCCGCCGGCCCGGGACGGAGCCGGCTGGTCGTCCGGGGCGAGCTGGAGATCGACCCGCTCACGGCGGCCGGCGGCGGCCCACTCCAGCGAGGGATCTACGACGTGCGGGGCTCGCTGCAGCTGTTCGGCGTGGGCAGGAGCGTCCGGATCGAGGGGGACCGGCGCAGTGAGCTCACAGCGGCCGGAGCCACCCGGGTCGGCCCCGACGCCGTCGGCGTCGTTCCCTACTGGACCGCCGGGCGCACGCTCGCCGTCGACGTCGACGAGTTCTACCACCGCATGGACGCCCTCCCGCCGCGCAGGTGGACCGTGCACATCCCGGCACCTGCGCGCCGCCCGCTCGGCCGGACCTGGCGCAGCCTGCGCGCGATGGTTCCCCGGCGCTGAGCCGGTGCGGCCGCGCCGCGCCTCCACGGGCCGGGCTCCCTGTGGCGGTGCGGCGCCGGCACGCACAATGGCCGCATGCGTGCTGCCCGGCTGATCAAGATGGTGCTGCTCCTGCAGTCCCGGCCCTCCATGACCGCCGCCCAGCTGGCCGAGGAGCTGGAGGTGTCGGAGCGCACCGTCACACGGGACGCCCAGGCGCTCTCGGAGGCGGGCGTGCCCGTGTACGCCGACCGCGGCCGGGCGGGCGGCTACCGGCTCGTGGGCGGCTACCGGACGCGGCTCACCGGGCTGGCCCGCCATGAGGCCGAGGCGCTCTTCCTGTCCGGGCTGCCCTCGGCCCTGCGTGAGATGGGGCTCGACGACGCCGCCTCGGCCGCCCGGCTGAAGGTCTCGGCGGCCCTGCTCCCCTCACTGCGGGACGCCTCGCGCACGGTGGCCCAGCGCTTCCATCTGGACGCCCCCGGCTGGTACCACGAACCGGCCACCCCGGAGCTCCTGCCCGCGGTCGCGGAGGCCGTCTGGGACGACCGGCTGGTCCGGGCGCGCTACAGCCGCCGCCCCTCGGGCGAGGTGGAGCGCGAGCTGGCTCCGTACGGGCTCGTCCTGAAGGCCGGGGTCTGGTACCTCTGCGCCCGCGCCGGGGACGACTTCCGGGTGTACCGGATCGACCGGTTCGCCGCCGTCGCCGTCTCGGAGACCCGCTTCGTACGGGACGAGGACTTCGACCTGCCGCGCTTCTGGGAGGAACGGGCCGCGCAGTTCGCCCGGTCGATCCTGCGGACCGAGGTGACCGTGCGGCTGTCGGAGGCGGGGGTCCGGCGGCTGCCGCACGCCATGGACCGGGCCGCCGTCGACGAGGCGCTGTCCGGGGCCGGCGCACCGGACGCGGAGGGCCGGCGCACGGTGGTCCTGCCGGTCGAGTCCGCCGAGGTGGCGTACGGCCAGCTGCTGTCCCTCGGGCCCGAGGTGGAGGTCCTGGAGCCCGCCGCCCTGCGCGAACGCTTTGCCGATACCGCCGAACGACTGCGCGACCTCTATCGCTGAAGTGGCCCGGAAGTGACGTCGGAGGCTTCAATTCGGTGTCTGGGCGTGCGTCGCCTGCCGCCGGGGCAGATGCTGGACCCGTGATGGACGAGACGGAGTTCTGGGAGATCATCGACAGCACCCGCGAGGCCGCCGAGGGCGACCCCGAGGACCACGCCGACCTGCTCGTCGAACGGCTGGTGCGGCTCGATCCCGACTCCGTGCTGGACTTCGCCAGGCACTTCGAGGCCCGCTACAACCGCGCGTACCGCTGGGACCTGTGGGGCGCGGCGGCCGTGCTGCTCGGCGGGGCGAGCGACGACGCCTTCGACTACTTCCGCTGCTGGCTGATCGCGCAGGGGCGCGAGGTCTTCGAGGGGGCGGTGCACGACCCGGACAGCCTGGCCGAGCTGCTGGACGACTTCGACGAGGAGCTCGACGGGGACGGCGAGGACCTCGGTTACGCCGCCGACGAGGCGTACGAGCAGCTCACCGGCGTCGTCGCCCCCGACCTGGGGCTGCCGCCGCAGGCGGCGGAACCGGCGGGCACGCCCTTCGGCTTCGACGACGACGCGGCGCTGGCGGAGCGTTACCCGGCCCTCTGGGAACGCTTCGGCCCGGTCTGAGCCCCGGACACGCGCCCGGGATTCAGTCCGTCAGCGAGCGGCCCATCAGGATGTCGTCGACGTACCGCCCGCCCAGGAAGAATTCGCCGGGCAGTACGCCCTCGACGGCGAAGCCCTCGGACGCGTAGAGCGCCTGCGCGGCGGTGTTGTGGCCGAGCACCCGCAGGGTGAGCCGTCCGGCGCCCTGGCGTCGCGCCTCGGCGTACGCGGCGTGCAGCAGCGCACGTGCGACGCCGTGGCGCCGCCACCGGTCGGCGACGGCGAGGCCCTGTATCTGGCGGACGTGCGCGTTGCAGGCGAGCGGGGTCGGGCGGGCCAGCCGGATGTAGCCGGCCAGGCGCGCCTCGTCCGTACCGGTGACCGCCTCGACGACCAGGTGTTCACCGGGCAGGTGCCGCTCGTCGAAGAAGGGCTCGTACGGCGGCTGCGGCCTCGGCTGCACGGCGTGGAGGGTCGACCAGGTGGCCCGGTCGAGCTCGGCGAGGGCGGTCTCGTCCTCGGGGACGGCGGGACGGACGGGACCGAGGGACCGGAATCGTGGCACGGACATGCGTGCAACTGTGCCATGCGTGTCCGGCGCCTGAGACTCCCGCGTGGCCGAGGGCGCATGGGGCAGGATGGACCGCATGCCGCATTCCCGAATCGCCGTCACCGGATCGACCGGACTCATCGGAGCGGCCCTCGTGCGCTCGCTGCGTGCCGACGGGCACGAGGTGGTGCGCATGGTGCGCCGCCCGGCCGCGACCGGTGACGAGGTGGAGTGGGACCCCAGGCGCCAGTACGTCGACGCGGCGGGCCTGGTCGGCTGTGACGCGGTCGTCCACCTCGCGGGGGCGGGGGTCGGGGACCACCGGTGGACCGAGGCCTACAAGCGGGAGATCCGTGACAGCCGGGTGCTGGGCACGGCGGCCGTCGCCGAGGCGGTGGCTTCGCTGGACACCCCTCCGAAGGTGCTGCTGTCCGGGTCGGCCATCGGCTTCTACGGCGACACCGGCGACCGTGCCGTCGACGAGAGCGCGCCGCCCGGCGAGGGTTTCCTGCCGTCCGTCTGCGTGGAGTGGGAGGAGGCGACGGCTCCGGCCGAGGAGGCGGGCGTCCGCACCGTCCACGCGCGGACCGGTCTGGTCGTCTCCCGGCGGGGCGGGGCATGGGGGCGGCTCTTCCCGCTGTTCAAGGCGGGGCTCGGCGGACGGATGGGGAACGGCCGGCAGTACTGGAGCTTCATCGCGCTGCACGACCACATCGCGGCGCTGCGGCACATCCTGGACACCGAGGCGCTGTCCGGCCCGGTGAACCTGACGGGCCCCTCCCCCGTGACCAACGGCGAGGTGACGGCCGCCATGGGACGGGTGCTGCGGCGCCCGACCCTGTTCACCGCCCCGGCGCCCGCCCTGAAGGCCGCGCTCGGGGAGTTCTCCGGGGACGTCCTGGCCAGCCAGCGGGTGCTGCCCGGCCAACTTCTCGACTCGGGCTTCGCGTTCGCCTTCCCCGGCATCGACGACGCCGTCCGCGCCGCGCTGCGCTGACCACGGCACGGCGCTCCCCCGGACCCGGCGCGGGTCCGCCGTGCGACCCCGTGCACCGGTGCCCGGGGCGCGCGCTACTGCGCCTCTCTCGGCCATACACCTAGCCTCGACCCGAACTCGGGCATTCCGGGGGCCTGTTGGGGGCAATAGCCCCCCACCAGTCGCACCGACTCGGGGAGGGGCACGTGATCGGGGCACACACAGCGGACCACGCGGATGTGGTCATCATCGGGGCCGGGATCGCCGGCCTGACGGCGGCTCACCAGCTGATCGCCGCAGGGGTGGGCGTCAGCGTCCTGGAGGCCGCCGCGCGGGTGGGCGGCCGGATGGCCACCCATGACATGGACGGGTTCCGGCTCGACCACCTGGGCCCGCTGCTCAGTTCGGCGTATCCGGAGCTGAGCGACGCCCCAGGACTCGAAGGACTGGTGCTGCGGGACTTCGCCCCGGGGGTGCTCGTCCACAGCGGGGGGCGGCAGTACCGCGCCGGAGACGTACGGAGCGCGAGGGGCGCACTCCGTGCGGTGCGCTCCCGGTCGAGCGCCCCTCGCGCGCCCCTGGGCGGGGCGATCGAACAGGCCAGGCTCGGCGCCTGGCTGGCCCGGCTCGCCACCACTCCGGAGTCCCGGATCCTGGCCAGGCCCGACAGGGCCGCGTCCGAGGCGCTGTCCGGCCTGCCGGCCCGCACGGTCGGCGGGTTCCTGCGGCCCCTCCTCTCGGCGCTGCTCGGCGACCCGGGGCTCACCACGTCCAGCCGCATGGCCGACCTCACCCTCCGGGACTACGCCCGCGGCCGGCTCTGCGTGCCCGCGGGCGGTTCCGCGACGCTGCCCGAGCTGCTGGCGGCCGCCCTGCCGCCCGGGACCGTACGCACCGGGGTGCACGTGACCGCGGCCGACATCACGTCCGTACGCACCAAGGAGCACGGCGAGCTCGGCTGCCGGTCGCTCCTGCTGGCCACCGGCGCGGGGGCCGCCGCCGAACTGCTGCCGGGGCTGCGGACGCCCGCCTTCCACCCGGTGACCGTGCTGCACCACACCACACGGGAGGCGCCGGCCACCGGGGGCCGTCTGCTGCTGGACGCGGACCGCTCGGGCCCGGTCGCGCACACCGCCGTGATGAGCGAGGTCGACCCCTCGCGCGCCCCGCGCGGCCGGGCCCTGATCACGTCCACGGTGCTCGGACCTCCGCCGCGGGACCTCGACGGCGAGGTGCGCGCGCACCTGGCCTCGCTGTACGGCACGCCCACCGACGACTGGGAGCTGCTGGCCGCCCATCACGACCCGGAGGCGGTCCCCGCCATGCCGCCGCCGCACGACCCCCGCCGCCCGGTGCGCCTGCTCGCCGGGCTGTACGTCTGCGGCGACCACCGCGACACCAGCACGGTCCAGGGCGCGCTGCGCTCCGGGAGGCGCGCCGCCTCGGCGATCCTCGCGGACCTGGGGGTGCGCCGCCAGGGAACGGCGCTGCCCGCCGCCGCGTAGGCCGTCGGTCAGCCCAGGGCCGCGACCCGGTCGCGGTATCCCCGTACGGCGACGGCGTCGCGGTACGGCTCCAGGCGGCGCTCGAAGTCCCGTACGTACTCCGTCGCGCGCACCGACCGCATCTCCGCGGCCTGCTGGGCCGCCTCGGCGCCCAGCAGGCACGCCTGGTCCAGCTCCCCGAGCCCCAGCCGCGCGGAGGCGAGCACCACCCGGCAGAACAGCCGGCTCCGGGCGTACGCCGGCGCGCGCAGCTGGAGCGACCGCTCGGCGTGCTGGGCGGAGACGCGGTACTGCTGGAGATCGCGGTGGCAGTGGCCGAACTCGTCGGCGAGCTGGGCCTCGTCGAAGTAGCGGGCCCAGTGCGGCACGTCGTCCCCGGGCCGGGAGATCCCCAGCGCGCGTTCCGCCCGTACGAGCGCGGCGACGCAGGGCCTGGTCTCCCCGAGGACGCCGTGCCCGCGCGCCTCGACCGCGTGCAGCAGGGCCAGGACGACGGGCGGGGCGGAGGAACCGATGCCCTGCTGGGCGACGCGAGCGAGCTGGACGGCTTCCCTGCCGTGCCCGAGATAGACCGCCTGCCGGCTCATCGTGATCAGGACGTAGGCGCCGTACGCCCGGTCCCCGGCGGCCTGGGCGAGCCGCAGCGCCTGGACGAAGTAGCGCTGGGCGAGGCCGTGCGCCGCGATGTCGTACGAGGTCCAGCCCGCGAGCCGGGTCAGATCGGCCGCGGCGGAGAACAGCCGGCGGCCCAGCGCCTCGCCGTAGCTCCCGCGCAGCATGGGCTCGGCCTCGTGCTCCAGGTACCGGACGAGGGCCTGCCTGGCGTGGCCGCCGCCGTAGGCGTTGTCCAGCGTGCGGAAGAGCTCGGCCACCGAGCGCAGGGCGGCGACGTCGCCGCTGCCGACCCGCTGGCCCGTCCCGCGGTCGGTCTGCCGCTGGCGCGGGACACCCGGGAGCGGGGCCACGGGAGGGCGGGAGGGGGCGGGGCCGCGGCCGGCGCCGGCCCGGGAGCCGTTGGCGCCCGCCCCGTACACCGGACCGGGGGCGCCGGGTGCCTGGAGGGCGCCGCCCCCGGGAGCCTGCTGGAGTCCGTGCGGGGGCCGGTTCCCGTGGCCCTCGGCGGGCGTACGGGGGGCCGGCAGGCCGGTGGCGCCCTTCGCTCGCTCCTGGGGCTCGCCCCGGCCGACCCATTCGTCGGCCCGCCCGATCAGCCAGTCCCTGCTGGGGACGACCAGTCCGGCGGGGGTGAACGCGATCTTGCGCAGCTCCGCATGGCTGCCCGAGTCCTTGCGCCACAGCCCGCTGACGATGTCGACGGCCTCGGCGGGAGTGGCCGCGAACTCCAGACCGGCGTAGACGGGCGCACACGCGTCCAGGCCCAGGTCCTGCGCGGAGAGCCGGCGTCCGAGCCGTCTGGTGAAGACCTCGGCGATCAGCGCGGGGGTGGTGCCCCGGGGCTGCTGGCCCCGCAGCCAGCGGGTCACCGAGGTCTTGTCGTATCGCAGGTCGAGCCCGTGTTCGAGGCCGAGCTGGTCCACCCGGCGGGCCAGGCCCGCATGGGAGAACCCGGCCTCCGCGATGAGGGCAGCGAGCCGCCGGTTCGGGGTGCGCTGCGGAGGTCGTTCCGACATCAGCTGTAAGGTCTCCTGCCTTCGGCGCCGGGCGGGCAGCCCTTACGGGCTCCCCCACGATTGGGAGCGGGCGAGCCCGTTATGGAACGGCGCGAACTTAACTGCCCCGGCGGCGGCTCCAGCGGCCTTCGCTCCACGTTCATCCGATCGTGTGAGGATTAGTGGATCGCTGACGGGAAGCGCCCCGTCCGTAACCTGCCGGACCCGGTGTTCGGGAGCGGTCGTACAGTGGCTCAGGGCGCACACGGATGGTGCCGTGACTCCGGGGACACCCCCCGGCCGGCCGGCACCGCGAGCAGGGAGGCACCCGGAGTGAGTGAGCTGCGGTTCGTCCGTCTGGGATTCGGCGAGGAGCGGGTCGACTACCAGGAGGCCTGGCAGAGGCAGCGCGAGGTGCACGCCGCCAGGTTCGAGGACACCGTCCCCGACACCTGCCTGCTCCTCGAGCACCCGTCCGTCTACACCGCGGGACGGCGCACGACGGAGAGCGAGCGTCCGCTCGACGGCACCCCGGTCATCGACGTCGACCGCGGCGGGAAGATCACCTGGCACGGCCCGGGACAGCTCATCGGCTACCCGATCCTCAAGCTCCCCCGCCCGGTGGACGTGGTGGCGCACGTCCGCCGCCTGGAGGACGCCCTGATCCGCACGGCCGCCGAGTTCGGCGTGGAGACCAGCCGGGTCGAGGGCCGCAGCGGTGTCTGGGTCCTCGGCGACCCGGTCGAGGACCGCCCCTCGCTCGGCGGGCTCTCCCTCGACTTCGACCCCCGGCTGCACGACGAGGAGTTCGACCCCCGGCTGAACGGCCCCGAGTACGCGCCCTCGAACGCCGGGCAGCGCCGCGAGGACCGCAAGCTGGCCGCGATCGGCATCCGGGTCGCCAAGGGCGTCACCATGCACGGCTTCTCGCTGAACGTGAACCCGGACAACACCTCGTTCGACCGGATCGTGCCGTGCGGGATCCGGGACGCGGGCGTGACCTCGCTCTCGTACGAACTGGGCCGCGAGATCACGATCGACGACGTCCTCCCGGTCGCCGAGAGGCACCTGCGGGACGTCCTGGAGAACGCGGAGCTCGCGCCCCGCGTCCTCGCGCCGAAGGAACCGGCCGCCTCGGCGTAGGGAATAGGCCCCGTCGGCCACAGGTTGGGCAGACGCAAGGCCGTTCTAACCACGGGCGTACCCTGGTGTTCGCCGAAGAATCCAATGCAGCGAAAGCAAAGGGGTGCCGGAGTGTCCGGTGTCGCACCCGACGGGCGCAAGATGCTGCGCCTGGAGGTCCGAAACAGCCAGACCCCCATCGAGCGCAAGCCCGAGTGGATCAAAACCCGGGCGAAGATGGGCCCCGAGTACACGAAGATGCAGGCGCTCGTGAAGGGCGAGGGTCTGCACACCGTGTGCCAGGAGGCCGGCTGTCCGAACATCTACGAGTGCTGGGAAGACCGCGAGGCGACGTTCCTCATCGGCGGTGACCAGTGCACCCGGCGCTGCGACTTCTGCCAGATCGACACGGGGAAGCCGCAGGCGCTGGACCGTGACGAGCCCCGCCGCGTGGGCGAGTCCGTCGTGACGATGGACCTGAACTACGCCACGATCACCGGCGTCGCACGCGACGACCTGGAGGACGGCGGCGCGTGGCTGTACGCGGAGACCGTGCGCCAGATCCACGCGCAGACCGCGGGGCGGGAGGGCGGCGCCACGAAGGTGGAGCTGCTCATCCCCGACTTCAACGCGGAGCCCGCGCAGCTCGCCGAGGTCTTCTCCTCGCGCCCGCAGGTGCTCGCGCACAACGTCGAGACGGTGCCGCGGATCTTCAAGCGGATCCGGCCCGGCTTCCGTTACGAGCGCTCCCTGGACGTCATCACCCGGGCCCGCGAGGCCGGCCTGGTGACGAAGTCCAACCTGATCCTCGGCATGGGCGAGACCCGCGAGGAAGTCAGCGAGGCGCTCCAGGACCTGCACGACGCGGGTTGCGAGCTCATCACGATTACGCAGTACCTCCGGCCCTCCGCGCGGCACCATCCGGTCGAGCGCTGGGTGAAGCCCCATGAGTTCGTGGAGCTGAAGGACGAGGCCGACGCGATCGGTTACTCGGGCGTCATGTCCGGACCGCTGGTGCGCTCCTCGTACCGCGCCGGACGCCTCTTCCAGCAGGCGATGGAGCGGCGCGGTGCGACCGCCGCGACCGCACCGGCCGTGTGAATCGGCGCACAAGAAGCCACTGAGCGTCGATACCCGCGAAGACGCGGCCCGTACGTCCCCCGCAGGCCGGGGGCCCGTATGGGCCGCGTCGGCGTGCGCGCCGCCGAAATCAGAGTTTCATTGGTGTTTGACCGACCGGTCATGCACTGGTAACACCGAGCAGTGACCCTAGGTACATACGCGGTGGCTCCGCAGCCGCCGTCGTCATTGCTTCCCGCTACTCAGTGCGCGCCGGGCGCGCGCATCCGCTCCGAGGGGGAACACCCACGATGCACGCCGCACCGGTACGAGCCAACGCCATCCCGACCGTCACCACCGCACTCCGCGCCGTCGAGTCCCTGCTGATGAGCGGCGGCCAGCGCACCGCCCGCCGCAACGCCTGGACGGCCGTCCTCGAGGACCGCCGCAGGGCGCAGGACCGGGTCGAGGCGGAGCACGTGCTGAAGGCTGTGGCCGACCACCGTTCCTAGGTCACTCCCGCGCCACGTAAACTTCCGTACATGGCGAGGAAGGCAAACACTGACGGCGCGGACAGCGCCGAGAACGCGGGGCGGCTCAAGCAGATCGCCCTGACCTACAAGATGACCAGGCGGTCGGACCCCAAGGTGGGTCTCGTCGTCGCGGGTGTGGGAATCGTCACCTTCGGTGTCCTCCTCGCCATCGGTTTCCTGATCGGTCACCCGGTCTACGCGGGCATCCTGGGCTTCGTCCTGGCCTTCCTCGCGATGGCGATCATCTTCGGACGGCGTGCCGAGCGCGCGGCCTTCGGTCAGATGGAGGGACAGCCCGGCGCGGCCGCGGCGGTGCTGGACCGGGTCGGCCGCGGCTGGACCACGACCCCGGCCGTCGCGATGAACCGCAGCCAGGACGTCGTCCACCGGGCGGTCGGCAAGGCCGGCATCGTCCTGGTGGCGGAGGGCAACCCGAACCGGGTGAAGAGCCTGCTGGCGGCCGAGAAGAAGCGGATGGCCCGCATCGTCGTGGACGTGCCGGTGCACGACATCATCGTCGGCGACGGCGAGGGCCAGGTGCCGCTGAAGAAGGTGCGCACCACGATGCTGAAGCTTCCGCGGGTCCTGACCGGCCCGCAGGTGACCGCCGCCAACGACCGGCTCCGGGCGATGGGCGACCTGATGAGCAACATGCCGCTGCCCAAGGGCCCGATGCCGAAGGGCATGCGGATGCCGCGCGGCGGAAAGATGCGCTGACCGAGCACGAACGCGGAAGAGCGGCCCCGGACGATGTACGCGTCCGGGGCCGCTCTTCTGCGTCCGCGTCTTCTTCTTCGTACGTGCTCGGGGGTGCGGGCGCCTCAGATGCGGACCTGGACGGCGCGGGCGAGCCGGTCGTGGAGGCCGCGGCTGTCGCGGTCCCAGACGATGGCCGGGATCACCAGGAGGAGCAGCACGCTCCGTACGACGACCCGCACGACGCCCAGCCGTCCGCCGTCCTCGGCGATGACCCGCAGGCCGAGAATCCGCTTGCCCGGGGTGGAGCCGACGGTTCCGACCGTCAGGAAGCTCATGACGAGGAAGACGCCGAGCGCCCAGTTCCCCGCCGACTGCTGGTCACCACGAGCGAGCAGGCCGTATGCGATCACCATGCACAGGGCCCAGTCGATGAAGAGGGCCCCGAAACGGCGGCCCAGCGGGGCGACGGACCCCGGGCCTCCCTGGGGCAGACCGAGGCGCTCGCCCCGGTAACCGAAGTCGGCGCCCATCTCCTCGGCCGCCGCGCGCGGCCCCGAGAGCCACGATCCGATTGCTTGCCTGTTGTCCACCCGACCACGGTACTGCGCCCGCGTTTGTACCCGGCCGGGCGGGGCACCGAACACGTCGTCGAGGTGCTGCCCACGGCCGCCCTGGTTAACTTGTGCGAAACAAATGGGTCATGCTGGAGAAATCCCGTCTGCCTATGGTCGGGTCCAGCGTGTGCCACCGCACTGGCCACACAAACGAGCTGCAACCCCGCCCTTTCCCGGGTCGGGAGTAGGAGGAGTTGGATGTTCCAGAACGCCGACGAAGTCCAGAAGTACATCGCCGACAACGACGTCAAGTTCGTCGACGTCCGGTTCTGCGACCTGCCGGGTGTGATGCAGCACTTCACGATCCCGGCGGCGTCCTTCGACCCGGCCGAGGAACTGGCCTTCGACGGCTCGTCGATCCGCGGCTTCCAGGCCATCCACGAGTCGGACATGGCGCTCCGTGCGGACCTGTCCACGGCCCGTGTCGACCCGTTCCGCCGCGACAAGACGGTGAACGTCAACTTCTTCATCCACGACCCGATCACCGGCGAGCAGTACAGCCGTGACCCGCGGAACGTGGCCAAGAAGGCCGAGGCCTACCTCGCCTCGACCGGCATCGCCGACACCGCGTACTTCGGCCCCGAGGCCGAGTTCTACGTCTTCGACAACGTCCGCTTCCAGACGTCGGCGAACGAGAGCTTCTACCACATCGACTCCGAGGCCGGCGCCTGGAACACCGGTGCGGTCGAGAACAACCGTGGTTACAAGGTCCGCTACAAGGGCGGCTACTTCCCGACGCCGCCGGTCGACCACTTCGCCGACCTGCGCGCCGAGATCTCCATGGAGCTGGACAAGAACGGCCTCCAGGTCGAGCGCCAGCACCACGAGGTCGGCACCGCCGGCCAGGCCGAGATCAACTACAAGTTCAACACGCTGCTCGCCGCGGCCGACGACCTGATGCTCTTCAAGTACATCGTGAAGAACGTCGCCTGGCGCAACGGCAAGACCGCGACCTTCATGCCGAAGCCGATCTTCGGTGACAACGGCTCGGGCATGCACGTCCACCAGTCCCTGTGGTCCGGCGGCTCCCCGCTCTTCTACGACGAGCAGGGCTACGCGGGCCTCTCGGACATGGCGCGCTACTACATCGGCGGCATCCTGAAGCACGCCCCGTCGCTGCTGGCCTTCACCAACCCGACGGTGAACTCCTACCACCGTCTGGTCCCGGGCTTCGAGGCGCCGGTCAACATGGTGTACTCGCAGCGCAACCGCTCCGCCGCGATGCGCATCCCGATCACGGGCTCCAACCCGAAGGCGAAGCGCGTCGAGTTCCGCGCCCCCGACCCGTCCTCCAACCCCTACCTGGCGTTCTCGGCCCTGCTGATGGCCGGCCTGGACGGCGTCAAGAACAAGATCGAGCCCCCGGAGCCGATCGACAAGGACCTCTACGAGCTGGCCCCCGAGGAGCACGCGGGCGTCCAGCAGGTCCCGACGTCGCTCCCGGCGGTCCTCGACGCGCTCGAGGCCGACCACGAGTACCTCCAGGCCGGCGGCGTCTTCACGCCCGACCTGATCGAGACGTGGATCGACTACAAGCGCACGCACGAGATCGCCCCGATCCAGCTGCGCCCGCACCCGCACGAGTTCGAGCTGTACTTCGACCTCTAGACACGCAGCGGGTCGCAGGAACATGAGCGAGGGCCGCCATCCCCTGGTCGGGATGGCGGCCCTCGCTCGTCGTCATGCCGGAAGGGCTCCGGCGACCGGAGCGCAGCAGCCACCGCCGTCGCTCCGTCCTTCGGCGGGTTCGTCGAAGAGTCCCGCGCCGCCGCACACTCCGGTCTCGGGAAGGGCGAGTGCGACGCGGTCGGCGGACCCGGTGTCACCGGCGATGGCGGCGGTGACCGAGCGGACCTGCTCGTGGCCGGTCATGGCCAGGAAGGTCGGGGCACGGCCGTAGGACTTCATGCCGACCAGGTAGAGGCCCTGTTCGGGGTGGGACAGTTCGCGGTGGCCGTGGGGGTGAACGGTGCCGCAGGAGTGCTGGTTCGGGTCGATGAGCGGGGCAAGCTCCACCGGTGCCTGAAGACGTTCGTCCAGGGCGAGGCGGAGCTCCGACAGGAACGACAGGTCGGGGCGCAGTCCGGTCAGGACGATGACCTCGTCCACCGGGTCGAGGCGCCGGCCGTCCTCACCGGCCAGGACCAGGCGGCCGTCGTCGAGGGCTTCGACGGCTTCGGTGCGGAAGCCGGTGACGGCGTCCGCGTACCCGTCGTGGACCGCGGCCTCGGCGGCCAGGCCCAGGGCACCGCGGGCGGGGAGCTGGTCGGCGCTGCCGCCGCCGAAGGTGGAGCCACTGATGCCGCGGCGCAGGATCCACACGGAGTGGGTGCCGGGTTCGTTCTTCGCGAGCTCGGCGAGACCGGCCAGGGCGGTGAACGCGGAGGCTCCGGAGCCGATGACGGCGGTGCGCTTTCCCGCGTACCGGGCGCGGACGGCGGGGTCCCTCAGGTCGGGGACGCGGTAGGAGACGCGGGCGGAGGCGGCGCGTTCGCCGAGGGCGGGGAGGCCGTCGGCGCCGGCCGGGCCGGGGGTGGACCAGGTGCCGGACGCGTCGATCACGGCCCTGCCCAGCATCCGCTCCTCGCCGCCGTCGGCGCGTGTGAAGCGGATGGTGAAGGGCTGCTGCTCCCGGTCGGCGTCGACGATCCGGTCGCGGCCGAGGCGGGAGACTCCGGTGACGGTGGCGCCGTAGCGGACCCTGTCCCCGAGGACACCCGCGAGCGGCTGGAGGTACCGCTCGGCCCAGTCCCGCCCCGTCGGGCACGTGCTCGCGTCGGGCCTGGACCAGCCGGTGGGCGCCAGGAGCTTCTCGGCGGCCGGGTCGGTGAGCTCGCTCCAGGTGGAGAAGAGCCGTACGTGCGACCAGTCGCGCACCGCGGTGGCCGCGGTGGGTCCGGCCTCGATGACCAGTGGTTCGATGCCGCGCTCCACGAGGTGCGCGGCGGCCGCCAGCCCGGTGGGCCCGGCGCCGATGACGACGACCGGCAGGTCTGCTGTGGTGGTCATGTCGGTGATGCCCTCCAGGACGGGCGACCGCTCCCGGCCGCTGATTCGATGTCTGTCTATATGAAGCCTGGCACTTTGCATCGACGAGTGTCAACATAGACGCATGTCGAATTCAGAGCGCGTGGAGCTGCCCGTCCTGGACGCGGGTGCCGCGGTGCCGTGCTGCCCGCCGATCACTGCGGGAGAGCTGTCGCAGGACGACGCGGAGCGGATGGCCGTGATGTTCAAGGCACTGTCCGACCCGGTGCGGCTCCGCCTCTTCTCCAAGGTCGCCTCGCACCCCGGCGGCGAGGCGTGCGTGTGCGACATCTCCGACGTCGGCGTCTCCCAGCCGACGGTCTCCCACCATCTGAAGAAGCTGCGCGAGGCCGGTCTGCTGACGTCGGAGCGGCGCGGGACCTGGGTCTACTACCAGGTCGCCCCGTCCGTGGTGGCGGCCATGTCCGCCCTGCTCGACCTGCGCGTCTGATCGCGGGTGCCGCGTCAGACCTCCCCGCCCCGCGTGGTGAGGCCCGCGGAGGCGAACCTCCTTCGCCAGGCCAGCGCGACGTACACGAGTCCGATCAGGACGGGGACTTCGATGAGCGGGCCGACGACACCGGAGAGCGCCTGGCCGGAGGTGACGCCGAAGGTCGCGATGGCGACGGCGATGGCCAGCTCGAAGTTGTTGCCCGCCGCGGTGAACGCCAGCGTCGCGGTGCGGTCGTAGGCCAGCCCCAGGGACTTGCCGAGGAGGAAGCTGCCGAAGAACATGATCGCGAAGTAGACGAGCAGCGGCAGTGCGATCCGTACGACGTCCAGCGGTTGCGAGGTGATGGTCTTCCCCTGGAGCGCGAAGAGGATGACGATCGTGAACAGCAGCCCGTACAGCGCCCAGGGACCGATCTTCGGCAGGAACTCCGCCTCGTAGCTCTCGCGGCCCTTTTTCCGCTCGCCGATGCGGCGGGTGAGGAAGCCGGCGAGCAGGGGGACGCCGAGGAAGACGACGACGTTCAGCGCGATGTGCCACACGGACACATCCAGGCCCTGCCCGTCGCCGAGGCCCAGCCACCGGGGCAGCAGGTCGAGGTAGAACCAGCCGAGCAGGCCGAACGCGACGACCTGGAACACGGAGTTGAGGGCGACGAGGACCGCCGCGGCCTCGCGGTCGCCGCAGGCCAGATCGTTCCAGATGATGACCATGGCGATGCAGCGGGCGAGGCCGACGACGATCAGGCCGGTGCGGTACTCGGGCAGGTCGGGCAGGAAGATCCACGCCGGGGCGAACATGACCGCGGGGCCGACGATCCAGTTGATGACCAGCGAGGAGACCAGCAGCCTGCGGTCGCCGGTCACGCGGCCGAGCCGGTCGTAGCGGACCTTGGCCAGCACCGGGTACATCATCACCAGCAGGCCGAGGGCGATGGGCAGGGAGATCCCGCCGATCTCGGTCCTGGCGAGCGCGTCGTTCATCCCGGGGACCAGCCGGCCCAGCCCCAGCCCGACGGCCATGGCCAGCAGGATCCACACCGCGAGGTAGCGGTCGAGCGTGGACAGCTTCTCGACGACCGAGCCGCCCTCACCCCCGGTGCGGCCGGCGGCGGGGGCCGTGGCGACCCGCTCGCCGGTCACGGGCAGGACCTCTTCTTCCCGGCCGTCGTACGGGCGGACTCGGCGAGCGCCGCGAACTGTTCCGAGAGGCCGGAAAGAACCTCGGGGCGCAGCTTGTAGTAGGTGAAGCGGCCACAGGGCTCCGCCTCCACCACTCCGGCCTCACGCAGGACCTTCATGTGGTTGGAGAGGTTGGTCTGCTTGGCTCCGGTCTCCTCGACCAGGTGGGTCGTGCACAGGGTCTCGCGGGCCAGCAGGGTCACGATCCGGAGGCGGAGCGGATCACCCAGCACCCGGATGAGATCAGGATCCACTGAAGTCAGCATGCGCTGATACTGTCACATCATTCTTTGCTGATATCCAGGGGCTGAAGTCATGTGCGGCCGGTCCAGCCGTACGACAAGAGAGAGCGAGCACCATGGCCGACTCCTCGGGCAAGCCGTCCGTCCTCTTCGTCTGCGTCCACAACGCCGGCCGCTCCCAGATGGCGGCCGCCTGGCTGACCCACCTGGCCGGGGACCGCGTCGAGGTCCGCTCCGCCGGCTCGGACCCGCGCGCCTCCGTCAACCCGGCCGCCGTCGCGGCGATGGCCGAGGCCGGCATCGACATCTCGGCCGAGACTCCCAAGGTCCTGACCGTCGACGCCGTACGCGAGTCGGACGTGTGCGTCACCATGGGCTGCGGCGACACCTGCCCCGTCCTCCCCGGCAAGCGCTACCTCGACTGGCAGCTGGAGGACCCGGCCGGCCAGGGCGTGGAAGCCGTGCGGCCGATCCGCGACGAGATCAGGGCCCTGGTCGAGGGCCTGATCGAGGAGATCGCCCCGGAGGCCACGGCCTGAGCGGGCCGGAGTGCGCTCGCCCGGCCCGCCCCTTCCCTTCCGTATCTCCGGTCAGTCCGCGAGGAGTTCGCGTAGTTCGGTCACCGCCTCGCGGAGGTGGTCGCCGAAGGCGTGCATCTGGCCGGCCACCGCCTGCGGGGTGCTCAGGTAGAGGTTGAAGCGGTCCGGCAGCAGGACGTAGGCGACGCCGATGCAGCGGCTGCTCGTGGAGCCGAAGCCGAAGTACTGGATGTTCTCGGACGGCGCCGAGCTCGTGCTCAGGTAGTCGTCGCGCAGGGTGAGCCAGCCCGGGGAGCGGTACAGCGCGGGCTGTTCGTCCACGCCGAGTTCGTGGCCGCGACGGCGCTGGATCAGTTCGAGCTCCCAGAGGTGCTGCTCGGGGGCCTCGCCCGCCTGGCACTCCTTCGCCCGCGCCACATGGGCCCCGGCGGCGGCCCGGAAGGCGGCGCGGCGGGTGTCGCGGTCGGCCGTCGGATCGTCCATCGCCGCGACGAAGGCGGGCATCTCGGGGGTGACCACGCGCATCGCCTCGGTGCGGCCGTGGCGGTACTGCCGGGTGGCGATCGACTCGTACGTGGCTCCCAGGTGGCCCTTGGCGCGCAGGTGGGCCAGCTGGTACGCGACCTGGACGAAGGCGTCGGGGGACACTCCGAGCGCCTTGGCCGCCGTACTGCCGAAGTCCTCGAACGACACGGTGCGGGTGGCGGTGGCGTCGCCGTACGCGGCGAACTCCTCGGCCGCGGTGCGCACCCGCGCCCGCTGGGACGCGTCTAGTTCGAAGGTCAGGGGGCGCGGGGCCGGCTCGCCCTGGGGGCGGGCTCCGGAGAGGCGGGAGTGCTCGTCCGGCGTGGTGCCGAGCAGGGCGTCGGTGAAGCTGAGGATGGTCGTCCCGTCCAGCTCGCAGTGCTCGACGTTGATGCCGGCCCGGCCGTCCGCGAAGACGACGAAGGAGACGGCCTTGTCGAACCAGCGGTTGCCGCGGTCGCCGTACAGCAGTTCGTCGCACGCGGCCTGGGTGTCCTGGGGTGCGAAGTCCTCCAGGCAGACGCAGAAGAGCGCGGTCTCGATGTCGTCCAGCGTGCGGGCGTTGCCTGGGTGGCCGTCGACGAGGGAGGCCCGGGTGGCCGCCCACTCGGCGCGCGCCATGGTGGTGAGGTGGCCGGCCCGGTCCTCCTCGGGGGTGTGGACGTCGGCCTTGGTGACGGCGCGCAGCCCGGCCTCGATCTCGTCGAGGCTGTGCGGCACCCCGTCGGGGCCGAGCACGTCCAGCCGGAACATGGTGCCGCGGAAGAACACGACGATGTGCCGGGCCGTGGACGGCCCGGGCGCCTGCTCGCTGTACGGGGCGCGCACCGTGTCCAGCGGCACCCCGGGGATGCGGGTCGTGGAGAAGAGGTACGCGTTCTGCACCATCGACTGGGGAACGCCGCGCTGCTCCACCGGCGCGATCAGCCCCTCGTCGAGCCGCCGCTTGTAGTGCAGCGCCCCCGCGACGAGCCCGGCCGCCCGGTCGAGCTGCCCCTGCCCGGTGTCCTGGAACAGGAAGAAGAAGTTCGCGTTGAGCGCGATCCGGTCCCGGCGGCCGAGGTAGCGGTACGGCCAGAAGGTGTCGAGCCAGCTGTGCACACCCTCCGTGGCGTCGTACTCCTCCAGCGCCGCGTGCAGCGTCCGGCCGGGGCCGTCGGGCCGCAGGAAGGCGGCGACCTCGGCCTCCGTCGCGGCCCGCTCCTCGGCGGTCAGCAGTGGGGCGCACCAGGCGAGGAACCTCTCGCAGCTCGCCTCGACCGTGGGCAGCGGCACTCGCGGAAGGCTTCCTTCACGGGCGAAGGTCGCGCCGGCTGCTGCTTCCTGACTGACGTTCAATGCGGCTCTCTTCTCGGTGAGTGGGGATGGTGGGGTCTACCGGTGCTGCGGCCTGGAGAGATGGAGCTGGGCGTAGAGCCAGCCTTCCTCCTCCAGCCCGCTCGCGTCCACACCGGCCGCGGCGAGACCGTCCAGGACGCCCTGCCGCTCCTGCGGGCCCGCGAACCGCCGCTGCCTGAAGACCCCGTCGACCCGGGTCGTCCGGTAACCCAGCTTTTCTAGGGCCTTCTCGACGGGGTCGAAGGGGAACATCCGCAGCACGAAGTGCGCCATCCAGGGGAGGCGGCCGTCCTGTGCCTCGACGACACGGACGAGGGTGCGCTCGGTGACGTAGCCGATGCAGCCCGTCGAGATCACCAGGTCCGTCCCGGCGAGCAGGTCGCGCTGCGCGGGAGTGGGGTCGCCGGCCTCGAGGTCGGCGTTGACGGTGTCGTCGAGGAATCCGGCCTCGTGGGCGTAGGCCAGTGCGTCGGCGGAGGCGTCCAGGCCGGTGAAACGCAGGCCCTGCGCGGGGCTCCGGGAGCGGGAGAGGTCGCGGTCGCGCTCCAGCAGCCCGGCGCGGGTGCCGGGGCCGCTGCCGTCGTAGCGCGCGTACAGCTCGTCCATCGTGGCGTCGTACTTGAGCAGGGCGGCGTTGATCCCGTACGAGCAGCCGATGTCCAGCACGCGAGGGACGGCGACCTGTTCCGTCTCCCGGTACTCCTTGACGAGCTTGTCGAAGTAGGGCTTGGCCAGTTGGGGCACGCAGTAGCCGAGCGGGCGGAGCACCTGGAAGTACGTGCGGGGGTCGGGCGCGGTGTAGATGTGGTCCAGCGAGACTTTTCCGGACGCGTCGAGACGCAAGGGGTTCTCCTCGTGGGGCGCGTGGCGGTGCCTGAACCGTTCGCCTGGACTAGTCCAGGAGCTGGTCACCCCGTACGGCCCGGCCTTCCGCCGCCAGGTGTTCGGGCAGTACGCGGCCGAAGAGCTGCCGGGTGCGCGACACGCTCCCGATGACCCCGGGGCGCTCGCTGTAGGCGAAGATCGCGCTGTGGCGCGCGAGGTCGCCCCGGACGGGGCTGACCCGGTGCAGCGAGTAGCGGCCCATGAACAGCTGGAGGTCGCCCGGGCGCAGGGGCAGGCGCTCCGGCGTGCCCTTGCCGTCCAGGACGTCCAGGACGTCGTCGAAGCGCTCGTCGTCGGCGGACCTGATGTTCGGGCAGTACTCGAACGATCCGCCCTCCTGTGCCTCCTGGGTCAGCATGCTGACCGTGTACTCGTTGGTGTCGAAGTGCCAGGGGTGCTCCATGCCCGGCCGTACGACGTTGAGCACCAGCCCGGAGAGCGGGTCGGCGAGTTCGTGGAGGCGGGGCAGTCCGAAGCAGTCGGCGACGAAGCGCTGGAACGCCTCGTGGGCGTAGAGCCGGCCGATGAGGGAGCCCCGGGGGATGTGGTCGCGGGCGACGAACGCGTTGCCGCGCTCGAAGGTGCGGCGGCCGGGGTGGTGCTCGGGCAGGTCCTCGTCCACGTCGATGTTGTAGACGTTGACCGTCTCGACGTCGAAGTACGCGTGCGGGGCGAGGGCGGCGCACTCATGTCGCAGGACCTCCTGGAGCGGAGGGCGGACGAAGTCCGGCAGTACGGTGCAGCCCGCCTCGGCCAGTTCGCGCCTCGCCCGCGCCACCACGGCGCGGGCCCGTGGGCTCCCGGGTTCCGACAGGGGGTAGTGGTCCGTGTCGACCACCTGGTCGAGCGTGATGGCTCGCAGAGTGCTCATTCGACCCTCTCACGCGTGGACGTCGGTAACTCAACTGGCGAGTAACAGAGTTGAAGTTCCCACAGCACTGCTGTGTTGTCTGTGACACGTCACACTTCCGGAGTGCGTGTGCGGTGGCCGGAGGCCCTTTCCGGCCGCGCCGTCGCCCCAGCGGAAGAGTGGGCGGGCGCCGGCTCCGCGAGCAGTTCGGGGACCGGCGAGGGGAGTTCGGGCAGCTTTCTGGGCTCGACCGCCATCAGCACCGTGGGCAGGGTGACCGTGCGCGGCGGGGTCATCACCCGCGCGAGCCGCTCGCGCGGGTCAGCCTCGAAGCCGAAGCCGCCCGCGAGGGCTCTCCTCACCGCAGGAGACGAGCTGTGCGGGAAGGGACTGCCAGGCGGCCTCATCCGCGTCCCGCACGGCGGCGGAACCGCCGTCCGTGCCCCCGGCTCCTCCGGGGGCACGGACGGGCCGGGTCAGCGGCCGTAGCGGATCAGGGCACGGACCATGCGGCAGGTGGTGTCGGACGGCGGGTGGATGGCGAGACGGTCCGCGGTCGCGCGGATGCGGGCGTTGTCGGCGCTCGACGGCTGGTACACCCCGGTGTCGAGCAGGGCTATCGCCAGGCGCATGGCCTTCAGGCGGCGGTTGTGGGAGACATACCACTCGCGGGGCCGGCCCGCGGGGAGCGGCTTCTTCCGCAGCGGCTCGTGGAGCGGCTGGGTCGTGACTGTGGCAACGGCCATCGGCAACCTCCTGGCACGGTGGTGGAACCCTCACGAACTACCCCCATTTTACTGCCCACCACTGACAATCGCCCCTGGCCAGAGGGGTTTTCGGGGACCCCTCCCGTACCCTGGGCCCCATGGAGATCTGGATCAATCCCGCCTGTTCCAAATGCCGCAGCGCGGTCAGCCTGCTCGACGCGGAGGGTGCCGATTACACGGTCCGCCGCTACCTGGAGGACGTGCCCTCGCCCGAGGAGATCCGGGCCGTGCTCGGCCGTCTCGGACTGGAGCCGTGGGACATCACCCGGACCCAGGAGGCGGAGGCGAAGGAGCTCGGGGTCAAGGAGTGGCCGAGGGACGCCGGTTCGCGCGAGCGGTGGATCGCGGCGCTGGCCGGACACCCGAAGCTGATCCAGCGTCCGATCATCACCGCGCAGGACGGTTCGGCCGTGGTGGCGCGGACGGACGAGGCGGTACGGGACGCGCTGGGTCGCTGAGGAAGACCTCGACGTGGCGGCTGATCCCGGCCGCCCCGGGGGCACCCAGCGGCATGGAGTGATGGGTGGCTCCCCCGACCGTCACCGTGCCGGCGCGCGGGAGCAGCCGGCCGACGGCCGCGGCGACGCGTCCCGCGTCGTGGGCGCGGCTGTCCTCGGCGAGCGTCTCCCGCGCCTCGCGGCGCTTGCGGTGATCGGCCCGGCGCCGCGGCTCGCCCTGCCCGCGGCGGCCCGCGCCCTCTCCTCGGAGATTCGTCTTCCGGCGTCCGGCCCCGCACGGTCCGGACGCCGGCACCATAACCGGCCGTCCTGACCTGCTCCTGGGCCGTGACGAGCGGATCAGATCAGGCCCGTCCCACCGCTTCCTCGGCCTGCGCGAGCACCTCGGTGAGCCGCAGCCCGAACCGTACGTCGCAGGGGTGCGCCACCCCCGTACGTGCCGCGTCGGCCAGCGCGTCCACGGCCGCCCCGAACGCGCCGAGCGCGTCCCCGCCTCCCGTCGGCAGGGCGGACACGCCCCGCTCGCCCCGGAATTCGACCTCGGTCCCGGCCGCGCCCTCCGGTGCGCCCAGGGCGAGCGTCACCGTGCTCGACGCGCCGGAGGTGTGGCGCAGCAGCAGTTGGGTGGTGTCGGCCGGGCCGCGGGCCGCGACCACCTCCGTCACATCGCCCAGGACCGGGATCAGGACCGAGAGGGCGTGCGGGCCCACGTCCCAGAGGCCGCCCTTCTCGCGGCGCCAGGGCGAGGCGCCGAACTCGCTGCTCGCACCCGGGGCGAACAGCGCGCCCATCCACAGCGCGCGTGCCGTGAACCAGCCGCCCGCCGCTGCCTGCTCGGCGATCCACCCGGCCGTGCCCTCGGCGAAGCGCAGCGTGCAGAAGACCACGGAGGCGACCCCGGCCCGCTCGGCGGCGTCGGCGACCGCGCGTGCACCCGCCACGGTGGTGGCGACGGGCTTGTCCAGCAGGAGGTGGCATCCGGCCTCGGCGGCGCGCGCGGCCAGGGGGGCCTGGACGTCGGGCGGCACGGCGAACGCCACCGCGTCGCTCGCGGCCAGGAGCGCGTCGACGCCCGCCTCGCCGGTGTACGCCTCGGTGCCGTGGGCTGCGGCGAGCGCGTCCGCCGCTTCGGGGCGGCGCCCCCATACGCCGCTCAGCACGGCTGCGGGGTGGGCGGCGAGGGCGGGGGCGTGGGTGAGGCGCGCCCAGGGGCCCGCCCCGACGAGGCCGATGCGCAGCGGCGCGGCGGAATCCGGGTGTGTGGTCATGCCGCCAGTCTGCCCGGACCGGATCGCCGGTGCGGAACGTATCCAGTGCGCCGCTGGGTGAGACGGCGTCGGGCGGCGGGGACCTGCCGTCGGGTGCCTTCGCGAAACCTCGGTAACACGGGGTTCACATTCGGGCAACGGTCGGGAAATCGCGCCTTGCGAAGCTGCGCACCATAGACCGCAGCACCCGCAAAGGATGGCGTCCGTGACGTTCAAGGCTGAGTACATCTGGATCGACGGCACCGAGCCGACCGCCAAGCTTCGTTCCAAGACGAAGATCATGGCCGGGAGCCCTTCGAAGGCCGTGGCGGATCTGCCCATCTGGGGCTTCGACGGTTCGAGCACCAACCAGGCCGAGGGCCACGCCTCCGACCGGGTCCTGAAGCCGGTCTTCGCGTGTCCGGACCCGATCCGCGGCGGGGACGACATCCTCGTCCTGTGCGAGGTCTTCCACATCGACATGACTCCGCACGAGTCCAACACCCGCGCCTCGCTGCGTCCGGTCGCCGAGCAGTTCGCGGGCCAGGAGCCGATCTTCGGCATCGAGCAGGAGTACACCTTCTTCGACGGACACCGTCCGCTCGGCTTCCCCGAGGGCGGCTTCCCGGCCGCGCAGGGCGGCTACTACTGCGGTGTGGGCTCGGACGAGATCTTCGGCCGCGAGATCGTCGAGAAGCACCTGGACAACTGCCTGAAGGCGGGCCTCGCGATCTCCGGCATCAACGCCGAGGTCATGCCCGGCCAGTGGGAGTTCCAGGTCGGTCCGGTCTCGCCGCTGGAGGTCTCCGACCACCTGTGGATCGCCCGCTGGCTGCTCTACCGCACCGCCGAGGACTTCAACGTCTCCGCGACCCTCGACCCGAAGCCGGTCAAGGGCGACTGGAACGGCGCGGGCGCGCACACCAACTTCTCCACGAAGGCGATGCGCGAGGGTTACGAGGCGATCATCACCGCGGCCGAGTCGCTCGGTGAGGGCTCGAAGCCGATGGACCACGTCAAGAACTACGGCGCGGGCATCGACGACCGCCTGACCGGCCTGCACGAGACCGCCCCGTGGAACGAGTACAGCTACGGCGTCTCCAACCGCGGCGCCTCGGTCCGCATCCCGTGGCAGGTCGAGCAGGACCAGAAGGGCTACATCGAGGACCGTCGCCCGAACGCCAACGTCGACCCGTACGTGGTCACGCGGCTGATCGTCGACACCTGCTGCACCGCGCTGGAGAAGGCCGGCCAGGTCTGATCCGTCATCGGCTCGGCACGAAGGGGCGTCCGCTCGCGGGCGCCCCTTCGGCGTGCCCGGCCGGTGCGGGAGGCGCCGTGAGGAACCTGACACGGCGGCCCGTATCGACGGGTGAGAGGACTCTCCTGCGCGGCGGCAATCTCTGCTTCAATGGGGACATGGCCAGCTTCCAGCACACCGCGTCGGGTCGCAGCGACCTCGAGCCGTTCTGGCCCTCTCGTCAGCACCATGACTTCGACCGGGTGTGTTGCCGCGCGTGGAACGCGCAGGCCCTCTAAAGCCGCATCACCCCGGCCTTCGGCCCGCGCGCACGACGTACGTCCTGGACGACTCCTCGCGCGAAAGAGCTGACCCTCATGGCGAACACCCGTACCTTCTCCACCGCTTCCGCCGCCACCGCGGCGTCCGCGGTGCCCGCTGCGGCCACCACCAACGCCCGCAACACCCTTTCCCCCAACCGCCACCGGCTGCGTGCCGTCGACCGTGACGAGGTCGTCGAGCTCTCCGACGTCGCCGGCTTCCTGCCGCCGGGCGCCACCTGGCTGCCCGCACCCCAGCACACGCTGCCCGCCCTGCCGGGCCGGCCTCCGATGGTCGGCTACCTGGTGCTCGTGCCCGCCGACCAGCAGCCCGCTCTGGCCGGCGCCGTGGCCTCCGCCCGGAACCGGGAGTCCGTTCCGGAGCCGGCCGTGGCCGACGCCCCGGCCGGCGGCCCCGTGCGGATCGACTCGTCGCGGCGCACCGCCGCCGTGGACGGCGTCACCCTCGACCTCACGTACCTGGAGTTCGAGCTGCTGGCACACCTGGTGGCACACCCGCACCGGGTGCACACCCGGGACCAGCTGGTGACGACGGTCTGGGGTTACGGGCACGTGGGCGACGGGCGCACCGTCGACGTCCACGTGGCCCGGCTGCGCCGCAAGCTGGGCGCCGAGCACCGCCGGTCGATCCAGACCGTGCGGCGCGTGGGCTACAAGTACGCGCCCTGATCGCACACCGCTCGTACGGGAGGCCCCGGGTTCTTCCCCGGGGCCTCCCGCCGTTCCGACGGTGGTGCCAGGTACACCCCGGCCGGGGGCCGGAACGGCTGACGGCGCCCCTCGTGCACGGGCGAGACTGGGTGCCGAACGGGATCCGATGTGGACCCGGCGAGGGGAGACACCACCATGAAGTCGGCACAGAGCCGGGTACGGACCGCGATGCTCACCGGAGGGCGGGCGTTCGTCCTCTCCTTCGCGAGCATCGCGGGCTCGGTCACCCTCTTCGTCCTGTCGGTCCTCTCGATCACCTTCGTCGTGCTCGGTGTGGGGCTGGTCACCACCCCGTGGGTCCTGGGAGCCGTGCGCAAGCACGCCGACCGGCGCCGGCTGCTCGCGGCGAGCTGGGCGGACATCCGCATCCCGGTGCCCTACCGGCCGTTCCCGAAGGATGTGCGCTCCGGGTTCACCGGGCAGGTCGAGCGCACCACCCTCCTGCTGAAGGACCCCGCCACCTGGCGGGATCTCCGGTGGCTGCTGATCGACATGACGGCGGGGTACGTCCTGCTGGTCCTCACCTTCGGCCTGCTGGTCTGGCCGCTGGAGGGCCTCGTCCTGGCGGCGGGACTGTGGCGGGTCTTCGAGGACGACGCGTACTGGTACGGATTCGTGCCGGTGGACAGCCAGATGACGGGCCTGGCCGCAGCGGCGCTCGGCATCGTGCTCTTCCATGTCGGGCTGTTCGCGAGCAAGCCCCTGCTGCGCCTGCACTTCGTCCTCGCCCGGTCGGCGCTGTCGCCCACCCCGGAGGAGCTCGCGCAGCGCATCGACCGTCTCACCGAGACCCGGCACGAGGCCGTGGACACGGCGGCGTCCGAACTGCGGCGCATCGAGCGGGATCTGCACGACGGGGCGCAGGCCCGGCTGGTCGCCATGGGCATGAACCTCGGCACCATCGAGGCGCTCATCGAGAAGGACCCGGCGGAGGCCAAGAAGCTGCTGGCGATGGCCCGCACGTCCTCCGCGGAGGCCCTGACCGAGCTGCGTGATCTCGTACGGGGCATCCACCCGCCGGTGCTCGCCGAACGCGGGCTCGGGGACGCGGTGAAGGCGCTGGCCCTGCGGCTGCCGATCGCGTCGGAGGTGACCGTGGAGCTCGGCGGCCGGGCCGGGGCGCCGGTCGAGTCGGCGGCGTACTTCGCGGTGAGCGAGATCCTGACGAACGCGGTGAAGCACTCCGGAGCCGACCGCCTCTGGGTGGACGTGCACCACGCCGAGGGCATGCTGCGGATCTCCGTCACGGACAACGGCAAGGGCGGTGCGACCGTCGGAACGGGCTCGGGACTGAGCGGAGTCGAACGCCGGCTGGGTACATTCGACGGCGTCCTGGCCGTCAGCAGTCCTGCGGGCGGTCCCACCATGGTGACCATGGAGATCCCTTGCGCGTTGTCCTAGCCGAAGATCTCTTCCTGCTCCGCGACGGCCTCGTGCGCATGCTGGAAGCCTACGATTTCGAGATCGCGGCGGCGGTCGAGTCCGGGCCCGAACTGACCAAGGCCCTGGCCGAGCTGGAGCCGGACGTCGCCGTCGTCGACGTCCGGCTCCCGCCGTCCCACACGGACGAGGGCCTCCAGTGCGCGCTGGCCGCCCGCCGCCGCAGACCCGGGCTCCCGGTGCTCGTCCTGTCGCAGCACGTGGAGCAGCTGTACGCCCGGGAGCTGTTGGCCGACGGTGACGGCGGGATCGGCTATCTGCTGAAGGACCGGGTGTTCGACGCCGACCAGTTCATCGACGCCGTGCGCCGGGTCGCCGCAGGGGGTACGGCGATGGATCCCCAGGTTATCTCGCAGCTGCTGTCGCGGCGTTCGGCGGACGAGCCGATGGGCGGCCTGACGCCCCGGGAGCGTGAGGTCATGGAGCTGATGGCACAGGGCCGTTCGAACGTGGCGATCGCGTCGCAGCTGGTGGTCACGGAGCGGGCGGTGGCCAAGCACACCTCGAACATCTTCGGCAAGCTCGGCCTGCCCGTCTCGGACGACGACAACCGGCGCGTGCTCGCGGTCCTGGCCTACCTCGACCGGGGCTGAGCGCACGTCCGGCTCCGCTCAGCCGGCGAACCAGCGCTCCGCGTCCAGCCGGAAGGCGGCCGCGGGTGCCATCCTCCGCAGGTCCGCCTCCAGGGCCCCGACCCGCTCCGCGCCGAGCTCCTGGACCCACTCCGCGCGGAGCCGGTCGAAGCCCTCGGCGGATCTGGCCAGCATGTCGACGCCGCGCGCGGTGAGCCTGACCAGTTTGCGCCGGCCGTCGCCGGGGTCGTCGGCCCGTTCGACGTATCCGAGGCCCTCCAGCTTGTCGACCGTCTTCCCCGCCGCCTGCTTGGAGACTCCCAGCCGACGGCCGATCTCACTGGCGCTCGCACCCTCCCGCCCCACCGCCTGAAGCGCGAAGCCGTAGGCAGGGCGCACGTCCGGGTGGCCGTGGGCGGCCAGGTCGCGGTGCAGGGCGTCGATGACCGACCGGAAGCCCGCGAACAGCAGCAGGGGCAGCTCGAATCCCGCCTCTTCTCCTCCGCTCCTCTCCTCAGCCATTGCACATCTCGACAACCTGGTTTACTTTTTCGACAATCACGTTGTCGAGTTTACCGCGAGGGGACCGCCATGTCCGGTACACACTTCCCCGATCACACCATCGGCTCGGCGCCGCAGGCGTCCCGCCGCACCATGGAGGCCATGGCCGCCAAGCAGGGGGGCCGTGTCCCGTCCGCCGTGGCCCGGCTCGCCACGTCGCCGGAGACGCTCCACGGCTTCCTCCAGGCGAGCGCGGCCTTCGAGTCGAGCACGCTGGACCCGCTGTCCCGCGAGGTCGTCGTCATGACGGTGGCCACGCGCAACGACTGCCACATCTGCGTGGAGATGCACACGGGGAGACTGCGGTCGCTCGGCGCGGCACCCGAGCTCGTCGCGGCGCTGCGGGCCTCCGCCTCCGACGGGCGGCCCCTGCCGGACGAACGGCTGGAGGGCGTACGGCGGTTCACCCTCGCGGTCCTGGAGTCGGCCGGTGCGGTCGGGGACGAGCGCCTCCAGGACTTCCTGTCGCTCGGCCACACCCCGCGCAACGCCCTGGAGGTGGTTCTCGGCATCGGCGCCTACACGATGTCGACGCTGGCCAACCGCCTGACGGGGGCGCCGGTGGAGGCCGTGCCGGTGTAGTCCGCCCGTACGAATTCCGCGGTGTGCTGAACGGGCGGGGCTGTCGGTCCGTATGGGACGTCACGCTTCTGACTCGAAGCACCGGAGCGGAGGAGTTCCATGGGACGCACATCGCGCAAGAAACGTTCGACGCTCGCCGGCCGGGCCGTGGCCGCCGCGGCCGCCCTGGCCCTGGGCGGAGGTGGACTGGTCGCCGTCAATGTCTACGCGAGCGCCGGAGAGGGCGGGTCCGGCCCGCCTCCGGCCCGGGCCGGGGACACGGCCCGCCAGATGTCCACCATCGACTGTCCCGACGCGGGGATCGCTCTTCCCGACGTGCCGGACGGGGCGCGGCCGGAGGTCGACCGCGAACTGGCCGCCATGGATACGCAGATCACCGACGCGTACCGGGAGTTCGCGGACCGCAGGGAGCGGATCGCCCGGGATCCGGCGCTCGCAGGGAACGCGGTGCTCGGTCCGCTGAGGAGCAGGCGGGCGGCCAGCCTCGAACGGATCCGGATCGCCGTCGAGCGGGCCCGGGGCGAACAGCCGCAGGGCCTGGAGGGGCTCGCGGGATGCAGCCTGCGCGCCGACGACGAGCAGGGCCAGGACGGCGGGGGCGGGGACGGCGAACAGGGCGGCGAGGGCGAAGGGCAGGAGGGCGGCCAGGGCCAGGGGGACGACCAGGACCAGGGCGGCGGACAGGGTCAGCAGGGCAACGGCCCCGAGGCGTCCGACTTCGTCGACATCCGGTCCGTGCAGCCCCGCACCGACCGCCCCCGTAACCGCAGGGGCGCCTCCCGGGGTACGTTCACCACCGACTGCGGCCGCAACGAGAACGGCAAGTTCAACCCGGACAACGTCATCGCCGCCCCGGGCGTGAGCAACGGCGCCCACCACATGCACGACTACGTCGGCAATCAGGCCACCGACGCCTTCGCCGGCGACGACGACCTGGCCGCCGGAGAGACGACCTGCCGCAACCAGGGCGACCGGTCCACGTACTACTGGCCCGTGCTCCGTCTGCAGAACGGCCAGGACGAGGACGACGTGGACGCGGACGGCGGCGGCAAGGACCAGAACACCGGGGAGATCCAGACCCCGTCCCAGGTCACGCTGAAGTTCACCGGCTCCCCCGCCGGGAAGGTCACGGCCATGCCGCGCTTCCTGCGGATCATCACCGGGGACGCCAAGGCCTTCACCAACGGCGACGCCAATGCCAACGCGTCCTGGAGCTGCACCGGTTTCGAGGACAGGCAGCTGAAGGACAAGTACCCGATCTGCCCGGAGGGCAGCCAGGTGGTGCGGTCCTTCGCCTTCCAGAGCTGCTGGGACGGGCGGAACACCGACAGCGCCAACCACCGCACCCATGTGGCGTTCGCCCAGGACGACGGGCGGTGCCCGGACGGCTTCAGGGCCGTCCCGCAGCTGGTCCAGCGCATCGTGTACGACGTCCCGCCCGGCCCGGGCTTCGCCGTGGACTCCTTCCCGGAGCAGCTGCACAAGCCCGTGACCGATCACGGCGACTTCATCAACGTCTTCGACGACGCGTTGATGAAGAAGGTGGTGAGCTGCGTCAACGGCGGGCGCAGGTGCCGCTGACCCCGCGGCCCCTCCCTGCCCCTTCTACCTGCGCGGTCAGCTCCCGTGGTGACCGGAGTGCCCTTCCTCGCTCCCCCCACTGCCACTGCTCCCCGAGTGGTGCGGCGAGGCGGTCTCCACCGTCCCCCCGAGCCGGCCGCGCAGCGCCGTGACCACGTCCGCGTCACCGACCGCGACCCACTTGCGCCCGACCAGATACGAGCCGCCGTAGTCGTTGGCCTCGTTGATCCACTCGCGCTGGCCGCGGTCGGTGGCGAAGGTCGCCAGCACGTAACGCCCGTCGCCCGTCACGCAGTTGGCCTGCCTGAGCTCCTCGGCGTCGGTCTGCACGTCCGGCCGGCACCGTGCCTTCGACGCGAGCTGCTCCAGGGTCCCGCTCGCGGTGGGCGGCACGGCGGGCTTGTCGTCACCGTCCGCTCCCCCGCCGCACGCGGTGAGCAGTCCGATCCCCGTCAGCACGGCCACGGTCATCCGGCCGGCCCGCCGTCGTCGCCACTCCCGCTGCTCCGCCATGCGGCCATCGTGCCCCGGGGCCCCCGGCTCCCGGGGGGAAACCGCGCAACCCGCTCCGGAGCGCGCGCGCCGGAGTGACCATCGCACCATTCGCTCGTTCAGCTGAATATGCCCCCACTGCGAGCAGTACCGCCGTCCGCCGGCCGCCCGTATGCGGAGCAGGCCGCCGGGGAGCGGGCCGAGGCCACGCCGGCCGAGCACTACGCCCGGCTGGTGCGGCTCGCGTATCTCGTGCTGGCCCCCTCCCTCGGCCGTAACCGGCGGGTGCTGTCGGCCCACTGGCTCGTCCAGCGCGCCCTGGCCGGCGGGAAGGGCTCGGACCCGGGGAGCGCGTACGCGTACGTACGTCTCCGGGTGCTGCGTTCCGCGCTGGAGGCGGGGCTGCCGCTGCTCCGGTTCGGCCGGCCTCGGCGGGCGCAGTTCCCGCCGCTGGTGCCGCAGGTGTGGGGGCTGCGGCTGTTCCCGCACTCCTGCGGCGCGGACGAGCTGGCTCTGGAGCAGACGCTGGCCGAGACGTCGGGGCCCTGCCGGGCCGCGCACGTGCTGCGGGGGCTCGAAGGGCTCGGCGACGCCGAGGTGTGCCGGGTTCTGGAGGCGGCGGGTGTCGACGACCCCCGGGCGGCGCTGCTGGAGGCCGACGCGCTCACGGCGCCCCACACCCTGCTGGCCTCACCGGAATTCGACCCGTGCTCGTTGCAGGTCAGGCCGACCGATCCGGTCCGCCGCCGGCGGCGCGGGCGGGCCCTTCTGGCCGGCGTCGGCGCCCTGCTGGTCTGCGGGACGCTGGTGCTGATGCCGGGGGACGGCCTGGGCGGCCCCGACGCCTCTTCGGCGCCGCTGTACTCACGCAACCACGCCGCCCAGCAGGCCCTGGACCCGGGCGAGTTGCGCCGGGTGCCCGGCGGGCTCTGGCGGGGCTCCACGCGCAGGGACTTCACCGTCTGGCCCACGCGCGGCGACCGGGCCGGGGACACCGGCCTGCTGGGCCGCGCCCTCGCCGCGTGGGCGCGGCCCGGCCCGGCGGTGACCGCGTCGGCGACGCCCGGGACGCCCGACGGGCCGCCGATGGGACCACCGCAGCTGCTGTATGCGGGCGAGGTGGGCCGGGCCACCGTGGTGCTGTTCCACGACGGCCTGCGCGTCGTGCGCTACGCCGAGCCCCGCAACGCCGATCCGTCCGGGGGTGCCGCGCTGGACTTCGCCCGGGTGGACGGCGCGGACGCCGTGGCGGCGAGTGCCCTGGTGGTGCAGCGCCATGCCGGCCGGATCCGCTATCTGACCGCGCCCTGGGTGCGGGGCGTCGGCGTACGTGACCTGCTCGCGCCGCACGAGGCGGCCCGGCCGCTGGCCCGGGACCGCCACGGGGTGACGGACCCGCTGACGCTTCCGCAGACCGAGGAGGGTGGCCGGGCCGACTGCCGTTCCTGGCAGGCCCTGGAGATGCGGGACGACACCGCGGCACGGCTGATGACGGATCTCGGGGAGCTCACTCCCGTACGCCTCACCTCCGGTGCGCCGTCCGCCCCGCACGACGTGGCGGGCCGGGCCGAGCGGGAGAGCTGGGCGCGCACGGCCTGTCTGCTGCCGGCGGTGCGGTCCAACGGCGTGCGGTCGGTGAACTCCTGGCGGTACGCGAAGCAGCGGCTGCCGGAGGGAGGAGGGGACGCCCTGTGGTTCTGCACCAGGGCGGACACCTGGCGGGGCACGGGCAGCAGGGTCCTGGCCCAGTTCCAGGCGCCGCCCGAGCTCTCGGGGGGCGCCGGGGCGCCGGCGGCGGTCGCGGCCCGCGCCGCGGACTCGCCGGACTGCGGGATACGCAGGCCCCGGGTGCTGGCGGGTGTGCTCTGGAGGTCGGACGGCGGCCGGTGGTACGTACTGGCGGCGGGCTCACGGCAGTTCGCGGCCCTGACCGCGACCGGCGGCGTGCGGGGCATGACTCACGGGCGGCTGCTGGCACTGCCGGCCAGGGAGGGTGACCGGCCCCGGCTGGACGGGGTGCTGGCGGACGGCAGCCGGGTGGGCTCCCTGCGCTGAGACCGGGGCGGGCAGGCGCAGGTCACCTGCCCTGTCCCGTTAGGCTGTTCGGCATGACGACCGGGGTGCGCCGCAGGATGGGCGTCGATGAGCGCAGGGCCCAGTTGATCGGCGTCGCGCTGGAGTTGTTCAGTCACCGCTCGCCCGACGACGTGTCCATCGACGAGATCGCGGCGGCGGCCGGCATCTCGCGCCCGCTCGTCTACCACTACTTCCCGGGGAAGCGCAGTCTGTACGAGGCGGCGCTGAAGCGGGCCGCCGACGAGCTGTCGGGCCGCTTCCTGGAGGCGCACGAAGGGCCCCTGGGGGCCCGCCTGATCCGGGTGATGCGCCGGTTCTTCGACTTCGTCGAGGAGCACGGTCCGGGCTTCGCCGCCCTGATGCGGGGTGGCCCGGCCGGCGGTTCCTCCCAGGCCGACGCCCTGGTGGACGGGGTGCGGCAGGCGGCGTACGAGCAGATCATCGCGCATCTCGGCGTCCCGCACCCGCCTGCCAGGCTGGAACTCGTCGTGCGGTCCTGGGTGTCGCTGGCCGAGTCGACGGCGCTGCTCTGGCTCGACGGCAAGCGCATCCCGCGTGGAGAGCTGGAGTTGCAGCTGGTGCACGACTTCGCGGCGCTGGCGTCGGTGAGCGCCGCGTACGACCAGGAGATGGCCGGCATCATGCTGCGGGTCTTCGCGCAGGAGCCGGCGGACGGCCCGTTCGGCGAACTGCTCTCCAGGCTCTCGGTCCTGGCCCCCGCCGCCCCGGCCGTCCCGCCGCAGCGGCTTCCTCAGTCCTTGCGGTAGGACGCGTCCAGGTCCCGCACCTCGGCCGAGGCGTGGACGGTGAGGCCGTCGACCGGCTTCAAGTACCCGGACAGCAGCTCCAGGACGGCCTCCGTCAGCCGCGCCTTGATCTCGGGGGTCCGGCCGGGCAGCATCGCGATGGAGACGTTCACGAGGGAGTCGCCGGCCGGGGCGTCACCGACGACGGAGTCCTCGGCCCTGCGGAAGCGGGTCTTGCAGGCGGGGACCTTCGTGGAGACGGTCTCGGCGACGAGCGGGTGCAGGGCGAGGGCGAAACCGCGCCGGTCGAAGCTTTCGTCGAGCTCGGCGGAGTAGTCGACGGTGATCTGCGGCATCAAGCGCTCCTGATCGCGGGTACGAGTACGCATACGTGTACAGCGTGCACGCACGTGTACGGCATCAGCTTCGCGTGATCCCGCCGCCCGCACAAGTGAGCGCAGACTGTGGGCATGGAGTTCTTCTGTTACCACCGCGACCGGCCCGGCTCCCTCACGTTACGCAACGAGCTGGTGGAGGAGCACTGGTCCTACATGGACCGGTACGCCGAGGAGCTGATCGCTCGCGGCCCGACCTTCGCCGACGACGAGACACCCACCGGCAGCGTGCACATCGTCGACCTGCCCGATGCCGCCACCGCCCGCGCGTTCGCGTTCGACGAGCCCAACTACCAGGCCGGCGCCTACCGGGACGTACTGCTGCGCCGGTGGCGCAACCTGCTGGGGCGCACCATGTGGGAGTTCCCCGGCGACCGCACCCGTGGCAACCGCTACCTGGTGCTCGGCCTCGGCTCGGGCCGGCCCGCCGACCTCGAGGTGCCGCCCGGCCGGGACGACCTGATCGCGTACGGGCCGCTGCTGTCCGACGACGGCGCCACCTGGCTGGGTACGGCGGTGCTGCTCACGGCCTCCGACCCGGATATGGCGCGCGCCGTCCTGACGGCGGACCGGTATGCCGCCACAGAAGTTCATGACTGGGACTTCGGCGGGCGCAGGTGACCGGCCGAGGACGGCGGGAGTCCGCCCCCTGCCGCCGTAGTACTCACGTGAACGCGGTCACCCCGCAGAACGCGGCCGGCCCCGGCTTCCGCCACGAGAGGCGGGAGCCGGGGCCGGCCGGAGGGGCGGGCGTCAGCGCCGGGTGAACACGGCGACCGTGCGTCCCGGGACGGTGAAGCTGCCCGTCTCCTTCCCGTACGAGGACTTCTTGACGGCGGCGTCCGCGCCCGCCGCCTGGACGGGGTGCAGGGCGTACGCCTTCCCGGCGAGCCCGGGGATGTCCTGGCTCTGCGTACCGGGGGTGGCGTTCATGACGACGACCAGGTCGCCCAGGCGCATCGTGATCACGCCGGGGGTCTCCTCCTTGCCGGAGAGCGGGAAGGACAGGGTGTCCTGCACCTGCTCGGTCGTGGCGAGGGCGAAGTCCTTCTCGGTGGTGCGGATGGTGAGCAGGTCCTGATAGGCGGCGGAGGCGCCGGTGATCTGCGCGCACCCGGGGGTGAGCGCGGCGGCGGTCAGCAGCGGTTTGCCGTAGGACCACTTGTCCTTGTTGTCGGCGGCGGGCGGCAGGCCCCGCCCGAAGCCGTTGCCCTTGCGGCAGTCCCAGTGCAGCGCGTTGAACCAGTCGCCGCTGTCGTAGGAGTTGCGGTCCAGCGACTTGGAGCGCAGCAGGTCGGTGCCGGCCTGGGAGAGCGCCGGTCCCTGCGAGAGCACGGCGGTCGCCATCGCCACGACCTGCATGCGGGCCCGGTCGGCGGCGGAGGTGTCCGCCGGGAGCTTGAAGGCGAGTGCGTCGTAGAGGGTTTCGTTGTCGTGGGCGTCGGCGTAGGCCAGCGCGTCGCCGGGAGCCGCGGCGTATCCGGCGGGGGCGCCGTTGTAGTCGACGGCCGAGCCCTTGACCGTACGGCCCTGGGTGTCGGTGAAGGTGTAGTCGGCGAGGTTGCCGGTGAGGCCGACCTTGATCAGGTCCTGGTAGTGGAGCAGCCGGGCCTTCTGTTCGGCCTCGGTGCCGTTGGCGGCCGAGGTGTTGGGGTCGGTGTAGAGGCCGGAGGCGAAGCCCTGGACGCCGGGGTCCTCGTCGAAGGGGCCGCCGCCGCGCACGGCGTCGCGGGCCCGGTCGGAGAAGGTGGCGACGCCGGTGCCGGCCATGTTCTTCTGGGTGGCCTGGACGAAGCGGGCGTCGTCGGCGATCTCACCGAAGTTCCAGCCCTCGCCGTACAGGATGATCTTCTTCCCGTCGACGCCGTCCTTGGCGACGGTCAGCTCGTCGAGGGCCTCCCGGACCGCGAGGATGTTCTCCTTGGGGTGGTGTCCCATCAGGTCGAAGCGGAAGCCGTCGACCTTGTACTCCTTGGCCCAGGTGACGATCGAGTCCACGACGAGCTTGCCCATCATGGTGTTCTCGGGCGCGGTGTTGGCGCAGCAGGTCGAGGTGGCGACGGTGCCGTCCTCCAGGAGCCGCTGGTAGTAGCCGGGCACGATCCTGTCGAGGACGGACTTGTCGTCCTGGCCGGAGGCGACGGTGTGGTTGTAGACGACGTCCATGACGGTCCGCAGTCCGGCGCCGTTCAGCCCCTGGACCATCTGCCGGAATTCGACCGTGCGCTTCGTGCCGTCGGGGTCGGAGGCGTAACTGCCCTCGGGGACCGTGTAGTGCAGCGGGTCGTATCCCCAGTTGAACGCGTCCTTCGCGGCGGCCTTCGAGACGCAGGCCTGCTGTTCCTCCGAGTCGGGGGCGTAGACGGACAGGTCACAGGCCGGCTGCTGCTGACCGGACTTCTTCTCGGGGATCGTCCCGATGTCGAAGGCGGGCAGCAGGTGGACGTAGCTGGTGCCGGAGTCCGCGAGCTCCTTGAGGTGCTTCATGCCGTCGGAGCGGGTGTCGGTGAAGGCGAGGTACTCGCCGGGGTGCTTCGACGTGGTGTCCGTGACCGAGAAGTCGCGGATGTGCAGCTCCTGGATCTGGGCGTCGCGCATCGGGACGGCGGCGGGCTTCTTCAGGCCGGACCAGCCGCGCGGGGCGAGCTTCGGGTCGTCGAGGTCGACGAGGAGGCTGCGGGCGGAATCGGTGGTCAGGGCGGTGGAGTAGGGGTCGGTCACCTTGTTGGTGACCATCTTCTGGACGGTGGGTGCCCAGACCTGGACGGCGTAGCGGTAGGGCTTGCCGTTCCAGCTCTTCTTGCCGGTGACCGACCAGACGCCGGTGCGGTCGTCGCGCCGCATCGGGACGGTCTTCCCGTCGAGTTCGAGCGAGACGGTGCGGGCGGTGGGTGCCCAGACGGAGAGCGCCGGGCCGCTCTTGCGGAGGACGGGTCCGAGGGCGGCGCCGCTCGCGGCCTTCCCGTACAGCGCGTCCAGCACACCCGCGGTCTGTACGCCGGTGGCGGCGAGCAGGGCGCCGTTGGCGGCGCGCTGGGTGGCGATCAGCTGGCCGCGCAGGGATTCGCGGACCCTGTCCCGGTCACGGGTGTCGACGGTGAACGCCGGATAGTCCTTGAGGTGCGGGTACTTCGCCTTCTGCGCGTCGGTGAGTCCGGTGGCGCCGAGCCGGAGCCACTGCCCCTCGTCGGAGAGGGCGCCGTCGACGACGGAGATCCCGCCGTTCTTCGCGTACACGAGCTGCTGGCTGGTGGCGTCGGTGGCCTTCACCTTCCAGACCACGGTGTTCGCGTCGATCCACTGGGCCTCGGCCTTGGCCAGGTCCGGGGTGGGCACGCCGCCGGCCTGCGGCAGCAGGTAGCCGGACTTCCCGCCGAGCATCCAGACCTCGTGCCCGTACGAGGCGATGTCGAGGGACTGGTCGCTGGGGAGGTCCTTCTCGTCGCCCTTGTGGAGGATGTAGCTGAGCGAGGTGGCGCCTTCGGTGAGCGGCACCTCGAAGGTGACTCCGTAGGCGTCGGTCTTCACGGGCCCCAGCGGCTTCGCCCAGTCCGTGGGGGCGGCGGCGCCCGTCCAGGTGTGCAGGCCCCAGCCGTCGTAGTTCCCGTCGGCGCGGTGGTAGTGCAGGACGGCCTTGGAGGTGTCCTGCGCCGGGGCCTCGGGAGCCTCGGTGGCCTGCTCGTCCTTGCCCTGCTCGATCCAGACCTGGCCGGTCCTGGCCAGGTCGACGGTGCGCTCGGGGCCGTCGGCGGTGCCGTTCTTCTCAACGGTGTACGGGACCGAGGAGGCGCCCTCGTCGAGGTCGATCCAGGCGAAGGCTCCGTAGGAGTCCCGGCCGATGAAGTCGGCGCTCCTGTCGCCGGACTTCAGCTGCCAGCCCTCGTAGTCCCCGTCGGCGCGCTTGTAGTGGACGACGGCGTGGTCGCGTTCGACGGCCACGGGCTTCGGGGTGGGCGGTGCCTGGCCCGCCGTGGTGGAGGCCAGGGCGCTCGCGGTGCGTCCGGCGCGGTCGACGACCACGGCCTTGTAGCGCAGCGCGGTCCCGGCCTTCACCGACTCGTCCAGGTGCTGGGTGACCTTGTACGGTGCGTGGTCGGCGGAGCCGAGGGTGACCCACTTGCCGTTGCCGGTCTGCGCGGCGAACACGACGCGGTTCAGGTCTCCGCCGTCCACGTCGGCGCTGATCTCGACGGTGCCGGTGGCTCCGGCGGCCGGGGCCTTCAGGGTGACCGAGGGCTTGGTGGCGGGGGTGCCGAGCGGCTTGTCGGCGCGGAGCACGACGCTGGACAGCGCGGGCACGGTGACCTTGACGGTCTTGTCGGAGCTGCTGCGGACGGTGCCGGAACCGCCGTACAGGGTGCGGAAGTTCATGCCGGCCGACTCGGTGGGCAGCTCGACGGTCCTCGCCTCGGCGGAGTTGTTGGAGGCGACGAGGTATTCGTACGGGCGCTTGGTGTCCGTACGCGAGAAGGCGTGGACGGAGTCCTTGGAGTAGCGCTCGGTCTGCACGCCGTCGCGCAGGGCCGGGTGTTCCGCCGTGAGCTTCGACAGGGCCGCTATGGAGCGGTAGAGCGGGTGGGTCGTGTCGTACGCGTCGGAGGCGTGCGTACGGTCGGTGCCCAGCTGGTCGTCGTCGAGGTAGTCGGCGGTCTTCGACGCGAACATCGTCTGCCGGGCGTCCTTGTCGCCGCCCGCGCCGGTGTAGCCCTGCTCGTCGCCGTAGTAGATCACCGGGTTGCCTCGGCCGAGGAACATCAGCTCGTTGGCGAGGCGGGCCCGGTCCAGGAGTTCGGCGTCGCCGGCCTTCGGGTTGTCCTGCTTCAGGAAGGTGCCGATGCGGCCCATGTCGTGGTTGCCGAGGAAGGTCACCTGCTCGTAGGCGTTGGCCTTGCCGGTGGTGTAGCGGTAGTCGTCACCGTAGACCGAGGCGAGCTTCGAGGCAGGGGCGCCCTGGGAGGCGTACTGCCGGGCGGCTTCCTGGAACGGGAAGTCGAGTGTGGCGTCGAGCCTGCCCCGCGTCACGTAGGGCGAGGTGATCGCGGTGTCGGCGGAGTAGACCTCGCCGAACATGAAGAAGTCGTCGCGGCCGCGCTTCGCCGCGTAGTCGTCGAGGGCGGTGGCCCACTGGGTCCAGAAGTCGAGGTCGACGTGTTTGACGGTGTCGATGCGGAAGCCGTCGATGTCGAAGTCGCGGACCCACTTCTCGTAGATCTTCTCCATGCCGGAGACGACCTCGGGGCGCTCGGTCCACAGGTCGTCGAGGCCGGAGAAGTCGCCGTACTCGGTGGACTCGCCGGCATAGGTCGAGTCGCCCCTGTTGTGGTACATCGTGGGGTCGTTGAGCCAGGCCGGGACCTTCTTTCCCGTGGTGGCGGGGGTGTACGGGAAGGAGTCGGCGTCCACCTCCTCGACGCCCTGGGCGTCGTCGAAGGGGCGGCCGTTCTCGTCGAGGTACGGGAAGGCGCCCTTGGGCTTGTAGCCGTACGTCTTCTCGGCGTAGTCGACGGTGTCGGCCGTGTGGTTGGTGATGACGTCGAAGAAGACCTTCATGCCCTTGCCGTGGGCCTTGTCGATCAGCTTCGTGAGGTCGGCGTTGGTCCCGAAGTGCGGGTCGACCTGCGTGAAGTCGGTGATCCAGTAGCCGTGGTAGCCGGCCGACGCGTTGTCGCCCGTGCCCTGGACGGGTCGGTTCTTGAAGATCGGGGCGAGCCAGATCGCGGTGGTGCCCAGGCCCTTGATGTAGTCGAGCCGCTGGGTGAGTCCCTTGAGGTCGCCGCCCTGGTAGAAACCCTTGTCCGTGGGGTCGTAGCCGGTCTCCAGCCGCGAGCCGGTGAGGCCGCCCCGGTCGTTGGAGGTGTCGCCGTTGGCGAAGCGGTCCGGCAGCACGAAGTAGAACTGCTCGCGGGTCAGGTCGTTCCTGGCCGGTTCCCGGGCGAGTTCCGCGTCCGAGGGCGGAGAGGGCGGTCTGGGCGCGGCGGACGCGGAGGCCGCCGGCACGACGGGCAGCAGCGCCGCGCACAGGGCGGCGACGGCTCCCCGCCGGAGGGTGGTTCGGGACACGGGCGGGTACTCCTCTTTCGGGGATCGGGCGGTGTGGAGCGGTGCGGGCCGGGGACGCTCACCCTCGCGTCCCCGGCCCGCCCGGTGTGGTTCAGCTGCGCCAGACGTCGGCGGTCAGGGCGACCTTGCCGGAGGCGGGCACCGTGGCGGTGCGGTTGGCGCCGCTCTCCCAGGTGACGTTGCCGCTCGCGTCCTTGCGGATGTACTTGTACTCGAACGACGTCCCGGCGGGCAGGCTGACGTCGAGCTTCCAGACGGGGTACGTCGCCGGGTCGAGCTTCAGGGCGCTGCCCGGGTTCCAGTTGCCGAGGGCGGACTGGTTGCCGGTGACGTAGATGTTCTGGCCGAGCTGGGTGGTGGCGTTGACGCCGAAGGAGGCACCGGCCTGACCGGTCCCCGGGTCCGGGGTGGTCCCCCCGCCGGAGCAGGTGCGGGCGTTGACGTGCAGGGCGACGGCGGTGTTCGCGCCCAGGGTGGCGGTGAACTGCCCCGACCCGTTGACGGTGACACCGTTGCCGGACTGGACGTCGCAGTAGTCACCCGCGGGCAGCGAGGTCTGGAACGTACGGCTCAGCGAGGAGCCCTCGTGGTTGATGGCGACGTACGCCTTGGAGCCCCGGCCGAAGGCGATCTGGTCGCCGCCGTTGTCCCACCAGTTCGACACGGCCTGGCCTCGGGCGGCGTTGCGGAAGCCGACCATCGAGGAGATCTCGCGCCAGGCGTGCTGGCACTTCCAGCCGTCGCTGTAACAGGCGTTGACCTGGCCGCCGTTGGGCGGGCCCGCGTCATGGCTGCTGAACTCGTAGCCGGAGTGGACGTCCGGGGAGCCGTAGGGGTAGGCGAGCATGAAGACGCTCGCCAGGGTGTAGTTGGCGCCGTCCTTGTAGCTCAGGGTGTCGCCGCCGCGCTCGGTGTCGTGGTTGTCGACGAAGACCGCCGACTTGCCCGACTCCATGAAGCCCCAGCCCTCGCCGTAGTTCTTCAGGTAGGCGAGGTTCTCGTTGTTGAAGACCTGCTTGAGGCCGCGGCCGTAGCGGAATTCCTGGACGTCGCCGCTGCCGAGGTACTCGGTGGGCGAGACGGCCTCGCCGGCCCCGTAGATGGCCTCGTGCTTCCAGTGCACGCCGGGGTTGCTGAGCCGGGACTTGATGTTGGCGAGGTCGCCGGCCGGGATGTGCTTGGCGGCGTCGATGCGGAAGCCGTCGACACCGAGGGAGAGCAGGTCGTTGAGGTAGCCCGCGATCTTGCCGCGTACGTAGTCCTCGCCGGTGTCCAGGTCGGCGAGCCCGACCAGTTCACAGTTCTGTACGTTGCCACGGTCGCCGTAGTTGTTGATCTGCGACTGGCAGTCGTTCATGTCGTTGACGGAGTAGGTGCCCGGGTAGTCGTACTTGCTGTACGAGGACCCGCCGGTGCCGGTGCCCGATCCGGCCGACATGTGGTTGATGACCGCGTCGGCGATGACCTTGACGCCCGCGCCGTGGCAGGTGTTGACCATGTTCGCGAAGGAGTTGCGGTCACCGAGCCTGCCGGCGATCTTGTAACTGACGGGCTGGTAGGACGTCCACCACTGGCCGCCCTGGATGTGCTCCTGGGGCGGCGAGACCTGGACGAATCCGTAGCCGGCCGGACCGAGACTGTCGGTGCATGCCTTGGCCACCGAGTCGAATTTCCACTCGAACATCACCGCGGTGACGTCCTTCTCGCCGGGCGGCGCGGCTTGGGCGGTCCCGGCGCCGAACCCGGCGGGGACAGCGAGGAGTGCGGCGCCCGTGGCGAGGGCGAGTGTGGCAGACAAGGGTCTGCGTGCCATGACGTTCCTCCTGCGGTGGGGGAAGTGCGGGGATGGCGGAGCAGCCTCACGTGGCAACGCGCCGTGCCGTCAAGGCTCATGAAGGTTCTTGCAGCAAGGATGCAAAACTGCGTGTGCGGCAGACCGTACGAGCCTGACCTGCCCCGGTCAACCCCCTGGACACGACGCGATTACGTCCCGGTCACATCCTCGAAATCCTGGAAAAAGAGTCCTGCAAGGTCTTACGCAAAATATTGCGGGGCTGTTAAGTTCGTCCCGACTCCGGCCCGGCCGGCCGGGGGTCCGGCACCCCGGGCCCCACGCGCCCGGCCGACCGGGCCGGTCACTGCGTGGAGAGGTCCGGAGGTCGCTTCCCCGCCGGCCCATCCCGGGCCGACTTCCGGACCTCTCCCGCGCGTTGCCCGTGCCGGACACCGGCGTCGGGAAGCTGCGGACACCCGGACACTCCCATATCGGGCCACTTCCTGCCCGTAACCTCCCGACGACGCCTCGGTGCGGGCGTCTCGTACGCTCTTCCGGTGCGTCGAGAGTGGGAGGCGAATGTGCGCGATGCTGTGGTGACCCCCGGAGGGGACCGGATCCGATGGGTGGAGCTGCCCGGACAGGAGCCCGCCCGTGTCCATGTGCACGGCCTCGGCGCCACCTCCCCCGCCTACTTCGCACAGGCCGCCGCCCACCCGCTGCTCACCGGCCGCCGGTCTCTGCTGGTCGACCTGCTGGGGCACGGCATCAGTGACCGGCCGACGGACTTCGACTACCGCCTCGAATCACACGCCGACGCGCTGGCAGCCGCCCTGACGCATGCGGGTGTCACCGGCGCGGAGTTGGTGGCGCACAGCATGGGCGGCTCCGTCGCCGTGGTCCTGGCGGCCCGCCACCCGCGGTTGGCGTCGCGGCTGGTCCTGGTGGACGCGAATCTCGACCCCGTGACGCCCGTACCCGGCGCCCCGGGGAGCAGCGGGATCGCCGCGCTCTCCGAGGCCGACTTCGTGGCGGGCGGGTGGCGGCAGATCCGCGACCTGGCGGGTCCGCACTGGTGGTCCACGATGCGTCTGGCCGGCCTGGAGGGCCTCCACCGCAGCGCCGTGCACCTCACCCGCGGCACCACTCCCACGATGCGTGAGCTGCTGCTGGAGCTGACCGTCCCCCGTACCTACCTGTACCCGGAGGCCGACGGCGCGCCCGCCGGGGCCGGGGCGCTCGCCCAGGCCGGTGTGCGGGTGGTCCCGGTCCCGGACTGCGGGCACAACATCATGCTGGACAACCCGGACGCGTTCGCACGGGAGACCGCCGCCGCGCTCTCGGCTTCGGCCTGAGGCCGCGGGGGCCGAGGTGGCGCCGCTCAGGCCCCGCCGGTCCGGAAGCGGCGCCGGTACTCGGTCGGTGTCGTGTCGAGCCGGCGGCGGAACGCCCTGACGAGGGTGTCCACGGTCCCGAATCCGCATGCGGACGCGACGCGTTCGAGGGTGGCGTCGGTGGATTCGAGCCGGCTCCGCGCCGCCTCGACACGGGCCGATTCGATGTAGGCGTGCGGAGTGGTGCCGAGGTCGGTCTTGAAGATCCGGGTGAGCTGCCGGTCACTGATGTGGGCGTATCCGGCGAGGTCCGCGACGGTGAGCGGCTCGCCGATGTTGCGCATGATGTGGTGGCGGAGGTCCTCGATACGCCGCGTCGTGGACAGCTGCTCCAGGGGAACGCTGAACTGACTCTGCCCGCTCGGCCGTTTCAGGTACATCACCAGTTGCCGCGCGACACTCAGCGCGACGGCTTCGCCGAGGTCGTCGGCGACGAGGGCGAGTGAGAGATCGAGGCAGGCGCTGATTCCCGCGCCGGTCCACACATCGCCCTCGCGGATGAAGATCGGATCGGCGTCGACCTCGACGGCCGGGTGGTCGGCGGCGAGCTGCTGGGCGGTCGACCAGTGGGTGGTCGCGCGCTTCCCGTCGAGCAGGCCGGCGGCCGCCAGGATGTGCGCTCCGACACAGACGGACGTGACCCTCCGGGTGCGGTCGGCGAGGCGCTTCACCCGCGCCACCACGTGGGGGTCGGTGAGCGGGTGCACGCGGCGGCGGCTGTCGATCTCGACCGCGCCGGGCACGATCAGGGTGTCGATGCGCTTCGTGGACAGCTCGTCGAACGTGACGTCCGGGAGGACGCGTACCCCGGCGCCGGTGGTGACCGGATCCAGGGTCTCGGCGGCGAGGACCACCTCGTAGGCCGCCGCTTCGTCCGACTCGCGTCGAGCGAGGGAGAACACCTCCGGGGGGCCTGTGACGTCGAGCAGGTCGACGCCGGGGAAGAGGACGACGACGATCAGCCGTCTGACGGTGCTCATGAGACTCCCGGGTCCGGTGAGGCCGATGTCGGTTTCTGCAGGTTAGACGACATTGCCGACACACGGTGAGGGCCCTAGCGTCGTAGGCACAGGTCATCGCACCGGTGAGCTGTTCTCCGACGTTCGACCCCAAGGTGGTTCCCCATGCCCAGAACGACGCTGCGCCGGCTCAACGGTCTCGACGACACCCCCGCGAAGCTCGCCGGGTCGACCCTGATCCTGATCGACTACCAGAACACCTACACGACCGGTGTGATGGAGCTGGACGGCTGGCAGGCCGCACTGGACGCCGCGGCCGAGCTGCTGGCGCGGGCCCGCCAGGAGGGCACGAAGGTCATCCATGTCATCAACGACGGCGGCGAGGGCACCCCGTACGACATCCGGGCCGAGATCGGCGGGATCCACCCCCAGGTCGCACCGGTCGACGGTGAGCCCGTCGTCGTGAAGCGGGCGCCGGACGCCTTCGTCGGTACGGACCTGGGCCGGCACGTCGACGCGGCGGGCAGCACCGATCTGGTCATCGCGGGGTTCATGACGCACATGTGCGTGGCCTTCACCGCCCAGGGCGCCTTCCTGCGCGGCAACCGTCCCACCGTCGTGGCCGACGCGGGCGCCACCCGGGCGCTGCCGATCGCCGGCACCGAACTGGACGCCCACCAGGTGCACTACAGCGCGCTCGCCACCATCGCCGACCTGTACGGGGTCGTCGTGCCGTCACATAAGGAGCTCACCTGAAGCGGCAGGTGGGGGGCCAGGGCGGAGCCACACAGGCGCCTGGGCGTGCTCAGTGGTCGCCGGTGTGCGGGCGCACGGGGCGTGGCAGTGGCTGACGCCAGTCGCCCAGCGTCGTAAGGAGGACCTGGCGGGCGAGATCGCGTATCTCGCTCCACGCCGGATCCGCGGACAGCGCGTCGGCCCAGAGGCCGGTCCGGCGGGCGGTATCGATCTCGCCGAGGCGGCGGCCCATGGCCCGGAAGGAGCGCAGGTCCTGGGGCGCGAAGGCTCCGCGCTCCGCCAGTCCTTCGGAGATGCGGCAGAGGAGCTCCAGCTCGTCGACGACGTCCTTAGTCTCCAGCTCACGCTCGCGCAGCCAGGCAAGCTGATCCGGGGCGTCGGCAGCGAGGAGCGCGGTGAAGCGCAGCACCCAGGTGCGCAGGTTCGCGTCACCGAGGTGGTTCATCCGTGCACGACCACGGTTATCGGACCGGTCCTTGCATGCAGATCGGCGGAGGGCTCCTCACCGAAGATCTCTTCGGCGGTGGTGGCATGGATGGCGCGGATCAACCACTGGCTCAGAAGTTCCGGATCGGTGCAGGCCGTGACCTTCTCGCGGGTTCCGTCGCTGATCTCGATGCCCCGCACGCCAAGGACGAGCAGGACGTCCTCAGCTCGGCCCTGCGCGCGGCCCTGTGCGCGGCCTTCGTCGCGGATTTCCTCGGAGAGCGGCGAGGTGTAGAAGGAGAGATGCACGGCCACCAGGTTCCTCCACTGTTGCACGGCAGGGCGGTTGCCCAGCCCTTGTGCGATGAATTCGACGAGTGGTTCGACGATCGATTCCGGTGCGTCGCGCAGGGCGACGGACATCGTCTTCAGTATGGCATCGACGTCCGGATTGTCGGCGTGTGTGATCGCCGAGAGCGTGGCGAGCGCCAGGTCCTTCCGGGCTTCCGCCACATTCGTGATGACGGGCATGTTGTGCGGCCCCGCCACGAGGGGGCGGGTGGTGACGGTCGGCCATTGAGGCCTTATGTCACCTGAGTGAGTGACGAAGCACGCATGGGGGCGGGTTGGGTCGGGAAGGGTCATTTCCCCGAGTTCTTTCGGAGGAGCGCCTCGCGGTGAACCGCGAGGCCAACTCGAAGTCCCGGCCCGGTAGGCGGCCGGTTCCGCCACGATGTTCGACGCCGGTTCCGGTCCTTTTGCTCACCGTGGGGGGTGCGGCAGCCGCACCGTGGCGGTCAGCCCGCCGGTGGGGCGGGGCGCGAGGTCGAGGGTCCCGTCGTGGGCGCGGACGATGCTGTGCACGATGGCCAGGCCGAGGCCGGCGCCGGCGTGCTCGTCGGTGCGTACGCGTTCCGTTCCGCGCCGAAAGGGTTCGGTGAGGGTCGGTACCAGTTCCGGTGGGAGCCGACGGCCCGTGTTCTCGACCCGCAGCACGCTCGTGTCGCCGTGCGCCTCGGTGTGGACCCTCACGGTGCCGCCGGTGGGCAGGTTGTGGACGACGGCGTTTTGGACGAGGTTCGTCACCATCCGCAGCAGGAGCTCCGCGGAGCCGCTGGTGCGGGCCGCTCCCCCGGTGACGTCCAGCGTGATGCGGCGGTGTTCGGCGAGGGGGAGCAGGGTCTCCGCCGCTTCTTCGGCGGTGAGGGAGAGGTCGACGCTCTCGCGGGTGAAGTTTCCGCGGTCGCTGCGGCCGAGCAGCAGGAGGGCCTCGGTGAGGTCGATCGCGCGCGTATTGACAGCCTGCAGGCGTTCGAGGAGTTCGCCGCGGTCCCGGGTGGGGTCCCTGCGGGCGACGTCGAGCAGTGCCTGCGAGATGGCCAGCGGGGTGCGCAGTTCGTGGGAGGCGTTCGCGGCGAACCGCTGCTGCTCGGCTACATGCGACTCGAGCTGTTCGAGCATGGTGTCGAACGCGTCGGCGAGTTCACGGAATTCGTCCTGGCGGCCTTCCATGCGGATCCGGTGGGCCAGTGATCCGTCCGCGGCCAGCCGCGCCGCGGCGGTGATCCGGTTGAGCGGTGCCAGCATCCGGCCGGCGAGGACCCATCCCCCGGCGAGGCCGATCACGAGCAGGAGGCCCATGGCCACGGCCGCGGCGGGGGCGAACATGCGCACGAGGAGGTAGCGGTTGGGTGAGATCCCGAGGAGGCCCTGGGAGTTGTCGGGGACGTAGCGGAGCAGGAACACCCACACCACGGCGAGCAGGAGCGCGCCGGCGACGGCGAGGAACCCGGCGTAGCTGAGGGTGAGTTTCAGCCGGGCGCTGAGACCTGGGCGTCTACGCATGCGGACTGCCGGGGGCGGTGGCGGCCGTACCGGTGTCGATCCGGTAGCCGACACCGGGCACCGTGGAGATGATCCCCGGTTCGCCGAGCCGTTTGCGCAGTGCGGAGACGGTGATGCGGACGGCGTTGGTGAAGGGGTCGGTGTTCTCGTCCCAGGCCCGTTCCAGCAGCTCCTCGGCGCTGACGACCCCGCCCTCGGCCGCGACGAGGACCTCCAGCACGGCGAACTGTTTGCGGGTGAGCGCGACATAGCGTCCGTCGCGGAAGACCTCACGGCGGAAGGCGTCGAGCCGCAGGCCCGCGATCTCGCGGACCGGGGGCCGGGCGTACGCGCGTCTGCGGTCGAGTGCCCTCAGCCGGAGGACGAGCTCCCGCAGCTCGAACGGTTTGGTGAGGTAGTCGTCGGCGCCGAGCTCGAACCCGGAGGCCTTGTCGTCGATCCGGTCGGCGGCGGTGAGCATGAGGATCGGGATGCCGCTGCCCGAGGCCACGATGCGCCGGGCGACCTCGTCGCCTGAGGGGCCGGGGATGTCGCGGTCGAGGACCGCGAGGTCGTACGAGTGGACGCTGAGCAGTTCCAGGGCGGAGTCACCGTCGCCGGCGATGTCGGCGGCGATCGCCTCCAGCCTCAGACCGTCACGGACGGCTTCGGCCAGGTAGGGCTCGTCCTCCACGATCAGTACGCGCATGTCCGAAGCCTAGGCAACGCACCGTATCGCCGACGTATGCGTGGAGGTGTGCACACCGGAAGTGTGCTTCAGCCCGCCCGGGTGGCCGCCGGCACGGGGCGGGGCCGGTCCGACGGCGCCTGCGCCGTGGTGCGCCACCAGCGGCGCGACGCCAGTCCGGCCAGCACGGCGCCGGTGGCGTTGACGAGTACGTCGTCCACGGAGGACACCCGGTCCAGCCGCAGCACGTACTGCGCGGTTTCGACGAGGACCGAGCAGCCCGCCCCGAGCGCGAGGATCCGCGGGACGGACGCCAGTGCGGCGAAACGCATCGGCGCGAAGAATCCCAGCGAGGCGAAGACCAGCAGGTTGCCGACGATCCCACCCGGACCCATCGTGACCAGGTCCCGCAGGGGAATCAGGCTCGTCCGTCCGGGGACGACGCCGGCTCCGGCGCCCGGCATCATGGTCAGCCAGACGAACGGCACCGTCCCGTGGACCATGCCGACCTCGGCCAGCGACATCCGCCACGCCGGCGTGCCGTCGGCTCCGCGCCGAAGCCGTGCCAGAGCCCGGACCACGAGCGCGGAGAGCGGCAGTGCGACCAGCGTCATGAGCACCACTCCGTTGAACGTGTCGAAGCAGCCGTGCCACCGTCCGGACATGCACGCCGGGGCGGACATCATGAGCGGCCGCCGCACGACGAACAGAGCGCTCGCCAGGCCGAGAGCCGCCAGCCCCAGGAGCACGACCGTGCGCGTGCGGCGGGGCGGTGGTGCCGGCAGGGATGCGTTGTCGTTCATGACCCCATTGGAGCGGGAGGGCCGTCGCGCCGGCGTATGCGGTTCTCGATACGCCCGCGATATACGCCCGTTCCCGGCACCGGGGAGCGCGAAGGGCCGGGTCCCCCCTCCGGACCCGGCCCCGCTTTCCGCGCCCGTTCAGGCGGCGCGCGCCGCCGCGGTGGACCCCCGGACCACCAGCTCCGGCTGGAACACGTACTCCGTGCGCTGCACGGGGCTTCCCGCGATCTCCTCCAGCAGCGCGCCGACCGCCGCCGCCGCCATCGCCTGCACCGGCTGGCGCACCGTGGTCAGTGGCGGGTCGGTGAAGGCGATGAGCTGGGAGTCGTCGAACCCGACGACGGAGACGTCGCGGGGTACGTCGAGGCCCCGCCCCCGGGCCGCCCTGACCACGCCGAGCGCCATCAGGTCGCTGCCGCAGACGATGCCGGTGCAGCCCGCGTCGAGCAGTGCGCCCGCTGCGACCTGGCCGCCCTCGACGCTGAACAGGGTGGAGCAGACGAGGAGTTCGGCATCGTCGCGGTCCAGGCCCAGCAGGGTGACGGCCGCGTCGACGAAGCCGTCACGCTTGCGGCGCGAGGGCACGTAGCGCTGCGGCCCGATCGCCAGGCCGACCCGCCGGTGGCCGAGCTCGGCGAGATGGCCGACGGCCATGCGTACGGCGGCCTGGTCGTCGGGCGAGACGAACGGGGCGCTGATGCGCTCGTTGTAGCCGTTGATCAGGACGAACGGCACACCCCGGTCGGTGAGCGCCGCGTAGCGCGCCGGGTCGGCCGAGGTGTCGGCGTGCAGCCCGGACAGGAAGACGATGCCGCCCACGCCACGCTCGACGAGCTGTTCGACGAGCTCGTCCTCGGTGGCGCCGCCGGGCAGCTGGGTGCAGAGCACGGGCGTGTAGCCGTGCCCCGCGAGCACCTGCTCCACGGACTGCGCGAACGCCGGGAAGATCGGGTTGGTGAGCTCGGGTGTCACCAGCCCGATCAGTCCGGCACTGCGCTGCCGCAGCCGTACGGGCCGTTCGTAGCCGAGGATGTCGAGCGCCGCGAGCACCCGCTGACGCGTGGTGTCCGCGACGCCCTGCTTCCCGTTCAGCACCCGGCTGACGGTGGCCTCGCTGACCGCGGCCTGACCGGCGATGTCGGAGAGCCGCAACGCCGGTCCGGTCCTGGGTGCGGGGACGGTCACACCGTCCACCACACCGTGGTGTCGGCGGGCAGCTCGGCCGTGTCGCCGTCGGCGGTCACCGGGCCGCTGGCGAGCAGCAGGGTGCCGGGGGCGGGGATCCGCACCGGCTCGCCCGTCGTGTTGACGGTGCAGACGAAGCCGGGACGGCCGAGGGCGAGCACGCCCTCGGGGGCGTCCAGCCACTCGACGTCCGTGCCGGCGCCGAGGCCCGGGTGCTCGCGCCGGGACGCGATCGCGGCGCGGTACAGCTCCAGCGTGGAGCCCTCCGTGCCGGTCTGCGCCTCGACGGAGAGCTCGCCCCAGCTGTCGGGCTGCGGCAGCCAGCTGCCTCCGTCGCCGAATCCGTACGAGCTGCCCTCGCGGGTCCACGGGATCGGCACCCGGCAGCCGTCGCGGAAGCCGTCCTGGCCCTCGGCGCGGAAGAAGGACGGGTCCTGGCGGGCCTCGTCGGGCAGGTCGGTGACGTCGGGCAGGCCGAGCTCCTCGCCCTGGTAGACGTAGGCGGAGCCGGGCAGGGCCAGCATCAGCAGGGTCGCGGCGCGTGCCCTGCGCAGGCCGAGCTCACGGTCGCCGGGGGTGCGGATCTGGGTGCCCAGGCCCGGCGGGTTGCCGAAGCGGGTGGTGTGCCGGGTGACGTCGTGGTTGGAGAGCACCCAGGTGGTGGGGGCGCCCACCGGACGCATCGCGTCGAGCGAGGAGTCGATGACGGTGCGCAGCTCGGCGGCGTCCCAGGCGGTCGACAGGTACTGGAAGTTGAAGGCCTGGTGCATCTCGTCGGGACGCACGTAGTTGGCGGTGCGCTCGACGGTGGGGGTCCACGCCTCGGCGACGAGAATGCGGTCGCCGGGGTACTCGTCGAGGATCGTGCGCCAGCTGCGGTAGATCTCGTGCACACCGTCCTGGTCGAAGAACGGCATGACATCGTTGCCCAGGAGCTTCAGCTGGTCGTGCGATCCGAGGTCCGGCAGGCCCTCCGCCTTGACGAGGCCGTGGGCGACGTCGACGCGGAAGCCGTCGGCGCCCATGTCGAGCCAGAAGCGCAGGATGGAGCGGAACTCGTCGGCGACGGCCGGGTGTTCCCAGTTGAAGTCGGGCTGCTCCGGCGCGAAGAGGTGCAGATACCAGTCGCCGGGGGCGCCGTCCGGGTCGGTGGTCCGGGTCCAGGCGGGGCCGCCGAAGATGGACTCCCAGTCGTTGGGCGGGAGTTCGCCGTCGGTGCCCTTGCCGGGGCGGAAGTGGTAGCGCTCGCGCAGGGCGGAGCCGGGGCCCTCGGCGAGGGCCCGCTTGAACCACTCGTGCTGGTCGGAGGAGTGGTTGGGGACCAGGTCGACGATGACGCGCAGGTCCAGGCCGTGAGCCTCGCGGATCAGCGCGTCGGCGTCGAGGAGCGTGCCGAACATCGGGTCGATCGCCCGGTAGTCGGCGACGTCGTAGCCCGCGTCGGCCTGCGGCGAGGCGTAGAAGGGGCTGAGCCAGACGGCGTCCACACCGAGGTCCCGGAGGTACGGGAGCCGCGCGGTGACACCCGCGAGGTCCCCCATGCCGTCGCCGTTGCCGTCGGCGAAGCTGCGCGGGTACACCTGGTAGATCACCGCGTCCTGCCACCAGCCGGTGCGGTGGCCCGGGGCGTCGTCGGACGTGCCGGTGGAGGGGGCAGCGAGGTGCTGGGTCATGTCGTCCCTGGGGTGTCTGGGGTGGGGGGCGGCGCCGGGACCGGGTCGGGGGGCCGGCGCCGCCGTGACGGGTGCGGTCGTACGGTCGTGCGGGACTGTGCGTCAGCCCTTCACGGCTCCGGCGGACATGCCGGTGACCAGGTGCTTCTGCGCGAAGAGGAAGACCAGCGCGGCCGGGATCGCGATGAGCACGGACGCCGCGGTCATCGGGCCCCACTGGGCTCCGTACTGGTTGACGAACTTCTGCAGTCCGCCGGCGAGAGTGAGGTTCTCGTCACCGACCATGAACGCGGAGGCGTACGCCACTTCGCCCCAGGCGGTGATGAAGGAGTAGAACGCCGTGACGGCGAGGCCGGGCTTGGCAAGCGGCAGGATGAGCCGCCAGAACGTGCCGAACGGGGTGAGTCCGTCGACCTGGCCCGACTCGTCGATCTCGCGCGGGATCGTGTCGAAGAAGCCCTTCATCATCCAGGCGCAGAACGGCACCGAGATGGTGAGGTAGGTGATGACGAGTCCGGCCGGCTGGTTGAGCAGGCCCATCGTCGACATGATGTTGTAGATCGGCACGATGAGGACGGCCACCGGGAACATCTGGGTGACCAGCAGGGTCCACATCAGCCCGCGCTTGCCGGGGAAGCGGAAGCGGCTGACGGCGTAGCCGGTGGTGGCGGAGACGAAGACACCGATGACGGTGGAGAGCCCCGCGACGATCACGGAGTTGGCGAACCAGCTCAGGAACTCGGTGTCCTTGATCAGGTTCGTGTAGTTCTCGAAGGTCGTCTCTTTGAAGAAGTCCGTGGTCGAGGCGAACTTCGCGGGCTTCAGCGAGGTCAGCAGGACCCACAGCACCGGGAAGACCGCGATCACCGACGTGACGATCAGGGTGAGGTGCAGGGCCAGGGAGGCGGCCGGCGAGCGGTCGCCGCGCTTGCGGGGCTTGCGGGCGCTGTGCCGGGCGGTGGTTGCCGTAGCGGTGGTCACCAGTTGTCTCCCTGCGTGCGGAGCACTCGCCGGTACACCATGGCGAAGAGCATCAGGAGTACGAGGATCAGCACGCCCCAGGTGGAGGACTGCGCGAAGTCGCGCGGGCTGATCTCGAAGGAGAATTTGTACGCCTGGGTCACCAGGATCTGGGTGGCCTCACCGGGTCCGCCGCGGGTCAGCAGGAAGATCACCGGGAACATGTTGAAGGTCCAGATGGTGGAGAGCAGGACCACCGTGGTGGAGACCGGGCGCAGTCCGGGCAGTGTGACGTGGCGGAAGCGCTGCCAGGCGGTGGCACCGTCCATCTCCGCGGCCTCGTACTGCTCCGAGGGGATCGACTGGAGCCCGCCGAGCAGGGCGACCATCATGAACGGCACACCGAGCCAGACGTTGACGGCGATGACGGAGAACTTGGCCCAGGTGGGGTCGTTGAGCCAGGGTATGCCGTCGATCCCGGCGCCGCCGAGGATCTTGTTGAGCAGCCCGTTGTTCTCGTTGTAGAGGAAGCGCCAGGCGAAGACCGACACGAAGCCGGGGATGGCCCAGGGCAGGATCAGCGCCATGCGGTAGGCGGAGCGGCCGACGATCCTGCGGTTGAGGATGTTGGCCAGGGCCATGCCCAGGCAGAAGGTGATGGCCACACAGGAGACCGTCCACACCAGCGTCCAGCCCAGCGTCCCGAGGAACTGGCTGCCGGTCAGGGCGTCGGCGTAGTTGTCCAGGCCCACGAACTCGTAGGTGGCGGGCATCTCGTTGACGCCGATGGACCGGGCGACGTTGCGCTCGTTGGCGTCGGTCAGCGACAGCCAGATACCGCGGACCAGCGGGTAGCCGATGATCACGCCGATCACGAGCACGACCGGGGCGACCATGGTCCAGGCGTACCAGTGGACCGAGAGGGCGCGCCGGAGCCTGCTCGGCGGCGGGGGGTTGCCAGTACCGCGGCTCCGGCCGCGGGCGACGTCGTCGCCCGCGGCCTTCGCCACCGACTGGCTGGTGTGGACAGCCATCAGTCGGCCTGCCTTCCTGAGTTACTTCCAGCCCTTGAGGAGCTTGCGGTAGGAGTCGCCGGTGGCCTTGGCCGCCTTCTCCGGCGTGGTCTGGCCGGTGAGGACCTTGGTGTACTCGACGTTCAGCGGGGCGAAGAGGCTGCCGGTCTCCGGGATCCAGGGACGCTCGACCGCGGTCTCGACGACCGGCTTGAAGAACTGGACGATCTCGCTGTCCACGGCCTCCTTCTTGGCGTACGCGGAGGTGCGGGTCGGCAGCAGGTTCAGCTCACCGGCGGTCTGGGCCTGGGACTCGACCGAGGTCATGTACTCGACGAAGGCGTAGGAGGCGTCCAGGTTCTCGGAGCCCGCGTAGACGCCCAGGTTGTGGCCGCCCTGCGGCGCACCCTGCCCGGCGGAGCCGGCCGGGACCGTGGAGATGCCGAGGTTCGCCTTGTCGGTGAACTCCTTGCCGGTCAGCGTGTCGGCCACGGCCCAGGGGCCGTTGATCATCATCGCGACCTCGCCGTTCTTGAACGACGACATCATGTTCTCCCAGCCGTCCGTGGCGTCGGTCTTGGCCGCCCCGGAGTCGACGAGGTCCTTCACGACGCCGAACGCCTTGGTGCCTTCGGCGTTGTCCACGGTGACGGTCTTCGAGTCGGCGTCGACCAGGTCGCCGCCCTCGCCGTAGAGGAAGGAGAGGAAGTAGTACGAGTCGTCGCCGCGCAGGTAGAGACCGGTCTTGCCGGTCTTCTCCTTGATCTTCTTGGCGATGCTCTTCAGGTCGGCGATCTTCGCGGGCGGCTCGACGCCGGCGTCCTTGAACATCTTCTTGTTGTAGAAGATGCCCATGGAGTCGATCACCTGCGGGACGGCGTACGTCTTGCCCTTGTACTTCGTCGACGCGGCGGCCTGCTCGAGGAAGTCGCCCTCGTCCTTCAGCGCCGCGGTGCCGTCCAGCGGGGCCAGGTAGCCGAGGTCGGCGAACTCGGGGGTCCAGGCGACCTCGGAGCGGATGACGTCGGGGGCGCCGGAGTTGGCCTGGGCCGCGTTCTTGAACTTGTTCTGCGCCTCGCCGAAGGGGACGTTGACGTACTTGACGTCGACCTTCGGGTGCTTCTTCTCGAAGCCCTCGGCGATCTTCTTGAAGACCTTGTCCTCGCTGCCGACGTTCGAGGTGTCCCACCACGTCACCGTGCCGGAGAGCTCACCCGAGCTCTTGCTGCCGCCGGTCTCGTCGTCGCTTCCGCAAGCGGTCGCCGCGAGCGCCAGGGTCGCGACCAGGGCGGTGGCCGTTATGCCACGTCGCATCTGAACTCCTTCAACTGCCGTACCGCTCCGTCGCGGCGCCGGGTCGACGTGAACGTAACAAGGATGAAAGACGACCGAAAGACTTTGCGGAAGATTTCTGCAAGCGCTGCTGATCGTTACATTGGCGTGTCCGCAAGGTTGCCGTCAACCCTCTTGACGGGAGCTCCTTCAGCCTGCCCACGCCTGGCCAGGCCCGTTGCGGCGGCTGTACGACGATCCGACCGGGTGGCCGGGACGGGCCCGCAAGGCCTTGCAAGATGTTGCCGCGGGGAGGGCTCCGACCGGTGACCGCCGGGGCGGATGGCCCGAATCCCGCGCATGGTGGGCAATCCGACACGCGCCCGGTACAGTCCATTGCCATGACCGCACGGCTTGCCGATATCGCAACTCAGGCGGGGGTCAGCGAAGCGACGGTCAGCCGCGTTCTGAACGGCAAGCCCGGTGTCGCTGCGGCCACCCGTGAATCCGTCCTCGCGGCGCTCGACGTCCTCGGGTACGAACGCCCCGTCCGGCTGCGCCGGCGCAGCGCCGGTCTCGTCGGGCTGATCACGCCCGAGCTGGAGAACCCGATCTTCCCCGCGCTGGCCCAGGTCATCGGCCAGGCGCTCACCAGGCAGGGCTACACGCCGGTGCTGGCGACGCAGACGCCGGGCGGCTCCACCGAGGACGAGCTCACCGAGATGCTGGTCGACCGCGGCGTCTCGGGGATCATCTTCGTCTCCGGACTGCACGCCGACACCTCCGCCGACATGCAGCGTTACGAGCAACTGCGCGCGCAGGGCGTCCCCTTCGTGCTGGTCAACGGCTTCTCCCCCAAGGTGCAGGCCCCTTTCATCTCCCCCGACGACCGGGCGGCAATGCGGCTGGCGGTGACACATCTGGTGGCGCTGGGGCATCAGCGCATCGGTCTGGCGGTCGGGCCCAAGCGCTTCGTGCCGGTGCTCCGCAAGATAGAGGGATTCCACGCCACGATGCAGGAGCAGCTGGACCTCACGGCCGATGCCGTGGAGGAGCTGATCCAGCACTCCCTGTACACGCTGGAGGGCGGCCAGGCGGCGGCCTCGGCGCTGATGGAACGCGGCTGCACCGCGGTGGTGTGCGCGAGCGACATGATGGCGCTCGGCGCGATCCGGGCGGCCCGCCGGCTGTCGAAGGAGGTTCCGCGCGACCTCTCGGTGGTCGGGTACGACGACTCGCCCCTCATAGCGTTCACCGATCCGCCGCTGACCACGATCCGGCAGCCGGTGACGGCGATGGGCCAGGCCGCGGTCCGCACCCTGCTGGAGGAGATCGGCGGCACGCCCGCACCGCACAGCGAGTTCGTGTTCATGCCCGAACTGGTCGTGCGCGGCTCGACCGCGTCGGGCCCGGGCCCCTCCCCGGCACGCCGGGCGGTCTAAAGTACTGGATGTGCGACCGGAACCCGACCGGAGGATCATCGGGCAGAGGGGGACGTATCTGGCAGACTCTGCGCCTATGGGTGAATCGCACGTGACCACACAGGAAGACCGCACGGCGGCCACCCCGTCACCCGTCGCGGACGGAACGACGGCGTCCGGTTCGACGCGGGCGATCATTCCCTCACGTTTGCGCCACCCCCGCCTCTCCCTCCGTGCGCTGCGCGCGCCGCGCCGCCCGCGTCTCTGGTTCGAGATCCTGCTGATCGCGGTGAGTTACTGGCTCTACTCGCTGGTGCGCAACGCCGTTCCGGAGCAGAAGGCCGCGGCCCTGCGGAACGCCGACTGGATCTGGTCGCTGGAGCACACCGTCGGCCTCGCCTTCGAGGAGACGGTCAACCAGGCCGTCAATTCGGTGACATGGCTGATCGTGTCGATGAACTACTACTACGCGACCCTGCACTTCGTCGTGACCATCGGTGTGCTCGTCTGGCTCTTCCGCCGCCATCCGGGCCGCTACGCCGCCACCCGTCTGGTTCTCTTCGCCACCACGGCGGTGGCCCTGCTCGGCTATTACGTCTTCCCGCTGGCGCCGCCCCGGCTGATGACGGGCGGCGGCTTCATCGACACGGTGATGCTGCACCAGACGTGGGGCTCGATGGCCTCGGGCAACTTCAAGCACATGTCCAACCAGTACGCGGCGATGCCGTCCATGCACATCGGCTGGTCCCTGTGGTGCGGTCTGACCATATGCGTCCTGGCGAAGGCCCCCTGGGCGCGCATCCTGGGCGCCCTCTACCCCGTGGCCACGCTGGTCGTCATCGTGGCCACGGCGAACCACTTCTGGCTGGACGCGGTGGGCGGGATGGCCTGCCTGGCGTTCGGTATCTCCCTCTCCTACGCCTGGTACGGCTCGCTGCCGCACCGGCTGCCCAAGCGGGTGGGGCGGCGTCCCTCCGCGAGCCGTCTGCGCGCCCTGCGGAGGCCGCCGTCGCGGGCGCCCGAGCTGAGCCCCCGGGCCGGCACCGGCACGGAAGCCGCAGGGCCCGGGGCCAGGGTGACGAGCCAGGCCGGCGACTGAGGGCCTGTGCCGGCCGTCGCGGGATGAGCGCCCCGGGCTCAGCCTTCCGGGGTCATCCCCCGGCGCCGTAGAACCGCTCCTCCACGACGGCCCGGGCCCGCCGGGTGATCCGCCGGTAGTCCTCCAGCATGTCCCCCACGTGCCCCGGCTCGTAGCCGAGATACCGGCCCACCGCCGCCAGCTCACGCGGGTTCGAGGGGAACGTGTCGCCGGGCCGCCCCCGCACCAGCATCACCGCGTTGCGCACCCGCGAGGCCAGCACCCACGCCTCGTCCAGCGTCTGGGCCTCCTCCGCCGGGATCAGCTCCGCCGCGCACGCCGCCGCCAGCGCCTCCCGCGTACGCGGGGTCCGCAGGCCGGGCTCCGACCAGCCGTGCTGCATCTGCATCAGCTGGACCGTCCACTCGACGTCGCTCAGGCCACCGCGCCCCAGCTTGGTGTGCAGCGTCGGATCGGCGCCGCGCGGCATGCGTTCGGACTCCATCCGCGCCTTGAGCCGCCGGATCTCCCGGACCGCGTCGTCCCCCAGCCCTTCCATCGGGTACCGCAGGGGGTCTATGAGGTCGACGAACGCGCGGCCCAGCTCCTCGTCCCCGGCCACCGGGTCGGCGCGCAGGAGCGCCTGGCTCTCCCAGATCAGCGACCAGCGCCGATAGTAGGCCTCGTACGACTTCAGGGTGCGGGCAAGGGGCCCGGTCTTCCCCTCCGGGCGGAGGTCGACGTCGATGAGGAGCGGCGGGTCGGCGGTCGGCAGCTCCAGCAGCCTGCGCATCTCCGTGACGACGGCGTTCGCGGCCCGGGCCGCCTCCTCGTCGCTCACGCCCTCCCGGGGTTCGTGCACGAAGAGGACGTCCGCGTCCGATCCGTAGCCCAGTTCGTGCCCGCCGAATCGGCCCATGCCGATGACGGCGAACCGGGTCGGCAGGGTGTCGCCCCACTTGTCACGGACGGCGGCGCGCAGCGCACCGGACAGCGTGGCGGCGTTGAGGTCGGTGACCGCCGATCCGACCCGGTCGACGAGGGCGCCCGGGTCGGGTTCGGCGGGGTTGTCCTCGGTGCCGTACGAGCCGATGATGTCGGCCGCCGTCGTACGGAACAGCTCCCTGCGCCGTACCCCGCGCGCCACGGCGACAGCCGCTTCGGCCCCGGGCGCCCGGCCGACCGCGGCCAGCACCTCCTGTTCCAGGTGGTCCCGGCCGCGCGGCTTCAGGCCTTCCGGGTCGCCGAGGATGGCGACGGCCTCGGGGGCGCGCATCAGCAGGTCGGGGGCGAGGCGGCCGGCGGAGAGGACCCGGGCGAGGTTCTCGGCCGCGGCCCCCTCGTCACGCAGCAGCCGCAGGTACCAGGGGGTCTTGCCGAGGGCGTCGGACACCTGGCGGAAGCCGAGGAGCCCGGCGTCCGGGTCGGCGGAGTCCGCGAACCAGCCGAGCAGCACCGGCAGCAGCGTGCGCTGGATCGCCGCCTTGCGGGAGACGCCCGACGAGAGGGCCTCCAGGTGCCGCAGCGCGGCCGCGGGATCGGCGTAACCGAGGGCCTCCAGGCGGACGACGGCGGCCTTGGCGCTGAGCCTGCTCTCGCCGGGGGCGAGCTGGGCGACGGCGTCCAGGAGCGGCCGGTAGAAGAGCTTCTCGTGCAGGCGGCGTACGACGGAGGCGTGCCGCCGCCACGCCCGGTTGAGCTCGGCGACCGGGTCCGTACGCAGTCCGAGGGAGCGCCCGAGCCTGCGCAGGTCGGCGTCTTCCTCGGGGACCAGGTGGGTGCGGCGCAGCCGGTAGAGCTGGATGCGGTGTTCCATGGCGCGCAGGAAGCGGTAGGCCTCGTCCAGCTGCGCGGCGTCGGCGCGCCCGACGTATCCGCCGTCGGCGAGGGCCCGCAGGGCCTCCAGCGTGGAGCCGGCGTGCAGGGTGCTGTCGCTGCGGCCGTGGACGAGCTGGAGCAGCTGGACGGCGAATTCGACGTCCCGGAGCCCGCCGGGGCCGAGCTTGAGCTCCCGGTCGACGCGGTCGACGGGGATGTTGTCGACGACGCGGCGGCGCATCTTCTGTACGTCGCCGACGAAGTTCTCCCGGTCGGCCGCCTGCCACACCAGCGGGGACACGGCCTCGACGTAGGCCGTGCCGAGTTCGGGGTCCCCCGCGACCGGCCGGGCCTTGAGCAGGGCCTGGAACTCCCAGGTCTTGGCCCAGCGCTGGTAGTACGCGAGGTGCGAGGTCAGGGTGCGCACCAGTGGCCCGTTGCGGCCCTCGGGGCGGAGGTTGGCGTCGACGGGCCAGATCGTGCCTTCGACGGTGGTGTCGGAGCAGATCCGCATCAGGTGGGCGGCGAGCCGGGTGGCGGCCTGCATGGCGCCGCTCTCCTCCGCGCCGTCGACGGGCTCGGCGACGAAGATGACGTCGACGTCGGACACGTAGTTCAGCTCGTGTCCGCCGCATTTACCCATCGCGATGACGGCGAGCCGGCACTGCGCGGCGTCGGAGGGCGCGGCGGCGCGGGCGATGTCGAGCGCCGCCCGCAGCGTGGCCGTCGCCAGGTCGGCGAGCTCGGCGGCGACCTCGGCGACATCGGTCGTCCCGCACACGTCGCGGGCCGCGATGGACAGGAGGGACCTGCGGTAGGCGACCCGCAGCGAGTCCGGGTCGACGGCGTCGGCGAGCATCTGCTCGAACTCGGGGATCCCGGGGTGCAGGTCGGTGGCCTCGTAGGTGACCAGCACCTGCCAGTCACGCGGGTGCCGTGCCAGGTGGTCCCCGAGCGCCTCGGAGGCTCCGAGGGCGCCGAGGAGCCGGTCCCGCAGCGGCTTGGCCGTGACGAGCGTGTCCAGCAGGATCTGCCGCTCGTCGGCCTCCTCGGCCTCGACGAGCCGTACGAGGCCGTTGAGGGCCAGATCGGGGTCGGCGGTCGCGCCGAGCGCCTCGAAGAGGACGGGATCGGCCCGTACGGACGAGAGCTCGGGCAGGTCGAGCAGCCGTTCGGCGGCGGACGGATCCGTGAAACCGTGCCGCAGCAGTCTGGTGAACGTACTGCTCCTGCGTCCCGGCAACGTCGTCATCCCGTGTCTCCTGCCGCCGATCCCACATGTCCGCCCTTCGAGCCTAAGGCCTTTCGTGTGGATCAGGCCGGGCGCGCGTGCCCTGGCACGCGCGTCTGCCGCGTTACCTCCGTCCTCCGCCTTGCGGCTGCACTCACCAGACCTCGCTCCCCCACCCCGCCTGATCCGAACGAAAGGCCTGACCCCGCACCGATGAATCCGGAGTGCGGGCGGAGTCCCCTGTACAGAGGCACGATCGACGAGAAGACCGCGCACACCGCCCTATCGCTCCTGGAGACCCGCAATGCCGGAGAAGGACACCACTGCCCCCGACACCGCCCTGGACCCGCACTACAGCAGCGAGGGCGCCACCGCCCGCCCCTGGGCGGAGGCGGTCGCGCTGCTGGAGGGCGCGGAGCTGTACTGGCTCTCCACGGTCCGGCCCGACGGCCGTCCGCACGTCACCCCGCTGATCGGCCTCTGGTCGGACGGCGCGCTGCATTTCTGCACGGGGCCCTCGGAACGCAAGGCGCGCAATCTGGACGCCAACCCGGAGGTCGTCCTGACCACGGGCGCGAACACGCTGAACGAGGGGTTCGACGTGGTGGTCGAGGGCCGGGCCGCCCGGGTGACGGACGAGCAGCGGCTCATCGCGCTGGCGGAGGCCTGGGAGGCGAAGTACGGCGCCGAGTGGCACTTCGGCGTCACGGACGGCATGTTCTCCAACGGGGCGGGCGGCCGTGCGGAGGTCTTCGCGGTGGCCCCCCGCACGGCCTTCGGCTTCGCCAAGGGCGACCCGTACGGCCAGACGCGCTGGCGCTTCGCCTGAGCCGGGCACGCTGCCCTGCTGGCGCCGCCTGGTCCTGCCCGCTAGCGGGGCCTGGTTCCGATGACGACGGTCGCGTACAGCTCCTCGGAGACGACGACGCGCGCGACGAGTCCGCCGCTCCCCACCGTCTCCTCGGCGCGCGCCGCCTGCCGCTCGCTCGTCTCCATCAGCAGACTGCCGCCCGGGGCCAGCCAGTCGGTGGCCTCGGCGACGACGCGCCGCATCACGTCGAGCCCGTCGCCGCCTCCGTCGAGCGCGACGCGCGGCTCGTGGATCCGCGCCTCGGCGGGCAGCAGCCCGACGTCGTCGGTCGGCACGTACGGCACGTTGGCGAGCAGGACGTCGACCCGTCCGCGCAGTGACCGGGGCAGGGGTTCGAAGAGGTCGCCCTCGTGGACGGTCCCGTGTCCGTCCACGTTGCGGCGGGCACAGCTCACGGCGGCGGGTTCGACGTCCGCGGCGTGGAGTTCGACCTCGCGCAGCGATGACGCGAGCGCCCTGCCGAGCGCACCGGTACCGCAGCAGAGGTCGACGACGACCGCCCGGTCGGGCGCGAGTGCCGCGGCCTGCCGTACGAGGAACTCCGTACGCCTGCGGGGCACGAAGACCCCGGGGTCCACGGCGATCCGCAGCCCGCAGAACTCGGCCCAGCCGAGCACGTGTTCAAGCGGCAGACCGGCTACGCGGCGTTCCAGCATGGTGGCGAGCTCGGCGGGGCCGGCCGCCGTGGAGAGGAGGAGTTCCGCCTCGTCCTCGGCGAAGACACAGCCGGCGGCGCGGAGCGTGGTGACGAGGGTGGAGAAGGTGAGCGGCGGAGCGAATTCCTGCATGGGGCGGAGCCTTTCGGGGTGACCGATGGGCGCTCCGCGATCGCTCAGGCCCGGTGGGCCACGCGACGGCGAGGGGTGAGCGCCCAGCCTGCTGAAGCGGTAATGGGTCTCACCTCCTGGGTCGGTCCAGTTCTCGGGAGGGGTCACACTACCGGAACGGCGCCGCGTGGCTCACCGTCCGCCCGCTCCTCTCGGGGGCAGGTGGGCACCGGGCGTGTGCCCGTAGGCACGGCGGAAGACGTCGATGAAGGCGCTGGCGGACGACCAGCCGCAGGAGTGCGCCACGGTGGTGACGGGGGTGCCTTCGGCGAGCAGCACCAGGGCACGGTACAGGCGTAGCTGTGTGCGCCACTGGGGGAAGGTCATGCCGAGGTCGCTCCTGAAGAGCCGGGACAGGGTGCGGTCGCTCGCGCCGATCTCCCGGCCGAGCGCGGCGAGTGTGCGCGGGTCCCCGGGGTCGGCGTGCAGGATCGCGCACAGGGCCAGCAGCGCGGGCGCGGTGGGGGTGGGCAGGTGCACGGGCGTCTGGGGCGAGGCGCGCAACTGGTCGAGCAGCACCGCCCGTAGGCGCCCGCGGGCCTGGCTCTCGTCATCGGGGGCACGGGTGTAGGCGAGGATCAGTTCGCGCAGCAGGGGAGCGACGGTCAGCACCGCGGGCCCGTCCAGGCCGAGCGGGTTCTCCGTCGCGGGCAGCCCGACCAGGTGGAGTTCGAGCCTCCCGTGGGCCTGATGGGCGTGGACGGCGCCGGCCGGCACCCAGACCGCCCGGTTGGCCGGCGCGACCCACGTTCCCGCTCCGGTGGTGACGGCCAGCACTCCTCGGGCCGCGTAGACGATCTGGTGGTCGTCGTGGCGGTGGGCGCCGATGGCGGCCCCTGGGGCGACCCACTGGCTGCGGGTGGGCGCGGTCGACTGGTGGCGGAATTCCTGCATCGGTCGGCAGATTATCGGAAGCGCGACAGCATGCTGCGCCGTGACGATGGCGAGGTGGCAGCGAAAAGAACGATCCTCCTGTTGTCGGTCGGGCACGGCTGCGTGGACGTCTACCAGGGCTCCGTGGCCGCGCTGATCCCCTTCTTCGTCGTCGAGAGGTCCTACAGCTACGCGGTGGCCTCCGGCATCGTGCTCGCCGCGTCACTGCTGTCCTCGGTCGCCCAGCCGCTGTTCGGTGTGCTCACCGACCGGTGGGCGCTCCCCTGGCTGCTGCCGGTGAGCACGCTCCTGGGCGGGCTGGGGGTCGCGCTGAGTGGCCTCAGCGGCTCGTACGCCCTGACTCTGGTGTTCGTCGCGGTGTCCGGCATCGGCATCGCGGCGTACCACCCCGAGTCGGCGCGCGTCGCACGGATCGCCTCCCTGGGCAGCCACACCGCGATGGGCTGGTTCTCCCTCGGCGGCAACATCGGTTTCGCCGCTGCCCCGTTCATGGTGACCGCCGCGATGGCCACCGGGGGCCTGCGCTTCACACCCCTGCTGGTCCTGCCGGCTCTGGTGGGCAGTGTCCTGTGCCTGCCCGTGCTTCGCGCCCTGACGAAGGCCGACGCGGCTGCGGAGAAGGGGACTTCGGCACAGCCGGTGAGCAGGGACCTCGACGACACCGGGTCGTTCGTCAAGCTGTCACTGGCGGTGGCCTGCAGGTCCGTCGCATTCATGGGCCTGAGCACGTTCATCGCGCTCTACGCCCGGCAGCGTACGGGCGGCGGGACGACGGCCGGGACAACCGCGCTGTCCGTGCTCTACCTCGGCGGAGCGGTGGGCACCGTACTCGGCGGGAGGCTCGCCACCCGGTTCGGCCGGGTCACCGTGGTCCGTGGCGCATACCTGATGAGTGTGGCCGCCGTCGCCGGTGCCGTACTCGTCCCCGGCCCGCCCCTCTACCTGTTCGTGGCCCTGGCCTCCGCCGGGCTCTACGTCCCCTTCTCCCTCCAGGTGACCCTCGGTCAGGACTATCTGCCGTCACGGATGGGCACGGCGAGCGGGATCACCCTCGGCCTGGCGGTCAGCGTCGGCGGCGTCGCAGGCCCCCTGATCGGGGCGCTGGCGGACGCCACGTCCCTGCGTACGGCGCTGATCCCGCTGATCCTCATGCCCGCCCTCAGCTATGCGATGGTGCATTCGCTCCGGGAACCGCCCGTCCACCGGCTCGCGGCGCCCCCGCCGGTCCGTCAGCGGCAGCCGTAGGTGGCTCCGCGAACCGCGTGGACGGACCTCACACGTCGGCGCCCCGGTCCGCTCACGCGGTCCGGGGCGCCGTTCGTACGGGTCGCTACGGGTCAGAGGTCCACGCTGTCGCGCAGCTTCGTCGGCGTCAGGAAGAGCGTCGCGATGACACCGACCACCGCGATACCTGCCGATACCAGGAAGATGTGCCCGGTCGCGTCACCGTACGCGGCACGCACCACTTCCTGGATCTCCGGCGGCATGGCGGCGATGTTCAGCGTCGAGCCGCCCGATGAGGAGGCGGCCGGATCGACGCCCAGCTTCGTCAGGCCCTCGGTGATCTTCGTGGCGACCTGGTTGGCGAGGACCGCGCCCAGCACGGAGACACCGATGGTTCCTCCGAGCGAGCGGAAGAAGGTGATCGCACCGCTGGCGGCGCCGAGTTCGCTGAACGGAACCGTGTTCTGGACCACGAGCACGAGGTTCTGCATCGACATGCCCACGCCGATGCCGACCGCCAGCATGCCCAGCGACACGATGACCAGCGAGGTCTCGTGGTCGATGGTGGACAGCCCCAGGAAGCCGAGCGTGAGCACGACGACGCCGGTGATGATGTACGGCTTCACCTTGCCCGTCTTGGAGACCAGGCGGCCCGCGACGGTGGAGGAGATGAGCACACCGAGCATCAGCGGGATGGTGAGCAGCCCCGCCTCGGTCGGCGAGTTGCCCCGGCCGATCTGGAAGTACTGGCCGAGGAAGACCGCACCGCCGAACATCGCCATGCCCACCGAGAGGCTCGCGATGATGGCGAGAGCGGGGTCCCGGCGGCGTACTACGTGGAGCGGGACGACCGGCTCCTTGACCCGTGCCTCGACGAGGACGGCCGCGGCGAGGATCAGGATGCTCGCGCCGACCATGACGCCGGTCTGCCAGGAGACCCAGGCGAAGTTGTTGTCGACGAAGGTGACCCAGAGCAGCAGCAGACTGACGCCGGCGGCGATGAGGGTGGCGCCCAGGTAGTCGACCTTCACCTCCGGGCGGCGGATCTCGGTGAGGTGCAGGGTGCGGGTCAGCATCACGAAGGCGACGACGGTGAACGGTACGGCGATGAAGAAGCACCAACGCCAGCCGAGCCACGAGGTGTCGGTGATGAATCCGCCGAGCAGCGGGCCGCCGACGGTCGCGACGGCCATGACGCCGCCGAGGTAACCGTTGTACCGGCCGCGCTCCTTGGGGCTGATCATCGCGGCGATGATCACCTGGACGAGGACCTGGAGTGCACCCATGCCGAGGCCCTGGATCACGCGGAAGCCGATGAGCTGCCCGGTGGACTGGGCGAAGCCGCAGGCGATCGACGAGATGACGAACAGGCCGATGGATATCTGCAGCAGCAGCTTCTTGCTGAACAGGTCGGCGAGCTTGCCCCAGATCGGGGTGGAGGCCGTTGAGGCCAGCAGGGTCGCGGTGACGACCCAGGTGTACTGCGACTGGGTGCCGTCCAGCGATCCGATGATCTGCGGGAGGGCGACCGAGACCACCGTGCTGCTGATCATCGCCACGAACAGCACGATCAGCAGCCCGCTCAGGGCGCGCATCACGTGGCGGTGATCCATGGGCACGGCCTCTGCGGGCGCGGCCGTTTGTGCGCTCACGCGCAACCTCCGGAAGATTCGAGAAGGAAGGGTGCAAGGAAAGGGGAAGCAGAGAGAGGAAGTCTTCATCCTACATGCACACTGGGCAATATTGCTCACTGTGCAAGTTTCCCGTCGGCGTAGATAATGGACTCATGGAAAGCCCTGTGGGACTGCGGGAACGCAAGAAGGCGGCCACCAGACAGGCCGTACACGAAGCGGCGATGCGGCTGACCGTCGAGCACGGCTTCGACCACGTGACGGTGGAGGCGGTGGCCGACGCGGCCGGCATCTCCCGCAGGACGTTCTCCAACTACTTCACCAACAAGGAGGACGCCCTCCTCTACGGCGAGGAGCAGCTCATCGGGTCACTGGTCCGCACCGTCCTGGACCGTCCCGCCGATGAGCCGGCCTGGACGGCGCTGAGAGCCGCGGTGACGGAGTTCTCGGAACGCGTCGCCCCCCCGGAGCGGGAGTGGGCCGTCCGCACGAAGCTGGCCATGCGCCACCCCTCGCTCCTGGCACGCCAACTCGCCAACCACGCAACACTGGAGCGGGACCTGGCGGACGCGATAGCCGTACGCCAGGGCCCCGGGAACGGCCCGGTCCGTCCGATGGTCCTGGCGGCCGCGTTCCTCTCCTCGCTGCGGATCGCGATGCGCATGTGGATCGAGGAGGACCTGGCACGGCCGCCGGGCGACGTGATCGACGAGGTCCTCGAAGAGATGGCGCGAAGCTTCGGCTGACAGGCCCGTGATGATCACGGGCGGGCCGCCGCACACGGCCCACGGGTCCGGGCGGCCCGGCTCAGATCACGACGCGGTAGTGGGTGGTCAGCCGGCCGTCGTCACCCAGGACGTGGAAGGCGAGGCCGGGAGGCTGCTCGCGGTCGGCGGGACTGTCACCCTCCCACGGCATGCGCAGCGTCCAGGTGACCGCCGGGCCCACGATCAACGGGCGCCCCGCGAAGGTGGAGGCCGCCGCGGTGTGGGCGTGCCCCGTGAGGACGGCGGAGACCCGCGGATGCGCGTCGAGCAGGGCCGCCAGGTCACCGGGACGTTCGAGCATGTTGGAGTCGGGCAGCGGGTGGTGGAGCTCGACGGGCGGCTGGTGGAAAGCGATCAGGGCCCGTGTGTCCTCGGGCAGTTCGGCGAGGGTGGTGTCGATCCAGGCGAGGGTCTGCCCGTCTAGGCGCCCCTCGTCGCGTCCGGGGATGGTGGAGTCGCACATCAGGATCGCGACGCCCCCGATGTGGTGCACCCGGTTGACCGGTCCGGCCTCGGGCGCCTCCCCCAGCAGGGCCTTCCGGTAGGCGGGACGCACGTCATGGTTCCCGGGGCACGGCAGGACCGGGAAGGGCGCGGCCAGGATCCGCGCGGCCTCCTCGTACTCCGCCTCCGTGCCGTGGTCCGCGATGTCCCCGGTGACGAGCACGGCGTCGACGGGGCGGGGCAGGGCCCGCAGGTGGTCCATGACGCGTACGGCGCGTCGGGTCGCCCTCTCGCTGCCGTCCAGGTGCAGGTCGCTGATCTGCGCGAGCAGCACGGTCACGTCTCCCCCTCATGGTTATTTCCAGTTATCCGTTAGGGACCATAGAGTGCGCGTGCCATCGCGATCAACAGGTACGGGCAGGAGCGGGACTTCATGGAGCGCTGGGCGGCACTGGAGCTGGCGAGCACGATCCGCCATGACGGCGAGGGCGGTGTGGCGGACGAACTGGCCACCGTCCAGGGCCTGGAGGACTGGCTCCGCCGGGGCCAGACGCTGCTGGACGGCCACACCCCCGCCGGCGAGGGGGCGGTGGACGAGGAACTCAGGCTCCGTGTCGTCGAGGTACGGCGCGCGGTGCGCGCCCTGTTCGCCCGCGCGGTCAGTCCCGCGCGCCCCAGCCCTCCGGACGCCCACCGGCTGATGCCGGCCGCCCGGGCGGTGGCACGCCTGAACGCGACGGCCGCACTCGTGCCGGTGGTCCCCCAGCTGGACTGGCCGCCCGAAGGCTCCCCTGACGCACGCCTGTCGGCCACGCGGGACGACCCGCACGCCACACTCCTCGCGGCCCTCGCACGGGCGGCGATCGAATTCCTCAGCGGCCCGCGGCGCGAACAGCTGCGCGCCTGCACGGCGCCTCGCTGCGTCCGCTACTTCGTGAAGAGCCACGGCCGCCAGGAATGGTGCAAGCCCTCGTGCGGCAACCGCGCCCGCGCGGCCCGCCACTACGACCGCCACCACCGGGCGTCCTAGGGCAAGGACACCTCGCCCTAGGACGCCGGCACCTCCTGGCGTCCTACGCGTGCAGCGAGCGCCTTGCCGGCGTACAGGTCTCAGCCCCGCCGCGCGGCACCGTCCGGCCAGACCACGTCCACGGGTACACCGACCCGCCCGGCCTCCTCGACCAGATCCGCCGTCCCGCCGCCGTTCCCGGACGGCGGAGTTCCGTCCCATACGGCGACGAGCCGGTCCGCCCGCTTCAGCAGCTCGGCGTTGGCGGCCTCGTACGCGGTGCGGTCGGCGATCTCGAACGGCAGGGTCACCACCTCCACGGCAGTCTCGTTGAGGTGGTCGTAGACCGCGGCGTCCTCGGGCCGCACCACGGCGGTGCGGTAGTCGAGGGACGGGACGACCACGACGAGCCGGCCGCCGATGGCGGAGACCTCCTCGGCGAAAAGCGAATCGGCCCCGGCGGCGATGCACGAGATTCCGGTGAGGTCACCGCTGTAGGGCCCCAGCACATCGCGCAGCGCGGCCCGCACGAGTGGCACGGTCTCCTCGGTCAGGTCGATGTGCCCGGTCACGGCCAGCGTGGTCATGCGACGCCCCTTCTCGGCTCGGCAGCGGCCGCGGGCCGTTCACTGCGCCCACGGTGTACGAGTACGGCTGCCCCGATCGCACCCTCGCACGCGCGGACGGCGTGCGACGAACCCCTCATCGGCCGGCCGCCGGGCTTGTCAGGCGGAGGCGAACAGGATCCCCATGCCCTCACTCTCCCGACCTTGCGTTCCTGCAGCGGGGGCTGACGATCTCGATCTCGTAGCTGTAGAACCACATACCTTTCCCCGTAGGCCGACCGAGATCGTGTCACCACGTCCCGGCACCGGCCACGGGTCTTCCGGGAGGCCTGCGGCCGCCCGCCGACGGGCCGTCGGAGAACGCACGGCCGTGGGCCGACGGTGTCGCACCGTCGGCCCACGGCCGTACTTGGAGGAACTAGGCCCCCGGACCAGGCTTCACAGCACCGGCAGCAGGTTCTTCAGCTCGAAGGCCGTGACCTCGCTGCGGTACTCCTCCCACTCCTGCTTCTTGTTGCGCAGGAAGAAGTCGAAGACGTGCTCGCCCAGCGTCTCGGCGACCAGTTCGCTCTTCTCCATCAGTGAGATCGCCTCGCCCAGGTTCTGCGGCAGCGGCTCGATGCCCATCGCGCGGCGCTCCGAGTCGGAGAGGGCCCAGACGTCGTCGTCGGCGCCGGCCGGGAGTTCGTAGCCCTCCTCGATGCCCTTGAGGCCCGCGGCGAGCAGCACCGCGTACGTCAGGTAGGGGTTGGCGCCGGAGTCGATGGAGCGGACCTCGACGCGGGCCGAGCCGGTCTTGCCGGGCTTGTACATCGGGACGCGGATCAGCGCGGAGCGGTTGTTGTGGCCCCAGCAGATGTACGAGGGGGCCTCGCCGCCGGCGCCCGCGGAGCGGCTGGAGCCGCCCCAGATGCGCTTGTAGGAGTTGACCCACTGGTTGGTCACGGCGGAGATCTCGGCGGCGTGCTTGAGCAGGCCCGCGATGAAGGAGCGGCCCACCTTCGACAGCTGGTACTCGGCGCCCGACTCGTAGAAGGCGTTGCGGTCGCCCTCGAAGAGGGAGAGGTGCGTGTGCATGCCCGAGCCCGGGTACTCCGAGAACGGCTTCGGCATGAAGGTGGCCTGCACGCCCTGCTCCAGTGCCACCTGCTTCATGACCAGGCGGAAGGTCATGATGTTGTCGGCCGTGGAGAGCGCGTCGGCGTACCGGAGGTCGATCTCCTGCTGGCCGGGGGCGCCCTCGTGGTGGCTGAATTCGACGGAGATGCCCATCGATTCGAGCATGGTGATCGCCTGGCGGCGGAAGTCCATGCCGACGTTCTGCGGGGTGTGGTCGAAGTAGCCGGAGCTGTCGGCCGGGGTGGGGCGGCTGCCGTCGACCGGCTTGTTCTTCAGCAGGAAGAACTCGATCTCCGGGTGGGTGTAGAAGGTGAAGCCCAGGTCTGAGGTCTTCGCGAGGATGCGCTTGAGGACGAAGCGCGGGTCCGCGAAGGAGGGCGAGCCGTCGGGCATCAGGATGTCGCAGAACATCCGGGCGGTCCCGGGGGCCTCCGCGCGCCACGGGAGGATCTGGAAGGTGGCGGGGTCCGGCTTGGCGATCATGTCCGATTCGTATACACGGGCGAAGCCCTCGATCGCGGAGCCGTCGAAGCCGATGCCCTCGTCAAAGGCCTGTTCGAGCTCGGCCGGGGCCACGGCGACGGACTTGAGGTAACCGAGAACATCGGTGAACCACAGCCGTACGAAGCGGATGTCGCGCTCCTCAAGCGTCCTGAGGACGAATTCCTGCTGCTTGTCCATAGCCACATCCTTGCAGTTCAGACGGTCCGTGCACCACCGCCCGGGGTAGGGGAGACACCTCAGTATCACGACCCGGGATTTCACCCAGATTACGCACACGGTGTGAGAGAGAGCACGCGGCCACCCACTACGATCGGCGCCCATGGTGTGCAAGGGCTGTAGCCGTCCGGCCACGGCCCGCCACAGCCGCGTTTTCCCGTTCCGCCCTCGTCCCTCCCGACCCCTTGGCAGAAGGACCCGACGTCATGAGCTTCGACCGCAGGAACCGCATAGAGCAGATGCGCAGTGCCGACCGTGCGCGCGACCGCCGCAACCGGGTCGTCGCCATAGGCCTGAGTGCCGTCGTGGTCGCCGGGCTGCTGGGTTTCGGCTCGTACATGCTCCTGGAGAAGTCCGAGGCGAAGGAGAAGACCGAGGAGGCCCGGGCGCAGGACTCGAAGCAGACCGAGCAGGAGAAGAAGGAGCTCGCCGCCGAGCCGATCGCGGGCGAGAAGACATGGGACGCGGCGAAGCTGAGCCGTGACCACGTCACGACCGACGTGAAGTACCCCATGGAGCCGCCGGTCGGCGGAAACCACAATCCGGCCTGGCTGAACTGCGACGGCGTCGTATACGAAAAGGCCGTCCCGAACGTCAACGCCGTGCACGCCCTGGAGCACGGCGCGGTCTGGGTGACGCACTCCGGAAAGGCGTCCGGGGACGACGTCGCCGCGCTCGCGTCCCGCGTCAAGAGCACCCCCTACTCCCTGATGTCCCCGTACGAGGGCCAGGCCGGGGCGATCATGCTGAGCGCCTGGGGCAAGCAGGTCACGGTGGACAGCGCCGACGACCCCCGGGTGGCCACCTTCTTCGCGAAGTACGTCCAGGGCGCGCAGACGCCCGAGCCGGGCGCGCCCTGCACCGGCGGGGTCGACGGGTGAGCCCGTCGCGCAACCGGCGTACGCGGTGGGTCGCGGGGTCCGCCGTGGCCCTCGCCCTGCTCTTCGCCGGCGCGGCGACGGTCGCCTCCGCGCGCGGCGAAGCGGAGGCTCCCGGGCCCCGCACGCCCTCGGCGCGGTCCGCGGACGCGGGCTTCGCGCGGGACATGGCCGTCCACCATCAGCAGGCCGTGGAGATGTCGTTCGTCGTGCGGGACGCGACGGGGGACGAGGACGTACGGCGTCTCGCGTACGACATCGCCAACACGCAGGCCAACCAGCGGGGCATGCTGCTCGGCTGGCTGGATCTGTGGGAGCTGCCGAAGACGGCGCCCGAGGGGCAGGGGCCGATGGCCTGGATGCCGGACGGCGGCCACAGCGGCCACAGCGGCCACGCCATGCAGGGCATGGAGGGCATGGATCACGACGGCGCCCTCATGCCCGGCATGGCGACCAGGACCGAGCTCGATCGGCTCCGCGCCGCCCGGGGCAAGCCGGCCGAGGTCCTCTTCCTGCAGCTGATGACCGACCACCACAAGGGCGGCGTCGCGATGGCCCGTGGCTGCGCCGAGCGGTGCACCGTGCCCGTGGAGAGGCGCCTGGCCCAGGGCATGGTCGAGGCCCAGCAGTCCGAGCTGGATCTGATGGCCGACATGCTCGCGGCGCGCGGGGCAGCGCCCCGTCCCTGAGCGCGGGACCGGCTCGGCGTACGCCCGAACGGGTGACAGCGTTCGCGTACGCCGGGCGGGCCCGCCATGGTGGAAGTACTCGGGGCCGTACACCAGTGCCCATCGGCACGCAGGAGGCAACCCCATGACCACGGCCAAGGACATCATGCACACCGGGGCCCACTGGATCCCCGCCCACGAGACGCTCGACCGCGCCGCCCAGATGATGCGTGACCACAAGGTGGGGGCGCTCCCCGTCTCCGCCAACGGTGAGCAGGACCGGATGGTCGGGATCATCACCGACCGCGACATCGTGATCGAGTGCGTGGCGTCGGGGCACGACCCGTCGAAGGTGACGGCGGGCGAACTCTGTGAGGGCACCCCGCGCTGGATCGAGTCGTCGGCGGACGTCGAGGCGGTGCTGGAGGAGATGCAGAGCCACCGCATCCGCCGGCTCCCGGTGATCGAGGACAAGAAGCTGATCGGCATGATCAGCGAGGCCGATCTGGCGCTCCACCTCTCGGACGAGCAGGTCGCCGGCTGGGCGGAGATGGTCTACGCCCGCGCCTGACGCCCCTGCTCCCGGGGCCGTACGCACCCGCCCCGCGCGCACCCCGCCGGCCCGGCCCCCCTCGCATGCCTGAGGAGCGCCGGGCCCTCGGGTGTCGGGGCGCCGGGCCCGTGGGTGTCGAGGCGTCTGGTGTCGAGCCCGCACCCTTATACCCGCCAGGGGTACGGTGCGCAATATGTCTGAAATGCCCACTCGTCGCGCCGTGCTCGGCGCAGGTATCGCCCTCGCGGGAACAGCAGGCCTCGTCTCCCAGGCCGTCGCGTCCCCGGCTCGCACCTCGCCCGTCCGCGCCCCCTCCCCCACGCGCGCCGCGGACCAGTACGTCACGCCCGACGGTCCGGAGGTCGTGGACGCCGAGACCCGGCGGGGCGCGGGCCCCCTGCGGAAGGTCTCGCTCACCGCCGCCGCGTCCCGCTTCGAACTGGGCGACGGCCTCACCGTCCCCACCTGGGCGTACGGGGACCGGCTGCCCGGCGAGGCGATCCGGATCACGGCGGGCGACACCCTGGAACTCGCCCTGGCCAACCATCTGACGCAGTCCACCACGATGCACTGGCACGGCCTCTCGATCCGCAACGACATGGACGGGGTGCCGGGGCTGACCCAGCAGCCCGTCAAGCCCGGCGCCGAGTTCACCTACCGCTTCGCGGTCACGCGTCCGGGGACCCACTGGATCCACCCGCACTCCGGGGTCCAGCTCGACCGTGGGCTGTACGCGCCGCTGATCGTCGACGACCCGAAGGAGCCGCTCGCCTACGACAAGGAGTGGATCGTCGTCCTCGACGACTGGCTCGACGGGGTGGACGGCTCCACCCCGGACGCGGTCCTCGACGAGCTCACCGAGGGGCGGGGCGGCAGCCACGACGCGGCCGGTCACGACAAGGCCGCGGCCACCGGGGGCGAGGGCCCCTCCCGCCTGCTGAAGGGAACGGACAGCGAACTGCTCGGCGGCCACGCGGGCGATGTCGACTACCCCCACTACCTGATCAACGGCCGCAGGCCACAGGCTCCTTCGGTCTTCGAGGCCCGGCCCGGCGACCGCATCCGGCTGCGTGTCATCAACGCCGGCGGGGACACCGCGTTCCGGCTGGCGCTCGGCGGCCACCGGATGACCGTGACGCACACGGACGGCTTCCCCGTGCGGCACACCGGGACGGACGCCCTGCTGCTCGGCATGGGCGAGCGTTACGACGTGCTGGTCACGGCCGGGGACGGGGTGTTCCCGCTGACCGCCCTCGCCGAGGGGAAGGGGGCGGCGGCCCTGGCCGTACTGCGGACGGGGGCGGGAGCGAATCCCCCGGCCACCGTGCGGCCCGAGGAGCTGACGGGCGAGCTGATCACGGCCGACCGGCTCGCCGCTGACGAGTCCGTGGCACTGGCGGAGCGCGAACCCGACCGGACCGTGCGGATCGCGCTCACGGGCTCGATGGAGGCGTACGACTGGGCCTTCGACGGCAAACGCTACGACCCCGCGGCACGGCGCCCCGTCCGGGCCGGGGAGCGGGTGCGCCTGGTCCTCACCAACCGCACCTCGATGTGGCACCCCCTCCACCTGCACGGCCACACGTTCGCGCTGGCCGGCGGGGACGCGCCCGGAGCCCGTAAGGACACCGCGGCGGTCCTGCCCGGGCGCTCGCTGACGGTCGACTTCGACGCGGACAACCCGGGGCTGTGGATGCTGCACTGCCACAACGTCTACCACGCCGAGGCGGGGATGATGACGGTCCTCGGCTACCTGCGCTGAGCCGCCCGGCCCGGCGCCGTCCGGAGGCGGTCCGCCGCCTCCGGACGGGAACGCCAGGACATCGCGTCAGTCAGACGATTACACTGGCGGGGTGCCTCAACTACGTCTCGCACTCAATCAGATCGACGCGACCGTCGGAGACCTCGCCGGCAACTCCGAGTCGATCGTCCACTGGACCCGGCACGCCGCCGAGCAGGGCGCCCATCTGGTGGCGTTCCCCGAGATGGCGCTGACCGGCTACCCCGTCGAGGACCTGGCCCTGCGGTCGTCCTTCGTCGAGGCCTCGCGGAAGGCGCTGCGCGCGCTCGCCGCCCGCCTCGCCGACGAGGGCTTCGGGGAGGTGCCGGTCGTCGTCGGCTACCTCGACCGCTCGGAGCACGCCGCGGCACGCTACGGCCAGCCCGCGGGGTCCCCGCGCAACGCCGCCGCGGTGCTGCACCGCGGGCGGGTCGCGCTGAACTTCGCCAAGCACCACCTGCCCAACTACGGCGTCTTCGACGAGTTCCGGTACTTCGTGCCGGGCGACTCGATGCCCGTCGTGCGGGTGCACGGCATCGACGTGGCGCTCGCGATCTGCGAGGACCTCTGGCAGGACGGCGGCCGCGTCCCCGCCGCGCGCGCCGCGGGGGCCGGGCTGCTGCTGTCCATCAACGCCTCCCCGTACGAGCGCGACAAGGACGACACCCGGCTGGAGCTGGTCCGCACGCGGGCGCGGGAGGCCGGATGCACGACGGCGTACCTGGCGATGATCGGCGGCCAGGACGAGCTGGTCTTCGACGGGGACTCGATCGTCGTCGACAAGGACGGCGAAGTCATCGCCCGCGCACCCCAGTTCGCCGAGGGCAGTGTGATCCTCGACCTGGACCTGCCGGCCGCGGCGGCGGATGCTCCGTCGGGGGTCGTGAACGACGGACTGCGGATCGACCACGTGGTGCTGAGCGAGAAGCCGCTGCCCGCCTACGAGCCGGAGCTGGCCGGCGGGTACTCGGAGCGGCTCGACGACGACGAGGAGCTGTACTCGGCGCTGGTCGTGGGCCTGCGCGCGTACGCCGCGAAGAACGGATTCAGCAGCGTCCTGGTCGGGCTCTCGGGCGGCATCGACTCGGCCCTCGTCGCGGCGATCGCCTGTGACGCGCTGGGGGCTCAGCACGTGTACGGCATCTCGATGCCGTCGAAGTACTCCTCGGACCACTCCAAGGGCGACGCGGCGGAACTGGCCCGGCGTACGGGGCTGAACTTCCGCACCGTACCGATCGAGCCGATGTTCGACGCGTACATGGGGTCGCTGGGGCTCACCGGCCTTGCCGAGGAGAACCTCCAGTCACGCCTGCGCGGCACGATGCTGATGGCCGTCTCCAACCAGGAGGGCCAGATCGTGCTGGCGCCGGGCAACAAGTCGGAGCTGGCGGTGGGGTATTCCACGCTGTACGGGGACTCCGTCGGCGCGTACGGGCCGATCAAGGACGTGTACAAGACGTCGGTCTTCCGCCTCGCGAAGTGGCGCAACCGCGCCGCCGAGGAGCGCGGGCAGACCCCGCCCATCCCGGAGGCGTCCATCACCAAGCCGCCGAGCGCCGAACTGCGCCCGGACCAGGTGGACACGGACTCGCTGCCGGACTACGACGTGCTGGACCGGATCCTGGAGCTGTACGTCGACCGGGACCAGGGCCTGGACGCGATCGTGGCGGCCGGGTTCGACGAGGCCCTGGTGACGAAGACGCTGCGGCTGGTGGACACGGCGGAGTACAAGCGGCGGCAGTACCCGCCGGGCACGAAGATCTCGCCGAAGGGCTTCGGCAAGGACCGCCGGCTGCCGATCACCAACCGCTGGCGCGAGTCGGGCTGAGGCGGGGCGGGGCGGCGGCCTCCGTGGCGGCTCAGCGGAGCAGGGCGCCCCGCAGGGTGATGCCGTGCCGCGTGCGCAGCCGCCGCAGCTCCCACATCGCCACGAGGGTGACGGACAGCGGGCCCCCCAGGGTGAAGGCCACCCGCACCGCGAGCGGCGCGCCGTCGTAGGCGCCCCGGAAGACGTCCAGGAGCGCGACCTCCCAGACGAGCAGCGTCGCGAGCAGCGGCGGGACGGTCTCGTGGAGGTCCGCCGTCCGGAAGACGTGCACGAGCGACTGCGCGATGCCGTAGAGCACGAAGGGTGCGAGCCACAACAGCCAGGCGCCCAGGGCGAACAGCAGCGCGACCCGCTCCGGTGACGCCGTCCAGTCCGTCTCCTCGGTGACGAGGCCCAGCCCGGTGATCAGTCTCGGCGCGGCGAGAGCGACGAACAGCGCGAGCAGCGCGCCGGCGGGCTTGCCCACGCGGCGCAGGAACACGGCCCGGTTGGGCGGGCGGGCCGCCGCGATGAATACGGCGACGGCGACCGGGAAGGTCACTGCCAGCACGATGAGGGTGGTGCGGATCTGGGCGAAGCGGTCGTCCACCACGGCGTCGGCGTCCGACGCCAGCCCGTAGGACAGCATCATCCACGTGAGGGCGGCGATGCCGACGACCGTCCGCACGACCTGCGCCTTCTTCACCGCCGGGTCGTGGACACGGTCCGGCCGGGACGGCGTGAACACCGCACGGCCCACGGCGATCGGGTTGAAGAGTCGTCCGAAGGTCAGCCGACGCGCCGGCCGGCCTCCCCCGTACGGATTCCACGGTGTGCCGCCCCCGTCTGCGCTCATCCCCCGGCCTTCCTGTCGCCAGCGTGTGGACCTCATCAGGAGAATACGCAGGCTTGAGGACGTGAAACCGCCTCTGTTCCGCTGCAGTTGCGCTGCGGTCGTGTACCGAAGGCGACCGGTGGTGCCTAAGGCATCTGCCCGATGCGGCCGCACCACCTCAGTCACCAGCATGGCCAGGAGCGCCCCGGCGGGGAGCGCGGGTCAGCGGGGGGAGCGGACGGTGGCATCGGTCGCGGTGGTACGGGATCGCACGGCCCGGCTCTGCCTCACGGGTCTGCTCGTGTCCGGGTTCGGCACGTCGGCGATGTGGCTGACCGCGGGTGTCTGGGTCAAGTCGCTCACCGGGTCGGACAGTCTGGCCGCCCTGACGGTGTGCGCGATGTGGGCACCGGTCCTCGTGGGCCCCTCGCTCGGGGCGGTGGCGGACCTGGTGCCCCGCAGGCTCCTGCTGATCACGGTGAACCTGGTGATGGCGGGGCTGATGGCCTCGCTCCTCCTCGTCGGCCCGGACCACCGGATCGGTGCGCTCTTCGCGGTCCTGCTCGCCTACGGCGTGAGCGGCGTGCTCCTGGACGCGGCGGAGGCCGCGCTGGTGGCCCGGGCGGTCGACGCCCGGCTGCTGGGCGACTTCAACGGGCTGCGGACGACGGTGAACGAGGGCATGAAGCTGCTGGCACCCCTCGCGGGCGCCGGGCTGTTCGCGCGCTACGGCGCGGTGCCCGTGGTCGTCCTGGACGCGGTGACGTTCGCCCTGGCCGCGCTGGTCTTCGCGCGGCTACGGGTGCGGGAGCCGGCCGGGGCAGCCCGGAAGAGGGCACGGCGGGGCGGTACGGCGGCGGGGATACGGCTGCTGCGCGGCTCGCCGGCCCTCCGGCCGCTGGTGTACGCCGGAGCGCTGACGATGCTGCTGGCGGGGCTCAACGGCGCGGCGGTGTACGCCGTCGTCGAGACGCTCGGCCGTCCGCCGGCGTACGCCGGAGTGCTGTACGCCTTCCAGGGCGCGGGCTCCGTGGCCGTCGGGCTGCTGGCCGGGCCCCTGCTGCGCCGGATGCCGGAGCGGGGCTTCGCGGGGGCGGGGATCGCGGTCTTCGCGGTGGCCGTGGGCGCACGGGCGCTGGGCGGAGACGCGGTGGCCCTCGCGGCGAGCGCGGCGATCGGAGCCGGGCTGCCCTGCGTGCTGATCGCCGCGATGACGGCGGTGCAGCGGGAGACCCCGGACGCGGTGCTGGGCCGCACGGCGGCGGCTGCCAACTCGCTGATGACGGTGCCGAACGCGCTGGCACTGGCGGGTGGCGCGGGACTGGTCGCCGTGGTGGACGTCCGGCTGCTGCTCGCGCTGACGGGGCTAGCGGGGCTGGTCACGGCGGCCCGGCTGGGCTCCGGCCGGGGCGTGTCCCGCTCCGGCCGGAGCCGTCGTAGCCAGTCGTAGCGTCAGGAGGAGTGCGTCTCCGCCGACTCGCGCGCGTCGGCGCGGGCGCCGGACGCCACCACGCGCGAGGTGCCCGGGGCCCGGTCGAGGAAGCCCGCCGTGACCGCCACGGCCAGACCGGCCACGGCCAGCACCGCGCCGACCAGGGCCGGAGAGGTCCAGCCCCAGCCCGCCGCGATGGCGACCCCGCCGAGCCAGGCGCCGCCCGCGTTGGCGAGGTTGAAGGCGGAGTGGTTGGAGGCGGAGGCCAGCGTGGGGGCGTCCTTCGCCTTGTTCATCACCAGCATCTGCAGCGGTGTGGTCGTCATGAAGCCGACGCCGCCGAGCAGCACCACCATGACCAGTGCCGCCCACTGCACGTGCACGGTGAAGGGGAAGACGACGAGGACGACGGCCAGGGCCCCCAGGGAGCCGTAGAGGGTGGGGCGCAGCGCCCGGTCGGTCAGCGGTCCCGCCGCCAGGGCGCCGAGCGTCATCCCGATGCCGAAGAGGGCGAGGACGAGCGTCACGGACGACTCGCCGAAGCCCATCGCCTCGGTCGTCATGGACGAGAGGTAGGAGTAGACGGCGAAGACACCCGCGAAGCCGAGGACGGCGGTGAGCAGGCCGAGGACGACCTGCCGGTTGCCGAGCGCGCTCAGTTCACGGCGTACGTTCTGGTGCGCCTCGACGGGAATCTGCGGGACGAGGCGGGCGAGGGCGGCCATCGCGGCCAGCCCGATGACGGCGACCACCATGAACGTGGCACGCCAGCCGAGGTGCTGTCCCAGCAGGGTGGCGGCGGGGACACCGACGATGTTGGCCACGGTCAGGCCGAGGAACATCGTGGCGACGGCGCGCGCCTGGCGCCCGTCGGGCACGAGGCGCGCGGCGACGACCGCGCCGACCCCGAAGAAGGCGCCGTGCGGCAGCCCGGCCAGGAAGCGGCCGGCCAGCAGCCAGCCGAAGTCGGGGGCGAAGGCGGAAGCGAGGTTGCCCACGGTGAAGACGGCCATCAGCAGCAGGAGCATCCGCTTGCGCGGGATCCTGGAGCCGAGGCCGGTGAGCAGCGGGGCACCGAGGACGACGCCGATCGCGTACGCCGAGACGAGGTAACCGGCGGTGGGTACGGACGTTCCCAGATCGTCCGCGACGTTGGGCAGCAGCCCCATCATCACGAACTCGGTGGTGCCGATGCCGAAGGCGCTCACAGCGAGGGCGAGCAGGGCCAGGGGCATGGAGAAGACCTTTCGGGCGGGGGTGACCACGCGGGCCGTGCGGCGGCCGGGTGGCGGGCGGTGTGTGCGGGAGCGTCGGCTTCGTTGCCGGGACGGGTTATGTATCCCGTCGGAACAAAGTCTCTCAGACGTTTTATGCCCGGACGTGAACACGCCGTTGCGTCGGGGTGTGATGTCCGCGTCACTCGGTGGGACCGGGCCGCCGCCCGCCGCCGCTCGGGCAGGGGGCACGCACGGCCCCCGCACACCGGGGAGCAGCAGCCCGGTCGGGGCGAAGTGGCCGGGGTGGTCGCAGGCGAACCGCGGTTCGTGGCCCTGCGCGCCCGGCCGCCGGGACGGCCCTGGTCGCCTTCGGCGCCGTGCTCCGGAGCCGGTGCGACGGCGACGGAGCGGACGACCCGGCCGCTCCCACCGGCCGGGCCTTCGGGGTCATCGCTCCGGCGCTGGACTCCTCCGGGCGCCGAGGCTCCCCCGTACGGCGTCCGAGGAGACCGACAGCACCCCCGCACCCGCGAGCGCCAGGCACATCAGCAGGGCGCTCACCCAGACCGGGGCGCGGAAGCCGAAGCCCGCGCCGAGGGCCAGGCCGCCCAGCCAGGGGCCGGCCGCGGCGCCCACGTTGAAAGCGGCCGTGGCGAAGGAGCCGGCCAGCGTCGGGGCGTCGGGGGCCAGGTGGAAGACCCGGGTGATCAGCGTCGTTCCCGTACCGAAGGCGAGCGCGCCCTGGAGCAGGACGAGGGTGAGGGCCGCCACCGGGTGGGCCGCGGTCAGGGCCAGCGCGGCCCAGCCGGCGGCCAGAGCCGTCATACCGAGCCCGATGACCGCGTGCGGGCGGGCGTCGGCCAGACGCCCGGCCAGGGTGACACCGGCGAACGAGCCGACGCCGAACAGCGCGAGCACCACGGGCACCCAGCCCGCGCCGAAGCCGGTGACCCGGGTGACCAGCGGTTCCAGGTAGGAGAAGGCGCAGAAGGTCGCCCCCTGCACGAGTGCCATCACCAGCAGGGTGAGCAGCAGCCGGGGCCGGGCCAGGGCGCGCAGTTCGCTCCGCGCGCTCACCTGCCGCGGTGCGGCGTCGGGCCGGCCGCCCGGGACGGCCACCAGCAACGCGACGGCGGCCGGTACGGAGACGAGGGCCACGGCCCAGAACGCCGAGCGCCAGCCCCACAGTTCACCGAGCGCCGCCCCCGCGGGCACACCCACCACGCACGCGACGGTGACCCCGCCCACGACCACGGCGGTGGCCCGCGCCCGCCGGTGCGGGCCGGCCATGGCCAGTGCGGTGACCAGCGCCACCGCCCAGAAACCGGCGTTGGCCAGCGCACCCGCGACCCGGGTGGCGAGCAGCACTCCGTAACTGGAGGTCAGCGCGCCGACGACATGGGCGGCGACGAAGACGCCGAGGAAGAACAGCAGCGCCCGGCGCCGGGGCCAGCCGCGGCCGGCCAGTGCGGTGAGCGGTGCGCCGACCACCATCCCGACCGCGAAGGCCGAGGTCAGCAGCCCGGCAGCGCCGAGCGAGACGTGCAGGTCACCGGCGATGCCCGAGAGCAGGCCGGAAAGCATGAACTCCGAAGTGCCCTGGGCGAAGACCGCCAGCCCGAGGACGTAGACAGCGAATGGCATGAGAAGGGAACCCCTTGTACGGAACCGTCGGAAGGACGAGCGGTGTGCAGGGGGATGCGGGCCGCGCCCGTCGCCGCGCGCGGAGGCGCGAGGACGGCGACACGGTGGAATGTCCGGTGTTCCTACAGGACATGAGAGCCGGCCCACACCGCCGCGGACGATCCGGCGGTGGCCGACGACGCGACGGGACGAAGCCCGGTGACCGCTGGGGTCGGAGGCTTACGGCGTCACGGACGGGGCCACCGGCGGACCGGCGGCCGGAGTCTGTCGGACTCGGGGCTGGACATGGGGGAGAGCGTACCGCGTCCGTCGGAAGCGGCGGCGCTCAGAGCTGCACGCGGGCGGCGATCGGGAGGTGGTCGCTGTCCGTGGCGGGGAGGGTCCAGGAGGCGAGGGGTTCGACGCCCCGCACCATGATCTGGTCGATCCGCGCCATCGGGAACGCCGCGGGCCAGCTGAAGCCGAAGCCGTCGCCCGCCGCGCCCTGGGTCGAGCGCATCTGGGAGGTGACCGCGTGCAGCGAGCGGTCGTTCATCGTGCCGTTCAGGTCGCCGAGCAGGACCACCCGCTCCAGCGGCTCGTCGGCGATGGCCTCGCCCAGCGCGTCCGCGCTGTCGTCCCGCTGGTTGGCGGTGAAGCCCGCGTTCAGCTTGACCCGTACGGACGGGAGGTGGGCGACGTACACCTTGACGGGGCCCTCGGGGGTCGTGACCGTGGCGCGCATCGCGCGGGTCCAGCCCAGCTTGATGTTGACCGGGCTGGAGTCCGTGACCGGGTACTTGCTCCACAGGCCGACGGTCCCCTGGACGGAGTGGTGCGGATAGCGGTCGGCGAGCGCGTCCTCGTACGCCGCCACCTTGCCGCCCGGCAGCTCCTGGAGGGCCACGACGTCCGCGCCGGAGCCCGCGACCTGCTGGGCGGTGCCCGCGGGGTCGGGGTTGCCCGCGTTGACGTTGTGCGTGGCGACGGTGAGATCCCCGCCGGTGCCCGACTTGTCGTCGAAGAGCAGGCCGCCGAAGAGGTTGAGCCAGACCGCGACGGGCAGGACGAGGGCGATCACCGCCGTCGCCGAACGCCGGACGAGACCGAGGATCAGCAGCAGCGGCACGAACACGCCGAGCCAGGGCAGGAACGTCTCGATGAGGCTGCCCAGGTTGCCGACGGTGTTCGGGATCTCGGCGTGGAAGACCATCACGACGGTCAGCAGCACCGAGCAGAGCGCCAGGATGATGCCGCGCCGCCAGATGCCCCGGTCGGAGGCCAGTCTGTGACGCAGGGCACGGAGCCGGGAGCCCGGCTGCGAACCCACGCCGGTGTCTTCGGTGTCCGCCCTGTACGCCTGCACCATTGCGCTCGTCCTCACTGCCTTGCCGTACACATCACCGCGCCTCACGACCCTAGGCGATGCGCGACGCGGTTCTCGCCGTCGACGACGGCCGTACTGCCATCAGGACGACCGGACCGGACCGGCGAGTTCCGGCCATGATGGCGGACGGGCGGCTTGTGACAGAACCCTCACACAGGAGCGGACGTCGGTTCCACGGCTGTGACCTGCGCCTTCGGCGAGTGCGGCGCGAGGCCCTGGAGGAGGGCCGCGATGATGCGGTCGGCGAGGTCCTCCGGCAGGGGCGCCTCGGGGCGGTGCACGGTGCGGACGAGCATGGGGCCCAGGAACAGGTCGTTCATGAGTTCCGCGTCGAGGTCGCCGCGGAGCTCCCCCGCGTCCACCGCCCGCTGCACGGCGGCCAGCATGGCGGCGCGTCGCGGGCCGAGGACGGTGGTCTGGTACTCGGTCCAGAGCCTCGGGTGCTTCTTCATCTGCACGAACACGTTGTGCAGGAGGGTGGAGGAGCGCTGCGCGAGACTCCGCGTACGCAGGGACTCCAGCATGATGCGCAGATCGTCCAGGCCGGCGGTCCCGGAGACGGTGGGGTCGGCGGGCTCCATGTCGCGCAGGACGTCGACGAAGAGCTCCTCCTTGCCGCTCCAGCGGCGGTAGATGGTGGCCTTGCCGACCCCGGCGGTACGGGCGATGCGCTCGATGGACAGCCCGTCCAGGGTCTCCCCCGCCTCCAGCAGCTCCACGACGGCGTCGAGGATCGCCCGCTCCACGGCCGCGCTGCGAGGGCGGCCCCGGCGCGGCTCCGCGTCCTGCCAGGGCGGGCCCGCCGGCCCCTCGGCCGGGTCCTGCGCCGGGTTGTGTGCCGCCTGCCGCACGTGGGCCGCCTCTCGCTGCGCCGTCCGCCGTTCACTGTTCGCCGTACGTCCCGATTCTCTCCGACCGGCCGGGGGGCGTGCGACTCCCCCGGCCGGAACGGCGGGTCAGGACCGGCGCGCCGGAACCTCGGTGGCCTCGGGCGTCCGGCCGGGGCCGGCCGGGTCCGGCTTCAGCCGCGCGTCCTGCCGGCCGGGCAGGAAGGCGGCCACCACCGCCGCGCCGATCAGGGCGACCGCCGCCGAGCCGAGGGCGGTGACGTGCATCGCCCCGATGAACGCGTCGTTCGCCGCGGCGATCAGCGGCTTCCCGGCCGGGCCCAGCTTCTGCGCGACGCCGAGGGTCGCCTCGATGGACTCACCCGCGACGTCCCGCGCGGCGGCGGGCACGCCGTCGAGGTGGCCCTCGATGTCACCGCGGTAGACGGTGGAGAGCACCGAGCCGAGTACGGCGATGCCGAGCGCCCCGCCGACCTGGCGGAACGTGTTGTTGATGGCGGAGCCCGAGCCCGCCCGCTCGCGGGGCAGTGCCTGCATCACGGCGACGGTGACCGGCGGCATGATGTGGGCCATGCCGGTGCCCTGGACGAAGAAGACCAGGCAGAGGACCCACAGCGGGGTGTCCGCGTCGAACAGGGCGAAGGCCGCGAGACCGGCGGCGACGAGGAGCATGCCGACGGTGCAGACCGCCCGTGCCCCGAACCGGTCGACGACCAGCCGGGCGCGCGGCGCGAAGATCATCTGTGCGGCGGCGAGCGGCAGGATCAGCAGTCCGGACTCCAGCGCGGTGTAGCCGCGCACGCTCTGCAGGTAGAAGGCGGAGAAGAAGGTGACGCCCATCAGCGCGAAGAAGACCAGGGCGATGGCGGCGACGGCGGCGGAGAAGGCGGGCTTGCGGAAGTAGGAGATGTCGATCGACGGGTGGGTGCTGCGCTTCTCGTGCAGGACGAAGCCCGCCAGCACCAGGAGACCGCCGATCAGCGGCGCGAGGACGGTGATGTCGGTGAAGGAGGCGAGTTCGCCGCCGCGGATGATGCCGTAGACCAGCAGGACCAGGCCGACGATGGACAGGACGACCCCGAGCGGGTCGACGCGGCCGGGAGCGGGGTCCCGGGAGTCGGGCACGAGGACGGCCATGGCGACGAGCGCGACGACCACCACGGGCACGTTGACCAGGAAGATCGAGCCCCACCAGAAGTGCTCCAGGAGCGCCCCGCCGGTGATCGGGCCGATCGCGATGCCGAGGCCGACGCTGCCGGCCCAGATACCGATGGCCTTGGGCTGCTCGTCACGCTCGAAGACGTTCATCAGGACGGCGAGGGTGGCGGGCATCACGAACGCCGCGCCGAGGCCCATCAGGGCGCGCCAGGTGATGAGTTCGCCGGGCGAGGAGGAAAGTGCGGCCAGGGCCGAGCCGATGCCGAAGACCAGGATTCCGGCCAGCAGGACCTTCTTGCGGCCGATGCGGTCGCCCAGCAGGCCGGCGGTGAAGAGCAGGCCGGCGAAGACGAGCGTGTAGGAGTTGATCGCCCACTCGAGCTCGCTCTGGGTGGCGCCGATCCCGGTCGGCGCGGGGCTCGCGATCGTCTTGACCGCGACGTTCAGGATCGAGTTGTCCAGAACGACGATGAGCAGGCTGAACATGAGGACGCCGAGGATGATCCAGCGGCGGCGGTGGACCGCCTCCGGGACGCGGGGCGCGGCGGCAGGGGCGCCGGACGGTATGGACATGGCTCAGACTCTAAACGAATTCCAATACGATACCGTCTCGTATTGGAAAGACTTTACCCGGCTGCCGGGCACCGTTCACCGGGCACGGTGGGCCCACTTCCCGGGAACGCTTCCGGGATGCCACCATGGGAGGGATCCGGGGACGCCGTCAGGGCGCCTCGAGATGACGAAGGAGCCGTTGGCCATGTCGCTTCAGGCTGCGCAGAACCAGTCCGCCACACCTCCCGCGGGCCCCACTCCCGGTGCCGGTAAGGCCCTGTACGGGGGGAAGAGCACCCGCCGCATCACCGTCCACGACATCACCGCCGCCAGCGAGCGCGGCGAGAAGTGGCCGATGCTCACCGCCTACGACGCGATGACCGCGTCCGTCTTCGACGAGGCCGGCATCCCGGTCATGCTCGTCGGCGACTCCATGGGCAACTGTCACCTCGGCTACGAGACCACCGTGCCCGTCACCATGGACGAGATGGCCATCCTCTCGGCCGCCGTCGTGCGGGGTACCAAGCGCGCCCTCATCGTGGCCGACCTGCCCTTCGGGGCGTACCAGGAGGGGCCGGTCCAGGCCCTGCGCAACGCCACCAGGCTGATCAAGGACGCCGGTGTCGGCGCGGTCAAGCTGGAGGGCGGCGAGCGCTCCCACGAGCAGATCCGGCTCCTGGTCGAGGCCGGGATCCCGGTCATGGCCCACATCGGCCTGACCCCGCAGTCCGTCAACGCGATGGGCTACCGCGTCCAGGGCCGCGGCGAGGAAGCGGCGCAGCAGCTGCTGCGCGACGCGAAGGCGGTGCAGGACGCGGGAGCGTTCGCCGTCGTGCTGGAGCTCGTGCCGGCCGAGCTGGCCGCCGAGGTGACCCGCACACTCCACATCCCGACCGTCGGTATCGGCGCCGGGCCCGACACGGACGCGCAGGTGCTGGTCTACACCGACATGGTCGGCCTGACCGGCGGCAAGGTCCCGCGCTTCACGAAGCAGTACGCGAACCTGCGTCAGGTGATGGCCGACGCCGCGAGGGAGTACGCCGAAGAGGTCGTCGGCGGCACGTTCCCGGCGGCGGAGCACACCTTCCACTGACGCCCTCACGACCACTGCCGCACCACCGACAGCCCGCCGACTTCCCCCATCGGCGGGCTGTCGCCTGCTGTCGGCCCGCCGTCAGCGACATGTCGGTGACGTGTCGGTGACTTGTCGGTGGCGGCTGGTCTGATGGTGTCCATGACGCGAAACGACAAGAACCGCAAGCACGGCAGGAACGCCGTCGAGGTGCGGGGGCTGGTCAAGCACTACGGCGAGACCAAGGCACTGGACGGTGTGGACCTCGACGTACGCGAGGGCACCGTCCTCGGCGTGCTCGGCCCCAACGGCGCCGGGAAGACCACCCTCGTACGCTGCCTGTCCACCCTGATCCTCCCCGACGCGGGGCACGCGGTGGTGGCGGGCTACGACGTGGTGAAGCAGCCCCGGCAGCTGCGCCGCACCATAGGCCTGACCGGGCAGTACGCCTCGGTCGACGAGAAGCTCTCCGGCTGGGAGAACCTCTACATGATCGGGCGCCTGCTCGACCTGCCCCGCAAGAAGGCCAGGTCCCGCGCCGACGAGCTGCTGGAGCGCTTCTCCCTCACCGACGCGGCGAAGAAGGCCGCGATGGACTACTCCGGCGGCATGCGGCGCCGGTTGGACCTGGCCGCCTCCATGATCGGCAGCCCGGCCGTCCTCTACCTGGACGAGCCGACCACGGGACTCGACCCCCGTACGCGCAACGAGGTCTGGGACGAGGTGCAGCGGATGGTCGCCGAGGGAGCGACCGTGCTGCTCACCACCCAGTACATGGAAGAGGCCGAACAGCTCGCCAGCGAGCTCACCGTCATCGACCACGGAAAGATCATCGCCCGGGGCGGTGTCGACGAGCTCAAGGCCAAGGTCGGCGGCCGCACCCTGCAGATCCGGCCCTCCGACCCCGCCGAACTGGCCGCGATGGCGCAGGCGCTGCGCGAGACCGGTCTCGACGGCGTCGCCGGCGCCCAGGCGGTCCCGGACGAGGGGCTGCTCTACGTACCGATCCTCAGCGACGAGCAGCTGACCGCCGTGATCGGCCTGCTCGGCACCCGGGGCTTCTCACTCGCCCATGTCGCCACCGCGCTGCCCAGCCTGGACGAGGTCTTCCTCGCCATCACGGGCGACAAGGCCACCGTCACCGACACGACTCCCCAGGAGGTCGCGGCATGAGCACGACGACTCTGACACCCACCCCCACCGACGCGGCCGCGTCCGCACCGGCCAAGGCCCTCCACGACGAGGGCCGGATCGGACTGCGGAACAACCTGCGGCACATCGGGGCGCTGGTGCGGCGCAACCTGCTCCAGATCAAGAAGGATCCGGAGTCGATGTTCGACGCGCTCCTGATGCCGGTCATCTTCGTGCTGCTGTTCGTGTACGTCTTCGGCGGCTCCGTCGGCAGCAGCCTGGGCGGCGACCGGCAGGACTATCTGAACTACCTGATCCCCGGCCTGATGGCGATGATGGGCATGAACATCGCCATGGCGGTCGGTTCGGGTGTCAACGACGACTTCCGCAAGGGGGTCATGGACCGGTTCCGTACGATGCCGATCGCCCGCTCCTCGGTGCTCGTCGCCAAGATCGTGGTCGAGCTCGGACGGATGACGGTCGCCACGCTGATCCTGCTGGGCATGGGCTTCGCCCTCGGCATGGAGCTCCATGGGTCGGTGCTCGGGCTGATCGGGGCGATCGCCCTGGCGGCCGCTTTCGGCGCCGCCATCATGTGGATCTTCATCCTGCTCGGACTGAGCATGAAGACGGCCCAGGCCGTCCAGGGAATGGGGATGCTCGTGATGATGCCGCTCCAGTTCGGTTCCTCCATCTTCGCCCCGACGCAGACGATGCCCGGCTGGCTCCAGGCGTTCACCGACTACAACCCGCTGTCCAACCTGGCGGACTCCGCGCGCGGACTGATGATGGGCGGCCCTCTCGGCAACTCGGTCTGGCTGACGCTCGGCTGGACCGTGCTCATCACCGTGGTGATGGCCCCGCTCGCGGTGGCCAAGTTCCGCAAGAAGTCCTGACCTCCACTCAGTCCGCGGACGCGTCGACGAGGGCGTTGGCCTCCTCCAGGGAGAGGCCGACGCCCTCGGCGTACGCCGCCTCGTAGGCGGCGTCCCCGAGAACGCCGCGGACCGCTTCCTCGGCCGCGGTGTAGTTGTCCCGCTCCATCGACGTCGGCACGTGCCCGTTCGGCAGCAGCGTCCTTCCGGCGGCCAGCAGCCGGGCCGCGTGGACGGCCCGGCGCTTCCCGCCGAGCCCGCCCAGCGCCCGCGCCACGGTGACCAGGTAGTGCACGTTCATCTGCGGCGCCACCATCTGCGACAACCGGTCGTCGGACCGTGCCAGCGCCTCCCGGCTCCGGGCCAGGGCGTCCGCGTACAGCCCCTCCTGGCTGTCCAGCCAGGCCAGACCGCCCAGCACGAACGCCTGGAAGAACTCCACCGAGGACACCACGTCGAACTCACCTTGCAGCGTGACGAGTTGTTCACGGGCCTCGGCGGTGCGCCCGTCCGCCCCCAGCAACATGGCCAGGAAGAACCGGGCGAACGCCGTCCCCTCGTGGCCCGCGTGCCGCCCCTCGACGAGCACGTCCCGGAAGATCACCTCGGCCTCCGGGCCGCGGCCGAGCTCCACCAGCGCGGCGGCGTACCGGGTGCGGAGCACCAGCACCTGGGACCTGGCACCGAGCTTCTCCGCGTAACCGATCGCGGCCTGGTAGTCCTCGGCCGCCCGCGCGAAGTCGCCCGTCTTCTCGTTGGCCTCGCCGCGTGAGGAGAGCGCCTCCGCCGCGCCCCAGTCGTCGCCGAGACGGCCGAAGATCTCCAGGCTCTCGTCGGCGTCCGCATGCGCCTCGCCCGCCCAGTCGGGGCGGTTGGCCAGCATGTTGGCCCGCACCTGGAGCGCGGAGGCCAGCTCCCACTCGTATCCGAACTCCCGGGACGCGCGGACCCTCTCGTTCAGCAGCACGCGCAAGTCCGAGATGTCCCCGGTGAACATGACGGCGAAGAACCAGAGCGAACCCGGACTGCGGCAGGTCTGCGGCTGCCCGGGCCGGTAGGTGGCGGCGATGACCCGCAGGCGCTCCATGCCTCTCGCGTTCATCCAGGCGTCCATCGCGTCGTCCATGCCGGCGAGCTGGACCAGCGCCACCTGACGCCGCGCCTCCTCCAGCAGCTCGGGGCCCATCGGCGGGGGCGCGTCGGTGCAGCGCTCGTGGAGGGAGGGCGCGGGGCGGGCGGGCCCGGCGAACGGGTCGGGGCCCAGCTCGGCGGCGGCCTCGGCCCACTGCAGTGCGTCGCTGCGCAGATCACGCATCTGCCAGTACCAGGCGAGCGAGAGCACCATGCAGAACGATTCCTGCTCGTCGCGGGCGGCGATGGCGCGCCGCAGGGCGGTGCGCAGATTCTCGTAGTCGCGCTGGAGCAGTTCGAGGGCGGCGAGCTGTCCCGCGCCCCGGAGTTCGGGGTCGGTCGTACGGGCCAGCTCCCGGAAGAACACGAGGTGCCGGCGTTCGACGGCGTCCCGCTCCCCCGCCTCGTCGAGCCGCTCGGCGGCGTACTCACCGACGGTCTCCAGGAGGCGGTAACGCATCCGGCCGTCCGCGGCGGGGGCGGCGACGACGAGGGACTTGTCGACGAGCGAGCCGAGCACCCCGGCGACGTCGTCCCCCGGCCGGTCCGCGCAGACGGCCTCGGCGGCGGCGAGTGTGCAGCCGCCGGAGAAGACCGACAGCCGGCGCAGGGAGGTGCGTTCGTCCTGGTCCAGGAGGTCCCAGGACCAGTCGACGACGGCCCGCAGGGTCTGCTGCCGAGGCAGTACGGTGCGGCTGCCGCTGGTCAGCAGACGGAAGCGGTCGTCGAGACGGTCGGCGATCTGACGGGGGGTGAGCATGCGCAGCCGGGCGGCGGCGAGTTCGATCGCGAGCGGGAGGCCGTCGAGGCGGTGGCAGATCTCCGCGCAGGCCGCCGCCGTCCGCTCGTCCGCGTCGACCCGGAAGCCGGACAGCGCGGCGGCGCCCCGCTCGGCGAGCAGGCGCAGCGCCATCGGGTCGGGCAGCGGGTCGACCGGCCGGACGAACTCGCCCGGTACGCCGAGTGGTTCGCGGCTGGTCGCGAGGACGGTGAGCCCCGGGCAGCGGGCCAGCAGATGGTCGGCGAGGGCCGCGGCCGCCTCGATGAGGTGCTCGCAGTTGTCCAGGAGCAGCAGCATGCGCCGCCCGGAACAGTGATCGGTGAGCCGGGCGAGCGGTTCGCCCGCGCCGCGCTCGACGGCGCGGAGCTCCTCGGAGCCGGCCCCGCGCAGCACGGTCTCGCGGCCGCCGAGCGCGGTGAGGACGGCCTCCGGCACCGCTTCGGGGTCGTCGACCGGCGCGAGCTCGGCCAGCCAGACGCCGTCCGGCCAGGCGTCGGGGTCGTCGACGGACTCGGCGGCCTCCTGGGACAGCCTGGTCTTGCCCGCGCCGCCGGGGCCCAGGAGGGTGACCAGCCGGGCCCGGGTCAGGTCCTCGCGCAGGTCGGCGATGTCCGCGTCACGTCCCACGAAGCTCGTGAGCCTGGCCCGCAGATTGCCCGGTCGCGCGGCCGGGGGCGCGGTGGGAGCGGGGGCCGGGGCGGGTGGGTCCTGGTGCAGCAGCCCGTCGTACAGGGCGCGCAGTGCGGGGCCCGGGTCCGTGCCGAGCCGGTCGGCGAAGAGGGTGCGCACCTCGTCGTACGCCGAGAGCGCCTGCGCGGTGCGTCCGGCGTCCCGCAGTGCCCTGATCCGGAGGGCCTGCAACGGCTCGTCCAGCGGGTGGTCGGCGCAGAGCCCGGCGAGTTCCGGCAGGGTCTCGTCGGCACGGCCCTGCGCGAGGTCGGCCTCGACGCGGGTCCGGCGCGCGTCCAGCCGCCTGGCCTCCCAGCGGGCCGCCGCCACGGCGCGGTCCGGCAGATCGGCGAGGGCGGGCCCGCGCCACAGGGCGAGCGCCTCGTCGAGGACGGTGGCGGCCTTCGCCGCGTCGCCGTCCCGCAGCGCCCGGGCGCCCTCGCCCGTGAGCCGCTCGAAGCGGTACAGGTCGACGGAGTCCGGATCGGCGGCGAGGCGGTAGCCGTTCGCCGCCGACTCGACCGCGTCCCGGCCCAGCGTCCGCCGGAGCCGGCCGACGAGCGCCTGAAGGGCGCCGGGGGCGTCGGCGGGCGGATCGCCGTCCCACACCTCGTCGACGAGCACCCCCGCCGCGACCGTCCGGCCGGGGCTGAGGGCGAGCACGGTGAGCAGGGCGCGCAGCCGCGCCCCGCCGAGGGTGACGGGCGTGCCGTCGGGGCGGAGAACGCGGGTGGTACCGAGGATGCCGTAGTGCACGCGCCCATTGTCCGTGAAGGCCCCGTCCTCCGGGGAACTGCCACCCACCCGTGAGACGTTCTCGCGGTGTCACCCGTACTCTCGGGGGCTCCAGCCGCCGTCCAGCCCCAGGAGTGCCGCCGATGACCACCGCGTTCCGCCGCCCCAGCGACCGGCGGGTCAGCCCGATCTTCCTCGGGATCGTCGCCGTCATGGCCGTGTCGGGCTGGGCGGTGTGGACGGGCTTCGCGGAGCAGACCGGCTTCGCGGTGTTCCTCTTCGTCACCGCGGCGTGGATCGTCTCGCTCTGCCTCCACGAGTACGCGCACGCGCGCACCGCGCTGCACAGCGGCGACATCTCGATCGGGGCGAAGGGCTATCTGACGCTCAACCCGCTCAAGTACACCCATGCCCTGCTGAGCATCGTGCTGCCCGTGCTGTTCGTGATCATGGGCGGCATCGGCCTGCCGGGCGGGGCCGTCTACATCGAGCGGGGCCGCATCAGCGGGCGCTGGAAGCACAGCCTGATCTCGGCGGCCGGCCCCCTGACCAACGTGCTGTTCGCGGTCGTCTGCACGGCGCCGTTCTGGCTGGGCGCCCTGGACGGTGTCCCGATGCCCTTCCGGCTCGCGCTGGCGTTCCTGGCGCTCCTCCAGGTGACGGCGGCGATCCTGAACTTCCTGCCGGTCCCGGGCCTCGACGGCTACGGCGTGATCGAGCCCTGGCTGTCGTACAGGATCCGGCGCCAGGTGGAGCCGTTCGCGCCCTTCGGGCTGATCGCGGTCTTCGCGCTCCTGTGGATCCCGGAGGTCAACGGATTCTTCTTCGACGCCGTGGACGCGCTGCTGCGGGGCCTGGGCGTCAGCGAGGTCGAGACCTACTGCGGGCTCGACACCTACCGCTTCTGGCAGGAGTGGTTCGGTGACCAGGACCCGGGCTGCGCGCTGATCCGCTAGCCGGCGACGGCTTCGGTGTCGGATTCCGCCTTGTGCCTGCGCAGGTAGAACCACGCCATGTTCGACGAGAGGCCGGCCAGCAGCACCCATACGACGCCGAGCAGGATGCTGCCCTGGACGAAGGAGACCACGGCCGCGGCGACGGCGAGGACGCAGACGATGCTGGCGTAGAGAGCGAGGCGGGGCATGAGGGCTGGTGCTCCTGTCCGGGGATGGTGCGCGGTCCCGTCCAGTGTCCCTCATGCCCGATTCGGCTCCGGGCGGGGCCTCACACGTCGGTGGTGCGCAGCCCCGCGTGTGCCTTGTAACGGCGGTTGACGGAGATCAGGTTCGCCACCAGCGACTCGACCTGGTGCGCGTTGCGCAGCCGGCCGGCGAAGATGCCGCGCATACCGGGGATACGGCCCGCCAGCGCCTGCACGGTGTCGGTGTCGGCGCGCGCCTCCCCCAGCACCAGAACATCGGTGTCGATCTCCTCGATCGTCTCGTCCTGGAGGAGCACCGCCGACAGGTGGTGGAAGGCGGCGGTGACCCGGGAGTCGGGCAGCAGGGCGGCGGCCTGCTCGGCGGCGCTGCCCTCCTCGGGCTTCAGGGCGTAGGCGCCCTTCTTGTCGAAACCGAGCGGGTTGACGCAGTCGACGACGAGCTTCCCGGCGAGCTCCTCCCGCAGCGACTCCAGCGTCTTGGCGTGGCCGTCCCACGGCACGGCGACGATCACGACGTCGCTGCGGCGCGCGCACTCCGCGTTGTCCGCGCCCTCGACGCCGTGGCCCAGCTCTGCTGCGGCGGCCTCGGCACGGTCGGCGGCACGCGAGCCGATGACGACCTTCTGCCCGGCGCGGGCGAAGCGGTAGGCGAGGCCGCGGCCCTGGGGGCCGGTCCCGCCGAGTACTCCCACGGTCAGGCCTGAGACATCGGGGAGGTCCCAGGGGTCCTTGGCGGGGGGCTTGGGGGCGCTGCCGGCGTCATTCGTAGTCATGGCGCCGACCCTACTGCCAGGTATCGAGGCGGGACCCTCACCCCGCGTCTGTGCGACGCGCATCACGGCGGGAGGTTCCCGTTCGGGTGGATCGCAGGCGATCGGGGGGCCGAGGGGCCGGGAGAGCGGCATGATGCCGGGCCATGGATGCCGTACGTGTCGCGTTGCTGCGTGAGGTGCTCGCCGGGACGGAGTGGCCGGCCGCGGCCCGGGGGTTCGCCCGGACCCTGCGGGCGTCGGTGGTGCCGCAGGGCGGCGGGCTGCTGCTGGTGGGTACCGAGGTCTACGAACCGTGGCACATGGCCGCGCACCTGGTGGACGAGTCCACGTGGTCGGGTCTGCCGCAGCTGAGGCCCACGCTCGTACGCCACCGGGTGGAGCCGGACGACCCGGTGCACCTGGCCGTCGGTCTGGGCCGGATCGAGACGGCCGGGCGCGGTGAGACGCTGCTCGTGGTGGCGCCCGAGCGGCCGGACGGCGGCCTGCTGGAGCGGGTGCACGACGCGCGGCGGGCGGGGGCGACGGTGCTCGCGCTGGACGGCGGCGACCCGGAGGTGCGGGGGCTCGCCCACGAGGCGCTGACGGTCTCCGACGGCGCCGAGGTCGACCTGGACACGGTCCAGCACCTGGTCAGCGCGGCCGCCGGGGAGAACGGCGCCCCGTCCCCCCGGGGCCGCCGCACGTTCCGCGACCGCCTCTCCCGCCTGGCCGACCAGCTGACGGCCCCGCCCCCGGCCCGCTGGTGAGGGGCCCGGCTGGGGGTGAATTCGGTTGCCGGGAGGACCGGGGCGGCAGAACATGACCCCCCGTGACCTCTCGTCTGCTGCCCGATCTCTCACCCTGGCGTTCCTCCGCCGACTTCCGGCTGCTGTGGATCCAGGGGCTGATCACCTACTTCGGCAGTTTCATGGCCCTGGTGGCACTGCCGCTCCAGATCAAGGACCTCACGGGGTCGCCGCTCGCCGTCGGGGCGATGGGCGCCGTGGAGCTCGTACCCCTGGTGGTCTTCGGGCTGTACGGAGGGGCGCTCGCCGACTCGGCCGACCGGCGCAAGGTCATCCTCGCCACGGAGGCCGGGCTCGGCCTGCTGGCCGTCGTACTGCTGGCGAACGCCCTCGCACCCGAGCCCGCGCTCTGGCCGCTGTACGTGGTGGCCGGCGGGGTCTCCGCGCTGGCGGGGCTGCAACGGCCCGCGCTGGACTCGCTGATGGCCAGGATCGTCCCGCACGGCCAGCAGACCGCCGCCGCCGCGCTGAACTCCCTGCGCTGGCAGGTCGGTGCGATCGCGGGCCCTTCGCTGGCCGGCGTGGTGGTGGCCTACGCGGGGCACGCCACCGCGTACGGCGTCACCGTCGTCACGTTCGGCGTCTCGGTGCTGCTCTGCCTGAGGCTGTCGTCGGCGCCGCCCGCCCATGACGCCGAGAAGCCGTCGCTGCGCGGGATCGCCGAGGGTGCGCGGTACGCCTGGAGCCGTCCGGTGCTGCTGGGGACGTACGCGATCGACCTCGCCGCGATGTTCTTCGCCTTCCCGAACGCGATCTTCCCGTTCCTGGCGGACGAGCTGGACGCGGAGTGGTCGCTGGGCCTGATGTATGCGGCCGGGTCCGTGGGGTCGTTGCTGCTGGGTCTCACCAGCGGCTGGACCTCACGGGTGCGTCGGCACGGGCTGTTCGTCGTGGGCGGCGCCGCGGTGTGGGGCCTGGCGATCGCGGCGGCGGGATGGTTCGGGAACATCTGGCTGGTGCTGTGCTGCCTGGGGGTCGCGGGCGCGGGCGACATGCTGAGCGGGCTCGGGCGCTCCACGATCTGGAACCAGACCATCCCCGACGAGCTGCGGGGCAGGCTCGCCGGTATCGAGGTCCTCTCGTACAGCGTCGGCCCTCAGCTCGGCCAGGTCAGGGCCGGCGCGATGGCGGGCTGGACGGGGACGAGGACCGCGGTCTGGTCGGGCGGTGTGGCGTGTGTCGCTTCGGTCGCGCTGCTGGCCGTGGCGCTGCCGAAGCTCCTCACGTACGACTCCGAGACGGACGAGGACGCCGCACGGCGGCGTGCCGTGGGCGTCCGCCCGGAGGAGACTCCGACGGCCTAGTCGGGCGCCTCGTCCGTCGGCCGGTCCGTGCGGTCGTGCCACTTCGGGTCGGTCTCCCACTCCAGGTTCCGCTCACGCGCCGTGTCCATCGCGCGCTGGGCCTCCCCCGGGGTGGCGTACGGGCCGAAGCGGTCCTTGCCGGGGCACTCGGGGCCCTCCTCGACCTTCTTGTGCTCCAGGCAGTAGTACCATTCGCCCGGTTTGCCCACCGTGCGCTTCTTGAACAGGGCCATCGCAGGATCCTTTCCTCTTTGCCATGGTGCCCCGAGGGCGCTGGTTAGACTCGCTGACATGTCTGGCCAGTCGCTTCTCGTACCAGGGGAGATCACTCCCGTCCGTTCCGTACCCGGAAAGATCCGGCGCCCCGAGTACGTGGGAAAGCCCGCCCCCACGCCGTACACCGGGCCGGAGATCCAGGACTCCGACACCGTGGAGCGCATGCGGATCGCGGGCCGTATCGCGGCGCAGGCGATGGAGGAGGCCGCGAAGCACATCGCGCCGGGGGTCACCACCGACGAACTCGACCGGGTCGCCCATGAGTTCATGGTGGACCACGGGGCGTACCCGTCGACCCTCGGTTACCGGGGCTTCCCGAAGTCGCTCTGCACCTCGCTCAACGAGGTCATCTGCCACGGCATCCCCGACTCCACCGTGCTGCGGGACGGGGACATCGTGAACCTCGACGTCACCGCGTACATCGACGGTGTGCACGGCGACAACAACGCCACGTACCTCTGCGGCGACGTCGACGAGGAGTCGCGGCTGCTGGTGGAGCGCACCCGGGAGTCGCTGAACCGCGCCATCAAGGCGGTGCGGCCCGGCCGGCAGATCAATGTGATCGGGCGCGTCATCGAGTCGTACGCGAAGCGGTTCGGCTACGGAGTGGTGCGGGACTTCACGGGGCACGGGATCAACAGCTCGTTCCACTCCGGTCTGATCATCCCGCACTACGACAGCCCGCACGCGACGACGGTGATGCAGCCCGGGATGACCTTCACCATCGAGCCGATGCTCACGCTCGGTACGCATGACTACGACATGTGGGACGACGGCTGGACCGTGGTGACGAAGGACCGGAAGCGGACCGCGCAGTTCGAGCACACACTGGTGGTGACCGAGACCGGAGCGGAGATCCTCACGCTTCCCTGACGCTCCACTTTTACCGACAGGGAGTCGGGAACCTGTTGACTTAGGTAAGCCTAAGCAGGAGGATCGGCGTATCGGTGCGCAGTGGCGTGTACAGCTGTTACCGGTTCCTACGTTTCTGTCCGGACTTCCCTTTCCCCTCGGTCCCCGGAGGCCCGCCTTGGACTCGACCGCCACCACCACGCCCTTCTCGACCCTCATCCGCACCGCTTCGCACGAGCAGCACACGGAGGCCGAGTCCTCGACCTTCATGAGCGACATGCTCGGCGGACGGCTCGGGGTGGACGCGTACACGCGCTACACCGAGCAGCTGTGGTTCGTCTACCGGGCGCTGGAGGACGGAGCGGAGGCCCTGCGCGAGGACCCGGTCGCCGGGCCCTTCGTCCGGCCGGAGCTGATGCGCACGGCCGCACTGGAACGCGACCTCACCCACCTGCGGGGCGAGGGGTGGCGCGAAGGGCTGGAGCCGCTGCCCGCCACCGCCGCGTACGCCGCGCGGGTCGCCGAGTGCGCCCGCGAGTGGCCCGCCGGGTACGTCGCGCACCACTACACCCGCTACCTCGGGGACCTCTCGGGCGGCCAGATCATCCGTGGGACCGCGGAGAAGACCTGGGGCTTCGACCGCAAGGGCGACGGGGTGCGGTTCTACGTGTTCGAGCAGATCCCCAACCCGGCCGCCTTCAAGCGGGAGTACCGGGAGCTGCTGGACGCGGTGGACGCCGACGACCTGGAGAAGCAGCGCGTCATCGACGAGTGCAAGCGCGCCTTCGCGCTGAACACCGCCGTCTTCCGTGAGCTCGGCGAGGTGTTCCCGCTCAGCGCGTAGTCAGGACGCGGACACGAGAAGGACGCGGCCCCCGATCTCCATCGTGCCGTCCGGCGCGGGCGCGGTGAGGATCTGGGAGCCGCGTCCCTGTGTGATGTTGAGGGCCCGGCCGAGTTCGGCGCTCAGCAGCATGGCCGCCGCACCGGTCGCCTCGTCCTCGTCGATGGTGTCGTCGCGGCGCGGGAAGGCCCGTGCGCGCACGCGCCCGGCGGCCTCGTCCTCCCAGGCCCAGACGTAGAGCCAGCCCTCGCCGGGCGGCGGCCCCGTCAGCGCCTCGACCTCGGCGACGGACGCATAACGCTCCAGCGTCCTCGGCGGCGCCCATTCCGGGCGGGCCGTGATCCAGGTGAACTCGCCGTCCTGGCGGGCCGTCACGTCCCCGACGGGCAGCTCCAGGACCTCCAGGTCGAGCAGCCAGGCCGCGCCGACGAGCGGATGCCCCGCGAACGGCAGCCGCAGCCCGGGGGTGCGGATGTCGACGGTGCCGCGCTCCGGATCGTCCACGAAGACCGTCTCGCTGAAGCCGAGTTTCCCGGCGAGCGCCTGCCGGGACTCGTTGCCGGGATACCTGCGCCCGTCGCGCACGACGCCCAGCGCGTTGCCGTGGCGGCCGTCCGGGCCGCAGAAGACGCGCAGTACGTCGATGCCGTCGGGTACCTCGAAGTCGTTCACCTCCGCATTCAAGCACCGTGCGCGGCCCACCGGCCCCGGGCGACGAAGCCGCCTGCGGCTCGGGGGCTCACGGCCCACGGACCGGAGCGCCGCCCGCCGTACCGAAAAGGCTTGCTTGACCCGCTCTTGACCTTCTTGTGGCCTTCTCATGAGAGCGCCGTGACCGGGGCGTTTCCGGCCTCGGTGAGTGAGACCTGAATCACGCGACCGAGGGGGACGGGCGAGGTAAGGCCCGGTTAAGTTAGGCCCGCCTCACCTACTTTTCGTCCGCACCACTTCCCGCTCTTTCACCCTTGTGGAGCCCCGCATGCGAGCCGTTCGTTCCTCTGTCGTCACCGCTGTCGCCACGGTGGCCGCACTGACCGCCGTCACGGGCTGCGCCGAGAAGAGCGACGGCAAGGGCGACGCCGCCGTCCAGGTGGTCGCCAAGGACGACTCCTGCGAGGTCTCGTCGAAGAAGATCCCGGCCGGCCACGTCGAACTCGCCGTGGAGAACAAGGGATCCAAGGTCACCGAGGTCTACGTCCTCTTCCCGGACGACCGGATCGTCACCGAGCGCGAGAACATCGGCCCGGGCACCAAGGCGAAGATCACGGCGGAGATCAAGGCCGGGACGTACGAGATCGCCTGCAAGCCCGGCATGAAGGGCGACGGTATCCGCCAGACGGTCGAGGTCACCGGAGGGCAGGCCGCCGCGCGCAGCCCCGAGATGGACCGGGCCGTGGCCGCCTACCGCACCTATGTCCAGGCGCAGGCCGACGAGACGCTGCCCAAGGTGAAGGTCTTCACCGACGCCGTCGCCGCGGGCGACGTCGAGGCGGCGAAGAAGGCGTACGCCGGCTCCAGGATCGGCTGGGAGCGTACCGAACCGGTAGCCGAGTCCTTCGGTGACATCGACCCGAAGGTCGACGTCCGCGAGGACGGCCTGGAGGACGGCCAGAAGTGGACCGGCTGGCACCGCCTGGAGAAGGCGCTGTGGCAGGACGGGAAGCTGGGCGCCGAGGAGAAGGCGCTCGCGCCCACTCTCCATGACGACCTGCTGGACTGGCAGAAGCGCGTCGGCCGGGCCGACATCACCCCGACCTCGATGGCCAACGGCGCCAAGGAGCTCCTCGACGAGGTCGCCACCGGCAAGGTCACCGGCGAGGAGGAGCGCTACAGCCACACCGACCTCGTCGACTTCAAGGCGAACGTCGAGGGCGCGGAGCAGTCCTACGAGCTCCTCAAGCCGATCGCGTCCAAGAACGACGCGGCGCTGACCGCCTCCCTGGACAAGCAGTTCGCGGCGCTGAACACCCTGCTGGACAAGTACCGCACGGACAAGGCCTCCTACGACTTCACCCCGTACGACAAGGTCGGCAAGGCGGACCGCAAGGAGCTCTCCGACGCCGTCAACGCGCTCGCGGAGCCGCTGTCCAAGCTGGCCGCCGCGGTCACGAAGTGAGCGGGGGCCCGATCATGACCGGGGACGAGGACTCCGACGGCGCCCCCGCCCCGTCGCGACGCGCGCTGCTCGGCTGGGGCGGTGCCGGGCTGGCGCTCGGCGCCGTGGCGGCGGGCGGTGCCGTCGCAGCGGTGCGTTCCGACGGGGACGCGGATCCGGCCTCGGACAGCGGCGCGGCGGTGCCCTTCCACGGGGTTCACCAGGCGGGGATCGCCACCGCCGTCCAGGACCGGCTGCATTTCGCCTCCTTCGACGTGACGACGGAGGACCGGGCCGAACTGATCGCCCTCCTCAAGGAATGGACCCGGGCCGCGGAGCGGATGACAGCCGGGCGGGCCGTGGGCGAGGGGGCGTACGGGGGGCCGGCGGAGGCCCCGCCGGACGACACGGGCGAGGCGCTGGGCCTCAGGCCGTCCCGGCTGACGCTCACGCTCGGTTTCGGCCCGTCCCTGTTCGACAGGGGTCGCTTCGGCATCGAGGGCCGGCGGCCCGAAGCGCTGGTGGATCTGCCGAAGTTTCCCGGCGACAACCTGGACGCCGCCCGCAGCGGCGGGGACCTGTGCGTCCAGGCGTGCGCGGACGACCCGCAGGTCGCCGTGCACGCCATCCGGAACCTCGCCAGGATCGGGATGGGGCGCGCCGCCATCCGCTGGTCGCAGCTGGGGTTCGGCAAGACGTCCTCGACGACGCCCGGCGCACAGACTCCGCGCAACATGATGGGGTTCAAGGACGGCACCCGGAACATCTCCGGCACGGACGACGCCGCGCTGAAGAAGCATGTGTGGGCGGACGGGACGGGAGACGCCGGGTGGATGGCCGGGGGCTCGTATCTGGTGGCCCGGCGCATCCGCATGCACATCGAGACGTGGGACCGGGCTCCCCTGCGGGAGCAGGAGGACATCTTCGGCCGCGACAAGGGTGAGGGCGCCCCGGTCGGCAAGGCCAAGGAGCGCGACGAGCCGTTCCTGAAGGCGATGCTGCCGACCGCGCACGTGCGGCTGGCGCACCCGGACACCAACAACGGGGCGACGATCCTGCGTCGCGGCTACTCCTTCACCGACGGTACGGACGGTCTGGGCAGGCTCGACGCAGGGCTGTTCTTCCTGGCCTACCAGCGGGACGTCCGCACGGGCTTCATCCCGGTGCAGCGCGGTCTCGCGGCCTCCGACGCGCTCAACGAGTACATCCAGCACGTGGGTTCGGCGGTCTTCGCCGTTCCGCCCGGTGTCCGCGACGGGGACGACTGGTGGGGCCGGGCCCTGTTCTCATGACCGACACCGTGGAAGGAACGGCATGTTCGGCAACTATCTGATCGGCCTGCGCGAGGGGCTCGAGGCCGGCCTGGTGGTCTGCATCCTCATCGCCTACCTGGTCAAGTCCGGCCGCCGCGACGCACTGCGGCCGGTGTGGATCGGCATCGCCATCGCCTGCGCCATCTCGCTGGGCTTCGGCGCCGCCCTCGAATTCGGCTCCCAGGAGCTGACGTTCGAGGCCCAGGAGATGCTCGGGGGTTCGCTCTCGATCATCGCCGTCGGGCTCGTGACGTGGATGGTGTTCTGGATGCGGCGTACCGCGCGGCATCTGAAGAAGGAGCTGCACGGCAAGCTCGACACCGCACTCGCGATGGGCACGGGCGCCCTGGTGGCCACCGCCTTCCTCGCGGTGGGCCGTGAGGGCCTGGAGACCGCCCTGTTCGTGTGGGCGTCGGTGCGGGCGAGCGGGGAGGGATCCTCGTCACCGCTGATCGGGGTGCTGCTCGGCATCACGACCGCGATCGTGCTGAGCTGGCTGTTCTACCGGGGCGCCCTGAGGATCAACCTGTCGACGTTCTTCACGTGGACCGGCGGCATGCTCGTGGTGGTGGCGGCCGGTGTGCTCGCCTACGGCGTGCACGACCTGCAGGAGGCCCGTTTCCTCAGCGGCCTCGAGAACAAGGCGTTCGACATCACGACCACGATTCCGCCGGACAGCTGGTACGGCACCCTGCTCAAGGGGGTCTTCAACTTCCAGGCCGACCCGACCGTTCTTCAGGTCACGGTGTGGGCGCTGTACCTCATCCCGACGCTCGTGCTGTTCCTCGCCCCGGTAGGGTTCAGGCCGTCAGTGCGGATGACGGAGCAGAAGGCGCAGAAGGCGACGGATGACAAGGCTGGGGCGGCTGGCGGCGGGGCTCGCGACGACGACGGTACTGGTCGTGACGGCGAGCGGCTGCGTGACGGTGCACGGTGAACTGGAAGTCGTGCCGGGAGCGACGAAGTCCGAGGCCGCGAAGGCCCTGGAGGACTTCCTCGTCGCGTACAACGAGGCGGACAAGGCGTACGATCCGGCGCTCGACGAGGACCGGGTGACCGGTTCGCTCGGCGCGATCAACCAGGCCGGTCTGACCGCACGGCAGAAGAACAGTCCGGAGGGCAACGCGGACCACGAGCCTCTGGTGCTGACCGACGCCTCCTACGTCATTCCCAAGAAGGCGGGCTGGCCGCGCTGGTTCGTCGCGGACACGGACTCCAACCGCGACCAGGACAGCGGGAAGCAGGACACCCGCTGGCTGCTGACGTTCGTCCGCACCGCGCCGGACGCGCTGTGGAAGGTCTCCTATCTGGCGGTCGCCTCCGCGTCCGAGATCCCGAAGTTCCGCAAGGACGCCGACGGCTGGGCCGAGCCCGTTCCCTCGGCGGACACGGACGCGGCGCTGGCGACCCCGCCGGCGGAGCTGAGCACCACGTACACGGGCTACCTCAAGGACGGTGCCCCGGACGTGTTCGCTCCGGGGTCGATGACCTCGGGCTGGCGGGAGGCGCGGAAGAACACCCGCAGGGCGGGCTTCTCCTACCAGTACGTCGACCAGGCGCTGGATTCCGGGACGTTCGCGCCGCTGGGTCTGACGACGGAGGACGGCGGGGCGCTGGTCTTCTTCAGCAGCAAGCACTTCGAGCGGCAGACGGCGGCGGAGGGCCTGCGGCCGACCGTCACGGAGGACGTGGAGGCGCTGCTGACCGGCGAGGTGAAGAGCACCCTCACCAAGGAACGGGTCTCCAGTCAGCTGGTCTACGTGCCCAGGAAGGCGGCGGGAGGCACGGACGGCAAGGTGCGCGTGCTGAACCGGCTGCCCGGTCTGATCGCGGCGCAGGGCTCCTGACGCGTCAGCCGTGGGACGGGTCCCGCCGGGCCGAGAGGCTGAGCCGTTCGGCGAAGGCTTCGACGAGGCCCCGGAGTGCGTCCGGGCGTTCGATGACGAACGGCCGGTCGATCGAGGCGAGCACGGCGGGCAGCCAGTCGAGCCGTTCCACGCGGAGTTCGACCCGGGACCAGTACTCGGTCTCCGGGTCCCCGTCTCCCGGGGAGGGTGGTTCCTCGACGATCGCGACGCCGGCGGGAAGCCGGGCGTGGATGTGCTCGGCCGTGCCCTGGACGCGGAGGGTCACCTCGTGCCGGTACGGCGCCGTGGCGAGCGCCGTCAGCACGCGTTTCGCCGGGTCGAGTCCCTCGGGTGGCTCGAACGAGCCCGGCAGGGTCCTCACCTCCGTGATCCGGTCCAGCCGGAACGTCCGGTCCTCGCACGCCGTGAGATCCGCGGCCGTCACGTACCACTTGCCCGAGTGGACGACGAGTCCATGAGGGTGCAGCATGCGTTCGCTGCGGCGGCCGTCCGACGAGGTGTAGCGGATCGAGACCGGCCGGTGGTGGTTCACCGCGTCGGCCACCGGGAGCAGGATCCCTGAGTCCGGGGCGAGCGCTTCGCCGGGCGGAGCGGTGAAGGCGAGGGAGCCGAGCACGGCGTCGAGCCTGAGGCGCAGCCGCTCGGGCAGCACCCGGCGGATCTTGGCCGTCGCCGTGTCGCTCGCCGTGCCGGTGGTGGAGGTCGCTCCGGCCCGTCGCCCCGCGACGAGGCCGAGCAGTACGGCGAGCGCCTCGTCGTCGCTCAGCATGAGCGGGGGCAGGCGGTGGCCGGGGGCGAGCCGGTAGCCGCCGTAGCGGCCGCGCACCGACTCGACGGGCACGTCGAGGTCGGTGAGATGGCCGATGTAGTGCCGCACCGTGCGCTCGTCGACGCCGAGCCGGTCCGCGAGTTCGGACGCGGTCCGGACTCCTCCGGACTGCAGGAGTTCCAGCAGGGCGAGCACACGGGCGAGAGGACGGGGCATGTCCGGAAGTCTCTCGCGGATACCGGGCGGGTTCCGCCCGGTATCGGTCGTAGCGTTCGGTCGGAAACACCGAACGACCAGGAGAAGACCCATGAACTTCGTCTCTGTCCGCATCATCACGGGCGACATCGTCCGCCTCGTCGACTTCTACGAACGTGTCACCGGAGTGGCCGCCGACTGGTCCACCGAGGACTTCGCCGAGATCAGGACCGCCTCGGCCACCCTCGCGATCGGCAGCACACGCACGGTCCCGCTGTTCTCACCCGGTTCCGCCGGCCCGGCCGACAACCGGAGCGTCATCCTCGAATTCCTCGTCGACGACGTGGACGGCGTGCACGCGAACCTGGCCGGGGTCGTGGAGGAGTTCGTCAAGGAGCCCACCACGATGCCGTGGGGCAACCGCTCGCTCCTGTTCCGCGACCCCGACGGCAACCTCGTGAACCTCTTCACCCCGGTCACGCCCGCCGCCGTCGCGAAGTTCGCCCGCCGAGGGCGGGTCGTCAGCGGCTGAGCGGCCAGGCCACCGCGTCGTGGTCGAGGTCGCTCGCGTCGGCCGTGTCCGCGTACTGCGCGCAGGCGTCGGTGAGCGTCTCGAGCAGGGTCAGAGGATCGGGGAGCGGGTTCTCAGGGCCACGGATCCAGTGCACGTCCACCTCACCGGGAAGCCGCGCGGGCGGCAGGAGGACATAGCTGCCGCGGCAGTGCCAGCGGAGCCCGGGATGCTCGTCCATGGTCTCGGGGTGGCAGTCCAGCTCGCAGGGCCACCACTCGTCCTCGTCGTCGGGGGTGCCACGGGTGGCGGTGAAGAAGAGCATCCGGTCGGTGCCCGACTGGGCCACCGGGCCTACGTCGATGCCTGCGGCGATGAGCCGGTCGAGGGCGGCGCGCCCCGCCGTGAGGGGCACGTCGAGGACGTCGTGGACCAGGCCCGTCGCGGTGATGAAGTTGGCCAGCGGCTGACCGGCGGCCCAGCGCTCGATCTGGGCGCTGTCCGTCGTGGACTGCGTCTGCCAGGCGAACGAGACGGGGTGCCGCGCCGGGGTCGGACAGCCGATGCGCTCGCACGAGCATCGGTATCCGGACGGGTGCGCCGCGGGTGAGATGGGCATTCCTGCCTCGGCGACGGCCAGGAGCAGCGCCAGCCGCGCCGCGTCGTCGGCTTCCGGCTGTGGTTTCGGCCGCCTGCGCAGCCACTGGGAAATCCTGCCCTCTGTGCCGCGATAGCGGCCGGAATCGGCGCCCATCTATCCCCTCACCTCAGCGGTTGTCCCTCCATGGTCCCACCATCCTGCTCCTCGGGTGGCCAGAGTTCCGAAGCGGGGGGCCCGGGCGGTTGCGCAGGGGTCGGCACACTCGTACGGAATGTCACGGAATGCGCCGTCGGGCTCATGGCTGGACCAGGAGCCCCCGCAGGGTGAGGTCGACGACCTGGTCCGCGTACGCGTGGGTGAGCGGAAGGGTCCTGAGCAGCCAGCGGTGGGTGAGCGGGGCGATCAGGAGCTCCAGCGCGATCCGTGGATCGATGTCCGCGCGCACCTGACCGGCCTCCTGGGCCGCTCGCAGGCGTGTGACGTACAACTGGAGCTGCGGTTCGAGCAGGTTTTCGACGAATTGTGCCCCGAGTGCGGGGTCGATGATCCCCTCGGCGGCCAGGGCCCGGGTGGGTGCCGCGCTCACCGGGTCGTTCAGCCCGTCGACCGTGGCCCGCAGGACCAGCTTGAGGTCGGCCGCCAGATCGCCGGTGTCGGGGATCCCGTACGCACCGTCCTCGCCGGCCTCGCCCAGCTCCTCCGAGCGGCGGGCGCTCTCCTCGAGGAACGCCTCCAGGAGTACGGCCGCCTTCGACGGCCACCAGCGGTAGATCGTCTGCTTGCCGACCCCGGCACGGGCGGCGATACCCTCGATCGTCGTCCTGGCGTAACCGATCTCGCCGACGAGCGCGAGCGCGGCGTCACAGATCGCTCGGTGGGAGCGGCCGCTGCGACGGCTGGAGTCCGGGGGCTTCTGAGCTGCCATCCGGCCATCCTAGAGCCGGACGGTCCGATACGTATCGTCTTGCCTGACCGAAACGTGCTCCCTCCCGGCGGGTGCGCGTCACCACACCTGGCCGCCCGCCCTCGCGAACCACCCGAACGGATCACAGCGCGACGGCCCGGCACGGCGCACCATGAACTCACGCACACACCCGTGCGCATCCCACCGTGCCGCGGCCGAACGCCGCCGTTCGCGAGGAGCCTGCATTGACCCGTGACGCCACCCCCCGTCGCTACCTGATGTGCGCCCCGTCCCACTTCGAGGTCACCTACTCCATCAATCCGTGGATGGATCCTTCGAAACCCGTGGATCTGCCCCTGGCCACCACCCAGTGGGAGGACCTGCGCGACCGCTACCGGGCCCTCGGCCACACCGTGGAGCTCCTCACCCCCCGCCCCGACCTGCCCGACATGGTGTTCGCCGCCAACGGCGCCACCGTGATCGACGGCAGGGTGCTCGGCGCCCTGTTCGCCTACCGGGAGCGGTACGCGGAGGCCGAGGCGCACCGGGAGTGGTTCCGGGCCAACGGCTTCACGGAGATCCATGAACCGGCCCATGTCAACGAGGGCGAGGGCGACTTCGCCGTGACCGCCTCGTACCTGCTGGCCGGGCGGGGCTTCCGGTCCAGTCCGCTCTCCCACGACGAGGCGCAGGAGTTCTTCGGGCGCCCGGTGATCGGCCTCGATCTGGTGGACCCGCGCTACTACCACCTGGACACCGCGCTGTGCGTACTGGACGACGCGGCGGACGAGATCATGTACTACCCCGGGGCCTTCTCGCGGGGCAGCCGGTCCGTGCTGGCCCGGCTCTTCCCCGACGCGCTGCTGGCCGAGGAGGCGGACGCCGCCGCACTGGGCCTCAACGCGGTCAGCGACGGGCGCCATGTGCTGCTCCCGCAGGCCGCGACCGGGCTCTTCGACCCGCTGCGGGACCGGGGCTTCGACCCGGTCCCGATGGATCTGGGCGAGCTGCTCAAGGGCGGCGGCAGCGTGAAGTGCTGCACCCAGGAGCTGCGGGCCTGATCCGGTAAGGCCTAATCCTGCTCGGGCGGCGGCCAGGCGTCGCCCCACGCGGTGTCCCGGGCGGCACGGTAGTGCGCGCCGTGCCGCTTGGTGACCGTGGCGCGGCTCAGGCCCTCGTCCCTGGTGCAGAGCTCCAGCAGCACCTGCCCCTTGCGGATCTGCGGCCTGCGGATGACCCGTGCGCCGACCGGGTCGGTGGCGAACCTGGTCGCCACGACGTAGCTGAACTTCTCGTCCTCGTGGCTGAGCGAGCCGCCCTTGACCTGCCGGTGCAGCGAGGAGCGGCTGACCCGCGCCGAGAAGTGGCACCAATCCGTGCCGCGCTCGACGGGGCACGCGTCGTCGTGCGGGCAGGGCGCGGCGACGCTCAGCCCCGCGGCGATCAGCCGGTCGCGGGCCTCGATGATCCGGTCGTAGCCGTCGGGGGTGCCGGGCTCCACGATGACCACGGCCTGCGCGGCGCCGGCGACGGCGTCCACCAGAGCGGCCCGGTCGGCGGGGGTGAGTTCCTTGAGTACGTAGCTGACGGTCGCCAGGTCCGTGGGGGCCGGCTCCAGCGCCGTCCCGATCCTCGCCCGCTCCCAGGCGGCGTCCCGCAGCGCGGGGATGCCGGAGGCCGCGGCCAGCTCCCGGCCGAGCGCGAGGGCCGGTTCGGACCAGTCCAGGACCGTGGTCCGCGGCCCGTCCCAGGCCCCGGCGACCGCCCAGCTCGCCGCGCCCGTGCCGCCCCCGAAGTCGGTGTGGGTGGCGGGCGCCCAGTCCGGCGCGGCCTCGCGGAGCGCGGCGAGGCAGGACCGTACGGCCTCGAACGTCGCGGGCATCCGGTAGGCGGCGTAGGCGGCGACGTCCGAACGGTCCCGCAGGATGGGGGCGTCGGTCGGGGTGGTCCCGCGGTAGCTGGCGATCAGCCGGTCGACGGCCTGCGCGGCCCGCGTCGGGGGCAGCCCGTCGAGCAGGGCGGCCAGCGCGGCACGCAGGGCTTCCGCGGTGGGGAGGGTGGCGTTCACCGCCGAATTGTAGGCGCAGTGGACCCGCCCTCCGCAGTCCGGTGGTCCGGCACGGAACCGGGACGTAACGGGTACGGAACCGAACTGCTCTTCGTCCGGGGCCCGTTGCTACGCTGACCGCGCCGCGTCGGGAATCGCTCAGGGATCGGCCGGCTCATCGGGGGGACCTTGAGGCAGAGAATCGTGCGTCTGGCGCTGGTGGGCGGGGTGCTCGTGCTCGCCCTGCTCCTGCTGACGGCCACCTGCCGGGGCGGCGGGGCCGGCACCGGGGGTGACGACGGGCCGGAGAAGCCCGTGAAGAGGAGCGCCGGACCCGCGACACGGCTGGACGTCCCCGCGGAGTACACGACGGGGCGCGGCTGGGAGGTCGTCGGCGCCGGACCCGACTACGCCGTCTCGCACACGACGGGCCGGCTGGCCTATCTGGTGGAGGCGCCCGGGCACCGTTACCGGCTGCGGACCCTGGACACGGAGACCGGCCGGGCCGGCTGGAGCGGCGAGGCCTGGCGGCCGCCGGACGCGCTGAACTTCCCGAAGCTGCTCACCGTCGCCAAGGACGACCGCCAGTTCTTCGTGGCCTGGTCCTACGGGAAGACGGGCGACGGTCCCGCACCCGAGGGGAGCCTCGTCTCCCTCGACGTGTACGACGTGGTGGACGGGGAACACCGGCGCGTCGAGGTGCCCTGGGCCGGTGCCCCGACCGTCACGGCGACCGGGCCCGGCGTGCTGATCAGCGACGGCCGGGCCAACAGCGCGGTCGTGGATCCGGTCAGCGGTGAGGTGTCGGAGATCGCCGCGTCGGCGGTGGGGTACCCGAAGGGCTGTACCGCCTGCAAGCGGCTCACCGAGGTGCGCGGGCAGACGGCGAAGGGTCTGCTGCTGAGCGGGGTACGCGAATTCTGGGTGCGGGGCGGCTGGTTCAGCAGGAGGACCGCGCCGAAGGGAGCGGACCCGGCGACCGGGGTGCCGACCTCCGTGGCCCCGGGCCTGATCCTCGCGCGGTGGCAGCTCGCCGAGGGGGCGAAGCGGGCCGGCACCCACCAGCTGTGGGCGGTCCACGACGCGGTGAGCGGGAAGCCGGTCGCCTCCGCCGAGTGCCACGCCCCGGCCATGGAGCCGGGGCGTTATCCACAAGCCGTCGTCTCACCGTCGGGCGGCTACCTGGTCGCGGGGAACCTGGCCTTCGACCTGGAGGAGAAGAAGGGGTTCTGCTTCGAGGAGGAGGACGGTTCGGCGCGGCTGACGTTCGCCTCGGTGACGGACGGCGGCAGCGCCTACGGCGCGACGACCGCACGGGACGCGGACGAGGCGCTGGAGGGCGACGGGACCGGCCCGGTCACGATGAGCTTCACGACCTGGTCCGTCAAGACGCTGCCCCCGAACACCCGGCTGCCGGAGATGGAGACCTCGGGCGTCGGCGTCTTCCGCTGGACGGACCGCAAGGACCGGCTGCACCTGCTGGGCTATCCCCGCGTGGGCTGAGCGGCCGGGACCCGCCCGGCCGCTCCCCCTTACTTCTCCAGCCGCTCCCGCGCGGCCCCCGTGTTCTGCCACGGCCGGCACAGCAGCAGGAAGCACAGCGCCGCGGACAGGGCGCAGACCACCTGGACCACGGCCATCGGCACGGCGGTCTTCTCACCGGCGATCCCGACGAGGGGCGAGGCGATGGCACCGATCAGGAACTGGGACGTCCCCAGCAGCGCGGAGGCGGAGCCGGCCGCGTGCCTGGTGCGCATCAGCGCCTGGGTGTTGGTGTTCGGCATCGCGAGGCCCATCGCGGACATGAGCACGAACAGCCCGACGGCCACCGGCACCAGGCCGACCTCGCCGAAGACCCCGGAGGTCATCAGCAGCAGCGCGACCGCCGCGACGGAGATGACGGCGAGGCCGAAGCCGAGCGCCTTGTCCAGGCTGACCCTTCCGACGAGCAGCTTGCCGTTGATCTGGCCGACGGCGATCAGCCCGACGGAGTTGATCCCGAAGAGCAGGCTGAAGGTCTGCGGGGACGCGCCGTAGATCTCCTGGACGACGAACGGGGACGCGCTCACGTAGGCGAAGAGCGCGGCGAAGGCGAGGCTGCCCGCGACCATGTAGCCGGTGAACACCCGGTCGGCCAGCAGCCCGCGCATGGTGCGCAGGGCGTCGCCGACACCGCCGGTGTGGCGCTGCGCCGCCGGCAGTGTCTCGTGGAGCCACTTCCAGACGACGAGGGTGAGCAGCACTCCGACGAAGGTGAGGACGACGAAGATGCCGCGCCAGTCGGTGAACTGCAGCACCTGGCCGCCGATCACGGGCGCGATGACCGGCGCGACTCCCGAGATCAGCATCAGGGTGGAGAAGAACCGGGCCATCTCGTCGCCGTCGTACAGGTCGCGTACGACGGCCCGGGAGATCACGATGCCGGCGGCGCCCGCCAGGCCCTGGAGGAGGCGGAAGCCGATGAGGAGTTCCGCGGTGGGGGCGACGGCGCAGATGGCGGTCGCGAGGACGTAGACGACCATGCCGAGGAGCAGCGGCTTGCGCCGGCCCCAGCGGTCGCTCATGGGGCCGACGACGAGCTGGCCGAGCGCCATGCCGGTGAGGCAGGCCGTCAGGGTGAGCTGGACCGTCGCGGCGGGTGCGTGCAGCGCGTCGGTGACCTCCGGGAGTGCCGGGAGGTACATGTCCATCGAGAGGGGCGGCAGTGCGGTGAGCCCGCCCAGCACGAGGGTGACCAGGAGTCCGGCCCGTCGTGCGGTGGTCGTCGCGGCGGCCGGGAGTCCCGGCGCGGTGGTCGTGGAAATGGCCGGGACACCCGCAGCGGTGGGGGTGGCGGTGGCCTGGGCGCTGAGTGCGGCGCCTTTGCTGCTCGTCGTCGGTATGTGCTCGTGTTCTTGCTGGGCCCGGCTCGCGCCGTTGTCCGGCATCCTCGTCTCCGCTTCGTTGAATCCACATCTATGCTCTCAGCTCAGCCGTAGTGGTCGATACCTTTTTGCGTGGGAGCGGGCGGGCATGAGTGGGACTGTGCGTTGGGGTGTACTGGCGACGGGCGGCATAGCCGCGACCTTCACCGGGGATCTGCTGGCGATGGAGGACTCCGGGGCCGAGGTCGTGGCCGTCGCGTCGCGGAGCGAGGCCTCCGCGAAGGCGTTCGCCGACCGGTTCGGGATCGAGCGGGCGTACGGCAGCTGGGCGGAGCTCGTCGCCGACGACGCCGTCGACGTCGTCTACGTCGCCACCCCGCACTCGGCGCACAGGGAGGCGGCCGGGCTCGCTCTGCGGGCCGGCAAGCACGTGCTGTGCGAGAAGGCGTTCACGCTCAACGAGCGTGAGGCGCGGGAGCTGGTGGATCTGGCCCGGGAGCGCGGGCTGTTCCTGATGGAAGCCATGTGGACGTACTGCAATCCGCTCATCCGCCGGATGACCGAGCTGGTGGCGGACGGCGCGATCGGCGAGATCCGCACGGTGCAGGCCGACTTCGGCTTCGCGGGCGACTTCGGCGCCGGACACCGGCTGCGCGATCCCGCGCTGGGCGGCGGCGCGCTGCTGGACCTCGGGGTCTACCCGGTGTCGTTCGCGCAGCTGTTGCTGGGCGAGCCGGACCGCGTGCAGGCGGACGCGCTGCTGTCCCCGGAGGGCGTCGACCTGAACACCGGGATGCTGCTGGGCTGGGACTCGGGTGCCACGGCGCTGCTGAGCTGCTCGATCGTGGGGAACCTGCCGACCGTCGCGTCGGTCACCGGCACGGCGGGGCGCATCGACTTCCCGCAGGGCTTCTTCCACCCGGAGCACTTCCTCCTCCACCGGGCGGGCCGGGAGCCCGAGAAGGTCGTCACGGGTCCGGGCCCCCAGGGCCTGACGGGCATGCAGTACGAGGCGGCCGAGGTGACGCGCGCGCTGCTGGCCGGCGAGAAGGAGTCCCCGCTGGTGCCGCTGGAGGGCTCCCTCGCCGTGATGCGGACGCTCGACGCGGTACGTGACCGTGTCGGCGTCCGCTACCCCGCGGACGAGCGCGCCTGACCTCGTGCGGGGCCGGGGGCCGGGTTACGCGGGGGTGAGCCCCGGGTTCCCGGCCTCGGTCACGAAGGAGGCGGCCGTGGTGACCGGCGCGCCGGGCGTGGTGACCGCCGACACCGTACGGAAGTCGGCACGCGCCTGCTCCGTGCCGAGGGTGACGAGCGCGTAGCCGCGGCGGCCGTTGTAGAACTTCATGTGCGGGTTGGCCTGGGTCAGGTTGTTCCAGTTGGCCGGCTTCTCCGAGCCGTCCTTGCCGCTGGCGATCGAGGTGGCCACGACCTCCGTGCCGACGGTCCGGGACGCCGGGTCGTCGAAGTCCTTCTTGAGGTCGAAGGCGTAACCGACGTGCACGTCGCCGGTCAGGACCATCAGGTTCTCGATCCCGGCGGCCTCCGCACCTTCCATGACGCGCTGCCGGGAGGCCGGGTAGCCGTCCCACGAGTCCATGGACAGCTTGTAGGCGTCGGTCGGCACGTCGCGCCGCCGGGCGAAGGTGACCTGCTGCGGCACGACGTTCCACCGGGCGTCCGAGGTCTTCCAGCCGTCGAGCAGCCAGCGCTCCTGGGCGGCTCCCGTCATGGTGCGCGAGGGGTCCTCGGACTCCGGTCCGGGGACCTTCCAGCCGTCGCCGTACGCCTGGTTGCTGCGGTACTGGCGGGTGTCGAGGATGTCGAACTGGGCGAGCCGCCCGAAGCGCAGCCGGCGGTAGAGCCGCATGTCGGGGCCGGTGGGGCGCTGCGGGGTGCGCAGTGGCTGGTTCTCCCAGTACGCGCGGTAGGCGGCGGCCCTGCGCAGCAGGAACTCCTCCGGGGGGACGCTGTTCTCGGGGGTGTCGCCCGCGTAGTTGTTCTCGGTCTCGTGGTCGTCCCAGGTGACGACGAAGGGGTGCGCGGCGTGGGCGGCGCGCAGGTCCGGGTCGGACTTGTAGAGGCCGTACCGCATGCGGTAGTCCTCCAGCGTCAGCGTCTCCCGGTTGTAGTGGTCCGGCAGGACGCGGTCGGTGTAGTTGCGGGCGCCGCCGACGGCGGTGACGGCGTACTCGTAGAGGTAGTCGCCGAGGTGGAAGACCACGTCGACGTCCTCGTCCGCGAGGTGCTGGTAGGCGGTGAAGTAGCCGTCGTGGTAGGCCTGGCAGGAGACGGCGGCCAGGGTCAGGGAGCTGTTGCGGGCGCCCCGTGCGGGTGCGGTGCGGGTGCGGCCGGTGGGGCTGGTCCAGCTGCCGGCACGGAAGCGGTAGTAGAAGTTCCGGTCGGAGTCGAGGCCGTCCACGTCCACATGGACGCTGTGGCCGAATTCCGGGTGGGCGGTGGCGGCTCCGCGCCGGACGATCCGCCGGAAGCGCTCGTCGCGGGCGATCTCCCAGCGGACCTCGACGCGCCGGGCGGGCAGCCCGCCGTCGGCCTCGTACGGGCGGGGCGCGAGTCTCGTCCACAGGAGTACGGATTCCGGCAGCGGGTCGCCGGACGCCACCCCGAGGGTGAACGGGTCCTCGGTGATCTTCCGCGCGTCGAGTTCGGCCGCGGCCGCCGTGCCCGCACCGGGCAGGTTCACCGCGAAGGCCAAGGCCGCGGCCGCACCGGTGACGGTGAGGAAGCGGCGGCGGCCCACACCGGATCCGAGCCGCTGCGCGGCGAGGCGCAGTTCGGCGGAATGGCCGTGCTGACCGGGCGTCCTGCTGAGCTGTGCGGGTGTCATATGCCCCTCCCCTGCCGGATGTTGTCAGAGGCATTGGAGTGCGGGGCGACGACCGGCCGTTGGCTGGTACACCACATCCTTATGGCGGTGTGATGAGCACCGGGTGCCGGCCGCCGCGAAACCTCCCGTACGCTGCCGGGCCATGAACGCTGAGCAGAGAATCGCTGTCGTCACAGGTGCGGGATCGGGGATCGGCAGGGCCGTCGCCGTCACCCTTACGGGTGCGGGCTGGACGGTGGCCCTGGCGGGCCGGCGGGCCGCCGCCCTGGAGGAGACGGCCGCCGCGGCCGGCCCGGGCGCCACGGTGTGCCTGCCCACCGACGTGAGCGACCCGGACGGGGTGGCGGCGCTCTTCACCTCCGTACGGGACCGCTTCGGCAGGCTGGACCTGCTCTTCAACAACGCGGGCACGTTCGGGCCGCGCGCGACACCCGTCGAGGACCTCGCGTACGAGGACTGGCGGACGGTGGTGGACGTCAATCTGACGGGGACGTTCCTGTGCGCACAGGCGGCGTACCGCCTGATGAGGGAGCAGGACCCGCAGGGCGGCCGGATCATCAACAACGGCTCCGTCTCGGCCCACGCGCCGCGTCCGCACTCCATCGCCTACACGGCGACGAAGCACGCGGTGACGGGCCTGACGAAGTCGTTGTCGCTGGACGGGCGGCCGTACCGGATCGCCTGCGGGCAGATCGACATCGGCAACGCCGCCACCGACATGACGGAGCGGATGAGCACGGGGATCCTCCAGGCCAACGGCGAGGTCGCCGCCGAGCCGGTCATGGCGGCGGACGACGTGGCCCGGACGGTCCTGCACATGGCGGAGCTGCCGCTGGAGGCCAATGTGCAGTTCGCGACGGTACTGGCGACAGCGATGCCGTACGTCGGCCGGGGCTGATCCGCTCAGGCCCACCGCAACCACGCTTGCCCGGACCACGCCGGAACTCGCTCCCGAATGACAGAGTTTGCGAGTTTCCCGCTCCGCGTCCGGGCAAGCGCGTGCTGCCCGTATGCTGCTGACCTTCACCAGATGCACACAGAAGGACCACACAGCATGCGCATACGCACCACCGCGCCCCTCGCCCTGGCCGCCGCCACCGCCCTGGCCGGCTCGCTCCTCGCCACGGCCCCGGCCTCGGCGGCCTCCCACCAGGGCGGTCTGCACCTCGGCAAGATCCAGTACGACAGCCCCGGCAAGGACACCCGGACGAACACGTCCCTGGTCGCCGAGTACGTGGACATCCACAACAACGGCAAGTCCAAGCTGCAGCTCAAGGGCTACAAGCTGAAGGACAACACCGGCTACACGTACACCTTCCCGAGCTTCGGCGTGGCCGCCGGGAAGACGGTCCGGGTCCACACCGGCAAGGGCAAGAACTCCGCGGCCCACGTGTACTGGAACCGTGGCTCGTACGTCTGGAACAACACCGGCGACAAGGCCCGGCTGATCAAGCCGAGCGGTGCGCTCCTGGACTCCTGCTCCTGGGGGAAGGGCACCGGCGTGAAGGTCTGCCACTGACCACTGTGAAGAAGGGGTCGCCGCGGCCGGGGGTCCGCCGAGCGGCCGGGGGTGGCGGTCCGGGGGGTCAGGACCCCGGGCCGCCACCCCGTGGAACCGTATGCATGAGCTTCGACGGCCGCCGGCGGGAATGCGCGGCGGCGCCCCCCGGTTGAGGTGCGGCATGAGCTCACACACCGCCGCCGGCGTCCTCCGCTACACAGCGTTCTCCGCCGATCCCGGCGGAGGCAACCCGGCAGGTGTCGTCCTGGACGCCTCCGGGCTCGACGACGCGGCGATGCTCGCGGTGGCGGCGGAGCTGGGCTACAGCGAGTCGGCCTTCCTCACCTCGCCGGACGGCCACGGCGGGTACACCGTCCGCTACTTCAGCCCGAAGGCCGAAGTCCCCTTCTGCGGCCATGCCACGGTGGCCGCCGCCATCGCGCTGGCCGAGCGGGACGGCCCGGGTGATCTGGTGTTCTCCACCCCCGCCGGTCCGGTCCCGGTCACCGTCGTCCGCGAGGGCGACGAGCTCCGCGCCACCCTCACCAGCGTCGAGCCGCACACCGTGGACGCCGCCCCCGAGGACGTGGCGGAGGCCCTGGCAGCCCTGGACTGGCAGGCCGCCGAGCTGGACGCCGCGCTGCCGGCCCGCATCGCCTACGCGGGCGCCCGCCACCTGGTGCTGGCCGCCGCGACCCGGGAGCGCCTGGCGGACCTCTCGTACGACTTCGCCCGGCTGGAAGCCCTCATGCGGCGGCTCGGCCTGACGACGGTCCACCTGGTGTGGCGGGAGTCCGCCACGGTCTTCCACGTCCGCGACCCGTTCCCGGTCGGCGGCGTCGTCGAGGACCCGGCGACGGGCGCGGCGGCCGCGGCGTTCGGCGCGTACGCCCGCGAGCTCGGCCTCGTCCCGCACGGCGCGGTCCTCACCCTGCACCAGGGCGCCGACATGGGCCGCCCCGGCACCCTCACCGTCGAACTGAGGCCGGGTGACGCACGGATCAGGGTGTCCGGGACGGGGACCCGTATCGGCTGAGTCCCGTAGCGGGGCTCAGCTCACGTACACGCCCGCCCGCGCCGCCACCGCCGCCGCCTCGGCCGCCCGGTCGGCGACCGCGTCGTCGAGGGGGTCGCCGCTGGCGAGCAGCCGGTAGTAGAGGGGCGCCGAAACCGCCCGGATCACCTCGCGGGCGTCGGTGCCCGGGGGCAGTTCACCCCGCTGCACGGCGGCGGCGACGCAGCCGGCCCACTCCTCGATGCGTACGGCGTAGAAGCGGTGCAGGGCCTCGGCCGTCCGGGCGTCGCACGTCGCCGCCGCGACGACGGCGGCGAAGAGGGGGCCTTGGCGCGCGTCGGTCAGCGTGCGCGCCACCAGCCGTGCGTTGGACCGGAGGTCCTCGTCCAGGGAGCCCGTGTCCGTACGCGGGACCGACTGCTCCGCCATCTCCGTCAGCAGGTCGGCGACCAGTCCCGCCGTGGTGGACCAGCGCCGGTAGACCGTCGTCTTGCCGACCTCGGCGCGGCGGGCGACGTCCGCGAGGTCGAGCCGGTCGAAGCCGTGCTCGACCAGCGCGTCACCGGCCGCGCGCAGCACGGCCTCCCGCACCCTGGCCGTACGACCGCCGGGTCTGACCGTGCCCGGCTCCACATCCCCTGCGTCCACGAGAGGCCTCCACTTCCGTCACCGGCCCGTGCCGGGAGACAGTACACACTAACGGGAACACAGGGCCGTTAGCTATCGGAGGCCCGCCGGGTGAGTCGGGTCTCGGTGGCGGGACGCGGGCGCGGCAGGATGGCGGCATGGCACCACCGCTGACCGTTCCCAGCATGACCGCCGGAGCCGACTTCGTCCTGCGCCCCTGGGAGATGAGCGATCTGCCCCTCGTCCGCGAGGCGGCGGAGGACGACTACATCCCGCTGGTCACCACGATCCCCACGCCCTACTCCGACGAGGCGGCCGAGGCCTACGTCCGGCGTCAGTGGGGCCGGGCAGCCGACGGGGACGGATATCCGTTCACCATCGCGCGCACCCGGGACCGGCGGCCGGTCGGCTCCATCGGGCTCTGGCTCGCGGACGCGGACGCGGGCCGGGCGACCCTCGGCTACTGGATGACGGCCCCGGGCCGTGGCCAGGGCGTCGCGGGAGCGGCCCTGCGCACGGTCACCACCTGGGCCCTGCACGAGCTGGGCATCCCCCGGGTGCAGCTCCTCATCGAACCCTGGAACACGGCCTCGGTGCGGACCGCCGAGAGCGCCGGCTACCGGCGCGAGGGTCTGCTGCGCGGCTGGCAGGAGATCGGGGGCCGACGCCGGGACATGCTGATGTACGCCCGGCTGAACGGTGACCGCCCCTCCGATGACCGGTCACCCACCGCGAGCTGAACACCGGACGTTACGATCACGGGCACCGCGGAGGTACCGCGGTGCCGCAAGCCACCGATGTCCCCGGGAGAGCCGAGCCTTGTCCGAACCGCGTATCGGCGTGTCCATCGTGACCATGGGAGACCGCCCGCAGCAGGTCGAGGCGCTGCTGGCGTCGGTGGCCATGCAGGACGCGCGCCCCTCCCGCGTGGTCGTCGTGGGCAACGGCTCGCCGCTCCCCGACTACAGCTCCTTCCCCGGCCTGACGGGGCCGGCCGGCGGCGTGACCGTGCTCGAACTCGACGAGAACCTCGGCTGCCCCGGCGGCCGCAACAAGGCCCTGGAGGTGCTCGCCGCCTTCGGTGACGTGGACGTGGTGATCGAGCTGGACGACGACGGCCTCCTGGTGGACAAGGACGTGTTCCGCAGGGTCCGGGAGCTGTACGCCGCGGACCCGCGTCTCGGCATCGTCGGCTTCCGCATCGCCGACGAACACGGTGAGACCCAGCGCCGGCACGTGCCGCGGCTCCGCGCCAAGGACCCGATGCGCCGGGGCCAGGTCACCGCGTTCCTCGGCGGCGGCCACGCGCTCTCCATGAAGATGCTCGCCGAGACCGGCCCCTGGCCGGCCGAGTTCTTCTTCACCCACGAGGAGACGGACCTGTCCTGGCGGGCGCTCGACGCGGGCTGGAAGATCCTCTACGAGCCCGGCCTGCTGCTCCAGCACCCCAAGACGTCCCCGGCCCGTCACGCGGTCTACTACCGCATGACCGCCCGCAACCGCGTCTGGCTGGCCCGCCGCAACCTGCCCCTGCCCCTGGTCCCCGCCTATCTCGGCACCTGGATCCTGCTCACCGCGGCCCGCACCCGCTCGGCCAGCGGGCTGCGCGCCTGGGCGGCCGGCTTCGCCGAAGGGGTGCGCACCGAGTGCGGCGAACGGAACCCGATGCACTGGCGCACGGTGTGGCGGATGACGCGTCTGGGCCGCCCGCCCCTCGTCTGACGGCTCGGCCCGTGCCGGCCTCCGCTCAGCCGGCGGCCGCCCACCGGTACAGCACGTCCGGCTCGTTCTCCTCGTTGCGTGCGCCGTCGTCGTACGCCTCGGCGACGAAACCGTGCCGCTCGTAGAAGGCGCGCGCGGCGGAGTTGCGCTGGAAGGTGTACAGACTGAGCACGCCGCGCGAGGCCTCCTTCACCCGTTCCAGAAGCAGCGTCCCGACGCCGCACCGCAGGATGTCGGGCCGCAGATAGAGCTGGTCGAGCTCGTCCCCGTCCAGCGAGGCGAATCCGAGCAGCTCCCCCTCCTCCCCCTCGGCCACCCACGCCCTGCGGCCGGGCAGCACGACATGGGTGATCCACGCGAGCGTGTCCTCGTCGCTGTGCACCCGCGGCAGGTACGGCAGCGCGGCGGCCCGTGAGGCCAGGAAGACCCGGGTCATCGCCTCCGCGTCCCCGGCGGTCGCCGCCCGCAGCCGTACGGATGTGTTCCGGTCCATGATCCGCTCCCCCGTATCGGTGAACGCACAGATATAGCAGGGGCGTCGGCCGCGACGGCGGGTTCCGCCGCCACACCGGGGCAAGCGTTGCATAATGCCGCCTTGAGGCACACCGACCGCCCGACCGAGGAGTCCAGCCATGGCTTTGACCCGCACCGAGCGTGAACTGTTCCTGGCCGAACCGCACATCGGCGCCCTGGCCGTGGACGCGGCCGAGGAAGGGCGGGCCCCGCTCACCGTGCCGATCTGGTACCAGTACGCGCCCGGCGGCGACCTGTGGATCATGACCGGGCGCGATTCCCGCAAGGGGACCGCCATCGCCCGGGCGGGCCGCTTCAGCATCATGGTGGAGCGCCTCACGCCCACCATCCGCTACGTCTCCGTCGAGGGCCCGGTCGTCTCCACGCTCCCCGCCACCCGCGAGCAGCTGGTCGAGATGTCCTCGCGATACCTCCCGGCCGAGAAGGTCGAGGGTTACGTCGACTTCGCCTGGAAGGAGCACGGCGCACAGGTGGTCATCCACATGCGCCCCCAGCGCTGGCTCAGCTCGGATCTGGGCCAGGTCTGAGCCTGCGGCGCACGGGCGTGGAGGCGATCGTTCCGGAAGATCTTCTTCGAAGCGATCTTGCGGCATAGATCGTTTAGGGTCTGGGCAGCATGAGGGCGCACATGATGAGCCATCAATTTGTGGCTCAAAACGTGCACTTCAAGTCAATGGGCGTCATTTTCGATCGCCCGGTCACGGGGCGGGGGCCTGTGAACTGTCTCAAGAGAGGACCCGCCACATGCCGCAGGACGTCACATTCGACCTCCCTTTCAAGACTCCGGTGAGCGAACACCTGGCGTACGCGCGGGAGCACCATCTGCGCTGGGTGTGGGAGATGGGCCTGGTACGCAGCCAGGCCGGCTTCGAGGAGTACCAGTCCTGGGACCTGCCGCAGGCGGCGGCGCGTACGTACCCCTACGCGTCGGCCGAGGACATGGTCGTCCTGATGAACTGGTTCTCCCTGGCCTTCCTCTTCGACGACCAGTTCGACTCCGGGAGCCCGGACCGCGCCGACCGCATAGCGGAGGTCGCGCGGGAGCTGATAGCCACACCGCTGCGCCCCGCCGGGACGCCTCCCCGCGTGCTCTGCCCGATCACCGTGGCCTGGGCCCAGGTGTGGGCCCGGCTCTCGGATGGCATGTCCCTGACCTGGCGGACGCGGTTCGCCGCCTCCTGGGGGCGCTTCCTCGTGGCCCACACCGAGGAGGTCGACCTGGCGGCCGGGGGCCGTGCGGGAACGCTCGGCATCGAGGAGTACGCGGAGTTCCGCCGTCGCACGGTGGGCATCCACCACAGCATCGACGCGGGTGAGCGCAGCCGCGGTTTCGAGGTGCCGGCGCAGGTGCAGGCGCACCCGCTGATGGTCAGGATGCGGGACCTCGCCGCGGACACGATCGGCTTCATGAACGACATCCACTCCTTCGAGCGCGAGAGGCGCCGGGGGGACGGTCACAACCTCATCGCCGTCCTGCACCGGGAGCGCGGCTGCACGTGGGAGGAGGCAGCCGCCGAGGCGTACAGGATGACGACGGCGTGCCTCGACGAGTACCTCGCGCTCGAGACGCACGTCCCGGGGATGTGCGAGGCGCTCGGCCTCGGCCCCGAGGAGCGGGCCCAGGTCCGGATGGGCGTGGAGGCCATCCAGCACTGGATCAGCGGCAACTACGAGTGGGCGCTGACCTCCGGCCGGTACGCCGCCGCGAAGGAGGGCCCGGCCGCCACGGCGGAACTGGCGGGCCGGGGATCGCTGGACGATCTGCTCACCGTCTGACACACGCGTACCCGCCGGCCGGAGGATCCGGCCGGCGGGTACGCGGGGCGTGGTCAGACCGCGGTGAACTCGACGGGGAGGGTGTCCAGACGCGCTTCCCAGGTGGAGGCGGTCGAGGTGAGTTCGCAGGCGGGTACGGACAGACGCAGTCCGGGCAGCCGGTGCAGCAGGGTGTCGACGGCGGTCTCGATGATCGCCTGGCCCATGTTCTGGGCGGGGCATTCGTGCGGGCCGCCGCTGAACGCGAGGTGCGACTGGTTGCCGTGTACGGAGACACCCGAGTCGGGGCGGATGTCCGGGTCGAGGTTGCCCGCGGCCAGCCCGAGCACCAGCAGGTCGCCCTCCTTGATCTGCGTACCGCCCAGCTCGACGTCCGCGGTGGCGAAACGCCCCGGGAGGACCGCCAGCGGCGGCGTGCTCCACATGACTTCCTCGACGACCTCGGAGACGGCCCGCTGGCCGCTGACGAGCCCCGAGAGGCGGGCGGGGTCGGTGAAGACCGCCTCCAGCACCCGGGCCAGCAGGTTGCTGGTCGTGGTGTGGGCGGTGATCAGCACCAGACGCAGGTGGCTGAGGATCTCGCCCTCGTCGAGTCCGGCGTCGTGCGCGAGCAGCCCGGTGGTGAAGTCGGGCCCGGGTTCGAGCCGCTTGCGCTCGGCGAGCTCCCCCAGGATCTCCATGATGCGGTCGTTGTGCGCGAGGGCGTCCGGTCCGCCCTTGATGACCTGGGCGCAGGAGACCGCGAGGCTGCGCCCCTCGGCGGCCGGGAGCCCGAACAGCCGCGTGAGCACGAGCATCGGCAGGTACTCGGCGTACTCGCCCACCAGGTCGGCACTGCCCTTCCCGGCGAACGCGTCGATCTGCTTGTTCGCGAAGTGCGTGACATGGCGCCGGATACCGCGCCCCGCGAGGGTGTCCAGGTTGTCGGTGACGGCCCTGCGCAGCCTGCGGTGCGGCTCGCCGTCCTGGGAGACGCAGTCCGGACGCCAGCCGAGCATCTGCATCAGCGGCGAGGTGTCCTCGACCTCCCCCTCCTTCCAGTCCCGCCAGATGCGCGAGTCCCGGCTGAACTGGAGGGGGTTGTCGAGCACGCGCCGGCTCTCGCGGTAGCCGAGGACCAGCCAGGCGCGGACGTCCCCCTCCAGGAGCACGGGAGCCACGGCTCCGTGTTCCTTGCGCAGCCGTCCGTAGATGCCCTGCGGGTCGAGCGCCGCGTCCGGCCCGTACAGCCGGGTCAGGTCGTCGGCGCCGCCGTGCATGACGGGGCAGCCCCCGGTGGCTTCCCCGTCGGCCGGGTGGTCGGTCATCGGGGCTCCAGAGCGGCGGCGGAGCGTGCCTTGAGGTGGCGTATCAGCGCGATCAGCACGTCCCGGCTGGAGTTCCGGTCACGGGCGTCGCAGGTCACGACCGGCGTGTGCTCCGGAATGTCCAGGGCGTCCCGGATCTCCTCGACCGGGTGGTCCTTGGAGTCGGGGAACACGTTCAGGGCGATGACGAAGGGCACGTCCTGCCGCTCCATCTCCTCGATGGCCCGGAAGCTGGACGCGAGCCGGCGGGTGTCCACCAGGACGACGGCCCCGAGGGCGCCCTTGAACAGGCCGTTCCACAGGAACCAGAACCGCTCCTGCCCCGGGGTCCCGAACAGGTACAGCACCAGCTCCTCGTTGATGCCGATCTTGCCGAAGTCGAGGCTGACGGTGGTCTCCTGCTTGTCCGCCACCCCGATCAGGTCGTCGACGTCCACGCTGGCCTGGGTCAGCGTCTCCTCGGTGGTGAGGGGCTTGATGTCGCTGACCGAGCGCACCAGGGTGGTTTTCCCGGTGCCGAATCCACCGGCGATCATCACCTTCACCGAGCGGGTGCCGCCTCCCGCCGCCTGCCGGTCGGGATGGTCAAAGCCTTTGAAGTCCACTGAGTACCTCCTCAAGGAGCGCGAGGTCGGGCCCGCGGCCGGCTCCTGACGCCGGGATCGGATCACGGGCTTCGACGCGGCCTGCGTCCAGCAGATCGGCCAGGAGCACCGCGAGAATGTTGAAGGGCAGTCCGAGGTGGGCGCCGAGTTCGGCCACCGACAGCGGATCGCGGCAGCGCCGGAGTATCTCCTCGTGCTCGTGCTGGAGACCGGTCCCGGCCGCGGCACGGGAGATGATGAGTGTCGCCACGTCCAGGGTCGACGCCGAACCACCCGGTCCGCTGCGCCCCCCGGTGAGGACGTAGTAGCGCTCGAGACCGGGCGGGTCCGTGGGCCGGCGGGGACCGCTCATCCAGGATTCTCCTCCAGGCGCGGACTCGTGCCGAGGAGCTCACCCATCCTCCGCGCCAGATCCCTCATCTGATGGCCGAGCAGGCCCTGGTCGAGCCCTTCCCTGGCCAGCACCCCGAGGTACGTCTCCACACCGGCCCGCACCACGAAGAGATGGCCGCCGTCGACCTCGATCATCGCCAGGCGGAGCTGTCCTGCGTACGTGGGGAATTGCTCGGCCACCGGCTGCGCGAGGGCCTGCAGCCCCGCGACCACGGCGGCGAAGCGGTCCACGTCGTCGGGGTCGTCGGCGCCGTAGGAGGTGATGGCCTTGCCGTCGCTGGAGGCCACGAGGGCGAAACGTATCTCCCGGATGCTCTCCGTGAGATCGCGGAGCGCCCAGCTCACGTCGGTTCCCTGTTGCGTCATGTGGACTAGTCGCTCTCTTCAGTGCGGTTGGACTCACGGCCGGCAGTCGTCTCGCGGGCGCCCGGGTCGGCGTCCGCGGTCGTCGCCCCTGGTGGAGCGCTTTCGCGCCCGGCCGTGGCGAAGGCGGCGAGACCGGCGAACGAGGCGTCCGGCGGCACGGCGACCACGGACTCCGTGGCCCGGTCGGCGCCGCCCGGCCTGGCTGTCGGCGTGTCCGCCCGCCTGCTCCTGCGTCGCGGCAGGCCGCCGGGCGTGGTCTCCATGGCGTCGATGACTTCGGTGCTTTCCACGGGCACGGCGGCCCGGGCCGGCTCGGGGACCGGCTCGGCCCTCTCCACGGCGGGCCTGGCCGGCTCGGTGACGGGGGCGGGCAGATGGCTGAAGTACTTGTGGGGAACCACCACGACCACCGAGGTGCCGAGCCACGGCGAGTCCGCGAAGGTGACCCGGATGCCGTAGCGGCGCGCGAGGGCGCCCACCACGCGCAGACCGAGGTTGGCGTCCTCCGAGATGCCGCCCAGGCCGGGCCCCTGCGAGGTACCCGCGATGGCCTGCTCGGCCTCGCGCTTGCGCTCGTCGCTCAGACCCTTGCCCGCGTCCTGGATCTCGATGCCGACGCCGTTGGGCACCTCCTTGCCGGAGACGACCACGGGCTCGGTGGGCGGCGAGTAGCGCGCCGCGTTGTCGAGCAGGTGCGCGAAGATCAGCGTGAGGTGGTCCACCAGACCGCCGTCGACGCCGAGTTCGGGCAGATGACGCACCTGGACGCGGTTGAAGTCCTTGATGCGTCCGATGCCGCCGCGGACCACACTGAGCAGTCGCTGCGGCTCCTGCCACTGGCGTCCGGGCCGGTCCGAACCACCGAGTACGCCGATGCTGGCGGCGAGACAGTCGGCGGGGCCGATCTCCTGGTCCAGCTCCATGAGGCCCTGGGCCACGGCGGGCAGCCGCCCGTGTTCGCCCTGCATCTCGTGGAGCCTGCCGCGCAGCCGGCCTGTCAGCACGTGGATCCGGCTGCCGATGCCGACCACAGCCTGCTCGGCGGACGTGGAGCGGTTCAGCTCCTCCTCCACGGCGAGCAGCGCGGTCCGCTGGACCTTGCGCAGCGCGGCGCGCAGCTCCGGGCTCGCGTCGGCCTCCTGCGCGGCCTCGGCCAGGATGTCGTCGATGGCCTCGCCGTCCCGGAGCCGTGCGACGGCTTCGGGGAGGTGGCTGTCGCCGAGCCTGACGACGACGGCCTGCTGGAGCGCGAGCCGCTCCTCCGTCGCGCGGGCCCGGTCGGCGATGCCGGCCTCGTACGCCTGGGTGTGCTCCGCGAGCCGGGCCTCGAAGGCGGCCGCCTGCTCGCTCAGCTGCGCCTCCAGGGCGGAGCGCTCGGCCGCGAATCTCTGTTCCCGGCCCCGCACATCCGCGTACAGCTGCTGGGAGTGCTCGGCCTGGGCCGAGCGGAATTCTTCGTTCGCGCGGCCGAGCCGGGCCCGGGTCCGCACGAGGAGCCGTACACAGACCGCGCCGGCGACGGTGACCGCGGCACCCGCGAACGTCGCGGGTATCTGGACCTCATCGGGTCCCGCCACTGCGGTGACGACGGTTCCGGCTCCTAAGGCCAGCGGCATCAGCCACCAGCCGTACCAGGCGACCGGTGTACGTGCCACCGGGGGTGGAGTGGCAAGTTCCATCTGCATCCTTCGAGAGCAACACAATCGAACAGGGGGGGGAATCGCGCACACGCCGACAACGCCGCACGCGGAGCGGGCAGCGCGGCGGCGGCCGAGTGAGTTCGAGTCAACTCGCCGCGCCGCAGGGGAGCCTATCGGGTTACGGACGCAAGTGATCAACTCCCCTCCGCATACCGGAAGGTACGGGATCGGCCTCCGGCCGGAACCCGACCGCGGCCGTGGCGCCGACGCGGATGAAGGCGTCGGCACGGGGTACGAAGCGGAGGAGGCGCGGACGGGTCCGCCCAGGGCGGGGAGAACCACGGAATGATCTGAAAGGGCCTCAGGTGCCGGGCGCCGGGCCTTCACCCGGGCCACGGAGGGAAGTTCGGGAGGGCAGGCGGCGGGGAAGAAGGGGCAGACTCCCCGCACCCCTCCGGGCACCCGGTCTGCCCCTGGGCCCGATGACACGGTGACGGGCGCGGCCCTACCGTCGACTGGTGGACCTATGGACTTCTTTGGAACCCGCGTCGACCACGGTGGATCCGGGCAGCAGTACGACCGTCCGGCTGCGGCTGCGGAACACCGGCGACGTCGTCGACGAGTACCGCTTCGAGCCCGTAGGCGGCATCGCCCCCTGGATGTCCGTGGAACCGCAGACGGTCCGGCTCTATCCGGGTACGACCGCGACGGTGGAGCTGACGATCGCGCCGCCCCGCACCCCCGACGCGACGGCCGGGCCGAATCCGTACGCGGTGCGGATCACACCGACCGAGCACCCCGAGGCCACCACGGTCCCCGAGGGCAACGTCACGGTCACCCCGTTCACCGAGCTCAGGGCCGAGCTGGTTCCTCCCACGGTCAAGGGGCGTTTCCGGGGCCGGCCCAAGCTGGCCGTCGACAACCTCGGGAACACCAAGCTCACCGCGTCGGTCAGCGGGAGCGACAACGGGGACTCCCTCTCGTACGACATCCGTCCGGGCAGCATCCAGGTCGAGCCGGGCCGCGCCGTCTTCGTCGACGCGACGCTGAAGCCCCGGCAGATCACCTGGTTCGGGTCGAAGGAACAACGGCCGTACACGCTGGCCGTCCAGAGGTCCGGGGCGCAGCCCGTCGACGTGGACGGCACCTTCGTCCAGCGGGGGTTCCTGCCGGGGTGGCTCGCCACGGCGCTCGGTATCGCACTGGCCCTCACCATCACGTTTGTCATCATCTGGCTCGCCTACAAACCGCAGGTACGCAGCCTCGCCACGGAGAAGGTCGCCGACTCGCCGGTCAGCACCCTGCCGCCGTCCGCTTCTCCCCCGGTCCAGCCGTCGCCGCAGGCCGAGTCGAAGGCGCCCACCGCTGAGCCCACACCGGAGAAGGAGGACACCGGCGCGGACGCGACGCAGGAGCCCGCCGGCGGCGGTGGCGGCGGCGCGGAGCCCGAGAAGGAGCCCGCCCCGGTGCCGGGTTCCCACATCATCAGCAAGGCCGCCGGGCGGTGCATCGAAGCCACGGGCCAGGTGAACGGCGAGGCCAGGGACGGCACGCATCTGACGGTCTGGGACTGCAAGGAGCGGGCCAACCAGAAGTGGGAGTTCCTCAACGACGGCACCGTTCGCTCGCTCGGCATGTGCATGGACGTGGCCTGGGGGGCCAAGGAGGACGGCACCGTGATCCAGCTCGCCCGGTGCAGCGGCAACCCGGCCCAGCAGTTCGTGCTGAGCGGCGAGGGGGACCTGGTCAATCCGCAGGCGAACAAGTGCGTGGACGCGAAGGACGGCGGCCGCGCCGACGGGGACGCACTGCGGCTGTGGACGTGCGCGGGAGTGCCTCATCAGAAGTGGCGGATCGAGGGCTGACCGCGCGCCGCTGCGGGCGAACGGTCCGTCCTCAGGTGGTGCGGTCGGCGTTGATCTTCACATGGCCCTCCGGTGAGGTCGCAGCCGTGGACGGTGACGACCGCCCTGCCGACGCGCTCGCCCTGGGCGTCGTCGCCGGCTCCGAGGTCCACCGGCCCGGCGGCGGTCGGCGATGACGACCACCGGGCCGTGCGGGGAGGTCCGGGACCGGCGAATCCGGTGCAGTCTGTTTACAGGCTCCGTCCCGACCGGTAAGCAGGCACCAGCACTGTGCGAAGTCGTCCGGTGCTGTTGGTAGTTGGTCGGTTCCGATACGGAGGACTGGATGAGACGGCGAAACCTACGTGCCGGCCCCATGGCGCTGATCTCGGCCACGGTCAGCGCCGCACTGGCTCTGAGTTCGGCCGGCCCGGCGAGCGCATTGTCTGACAACGTTGTCGGACCTCATTCCGGTCCTGCGGCCACGTCATGGACCGTGCAGCGCGGCGGGCCGACCGCAGTCGTCACCCTCGACCGGGCCGAGGGTTCGCTGGACTTCTCCGTCCGGCGGAACGGACGGACGGTCCTCGAACCCGCACCCGTCGGTGTGGTCACCGATCAGGCGGATCTGACCTCGGGGCTGCGCCTGCTGCACCGTGACAGCCGGACGGTCGACGAGAAGTACACGACGACCGTCGGCAAGCAGCTCCGGCGGTCCGTCCACATGAACGAGTCGCGGTTCGCCTTCGAGGGGAAGGACGGTGCACGCCTCGATCTGGTGGTCCGGGCCGGCGCCGACGGCGTGGCGTACCGCTATGTCCTGCCGGGCAGGGACGGCGTGACCATCGAGCACGAGGCCTCCGCCTTCCAGCCCCCGGCCTCGTCGCCGGCCTGGCTCAGCCACTACGCCGCCCCTCACGAGCAGCCCTACGACCGGACCACCGCGGCCTCCGCGGAGAGCGGCGAGTACGGCTACCCGGCGCTCTTCCAGGTGGGTGACCAGAACGTCGTACTCGCCGAGTCGGACCTCGACGGCCGGTACTCCGGGAGCCGTCTGGTGCACGAACAGGGCACCGGACGCTACGAGGTGGCGCTGGCCGACGAGGAGGTCCACGCGGACGGGCCGCTCACCACCCCGTGGCGCACCGCCGTCATCGGCGATCTCGCGACCGTCGCCGAGTCCACCCTCATCGACGACCTGGCGCCGCCGTCCCGGATCCGCGACACCTCCTGGATCGAACCCGGGAAGGTCGCCTGGTCATGGCTGGCCGGGTTCGGCGCGGCCCAGCGCAGCCTGGAGACGCAGGAGAAGTTCGTGGACCACGCCGCGGCGCACGGGTGGCAGTACGCCCTCGTCGACGACGGCTGGAAGACCACGGACTGGATGCCGCAGCTCATGGACTACGCGAAACAGCGCGGAGTGAAGATCCTGCTGTGGATGCACTGGACGGACCTCGACACCGCCGCCGAGCGTGACGCGCAGCTGGACAAGGTCAAGAGGTGGGGCGCCGCCGGCCTCAAGATCGACTTCATGGACTCCGACACCCGTGAGCGCTTCCAGTGGTACGACGACATACTCGAAGCCACGGCCGAGCGTGAACTCGTCGTCAACTTCCACGGCTCCACGATCCCGAACGGCATCCAGCGCACCTGGCCACAGGTGTTGTCGATGGAGGCGGTGCACGGCGCCGAGCAGGGCGACGTCCGGGCCGACAACATCGCGACGCTGCCGTTCACCCGTAACGTCGTCGGGTCGATGGACTTCACCCCGATGGGTTTCCAGTTCGGTCAGCGCAACACATCCGATGCGGCGGAACTGGCTCTGTCCGTCATATTCGAATCAGGTCTGCAGAACTTCGCGGGCAGCATCGCGGAGTACCGGGCCCGTCCCGAACTGACCCGATTCCTGGAGCAGGTACCGACGGTCTGGGACGAGACGGAGCTGCTGAAGGGCAGCGCGCCCGGCCGGAGCGCCGGCTTCGCACGACGCAGTGGCGCCCGATGGTTCCTGGGTGAGATGGCCGCGGGTGCGGCTCGTACCCACCAGGTGCCGCTGGACTTCCTGGGCGGCGGGAAGTGGCGCGTCGACGTGGTCCGCGACGGCTCGGACGGTCTGGTCCGGGAGAGCCGACTGCTCACCCGCCACGACACCCTGAAGGTGCCGGCTGCCGAGAACGGTGGGTTCGCCGCGATCGTCTGCCGTGCCGTGCCGGGCCGGTCCGGTTGCGACGAGCCCGTACGCCACGTCCCCTCGGGCACGCTGACCGTGGACCCGCAGCAGACCGCGGCGGACCCGGGCGCGGAGGTGGGGCTCGACGGCAGCTTCGCCATCGACGAGTTCGGTCCGGTCACCGACGTCACGCTCAGCGCGCAGGCCCCGGAGGGCTGGACCGTCGAGGGGCAGGGGGCGACCGCGGCCGAGCTGGCCACCGGTCAGCCGCTGACCGCGGACTGGCGGATCACCGTGCCGGAGCAGCCCGCCTACGGCTGGACGGAGATTCCGGTCACCGTCACCTATCGGGACCCGGCCGCGGGCGCGACGGCGCCGAAACTGAGCCTGCGGAGGCAGGCCCGTGTCTTCGTGTCACCCCCCGGCATCGACTACGTCAGCGATCTCCCCTTCTCGGATGAGAGCAACGGCTGGGGCCCGGTCGAGCGGGACACGTCCAACGGCGAGTCGGCCGAGGGCGACGGGGGCCCGCTGCGTATCGGCGGCCGGACCTACGACAAGGGGCTCGGCGCGCACGCGTCCTCCCAGGTGACGGTCGACCTGGGCGGTGCCTACGACCGTTTCAGCGCCGACGGCGGCATCGACGAGGAGAAGCCGGACAAGGGGTCCGTGGTCTTCGAAGTCATCGGCGACGGGAAGGTGCTGGGCACGAGCGAGGTCATGGGCCCGGATGACGCCGCCCATACCTTCGACATCGACGTCACCGGCGTGCAGCGGCTGACCCTGCGTGTGACGGACGGCGGCGACGGTAACGACTCGGACCATGCGGACTGGGCCGACGCACGGCTGCACATCGCCGCCGGTACGGCCCGCCGGTAATCGGACGGGCCCGGCAAAGGCGCTGTTCGTCGGTGGAGAACTGCCCGGGAGTGAGCCCCTTCGCGGACAGCGAGGGGGCCGTTCCGTCCATGCCGGTCAGGGGCGGAACCGCTGGTGGCGGCAGACGAGTCGGGCTGTACGCCGGGTTCTGTCGCCCGGTCGCCTCGCGGCGGCCGGGGAGACGGCCATCCATCTAGGACCGGCATTGCTGCCGGTCTCGTGCGGTCTACCCGCGAACTCGGGCGGGCAGCCCTCGGACGTTCGCGCAGGAGCACCGGGGTGCTCCCTCTTGACCTTGCTCCGGGTGGGGTTTACCTAGCCGCCTGAGTCGCCTCAGGCGCTGGTGGTCTCTTACACCACCGTTTCACCCTTACCGGGGACCGAGGTCCCCGGCGGTCTGTTTTCTGTGGCACTGTCCCGCGGGTCACCCCGGGTGGCCGTTAGCCATCACCCTGCCCTGTGGAGCCCGGACGTTCCTCGGGAGGATCCTGGGATCCTCACGCGGCCGTCCGCCCGGCTCGTCTGCCGTGGTGACCATGCTACCCGGCGGGGCCGGCGGTGAAGGCCGCGATGCCGGCCTCCCAGGCCGCCGAGAGGTCGGCGCCCGGGGGGAAGCGGCCGTTGAGCTCCAGGACCACCATCCCGTGGGCGAAGGCCCAGGCCGCGCGGGCGCGGTCCTCGTCGCCCCCGGCGGCACGGAACAGCGGGGCCGCCGCCGCGTCCGCCGCCCCCGTGGCGGGGAGGGTGCGGCCCATCGTGAGGAGGTAGAGGTGCGGATGGGCCAGGGCGTAGGTGCGGTAGGCGGTGGCGAGCGCGGAGAAGGAGCCCGGGGCCGCCGCCTCGGCTGCCGCCAGGACCCCGGCGGTCTCCCGGAGCATCTCGGTGGCCAGCGCCGCGACCACGGAGGACTTGTCCGGGAAGTGCTTGTACAGGGACGGCGCCTTGACGCCCACCCGGTCCGCCAGCCGGCGCATGGTGAGCGCTTCGGGGCCCTCCGCCTCCAGCAGGACGCGTGCGGCGGCGATGATCTGCCGGGGTCTGCCGGCCGCGCGGGCGGTGGCGAGGTCAGTCACGCAGGAGACCTTCCCTGGTACGGAGTCGCTACGCAGTCCGCAGCCGAGGACGTGATCGTACGAGATGCGGACAAGCCGCCCTCACTCGGGCGCGAACAGCACCTTCGACGAGCCGGGGCCGGCCTGGACGAGGCGGACCCGCAGCCGTTCGCCGAGGGGGAGAGGGGCTGCGGACTCGATCCGGGCGACGATCGCCGGGTCCTCGATGTGGACGGTGCCGACGGCCGGTCCGTTGTCCTTGACATCGATCACGTAGCCGTCGAAGACCTCGCCGACCTTGTCCGCGAGCAGCGCCGCCTCGACGAGGTCGACGCACTCGCGCTCCACGGTGTTCGCGCGGCGGGTGCCCTCGGCCATCTCCTTCGGCAGTCCGGGCAGCGCCTGGAGCACCCATTCCGGCGGCTGCCGCCCGGCGGCCGCGGCGAGGCACAGCTCGGCGGCGTAACGGTCGACGAGGCGGCGCAGCGGCGCGGTGCAGTGCGTGTAGAGCTCGGCGACGGCGGCGTGCACGGCGGGGGTGGGGAGGTCTCCGTGTTCGAAGACGGAGTAGCCGGCGCCGCGCAGGAGCGTGGTGCACTCCTGGAGGAACGCCGCGTGGCTGCCGTTCGCGGGGTCGAGGGAGCGCACCACTTCGGCGTACGGGACATGGTGCGGCCAGTCGATGTGCAGGGCTTCGGCGGAGCGCCTGAGCCGGGCGACGGCGCCGTCGGGGGCGACCGGCAGCGTACGGAGGATGCCGGTGCCCGAGTCCCGCATGAGCCTGGCGGCCGCCATGCCGGTGAGCAGGGAGATCTGGGCGTTCCAGCCGTCGGCGGGCACGGGCACGCGGTAGTCGAGGTCGTAGCCGCCGTCGCGTTCGATGATCTCCTGCTCGGGCACGTCGAGGGAGATGCCGCCCCGGGCGATCTCCTGCTGTTCGCGGAGCAGGCCGATGTCCTTGAGCAGGGCGAGGGGCTCCTCGGCCGTTCCCGCGTCGATCTGCCGCTGGACGCCCGCGTAGTCGAGCTTCGCGCGGCTGCGTACGAGGGCTCGGCGCACGTCGGTGGCGACCGTACGACCCTCGGTGTCGAGGTCGATCCGCCAGAGTGCGGCGGGGCGGGTCTCGCCGGGGAGGAGGCTGGCGGCTCCCTCGGAGAGCACCGGGGGGTGCAGGGGGACCTTGCCGTCCGGGAAGTACAGGGTGGTCACCCGCTGGTGGGCCTCGGTGTCCAGCGCTCCGCCGGGCCGGACGAAGGCGGCGACGTCGGCGATGGCGTAGTGCACGCGGAAGCCGCGCGGGCGCCGCTCCAGATGCATCGCCTGGTCGAGGTCGGTGGAGGCCGGCGGGTCGATCGTGAAGAACGGCAGGTCCGTGGCGTCCTGGTGGCCGGAGAGATCCGGGGACTTCGCCGCCTCCCCCGCCTCGGCGAGGACGGCGGGCGGGAAGCCGTCGGGCAGGCCGAGCTCGGTGCGCAGGGCACGCAGGGCCGCCCGCAGCGGGGTGCCGTCTGCGCCGGTCATGTGGAGGTGGCGGCGGGGCATGCCATCGAGCGTAGGCCGGGGCGGTGGGGTCGGCATCCCGGTCTCCGGGGCGGGCTGCGGGCGGGCCGGACCGTACCCTTGCCGGGGGCTCCCACGCGCCGCGGAGCCCTGTGCCGCGTGTGAAGGAGAACCCCGTGCTCGTGCTGTTGCCGCCCTCCGAAGGTAAGGCCGCTTCGGGGCGCGGGGCACCGCTGAAGCCGGAGTCCCTGTCCCTGCCCGGCCTCGCCGACGCCCGGGCCGCGGTCCTCGACGAGCTGGTCGAGCTGTCGATGGCGGACGAGGAGAAGGCCCGTGAGGTGCTGGGCCTGAGCGAGGGGCTGCGCGGCGAGATCGCGAAGAACGCGGAGCTGCGCACGGCCGGGACGCGGCCCGCCGGGGAGATCTACACCGGGGTGCTGTACGACGCCCTCGGCCTGGCCTCGCTGGACGCGGCGGCCAAGCGGCGTGCCGGGAAGTCGCTGCTGGTGTTCTCCGGACTGTGGGGCGCGGTGCGGGTGGGCGACCGGATCCCCTCGTACCGCTGCTCGATGGGGGTGAAGCTGCCGGGCCTGGGAGCCCTGAACGCCCACTGGCGCGCCCCGATGGCGTCGGTCATGCCGGAGGCGGCCGGGGAAGGGCTGGTCCTGGACCTGCGCTCGTCCGCGTACGCCACGGCGTGGAAGCCCTCGGGCGAGGTCGCCGAGCGCACGGCGAGTGTGCGGGTGCTCCAGTCCCAGCTGGTGGACGGGGTGGAGAAGCGGTCCGTGGTCAGCCACTTCAACAAGGCGACCAAGGGCCGGATGGTCCGGGATCTGCTGCTGGCCGGGGCCGCCCCGAAGGGCCCGGCAGAGCTGGTGGAGGTGCTGCGCGACCTCGGATACGTGGTGGAGGCGCGGGCCCCGGAGCGCGCGGGGCGGCCGTGGGCGCTCGATGTGGTGGTCACCGAGATCCACTGATCCACGCCCGGCACACAGCGGCGCGTTGCAGCATGCGCAACGCGCGTTGCGCAGTGTGCGGTTCTCGCGGCAGGATGGCCACCATGACCTCCTCCGCGCCCGCCGCCGTGTCCACCTCCGTCCTGGACCTCGCCCCCGTCGTCCCCGTCGTCGTGCTGGAGGACGCGGCCGACGCGGTGCCGCTGGCGCGCGCGCTCGTGGCGGGCGGGCTGCCCGCGATCGAGGTCACGCTGCGGACGGCCGCCGCACTCGACTCGATCCGGGCGATCGCCGCGGAGGTCCCCGACGCCGTGGTCGGCGCCGGCACGGTGATCTCCCCGGCGCACGTGACCGAGACCGTCGCGGCCGGAGCGCGCTTCCTGGTCAGCCCCGGCTGGACGGACGCCCTGCTGGACGCGATGAAGGCGTCGGGTGTGCCGTTCCTGCCGGGCGTCTCGACGACGTCCGAGGTCGTCGCGCTGCTGGAGCGCGGCGTCACGGAGATGAAGTTCTTCCCCGCCGAGGCCGCGGGCGGCACCGCCTATCTGAAGGCGCTGGCGTCCCCGCTCCCCCAGGCCCGGTTCTGCCCGACGGGCGGCGTCTCGCTCGCCTCCGCGCCGTCCTACCTGGCACTGCCCAACGTGGGCTGCGTGGGCGGCAGCTGGATGGTGCCCGGCGACGCGGTGGCGGCGAAGGACTGGGCGCGCGTGGAGCGTCTGGCCGCCGAGGCGTCGGCGCTCGGCGGCCGCTGAACCGTACTACCGCAGGTGCGAGGTGTCGTTGAGGAGCCTCAGCGACGGGTTCCCATCCGCGTAGTACGCCACCGTCGAGACGGACGCGGGCGAGAGCTCCATGCGGAACAGCGACTCGGGCGGGGCGCCCAGTGCGAGCCGGACCAGGGTCTTGATCGGGGTGACGTGCGTGACCAGCAGCACCGTGCGGCCCGCGTAACGGGCGATCAGCCGGTCGCGCGTCACGGACACCCGCTCCGCCACCTCGGCGAAGCTCTCGCCGCCGCCCGTGGGCGCCGCGTCGGGGGACGCCAGCCAGGCGGTGAGGTCGGAGCCGTGACGCTCCCGCACCTCGCCGAAGGTGAGCCCCTCCCAGACCCCGAAGTCCGTCTCGCGCAGGCCTTCCTCGATACGGACCTGAAGGCCGAGCCCGGCCGCCACGGCCTCCGCCGTCTCACGGCAGCGCCGCAGCGGGGAGCTCACGACCTCCTGGACGGTGCCGCGTGCGGCGAACGCCTCCGCCGCGCACGCGGCCTGGTGGCGGCCGGTCTCCGAGAGCTCCGGGTCGCTGCCGCCGCTCCCCGAGAACCGCTTCTCCGGGGTGAGGGCCGTCTCGCCGTGGCGGAGCAGGATGAAGGTGGCGGGCGCGCCCAGGTCGGGTACGCTCCCCCAGCCCACCTGCGGGGTCGCGGACGCGCTCTGCGGAGCCGCCTCCGAGGGGCGGGCGGCCGCCATGGCGGCGCGGACCCTCGCCGCCCCCGCCGCCGCGTCGCCGGGCGGTCCCGACCGGGGCGGCGGATCCGGGACGACCAGTGTGCGCACCGTCTCCACGTCGGCCGTCGAGGCCGCCGGGTCCCACTGCTCGCCCCGCTTGCCCGCGTCCATCGCCTCGTTGGCGAGCCGGTCGGCGTGCTTGTTCTCCGCGCGGGGGATCCACTCGTACGTGACCGAGGAGGCGGGCAGGACACGTCCGGCCTCGGCGGCGAGCGGCTTCATGCCGGGGTGCTTGATCTTCCAGCGGCCCGACATCTGCTCGACCACCAGCTTGGAGTCCATCCGGACACGGACCTGCACGTCCGTGTCCGGGAAGAGCTCCTTCACCGCCTTCAGGCCGGCGATCAGGCCCTTGTACTCGGCGACGTTGTTCGTCGCGACGCCGATGTACTCGGCCTTCTCGGCGAGGGTCCGGCCGTCGGCCGGGTCGACGACGACAGCGCCGTAACCCGCGGGTCCCGGGTTACCCCGGGAGCCACCGTCGGCCTCGACGACCAGCTGGCGGGGAGCGGACATTACAGGCCCGACTCCGAGGTGCGGACGAGGATGCGGTGGCAGTTCTCGCAGCGCAGCACTGTGTCGGGGGACGCGGCCTTCACGTCGTTGACCTCGGTGATGTTCAGCTCCAGGCGGCAGCCCTCGCAGCGGCGCTGGTAGAGCCGTGCGGCGCCGACACCGCCCTGCTGGGCGCGCAGCTTGTCGTACAGCTTGAGCAGGTCGGCGGGGACGGCACCCGCGACGACCTCGCGGTCCTTGGCCACGGTGGCGGCCTCGGCGTCGAGCTCCTGGGAGGCCGCGTCCCGGCGGGCGGTCGCGTCGTCGGCCTTGGCCTGCACCGCGCTCACGCGCTCGGTCAGTTCGGCGACGCGCTCCTGGGCGGACTCGCGGCGCTCCATGATCTCGAGGACGACGTCCTCCAGGTCGCCCTGGCGCTTGGCCAGCGAGGTGATCTCACGCTGGAGGCTCTCCAGGTCCTTCGGCGAGGAGACCGCGCCGGAGTCGAGCCGCTGCTGGTCGCGGACGGCGCGCTGACGCACCTGGTCGACGTCCTGCTCCGCCTTGGCCTGCTCGCGGGTGGTGTCGCTCTCCTCGGTCTGCGAGGCGACGAGCAGGTCGCGGAGCTGCGCGAGGTCGCTGTTGAGCGACTCGAGCTCGGCGTGCTCGGGCAGCGAGGTGCGCTTGTGGGAGAGCTGCGACAGACGTACGTCGAGTGCCTGGACTTCGAGGAGTCGGATCTGGTCGGCGGGCGCGGCGTTCAGTTGGGGGCTCCAGAAGAGTGGTGGGTGGTCCAGGGGTCGGTGACCTGCTTCGAGACATGGACCCGCAGGTCCCATCCGTGGCGGTCGGAAATTGCGTCGAGCTGCGCGGCGGCCTGTTCGCACCAGGGCCATTCGGTGGCCCAGTGGGCGGCGTCGACGAGGCCGAGCGGCGAGTGCTGGACGGCCTCGGAGGCCGGGTGGTGGCGCAGGTCCGCGGTGAGGAAGGCGTCCACACCGGCTGCGCGTACGGCGTCGAAGAGGCTGTCGCCGGAGCCGCCGCTCACCGCGACCCGGCGCACGGGTGCGTCGGGGTCGCCGGCCAGCCGGACGCCCTGCGCCGTGGCGGGCAGCCGGGCGGCCGCGCGGGCGGCGAAGTCGCGGAGGGTCTCGGGGTGGTCGAGCTCGCAGATCCGGCCGAGCCCGCGGCGCCCGTCGGGGTCGGTGGGGTCCGGCACGAGAGGGCCGGTGACCCGCAGGTCCAGGGCGCCCGCGAGGGCGTCGGAGACCCCGGGGTCGGCGGTGTCGGCGTTGGTGTGCGCGACGTGCAGGGCGATGTCGTGCTTGATGAGCCCGTGCACGACCCGGCCCTTGAAGGTGGAGGCCGCGACCGTCGTCGTACCGCGCAGATAGAGCGGGTGGTGGGTGACGATCAGCTGGGCGCCGAGGGTGCGGGCCTCGTCGGCGATCTGCTCGACGGGGTCGACGGCGAAGAGGACCCGGTCGATCTCCGCTCCGGGATCACCGCAGACCGTGCCGACGGCGTCCCATCCTTCGGCCCGCTCGGGAGGCCAGAGGGCGTCGAGCTCGGCGATGACTTCAGACAGACGGGGCACGTAGGAAAGGCTACCTGTCCGCCGTGGCCCGGCGCCCCTGGCCGCCGGGGCCCGGGCAGCGGGACCGGCGGCCAGGGGCGAATCGTTACAGGGCGAGGCCGTGCACCGTCACTCGACGGCCGTTCGCCATTACTCGACGAGGCCGTTCGCCGTCACTCGACGAGGCCGTTCGCCGTTACTTGACGAGGTCGGCGCGGAGGTCGTCGAGGACCAGGTTCGCGGAGGTGACTCCGAGGCCCAGGTACCAGGTCTCGTCGGAGACGTCCTTGGCCTGGCCGGCCTTCACCGCGGCGAGGTTCTTCCACAGCGGGTTGGCGCGGGCGGTGTCGCGCTCGGTGGCCTTCGCGTCACCGTAGACGCCGGTGAAGATCCAGTCGGCGTCCGCCTGGTCCATGTTCTCGGCGCTGATCTCCGCGGCGAGGTCGTCGATCTGCTGGTTCTTCGGCCGCGGCAGGCCCACGTCCTGAAGGATCGTGCCGATGAAGGAGGCCTTGGCGTAGAGCCGGATCTTGTCCGGCATGTAGCGGACCATGGAGACGGTCGGCTTGTCCGGGCCGATGTCCGCGCCGAGCTTCTTCGCCTTGGCCTCGTAGGCCGCGAGCTCGGACTCCGCCTTCGCGGTCCTGTCGAGCGCGGCGGCGTTCAGGAGGTAGTTCTCCTTCCAGGTGAATCCCGGGCGGATGGAGAAGACGGTCGGCGCGATCTTCGAGAGCTCGTCGTACTTGTCGGCCGCGCGCAGCTGGCTGCCGAGGATCAGGTCCGGCTTCAGACCCGCGATCGCCTCAAGATTGAGGCTGTTGATCGTCCCGACGCTCGCCGGGTTCCCCGCCTCCTTCTTCAGGTACGACGGGATGGCGTCGTCGCCCTCGGACGGGGCGTAGCCGACGGGCTTCACACCGAGCGAGACGACGTTGTCGAACTCGCCGACGTCCAGCACGACCACGCGCTTCGGCGCGGCTTCGAGCTTCGTGCTGCCCATGGCGTGGGTGAGCGTACGGGGGAACTCGCCGGCTTCGGCGTCGGTCCCGTACGCCGCCGTCTTCTTCGCGGCGTCGGCGAAGTCCTTGCCGCCCGTGGCGACGGCCGCCTTCTTGTCCGTGCCCGTGTCGCCGCCCGCCGCCCCGCCGGCCGTGTCGTCGCCGCCGCACGCCGAGAGGGAGAGGGCGGCCGCCACCGCGAGACCGATCGCGGCGGTGCCGCGGCGCCTGAAGGACATGTTCTGCTCCAGTTCGGGACATACACAGGAAATTCTTAGGAAAGGCTCACCTTAGCCCGCACGGAACCGGCAGCACAGCCGCCCCCGGCTCCGCAGGCGAACGGGGCCATCGGCACCCTTATGTGTGAAGTGGCGTGGCTCGTGTTGTCCGGTGGGGAGTGCGAAACCTAGCTTCGGTTGCCGGAGGTGACCGGACCATGACTGCCTGTGCCATCGAGGACGAGACCGCCGGAGCCGCGAGGACCACCGCGGCGGCCGGCCCCACACCCGAGGCCGCGGAGCCCGACGGGCCGGACGAGCCCGTGGAACCACTCGGCGCGGACGCCCCGGACGAGGGCGCGGATCCGGCCGGAGCGGGCACGCCGGACGACGACGCCGACCCGGGCGGGGCGCGGACCGGCCCCGAAGGGACCGCGGCACCCGCCGGATCCGGGCCGCACGGCACGATCGCCTCCGCCGGTACGGGCCCGCGCGGCGCTTCCGGCGGGGCGGCTCCCTCCGCCGGTACGGGCCCACGCGACGCTTCCGTACCGCCAGTTCCCTCCGCACCGCCGGTCCCGTCCGAGCCGCCCGCTCCCCCCGCCCCGTCGGCACCACCCGCGCAAGCCACACCCCGTGTGGACCATGCCGAAACGTCCCGCCCCCGGACGCCGTCGCGCCTCGTGCCGCCCACGCTCACCCTCGCCGCCGATCACGCGTACGCGGCGCGGCTGACCCCGGCCGGGGATGCCGAAGGGCCGGGCTGGTACCCCGAGCGCTGGACGCTCGACGGCCCGGAGCCCTACGCCGTGCCCCTCCCCCTGGACCAGCCGGAGGACGCCTCCTCCGACGTACTGCCGCTCTCGGACGGGCGGGTCCTGATCCGGCGGGAGGTGGAACCCGGCACGCACACGTTCTCCCTCCTCTACCCGACCGGGCCCGGCACGGGCGAGGTCTCGCTGGGCGCCCTCGACTGCCCGGAGCTCACGCTGCTCCCCCCGTCCCCGGACGGCATGAGCGCCTACGCCCTGCTCCCCGGTGAACGCTCCACCGAGGTCTGGCTGGTGGCGGGCGGCGCGTTCGGTCCCGAGCGTGTCGCCGATGTCCCGGGAGGCTGTTCGGGCGGCGTCTGGCTCGACCGCGAGGGCCGGCTGCTGGCCCTGGACCGGCAGATGCCGGGCGGCGGCCCGGTGAAGACGGTCGTCGTGGACCTGGAGCGCGGCGGGGAAGTGACCCCGCTGCTGCAGATCGCGCCGGAGAGCGACGACCGGCTGCTGATGGCCGACGCGGACAGCGGCCTGCTGCTGGTCCGGTCGGACGCGCCGGGCCACGACCGGCTCGGCTGGGGCGTGCTCGGCAGCTGCCTCCCCATGCGTTTCCCGGAGTGCCTGCGCCCACCGGACGGGACGCTGACGCCGTTCGCCGTGCAGCCCGGCCAGATGCTGATGCCGGAGAGCTGTGCGGTGGCTCTGCGGATCGACGGGGCGGCGGGCAGCTGGGTGGGGCTGTGGCGCCCGGCGGGGCGCCGGCTGCACCAGTTCGCGCCGCCCGGCGGATGGCTGGCCGGATCGGGCTTCTGGACCCGGGAGGGGGTGCTGCACCTCCCGTACTCGCAGGAGGGCGCCCCCTGTGCCGTGGCGCTGCTGGAGGCTCCCGCGGACGAGCCTCGCCCGGCCGCCACGTGCGGAACGAACACGTCCGACGCCACCCCGGCCCGCGGGGTGTGCACGCCCGTTCCCCTGGGGCAGGCGCCTCTCACCGGGCGTACGGCACCTGGATAAACTCGGCCCCGGGCTGCGCAGCCGTTCCGCGCGGAAGCCGACGGTGACCGTGCCGGGGGGCGGCGGGCTGCACACACGTAAGCGATTGCGACGGGGAGACTTCCCACATGTCTGAAGCCCGAACCGACACGACGCGTCCGCCCCAGGCGGACGCGGAACGGGCCGAAGCCGGCGGCTACGGAAAGCACCGAGGAGGCGCGTCTGCGGAGAGCGTGACCGCGCAGCCGCACGGCCGTCACCGCCGTCCCTCCGAAGGGAGGGGCAGCGCGGCGGCCTGAACCGCTCCGTACAGCAGGCGGGAGCCGTCGCAGCCACCCGGCTGCGGCGGCTCCCGGCATCACGGCGGTCGCGTCCCGCTCCCGACACCGCGCGCACCCAGGACATTTGTCATCGCGGAGTCCGTACACACGCCCCTGCCGCCGGGGCGCCCCGGTCCGTAGCGTCCTCGTCATGACACGGACAACGGGGACCAAGGGGAACGGACCTGCGGTGGTGTTCACCGCGGCGGTCAAGACGTTCGGCCGGGCGGGGAGCACCGTCCGGGCGGTCGACGGCATGGATCTCACGGTCGGGCGTGGCGAGACCGTCGCCCTGCTGGGCCGCAACGGCGCGGGGAAGTCCACGGCCATCAGTCTGCTGCTCGGCCTGAACGAGCCCGACTCGGGCACGGTGCGCCTCTTCGGCCGCACCCCAGGCCGGGCGGTCCGTGCCGGGCTGGCCGGGGCGATGCTCCAGGACGGCCGTCCGATCCCCCGGGTGACGGTGGGTGAGCTGGTCCACTTCGTCGCGTCCCTCTACCCGCGCCCGTTGCCCGTGGCCGACGCTCTGGCTCTCGCGGGAGTGACGGAGTACGCGGGCCGGCGCGTGGACAAGCTGTCCGGGGGTCAGATCCAGCGCGTCCGGTTCGCCGTCGCGCTGGCCGGCGGTCCCGAACTGGTCGTGCTGGACGAGCCGACATCGGCTCTGGACGTGGAGGCGAGGCGCGCGTTCTGGGCGTCGATCCGGTCCTTCGCCGAACGCGGTAACACCGTCCTGTTCTCCACGCACCATCTGGAGGAGGCCGACGGGAACGCCGACCGGATCGTGGTCCTGCACAAGGGCCGGGTCGTCGCGGACGGCAGCGGCGAGGTGATCAAGCGGTCGGCGGGCGGCGGTCTGGTCTCCGTCGACCTGGCGGGCCGCTCGGCCACGGGATTCGAGTCGTTCCCCGGCGTCCTGGGTGTCGAGGTGCGCGGGGGCCGGGCGCTGCTGCGTACGGACGACTCGGACGCGACGGTCGTCGAACTGGCGAGGATCGGCGCGGTGCGCGGTCTCCAGGTCGGCAGGGCCACCCTGGAGGACGCGTTCCTCTCGCTCACCGCCCCGACGGCCGACCAGGTGAAGGAGGCCGCGTGATGTTCCCCTACATCGCACTCGAGATCCGGCGGACCCTGCGTGACCCCACGTTCCTGATCTTCGGGACGGGCATGCCGGTGATGATGTATCTGCTCTTCACCAATCTCGGCGGGAGCGGCACCTACGACGGCTGGAAGGCCGCGTCGATGGTCGGCATGGCGGCGTACGGGGCGCTCGGCTCCGCCATGGCGATCGGCACGGGCATCGCGTCGGACAAGTCCCTCGGCTGGTTGCAGCAGTTGAGGATCACACCGCTGGACCCGTGGCGCGCGGTGACGGGCCGCGCGATCAGCGGTTCGGTGACGGTCCTGCCGACCGTCCTGACCGTGCTGCTGGCCGGGGCGCTCGTCAACGGGGTGCGTCTGGCGGTTTGGCAGTGGGGTGCGCTGGTGCTGCTGCTGTGGATCGGCGCGCTGCCGTTCACCCTGCTCGGCATCGGCAACGGCTACCGGCTCACCCCGCAGGGCACCGGTGTGGTCAACGTGGCCTGCCTGATGGGCTTCGCGCTCGTCGGCGGGCTGTGGTTCCCGCTCGGCGTGTTCCCCGGATGGCTGCGCGCCGTCGGCGGGTTCACCCCCGCGCACGGGTTCGCCGACCTGGGCTGGTCGACGATCGCCGGGCACGCCCCGGGGGCCGGGTCCGTGGCCGTACTGGGCGGGTGGCTGATGCTGTTCGGCGGTTACGCCGTGATGTCCTACCGTCGGTCGGCGAGGACCGTGTGAGTGGAGTGACCGTGTCCAGGAAGACGAAGAAGCGGATCGGACGGCCCGGCCCGCCCGGACCGTACGCCCTGCTGCCCACACTGCTGATGGGGCTCGGCGCGTTCTCCAACCTCCTCCAGGGCGAGACGTCGAACCCCTGGGTCGGCGGTCTCGGGCTGCTGGCCTTCAACTCCCTCTACATCTCGGTGGTGTTCCGGGGGTTCGACAGGAGGAGGCGGGAGAGCGTCACGTCCTACGCGCTGCTGGCGGCGATGGGTGCCCTCACGTTCGGTCTCGCGATCGCGTACGGCGGCAACTGGCTGCTGTTCTTCCCGTTGTTCGCACTGGCCTGCGGGACGATCCTGCGCGGCCGGCGGCTGGGCATCTGCCTGATCGTGCTGGCCGGGTGTGCGTGCGCGGTGGCCGTGTGGCGCGGCGACCACGTGTCGGAGCCCTGGACGATCGGCTACGGCACCCTCATCTCCGGGGGTGTGACTGCCGCGATCCTCACCCTGTCCGAGACGGTGACGGAGCTGCGCGCGACCCGTCAGGAGCTGGCCCGGAGCGCCGTCGAGCAGGAGCGGCTGCGCTTCTCGCGCGACCTGCACGATCTGCTCGGCCACACCCTGTCGGTGGTCGTCGTCAAGTCCGAGGCGGCCCGCAGGCTCGCGCCGCACGACATCGACGCCGCGCTCGGCCAGGTCTCCGACATCGAGTCCGTGGGCCGCCAGGCCCTCACCGAGATCCGTGAGGCGGTGACGGGCTACCGCCAGGGCAGCCTGGCCACCGAGCTGGACCGGGCCGGTCCGGTGCTGGCCGCCGCCGGGATCGAGCAGGCCGTCCACCGCTCGGGGCCGCCACCGGCCGCGCGGACCGACGCGCTGCTGGGCTGGGTGGCGCGGGAGGCCGTCACCAACGCCGTACGCCACAGTGGCGCGACCCGCTGCGAGTTCGTCCTCGACTCCACATCCGAACGGGTCCGGCTGACGGTGACGGACGACGGCGCCGGCGCCAGCGCCGGGCAGCCCACGGACCGGGCGGACGGTACGGGTCTGAAAGGACTGGCCGAACGGCTGACCGCCGCGGGCGGCTCCCTGAAGTCGGGCCCGGGCCCGGACGGCGGCTTCGTCGTGACGGCGGAACTGCCGGCCGAGGCATTGGACGGCCCCGGGGAGCGGGACTGCGGCTGAAGGGCGCGCCACCCGGCGAGGTGGTGGCGTCGGGCCTCCGGCGGTGTCCCGGCGGCCTACTCTGAGCCCGTGAACGAGATGCCGCAGGACCACCGCCCCACGGGGTCGGTACGCATCCTGCTCGCCGAGGACCAGGGCATGATGCGCAGCGCGCTCGCGCTGCTGCTCGGGATGGAGCCGGACTTCGAGGTGGTGGCCCAGGTGGCCGCCGGGGACAGGATCGTGGACGAGGCGCTCCTGTCACGCCCGGACGTGGCGTTGCTGGACATCGAGCTCCCGGGCCGCAGCGGCCTGGACGCGGCCGCCGATCTGCGTACGGAGGTGCCGGACTGCCGGGTGCTGATCCTGACGACGTTCGGCAGGCCGGGCTATCTGCGGCGTGCCATGGAGGCCGGAGCCTCCGGCTTCCTGGTCAAGGACGGCCCCGTCGGGGAGCTGGCGAAGGCGATCCGGCAGGTGCTGGGCGGCGAGACCGTCATCGATCCGGCGCTGGCCGCCGCAGCGCTGGGCGCGGGCCCGAGCCCGCTGACCCCACGGGAACGGGACGCTCTGAACGCCTCGGTGGACGGGGCGACGGTCGCCGACATCGCCGCGAAGCTGAGCCTGTCGGAGTCCACGGTCCGGAACTACCTCTCCTCGGCGATCGGCAAGACCGGCACCCGCAACCGCATGGAGGCGATGCGCGCGGCGCGCCGGGAGGGCTGGCTCTAGCTAAGGGCTGTCCCGTAATCCCTGGTGGATCAGCGCACGGCGTCAGATGCGGTGCATCGCAAGGCGGAGGAACGTTCGCATACTGGATGTATTCGGGCGTTCCGACAACGCAGCGAGGTGCCGTAGCTGTCGTCGTGCGCCCGCCAGGGATTACGGGACAGCCCTTAAGCCTCCGGGGAGTGCAGCGCCGCCGGCGTGGACTCCTTCCCCGGGCGGCTCCCGGCCCTCGTGCCCGGGCTTCCGCCGGTGCGCCGGTCCCGGCGGCCCGGCAGCCAGAGCAGCATCATCGCCGCCCCGCACACCAGCACCACGGCGGACGTGCGGAAGGCCAGCGCGTATCCGGCCGTGATCTCCGCCGTCCCCGTCGAACCCGCCGTACGGGCCGCCGCGACCGTGGAGAGCACGGCGAGGCCCAGCGCGCCGCCCATGGTGCGGGAGGTGTTGACCAGCCCGGAGACGAGTCCGGCGTCGCCGGGGGCCGCACCGGAGGTGGCGAGCGTGGCCAGCGGGGTGGAGGCCAGTCCGGCGCCGGCCATCATCAGGACGCCGGGGAGGCAGACCGCGGTGAGGTAGGAGCCGTGCACGCCCATGGTGGACTGCCAGCCGAAGCCCGCGGCGGCGATCAGGGTTCCGGCCACGGCCAGGGACTTGGCACCGGCCCGCGCCATGAGCGCGGGCGCGGCCTTCGCGCCGATGAAGACGGCGGCGGAGCTCGGTACGAGCGCGAATCCGGCCTCCAGCGGCGTGTAGCCCAGCACGTTCTGGGCGTAGACGGTCATGAAGTACCACATGCCGAACGTCGCCGACCCCAGCAGCAGCATCGACACGTTCGCCGCCGAGACGGCGCGCACCGCGAGCACCCGCAGCGGCATCAGCGGTGCGGCCGTCCTGGCCTCCACCAGGACGAAGACGCCGAGCAGCGCCAGGCCGCCCAGGAGGGGCACCAGGGTCGCGGCGGCGGTCCAGCCTGCGGCCTCGGTCTGCACGATGCCGTACGCCGTCGTCGCCAGGCCCGCCGTGACGAGCACCGCGCCGAGCAGGTCGACGCGGCGGCGGTCGCCCGCCCTGCCCTCGGCCAGCCACACCGCCGCGCCGGCGATGACGAGGACGCCGACCGGCACGTTGATGAGCAGCACCCACCGCCAGGAGAGGAGATCGGTGAGCACCCCGCCGATCAGTCCCCCGGCCGCTCCGCCGCCCGCGCCGACGGCCATCCAGGTGCCGATCGCCCTGGACCGCGCGGGGCCCTCGGGGACGGCGGCGGTGAGGATCGTGAGGGTCGCCGGGGACAGCACGGCGGCGCCGAGTCCCTGCCCGGCGCGGGCGGCGAGGAGCTGCCAGCCCTCCTGCGCGAGCCCGCCGGCCAGGGAGGCCGCGGTGAAGAGGGCGAGCCCGGTCAGGAACATCCTCTTGCGGCCGTATATGTCCGCGGCCCGGCCCCCGAGCAGCATGAAGCCGGCGAAGGCGATCGAGTAGGCGTTGACGACCCACTGGAGTCCCGGTGCGCTGAGGCCGAGGTCGGTGCGCATGGACGGCAGTGCCACATTGACGACGGACACGTCGAGGACGACCAGGAACTGCCCGGTGCAGGCGGCCGCGACCACGGCCCAGGTACGGGTTCTCGATCGTGCGGGCGGGGTGACGTCAACCATGGGTGTCATACTCGCAGGCGTCTCGTGCCCCGTACATCGGTTTCCGGGCCCCCTTCGGTCTCATCACCTCTCCGCCTCCTGGCGTAGGTCCTGCGCCGACTTCCCCGTTTTAACGCGGCGTTCACCGGAATATCGCAGGCACAAGGAAGCGTTCAACATGCACACACTTGGCGGTCGGCGCTGCCCGTCGGCGCGCTGCCGCATGCTCCATTTAGCTCGATCTTCTGCTTCTTCCCCTGCCCGGAGGCCACACGTATGCAACGGACGACGAACGGACAGCAAGCCGGGGCGCTCCCCGACCCGCGCAGGGTCAAGGGGGGCGGCGTCGTACCCGTTCTCGCGTTCACGGGGATCACGGTCGCGGTGATGCAGACCCTGCTCGTCCCCGTCATCAAGGACCTGCCGTCCCTGCTCGGCACCGATCCGGCGAACGCGACCTGGGTGATGACGGCCACCCTGCTCGCCGGGGCCGTCGCGACCCCGATCATGGGGCGGCTCGGCGATCTGAACGGCAAACGGCGGATGCTGCTGGCCAGCCTCGCCGTGATGGTGGTGGGCTCGCTCATCTGCGCGTCCACCGACAGCCTCGTGATCATGATCGTCGGCCGGGCGCTCCAGGGCTTCGCCATGGGCGCCATCCCGCTGGGGATCGGCATCATGCGCGACGTGCTGCCGCGCGAGAAGCTCGGCTCGGCGATGGCCCTGATGAGCTCGTCCATAGGCGTCGGCGGCGGACTCGCGCTGCCCGCCGCCGCGATCGTCGCCCAGCACGCCGACTGGCACGCGCTGTTCCTCGCTTCGGCCGGCCTCGGGGTGCTGGCCATGACCCTGACCGTCCTCGTCGTGCCGGAGCCGCCGCTGCGCGCGCCGGGGCGCTTCGACGTCGTCGGAGCCCTGGGCCTCTCCCTCGGCCTGGTCTGCCTGCTGCTGCCCGTGACCAAGGGCGGCGACTGGGGCTGGACCTCTCCCCTGACACTCGGCCTGATCGCCGCGTCCCTGGTGATCCTGGTGCTGTGGGGCCTGTTCGAGCTGCGCTCCCCGGCACCGCTGGTCGATCTCCGCACCAGCGCCCGCCGCGAGGTGCTGCTCACCAACCTCGTCTCGATCATGGTCGGGGTCGCCTTCTACGCCGTCTCCCTGGTCCTGCCGCAGCTGCTCCAGCTGCCCGCGTCGACGGGGTACGGCCTGGGGCAGTCCATGGTGGTGGCGGGGCTGTGCGTGGCGCCGCTGGGTCTGACCATGATGTTCGTCGCCCCGCTGTACGCACGGCTCTCCGCCCGCCGCGGGCCCAAGACCACACTGATCCTCGGCATGCTGGTCATCGCCGTCGGTTACGGGGCGGGGCTCGGCCTGATGAGCGCCGCCTGGCAGACGGTGGTCATCGCGGTCGTGCTCGGCGCGGGGATCGGGCTCGCGTACTCCTCGCTGCCCGCCCTGATCATCGGCGCGGTCGACGCGTCGGAGACGGGTGCGGCCAACGGCCTGAACACACTGATGCGGTCGATCGGCACCTCGCTGTCGAGTGCGGTGATCGGCATGGTGCTGGCGAACACCTCGGTGCGGATGGGCGCGGTGGACGTCCCCACCATGGAGGGCTTCCGGACCTCGTTCATGATCGCCACGGGGGCGGTGCTGATCGGCCTCGTGCTGGCGGCGTTCCTGCCGGCGCAGCGGAAGGCGCACCCGGTGCTGCTGGCCAGCAGCGCGGGCGACGCGCTCGCCGCGCCCGAGTCCGCGGCCGAGCCCGCCCCCGTGGCGGCACCGGTCAGCGCGCCGGGGCGTCGAACCTCGGCTCCGTAGCCAGCAGCCGGGACACGTCGGTTCCGGCCGCGAGCTCCTGCGGCCGGACACCACGCGTGAACAGCCGGGCGGGCCGCGCGCCCTGGACCGTCGCCGTCCCCTCCTGGACGCGGAGCCAGGAGCCCTCGCGCAGCCCGAGCACGGGGACGTCGTTCTCCTCGAGGAATTCGGTGAGCCGCTCCTCGCGGGTCTCGCCCTTGTGGGTGCTGTCCGGGTCCGGGTCCAGGTAGTGCGGGTTGATCTGGAACGGGACCAGGCCCAGCGCGTCGAAGGACGGCGGCTGCACGATGGGCATGTCGTTGGAGGTCCGGAGGGTGGGCGCGGCCATGTTGGTGCCCGCGCTGGCGCCCATGTAGGGCAGTCCGTCCCGCGCGGCGTCCCGCACCGCCTCGCGCAGGCCGGTGCGGTACAGGGCGTCGAGGAGCCGGAAGGAGTTGCCTCCGCCGATGAACACGGCGTCCGCGGCGGCGAGTTCGGCGAGCGGGTCGGCGCCCTCGTGGACGCCGCGCACGCCGATCCCGGACGGCTCCAGAGCGGCGCGGACGCGCGCGGTGTACGCGTCGTGGTCGGCCAGCGCGTAGGGCACGAAGGCCAGTCGCGCGTTCGCCGGAAGGAACGCCGTGACGGTGTCCAGGGCGTGTTCCAGATAACCGCGGCCGTACTGGGTGGAGTTGGAGAGCAGCAGCAGATTCACGGGTGTTCCTCGTGCGTAGGGGGCGGGATCGGCGGTCGGACAGGGCTCAGGCGGTACGGGGCCGTCCCGCGCGGGACTTCGGCCGCTGGGGCGGGTGCGTGAGCCGCTGCTCCAGCAGGTGGGCGGCGTGGCGCAGGGCTTCGAGCCGGTCCTCGGGGGCACCCCGGAAGCGGTCCTCGCCTCCGCCGAGGCTGAGGCTGCCGTAGGGCTCGCGGCGCAGGAACACCGGTACGGCGACGGTGGCGATGCCGGTGTCGTACTCGCCCACGGTCCACGCGTACCCCTGGGCGCGGACCTTCATGAACTCCTTCTCCAGCAGATCCGGGTCGGTGACGGTCCGGTCGGTGAAGCGCGCCATGGGGCGGCCCCGGAAGAGCCGGTGGCGCTGGTCGTCCGGCAGGTAGGCGTAGAAGGACTTACTGGTGGCCCCGGCGTGCGCCGGGTAGAGCTCACCGACCAGCGGGTAGTAGCGCAGCGGCCCGGCCTCGCCCTCCTCGGCGGCCACGCACCGCATGTGGAAGTTGTCCGGGAGGCAGAACAGGACGGTGTCGCCGGTGGTCCGGCGGAGCTCCTCCAGGACCGGGCCTGCCAGCAGCTCCAGTGACCCCGAGCGCTCCCAGAGCCGGCCGAGCCGCAGCACGGCGGGGCCGATGCGGTAGCGGCGGGTGACCGGGTCGGACACCAGGAAGCCTCGGCCCGCGAGCGTGGCCAGCAGGCGCTGGGCGACCGAGGTGTCCCAGCCGAACTCCTCGGCGACCTCGGTGACGCCCCAGTCGGGCCGGGTCCGCTCGAAGGCGAGCAGCACCAGGAGCGCCCGGTCGACGGTCTGCAGCGCCCCGGAGGGGGTCCGGCGGTCCGGATCGAAGTCGGCCATCAGCATCTCACCATTCAGACCTGAATTGCAGATAACGGGAAAGCATTGCGTTCCAAGGTAGCCGATCCCGAATGTTGCTCCAGCACCCCGCCCCGCGCTTCCCCGTAGGAGCGCCGGGCGGGTGTCCCGCACCGGAGAAAGGCCCCCCATGCTCAAGTACGTACTGGACATCGTCGAGCTGCTGGACGACCCGCAGGTCAGCGGCAAGTCCGTCGTCGGATACCTCGACTCCGTCGCCGGGGCCACGGGCTCGGCGGCCGAGGTCACGACGGTCACCGGCGACCGGGGGGCGACGGACTTCGTACTCGTCCGCATCCCGGGCACCCACGGGCGCACCTCGGGCGGCAGCGCCCGGACCCTCGGGGTCGTCGGCCGGCTCGGCGGCGTCGGCGCCCGGCCGGAGGTGACCGGGCTCGTGTCCGACGCCGACGGCGCGGCCTCGGCGCTCGCCACGGCCGCCAAGCTGCTGGACATGCGCCGACGGGGCGACGCGCTGCCCGGTGACGTGATCGTCGCCACGCACATCTGCCCGAACGCTCCGACCGAGCCGCACGACCCGGTTCCGTTCATGGGGTCCCCGGTGGACATCGCCACGATGAACCGGCACGAGGTCACCGGCGAGATGGAGGCCGTGCTCTCCATCGACACCACCAAGGGCAACCGGATCATCAACCACAAGGGTCTGGCCCTTTCACCCACGGTCAAGGAGGGCTGGGTGCTCCGGGTGTCCGAGCAGCTCGGGGAGCTGCTCGCCGTGGTGACCGGTGAGCCGTTGGTCACGTATCCCGTGACCACCCAGGACATCACCCCGTACGGTAACGGTGCACACCACATCAATTCGATCCTGCAGCCCTCCACCGCGACCGCCGCTCCGGTCGTCGGTCTGGCGGTCACCTCGGCCGCCGCGGTGCCGGGCTGTCAGACGGGCGCGAGTCACGAGACGGACATCGCGTCCGCCGCCCGGTATGCCGTCGAGGTCGCCAAGGCCTTCGGCGCCGGAACCCTGGACTTCCACGACGCGGTGGAGTTCGACAACCTCGTCACCCGCTACGGGTCACTCGCTCACCTGCAGACCTTCGGCCGCACCCCCCAGGAGTCCTGATGGCATCCGACAGCCGGTCCGCCGCCACGGCCCCTGAGACCAAGGCCATCGGCAGCGACGACTACTCCCTCTCCCGGGTGCCGCGCGACAAGCGCTTCGGCTTCTGGTCGATGCTCCTGCAGTGGCTGGCCCAGTCCGGGTCGATCTCGCAGTTCACGCTCGGCGCCACCATCGGTGTGGGCATGACCTTCGGGGACGCGTTCCTCGCCTTCACGCTCGGCGCGGTGATCCTGGAGATCGTCATCTTCGCGATCGGCATGGCCGGGATGCGCGAAGGCCTGGCGACTCCGATGCTGACCCGCTGGGTGGGCTTCGGCAGAAACGGTTCGGCACTGGTCAGCTTCGTCATCGCGGTCAGCCTGGTCGGCTGGTTCGGCGTCCAGAACACGATCTTCGGCGACAGCGTCTCGGCACTCGTCGGCGGCCCGTCGTGGATGTGGTGCGTCGTCGCGGGCATCGCCATCACCGCCCTGGTGATCTTCGGCTTCCGTTACATGGCCCTGTTCGCGAAGATCGTCACCCCGCTCTTCTTCGGCATGGTCGCCTGGTCGGTGATCACCACGCTCGACGACCACTCGCTCGGCGACCTGATGAGCTCGCCGCCGCCCGGTGAGACGATCCCGTTGGCGGTGGCCGCCACCGCGATCGCCGGCGGCTACATGACCGGCGCCATCGTCTCGCCCGAGATGACCCGCTACAACAGGAAGGGCTCGCACGTCTTCGTGCAGAGCGCCTCCTCCATGATCCTCTCCGAGTACATCGTCGGCATGGTCGGTGTGCTCCTCGGCCACCTGGTGAAGTCCAGCGAGGTCTCGCACATCGTGCTCTCCACCTCGGGCGCGTTCGGCGTGATCGTGGTCCTGATGTCCACCGCCAAGATCAACGACTGGAACCTGTACGGCTCCTCGCTCGGCGTCGTCAACTTCTTCCAGGTCGTCTTCGGCAAGCGGCTGCACCGAGGCGTCGTCACCGTCGCCCTCGGAGCCGCCGGCACACTCCTCTCCGCGGTCGGCATCATGACCCACTTCACGGAGTTCCTCTCCCTGCTGGGCGTGATGATCCCGCCCATCGGCGGCATCATCGTCGCCGAGTACTGGGTCGTGAAGCGGATGCGGCGGCCGTTGGACGAGACCCGTGAGGCCGAGATCCTCCCGCGCACCTCTCCCACCTGGGTGCCGATGTCCCTGGCCATCTGGCTCACCGCGTTCTGCGTCGGCAAGTTCTACGACGGCGGCATCCCCGCGCTCAACTCGCTGGCCACCGCCTTCCTCCTGTACTGCGTGCTCGGCCTGCTGGGCTGGGTCAGGCCGTACGGCACCTCCGCCCTGGACGACGACGCGCACACCCCCGCACCCGCCGCCCACGTCACCACCCCGACAGGAGCAGCATGAGCATCGTCCCCGCGTCCGAGCAGGCCCAGGAGGAGGTCGTCGGTCTCTGCGCCGAGCTGATCCGCTTCGACACCTCCAACCCCACCAGCGACGAAAGCGCCGCGGCGGACTGGGTGGTGGCCCGGCTCGCCGAGGTGGGCATCGAGTCCGTGCTGGTCGAGTCGGCCCCCGGCCGGGCCAACGTCATCGCGCGCGTCGCGGGCGCCGACGCGTCGCGGGGAGCCCTGCTGGTGCACGGCCACCTCGACGTCGTACCCGCCGACGCGTCCGAGTGGCAGGTGCCGCCGTTCTCCGGCGAGATCCGCGACGGCTATCTCTGGGGGCGCGGCGCGATCGACATGAAGGACACGGTCGCGGTCCTGCTGGCCACGGCCCGGCACTTCGCCCGGACCGGCACGCGGCCGGCCCGCGATCTGGTCCTCGCCTTCCTCGCCGACGAGGAGGCGGGCGGGAAGTTCGGCGCGCACTGGCTGGTCGAGCACCGCCCCGAGCTCTTCTCCGGGGTCACCGAGGCGATCGGCGAAGGGGGCGGATTCTCCTTCGCGATCGACGACACCCGGCGGCTGTACCCGATCGAGAACGCCCAGCGCGGCATGGCCTGGATGGAGCTCACCGCCACCGGCCGCGCCGGCCACGGCTCCTCCCCCAACGACGAGAACGCGGTCACCGACCTCGCCGAGTCCCTCACCCGGATCGGCCGCGAGACCTTCCCGATCCGCCTGATCGAACCGGTCCGCGCCCTGCTGGAGGAGGCCGCCCGCCTCTACGATGTGGAGTTCGACGAGGACGACGTCGAGGGCACCCTGTCCCGGCTGGGGCCGGTCGCGGACTTCATGCAGGTGGTGCTGCGCAACAGCGCCAACCCCACCATGTTCGACGCGGGTTACCAGACCAATGTGATCCCCGGGAAGGCGACCGCCCGCGTCGACGGCCGCTTCCTGCCGGGCCACGAGCAGGAGCTGATCGACACCATCGACCGGCTGCTGCTGCCGTCCGTCAGCCGCGAGTGGGTCAACCACGACATCGCGATGGAGACGACGTTCGACGGGCCGCTGGTCGAGGCGATGTGTGACGCGGTCCGCGCGGAGGACCCGGACGGCCACCCCGTGCCCTACTGCAACCCCGGCGGCACCGACGCCAAGGCCTTCACCCACCTGGGCATCCGCTGCTTCGGTTTCAAGGGGCTGAAGCTCCCGCACGACCTGGACTACGGCCGGCTCTTCCACGGCGTGGACGAGCGCGTCCCGCTGGAGGGCCTGCGCTTCGGCGTCCGGGTCATGACCCGGCTCTGGCAGAGCTGCTGACCTGACCGGCAGCCCCGCCAGGGGCCCCGACCCGGGCCCACCCCACCCGTACGCCCCCGCCGCTCCCCGCGCCGGGGGCGTACGGCACGATGGGACGCCGTCCGATCCACCGCCCCACCAGGAGGAACCCCGTGGCCGCCGAGTCCCCCGCCCGTCCCGCCCCGGAGGTTCTCGCCGCCTTCGAGGCAGCCAAGGGCTTCATGCCGGTCCACGAAGGGCTCGCCCTGTACGCCGCCGCCGTCGAAGCCGCCGCGCTCGGGCTCCCGCTCCTGGAGGTCGGCACCTACTGCGGGCGGTCCACGATCCTGCTGGCCGACGCCGCCCGCGCCGCCGGGCTGACGGCGCTCACCGTCGACCACCACCGGGGCAGCGAGGAACAACAGCCCGGCTGGGAGTACCACGACACGTCGGTGGTGGACCCGGAGATCGGCCTGATGGACACGCTGCCCACCTTCAGGCGCACCCTGCACCGGGCCGGGCTGGAGGAGCACGTGGTCGCCCTCGTCGGACGGTCCCCGCAGGTCGCGGCCGTCTGGGGCGGGGCGCTCGGCCTGGTCTTCATCGACGGCGGACACACCGACGAGCACGCGAACGGCGACTACGAGGGCTGGGCCCCGAAGGTCGCGGACGGCGGCCTGCTGGTCATCCACGACGTGTTCCCGGACCCGGCGGACGGCGGCCAGGCCCCTTACCGTGTCCACCAACGCGCCCTGGCTTCCGGGGCGTTCACCGAGATCTCGGTGACGGACTCGCTGCGCGTCCTGCGGCGTACGGGGACGGGGATCTGAGGGTCACGGATAGCATCGCGGACGTGCGTCACGAAGACTTCCCTCCCCCCACGCCCCGCCGCGGGCCCGTGCTGGCCGCCGCGGCGCTGGCCGGTGTCTGTCTGACCGCCGCGGGGTGCGGGGGCGACGGCGGGCAGGGCCCCGGGGCCGGACCGGAGAGCGCGTCCCGGTCCGCCGCGTCCTCGCCCGCGTCCACCCCCTCGACCCCGCAGCCGTCCGCCCCGGCCGCGACCCCGTCCACCGGGACCACCTCCGCGACGCCCGCCCCCCGGGGGCCGCTCACGGGCCGGACCGTGGTGATCGACCCCGGGCACAACCCGGGCAACCGCGACCACACCCGGGAGATCAACAGTCAGGTGGACATCGGCACCGGGCACAAGGAGTGCGACACCACGGGCACGGCGACCGACGCGGGTTACGCGGAGGCCGAGTTCACCCTCGACGTCTCCCGCCGGTTGCGCACGCTGCTGGAGGAGCGGGGCGCGAAGGTCGTGCTCACCCAGGACGGCGACCGCCCCTACGGCCCGTGCGTCGACGAGCGGGCGCGGATCGGCAACAAGGAGCGGGCCGACGCGGTCGTCTCGGTCCACGCGGACGGTTCCGCAACCGGGAACCGTGGATTCCACGTCATTCTCCCCGCAGCGGTGAACGGCGACGGCGCGGACACCGCGAAGATCGTTGCCCCTTCGCGTGAACTTGGAGTGCGGATTGCCGGGAATTTCGTACGCGTTACCGGAAGCGCGCCTTCCAATTACGTCGGCGACTCCACGGGGCTGGACACCCGGGACGATCTCGGCGGCCTGAATCTGTCGACCGTGCCCAAAGTGTTCATCGAATGCGGCAATATGCGTGATCCGAAGGACGCCGCCCTGCTCACCAGTTCGGGCTGGCGGCAGAAAGCCGCTCTCGGTATCGCCGAGGGCATCGGCAGCTACCTGAAGAGGTAGTTCTGCGGTGATGGTGGCGACATTGGGGGGATAGCCCGTCCGGGGCCCGGGCAGCACCACAACCCGCCCGGGCAGACGATAGATTCATCCGTACGATGGGGAGCCGCCCCCCGAGCTTCGCGCCGTAACCCGCCGATCGGGCGGCATCGACGACCGCCCCGACGAGACGACCGACTAAGGACCTTCACGTGAATATCCGCTCCCTCACTCGAGGCGACGGCGTGGTGATCGGAGCAGCGGTCGTGCTGTTCATCGCCTCTTTCCTCGACCTCTCCGGCTACGACTGCCCCTCGGACGTGGACTGCTCGGGCTACAGCGCGAACGCCTGGGACTCGCTGTCCATGCTGATGAGCATCTACCTGGCCGGCATCATCGGTGCCGCGCTGCTGATCGTCAGCCGCGCGATGCCGGGCCGCAAGGTGGCCGGCTTCGAACTCGGCCAGTTCGGCGCCGCGTTCACCGTGTTCTCCCTGTGGACCATGTTCTGGACGATCATCGACGCGGGTGACGCGGGCGCCGGTCTGATCCTCGGACTGCTGGCGGCCCTCGTGCTGGCCGGCGCCGCCGTGGCCACTCCGATGGTTCCCGCGCTCCAGGCCCCGCTGCTGGGCGCACCGCGCCCGGCGCCGGCCGTGCAGCCGGCGTACGGCCAGCAGCCCGGCCAGGGCTACGGCTACCCCGGCGGCCAGCAGCCGTTCGGCGCGCAGCCGGGCCAGCCCCAGCCGTACGGCGCCCAGCCCGGCCAGCCCGGCCAGCAGGCTCAGCCGGACCACCAGCAGCAGGCCGCGCCGCAGGCTTCGCAGGGCGGTGGGGCACCGGCCGGTGACTTCACCCCGTTCTGGTTCGCGGTCCCGGTGGCCCGCCCGCTGTACGGCGAGGACGGCGCCCCCAACCCGATCGCGGAGCTCGCACCGGGCACCTGGTACCTCGCGGTCGAGCAGCGTGGCCCCGGGCTCATCGCCCAGACGCAGGACGGCCGTCGTGGCGTCCTCCAGGACACCACGGGCATCCAGCGCGGCTGACCCGTCCGACGCGCGTGGCCCCCGTCCTCAAGGGCGGGGGCCACGCGCGTGTCCGGGCCTCTCAGCCGAAGGACGACCTCTCCAGCCAGAAGTCCAGCAGCCCCCGGTCCCCCAGGACCTCCAGGCCGCCCTCGTCCGGCTTCTGCCTGCGGTTGAACGCCAGCATCAGGCCGGTCAGCGGGCCGCGGAGGGCCACGGTCGCCTTCTCGTGGGCATGGCGCCAGGTGAAGCCCTCCTCGCCGAAGTCGATGAGCCACTCCGCGCCGGGGACATCCGTGGCGTGCAGGTGCAAGGACCGTCCGCCGCCGCGCAGTTCGGCTGCTTCCGGGTCGCCCTGCGTCTGGGCGTAGGCGACGATCTGGAGCCACTCGGTGATCGTGTCGGCGGCCAGGCCGGGTGACACCTCGAAGGCCGTGCCCGCGGCGAGGGCCGCGTCCGCACCGTGGACGGCGGTCTCGTGAGCCATGCGCCGGGCCCAGAAGGCGGTCCGGCGCTCCCACCCCCAGGTCCAGACCTCGGTGTCCGGGCCCGCCTCGCGCAGGGCGTCCACGGTCGCGGCGGCGCCCGAGGTCAGCCATTCCACGAGAGCGTCCGCGCCGTCACCGACCGGCCCCGAGGCGCCCGGGACCTGGTCATCCGGGATCGCGTCGGCGGTCCGGCTGCGGACGATCTCACCGGCCCAGCGGTGCGCACCTCCGACGTGGACGACGAGTTCGCGCAGGTTCCAGTCGGGGCAGGTGGGGACGCGCAGGGTCAGGTCGGCGTCCTTGACCAGCGCACCCAACCGGTCGGTCTGCACCAGGATCTCGTCGCAGTACCGCACGTGTGAAAGGAGGGTCATTCTCGCACCCTATGCGCGTACGGACATCCGTTCAGCTGGTTATCCGCCCAGCTGTGAGGTCGACGGGACCTTGTTCTTCACCTCGGCGCCCGCGCTCTTCCCGGCGTCCTTCACGCTGTTGATGACGCTTTCGAAGGCCCCCACGTCCCCGGCGCCCGCCTCACCCTTGCTCATTTTGGTGGCCACGCCCTTGAGCGAGGCGATCCCGGCGGTCAGCGGGGCGACGGCCTTCGACAGGAGCGGGTCGCCCTTGGCGTTCTTCACCGCGGCGTCGAGCCGGTTGTACGCGAAGGCGCCCGCCAGCCCTGCCTTGACCATGGCGAGGCGGCGTCCGTCCGCGCCCTTCTTGAACTTGCCGGCCCTGTAGGGCTTTACGATCCACTGGTACGCCGCCCCTGCCGCCAGGCCCGCGTTGGCCACGAAACGCGCCTTGGCGTACTTCTGCTTCTGCGCCGAGGTCGTGGGGCTCGGGCTCGCGGAACCGCTGGCGGCCTGGGTACCGCCGCCGTCGTCGTCCCCGCAGGCGGTGGCCCCCGCCAGGAGGGCGCAGGACAGCATCAGCGCCACGACGAGCCGGCGGAGCGGTACGGAACGGGGCACGACGAGCCTCCCTGACCAGGGTCATCACGGTGAGTGACGCGGTCCGGCACTCGTCGTCAGGCTCGCCCGTGCGGGCACGGGCCGCCACCCGGCGCACGCCGTACGGGTTTCACCCAGCGTAAAGCGGCAATCCGGAGAACATGTCTCCCAGAACAGGCACAGGAAGCAGCACCGCAGCACGCGTCATAGCCGTCGTCGCGGACATCATGGCCTTCATCATCATTCTGTGGATCCTGATGTACCTGCTCGACGCCAACCGGGGTAACGACCTGGTTCAGTTCGTCCAGGACTCGGCCCGCTGGCTGGCCGGCTGGTCGCACGACCTGTTCACCTTCGACGAGGCGTGGGCGCGCGTCGTCACGGGCTACGGACTGGCCGCCGTCGTCTACCTGTTCATCGGTCACGCCGTGGCGGGCCGGGTCCGCCGCTTCTAACCGACCCGGCAGCAGTCCGGTTCCAGCCCCGTCGGCAGCCGTTCGCCGCTGAAGACCGCGGTGGTCGCCTCGTCCCCCCCGAGCGCGGCCACCGCGAGCAGCAGTGATCCGGCCGTCCAGGTGGTGAGCTCCTCGGGCCATATGGCCCGTTCGCCCTCGAAGACGTACCCCGTCCAGTAGAGACCGCCCTCGGCCCGCAGGTGCTGGATCGACTGCAGGATCTCCAGGGCGCGGTCCGACTCCCCCGTCACCCAGAGCGCCAGGGCCAGTTCGCAGCTCTCGCCGCCCGTCACCCAGGGGTTGGGGAGCACGCAGCGCACGCCGAGTCCGGGGACGACGAAGCTGTCCCAGCCGTCCTCGATCCGCCGGGTCGCGGCGGCGCCGGTGACCGCGCCGCCGAGGACCGGGTAGTACCAGTCCATCGAGTAGCGGCTCTTGTCCAGGAAGCGCTCGGGGTGGCTGCGGATCGCGTGGCCCAGGGCCCCGGCCGCCAGCTCCCAGTCGGGCTGGGCCTCCTCGCGCTGCTCCGCCAGTGCCAGCGCGCAGCGCAGCGCCTGGTAGACGGAGGAGGAGCCGGTCAGCAGGGCGTCGCCGACGGGGGTGCCGTCGGGCTCCCGCTTCCAGCCGATCTCCCCGCCGGGCTGCTGGAGCCGCAGCACGAACTCGACCGCGGCGAAGACCGTCGGCCACATCCGGTCGACGAACGCGTCGTCGCCGGTGGCGAGGTAGTGGTGCCAGACGCCGACGGCCACGTAGGCGCAGAAGTTGGTCTCGCGCCCCAGGTCGGTCGGCCGGTCTGGGTCACCGTCGTGGTACGCGGCGTACCACGAGCCGTCCTCGTTCTGGTGGCGTGCCAGCCACGCGTAGGCGCGGGCGGCGGCCTCGTGCTCGCCGGCCGCGTCCAGCGCCATCGCGGCCTCGGTGTGGTCCCACGGGTCGAGGTGGTGGCCGCGGAACCAGGGCAGCGCCCCGTCCTCGCGCTGCACGGCGAGCAGCGCGGCCACGGTCTCGGCGGCCTGTTCTGCGGTGAGGACGCCCGGCAGGACGAGGTGTTCGGTCTGCTCCGGCGTGCTCACGCCTCGGCCTTCGGCAGGTGCGGCTTGGTCGCGTACGCCACGAAGCTCTTGCCGACGACCGGGTTGAGCAGCTGCTCGGCGACCCGGGTGGCCAGGGGCTTCGTCATGATGTCCCAGACCAGCAGCTTGTGGTACGCGCGCACCGGCAGCGCCTTCTCGTTGTCCACGCCGAAAGCGCACTTCAGCCACCAGTAGGGGCTGTGCAGCGCGTGTGCGTGGTGGGTGCCGTAGGGCTTGAGCCCGGCCTCGCGGATCTTGCCGAGCAGCTCGTCGGCCTTGTAGATGCGGATGTGCCCGCCCTCGACCTCGTGGTACGCGTCGGAGAGCGTCCAGCAGACCTTCTCGGGGCCGTAGCGGGGCACGGTGATCGCGATCCGGCCGCCGGGCTTCAGCACCCGGACCATCTCGGCGAGGACACCCTTGTCGTCGGGGATGTGCTCCATCACCTCGGAGATGATGACGACGTCGAAGGAGGCGTCGGGGAACGGCAGGTTGAGCGCGTCGCCCTCCATCGCGGTGGCGGTCGCTCCCGCGGGTGCCTCACCGGCCTCCTTCATCGCGGCGAACCACTTCGCGACCTCGCGGATCTCCTCGCCGTTCTGGTCGAGGGCCACCACCTGGGCGCCGCGCCGGTAGCACTCGAAGGCGTGCCGGCCGGCGCCGCAGCCCAGATCGAGCACCCGGTCGCCGGCGGCGAGCGGGAAGCGGGTGAAGTCGACGGTCAGCACGGGGGCCTGCCTTCGAGGTCGGAGGTACGGATTCCGGGAGCCACGGGGGTGGTCACCTGTGGGCCCCCCGGGCTGCGATCGACTGACGGTACAGCTCGACGGTGCCGAGGGCGGCCTTGGCCCAGGTGAAGTTGGCCAGCACCCGGGCGCGGCCGGCCTCGCCGAGGCGGGCGCGCAGCTCGCGGTCGCCGAGGAGCCGGCCGAGGGCGGCGGCCAGTGCGCCCGCGTCGCCGGGCGGCACGGCGAGGCAGGTCTCCCCGTCGGGCCCCGTGACCTCCGGGATGGCGCCGCCGGTGGTGGCCACCAGCGGGGTCCCGGTGGCCATGGCCTCGGCGGCGGGCAGCGAGAAGCCCTCGTACAGGGAGGGGACGCAGGAGATCTGGGCGCTGCGGACCAGGTCGACGAGTTCGGCGTCGCTGATGCCCTTGACGAACTCGACGGCTTCCTGGAGCCCGTGGCGCGCGATGGCCTGGGCGACGGGGCCGCGTTCGGCCCGCTTGCCCACGACCACGAGGTGCGCGTCCGGGTTCTCGGTGCGGAGCTTGGCGAGGGCCTCTACGAGGTGGACGAGGCCCTTGAGCGGGACGTCGGCGCTGGAGGTGGTGACGATCCGTCCGGGGACCTCGGCGACCGAGGGGTCGGGCGACCAGAGGTCGGTGTCGGCCCCGATGTGGACGACCTGGATACGGTCCCGGCGCACCCCGAGGTGCTCGACGATCTCCTGCTGGGACGAGCCGGAGACGGTGAGGACGGACGGCAGGCGGCGGGCGACGCGCTTCTGCATGCGGGTGAAGCCGTACCAGCGGCGCACGGCGAGGCGGCGGCGCACCGATCCGGCGGCGTCCAGGTCCAGCCGGCGGTCGACGGTGATCGGATGGTGGATCGTGGTGACGAGGGGCGCGCCGATGTCGCCGAGCAGGCCGTAACCGAGCGTCTGGTTGTCGTGCACGACGTCGAAGTCACCGCGCCTGGCGAGGAGGTGACGGCGTGCCCGCATGCTGAAGGTGAGCGGCTCGGGGAAGCCGCCGGTCCACATGGTGGCGACCTCGGCGAAGTCGATCCAGTCGCGGTACTCGCCGCGTCCCGGGGTGCGGAACGGGTCGGGCTGGCGGTACAGGTCGAGGCTCGGCAACTCGGTGAGCGGAACGCCCTCGTCGAGCACCGGGTAGGGCTGGGCGCCGATCACTTCGACGCTGTGGCCGAGCCGGGCCAGCTCGCGGCCGAGGTGGCGGACGTAGACGCCCTGGCCACCGCAGAAGGGGTTGCCCTTGTAGGTCAGGAGTGCGATGCGCAGGGGCCGGTCACCGTCGGTGCCCGACGTGTCGCCGCCCGCGAAGGGGCCCGTCTCTATGGCCTCAGCGGTCACACTCGGCCCCCTTCTCACTACGTTCGCCGGAGCGTAACCGGTCGCGCTAATCTAGAACAAGTTTCAGACTGGGCGGTTCAACCCGCACCGAATCTACCGGCAGGTAGCGTCGGCGTGACGGCCGGATCAGGTGATTCGCGCCACGACTGTCACCCTGGCATGCTGTGCGCGCCCGGAAACAGACGCCCGGCCGGACAGGGAACCGGTTCTCCCTTTTTGGATGGGGACAGATGACAGCCGAAGCCAGGCCTGCGGAGCCTCCCCTGACGGAACGCCAGGAGGCCCGCCGCCGGAGCATTCTGCGGGCCGGCGCCCAGCTCGCGGGGCGCGGCGGTTTCGAGGCCGTCCAGATGCGTGAGGTGGCGGACGCCGCCGGGGTCGCCCTGGGCACGCTGTACCGCTACTTCCCGTCCAAGGTCCATCTGCTGGTGGCGCTCATGCAGGACCAGCTCCGGCATCTGCGCGACGTGCTCCGCAGACAGCCGCCCGCCGGGGACGACGCCGCCGAGCGGGTCGCGGAGACCCTGATGCTGGCCTTCCGGGCACTCCAGCGCGAGCCCCATCTGGCGGACGCCATGGTGCGGGCGCTGACCTTCGCCGACCGGGGGGTGAGCCCGGAGGTGGACGCCGTGTCCCGGCTGACGACGGCGATCGTCCTGGACGCGATGGAGGTCGAGGACCCCACACAGGAGCAGCTCTCCGTGGTCCGCGTCATCGAGCACACCTGGCACTCGGCGCTGATCACCTGGCTGTCGGGGCGGGAGTCGATCGCACAGGTGAGGCGGGACATCGAGACGGTGTGCGGGCTGATCGACCTCCCGGCGGACACGCGCCGATAGGGCCTTTCGTTTGGATCAGGCCGGATCAGGGAGCGGGGCCTGGCGCCGTGTATCGCAAGGCGAAGGATTGAGGCAACGCGGAGCGTTGTTGATTGACGACAACGCCGCGAGGTGCGGTGCCAGGGCACGCGAGCCCGGCCTGATCAAAACGAGAGGGCCTAGGTGCCCATGTGCGGTGCCCACACCGGGACCCGCCCAGGTGAGGTTCCCTGCACCATGTCGACGGCGCCACGGTGTTCGTACGGTTCGGCCGACATCACCCGAACCACGCCGAGGAGCCGGTCCCCATGCGTCGCAGAGCCGTAGGCACCGTCCAGAGAAGAACCCTGACCGCGACCGCTCTCGGCGCCGCCGCCCTGCTCCTGGTGGGGTGCACCGCCGCCGGGCAGGCGGGCAGCGGGTCCGGGGCCGGCGAGGGCGGCGACGAGGCCGTGAAGGTGGGCCTCGTCTACTCCCGTACGGGACTGCTCGCCGCGTACGGGAAGCAGTACCGCGACGGGTTCATGGCGGGCCTCGACCACGCGACGAAGGGCACCGGCAAGGCGGGCGGCCAACCGATCGAGGTCACCGAGCAGGACGACGCGGGCGACCCCGGCAAGGCGGTCTCCGCCGCGAAGAACCTGATCGGCAAGGGCTACAAGGTGCTGGCCGGCACCACCGACTCCGGTGTCGCGCTCCAGATGGCCCCGCTGGCCGCGCAGAACAAGGTGCTGTACGTCAACGGCCCGGCCGCCACGGACGCGGTGACCGGGATCAACGCGTACACCTTCCGGTCCGGCCGGCAGTCCTACCAGGACATCCTGACCGCGGGCACCATGCTCGGCGACCCCGGGGGCAAGAAGGTCACCGTCCTCGCACAGGACTCGACCTTCGGCCAGGCCAACGTCGCCGCCGTCAAGGCGGTCCTGGGCGCCGAGGGGGCGAAGGTGGGCTCCGTGCTCGCCCCGCCCGGCGCCACGGACCTCACGCCGTTCGCCCGGCAGGTGAAGGCGGGCGGCCCCGACCTGGTCTTCGTCGCCTGGGCCGGCGCGACCGCCCCCGCCCTGTGGACCGCGCTGGACCAGCAGGGCGTGCTGAGCGCCGCCAAGGTCGTCACCGGGCTGGCCGGCACGGCGTCGTACCCGGTCTTCGGCGCGGCCGGCGCCAAGGTCTCCTTCCTCGCGCACTACTTCCCCGGCGCCGGCGGCGGCAACGCCGTGGAGAAGGCCATGCTCGACGGCGTCGAGAAGGCGGGCGGCACCCCCGACCTGTTCAGCACCGACGGCTTCACCGCGGCGCAGATGATCGTGCGGGCCGTCGAGGAGGGCAGTGCCACCGACACCGCCGCGATGGTGAAGGCCCTGGAGGGCTGGAGCTTCGACGGGGTGAAGGGCAGGCAGCAGATCCGCGCCGAGGACCACGCGCTGGTGCAGCCGATGTTCGTCGCCGGGCTCAACGGCTCCGGAGCCGCCGCGAGGCCCGAGCTGGTGAGCACCCTGCCGATGGACACGGTGGCCCCGCCCGCGAAGCCCTCGGCGGGCTGACCCGTGACGGTATCCGGCACCGCCACCGCGCGGGACGAGGGGGCGCGTACGGGCGCCCCGGTGCTCCGGCTGGACGGACTGGGGTGGCGCGTCGGCGGGGCGGCCATCGTCGAGGACGTCACGCTGGACGTCCGGGAGGGCGAGTTCCTCGCCTTCATCGGGCCCAACGGGGCAGGCAAGACCTCCCTGTTCAACCTGATCAGCGGGATCGTCACGCCCACCGCGGGCACCCTCGCGCTGGACGGCGCGGACCTCACCGGACTGCCCGTGCACACCCGTGCGCGGCGCGGGATCGGGCGGACGTTCCAGACGTCCAGCCTCTGGCCGCGGATGACCGTGGCCGAGCACGTCCGGCTGGCCGCGCAGGCCAGGAAGGGCGGTTCGCACCGGCTCTGGAGGCGCGCGTCCCCGTACACCGCCGAGGTGAACGGCGTGCTGGAGCGCACCAGTCTCGGCCACCGCGCCGGGGCGACGGCGGCCGAGCTCTCCCACGGCGAGAAGCGCAAGCTGGAGCTCGCGGTGCTGCTGGTGGGCGAGCCCCGGCTGATGCTGCTCGACGAGCCGATGGCCGGGGTGAGCGCCGAGGAGGTCCCGGCCCTCACGGAACTGATCCGGGCGCTGCACCGCGAGGAGGGCCGCACCGTGCTCATGGTCGAGCACCACATGGACGTCCTGCTGGGACTCGCGGACCGGCTGGCGGTGATGCACCACGGCCGCCTGCTCGCCCTGGACACCCCGGGCGCGGTGACCGCCGACCCGGTCGTCCAGCGGGCCTACCTCGGGGAGGGACTGTGACGCCGCCCGCACTGCTCCGGGTACGGGACCTGCGCGTCCTCATCGGCGGCCGGCACATCCTGCACGGGGTCGACCTGGACGTGGCACGCCACGGCGTGACGGCGCTCCTCGGCCGCAACGGCGCCGGCAAGACCACGACCGTACGCGGCGTACTCGGCCTGGTACCGCGCGCGGGCAGCGTGCTCCTCGACGGCGAGGAGACCGTGGGCCTGCCCACCCACACCCTGGTCCGCCGGGGCATCGGATACGCCCCCGAGGACCGGGGGGTCTTCGCGGGGCTCACCGTCGCCGAGAACCTGCGGCTCGCCGAACGCCGGGGCGCCGACGGGCCCGCGTACGGCCTGATCCACGAGCTCTTCCCCGAACTCAAGCTCCGCAAGAAGCAGTTGGCGGGGACACTCTCCGGCGGCCAGCAGCAGATGGTGGCCATCGGCCGCACCCTGCTCAACGGCAACCGGCTGATCATCGCCGACGAGCCCACCAAGGGCCTGGCCCCCAAGGTCGTCACCGAGGTCGCCCAGGTGCTGGAACGCGCCGCCGAGGCGGTGCCGGTGCTCCTGGTCGAGCAGAATCTCGCCGTCGTCCGCAGGCTCGCCGAGCACTGTGCGGTGCTCGCCGACGGACGGACGGCCCACCAGGGCGAGGCCGCCGCGCTGCTGGGCGACGCGGAGGCCACCCGGCGGCTGCTCGGCGTCGGCCGGGGACCGCTCGCCCCTCACACCGCGGAGGCGGATTCCTGATGTCCACCATCGTGCTGCTCACCATGACCGGACTCGGCCTGGGGGCGCTCTACTTCCTCATCGCGTCGGGCCTCTCCCTGATCTTCGGCCTGATGGACGTGCTCAACTTCGCCCACGGGGCGCTGCTCTCCATCGGGGCGTACGGCACCTGGTGGGCGGCGTCCGGGAACCTTCCCGGCGCCGGCCCGGGCGGCTGGGGCTTCGCCCTGGCCGTCCTGTTCGGCACCGCGGTGGGCACCCTCGCCGCCGTGGTGCTGGAACTGGCCGTCGTACGCCCCCTCTACACCCGGCCCCGGGAGCAGGTGCTCGCGACGGTCGGGGTGGGGCTTGCCGTGCCCGCCCTGCTGTCGGGCGTCTGGGGTTCGGACGCCCGGACCTTCCCCGGGCCCGAGGCCCTGTCCGGCACCTTCCGGCTGCTGGGCGCGGACGTGCCGGTCAACCGGCTGGTGCTCGTCGCGGCGGCCGCCGTCGTCCTGGCCGCGCTGCGGCTGTTCCTCGGCCGGACCCGGCACGGTCTGGTCGTACGCGCCGGGGTCGAGGACCGGGCGATGGTGACGGCGCTCGGCATCGACGTCCGCACGGCGTTCACGCTGGTCTTCGCGATCGGTGGCTGCGCCGCCGCGCTGGGCGGCGCGCTCGGCGGGCTGTACTTCGGCTCGGTCGATCCCCGGCAGGGCACCTCGCTGCTGATCTTCGCGTTCGTCGTCGTGGTCACCGGTGGCATGGGCTCGGTGACCGGTGCGGCCGTGGCCGCCGTCGTCATCGGCCTGGTCCAGCAGTTCGCCAACTACTACACCGCAGCGGGCCTCGGCGACCTGGCGGTCGTCGTCCTGCTCGCCGCGCTGCTGCTCGTCCGGCCGCGCGGACTGACCGGGAGGCTCGCGTGAGCACCGCCACCACACCCGCACCCGCCGCCGTGACCACGGCGCCCGGGCGTAACAGGCCCCGGCTGCCGCGCTGGTGGCCGGTCGCCGTCCTCGTGCTCCTGATCGCCGCGCCGTACAGCGCCCTGCCCGTCCCCGGACTGCTGGACGGCCCGCTCGGCAGCCCGGGCAGTCTGCAACTGCTGGCCACCTGCCTGCTGTTCGGCGCACTCGCCACCGGCTACGACCTGCTGCTGGGCCGGACGGGGCTGCTCTCCTTCGGGCACGCGCTGTACTTCGCGGCGGGCAGCTACGCCACGAACATGTTCCTGCTGGAGGCGGGCCTGCCGTTCGCCGTCGCCGCGGTCCTCGGACTGTGCTCCGGCACCGCGCTCGCCCTGGTGCTGGGCTCGGTGAGCCTGCGGGTCACCGGCATCGGCTTCTCCATGGTGACGCTCGCCTTCGCGCAGGCCGGCTCGATCCTCGTGTCCCGCAACCCGGGCGGCCTCACCGGTGGCGAGGAGGGCCGCGCCGCCCCGGCGGAGCTGCTGCCCTCGTGGCTCGTCGGCATCGACCACACCGCGAACCTGTACTGGATCGCGCTCGCCTACCTCGTCCTCACCCTCGGGGTCGTCCATTGGGCGGTGCGCTCCCCCACCGGCCGGGTCTGGGAGGGCGTCAAGGAGAACGAGCGCCGGGTGGAGGTGCTGGGCCTGAAGCCGTACGGGTTCAAGCTCACGGCGTTCGTCCTGGCCGGGGCGCTCGCGGCGGTGGGCGGACTCGTCCACCTGCTGCTGACCGGCGGTTCGACGCCCCAGACGACGACCTCGGACTTCACCCTGTCGCTGCTGGTGATGGTGGTGCTGGGCGGCTCGGGCACCCGCTGGGGCCCCATGGTCGGCGGCATCCTCTACACCTGGGCGGACCACCGGCTCGGCGACCTCGCCGGTTCGGGCGCGGTCGCCGATCTGCCCGCGGTCCTGCGCGTGCCGCTCTCCCAGCCGCTGTTCCTGCTCGGGGTGCTGTTCGTGGCCGTGGTACACCTGCTGCCCGGCGGCCTGGCCCGTCTCCCGTCCCGTCTGCGCAGGGCCCGTGAGGAGCACCGATGATCCCGTACGAGGAGATACGCGTCCCCGTCGCCGGCGGCGAACTGGCCGCCCTGCGCTGGCCCTCCCCCGATCCGGGCGCGCCGGTGGCCGTGGCCCTGCACGGCATCACGGCCAACGCGCTGTCCTGGGGAGCGGTGGCCCGGATGCTCGCCGGCCGGGCCACGCTGGTCGCCCCGGACCTGCGGGGCCGGGCCGGCAGCGCCGGGCTGCCCGGCCCGTACGGCATCGCCGCCCACGCGGACGACGCGGCCGCGCTCGCCGGGGCGCTGGGCCGGGGGCGGGTGGTGCTGGCGGGCCATTCGATGGGCGCGTTCGTCGCGGCGCTCGCGGCCGTACGTCATCCGGGGCTCTTCGGCCCCCTGGTGCTCGTCGACGGGGGGTTCGGCTTCCCCGCGCCGACGCATCTCTCGGCGGACGAACTGCTGACGGCCGTGATCGGGCCGGCCATGGACCGGCTCTCGATGACCTTCCCCGACCGGGACGCGTACCGCTCGTTCTGGCGTGCCCACCCCGCGTTCGGGGACTGGTCGCCGGAGGTGGACGCCTACATCCAGCGGGACCTGACGGGCGAGGAGCCGGCGCTGCGGTCGGGCTGCCGGCTGGAGGCGGTGCGCACGGACGGCGGGGGCCTGTTCGAGGAGGAGGTGCTCGCGGCCGTGCACGAACTCCCCGGGCCCGCCACCCTGTTGTGGGCCGAGCGCGGGCTGATGGACGAGGAGCAGGGGCTGTACGACGAGTCCCGGCTGGCGGCGGCGGGACAGCCCGGCACGAAGGTCGGGGCGGTGCGCGTCGAGGACGTCAACCACTACACGGTGCTGACGGGCGAGAAGGGGGCCGGCCGGATCGCCGACACCCTGCTGCGGGCGGCGCTCCCCCGCTGAGGGCGGCGGCCGGCCGGGGCTCAGCCCTCCCGGCCGCCCGACAGGAGGTGCAGCCGCAGGGCGAGCTGGAGCTCCAGCGCGCGGTCGGGCTCGTTCCAGTCGCGGCCCAGCAGGACCTGGATCCGGTCGAGGCGCTGCACCACCGTGTTCACGTGCACGTGCAGTTCGTCCTTGGCCCGGATCAGGCTGCCGCCCGCGCCGAAGTACGCCCGAAGCGTCCGTACGAGATGGGTGCCGCGCCGCTCGTCGTAGCGCAGCAGCGGGCCCAGGACCGCTGTCACGAAGCCGTCCACGTCCTTGGCGTTACCCAAAACGACGCCCAGGAAGCCGAGTTCACCGACGCCGGCCCCCTCGCCCTCGCGTCCCAGCACCCGCATGGCGCGCAGACAGCGGGCGGCTTCCGCGTAGGCGGCGGCGAGTTCGCGGGCGCCGCGCGCCGGGCCCGTACCGGCGACGGTGACGGGCTCCTGGACGAGGTGGCCGAGCTGCGCGGCCGCCGCGCGTGCGGCGGCGCCCGCCGGTGTGCCGTCGGCGCCGCAGTCGATCAGCAGCACGACGGTGCCCGCGTGTTCGGCGCTCACGCCGTGGATGTCGCCGCCGAACAGATACCGCATCGCGGCGCCGCCCAGCCTCTCCCTGGCGGACGCCTCGGCGACCAGCACCAGATGCGGCCGGTCCAGGTCGATGCCGAGTCTCCGGCCCCGCTCGGCAAGCCCGGCCGGATCGCGCTCCGGGTCGCCCAGCAGGTCGCTGATCAGTTCGCCCCGTATCCGGTTCTCGGTCTCGGCGACCGTGCGGCGCAGCAGCAGGAGCAGCCCGGTGACGACGGCGGCGCGTTCGAAGAGCCGCCGGTCGGAGTCGTCGAGCCGGTCCGGGCGGTGCAGCACCAGGCTGGCGAGGAGCTCCTGGCCGGCGAGCACCGCGCAGACCCACCGGCCGTCGCGGTGCACGGCGCGCGCCCCGTGCCGGGACTCGTCCGCGGTGCCGGCGAGCCACCCGGCGTCCATGCTGTCGGCGGCGAATCCGGTGCCGTCGGGCCGTACGGCGGCCAGCGGGCGCCCGCCGGGGTCGTGGATGGTGAGCGGGCTGTCGAGCAGTCCGGCGACGGACACGGCGACGTCCTTCACGTCGCCGCCGCGCAGCACCAGGTCGGTGAGCCGGTCGTGGGCCTCCTCGGCGCGCTGCATGGCGGCCGAGTGCGCACGTACGGCGGCGTTGGCCTCGGCCAGTTCCGCGTTGGCGCCGGCGAGTTCCGCGAGTGCGGTCCGGGTGTCGTCCAGGGCCCGGGCGGTGTCGATCGCGATCGCGGCGTGCGCGGCGAGCGAGCAGAGCAGGGCCACCTCGTCGGGGCTGAAGACCCGCGCGGCACGGTCGGCCGCGAAGAGCACCCCGATGACCTTTCCCGTGCCGCCCCGGCTGGAGCCGAGGAGCAGGGGGACACCGAGGATCGCGACGAGACCTTCGTCCAGCACACCGGCGTTGATGTTGCGGGTGTGGTGGAAGCGCTCGTCGGTGCGGTAGTCGGGGGTGGCGTACGGGCTGGCGGTCTGGGCCACCAGGCCGCCGAGCCCTTCGCCCAGTTCGAGCCGGAGCCGCTGGAAGAGCACGGACACCGATCCGTCGGTGACCCGCATGTAGGTGTCCCCGGCCTCCTCGTCGGGGAGCGTGAGATAGGCGGTGTCGGTGCCGAGCAGCATCCTGGCCCGCCGCACGATCGCCTTCAGCACATCGTCCAGGTCGCGGGAGGCCGCGAGGTCGCCGGCCGTGTCGAAGAGGGCGGTGAGCTGGAGTTCCCTGCGCCGGTGCTGGCGCAGGGCGCCCCGGATCCGCAGGGCGGTGGCGGCCGCCCGTTCCACCTCGGCCAGGTCGGCCGCGGGCACACCGGCGGCCCTCGCCTCCGAGGCGACGGCGCCGAGCTCCTCGGCGGGCGCGTCGTCGGCCAGCAGGTCGAGGAGGCGCGCCAGGAGGGGCGCGGCGGAGGGGGGCGGTTCAGACATGGGCGGCCATCGTTCTTCCGGCTTCCGTGGGCGGTCGGGCGTCAGTTGGCGGTCCAGCCGCCGTCCATCGTGAGGGAGCTTCCGGTGATGTGCGCCGTGCCGGGCCCGCACAGCCACAGGACGGCCCCGGCCACGTCGCCGGGCTCGATCAGCGACTTGAGGGCGCTGCGTTCCAGCAGCACCCGGCCCACCACCTCCTGTTCGGAGATGCCGTGGCTGCGCGCCTGGTCCGCGATCTGGTCCTCGACCAGGGGAGTGCGGACGTAACCGGGGCTGACGCAGTTGCTCGTCACGCCGTGCGGCGCCGCTTCGAGTGCGACCACTTTGCTGAGCCCCTCCAGTGCGTGCTTGGCCGAGACGTAGGCCGACTTGTAGGGGCTGGCGCGCAGGCCGTGCACGGACGAGATGTTGACCACGCGGCCCCAGCCGCGTTCGTACATGCCGGGGAGCGTGCGGCGCAAGATGCGGAACGGCGCTTCCACCATGACGCGGTGGATCAGCGCGAAGGTGTCCGGGGGGAACTCGTGCACCGGCGCCACGTGCTGCAGCCCCGCGTTGTTGACCACGATGTCCGCGTCGGCGGGCAGTCCGTCCACCGCCTCGGCCACGGAGAGGTCGGCCACCCAGGGCGTACCGCCGATCCGTGTCGCCAGGCTCTTGGCGGCGTCGCCCGCCTTGTCCACCACGTGCACATGGGCTCCGGCGGCGGCGAGTGCCTCCGCGCAGGCCAGTCCGATGCCGCTCGCGGCCCCGGTGACCAGGGCGGTGCGTCCGGCGAGAGCGGAGGGGGCGAGGGGGTCGTGCCGGGGGGTCAGGGAAGTCTGCATGGGCGTCACCGTAAGGACGTCGCGGTCCGCATCACACGGGGTCGGTGCACACACCCCGGGGCGGCCGCATGGTGGCGGAGTACATGGTGCGGGCCGGCGGGCCCCGCGCGCACCGGCGGTCCGGGACGCGGGCGCAAGAGGAGCGCCGCACACAGCGGCACGCGGCCGGTGGCCGCCTGCCACATGGGCGGCTCCGCCCCCTGCTCATAGGTTCCGGCAGCAGTTCCGCACGTCCGCCCGCACGTCCGACGAGGAGGCCCCACCGTGCGCCCACCGATCCTGCGACGCCTGCTCCGCCGCGTCGCCTCCGTCGCCGTCCTGACCCTGCTCGCCGCGCACCCGGTGTCCGCCGTGGCCGCGCCCGCGGCCCCGGCGGCCGCCGGTCTCCAGCAGGTCACCGGCTTCGGCTCGAACCCCGGCAATCTGCAGATGTTCGCGTACACCCCGGACAACGTCGCCGCGGGCGCGCCCCTGGTGGTCGCGCTGCACGGCTGCACCCAGTCGGCCAACGCGTACTACACCAACTCGGGCTGGACCAAGTACGCCGATCTGTGGGGCTTCGACGTCGTGTTCCCGCAGACCACGTCGGCGAACAACGCCCTGTCGTGCTTCGGCTGGTTCGACCAGGCCGAGAGCACCCGGGGCCGGGGTGAGGCGGCGTCCGTCGTGCAGATGGTCGAGTACGCGAAGCAGACGTACGGCTCGGACGGCCGCCGGGTCTACGTCACCGGCCTGTCGGCGGGCGGCGGGATGACCGCCGATCTGCTGGCCGCCTACCCGGACGTCTTCGCGGGCGGGTCCGTGGCCTCCGGGCTGCCCGCGCAGTGCGCGACCAGCCAGGCCGCCGCGTCGGGCTGCCAGACGGGCCCGCAGAAGCTCTCCCCCGCCCAGTGGGGCGACAAGGTGCGCAACTCCTACCCGGGCTGGACCGGCCCCTGGCCCCGGGTCGCGATCTGGCAGGGCACCTCCGACTACACGGTCTACCCGGCCAACGCCACGGCCCTGCGCGACCAGTGGACCGATGTCTGGGGCATCGGCCAGACCCCGTCCAGCGCCCAGAGCCTGCCCGGCAACACCACCCGGAGCGTCTACGAGGACGCGTCGGGGCAGCCCGCCGTGGAGACGTACTCCGTGTCCGGCATGGGACACGGCCTGCCGGTGAGCCCGGGGTCCGGCGCCGAGCAGTGCGGGTCGACGGCCGCGTACTTCCTGAACACCATCTGCTCGGCGTACCACACGGGCGTGTTCTGGGGGCTCGACAAGGACGCGCCGGGCGGTGGGGGCGGGCTGCCGGCCCCCGCCGGCCTGAAGGTCACCGGGGTCACGGACAGCAGCGCCTCACTGGCGTGGAACGCGGTCGGGGGCGCGGCCTCCTACGCGGTGCACCGCGACGGCGCGAAGGTGACCACGACCGCGTCGACGTCCTTCACGGACACCGGGCTGACCGCGGGCACCTCCTACCGCTACACCGTGACGGCGACCGACTCCTCGGGGGCCGCCGGGGCGGCCTCGTCCGCCGTGACCGCGACCACGTCCGGCGGCACGGACCCGGCGCGCTGCTTCACGGCGACGAACTACGCCCATGTGACGGCCGGCCGGGCCCACACCTCGGGCGGCCACGCCTACGCGAACGGTTCGGAGCAGGACATGGGGCTGTACAACGTCTTCGTCACCCACACCCTCAGGGAGTCGCCCGCCGGCCACTTCGTGATCGCCGACTCCGGCTGTCAGGCCGGATCCTCGTAGTCGTCCCTGATCTTCTCCGGGATCCGGCAGCCGTCCTCGACCGCGGTGAGGGACACGGTCCGCCCGGCGTTCTCCACCGCGTAGTACCGGGCGTACAGCTTCCAGCCCCGCTTGGCGAGGGTGCGGTAGGTGACGTCCTGCTCGGCATGGCTGGAGACGATCTCCCAGTCGTGCTGCCGCAGCCGCATCACCGTCGCCTCGAAGGCGCCGGCGGCGTCCGCCGCCGGCGCGTATCCCGTCCAGGGCGCGACGCAGCCGTGCCAGTCGCCCTTCGGCAGCCGGGCCGTGGAGGTGTCGCCGGGCGGCAGGCCCGCTGCCTCGGCGAAGCCGGCTATCTCGTCGGCGACCGTCGGCGTGGTGAACGGCGGGGTGGGGTCCGGAGAGGGAGCCGGCGCGCTCTCGCTGTCACTGATGAGGCCGCATCCCGTGGTCACCGTCATGAATCCGGCCGCCACGGCGGCGACGGCCGCCGTCCTTCGTCTGCGCACTGGTGCTTCCCACCGGTCGTCCCAACCCCACGGGCACGCGCCCGTGTGACCCCCGGCCGGAGTCTCGCATGGGGTCTGACCTGCTGGGAAGGCCCTTCGCCCAGGGAGTGCGGCTGTCCGCCCGGAGGGGTCCGGGAGCACCCCGGTAGAGTGGGCGGGTCGTCATCATGCCCGTACAGGGGAAAGCCGGTGCGAATCCGGCGCCGCCCCTTCCCCGAGCGCTCGGCCAGCTCGAGCAGGGGAGAAACCCCATTCGAGAGGCCCAGTCCGCCATGTCCGTACGCCGCCGCGCGGCAGCGCTCGCGATCACCGCCGTGCTCTGTGGAGCGGCCGCCCCGGTGGCGGTCGCCGCGCCGAGTCCGACCCCGTCCACGCCTGAACTTCCGGCCGGGCTGTACGGCACCGAGGACCCGACGTACGACGGGGTGTGGCGCCAGTCGCTCGCCTTCCTCGCCCAGAAGATCGAGCTGGTCACGCCCGCCACGCGGTCGGTGGACTGGCTCGTCGGCCAGCAGTGCGACAGCGGGGCCTTCCCCTCCTACCGCGACGCCTCCGAGCCCTGTGGCGCGAAGACGGTCGCGGACACCAACGCCACCGCGGCGGCGGTCCAGGCCATGGTCGAGCTGGCCGTGCACCGTGAGGTCGTGGACAACGGCGTCAGCTGGCTGAAGTCCGTGCAGAACGAGGACGGCGGCTGGGGCTACAACCCGGGCAGCCCGAGCGACGCCAACTCCACCGGCGTCGTGGCCGGGGCACTGGCGCGGGCCGGCGTGCCGCTCGCCGAGGTCACCAAGAAGGGCGGCAGGACGCCGTACACGGCGCTGCAGACCTTCGCGCTGCCCTGCGGGGGCGAGGACGGCGGGGCGTTCGCCTACCAGCCGGACAAGAAGGGCGAGCTCACCGCCAACGCGGACGCCACGGCGGCCGCGGTCCTCGGCGCGATGGGCAAGGGCATGGCCTCGGGGAACTACAACGCGGCGAAGGCGCCGGTCTGCGCCGAGGGCTCCGCCCTCACCCCCGAGCAGTCCGCGCAGAACGGCGCCTACTACCTCGCGAAGACCCTCGCCGGGTCGGGCCATCTGGAACTGCCGCCCATGCCGGGCGCCGAGGAGTCGGCGCCGCAGCCGGACTTCGGCAACACGGCCGACGCGGTCGTGGCGCTGTCGGCGGCCGGCCACAAGGACAAGGCGGCCGGAGCGGTCGCGTATCTGGAGAAGCACGCACAGGGCTGGGCGAAGGAGGGCGGCCCCGCCGCCACCGCCCAGCTGGTGCTCGCCGCCCACGCGACCGGCACCGACGCACGTGACTTCGGCGGGGTCGACCTCGTGAAGCAACTCAACGCGACGGGCCCCGCGCCCGCCGCGACGGCCGTTCCCTCGCCGACCGCGACGACCCCGGAGAAGCCGGCGGACACGAGCAGCGACGACGAGGGGCTCGGCCTCTGGTGGATCATCGGCATCGGTCTCGCCTTCGGCGCCGGGATCGGCTTCCTGCTCAGCGGACGCCGGAAGAACCAGCAGCTGTGAGGCCCCCGCTGCGGACGGCGGCGGTGCTCCTCCTCGTCGGCGCCGTCCTGGCCGTGCTGGGCGCGGGAAGCGCGCAGGCGGCCGGTTACCGCTACTGGTCGTTCTGGGAGAGCGACGGCGGGAAGAGCTGGACGTACGCCACCCAGGGGCCTTCCGTCGTCCGGCCGGACGACGGCGCGGTGCAGGGTTTCCGCTTCTCGGTGAGCGCGGATTCCCAGGACTCGGCGCAGCCGCGCCGCGCGCCCGATTTCGGGGCCGTCTGCGCGGACACCCCGGCGAAGGACGGCCTGAAGCGGATCGCGCTGGTGATCGATCCGGGCACGGCGGCGGACGCGCCGGACGGCGAGAAGCCGCCCGCGCCGCGTACCGCCTGCGCCCAGGTCGCACCGGACGCGAGTACGGCGGAGGCCCTCGCGTCGGTGGCGAAGCCCCTGCGGTACGACAGCGCCGCGATGCTCTGCGCGATCTCGGGCTATCCGCGGTCGGGCTGCGGTGAACAGGTCGACGGGGGCTCCGACGGTCCGGAGTCCAGCGTTCCGGCCACCGCTTCCACCGCCGGCGACGGCGGTGCGACGGGGGGCGGTTCCGAGGGCGGCGGCCCGTCGGTGGGTGTGCTCACCGGCGTCGGCGCGGTGCTCGTCCTGGGTGTCGCCGCTGTGCTGCAGGCCCGCCGCCGCCGATGACCCGCTCCACCGGTCCGGCCCGGCTCCGCCCTGCCCTGCGCGCCCCCGGGGCCACCCGGGGCAACGCGTTGCCGGCCGGGGCCTGGTGGCTGTGGGCGCTCGGGCTGGCGACCGCCGCGTCCCGTACGACCAATCCGCTGCTGCTCGGGCTGCTGGTGGGCGTGGCCGGCTATGTGGTGGCGGCGCGCCGCACGGACGCGCCGTGGGCCCGTTCGTACGGGGTGTTCATCAAGCTCGGGCTGGTCGTCGTCGGCGTACGGCTGGTGTTCTCCGTCGTCCTCGGCTCCTCGGTCCCCGGTACGCATGCCCTGTTCACGATGCCCGGGGTGCCGTTGCCCGACTGGGCGCAGGGGATCAGGATCGGCGGCCGGGTCACGGCGGAGCAGGTGGTGTTCGCGCTGTACGAGGGCGCGAAGCTGGCCACCCTGCTGATCTGCGTCGGGGCCGCGAACTCGCTGGCCAACCCGGCCCGGCTGCTGAAGTCGCTGCCCGGCGCCCTGTACGAGGTGGGGGTCGCCGTCGTCGTGGCGATGACCTTCGCGCCGAACATGGTCGCCGACGTGGCGCGGCTGCGGACGGCCCGCAGGCTGCGCGGCCGCCCGACCGGCGGGGTCGGGGCGGTGCTCCAGATCGGGCTGCCGGTGCTGGAGGGTGCGCTGGAGCGTTCGGTGGCCGTCGCGGCGTCGATGGACGCGCGGGGGTACGGGCGCACCGCGCAGGTCCCGCCCGCCGTCCGCCGCACCACCCATGTGCTGACGCTCGGCGGGCTGCTGGGCGTGTGCGCGGGGACGTACGGGCTGCTGGCCGCGCAGGGCGCCGTGCACGGGCTGCCGTTGCTGCTGGCCGGGCTGGTCGCGGCGCTGGCCGGGCTCAGGCTCGGCGGGCGCCGCTCGGTGCGTACGCGCTACCGGCCGGACCGCTGGGGCGTACGCGCCTGGCTCGTCGCCGCCTCGGGTGCGGCCGTCGCGGCGGCGATGATCTGGGCGGGCGCCGCCGCCCCGGACGCCCTGCGCCCGGGCGTCGTCCCGCTCACCGCCCCCGTACTGCCGCTGTGGCCGGCCGCCGCCGTGCTGATCGGGCTGCTGCCCGCGGTGGTGGCCCCGCTGCCGCCTTCCCCCTCGGACTCCAAGGAGCGCCCATGATCCGGTTCGAGAACGTCTCGGTGCGGTACGAGGGCGCGGAGCGCCCCGCCCTGTCCGGGGTCGACCTGACGATCCCCGAGGGCGAACTGGTGCTGGCCGTCGGCCCGTCCGGTGTCGGCAAGTCGACTCTTCTGGGTGCCGTGTCCGGTCTGGTGCCGCACTTCACCGGAGGGGTGCTGACCGGCCGGGTCACCGTCGGCGGCCGGGACACCCGGACCCACAAGCCGCGTGAACTCGCGGACCTGGTGGGCACGGTGGGCCAGGATCCGCTCGCCCACTTCGTGACGGACACCGTGGAGGACGAGTTGGCGTACGGCATGGAGTCGCTGGGCCTCGCCCCGGACGTGATGCGCCGCCGCGTCGAGGAGACGCTGGACCTGCTGGGGCTGGCGGAGCTCCGCGACCGGCCGATCGCCACGCTCTCCGGGGGCCAGCGGCAGCGGGTCGCGATCGGTTCGGTCCTCACCCCGCACCCCAGGGTCCTCGTCCTCGACGAGCCGACGTCCGCCCTGGACCCGGCGGCGGCCGAGGACGTGCTGGCGGTCCTCCAGCGGCTGGTGCACGACCTGGGCACGACGGTGCTGATGGCCGAGCACCGGCTGGAGCGTGTGGTGCAGTACGCCGACCAGGTCCTCCTGCTGCCCGCGCCCGGCGCCGCCCCGGTGATGGGCCCGCCCGCCGACATCATGGCCCTCTCGCCCGTCCGTCCGCCGGTGGTGGCGCTGGGCCGGCTCGTGGGCTGGGATCCGCTGCCGCTGTCGGTGCGCGACGCCCGGCGCCGTGCGGTGGACCTGCGGGAGCGTCTCGCCGAGGTGGAACCGCCGGCGCGCGAGGCCCCGGCTGCGGCCGCCGCGGTGGCTCCGCTGCCGGCTCCCCCCGCCGTCCGCCCCGGTCTCCTGGGCCGGCTGTTCGGCCGGCGTCCGGACGCGGCTCCTGCGGCTCCCCCGGTCCCCGGTCCCGTCGTCCGGGTCGAGGGGCTCGGGGTGCGGCACGGGCGGGTCCAGGCGCTGCGCGGGGTGACGCTGTCCGTCGCGCCGGGCGAGACCGTGGCCCTGATGGGCCGTAACGGCGCGGGGAAGTCGACGTTGCTGACGACCCTCGTCGGAATGACCGAGCCCACCACGGGATCCGTCCTGGTCGGCGGCCTGCACCCGTCCCGTACGGCGCCGCGCGACATGGTGCGCCGGGTCGGGCTCGTGCCGCAGGAGCCGCGCGACCTGCTGTACGCGGACACGGTCGCCGCCGAGTGCGCGGCGGCCGACTCCGACGCGGGCGCGCCCGGGGGCACCTGCCGGGCGCTGGTCTCCGAGCTGCTGCCCGGGGTGCCCGACGACACCCATCCCCGTGATCTCTCGGAGGGCCAGCGGCTCGCGCTGGCCCTCGCCCTGGTGCTCACCGCCCGGCCGCCGCTCCTCCTCCTGGACGAGCCGACGCGGGGGCTGGACTACGCGGCGAAGGGCCGGCTCGTCGGCGTACTGCGCCGGCTGGCCGCCGAGGGTCACGCGATCATCCTGGCCACGCACGATGTGGAGCTGGCGGCGGAGCTGGCCGACCGGGTGGTGATCCTGGCCGACGGTGAGGCCGTCGCCGACGGCCCGACCCGGCAGGTCGTGGTCTCCTCGCCCGCGTTCGCCCCGCAGATCTCGAAGATCCTGGCGCCACGGGAGTGGCTGACGGTCTCGCAGGTGCGCAGGGCTCTGGAGGCTCTCGCGTGACGGCCCGGTCCACGCGCCCGGTCCGGCTCGGTCCGCACGCCGTCGCCGCGCTCGTCCTGATCAGCGCGGTCGGGCTGGTCGGGTTCGGCTGGCCGCTGCTGGCGGGGGCGGACTCCGGTCTCGCCCACGCGCAGGACGCGCCGTGGCTCTTCGCCGTCCTGCTGGTGCTGCTCGTCGGGGTGGTCCTCGCGACGATCGCGGACTCCGGTCTGGACGCGAAGGCCGTCGCGATGCTGGGCGTCCTCGCCGCGGTCGGTGCGGCGCTGCGCCCGCTGGGCGCGGGGACGGCCGGCCTGGAGCCCATGTTCTTCCTGATGGTGCTGAGCGGCCGGGTGCTGGGGCCGGGCTTCGGCTTCGTGCTCGGCTCGGTCACGATGTTCGCCTCGGCGCTGCTCACGGGCGGGGTCGGGCCGTGGATGCCGTTCCAAATGCTCTCGATGGGCTGGTTCACCATGGGCGCGGGCCTGCTGCCCGGCCCGGACCGGCTGCGCGGCCGGGGCGAGCTGCTGATGCTGGCGGGGTACGGCTTCGCGGCGGCGTTCGCGTACGGCACGGTGATGAATCTGTACGGCTGGACCATCGTGCCGGGGCTCGGCTCGGGCATCTCCTTCGTCCCGGGCGACCCGCTCGCCGAGAACCTGGTCCGCTTCCTCGCGTACTGCACCGCCACCTCGGTCGGCTGGGACCTGGGCCGCGCCGTCCTCACGGTCGTCCTGACGGTGGCCGTCGGTCCCACGCTGCTGAGAGCCCTGCGCCGGGCCACCCGCCGCGCCGCGTTCGACGCGCGGGCGGACTTCGAGGCGCTCCCGGACTGATCAGTCGGCCAGTGCGTGCTGCGCGGCGAGCCTGACGGGGGCGTTCGTGGCGCCGTACCCGTCGTATCCGCCGACGCGCTCGACGAGTTCGAAGAAGACACGGCCGGTCGTCACGGTGTAGCAGTGCCGGAACTCGCCCTTCCCGTCCCGGTCGTAGAGGATGCCGAGTTCGCGGTAGGTGTCCAGCTCGCCCGGGGCGAACTCGTGGCGCGCGGCCAGGTCGTCGTAGTAGTTGGCCGGCACGGGCAGCATCCGGGCGCCGGCCGCGAGTGCGCGGCGGACGGTGGCGACGAGGTCGTCGGTGGCCAGGGCCACGTGCTGGGGGCGCCCTCCCCGGTCCGGGTCCTGGGTGGGGGACGCCCCCACGCCGAGGGCGATGCGCACGGTGCCGTCCTCGTTGCTGACGGCGCGGCTGCGCAGCAGGCCGTACGGGTCGGCGAGGTCGACGCTCGCGTGCGGCCGGAGACCGAGCACGCCGCGGTGGAAGAGGGTCGCCTCGTCGAAGTGGTGCCAGGGCTGGGTCAGCGCCACATGGTCGACGCGGGTGATCCCGGCGGGGGCGGGGGTGTGCGGGGCGGGCGCGAAGTCACCGGTCCAGCCTGTGTCCCCGGCGTGCTCGGTGCCCTCCTCCGTGTCGTCGGGGCAGTCGGTCACGCAGAAGAAGAACTCGGTGCCGTCGGGCGCGGCCACCGCGTCCAGCGGGGCGTCACCGGGGGCGCGGCGCCGGGGCAGGACGGGGGCGAGCAGCGACTCGGCCCGTGCGGAGGCACCCGCCGGGTCGGGGCTCTCCAGGCCCACCGCGGTGAGCGAGGGCTCCGGCCGGTGGCTGCCGGTGTCGGTGTTGAGCAGGATGCGGGCCTCGCCCTGTTCCCAGAGGTCCACCGGCTTACCGGAGTGCCTGGCCGTACGGGAGAAGCCCAGCGCGGTCAGCACGGGCGCGATCCTGGCCGTGTCGGCCGTGGCGATCTCGACGAAGGCGAAGCCGGTGGGGACGACCGGCGCCGGAGGCGCGGTCAGCCCGGCCGACTCCTGGAGCAGGGTCAGCGAGCGCAGGGCGTCCACCGCGGTGCGGCCCGCGTCCGCCTGGCGGAAGACGTCGTTGAACACCTCGAGGGAGAGGGGCCCGTCGTATCCGGCGCGGACGGCGGCCCGCACGAGACCGGTGACGTCGAGGTCGCCCTGGCCCGGGAAGCAGCGGTGGTGGCGGCTCCACTGGAGCACGTCGAGCGACATCTGCGGGGCGTCGGCGAGCTGCAGGAAGAAGATCTTGTCGCCCGGGACGTCCTCGATCCCCGCGATGTCGGAGCCCCGGGCCAGGATGTGGAAGCTGTCCAGGCAGACCCCGAGGGCGGGGTGGTCCGCGGCCTCGACGATGCGCCAGGCGTGCTCGTACGTGCTGACGTGGCGGCCCCACGCCAGCGCCTCGTACGCGACGCGGATGCCGGACTCCTGCGCGAGGTCCGCCAGCCGGCGCAGCTGCTCGGCGGCGAGGGCGTCGTCGTCGACGGCGTACGGCGACACGCTGGAGCAGACCAGGACGGTGTCGGCGCCGAGTCGGCGCATCAGCCGGAACTTGTGCTCGGCGCGCCGCAGGTTGCGGGCGAACTCGTCGGCGGGGACGGCCTCGATGTCGCGCATCGGCTGGAAGAGGTCGATCGTCAGACCGAGGTCGGCCGTCCGTTCCCCGATCTCCTCGGGGCTCAGCGGGCTGCCGATGAGGTCGTTCTCGAAGATCTCCACGCCGTCGAAGCCGGCGCGCGCCGCCGCGGTGAGCTTCTCGGTGAGCGTGCCGCTGAGCGAGACGGTGGCGATGGACGTACGCATGTCGGTCCTCCTGCTGGCTTCCTGCGGGCTTCCTGCGCGTTTCAGTGGGCGGACGTGAGGTCGGCGATGTCCGCGAGCATGCGGGCGGTGTCGGGTTCGCGGCCGGTGAAGAGCCGGAAGGCGTCGGCGGCCTGGTAGGCGGCCATGCCCCCGCCGTCGAGGGTGGGGCAGCCGAGCGCGCGGGCGGTGCGGACGAGCGTCGTCTCCAGCGGCCGGTAGACGACCTCGGCGACCCACAGCCCCGGGTGCAGCAGCTCCGCGGGGAGCGGGAGCCCGGGGTGGGCGGCCATGCCGATGGGTGTGGCGTTGACCAGGCCGTCGGCGCCCGCCGTCCGTGCCGCGATGTCCAGGAGGTCCGCCGCCACCGCCCGGCCCGGGCCGAAGTGGTGGTTCAGGGAGTCCGCGAGCGCGGCGGCCCGGTCGGGCAGGGCGTCCAGCACAGTGAGCCGGCCGGCGCCCAGGGCGAGGAGGGCGTGGGCGACGGCGGCTCCGGCACCGCCGGCCCCCAGCTGCACGACGCGCTCCAGCGGCGCGTCGGGCAGACCGCGTGCGAAGGAGGCGGCGAAGCCGGTCGCGTCGGTGTTGTGGCCGGTCGCCCGGCCTCCCTCGAAGACCACGGTGTTGACGGCGCCGAGCGCCTCGGCCTGCGGCGAGAGCGCGTCGAGGTGGGCGAGGACCTGCTGCTTGCAGGGGTGGGTGACGTTGAGGCCGTCGTAACCCATGTCGCGCGCGGAGCGGACCAGTTCGCCGGTCTTCTCCGGCGGGACGCCGAGCGTGCCGATGTCGATGAGGCGGTAGAGGTAGCGCAGGCCCTGCCGGTCCGCTTCGCGTTCGTGGAGCGCGGGGCTGAGGGAGGGGCCGATACCGGAGCCGATGAGGCCGACGAGATAGGAGTCCGGGCTCACCGGTTGTCCTCCAGGAGCTGGGCGAGGTGGGTGAGGGCCAGGGCGTATCCGTGGGCACCCGCCCCGCAGATGACGGTGTCGGCGACGGCCGAGACGTAGCTGTGGTGGCGGAAGGCCTCCCGCCGGTGGATGTTCGAGAGGTGGACCTCCACGACCGGCAGCTCCACGGCGGCGAGCGCGTCCCGCAGGGCCACCGAGGTGTGGCTGTAGCCGGCGGGGTTGATCACGATGCCCCGGTACGCGGTGCGGGCTTCGTGGACGGCGTCGACGAGCACCCCCTCATGGTTGCTCTGCCGGCAGTCGGCACGCAGCCCGAGGGCCGCCGCCGTGCTCCGGCAGAGCTCGTCGATACCGGCCAGGGTGTCCTTCCCGTACACCTCCGGCTCGCGCAGGCCCAGCAGGTTGAGATTGGGACCGTTCAGCACGAGGACCGGGAGGCCGGAGGGCGGGGCCGGGGTGTTCGGCATCGTTCACTTCCCGTAGATGCATCGACTTAATGTACGGACTGGTTAGTTAGTCATACCGAAAGACGGCCGCCCTGGGAAGACCCCGGGCCGAATCAGCCCCCTCGGGCACCCGCTCTAGAATCGCGAGCACGCACCGCCTGCCGCGAAGGATCCGGATGACAAGCACCGAAGGACCCGCCCAGCCCGCCGTGCGGACCCGTGACGCGGCGCGCACCAAGGACGAGATCCTCACCGTGGCGACGCGGGAGTTCGCCCGCATCGGTTACGCGGGCGCCCGGGTCGACGAGATCGCCGCCCGGACCCGCACCACGAAGCGGATGATCTATTACTACTTCGGCGGCAAGGAGCAGCTGTTCACCGCGGTCCTGGAGCGGGCGTACACCAGGATCCGGGAGGCGGAACAGCTGCTGGACGTCGAGCACCTCGATCCCGTGGCAGCGGTGCGCCGGCTGGCCGAGGTGACGTTCGACCACCACGAGGACCACCCGGACTTCATCCGCCTGGTCAGCATCGAGAACATCCACGAGGCCGAACACATCGCGGCCTCGGCCGAGTTGAGCCGCATCAGCTCCCCGGCGATCGAGGTCCTGCGCCGCATCCTCGACACGGGGCGCGCGTCGGGGCTGTTCACGGCGGACGTCGACGCCGTGGATCTGCACGCGATGATCAGCTCGTTCTGCTTCTTCCGCATCGCGAACAGGCACACCTTCGGCGCGCTCTTCGGCCGTGACCTGGTGGACACCGGACGGCGCGAGCACTACCGGACCATGCTGGGCGACATGATCATCGCGTACCTCACGGCCGACCGGGCGGAGTAGGGCCGGGGCCGCCCGCGGACCCCAGCGGTCAGGACCGGATTCTGCGCGAACCCTTGACAGGGACGACAACTGCTCGCAACATCCGTAGCCATCCGCAACTAACTACCTAGTGCGTTAATTAGCCGGGTCCGCTCGTCTCTCCCCGCACGGAACGTCCCCCGAAGGAGCCCCGACGTGACCGCTCACGCCCCTGCCCCCGCTCCCCCACCGCAGGCCCAGCCCCGTAAAGCGGCGCTCGCCGCCTGGATCGGCAGCGCCCTGGAGTACTACGACTTCTTCATCTACGGGAGCGCGGCGGCGCTGATCTTCCCCGAGGTCTTCTTCGACGAGTCCGATCCGGCCGACGCGACCCTGATGTCGCTGGCCACCTTCGGTGTCGCCTACGCGGCCCGGCCGGTCGGCGCGCTCTTCCTCGGACACGTCGGCGACCGGGTCGGCCGCAAGAAGATCATGGTCTTCACGCTGATGCTGATGGGCCTCTCGACGTTCCTCATCGGCTGTCTGCCCACCCGGGAGCAGATCGGCGGGGCGGCCCCCGTCCTGCTCGTCCTCCTGCGGATCCTTCAGGGCATCTCCGCGGCGGGTGAGCAGGCCAGCGCCAACTCGATGAGCCTGGAACACGCGCCCCAGCACCGGCGCGGCTACTTCACCAGCTTCACGATCAACGGGACGCAGGCCGGTCAGCTGATCGCGACCCTGGCGTTCATCCCGGTCGCCGCCCTGCCCGAGGAGCAGCTGCTCTCCTGGGGGTGGCGCATCCCGTTCTGGCTGAGCGTCGCCGTCGCGGTCACCGGTTACGTCATCCGGCGCACCCTGGAGGAGACCCCGGTCTTCACCAAGCAGGCGGCGACCGAGGGCGTGGCGAAGATGCCCCTGGCCGTGCTGCTGCGCGACCACTGGGCCGACGTCCTGCGGGTCGTCGCGGCCTCCGTGATCGCCACGGTCAGCACGATCTTCACCGTCTGGGCGCTGTCGTACGCCACGAGCGACGCCGTCGGCCTGAGCCGCACCGGCATGCTCTGGGTGGGCGCGCTGGCCAATGTGGTCGCCCTGTTCACCATCCCGCTCTGGGCACGGCTCTCCGACCGCGTCGGACGCCGGCCGGTCTTCCTCGTCGGCGCCGTGGGCAGCGCGGTGGTGATGCCCCTGTACCTGTGGGCGATCTCCACGGGCAGCTATCCGCTGGTGCTGATCCTCGGCGTGCTGGTCTTCGGCGTCGTCTACAGCGCGGCCAACGGCATCTGGCCCGCCTTCTACGCCGAGATGTTCCCCACCCGGGTCAGGCTCTCGGGCATGGCGATCGGCACCCAGACCGGCTTCGCCATCGCCGGCTTCGCCGTGGCGTTCGCCTCGCAGATCGCCGGGCCCGACGGCGACAACTGGGCCGGGGTCGCCGTCTTCGCCGCCGCGCTCTGTCTGCCGCCGGTCGTCGCGGCGCTCTCCGCCCGCGAGACGGCACATGTGGACACGGAACAGCTCGGGGAGCGCGGCGCCGTCGCCACGGAGTCCGGGGTGTCCGTCAAGGCCTGATCCCCCGCACGGCGCCGCCCCCGGCGCTGAGCCGTTCGAGTGGCGGACCCGCCGCCCCGGGCGGACCCTGGGGGGACGCGGCGATCCACGCCGAAGGGGTGCGGGGCCGGCTCGGGAGGGCCGCCCCGCACCCCTTCGGCCCGTGTACCGGTCCGGCCGGTGTCCGCCCTACGCCTTGCTGCCGGCCGGTTCGGGGGACGGCTCCCCGACCGCGTCCCCGGCGTCCCCGGCCTCGCGGTCCGGACGCCCGGCCGCACCGGGGGCGGCCTGGAGCCTGCGTGGCCCCGACAGGGCGTACGCCAGCCCGAAGCCCGCGGCCACCACTGCCGCGCCGCCGACCGCGTCCAGCACCCAGTGGTTGCCCGTCGCGATGATCGCGGAGACCGTGAACAGCGGGTGCAGCAGCCCCAGGACCTTCATCCACGCCTTCGGCGCGAGCAGGGCGATCACCACCCCGCACCACAGCGACCAGCCGAAGTGCAGGGACGGCATCGCCGCGTACTGGTTGGTCATCGCGGTCAGCGCCCCGAAATCGGGGCTGTCGAGGTCCTGCACGCCGTGGACCGTGTCGATGAAGCCGAGCCCCGGCATCAGTCGCGGCGGTGCCAGGGGGTAGAGCCAGAAGCCGACGAGGGCGAGGACCGTGGCGAAGCCGATGGTGCTGCGGGCCCAGCGGTAGTCCGGGGGCCGCCGCACGTAGAGCACGCCGAGGATCGCGAGCGGCACGATGAAGTGGAACGTCGAGTAGTAGTAGTCGAAGAAGTCCCGCAGCCAGGGGATGCCGACGACGGTGTGGTTGGCCCAGTGCTCGATGTCGATGTGCAGCCACTGCTCCGCGGAGTGGATCTGCCGGCCGTGCTCCTCCGCGGTGGAGCGCCCGGCGGTGGCCGCCAGCCGGACCTTCGCGTAGGCGGAGTAGACGACCCTGATGAGCAGGAGTTCCAGCAGCAGGTTGGGGCGGCTGAGCACGCGCCGCCAGAACGGCAGCAGCGGCACCCACGCGTGACGCGCCGGCACCGGCTTCGCGTAGTCCGTGGGGATCGGCCGCTGCCAGTAGGGCGAGGTGCGGGAGAGGAACGGCACGGCGCAGGCCGCGCCGAGCGCGGCGACGAGCAGGACGTTGTCGCGCACGGGAAGGACCACGCCGACGTTCGGCAGCAGCATCTTCCCCGGCAGGGTGAGGACGAGCACCACGACCGCCGGCCAGACCATCCGGTCCGAGGCCCGGGTGCCGGCCCGGCCGACCACGGCGAGCAGCACCCAGAGCAGCTGGTGCTGCCAGGCGGTGGGAGAGACGGCGACGGCCACGCATCCGGTGATCGCGACGGCCAGGAGCAGCTGCCCGTCCCGGGCGTAGTGCGCCGCGCGGCGCAGTCCGAGAAGGACGACGGCGGCGGCGAGGACGAGGAACAGGGCGATCTCGAGCGGGCCCTGGAGCCCGAAGCGCAGCAGCGCGCCGTGCAGCGACTGGTTCGCCAGGCTGTCGGGGCGGTCCCCGAGTCCGGCCCCCGCGAGATGGTGCACCCAGTACGCCCATGAGTCACGCGGCATCACCGCCCAGGCCAGCGCCGTGCAGACGGCGAAGGTGGCACCGCCGGTCGCGGCGGCCCTGCGTCTGCCGGTGAGCCAGAACAGGACGGCGAAGAGCAGGACGGCGGGCTGGAGGGCCGCCGCGACACCGGTCAGCACGCCCGGCAGGCGCTCACCCCGTACCGCGAAACAGGCGACGAGCACCAGCAGGACCGGCAGGATGCTGGTCTGGCCCAGGTGCAGGGTGCTGCGGACGGGCAGCGACACCATCAGCAGGGTGATCGCGACGGGCGCCGCCAGGAACGCGGTGCGCCGGCTCACCGGCGCGGGCAGGGCGCGGACGGCGACGAAGCCCAGCCCCACGACGAGCAGCAGCGAACCGAAGGTCCACACGACGCCGAGTGCCTGCTGGGCGGAGACCGTCAGCGGTTTCAGCACCAGCCCGGCGAACGGCGTCCCGGTGAACCGGCCCGGCTCGTACAGGGACCCCGCGATGTGCAGGACCCCGGTCGCGCCGGTCCAGGTCTCCAGATCGGTGAGGCGTTCACCCGGCGGCCGCCGGAGCACCACCGCCACCTGCCGTACCGCCAGGACGCCGACGAGCAGCCAGAGGACGGCTCTCGCCGTAGCGGCTCTCGCCCCCGGATCCGCCGCCGCGTCCCCCCGCACACTGCGCTCCACATCTGTCACGCTGCGCCGACCCTCCCGTTTCCGTGCACTGTCCCCTCGGCCCGGGTATGTGCGGATGAAGCCTCGCACTGCCCGACGAGACAGACACCATCAACCCCTACTTAGCCTGACCGTCACCACCGATTTGCCGAAAGAATGCCCGAATACGGCTGGGCGGTCCTCGGACGGCGCCCCTCGTCGGGCCGGGTCAGTCCTCGTACGCCGGGGTGTCCGCCTGCCAGCCCGCGAAGAGGGGGACGTCCGTGGAGCCGTCCAGGACGACGATCCCGAAGGGCCGGTCGAAGGCGATGTGCCGCCCCGGCCGCGCGGCCGACGTCCGCAGGGCCACGACCGTGACCGCCGCGGCCTCCACACCCTCCTCCGCGACCTTCAGCACGGCCTCCTGGACCACGTCGGAGATGAAGGCGGGCTGACGGGAGAGCCCCGAGAAGTCCGCCAGGGCCGGCGTGGTCGCGCGCCGTACACCGAGGGCGGGCAGCTGGTCGTCGACCTGAATGTTCGTACGCAGGGTGAATCTCGGAACGGCGACGGTCACCGCGTCGGCACCGAGCGGGACGCGCTCCTCACTGGGCGCCCACCCCGCGGGCAGGACCCGCGCCGCGCCCGCCCCCGGTTCCCCCAGGACCAGCCTGATCCGCGCCGGGGCCGCGCCACCCCGTTCCGTACGGCAGCGCAGCTCCACGACGTGCGCGCCCGCGACCGTCCACGCGTCCCGCACCGGAACGGACGCGTGCATCGTCGCTGCCGGGCGGGTCCTGCCCGCCTCGTCGGTGAACGGGGCCTCACGCGTGCGGTTCACCTCGAACGGGGTCTCCCAGAGCGCTTTCAGGGCCAGCGCGTCGACGAGCGCGAAGGACGCGCCGTCGAGCTCCATCGGCAGCCGTTCGATCAGGCCGCCGGTCCGCTCGCGCACCCAGGCGTCGATCTCGTCCTGGTCGACCGGCCCGAACGCGATGTCGGGGAGCGCGTCCATGTACTCCTGACGGAGGGTCATCCTGCTCCACACCCGGGTCGCCACGTTCAGCGCCTCGGTGCGCTCCCAGTCCCGCGCCGCCTCCGTCACCACGCCCGCGGCCTCCGGGCCCGCCACGCCGAGCAGGGTGCGCAGCTCGGCGGCCGTCTCCGTGCGGGCTCCCGCGGCGACGGCCGTCAGGGCCAGCCACAGTCCGGCGGGCGAGCACACGAAGCCGCCCCGACCGGGCCGCGCCAGCTCCCGTATCCACTGCTCCCCGAGCCGCTGGACGGCCGCCGTCGTGGTCGTGTCCCGCATGGTCACTGCCCCCTGAACGTATTAATGGTTCGTCATCCCGTCACACCCTGGACAGAATGTACGAATGACGTGGACCGTGACCCCCGAACACTTCGGAAGCCCCGAGGCGACCCTGCTGCGGCGGGACTACTACGACGAGGTGGCGAGCCGTTACTGGGGCCGTCCGGCGACCACGGCGGAGATCGACGACGGGCTGAGGGACGACGGCGTCGGCCGGCTCGCCCCGCCCACCGGGGAGTTCCTGGTGGGCCGGTACGAGGGCAAGCCGGCGAGCTGCGCGGGCCTGCGGCTGGTGGACGCGGCGACGGCGGAGCTGACCCGGGTGTACGTCCGGCCCGCCTTCCGCTCGACGGGCGGTGGCGGCCTGCTGCTCGCGGGCATCGAGAGCGCCGCGCGGGCGTACGGGGTGCGGAGGATCCGGCTCGACACGCGTGACGACCTGGTGGAGGCGCGCGGGCTGTACGCGAAGCACGGTTACGCGGCGGTCCCGGCCTTCAACCAGGGCCCCTACGCGGAGCACTGGCTCGCCAAGGAGCTCTGAGCCCCTCCGGGCGGGCCGTCAGCCCACCGAGTGGTCGCGGCGCGGTTCGGGCATGTGCGGCCGCTCCTTGCTCGACCCGCTCACCTCGGACGACAGCTCCGTCACCAGCCGGATCAGGTCGGTGGGCCGGTCCGGCCCCCACCAGTCGCCCAGGAGCTCGGCCAGCGACTCCTCGCGGGCGTGCGAGAGCTTGACCACGGCCTCCGCGCCCTTCTCGGTGAGCACCAGCTGCATGCCCTCGCGCCGGGCGAAGCCGTGCCCCTCCACCTGGCGGGCGGCCGAGGTGATCACTCTCAGCGGCACGGGGGCGACCTCGGCCAGCCGGCCGGGCTCGACGGTGCCGTGGCGTTTGATGCGCAGCAGCAGCCAGCTGGCGGCGGGCTGCAGGTCGTACCCGGCCTTCTCGGTGATCTTCTCGTAGATCTCCCGGCGCCCCTCACGGGTGGCGAGCACCGAGAGGGCGCGGGCGCATTCGTCGTACGAGGAGCGCTGGACCGGGTTGGAGGCCAGGGTCTCGCTGGTGTCGGGCGCCGTCACCGATCCGCGCAGGGGCTCCTCCTTGAGGAACCAGGCGAAGACGAACGCGACGAGGACGACGGGCACGGCGTACAGGAAGACGTCGGTGATCGCGGTCGAGTAGGCGCTCAGCACCGAGGGGCGCAGGTCGGCCGGGAGCCGGCCGATGGCCCGGGGGTCGGCGGCCAGGGCCCCGGCGTCGACACCGGGCGGCAGGGAACGGCCGCTGAGCGCCTCCTCGAGTTTGCCGGAGAGCCGGTTGGTGAAGATGGTGCCGAACACGGCCACACCGAAGGACGCTCCGATGGAGCGGAAGAAGGTCGCCCCGGAGGTGGCGACGCCGAGGTCCTCGTAGCCGACGGAGTTCTGCACGATCAGCACGAGCACCTGCATGACCAGGCCGAGCCCGGCGCCGAAGACGAAGAAGCAGAGGCTCATCGTCCAGGTGGAACTGTTCTCGGAGAGGGTGTGGAGCAGCAGCAGGCCGACCACGGTGAGGGCGGTGCCGGCGATCGGGAAGACCTTCCAGCGACCGGTGCGGCTGACGATCTGGCCGGAGCCTGTCGAGGTGATCAGCAGCCCGAGGACCATGGGCAGCATGTGCACACCGGACATGGTCGGGGTGATGCCGTGCACCACCTGGAGGAACGTCGGCAGGTAGGTCATGGCGCCGAACATGGCGAAGCCGATGACGAAGCTGATGACGGCGACGAGGGTGAAGGTCCGCTTCCGGAAGAGCTTCAGCGGCAGCACCGGTTCGGCCGCCCGGCGCTCGGCCGCGATGAACCCGACGAGCAGCACCACCGCGAGGACCGCGAGGACGATGATCTGCGGGGAGGCCCAGGCCCAGGTGGTCCCGCCGAGCGAGGCGACGAGGACCAGGCAGGTGGCGACGGAGGCGATGAGGAAGGTGCCCAGGTAGTCGATGGTGTGCTTGGTGCGGCGGACCGGGATGTGCAGGGCACCGGCGATGACGAGCAGCGCGATGACGCCGATGGGCAGGTTGATGTAGAAGACCCAGCGCCAGCTGAGGTGCTCGGTGAAGAAGCCGCCCAGCAGCGGTCCCAGCACGCTCGTCACCCCGAACACCGCTCCGAACAGGCCCTGGTACTTGCCTCGCTCGCGAGGGGCGACGATGTCGCCGACGATGGCCATCGACAGCACCATCAGTCCGCCGCCGCCGAGCCCCTGGAGGGCGCGGAAGCCGATCAGCTGCGGCATGTTCTGGGCCATGCCGCAGAGCGCGGAGCCCACGAGGAAGATGACGATGGCCGTCTGGAAGAGCTTCTTGCGCCCGTACTGGTCGCCGAGCTTGCCCCAGAGCGGGGTCGCGGCGGTCGCCGCCAGCATGTAGGCGGTCACCACCCATGACAGGTGGTCCAGGCCGCCCAGTTCGCTGACGATCGTGGGCAGAGCGGTGGACACGATGGTCTGATCGAGTGCGGCGAGCAGCATGCCGAGGAGCAGTGCGCCGATGGACACCAGGACGTTCCGCCGGGACCGCCCCTCACCTTCCGCCAGGGGTGGCGGGCTCAACTGCTGGGCCATGAGCATCTCCTCGGGTCCGCTTCCCCCTATCCTGTCCGCTCTGTGCCGTTATGGCCTGCCGAGCAGCGGTACGGCCGTTGGGCTTCCCCGTGGCGGCCTGCATAATCGCAGGCAGTTCGATGGGGAGGGGAACCCACAATGACCGGACATGTATGCCCGGAGTGCGGTGGCGAGCGGGGCGCGAGACCCGGGGCGGGGTGCGCCTGCGGTGCCCGTACGGCCGAGCGGGACGCCCGGGCGGCGGAGATCGCGGCGGCCGAGGACTTCGACCCGCTGCGGATCCGGCCGTATGTGACGCTGGGCGGCGACGACGCCCAGAACTCCGGCGCCCCGGCGGCGGAGACGACGATGCCGTTGTTCCTGGACGGCGCGGGAGGCGGAGTGCCGGGGCCCGGGGCCTCACCGGGTGCGCCGCCCGACGCGGTCACCGCGGACGAGACCCGTCGGCGTACGGCCGCGGCCTACGCGGGCGGCGGCCCCGACCCGGTGCAACCGCGCCGCCGGCGGCCGTTCGCCGTGGTCGCCGTGGGGGCGGCGGTGGCCGCGGTGGTGGGTACGGCCGCTTTCGCGAGCGGGCTGTTCGACGACGAGGACCGCCGGGACACGGCGCTGCCCGAGATCACGACGAGCGCGCCGGCCACGAGCGACGGTCCGGCCGCGTCGGTGTTGGCATCCCCGTCCGGGTCCCCCTCGGCCACGCCGTCCGGGTCCGCGTCGGCGTCGCCCTCGGCGTCCGCCTCACCGTCGAAGAGCCCGTCGGCTTCGCGTTCGGCCACCGCTTCGACGTCACCGTCGCCGTCCGTGTCCGCGACGAAGGCGCCCGCCCCCACGACGGCCACGGCGGCGCCGCCCGTCGAGGAGGCGTCGGGGAGCACGCTGCGGCGCGGCGACCGGGGCGCGGAGGTCTCGGAGCTCCAGCGACGGCTGCAGGAGGTCTGGGTCTACCGGGGGTCGGACGACGGCGACTACTCGGAGCGGGTGGAGGACGCCGTCGCCGAGTTCCAGAGGTGGGTGTCGGTCAAGGGCGATCCCTCGGGTGTCTACGGCCCGGAGACCCGCCGCGCCCTGGAGGCGCAGACGAGCGGCCGAGGGCGCCGGTCCTGAGCGTCCGGGTTCGGATCCCCCGTCGGCGCGGGCTCCACGACATCCCCGAGCGCGGGATTGGCGTTTCGGCGGACGTTTTTGTATCGTGGAGGAACAAAGTAGCCCCCGCTCGTTCTCCCTGACCGGCGGGCGGGGCTGCTTGTTTTCTTCACCGCAGCCACGAGCTGTTCCCCCGCGCTCTGGAGCATGCCGATGCCGGCCACCGTCCTCGAAGCCCGCGCCCTCCTGTTGGACATGGACGGCACCCTCGTGAACTCCGACGCGGTGGTGGAACGCTGCTGGCGCCGCTGGGCGATCGCACAGGGGCTCGACCCCGAGGCGGCGCTCAAGGTGGTCCACGGCCGCCAGGGTTACGCCACGATGGCCGCCCTGCTGCCGGACCGCCCCATGGAGCAGAACTACGCGGAGAACCGGATCATGCTCGCCGAGGAGACCGCCGACACGGACGGCGTCGTGCCCATCGGCGGCGCCACCGCCTTCATGGCCTCGATCGCCGGCCTCCCCCACGCACTGGTGACCTCTGCCGACGAGGCGCTCGCCCAGGCCCGGATGACGGCCGCGGCCCTGCCGGTGCCGGAGACCCGTGTGACCGCGGAGATGGTCGGCGCCAGCAAGCCCGACCCCGAGGGCTTCCTCAAGGGCGCGGCCGAGCTGGGCTTCGACCCTGCGGACTGCCTCGTCTTCGAGGACTCCGAGGCGGGCATCGCGGCGGGCCGTGCGGCCGGCATGCGCGTCGTGGGCGTCGGCCCGCGCGCGGCGGCGCTCTCCCCCGACGCCCATGTCGAGGACCTGACGCGACTCCGGGTGGAGGCGGGCGCGGACGGCTCGATCCGCCTGCACGTCGACCTCCCGTAACGCTTTTTCCGGTTCACCCTTCGAGGACGGCCCCGCCCGGCGCACAGCCCGAGCGGGGCCGCCCTCGTCTCACTCCCGGTGCAGCACCCCCCGGGCGATCAGCTCCAGCACCAGTGCGACGGCAACCGTCTGCACCGCCATCAGCGCCACCAGGACGAACAGCTGAACGGCGCCCGCCTCCACGGGTGAGGCGCCGCCCAGCAGCATGCCCACGAAGGCCCCGGGCAGGGTGACGAGCCCCACGGTCCGGGTCTGGTCCAGCCCCGGCAGCAGCGCGTCCGAAGCGGCGGGGCGGGCGATCTCCAGCCGGGCGTCCCGGTCGGGCAGACCGAGCGCCATCCCGGCCTCCACCTCCCCGCGCCGCACCTCGAGCTCGTCCAGCGCGCGGCGCCCGCCGAGCACGGTCGCGGTGAGCGCGCCCCCGATGAGGATGCCGGTGACCGGGATCAGGGCGATCCCCCGCGCCGGAAGGAGCCCGGTGAGCAGCAGCGCCACCACCACCGGCACGACGCCCGCAGCGATCGGCACGGCGGCCCACCACCAGGTGCGGTTACGGGTGATCCGCCGGCCCGCGGTGCGCACCGCGACCGCGAACATCAGCGCCAGGAAGCCGAGCAGGGGCCCCGGGGAGCGCACCACCCAGCCGATGAGCAGGGAGACGACGGCCAGCTGGACCGCGGCCCGCACCCCGGCGACGGCGATCTCACGCGACCTGCCCAGCGAGGCCCACGCGGCGACGGCGGCGGCGCACACCAGGAGCACGGCGAGGACGACACCGAGGGCGGGACCGACCGGAAGCAGCACGCGGCAACCCTAAGGGCTGCCGTACCGTCAACCTCCGTACTCGAACAGCCTTCGGACGGGACGTCAGACCGACCGTCCTACCTCTTGATGTGACGTGCGCATGTCGTCACTCTGTTACCTGGCGACCACCCCACCGAAACCCGGCGCCGCCACGATGGTCCGGCTCGACAGGTCGCCCGCCCGACAGCCCCCCACATCAAGGGAGTTCACATGTCCGGTATCTACGCGCGTCGCATAGCCGTCGTCGCCGCCTCGGCCGCACTCGCCGCCACCACCGGGCTCCTCACGGCCCCGACCGCCCAGGCCGCGATGCCCACCCCCGTCAGCGCCTCGACCGCCCGTACGTATCTGGGTCAGCTCACCGTCTCCACCGAGGGCTCCTCGTCCGGCTACAGCCGCGACAAGTTCCCGCACTGGATCACCCAGTCGGGGGCCTGCAACACCCGCGAGGTGGTGCTGAAGCGTGACGGCACCGGGGTCGTCCAGGACTCCGCCTGCGCCGCGACCAGCGGCAGCTGGTACTCGGAGTACGACGGCGCCACCTGGACCGCCGCGTCCGACCTGGACATCGACCACATGGTCCCGCTCGCCGAGGCCTGGCGTTCCGGGGCCAGCGGCTGGACCAACGCCCAGCGCCAGTCCTTCGCCAACGACCTGACCCGCCCTCAGCTCATCGCGGTCACCGACAACGTCAACCAGTCCAAGAGCGACCAGGACCCGGGTGAGTGGCTCCCGTCACGCACCACCTACCGCTGCACCTACGCCCGCGCCTGGGTGCACGTGAAGCACTACTACGACCTCACCGTCGACTCCACCGAGAAGAGCGCCCTGCAGTCCGTCCTGAACGGCTGCTGACCGCCCTCCCGCCCTCCTCCGTCGCCCCGTACCCTACGGAGCCATCGACGACGGCGACGCGAGGAGGGCACACATGGCCGGGCTACGCCTCGGACCACTGCTGAGGTACGTCGACTGGGAGTCCGGCTCCCGGGCGACCGTCTGGGTGGAGGCGACGAGGCCCTGCACGGCGGAGGTCCGCTGCGCCGACGGGGCGGGCGGGACCTCCCCCACGTTCGCCGTCCAGGGGCACCACTACGCCCTGGTGGTGGTGACGGGCCTGACCCCCGGTTCGGCCACCCCGTACGAGGTGCTGCTCGACGGCCACCGCGTATGGCCGCCCGAGGACTCCCGCTTCCCGCCGAGCACCATCAGCACGCCCGCCGTGGACCGGCCGGACGACATGGATCCGGTCCGGGTCGCGTTCGGGTCCTGCCGCTGGGCGGCCCCGCCCGCCCACGGGCACGACGCCATCGGCCCGGACGCGCTCGACGCGCTGGCCACCCGCCTCGCGGCCGACCCCGGCGCCGTACGCCCGGACGTCCTGCTGCTCCTGGGCGACCAGGTGTACGCGGACGAGACGTCGCAGGCCACGCAGAGACGGCTCGCCGCCCGGCGCGATCTCGACGAGGCTCCCGGCGCGGAGGTCGCCGACTACGAGGAGTACACCCACCTCTACGACGAGTCCTGGCGCGACCCGGACGTGCGATGGCTGCTCTCCACGGTCCCCAGCTGCATGATCTTCGACGACCACGACGTCGTGGACGACTGGAACACCAGCGCCGCCTGGGTCCAGGACATGCGCCGCACGCCGTGGTGGCACGAGCGCATCGTCAGCGGGCTCATGTCGTACTGGGTGTACCAGCACCTCGGCAACCTCTCCCCCGACGCCCTGGAGGCCGACCCGGTCTACGCGGCCGTGCGCGCCGTGCCGGACGGCACCGAGACCCTGCGCGACCACGCGGCGGCGGCGGACGCCGACCCCACGCTGACCCGGTGGAGCTATCGGCGTGTTTTCGGCCGAGTACGGCTGCTGATGGTGGACACCCGGGCGGCCCGGTCCCTCGAGGAGCAGCACCGGTCGATGCTCCGCGAGGGGGAGGAGAGGTGGCTGCGCGACGAGGTGCTCGCGGACCCCGGCGCGTACGACCACCTGCTGATCGGCACCTCGCTGCCCTGGCTCCTGCCGCCCCTCATACACGAGGCGGAGACGTGGAACGCCGCGCTGTGCCGGGGGGACCGGGGCGAACGCTGGGCGCGCCGCGGGGAGAAGGTGCGGCGTGCCGGTGACCTGGAGCATTGGGCCGCGTTCCCGGAGTCCTTCCGCCGCCTGTCGGAGCTGCTGAGGGAGGCGGGCAGCGTGCCGGACGCGCCCGCGACGGTATGCGTGCTCTCGGGCGATGTGCACCATGCGTACATCGCCGAGCCCCAGTGGTCCGGCCCCGCCCCGGACGGCACTCCCGCCGCACACGTCCTGCAACTGACCTGCTCTCCCGTCCACAACTCCATCCCCGGGTACGTGCGCGCCGGCTTCCGGTTCGGCTGGAGCCGGGTGGGCCGATGGCTCGGGCGCGCGCTGGCGCTCCACGGGCGGACGGGGAGCCCTCCGATGCGCTGGCGCAAGTCGGGTGGACCGTGGTTCGGCAATCAGCTGATGACCCTCACCCTGCACGGCCGGAAAGCTGCGCTGACATTGGTGCAGGCCAGAGCCAGGCCCACGGGGGCACAGCTCGAGACGGTTCTGGAGCGCTCCCTGACGTCGAACGAATGACCAATTTTCAGCCAGTCGACAGAATGTTGAACTTGCAAGCAATAGTGAGGTCACCCTAACCTGAGGGGCCCCGATCGGTTCACGTCCCCAGACCGAAGGAGCCCCACCCCCCATGTCCATACGTCTGAACCGTGCCCAGCCCTACGCACTCGGCCTTTTCCGCGTCGTCATCGGCTTTCTCTTCGCCTGCCACGGCGCCGCCTCGCTCTTCGGAGTCCTGGGCGGCTCCATGGGCGGCGGCACCGTCCCCGCCGGCACCTGGCCGGGCTGGTACGCCGCGGTGATCCAGCTCGTCGGCGGCATCCTGGTCGCGCTCGGCCTCGGTACCCGCATCGCCGCTCTCGTCTCCTCCGGCTCCATGGCCTACGCGTACTTCAAGGTGCATCAGCCCGAGTCGCTGTTCCCCCTGCAGAACGGCGGCGAGGCCTCGGCGGTCTTCTGCTGGGCCTTCCTGCTGCTGGTCTTCACCGGCCCCGGGGCCGTCGCCCTGGACCGGCTGTTCTCCTCGCGCGGCGGCTCCGCGAGCGAGAGCGAACCCGCTCGCGAGAAGGCCCGCGCCGTCTCGGTCTGACCCCACGCTCCCCACGCCCCGGCCCCCCTCCTCCCGAGGGGGGCCGGGGTCGTACGTGAGCTGCGCGACATCGGCCGTCGGGCCGGTGAATACCAGGTGAACCGGGTGACCAGCAGGCGTACGCTGTACAGCTGGCCCTGCCGCTCCTGCCGCTCCCCTGCGACGTCGCGGCGTTGACACGGACACGGGAACGGGGAGTAGAAAAGTGCTCGAGAGTGTGGGTGCGCTGACAGGCAGCCCATGGATCTACGCGGTGGTCGCCCTCTCGGTACTCCTGGACGTCTTCCTGCCCGTCCTCCCCAGCGGTGTCCTGGTGATCGCCGCGGCCACCGCCGCGGCCGCGAGCACGACCACGGTCACCGCCGCGGCCGGTGAGGCCACCCGGCACGTGCCCTCACTGCTGGTGCTGACCCTCTGCGCCGCCACCGCCTCCGTCCTCGGCGACCTCGTCGCCTACCGCCTCGCCTGGCGCGGCGGCGAACGCCTCGACCGCGCCATCGCCCGGTCCCGCCGCCTCACCTCCGCCCAGGAGCGTCTCGGCGCGGCGCTGAGCCGCGGCGGAGGGGCGCTGGTCGTCGTCGCCCGCTTCGCCCCGGCCGGCCGCTCCGTCGTCTCCCTGGGCGCCGGCGCCGCGCACCGCAAGGTCAAGGAATTCCTGCCCTGGTCGGCCGTGGCCGGAGTGGCCTGGGCGGTCTACAGCGTGGGCCTCGGCTACTTCGGCGGCCAGTGGCTGGGCGCGGGCTGGCTGGGCACGGCCGTCTCCGTCCTCGCCCTGTTCCTGGCGGGCGCACTCGCGGCGGTCGTCGTCCGCCGCCCCGCGCACGCCTCAGCCGCGCCGGTCGCCGGAGCCCCGGCCGGGACCTGAGGGCCCGGTCCGCTCAGACCCGGGCGGCGCCCCGGATCTCCAGACCGTCCAGCAGCCGCTGGGTGGCCTCGGTGATCTCTTCGACCGCGCGGTCGAAGACCTCCTGGTTGTGCGCGGCGGGCGCACGGAAGCCCGAGACCTTGCGCACGTACTGCAGGGCGGCGGCTCTCATCTCCTCCTCGGTGGCCTCTTCGGGGATGGACGGGGGACGAAGCGTCTTGATGCTGCGGCACATGTCTCCAGTGTGCGACGCGCCACTGACAACGCGCCCGGGGAACTAGGGTCGCGGCCCGTCCCCGAGCCGCTGGAGCGCCGGGACGGCGTAACTCCCGTCGAGAACCGCCCGGCCGGGGACGTGGAACCGCAGAAGCGGGCGGAAGCCGCCGGCCGGCAGCGGCAGCCAGTTCGCCGCACCGGCCGCGTCCGCCGGCGGATCCGCGGACAGGCGCAGCGTCAGCGACCCGTCGTCGCCGTGGACGAGCCCGGGTGTCCGGTCCCCGATCGCGTACCGGTCCGCGGCGTTCGCCACCAGGTGGCCCCCGGGGCTGTCGTACACGGTCAGCGACCAGAACGCCCCGACCGGTGGCGGCTGCGTGAAGTGCAGCGCATAGCTGTGCGCCCCGTCGAGCAGGCGTCCCCGGGAGTCACGGGACGTGTGGGCGTACACCGCCTCGTACCCATGGGGCAGCCAGCGTCCCCGCCGGGCCGCCACCGCCCTGACCAGGTACGACGCCTCCCGGTCGGAGATCTTCCACTCCGGTGAGCGGAGCGTGCCGACGCCGTGGTGGTCGAGGTTGTAGTCCCGCAGGTGCGGAATCATCCGCCAGGCACCCGGGACGCCCTCGGCCGCGACGGTGTGCGGGCGGGCCGCCTCCTCCACCCGCAACCTTCCCAGCGCGAGCCCCCGCCGCAGTGAGCGTACGAGGGTGGGCCCGGCCGACACGTACGGCGAGATCCCCTCCTCCAGGAGCCCCAGGGGCTGGAACCGGTCCTGGTAGGCGCGATCGGCGGCGGCGGGCGGGAAGTCGGCCATCCAGACCCGGAGCTCTTCGAAGAACCGCAGCTCGCCCGGGACCCCGGTCTCGGTCGCGGGAAGCCCGGTCCGGTGGGCCCGGTCGCCCAGGTGCGTGAGTGTGAGCTCCTGCTGGAGCGCCCTGACCCGGGGCATGTCCTCCGGTCCGTCGCAGGCGAGGCGGCCGAGGACGGAGACGACGGAGGTGGGGGCGTCGATCACCCCGGACACCACGTCGGGGACGGTGCCGGCCCATCCGGGCGGCACGACCATCCAGTCACCCTCGCCCGTGCCGGTGGCCCGGGTGCCGAGGTAGGCGAAGGCGTTGCCCCAGGCGTCGACGAACTGGAGGACGTAGTACGCCCCGCCGGTGTCCGGGACGTGCAGCCGGACGGGCCCTCCGGAGAGGTCGAGCTGGGCGAGGGCGTCGACGAGGTCGGCCGGGGCGTACGGGGTGTGGGTGCCGGGCGTGGCGGGCCCGTCGGCATGGGCGAAGTCGTTGAAGGGTGCGGGTCCCAGAGTCCCGCAGCCCTCCTGGAGACAGGCCTGGACGGCCGACAGCTGCCGGACGAGCGGGGATCCGTAGACGTACGCGTCGGCGGCCAGCGCCGTGACCGCGTCCGGCTCCGAGCCGCCTCGCCCCGGGTTCACGTCAGATGACCGGCTTCGCCCGGTGGGCGCACAGGGCCCAGATCACGAAGGTGTCGAGCGCGATGGAGATGATCGCCCACACCGGCTGGTACGGCAGCCAGATGAAGTTGGCGATCAGGTTCAGGGCCGCCAGCCCGACGCCCACGCCCCACGCCCAGGCCGCGCCTTTGAGGATGCTCCATCCGACGAGCACCAGGAGCACCCCGAGGATCAGGTGGATCCAGCCCCAGGCGGTGATGTCGAACTTGAACGTGTAGTTGCTGATGCGCGTGTACACCTCGTCGGAGGCGATGCCCGCGATCCCCTTGACGATGGCGAGGATGCCGTCGACGAGGAGCACGATCCCCGCGAACAGGACCCCGGTGGCCGCCCAGGGGCTGCCGGGTCCGGGGGCGGACGGGCGCGAGGAGCCGGGGGCTGACGCTGACTGGGCCATGGGATTCCTCCACTCGACGGGCCACGCCGCATCACGGCGGGCAGATCCGACCCTGTGCGACGGCCTCACCGGCCACGACCCGGACGCGCCCGTTCGGGTGACGGCCCTTCCTCGCTGTCCCGCCGTCCCGCTCAGGGTGCTCCCACGGTCACGACCTGACCGTGCGCGTCGACGGTGAGCACCACTCGCTCGACCTTGTTCGTCACTGCCAGGACCGCCCAGACGACACCCCAGAGGCAGCACGAGAAGACCGTCAGAAAGGCGTGCAGCACATGGTTGACCGGCTGCCCTCGCAGAAGTACGGCCTGGCTTCCGGACCGCGACTCCACCCGCCATCCGGTGGCGACCCGCCGGCTCACCACCCAGTCGAGGATCAGGCCCCGCTGCGTGTCGTCGGGTGTTCCCGCGCTCGCCCCGTAGTAGCCGGGGGGCGGTTCGAGTGACGCCTCGTGCCGGTGTGCTCCACGATGCTTCACGGGGCTCACCTCCAGGTTTCGAGGTCTCCGCCCCGCCACTCGATCAGCTCGGGCTGGTCCAGGTCGATCTCCTCGGCCCCCTGGGCGAGCCCCGCCCGCCGGAGGAACGAGGCCACGTCACCGCGCCCGTGCGCGAGCCCGACGATCTGGCCGCGCACGGTCACCCGCCGCCCACCGGTCGGTGAGGGCGGGTACACGATCACAGGCGGATGTCCGGACATGACTCCACGGTCCCCCGTGCCTCGTCGCCTCGCATCCCGGGACCTCCGGAGCGGACGGGGAGCGGCGCCGCAGCAGGAACGGCGTGGTCAGCAGCAGGACCGCCGCTGCGGCGAGGGCCGCCCGGGCGCCGACGACGGCGGCCGCCACCCCCGTACCGCCGCGCGCCGGCCCGCGGGCCGCCCCCGCCGCATCCCGGTCCGCGGCCCGGCCCCGGTCCACCCCCACGCCCTGGTCGCCGCCGGAGCAACCCCCATCCGGCGCTCGCGGCCCCGCGCGCGTACCTCGCGGCGGCACGACCCCAGGCGGAGGGCGAGCTGTGGAAGCCGGGCCGGTCCGGGACATGAGCCGACGGGGCCACGAACTACGTTTCGACAGACGCCTGTTGTGACCTAGGGTCACCGGTATGAGTGCAGCGGTAGCAGCCATGGTCGCCGCCGTCGTCGGCGTGCTCGGCACGCTCTTCGCCCCGTTGATGACGAGCTGGGTGACGAGGCGCCAGCGCACGGCGGACGAGCTGGCCGAGGAGAGGCGGAGGAACTTCGAGGACCGGCGCACCGCGTACACCTCGATGAACCGGGCGACCCGCCGTTTCCACACCCTCCTCAAGGACGCCCTGCACCGCGTGCGTGACGGGGTCTACAGCGACGACGACCGGGCGCGGCTGGAAGAAGCCCGGCGCGACTACCGTGACCGGTACGCCGAGGCCCAGATGATCGTCCCCGGTGTCGTCCTGGCCGCGTCCCGCGAGCTCAACGTGGTCCTCGCCGGGGTGGACGCCGCGCTCAAGCGCGTCGACCGCGGTCTGTCCCGCGAGGGCGAGACGGCCGGCCGGCTGCTCCTGGACCTCAAGACGGCTGATCCGCAACTCACCGCCATGCACCGCCTCATGCGCCAGGACCTCGGCATCTCGGACTGAGCGTGGTCTCCACCGCGCACCGCTCCACCGCGCACCGCTCCACCGCCCGCCGGAGCGCGTCCTGAAGTGCCGCTCAGCGGTGGGCGGCCGGCTCTAGGGTGGTGGTCGCGGAAGTACGCCGGCCGTCGGCTTCCCGGAGCCCCGGCACCGGGAGCGCAGGCCGGGTGGGCGGAACCGGACGCAGGGCGGAGAAAACGGTGACAGCAGGCAGCCGCGGGGTGCTGGGAGTCGTGGGCACGGCCACCGACGGAGTGGAGACGCTGCGCACCGGGCTGGTCGAGCCGGCCATCGCTCTGGGCTGGCAGGTGGCTGTGACGCTCACACCGAACGCCGGGCGATGGCTCCGGGCGAACGGGGAGTGGGACCGGCTGGAGTCGCTGACCGGCCTGCCGGTGCGGGACACGCCCCGCCTGCCCGCGGAGCCCCGCCCGCACCCGGTGGCCGACTGCTACGTCGTCGCACCCGCGAGCGCGAACTACGTCGCCAAGCTCGCGACGGGCATCGCCGACAACCAGGCCCTGACGCAGGTGAGCGAGGCACTCGGCACGGCCGGCGTCCCGGTGGTGGTGTTCCCCCGGATCAACGCCGCGCACGCGCGGCACCCGGCGTGGGAGGGGCACATCGGGACACTGCGCAGGGCGGGCGTCGAGCTGGTGTACGGGGCGGACGTCTGGCCCCTGTACGAACCGCGGCAGGGCCCGGAGGTACGGGAGCTCCCGTGGGCGGCGATCCTCGGACGCCCAGCTGTGGGCCCGCGTTGACGCCGGGCCTCCCTAGGATGGCCCGAAGTGCACGGGCCGACAGGCGGGGTGGGACATGGCAGGCCGGGTCACAGCGGTGAGCAGCAACGGGACGTACGCGTTCAGCAAGCCCAACCGCCCCTCCATCACGCTGCTCGCCGGCCTCGGCGTCGAGGGGGACGTCCACGCGGGCGAGACGATCCGCCACCAGTTCCGCATGACGTACGAGCCGGACCTGCCCAACCTGCGCCAGGTGCACCTGATGCACGAGGAGCTCTTCGACGAACTGGCCCTCAAGGGTTACGACGTGTCGGCGGGCAGGCTCGGCGAGAACATCACCACCCGCGATGTCGACCTGCTCGGCCTTCCGACGGGCACCCTGCTGCGCCTCGGCGCGGAGGCGGTGGTGGAGGTGACGGGCCTGCGCAATCCGTGCGCGAAGATCAACGACTTCCGACAGGGTCTGCTCGGGGAGATGTTCGCCATCGATCCGGTGTCGGGGGACTTCACGTTCAGGTCCGGCGTCATGGCCGTGGTGCGCCACGGGGGCCCGGTCCGTCCGTACGACGCGGTGGAGATCGAGCTCCCACCGGCCCCGCACCGTCCGCTGGAGCGCGTCTGAGCGTGGTGGCTCCTACGAGCTCGGCGCCGAGCCGGTCCGTCGCTCATGTCGCCCGCGTGCGAGGTGATGGGCCTCGCGCAGCAGTCGGCGCACCGCCTCGTCGGTCCGCCCGCCCGGATTCACCACCGCGAGCCAGCCGACGGAACCGTAGACCGGGTGTGCGATCACGGTGTCGGTGACGCTCGGGTCGCCCACCGGGGCCGGCTCGCGTGGCGCGTGGCCGGTCCATTCCTTGAACGTCTCCTTCCCGGCGGCGACGTTGACGCGGAAGGTGTCCGGGCGGTCCAGGCGGGACCGCTCGTCGCCCGGGTAGTTCTTCGTCACGATCGTCGCGAACGGTTGGGTCGCTTTCGGGGCGACGCCGTCGGGCGCGTAGAAGAAGAACGTGTCCCCCCAACTGATCTCGGGCGTTCCGTCGCCGGGCGCCGGCCTGACGGCCAGGACGCCGCCGAGGCCTTCCACGAAGTCGGTGATCTCGTCGATGTTCATGTGCTCAAGCGTTTCATTAAGGTGCTTGTGGAGGCTTTCGACGGGAATCCGGAGGAGCGGCGGGTGTCAACCCTCAAGTCGACGAACATGCGCACGGTCGATGTCGCGCGGCGGGCGGGGTACTCCGTCCAGCAGATCCGCAACCTCGAACGCGACGGAGTCCTGCCGCCGGCGACGCGTACGGCCTCGGGCTACCGGGTCCACGGGGAGACGCACGTCCACTCCGCGCTGGCCTACCGGGCGCTCGCCGCCGCCACGGGCCCGGTCGAGGCCAAACGGATCATGCGCGCTGTCCACGCACGCCCGTTGGGCGAGGCACTCGCGCTGCTCGACGCGGCACACGCCCGGCTCGACAGGGAGCGTACGGACCTGGAACTCGCCAAGGAGGCCGTGACGGCGATCTCCGCCGAGCTGATCGAAGACGTACGCCCGTCGGACTCGATGGGGGTCTCCGAACTCGCCGCCGCGCTCGGAGTGCGCCCGTCCACCTTGCGGCACTGGGACGCCGAGGGGCTCGCCGTCCCGGACCGGGTGCCTCCACGAGGGACGCGACGGTACGCACCCGCGCAGATCCGGGACGCGCGGGTCGTGCACCAACTGCGCGGCGCCGGCTACCGGATCGAGCCGCTCCGGGCCTTGATGCCGAGCCTGCGACGCGGGTCCGGCAGGGAGGAGGTCGCAGCCACGCTGACCGCCCGGGACGCGAGCATCGCGGCCCGCTCCCGCGCCCTGCTCGACGCCGCGGTACCGCTGGCCGCGGTACTGACACTCCGTCAAGACCCGGGCTAGCGCGGCCGCGCCACCACAGAGGGCCCGACACCGGACGGTGTCGGGCCCCCTGGGCGGTCAACTCCTGAGGCGTGCGCCTGGCCGGCGCCTCACCTCATGCGTCAGGCGTGCGAACCCGCCTTGCGACGGCGCACGACGAACACCGCGCCCGCACCGATGGCCAGGGCCGCACCGCTCGCGAGCGCGAGCTGCGAGGTGGCGGAGGACGAGCCGGTGGCGGCGAGGCTGCCGCCCGCCGGGCTGGCCGACCCGGCGCTCTGCGGCTTGAGGCCCGAGGTGTTCGGCTTGTTCGTGCTGGGCTTGGCGTCGTCGACCTTGCCGGGGTTGCTGCCCGCGGCGGCGATCATGAACTCGTAGCCCTCGAGGTCCGGGCTCCCGCCGCAGGTGCCGTTGTCGTTCCAGTAGTCACCGGCGACGAAGGTGACGCCGTTGCCCGCGGGGGCCGAGGCGTCGACCGTGAGGCGCAGCTTGATGTCGGCGTGGGCGCCGGCCTTCAGCGGGCTGATCTTCTCGATGTAGTTCTCGTTGTCGACGTTCTTCCACGTCGAGGACGAGGCGGTCGACCACTGCAGGTGCACCAGGTGGTCGAGGTTGTTGAGCCCGCTCCGGTCGGTCGCGTGGGCGTAGACGAACGGGAACACCTCGTCCATCGTCTTGTCGGTGCCGTTGGTCACCCGGAGCTTGAAGTTGACCTTCGTGCCGGCGACGACCGTGGACGGCAGGCCCGTGACGACCGTGGTGAGCTTGGCCTCGGGGACGCAGGTGTCGTCCTCCCCGCCGCCCTCGCCGCCCTCGGCCTCCTCTTCCTTGGCCTTGGCGAGCGCCGCGTCGGCGGCGTTCTTGTCGGCGAGCGCGGCCTCGGTGGCCTTCTGCAGCTCACCGATGGCCCGGGCTGCGGCGATCCGCTCCTCGGTGTACGCACCCGCGGCCTCCAGGGCCTTGGCGTCGGCGGCGGTCTTCGCCTCGTCGGCGGCCACGGCGGCGGTTTCCGCCTCGGTCACAGCGGCCGCCGCGGCGGTCCTCTGCTCGTCGGTGGCCGTGTCCGGAAGAGCCTCCACAGCGGCCTTCGCGTCGACGACAGCCTGGTCGGCGGCGGTCTTCGCGGCGGCGGCCTCTGTTGCCGCCTCCTTGGCTTCCTTGGCGGCCTTGGCGAGGAGAGAGGTCTCGTCGAGGGATTTCAGAGCCGCCACGGCGGCCTTCTCGGCCGCCACGGCGTCGTCGTACGCCGTCTGCGCTGCGGCGGCGGCCTTTTCCAGCTCCGCGACGGACGGCTTCTCCTGCGTCTGCGCCGCCGGCTTGTCGTCGGCGAACGCGGGGGTGACCGACAGCAGCAGCGCAGGCGTGGTCACCGCGGCGGCAACAGCTGTGGCAAGTATCTGGCGAATCTTCACTAGAGCCCTTCGAGGTCCGAAAAAGAGAGAAGGGGTCGCAGCGGAATGGGACACGCATACGCGACTTGAGGTGATCGTATGACCGGACGGGCGGTCTGCCGCCACACTTTCTTCACCTGCCCACACCGGTGATACCGCACGGGGCCAGACAGAAAAGACGAATGGGTGCAGTTGCTTTCACTCCCTGTGCTTTCACTGTGAGGAACGCCACACGCTCCTGCGCGCGTCCCTCCTAGACCGCCCGGATCGGCAAAGGCCCGCGCCGACGGCGGCGTTCGTCCTCGCCGCAGGCGCGACGCTACCGCCGGTAGTCAGCGGCCTCGGCCCCGAGTACGTCCAGAAGAGCCAGGGCCTCGGCGTCAGGGGACCCCTTGGGCGCGCTGTAGAGCACGAGGTGCTGATCACGGTCCGCGAGAGCGAGTGAGTCGCAGTCGACGGTGACCTCCCCGACGACCGGGTGACGGAAGGTCTTCGTGAGCATCGGCGCGGCCTGCACGTCGTGCCGCTCCCAGAGCCGGACGAAGTCGGGGCTTGCGTCGTGGAGTTCGGCGACGAGGCCGGTGACGTCGGGATCCTTCGGGTAGCGGGCGAGGGTCGCGCGCAGGTCCTTGACCACGTGGTGCCGGAACTCGGCCGCGTCGGAGACCCCGTACAGCGTCGCCCCAGGCGCTGCCTGTCCGAGGAACGCCCGGCGTGCGAGATTGCGGTCCTCGGGGGCGAGCCCCCCGAAGTCCTCCATGAGCGCGGCCGCGAGATCGTTCCACGCGAGCACCTCGAAGGCGGCGGACACGACGATGGCCGCCGTCTGCGGCAGCCGCTCGATGAGCGCGAGGATGCTCGGCCGGACGTCGCGCCGGTGCAGCCGGGTGCGGGTCGGCGCGGTGCCCGCGAGGACATGGAGATGGTCGGACTCGGCGTCGGTGAGCCGCAGCGCACCGGCGATCCCGGCGAGGACCTCGCCCGAGGGCCGCGGCGCCCTTCCCTGCTCCAGCCGGACGTAGTACTCCGTGGAGATGTGCGCGAGGACAGCGGTCTCCTCGCGGCGGAGCCCCGGTGTCCGGCGCCGCGGTCCGGAGGGAAGGCCGACGTCCTCCGGCCGGAGCCGCTCGCGGCGGCTGCGGAGGAACGCCCCGAGCTCCTGCTTGTCCATGACCCAAGTCTGCACAATGCGCGGGGTGGGATCCTGGTACAGCTTGTGCCTGCATCCGGCCCGGGGACCGGACCGACACTGCCGTCATGACGAACCACACCGACATCGCACCCATCGGCCTGCTCACCGGCAAGGTCGTGTTCATCACCGGCGCCAGCCGCGGCATCGGGGCGGCCGCGGCCCGGCTCTTCGCCTCCGAGGGCGCCTCCGTCGTGCTCGCCGCCCGCGGTACGGACGCCCTCGACCGCGTCGTCACCGAGATCCGCGCCGACGGCGGCGTCGCCGACGCCGTCACCCTCGACCTCGCCGACCGTACGAGCATCCGTGCGGCGGTCGACCGCGTCGAGGAGCTGCACGGACGGCTTGACGGCGCCTTCAACAACGGCGCGGCGATCCAGCAGCCCGGCCCGCTCGACACCACGAGTGACGAGGACATCGACGAGCAGTTCGCCGTGAACTTCCGCTCGCACTGGACCGCCATGACCGCCGAGGCGGCGCTCATGCGACGGAACGGCGGCGGGGCGATCGTCAACACCTCGAGCATCGGCAGCCGCCGCGCGAACCCCGCCCTCCCCGCGTACGGCGCCATGAAGCGCGCGCTGAACAGCATCACCGAGACCGCGGCTGTGACCTGGGGCCCTCAGGGGATCCGGGTGAACGGCATCACCCCCGGCGGCACCGCCACGGAGATGATCGACGCGTGGGAGGCCGTGTCCCCGGGCATCATCGAGCGCAACAAGGCGGCGACCCCTCTCGGGCGCATGGCCGAGCCCCGCGAGGTGGCCGAGGCAGCCGCGTGGCTGCTCAGCGACCGCGCCTCGGTGGTGACCGGCGCGATGGTTCCGGTCGACGGGGGCGCCGGCGCCTGAACGCTTCCCGGCAGACGCGGGGCGGGGGTTGACCCTGCCCCTGCGTCAGGGTTGGAACCTGGCCGCATGACGGAGAACAGCATGTCCCCGGCCCGGCTGGCCCCGCCGGTCGGAGGATTCCAGGAGATCGAAGGTCGCCGCGTTTTCGTACACCGGTCGGGCGTCGGCGGGCCCGCGGTGGTGTTCCTGCCGGGCGCCGGTGCGGTGGGCCTGGACTACTTCGGTGTTCAGCAGGGGGTTTCGCAGTTCACCACCGCGGTCGTCTACGACCGTGGCGGCACGGGCTACAGCGATCCCCTTCCGCTCCCCCGCACCGCCACCGCGGTCGCCACGGAACTGCGCGAGCTGCTGCGGGCCCAGGACGTAGCCGGCCCGTACGTTCTGGTGCCGCACTCCCTCGGCGGCTTCTACGCGCACCGGTTCGCGCAGCTGTACCCGCAGGACGTCGCCGGGCTGGTCTGGCTGGACGCCTTCCACCGCGACTGGGACGACTTCATGCCTCCCGCGGCGCGTCTGGCCGCGGTCGAGCGGATGGCACCTGCCCGGGAGCAGCTGGAACAGCTGCGCCCTGCGGTGCGCAGGATGACGGCCGAGTTGCTCGCGGACTACCCGGAGGACGTGCGGCGGGCCCTGGTCGACGCCAAGGGGAGCGGCGAATGGACCGGCTCCGGTATCGCCGAGCGCACCGGGCTGACCGCACTCGCCACCGAACTGCGAGCGGGACCAGGCCTTCCCGATGTCCCGTTGGTCGCGCTCACCGTGGTCGGCACCGACCCCGCCCAGCAGGTGCTGACGTCGGAGCGGACGCTGCGGGAGATGCATGACGGTCACACGCGCATGGACGCGGCCCTGGTGCGCGCGGTCTCGTACGGCGAGCAACGCGTCCTCTCCGACACCGTCCATCACCGGCTCTGCTTCGACCGCCCCGATGCCGTGGTGCAGGCGGTCCGCGACGTCATCGGCCGAACCGGCCACTGAGACACGGCCCCTAGACTCGGCAGGACCACGTCGTACGAAGCCCTGAGGAGGACGGTGCTCACGATCAGCCGGCTCGCGGCGACCGCCGGCGTGACCGTACGCGCCGTTCGTCACTACCACCACATCGGCCTGTTGCCCGAGCCCGAGCGGGACGCCTCCGGCTACCGCCGGTACAGCGCGCAGGCGGCGGTGGATCTCATCCGCATCAGGACCCTCGCCGACGCGGGTGTGCCCCTGGCCCGTATCGATGCGCTGCTGCACGCACAGCCGGCCGAGTTCGCCGCGGCGATCACCGGCATCGACGCGGAACTGCGGCACAGGATCGACCAGCTCACCGAGTACCGCCGCCGGATCGCCGAACTGGACAGCGGCGAACGGCTCGTCCTGCCCCCCGAGGTGGTCGCCGTTCTGGACCGGATGCGCGGCCTCGGGGTCAGCGAACGTCGGGTACTGCTCGAGCGCGACGCGTGGATCCTGATGCAGGCACTGGACCCGCAGGTCATGCCGGAGCGGATACGGGCCAAGAACGCCGGCCTGGACGACCCGGAGACGGCGCGGCTGTATCTGGCCTGTGATCAGTCGGTCGACTGGGATCCGGAGGATCCGCGCCTGGACCGGCTCATCGACGACCTGGACGCGTGGGAGATCGCACACGCACGGGACGGCGACCGGGCCGGCTACCTGACGTTGGTCTCTTCCCGGATCTCCGAGGCGTCACCGGCGTGGCGACGCATCATCGCCGCGCTGGCCCACCGCGCCGAGCAGCGTGGAAACCGGGGGCACGGCAGCTGAACGCATCGATCGCCGGGGAGGCGTGATGCCGGTCAGCGGCAACTGGACTCAGGCATGCAAGGTGGGCCGGTAGATGAGCTCCTGGGTGTGGCCGTCGAGCGTCCGGTGCTCGATCAATTCGAGGTCGAAGTCGGCCGCACCCCGGAAGACCGGGTCCAGCCCGGTCTGCCCGGTGATCACGGGGAAGAGAGTCACCTGGACGCGGTCGACCAGGCCGGCTGCCATCAGCGCCCGGTTCATCGACAGGCTGCCGTGCGAGCGCAACGGCACCTCGGACTCCTCCTTGAGCCGAGCGACGACGTCGACCGCGTCGCCCCTCGCAACGGTCGCGTCCGGCCAGTCGAGGGGCCCGGCCAGCGTGGTGGACACCACGGTTGCCGGCAGGCTCCGCATCCGTGTGACCCACGGGTCGTGCACCTCGGACTCCTCGCTGCTCGACGCCACCATCTGCGCGAACGCGCGATAGGTGTTGGCCCCGAAGACCATCCGCTGCTCCTCGCGGTACAGACCGAGGCGGTGGCCGAGGAGTTCGGGGCCTTGCTTGCCCCAGTAGCCCGTCCAGGTGCCACCGGCGGCCCCGAAGCCGTCGAGGCTGGAAAAGACGTCGAACGTGTAGGTGGCGGCCATGATGCTCTCCTCGGCTGCGATGGGTCGCGTATGTGGACAAAGACTGGAAACCACGGCGAAACTCATCGCTGCCGAAAGCCGGGAGGGGCGGATGTGGCCGCCCCGGGTGCGGCCCCAGGAATTGGCTCCGCACCCGGGAGGGGTTGAGGGTCAGCGCAACCGCCGGCACGGCGGAAGGGAAGAGGGCGCCCGGAAACGCCGGGACGTCACCGGGGACATCGACGGTTCGAACAGCCGCCATCCGCTCCGGACGCCCGGTGATCCACTCGTCACGGACTCTCGGTGAAACGGACGGACCAGGCGTAGCCACTCAAGCTGTCGTGCGGTACTCGCCGGACCTCTCTGACCTGGCAACTGTCGTGGGCGTACTTCAGGGCGAAGCGATCGTGGCGCTGCGTGTCGGTGAGGTCCTCCATGGAAAGAGGTGCTCCGACGACGAGGTCCTCGTGAAGGACTTCGTCCGTGGCGGCCCCGTTCGAGCAGGCCGAGCAATGATGCGTTTTCGGTAGGGCCATACGTCCAGTGTGCTCCTCACCCGGAGCCTCCGGCATTCGCAGCCGCACACGGCCGCGCTGCACAGCACCTCAAGGGCAGACGTTTCCGCCGAAGCGGGCGTGCCCCGTCACCACCCTGGAGGCTCCCTCAACCACAGGCGGGGACGGAGCAGGGCCGATCAAACGCTCCTGATGACGGATGGAGCCTCAACGCCATGCGTGGCGGATCTTCAACCGTCCGAACCCCATGGCTCCGGAGATCCGGATCTCCGGCCCACCGGGGCGGGAGCGCCGCGTGGTCCGGTAACGCGAGTCCTTCCACCCGGTCTGCAGATTCTCGAGGTCGACGACCGCGTCACGGGGCACCGTGATCTTGGCCTTGCCGGTGCCGAGTTGCAGCTCGATGTCGACCACCGAATGCTCGATGACCGCCCTGGACAGGTCCAGGTGCACCCTTCCGAATGCGGACTCGATCTTCAGGCTACGAGGGACCCGCCATGCGCCGCGCCGCCGGATCCGCCCGCCGGCGGCGGCGATCGTGGACGTGGTGACCGCCTTCTCTGCCGGGAGCGATGCCAGGGTCGACTCGAGCTCGCTGTGCGACGTGACGGTGAGCACCTGGTGCAGGCGTTCGTCCAGATCCTCGTGCGAGATGTGCCCGTCGGCGTAGGCCTCCTGCAAACGTCGCACGGCCATGTCACGGTCGTCGTCGCTGATGAGGGGCGGCCGGTTGTCCGGCATAGCGGTCACCGTTGCACTCTACTGCCGCGCCGACGATGCGAACGGACCAAAACCCATAACGGGCAAGGCATTTGACAGGTGGCTGACCACCCCTACGCCTTGCCGGATCACGGCTGACGCCGGCGGCCGGTGTCGCTCGTAACCGGGATCGCCCCGAGATGGCCGCGCTGTACGGTTCGGCCGGGGGTGACCATGGCAGGAACCCTGGGCTGCGCGTTCGTCGTCTTGCTCACGCTCTGCGCCGGTGTGGTCGTAGCGTGCCCATATTGGCCTCCTGCACCTGGGGACTGCCCGGCGGATCAGGGACGGACAGGGAGGCGGCGGACCGGGGATGAGCCGCCGGCAGGGACGGAGCCGCTCGTCGCCAGGACCTCGCCTGTGTCGGCGAACTCCCAGCGGGTCGCATGCTGCCCGTCCTCGAACGACCGATCGACGCGGACGACAGGGCGGCTCAACACGCTCTCGAACCAGCCCGCGCACCGCTCCGCGAGCTCTTCCACAGCGCCGGAGGCCCGGAAGAAGCCGTGCTCGGGCGACTCGTAAAGATTGAACAACTGGTCACAGACCCTTCCGGCCAGTACGTATGTACCGTGAAAGTGCACGGCCCACTGGCCGAGCACCAGTCGGCGCGCCTCGTCGAGAAGACTGATGTAGACGAGCAACGACGACTCGTCCTCGGGCCGTCCCACCTGGCTGGGAGCCCACGACACCCGCCAGTCGACGGTCCGGGCACGCAGGGCGGCCAGGAAGGCGAGTTCGGCCTCGCAGAAGTCCCAGGGCTCCTCGCCGCACTCCTCCGGGTCCTCGACCTCGAACCAGCTGTTGACGACCATGGAGCGATCCTAGAAGCACGGGGTGCCTGTGGATCTCTGGTGGATCCACAGGCGGATGGCACGGGCGCCCCGGGGCGGCCGTGCCTCGTCAGCGGTCTCGCCGCGCACCAAGTTCCTGGGTCGGTAGCGCGCCTGAAGGATTTCGGGCGACACCCGTCGACGTGTACCAGGGCGATGTGCCGTGAACGATGCTGGCCCCCCTGAACTCACGGACCGGGAGCGAGAACACGACCCGGAAGGTCCTTCCCACTGCCGCATCGATGGCGACGGTGTGCACCACGCGGAACCACTCAGAGGTCCCAACAAACGTTCTGGTGCTGCGGCCGGCGGAGCAGCTCTACCGGTGACAGCCCTTCGGCACTGTGCGAGGCTGATCTTCGGCAGGGGGAGGTCGGCATGAATAACGACTCGCACGAACGCGGCGACGGAGATCCCCACGGCACGGAAACGGTGCAGCCGGCGAACCAGCCGGGGTTCGCGCGGCCCCAGCCCGCGTCGGAGACTGCCCAGCCGCACGCGAACGCCACAGGGAAGAAGAATCCCGATGACTGGATCGCGCTCTCGTTCGCCGCGACGGCATACACGGCCTTCTTCGTAAGCCTGCTGGGCGCCTTCGTCTGGTTGTGTCTGACGTCCGGGGACTACGCGGGCAGCCTGTCCGGGCGCATCGTCTTCGTGTCGGTCGCGATGGCCCCGGCGGTACTCGCCTGCGGCGCCGTTGCATTAGCCGTCGGCTTCGTCGCACCCTTCCTCGTCGGCCTGGTGCGGGCCGGGGTGAGGCTGGTTCGTTGGGCTGGGCGGAAGATCACCGCACGTCCGGGCCGGCCGGCCGGTGCTGGTCCGCCGGGATAAGACTCGAGGACAGGTGGTCAGCCTCCGCAAGAACCGCGATTTCGCTCACGGTCCACCGGTCCGCCTCGCGCATAAAGCTGATCTCATCGGCACGCAGAACCATGTCTCCGTCGGCACAGGCCACGTGCTCGCTTCGTCGTGCCGCCGGCCGCCGCGCGGTCAGCCAAGCGCGTCGATCGCCTTCACCACCAGGGCCCGGGCGTCGGCCCCGTACACCGCTGTCCTTCGCATCTGCTCGAACGCCCTCACGTACAAACCGATCTCGCTGGGCTGAGTGATCCGCACCTGCGCCGACACCAGCTCGACAGACACGAGCGCATCGTCGTAGACGTGGAACGTCTCCCGCGGCCACTGCCCCCGCCCGCTCGTCGCCGTGGGAATGATCCCGAGCGACACCGCGGGCAGCGCGCCGGCGGACAGGAGGTGGCCGAGCTGGGCCGCCATGGCGTCGGCGTCCCCGATCCGGTAGTGAAGGACCGCCTCTTCCATGAGGAGGACGAATCGGTGACCACGCTCGTGGATAACGCGCGACCGGTCGACCCGGGCCCGGGCCGCTGCGGCGCTGTCGTCGACCGGCAGGTCCCGGAAGCGCGCCGACATGCCGAGCACGGCGGCGGCGTAGCCCTCGGTCTGGAGCAGGCCGGGGACGAGGGAGGAGGAGTACACCCGGAACAGCTCGGTCTGGTGGAAGAAGGCGACAGCGCTGTCCTGGAGCTGCTTCAGCCCACTGCGGGTCCGGTGCCGCCACTCGCTGTACATCGACTCGGCGTGCAGCGACTGTGCGATCAGGTCGTCGGCCTGATCTTCCGCGCCGAGGGTGCGGCACCACAGCCGGATATCGGTGGCGGTCGGCGCCGTACGCCCGTTCTCGATCCGGCTGGTCTTCGCATGGTGCCAGCCGCAGCCGCGCGCAAGCTCGACGACCGTGAGCCCCGCTCCCCTCCGCAGATCGCGCAGGCGTCTGGCGACAACCTCGCGTGCGGACTGTGCGGAGGAGGAGGGGAGCGTCATGTGAGTTGGCCTGTCCGGTGCTTCGTGTCAGCTGAGCGTGTACTGGTCGTGCGGTACGGCGCGTTCCCACACTGCCTCGAACGCCTCGGCGCACAGCTTCACCGCACCCGGGGCGTCGGTGAGTTCCGGGCCCTGCGACGAGCCGTCCCCAGCGAAATGGTTCCACTGGACGAGGCGGCCGTCGAAGAGCCAGAAGTCGTTGGCCGGCAGTGCTATGCCTGATGCCTGGCGGCGGGGCAGCCACCGCACCTGCTCACCAGCCGCCACGTTCGTGAACGTTCCGGAGTGCTCGTACTGGATGTACTCGCTGGCCGGCTCGGACACGATGCGCGCCCGCCGGATCTCTACGCCGCGGCCTACGGCCTCTGTGACGAGGTCGAGCCACGGCCGCCACCAGGACGCCCGGTCGGTCGGGTCATGGCGGTGGCCGGCACGCCAGTCGGCGAACGGGCCTGTCTCGTAGTCGACGGCGTAGACGTCGCGCATTTCAAGGTGCACGGCGGAGTGGGTGCAGCTCGCAAGGAGGTCATGGAAGCTTGGCGGCGGCACGTTCGACGGCATCGCAAGCCTCCCTGATCGTGTCGACCATCCTGGCCGGGATACGGATGACGGCCTCGGTGTCCGGAATACCGACGGCATGGCCGGGGAGTTCGAGGGCCGCACACTCTGCTTCGAGTTCGGGGCTGGGTTTCCACCCCTGGAGGACGAGTTCGTGATTCTCCAGGTCGGCCCAGACTGTCGGCGACTCATGGTCTCCGGTGTTCGGGTCGATCCCAACGAACAGTAACGACATGGCGCGCTCCGTCCATACGGTGTGCAGTTCTGTGCACAACGGTCGGACATCGAACCGACGTTGGTCAAGGGCGTGACGCGACCATGCCCCCGGTCGGGTTGTTGTCTGCACAGATCTGCACATGGATGGTGTGCGCGCAGAGCCCGTCTCTACGGTCAGCGATACCAACTGACTGCGACGGGAGGCAGACCCGTGATGACGATGAAGGTGTACCAGGTCGACCGGGGCTGCGTTGTGCGGGTACTACGCGAGGAGGCCCCGGTCGTCCCGGTGGTTACCGTCGAGGCGACGTCCGCATTGCCTCCATGTAGGTGCCCCCGTCACACCTCCACCCCGCCCGCACGCCAGTACCCGTGACGGCTGCCCCACCCCGGTCAGCCCTCGCACCGCCCTGCCGCGTCGGCAAGCACTCCGAATGCTCGGGGCCGGGCGAACTACGCCGACCGGGCGAACCGGCCTGGGAGCGGCCGCTCGAGGTACGGCGCTGTTCCTGCTCCTGCCACATCCGCTGATCCACCCCTTGGGCACACGATTGGAGAGCACGATGGTGATTACTCAGGACGACGGCAAGCACGGAGGCGGCAGCGCCCCGATCAAGCCGTGGACCCCGCCCCCGACCCCGCCGTCCCCCGACGGCGGCGGCCCATCGCACAACGGGGAATGACGTGCGCGCAACACGGAAGGCGCCCACCTACGCCGGGCTGGTGCAGGACCTCGCCGACCGGGGGCTGCTCAGCCCTCGGTGGCGGCAGGTCTTCGACGCCGTACCCCGCAGCCGGTTCATGCCCCCCGCCATCTGGCGGCAGCTACCTGACCGGTGCGAGCCGGTCACCGACCCGGACGAGAAACTGGCCCTGGTCAACTCCGACGAGCCGGTCGTAATCCAGCTCGACGACGGCGCCGAGGGCGGGCCTGGCGTCGCTACATCGTCGAACAGCCAACCCAGCATGGTCGCCCGGATGCTTGGCCTGCTCCACGCCAAGGACACCCACCGAGTGCTCGAGATCGGCACCGCTTCCGGCTACGTTGCGGCACTGCTCTCTGAACGACTCGGCAACGAGCAGGTCTACAGCATTGAGATCGACCCGGTCCTCGCCGAGCGGGCAGCCGCCGCTCTCGCCAATGCCGGATACCACCCGCACCTGCGCTGCGGGGACGGCGAACAGCCCTGGCCGGGCATCGGTCCGGTCGACGGACTGATCTCCACGTGTGCCGTCCGATACGTTCCACCCGCCCTGCTCCGGCAGGTTCGCCCGGGCGGAATCGTCGTCGCGCCGCTGGCGAGGGAGTTCTGGTCCGGCGCCCTGGTCCAGCTGTACGTCCATGACGACGGCACTGCGGTCGGCACGTTCTGCGGCGGCGCCTCGTACATGCCGATGCGATCGCACCGCGCAGTTGAGGCACACCCGGTCGACGAAACGACAGGGAGGAACCGCAGCGCAGGCCTGGATCCAGCACAGATCCTGTCACTTGGGTTCGCGCTGTATGCCGGCGCGCGGCTGCCCGGGGTTCGGGTGACACACGCCGAGACCGCAGACGGGGCCCGGGTATGGGCGAGCCGCGACGATGGCTCGGCCGCCACTGCGGCGACCGGCGAGGACGTCTGGCAGTACGGGCCCGGCTTCCTGTGGGAGGAGATCGAGCAGGCCTGGCACGAGTACGCCGTCTTCGGGCATCCCGACGCCTGCCAGTTCGGTCTGACCGTAACCGACCAGGGACAGCAGGTATGGCTCCGCGATCCCCGCTCCACCATCAACCCGAGCAGACGCCCGTGACAAACGCCGTGATTCTACCGCCGTCACCACGTGGCCCCGCCCCCAACCAGGGGCGGGGAGGTCTGCGTCGGACAGCAGAAGGCCGCTGGAAACCGCCGAGTGCCTTTTCATGGGGATGTGGACGCTATGTGGCCCCGATCATGGAAACGGCCCCTCGGTCCGTGTGGACCGGGAGGCCGTAACAGGCTCTCACCTGCTAGTTCCTACTGTGGGCGCGGACGGTTTCGAACCGCCGACGTCTGCTTTGTAAGCCTGGCACCGATCACAGCACTGTCTTGGCTGGTCAATAGCCGTACGAGAGCGCCAACCCTGTCAGCGCGTACCTGTACCGACTCGCACCCCGATTCACCGTGACTGACCGCTCGATCTGGCATGGATCTGGCACGCGCGGCGCGACCATGCAGCGACTCACGGTACGGCCGACAGTGACGTTGCTCGACGTCATCAATTCGTGATCTGGTCGGGTCGACCTTGCCGCCCGTAGACGGCCACTCAGCGCGACCGTTGCAGCTCGATTGCAATGGCCCGGCAGCTACGAACAAAATCTTCCGCAGCGGCAACGGATACTTCCTCCCTCGTGTGGACCGCACGGTTGCGCAGCTTGCGTAGTCGCACGTAGACGTCCAGTGCGTCACGAGACAGCCCCAGAGCTTCGATGGCTATTAGCCTGCGTTTGGTCGGCCCAACAAGGGGTGCACTTTGCCCCTCAGTCTCGATTCCGCGGGCCCACATCACTTCCTGGAAGCATGCTTCGAGTGCCTCCCATGCACGAATCACCGCAGCCCTGGGAGCAACGGCTGCTGTATGCATCGCCTTTCTGAATCGCTTCCCTGACACAGTCGACTCGAAGTCCGGCGGATCCAAGAGGAAGGGCATGCTCTGCAGCACCTCCATCACCCTCTGGCGTAGTCGTCGATCCTCCGACACCTGGTCACCGTGCCTTGCCTCTTGGTCAGGCTCTGAGTCAGCTTCGGGCTCGACACGGCTACCCTCCGCATCAAAGGAGGGGGCTGGCCTCGGCACCACCGCGACTGGGTCTGGGTCGCTGGCCGTAGACAGAGCAAGCTCTTCCGCGTCGTCGAGTACGTCTGCTGCCGCCGCGGCGAACTCGGCGCTTCCCGCCGGCGTCTCCACACGCGTCAATCGGCTCACCACGTCTCTGAGTTGGGCCCTCAAGGCCCAAAGAAGCGCAGCCGCGAACACCGGCCAAGCCAGGGCTTTGACGTACTCCAGAACGAGCTTTGCGATCTCCACGGCAGCATCTTGCCGCTCGCCCTTACAGGCGTGGGGGGAGCGCCCCGCGTTGTGACGAACGCGAGACACGCCGCCACCTGATCCACCACGGACCCCCGCGGCGAGGAGGTCCGTAGCAACGATGTCACCGTGGGATCGAAGCCCACGCCCACCGCAGATGGACGGCCCCCGATCAGACGACACGGTCGGGGGCCGTTCTCGTGCGTCCTGCCGTAGGTGTCCGTGGTCTCCCCCCTGATGCCCGGCCAGCCGGGCATCAGGGCACGGAAACCTTCTGATCCGTAGCTCTAGCCGGATCGGTCAGGGGCGGTCATACCGGCCGTTACGAGGGTCCGGAGAGACGGTGGCGTACGGGCTGGGTTGCTGTGGTTGCGGTACGCCGCTGCTGTACCGCGATCCGCAAGCAAAGGCGGGCGACATCACCGTTGCGACTCCAGTCAGAGCGGCGAATGGAGCTGCGCCACTCTTGTGCGTAGGTCTTCCCAACCAACTGTCAACGTCGCATAGTCCAGTGATGAAGCTGACCATCACGCTCCTGACCTTGGCTGGTGGGTTGCTGCCAGCTCTCGGAGTCCTTCGACTCTGGCGAAACGTCGACGGAAGGCGAAAGCGCCTCAGAGCCTTGTTCACGCGGGTGGAAGAGATCAAGAACGATCCCATGCTGTCGTCTGATGAGCGTTCGCGCCGACTAGAGCGTGAAGCTCCGACCGAGAGCACTTGGGCGGACGTTCTCCACATCAGAGAACGCATCGAACTGGCCAGTCTGGAGCAAGCGCCCGAGATCACTGTCCCTGCGGTGCTAGCCAGTGTCGGTCTTGCTTGCGCGACCGTTGCCGGTCTGCTGTCCACGTGGTTCGGCTGAGCTGCAAAGGGGGGGTGAAGCCTTAATGACCGAGTCAAGCGTGCCCGCCAGGGTCTAGAGCTTTTACTTGGAAGACCTGGTACGAGCCACGCGGGTGGCCTGGGGATTCGATGACCAGCCCGTTTGCTGACGGTTCGCCGCGAGTCCCCGTGGTTGCCCGTTGCCTACCGCCTCACCGGGCAGGCAACGGGCACGGGTTGACCGGCTTAAAGCACCGTCAGGACCACGCTGAGCAGTCCCGTCAGTGCTGTGATCACGGCCGCGATGTCACGAATGAGTGAGCCTCGGCGCGCGTCCCCACTTGCGCCAGAGGCAAGCTCGGGGCTAACCTCTGTACCCATCAACGTATGGCATAAGCAAGACGTTGACGGGTGTTGTGGCTTCTTGGACACGATGCCTCCAAAGGGGACGTTGGTTCTCCTGTTTGACCGAAGGCGCTTGACATCTCTGCCAGGGGAGCAAGCGTCCTATCGGTATGTAACGAGCGATCGTACAGCATCGTCGGGTTCAACCGCCGTTGCTTGATGGCTCGTTGTCACGCGAGGTCCGCCTTGGTCGGTTGATGACCGACTGGGCGTCACTCGCCCGCGGGCGTGCGGCCACTGCACGGCTTGTTCGCCAACTTGCAGCGGACTGCGGTGGGTTGATTCTTGCCGACCACGCCCCTTGAGCGCAACTTCACAGGTTGTGCACCCTGCGGGCCTAGGAATTTAAATTTCCGAGCCACTTCTCTTGGCTAAAACCTTAGAAGTGAAGGTTGTCGCCCTTCGTTTCCTCCCCGGCCACCCACCCCACCCACCACTCACCCCGGCTTCCATCCCGTCCGCCTTCGACCCACACACCGTGGAGCGGTCGTGGTGCAGGGCGTCAAGGTGGAGCGCGCCACTGTACGAACGACCTTGACGCCCTGGGCCGCGACTGCTCGGCTCTGCCTGGGTCGAAGGCGGACGGGATGGGAGCCCCACGACGCTCACCACGCTCCGGCCGGCACTCGCGAACGGCGCCATCACCATCCCAGTGCCGTAGCGCCCCCGCCGGAGGCACCCTCTTGAAGCCGCGGGCTTGGTTCTCGTCTCATGCCCTCCGGGGCCTATCCACTGCGGGCGCGCGTCGGCGGCGGCAGCGCCGAGCGGGCCGAAGGCAGGAGCGCGGGCGCCGCCAGAGCCCGGGGGCGGGCACCGGCGGAGCAGAGCGCAGCCGGGTGCCTTGATGAAGTAGAGAAAGTCTTACCGCGCAGCGTCCTGGGGTGCTTCGTCGCGTTCGGCGCGGAACTCGTCCAAGAGGCTGAAGAACATGTCCAGGGGCGCAATGCCCGCTGCTTCGGCTGCCCGTTCGATCTCGGTTGCCCAGCCCAGGGAGCTTTCGTAGCCGAGACGTAGTCGCGGCCAGAGCCACTCGTTGAACGGCCCGCCGGGTTCGAAGTCTGTCGTCGACGGAATCCCGTGGATCTCGCATGCGACTCGGTATCCGTACAGGATCGAGGCGAGGTGAGTGATGGATCGGCCCCGCACGTACATACCTGGCCGGAGACGCACGTCGTCAAGGTAGTCGTGCAGGTCCTTCAACTCGGACAAGGGTCTTGGCTTGGGGATTTCGGCACTGCTGGTCATGCCGATGTCTCCAGAAATCGTTGGCCGTCGTGGCTCCGCACGTGGGGGCCGGCCCCGTCCAGGGCATCGAGTAGGCGGATCGCGTAGACCTCGGACATGCGCTCGGTGATCTGCTCCGGCGTTAGCCAGTCAACCGCGGTGGATTCGGATGACGTGCGCTCGGCGCCCCCGGAAGGCTTGCAACGGAAGACCCGCGGACGCGCCGGCGCCCGTTGTGATGGAGATCCCGGGCCACTCACAGATCGCCGTCACGATGAACATCTACACCCACGTCTCCGATGACAACCGACGGGAAGCGATGGGCCATATGGATCGCCTCCTAAGGCGACGACGCTCGTCTTCACAGCGGATTACACAGAAGGGATATTCGGCCCGGGTTCAGCCTTGCGGCCATCCGGCCCCCAACGACCTTCGCTATACCAGCCTTCATCCACCGTCGACCGCTGCTCGACCGGGAATTTGCGCGCCACCCTTGCATCGAATTCACTGACGATCTTCATTGCACTTCGGGCGGTGCGGACATAATCAGGCATGGTTGTCGGATAGGCGCTACCCTTAACTAGCCCCTTTTCTCCGGTCAGTCGAATGAAGCGCTCATCCACACGGCTCCGCCTATGGACTATCAGATTTCGCAGTTGGACACCCTTCTTCAAGCTGGCCCAGTCATCCTCATCTTGATGCAAGTTCAGCCCTAGGCGCTTAGTGACGTACTGCGCAATATCATCCAGACCTTGGAAAGATAGCTGGGCAACGCGCTTTTCGGCAGCCCACGACACAAATTCAGCAATTGTTCCATGCTGGAGGACATCTTCCAACGTGACCTGCTCCTGGGACTTCAGGAGGTGGGGACAGGCTATGAGAACTTCTGATATTACATCGGAAACATAGACAAGGAAGTTCTCCACAGACCGCGTGACTCCGAATTCCGCCGAAACCGGAGTAAGTTCTTCGACGGTCTCTTTCATATATCTCGCCTGGGCATAGAATTCCGGAAAAAGCTTCTCCGGGTCTCCATCTGGAGCCACACGCGAGAAAGTGGATCCAATGCGACCCAGAAGCATCTCGTATTGCTCAAATATTAGGGGCGCTGACGCGGCATATTGCATGTCACGCGCATGCTGCGAATAGAATCGGCACGCCGCTTCCGTGGCGACCGTCGGCGTCCAGGTAAACCAGTCCCTCTGATCGCTCATACTCCCCCACCGATCAACGCCACGACGTTCAGATGTCGCGTTTAGATTAGGGGAAACCGCGCCCCTATAACCTAGGTTTAGCGGGCCGATCCCGCGTCTCTCGGCATCCGCTGGTCCTCGAACCCGAGCTGTGGGTGTGCCGCCCCGAGTGGACTGCCGTCACCTACTGCCGTCAACGCCCCCGCAGCGGTTCGCTGCGGGGGCGTTCTGGCTGGTGGGCGCGGACGGTTTCGAACCGCCGACATCTGCTTTGTAAGAACCCGTAAAACCACCCCGAGGGTTTCCGAGAACTTCCGAGACCTTCCGAGCGGTTCCCTGACCTGCGGAAACGAGAACTTCCGAGATCTTCCGAGATCCTCCGAGGGGGGATTGTGGCATCCATGTGGCATCGATGCGGCATCCGCCCTCACGAGACCGCCCGCAGCGCACGGCCCTTGACCAGCGCAGACCGCACTTCCTCCACCAACTCCGGACCCGCGTGCTGGTACAGCCACGTCACCCGGCCGCCCCGCTCGTGGCCCATGATGACTTGAACGTCCTTCTCCGGGACGCCCGCGTCCTTCAGCCTCGTGGCGAACGTATGCCGGAGGTCGTGGACCCGGGGCCAGAACTCCGTACGCCCCGTCTCCTCGTTCTTCACCAGCCGAGCCAGGCCAGCCGCCTTGATGGCGGGGATCCAGTGCCGGCGAAAGTTCGGACGGGTAAGCGCGCCGCTCTGCGGTCCGCGGAACACGAGCTCCTCGACGTGGAGATCCTCGCCGTCCCCGATCGGGGATTCGGTGGTGGCCGGCGCCCACTTGTCGAGCATCACCTGGGCCGCTGCGACGGCGGCCGGGGTGAGCGGGACGGTGCGGAACCCGGCGCGCGACTTCGGCGCCATCTTCCGCCGGATGCGCCCGCGGTCGTCGATGAGAACTTCCTTCACCTTCACCGTGGCGCTGCCGAGGTCCAGGTTGCAGGCCCGCAGGCCCGTGTACTCACCCCACCGCATCCCGGTCTCTTCGGCGAACACTACAAGGGGCCGGTAGTACTCGGTGAGCTCTTCCCGGATCAGGTCACACTGTGCCGCGGTGGGCGGGATCATCTCGTCCGGGTGCCTGGCCGGCGCCGGGGACACCTCGATGTCGGTGCAGGGGTTCACACTGATCCGCCTGTCGCGGAGCGCGGCGACCATCATGTGCCGAAGCAGCTCGAGGACCTTCTTCTGTGTGGCGTGACCCTTGACCTCGTTGGTGATCCAGTCCTGCACTTGCATCCAAGTGATGCTGTTGAGCTTGCGCTTCCCCCACTTCGGCTGCACGTGCACCGTCCAGGCGCTGAGCTTCCTGTTCTTCGTCGTGATGGACGTGACCTTCACGGTCGGCCACCAGATCGCGTACCAGTCGTCGACTGTGATCGCGCCCCGCTTCGGGTCCTGGTAGGTCCCCTCGCGCACCTGGGTACGCACCTTGTCCAGGTGCGCGATCCCTTCCTTTTGCGTCGGGAAGACCGGCCCCAACTGGCGCCCGTCCGGGTCCCGGTAGCGGGTCTGCCAGCTCCCGATGCAGTCGCGGCGCGGCCTCCGCGCCCCGTAGGTCTCCGGTGGGTACTTCTCAATGCACAGCTTGCAGCCGCAGCCCTTCTCTCGCAGCTGCCGCGGGTTCGCGCTGGCCTTACGCGCCATGATCCGCCCCCTCTGCCCGCAGGAAACGGACGGCGTCCGCGCGGGTGCTGAGGGTCTTCTGCCGGTGCTTCCCGTCCGCCGTCCGGTACCGGGCCCGCCACGGGCCGGAGCACGTGTCCCGGCGCGGGCGTGGCCCGTGCTGTGCGGTCGGGTACTCCTCGACGCAGTCGATGCAGCCGCACGTGCGGCTGCCGACCTGATAGGTCTCGCTACGCATGCTTCACCACCTGGTTGTCACTCCTCCGCTGCTCTGGAATGCGGGGGCTCAGGTCGAGCGGCTCCCCGCAGAAGCAGACTGCACCGAAAAGGGGCTGGACGATGGCCAGTTCGGTGAGAATCGCCCGCGCGGCGATGACAGCGTGTGCTGAATCCAGGCCGGGGGGAAGGGCGATCGTCTGGGTACCGGCGTCGAACGGCGGTACGGACCCGATCGGAGCGAAGCTGACGCGCATGCACATGTGAACCCCCGTGAACGCAGGTGGGACTGGAGACCTGCGACCGAAGGGGGAGGGCATCGGCCGTCGAACGACCGTACCTCTAGATGGTGGAATATGCGACTACTGTTGCGACAGTTGACGACCTGTCATGCACAGGGAGTGATCGGCTCCATTTAGCTGAGACTCACGACAGGGCGGAACGGTTGTGCTCATTCAGCGCGCGGAGTTCGAGCTCCTTGATTTCCTGCTGCTCAGCAGTGAGGCCGCGGAAAAGTTCCAGGAGACGCTCCTCGGCGGCCGGACTCAAGGGGCCCGGAGTTTTACGGCCGGCGGCTGCGAAGATCTGGTCTTCGGTGAACCGCGGGTAGGCCGCGGCGAGGGCGCGCAGGGCGTCTGGGCGCGGCTGTCGCTTGCGGTGCACCCAGGTGTTGACCGTGGATACGGACACGCCAACGGCTGTCGCGATCTGGCTGTCGTTCACGCCGTACTCGTCTTTCAGGCGCGCGAGCAGCTGAGCGAGGTCTTCGGTGGGGGTCGCATCCTCTGTGGCCACGGCCCCAAGGGTGCCCCGTTGTCTCTACTTTTCGCAAGTAAAAGTAGAACCATGGCGGGTATTGGTGCAGCGTGTGACCTCCCCGTCACGCGCCGATATCAGGCACCAGACTGCTGGCATATGCACACACCATAGAACAACCGTTCGAAGATCGGTACCCACTCCAGAGTTCTCGGAAGTTCTCGGAAGTTCTCGTTGACACGACTGCGACTGCGACTGTAGAACTGTCGCAGCACCTCACACCGAGGAGCCCACCCTCATCGACCAGCCCGAGGTACCCATGCCAAAGGTGACCCGCACCGACGAAGGCCAGCCACTCCGCGACGCACTGAAGCGGCAGCACCTGACCCTCGACGAACTCTCCGAGAAGACGAAGGCTGTCGACCCGGACGGGCGGGGAGTGAGCCCGGCGACCATCGCCCGACTCACCGGCCGAGGCACCACTGCCCGGGAGCGCACCGAACTCCGCACTGCATGGCTCATCACCGAAGCACTCGATGACCGCATGCATCGCCTGTTCAGTCGCATGCCCTCACATTCGACCGCGACAGTAGAAAGGTCAAGCTCCGATGCCGAAGAAGACTGAGCGCCTCACCGCCCTTCCGGCCGGACTCCTCCCCCTGCTCTCCCAGCCACAGCTGGAGACCTACTACGGCGTCTCCGACTGGCAGATCACCAAGTGGATCCGGCAGGGCATGCCGGTCCGTCCGTTCGCCGGCCGCCAGAAGCGGTTCGACCTCGCCGAGGTGGACGCCTGGATGGCCGAGCAGGACCCGGAGTTCGTCGACGCCGGCGCGACCACGCCGCAGCTGGTCGCCGCCTCCGCCTGACCCCCAGAAACCACAGGGGCGCCCGGCCATGCCCGGCCCGACGCCCCAACGGCAAACCCTCAACACACAGAGATCGAGGACACCGTGAGCATCAACCTTACCCGCCCGACCAGCACCGCCTCGGTGCAGCGCAGCAGCTTCATGGCCGCCCTGTCCCTGGCCGAGACGCTGCTCAGCGAGACCACCACCGTGCCGACGCACGTGAACGTCGAGGCCGCGCACTTCGCGCCCAACGACCCGATCATCAAGTTCTACTTCCACTGCAACCCGGCTGGTGCCCGGGAGTTCGCCAAGCAGTTCGGCCTGACGGTCAAGGTCGAGGAGCACCCTGCCGGAGGCGAGTACACCGAGGCCAACGCCCAGCGTGACGGCGTGAAGATCCAGGCGTGGGCGCTGCTCATCACCGAGAACATCGCGGCTGCCACGGACGCGCAGGTCGCGGCGTGAACGCCCGTCGGGTGAACGCTGCGGCCGGAGTGATCCTTGCCGCGCAGAAGACGAAGCAGACGGCGGCCGGTATCGCGGCGTCGTTGGAGGCGGCGGGTCTGTTGCAGTCGCCGGAGTCGGCGGCCGAGCTGGGCCAGCTGCGAGCCCGGGTGGCCGAGCCGGTGGCGCTCCCGGCCGAGGTGCTGGCGGAGGTCGTCGCTGGTGTGATCCGCGACTTCGACCGCGACTCGTGGGACGGCAGCCAGATCGCGTCGCTGCGTGCCGCCCTGTTCGAGTACCGCGACCGCGCGGAGTCCCCGGCCCCGGCCGCGCTGCGGAGGCCCATCATCGAGGCGTACCCCGGCGAACTGTTCATGTTCCGCGGCTTGGTCGGCGTGCTCCGGGTCGTCGCGCCGCGCGGCGACATGGCTGAGGTGCAACGACTGCTCGCCGAGCACGCCGCCGACGAGCAGGACGCGCACACCGAGGACGTGGCCCCGCAGGTGACCAAGCTGCGCGCGATCCTCGCCCCGTCTCTTGAGGACCCGCACGACAGTCCTCTGCACCGCACGTACGAGACGGGCCACGACCTGCCGACGGTGACGCCGTGACCGTCCTCGCCTGGGCCTGCCTGGCCACCAGCATCTACGCCGCGTCCCTCGTGCCGTTCCTGCTGCTGGTCGACGCCGACCACTTCACCCCGCGCTGTGTCCGCACCAGCGCCCGCCACACCGCCGACGCCCTGCGCCACCTGCCCCTGACCGGGGCCGCGCTCCTCATGCTCCTCGGAGGCACCCGATGAAGATCTTCCGTGCGATGCGGTTCTTCCGCTTCCTCACCACCGCCAGCCCCCGCCTCCTCGGCGGCGCATACTCCGGCCCCACCCGCGTCAACGTCTCGTCGGTCCCCGGCGGTGCGGTCCTCCACCTCGACGACCACCTCGTCCGCCTGGTGCTGGAGCTGGCCGAGCAGTTCGCCGAGGACCCCGAGGGCATCGGTGACCAGCTGCGCGAGATCGACGAACTGTCCGGCGCCCGGGCCGACTCGCACGCCCTGCACGAGCGGGACCAGCTGGTCGACGACCTGCTCGACCAGGTCGGCGGGACGCGGCTTCGGCTGTACGGGGACCAGGTGCGGCGCGTCGCGGAGCTGCTGCTCTCGTCGAACGGTGCGGGCACGGTCATCGCAATGCCCCGCCAGCGTGAGGCAGGTGCCGCATGAGCGCCTCGACCGCAGCCTCCGCCCTCGCCGCGCTGACCGACGACGCACCCTCGTGGCTGCCCCCGGTCGACCACTGGGAGATCGCCCTGGTCGACGGTCGGTGGATCGTCAGCGGCCAGCTCAACAGCAACCGCGACACCCTCGGCGAAGGCGGCGCGTACCGGCTGCTCGGCCCGATCGCCGAGCAGTCCGGCCAGCAGCTGGCCGACGACGGACAGCTGATCCGCGCATCGTTCGTGCACTTCAACGTGCAGTGTGACGTCTGGTTCCTCCGGTCGGGCCGCGCGTGGACTGTGCCCGCTCAGTGCGCTACGTGCCCCACCGAGCTGGCCGGTACTGGCACTTCGTACGTGCGGCTTGGCGAGGGCGACCGCGAGGCGCCCGTGATCTGCGTGCCGTGCCGTGACCGGATGCAGACGGAGTGGGTGGCCGGCGCCTCGGCCGCTGACGCCGACGCCCTGGCCAGGGTCAAGGACGCCCAGCAGACGGTCCGCGACCTCCGGCCTGGGGCCGACGCCGCCCGCCGCCAGATCGCCGCACGCGACGGAGGCACCGCATGAGCCCGCGCGCCTGGGGCTGGTCCCTCGCCGTATCCCTCTCCCTCTGGGCCGTCACCGCCACGGCCATCCTGCTCATCCTCGGAGGCCCCGCGTGATCACCACCATCACCCGCCGCGACTGGCTCGCCACCGCCATACAGGGCACCGCCACACCGGTCACCACGCAGCGGGCCGCCGAACTCCTCGCCGTCTCGCCGTGGCCGACGGCCGGCCGGAACACCGCGCGGAAGGACCTGCGGGCCCTGGCCGCGCGGGGTGTCCTCGTCGCCGTCGACGCCAACGGCCGCCGCACCTACGCCCCGAAGGGGGGCCAGCTGTGAGTGCACGCACCGAGATCCTCGCCGCTCTCCAGCGCGTGGGATACGACAAGATCGGAGCGGAGTCTCTTCTCGGCCGCGCCGACAAGGAGCCCCGCGAGACCCCGCCGGACCCGGACTTCCGCGAGACCCTCGCGGGCGGTCACGCCCTGATCGTCGAGTACGGCGACTGCGAGATGCACGGCTCGTGCCAGTGCGGCAAGCGCCTGGGAGTGACGACGCCGGACGCCAGCCTCGACACGTTCGTGTCGGGCTGGGAGCGGCACTGCATGACGGAGGTAACTCCGTGACGAACACCGCGCTGGCCGGGGCTCAGGCCCCGGCCGCCGGCCCGACCGTATCGGGCCCGCACCGCACGCGACTCAGCAGCGCGCCCCCCGCTGTGCGTGTACTCGACCTGTACTCCTGCTCCGGCGGCGCGGCATGGGGCTACAACGCCGCCGGCCTGGAGGTGGCCCGCGGGGTGGACATCGTCCACCGCCCGCGCTACCCGTTCCCGTTCACGCTGGACGACGCGATCCAGTGCCTGCTGGCACACGGGCGTGACTTCGACTTCATCCACGCCAGCCCGCCGTGCCAGAGCGAGTGCTCGCTGACCGTGGGCACCAACCGATCTCGCAAGTGGGGCGCCGGCAGCGACCACATCGACCTGGTGGGGCCGACCCGGCGGGCGCTGGACGAGATCGGTGTCCCGTACGTGATCGAGCAGCCCATCGGCAAGGCCAAGATCCGCAAGGACATCACCCTGTGCGGAGAGATGTTCGGCCTCGGGGTCATCCGCCACCGGGACTTCGAGCTCGGTTTCTGGGAGGCCCCGCAGCCCGCCCACATCCCGCACCGGGGACGGGTGCGCGGGTGGCGCCACGGCCAGTACCACGACGGCCCGTACGTCGCCGTGTACGGCGAGGGCGGGGGCAAGGGGACTGTCCGCGAGTGGCAGGACGCCATGGGCATCCACTGGACCGACGTGCGCAAGGAGTTGGCCGAGGCAATTCCGCCCGCGTACGCGCAGTACATCGGTGAGCAGTTCCTGGTACGGGCCCGGGAGCAGGTGGCCGCATGACGAACACTGCGCTGGCCGGAGCGATCGCCCCGGCCGCTGGCCGACGGGTCACCCCCACCGGCCGCCTCCTCCTCCCCGCCGACGCCGACCGCGCAGCCTGGCTCACCGCCCGCCGCAACGGACTCGGCTCCTCCGACATGGCCGCCGTCCTCGGCATCAGCCGCTACGGCAACGCCCTCTCCGTCTACCACGACAAGACCGGCGGCCTCCCCCTCGAAAGCGACGACTCCGAACCCGCCCTGTGGGGCCGGGCCATCGAGGACACCGTCGCCCGCGAATGGGCCCGCCGTAACCGCAGCGTGGTCCGCCGCGTGGGACTCGTCGCCAACGTCGACCGTCCGTGGCAGATGTGCACCCTCGACCGGCGCGTCCTCGAATGCCCACTCGCTGACGACCGCGAACGCTGCGCCGTCGAGATCAAGTGCCGGGCCGCGTTCAAGGCCGGACAGTGGCGCACCGGCTGCCCGGACGACGTCCTCGCCCAGACCCTGTGGCAGGCCGACGTCTGCGGCTACGACCACATCCACGTCGGTGTCCTCATCGGCGGCAACGACTACCGGCAGTTCGTCGTCCGGGTTGCCGACCACACACAGTTGATCGCCGACCTGCGGGCCGCCGGGGCCCGAGCGTGGCAGCAGATCACTGACCGGCGACCGCCGATCCTCCCGCACGACGCCGACCCCGAGGTGCTCCTCGACCTGTACGAGCAGCTGCACCACGACCGGGCCGGGATCATCGCCATCGACCGGGACGGCGACGCGCAGGACGCCCTGTCCGACTACCTCGACGCTGCCGTCGACGAGCGCGAGGCAAAGGCCCGGAAGAAGACCGCGCTCGCGTCCCTCGTCGGCGTCCTCGGCAGCGCGGACACCGCGATCCAGGGCGGCCACGTCGCCTTCTCCTACGACGAATCGACCCGAGAGCACGTCAACCGGGAGCGGCTCCGTGAGGAGTTCCCCGACGCCTACGCCGCGTGCGTGGAGGACCGGCCGTCGCGCCGCATCAACATCCCGAAGACCGTCCGAGAGGCACACCAGGCATGAGCACCCTTGCTGAGCGAGCGGCGGCCGCGGCCGGCCGTTCCGAAACCACTGATCCGACCGCCGTCACCCCGGCCCCCGAGTACACCCCGGCTCCGCTCACCGCCCCGGGCATCCCCGAGCCGGGCCCGAACGGGCCCGAGCAGGTCCCCGTGTGGGTCGCCTGGTCTCGCGTCATGGGCGAGGTTCGCGGCATCGACAAAGGCGACTGGTACGGCAAGCCGGGCGAACGCGGCAGCTACCAGTTCCGCGGCGTCGACTCCGCTCTCAACTCCTTCGGCCCGGCCTGCCGTCTGCACGGTGTCCTCGTCCTGCCGGTGCATGTGGAGACTGCCTACCGCGACGTGAAGACGTCCGGCGGGAAGCCGTCTCGCGAGTGCACCGCGACGGTCACGTACCGGATCTTCGGTCCGACCGGCGACAGCATCGAAGTCCAGTCCGCTGGTGAGTCGATGGACTCCGCGGACAAGGGCACGGCGAAGGCGCTGTCCACGGCTCTCCGATCGCTCCTCTTCCTCGGCGGTCTCGTCCCGACGAACGACGTCGACCCCGACGCATCGAACGTCGAGCGTGGCGAGGCACCGCCCAGGACTGCCGTCTCCTACCGGGACGAGATCCTCGAACAGAACACTTCACGTCAGCGGCTGGCGCAGATCAACTACGAGATCAAGCAGGCTGGTCTCTTCAACGCCAGCGTCGTCAATGAGGTCGGCGACGACGAGCAGCTCGGCGCGTTCCTGTACCGGATCGGCCAGGAGCGCATCGCGGGCGGTGCCGCATGACCTTCCTCAACGTACGGCGCATTGGTTGGGACACCGAGACCACTGGCGCCGACCCGACCGAGGCCCGCATCGTCACCGCGGCCCTCGTCGCCAAGGGCGGCGCCTCCCCCGACCACGTCCAGACCTGGCTCATCAACCCCGGCATCCCGATCCCCCCGGAGACCACCAAGGTCCACGGCATCACCGACGCCATGGTCCAGACCGCCGGCCAGAACCCGGCCGAGGCGCTCGAAGAGATCGCGACGACCATGCACAAGGCGATCGCCTACGGCATGCCGCTCGTGGCGTTCAACACCGCCTACGACTGGACAGTCCTCAACTTCGAGCTGTCCCGCAACGGGCTGCCGATGATGGGCGACCGCCTCGGCTCCACCCTCCCGACCCTCGTCGACCCGCACGTCATTGACCGCCAGGTCGACGAGTACGTCACGGGCTCGGGCATGCGGAAGCTGAAGCCCACCGCCGAGCGGTACGGGGTGGAGCTCACCGACTGGCACACCGCCGAGGCCGACGCCCTCGCCGCGCTGCTGATCGCCGAGGCGCAGTTCGCGAAGTACCCGCGGCTCAACGACCTCGGTCCGAAGCAGCTGTTCGCCGCGCAGAAAACATGGCGTGCCGAGCAGCAGGCCGGACTCCAGACCTGGTTCCGCACGAAGGCGACGCCGGAGCAGGGCGGCGCCCCCGACAAGGTCATCGACGGCTCGTGGCCGCTGATCCTGCCCGCGCAGAGTGGTGAAGCGTGATGTTCGGATCCCGAAACCGTAGGCACATTGCCGATCTCCAGGTCCGCGTCGAGGCCCTCGTTGAGCAGCGCAACGCTGCCGAGAGCGATGCGGCGGACTACCTCGGCGCGGCCAAGCGCACCGCCGCGCGCAACGTCCGCCTCTCCGAGCAGCTCGACGCTGTGACGGCCCCGCTCCGGGATGCCCTCACCTACACGGGCCGTATTGCCCGCCTGGCCCACGCGGTGGCCCGGCTGCGGCAGGACCTCGCCGCTGAGACCCGCCGCGCCGACCGGCTCCAGGCCCGTCTCGACGACGCGTGCGGCATCACCACCCCGGCCGTCGAGGCCGGATCGATGTGGCAACACCGCCGTTCGGATAAGCCGGTACCCACGAAGGGGGACCTGGTGTGACCGCCCCCACCCTGTTCGACCAGACCCCCGCGGCCGGGCTGACCATCGCCCGCCCGGCCGCGGTGTCCACCCGCCCCCTCGTCATCGCCCTCGACGTCGCGATCGGCACCACCGGCGTGGCCGGCACCGGCTGGACCGACCACGTCCACGCCAACGCCGCCACCCTCCACGGCCGGTTCCAGCAGCAGATGGACGGCATCACCTCGTTCATCCGCCACGCCGACCACGTCGTCATCGAGGGCGCCGCGTTCTCCCGCTCCCACCTCCAGGGCATGGACCAGCTTTCCGCGATGCGGTGGATGGTCCGCCATGAACTGTGGAACCGGGGCATCCCGTACGCCATCGTCCCGCCGGACAACCGGACCATCTACGCCACGGGCAAGGCGCGGTGGAAGGACGAGGAGACCGGCAAGAAGTACACCCCTGCCCAGGTCAAGGGCATGGTCCGTGACGCCGTCCACACCCGGTACGGCGTCGACTGCACCGGCCGGTGGCGGTACGACGAGGCCGACGCGTACGTCCTCCTCGCGATGGCGTACGACCACCTCGGCACGCCGCTCGCCGATGTCCCGCCCACCCACTCCCGCGCCGTCGCGGGCTGCGACTGGTCGGAGTTCACCAAGGCGGTGGCCCGATGAAGATCCGCGCCGATGTTGCTGAGCTGCTCTACGCCGGTCACTCCGACCACGAGATTGCCCGCCGACTCCACGTCTGCGAGCGCACCGCAGGAGAAGCCCGCCGCGCCCTGCGACTTCCCCAGCACAAGTCCGGCCCCAAGCCCACAAACAGCCCGGAGGACCTGTTCCACGCCCGGACCCGCCGGGTGGAGGGCGGCCACCTGAAGTGGACCGGCTACAGCACGAACGACGGCACGCCGTTCTTCCGCTGGAGGAAGCGCGGGTTCACCGCCTACCGCGTCGCGTTCGGTCTCCGCCACGCCCGGCCGCCCGTCGGCTACGTCCGGCCCGGCTGCGACTACCCGCACTGCGTCGCCCCCGACCACGTCGAGGACCAGCAGATGCGCAACCAGCTCAAGACCCAGATGGCAAGCATCTTCGGAGGTGCAGTGTGACCCGCTCCCCCCAACTCCAAGGCCTCTGCGCCGACGACCCTGACCTGTTCTTCCCCATCGGCAACACGGGCCCGGCGCTCGTACAGATCGAAGAAGCCAAGGCCGTCTGTCGCCGGTGCCCCGTCATGGAGCAGTGCCAGGAATGGGCCCTCGACACCCGCGAAGAGTTCGGAGTCTGGGGAGGCCTCGACGAGCGGCAGCGCCGCGCGGTCCTCCGGGCCCGGGCGCGAGGGACGGAGGTCCGCCCCCGCACCCCCCTGCCCAGCTTCTCCACGTGCCGTGAGGCGTACGACCACATGACCCTGACCGTTGGCGACCACACCGAGTGGACCGGCGGCGAGGTCCGGATCAACGGCACCCGCCGTACGGCAAATCAGGTCGCCTGGCGGGCCATTCACGACGGGGCAGCCCCAGTGGGACGGGTGTTCCCCGCGTGCAACCACCCGGACTGCGTGGCACACCTCACCGATCAGGTCACCCGCGGGGCCTCCACGGCACAGCTCGCCGCGTGAGCGCCTACCCGCTGCCCGGCGGCCGGCAGATCGACGGCGTCCTCACCACGTCCTTCGGCCGCCATCTGAAGAACGGCACCTGGGCCGAGCACCCCAAGGCCAAGTACGAGTGCCTGCTCTGCCAGACCACCGAGGGCCCCGTCGTTGGGGCGGCCGCCGTCATCGCGTTCAACCAGACCATCCGCATCACCCACCAGCACCACACCCAAGGAGCACAAGCCGCATGACCGAGCGCACCAACCCCGAGACCGGCGAGATCACCGAGACCGCGCCCGTCGCCGCGTTCCTCGCCAGCCACCTCAACGGCCGGACCGAAGAGGAGCTGTCCGCCGAGTTCCACACCCTGCTGGAGGCCGTCCGCGCGCACGGCAAGAAGGGCCAGATGACGATCACCATCGTCGTCGAACCCCCGGCCAACGGCGTCGAGTCCGCGCCGCTTCCGATCGGTGTCGAGTCCGCGGTGAAGGCCCCGAAGCCCACCGCGGTCAAGTCGCTGTACTTCCTCGACGACGACGGCCTGCCCGTCCGCGAGGACCCCCGCCAGATGGCCATGGACTTCCGCACCGCACCCGCCACCCAGACCTTCAAGGACGCCTGAACATGACCTACACCGAGCTCTCCTCCACCAACGGCGAAGCCCAGACCATCGTCGACACCGCGCTCCGCTCCGCCCCGCCGGCCGAGCTGGAACAGGGCAAGGTCTACGCCTTTCACACCCCCACCGGTGTCCACAAGGTCGACCTCACCGGCCCGGCCACCGCCCCCGAGCGGAAGATCGGCACCACCACCGTGCGCGACGCCGACAGCTTCCGCGCCTACTTCGACAAGCACGCCGACACCGACTCCGAGGTCTACGCCGACGCCGACCGGCTCACCATCACCGCCGTCCTCGACGCCCACCAGGCCGACGCCCCCCGCTTCGCCTCCCACGTCCTCAAGCTGTCCCTCCGCGAGACCGACACGTGGAAGCAGTGGGCCGCCCGCGACGGCAAGCTCATGGACCAGGAGACGTTCGCCGAGTTCCTCGAGGACCACCTGCCCGAGCTCCTCGAACCGACGGCCGCCGACATGCTGGAAATCGCCCAGTCGTTCCAGGCCACCAGCAAGGTCGAGTTCCAGTCCGCCAGCCGCCTCGCCTCCGGGCAGCGCCAGTTCCAGTACGTCGAGACCGGCACCACGAAGGCCGGGCAGAAGGGACAGCTCGCCGTCCCGGAGACCTTCACCATCGGCCTGGTCCCCTTCGAAGGATCCGAGGGCTACCGGCTCACCGCCCGCCTCCGGTACCGCATCGGCCAGAACGGGCTCCAGCTCGGCTACAAGCTGGAGCGCCCCGACGAGGTCCGCCGTACCGCCTTCGCCGACGTCGTCAACCGGATCGACGGCGACATCGAGCAGCCCGTCATGAACGGCACCCCGGCCGCCTGATGACCCAGCGCGCGAGCAGGAGGGGCGGCGCCGACTCCCGCTGCCCCTCCTGCTCCGCCCCCCTCATCACCCAGTGGGTCGGCAACACCCTCGCCCTCAAGGTCAGCACCGACGGGACGCCCCTCACCCCCGCCGAGCAGGCCGCGACCCGCACCCCCAACCGGCTCATCTGGTGCCTCAAGAGCAGCGACCGCACCCCACCGCGGCTCACCTGGATCCACACCCCGCACCCCGCCGACTGCCCCCACCCCCACGTCACCGACCACCAGTGCCCGCCGGCCGAGCCCACCACCCTCTTCTGAACCACAAGGAGCAGCCACCGTGGATGTTGTCCGCCACATGAACCCGCGCGACCAGGCGGACCACGACGGCCTCAACCTCAACACCCCCCACGACGACGAGGCCGAGGACCTGGTTATCGGCGTGATCATGCACAGCGCAGACGCGTACAACGACGTCTCCGCGACCGTGAACCGGGACGACATCTACCAGCCGTCCCGCCGCCTCATCTGGGACACCGTCGCCGGGCTCGTCGCCGCAGGCACACACCCCCACCCCGTTCTCGTCCGCGCCGAAATCGAGAAGCAGGGACGCCTCCGCGAGGTCGACCACGGCAACCTGATCATCAAGCTCGGCACCGACTACCTCCCCCCGCTCCTGCTGCCCGAGTTCACCAACCGCATCGCCGAGTCCGCCCGCCAGCGCCGCTTCGACCAGCACGCCAACGACCTCAAGCAGGCCGTCCGCAACGGCCAGAGCGCCGACGACCTCGACGCGCTCCTCCACGCCTTCCACCAGGGCGAGCAGCTCCGCGAGACCACCGGCCGCGGACCCGCCCACCTCGTCGCCGCCCTCCTCGACTGGGACGACTTCTTCGCTACCGACTTCGGCGAGATCCAGCTGCTCCCCGGCAAGCTCATGGGCCCCGGACAGCAGATCTCACTCCTCGGCGACGGCAAGGCCGGCAAGTCCCTGTTCTGCCAGGAGTGGATGTGGCGCATGGCCACCGGCCAGTCGTTCCTCGACGACGCCCCGCAGGACCCGGTCCGCATCCTGTACCTCGACGCGGAGAACGGGCAGGAGCAGGTCCAGGAACGGTTCCTGTCCTTCGGCGCCGGACCCCGCAACATGGGCGCCCTCCGGTACGCCAGCTTCCCCCCGGTCCGCCCCCTCGACACGGCCGGCGGCGGCGCGGACCTCATCGCCCTCGTGAAGGCCACCGGCGCTGAACTCGTCGTCATCGACACCGTGTCCCGCTTCATCAGCGGCGCCGAGAACGACGCCGACACCTGGCTCAGCCTCTACCGCCACACCCTGCTGCCCTTGAAGCGCGACCGCATCTCGAGCATCCGGCTCGACCACTTCGGGAAGGAGAAGGAGCGCGGCGGGCGCGGCTCCTCGGCGAAGACCCAGGACGTCGACCACGTGTGGGAGCTGTCCGCCCAGGGCGGCGGGAGCCTCTCCCTGAAGCGCACGCACACCCGTACCGGGATCGGGCCCGACGAGTTCTCCATCGTCCGCCAGGCCCGCCGTGACGGCGACAACTGGGCCCACGGCGGGACCCGCCACGTCCTCATGACGTACGAGCACACCGGGCAGTACACGCCGGGCTCGGACGAGGACATCATGCGGCGCCTCGACGCCCACGGAGTGGCCCTCGCCGCCGGTAACCGGATCGTCAAGGCGGCCCTCATGGAGCTGGAGATCCCGGCCGGCAGCGACAAGGTTTCCCGCATCGTCAAGGCCCGCCAGAACCGGGCCAAATCGGACGGCCCCAACGTTCCCCCGAGACGTTCCCCCGACCATGATCAACAAGCGTTCCCGGGGAACGTTCCCCGGAACGCGTCAAGGGACGGTAAAGCCCCAGGTCAAACGTTCCCCGGTAACACCGAGGGAACACCAGGAACGCCCCCCGTTCCCCACGTCCCCCCCTCGGAGAGGGGGGACGGGGAGGGAACGGCAGGAACAGAGGACAACACAAAGCCCCTCTGCACCATCTGCGAAACCCCCCTCAACAGCGACTGGGCCAACCGCGGATACGACACCCACCTCGGCTGCGACCCCACCACTGGCAGCCACCCCGACACCCCCCGACACCCCGCCGCATAACCCACCCCAACCGGCCCCCACACCAACCACCAGGAGCACCCATGACCGACCAGCCCTACACCCCCGCCGACCTCATCGCCGAAGCCGCCCGCCAGCACGCCACGCTCAGCGAGGACGCCGAGTTCATGTGCGTCGGCGAGATGATGCAGGACTCCGAAGTCGCCAGCCTCGCCCCGCAGCACACCGCCGAGGACATCGACGGGCAGCCCAACGACGCGGACGGCGTTACCTGGCAGCAGCTCCTGCCGCTTGAGGCCGACGCCTGCGAGGCCTACGACCTGGCGCAGAACCGGATCTACGACCTGATCCGTGGAGCAGCCGACGTATCCGCGTGGGCTGTGCAGCTCGGTGCCGACGGCCTCCAGCCCGAAGACCACACCCTGACCGTCGAAGGCGACGGCCGGCCGCTGGTCCGCGTCCACGTGGCGTTCGCCCCCGAGCTCAACGACGACGCGCGGGCGGCGTTCATCCTCGGTCTCGGCCGCGACCTCACCGAAGCGTTCTGAGCAGATGCCGATCCGTCCGGAGAATCGGGACCGGTACCCGAAGGACTGGCCGGCCATCAGCCTCCGCATCCGCACCGTCCGGGCCGCGGGGCGCTGCGAGTGCCTCGGCGAATGCGGGCGCGGCACCCACGCCGGGCGCTGCCCGAACGTCAACCGCGGCCTGGCGTACGGCACCGGGTCCCTCGTGATCCTCACCGTGGCGCACCTCGACCACACGCCCGAGCACTGCGACGACGACAACCTCCGGGCCATGTGCCAGGGCTGCCATCTGCACTACGACCGCGAGCACCACCGGCAGACCGCGGCCGCCACCCAGCGCGCAGCACGCGAGGCCGCCGGCCAACTCGTCTTCCCCGTCTGAGCACGGAGCAGGGCGGCCCGCTCGAATCGGGCCGCCCCACCCGCCCAGTGTCCACCACACACCCAGGAGACAACACCGTGACCGAGCTCATCGCCCCGCACCGCGCAGCGGAGATCAAGCGCGCAGCAGCACGCCACGCCGCCGGAATGCTCAAGGTCTCGCTCAACGAGTGGGCTCCCCAGGAGTACGCCTCCGGCGACGCCCGCAACGACGCCGAGGAGGAGCTGCTCCGCGACGAGATCGAGCGCATCGCCGCCGACCTTCGTGGCCGCTCTCTTGTCGGCACCCGCCAGCCGTGCATCGCCTGCAACGTCACGCACAAGGTCAAAGAGAACGGCACCGTCGGCCACCACCACGGCATGGACGCCGCTGGCTTCTCCACGGGCCGCACCTGCCCCGGCTACGGCCGTCCCCCTGCCACCGCATGACCCCCGCCGCCCCGGGGCGTGTTCACCCCACGTCCCGGGCCGGTCACCCCGCACACCACCCCACCCCGCACGAGGAGACACCGTGTACCCGACCCTCTTCACCACCCCCGGCGTCAAGGCCTTCGCCGAGCAGATCGACGAGGAGCGCCAGGCGCAGCTCCGGAAGTTCGGGGAGCAACACCACCCCGACGGCACCAGCAACGACCCGACGTCCCGCCTCCTGCGCGACTCCGCCCGAGTCCTGTGCGACTTCGCAGCGAAGCGAGGCGAGGTGACCTGGCGGCACATCCTCGACGAGGAGGTCCGCGAGGTGATCGCCGAGACCGACCCGGTCGCCCTGCGTACCGAGCTGCTCCAGGTCGCCGCCGTCTGCGCCGCGTGGATTCACGACCTCGACAGCCGCGGCACCGTGACCGCGCCCCCGGAGGGCGAGGCGGCGAAGGAGGCGCAGAGCGGCCCGTTCCCGCAGCAGGAGTGGCAGAAGACCCCGTGCCCCCGCTGCAAGGGCAAGCACCCCCGCCACTGCCCCGACTGCCCGAACGACCCGCCGTGCGCCGACCACGTCTGCTCGTGGCCCATCGACGAGGCGCAGCAGCCCACGGACGGACGGAACCTGACCGCCCGGTGGGACGAGGCGGCGGGCAAGCCCACGCCGCTCTGCCGATGCGGGTTCGTCCCGATCGCGTGCGATGCCGACCGGGCCCCGTGCGCACCGCCCGAGCAGCCCGCCCCCGCCGTGACCGAGGAGACGAAGGCCGAGGCACAGCGCACCCGCCCCACCCCGTTCGAGTGCAAGCCCGGCAACCAGTGCAACGCCTGCGCCGTCTGCTGGAGCTGACCCCGTGACCGCCCGCCCCATCGGTATCGAGGTCGCCTGCGACGGACCCGCCGGCCGCGACGACTGCCCCGACAACGCAGCGATCCGCGCCCAGATCACGTCCCGGACAGCACGGCAGCTACGCGCCGACGGCCGCCGGGACGGCTGGACCACCCGCCGCGCCCCCGGTCGGCTCCTCGACATCTGCCCGCCTTGCCGCGTCACCAAGGCGCAGCAGTGAACGGCCCGAACCTGGCACTGCTCCTCGCCATCCTCACCGCGCTGCTCATCCTCACCGCCCTCATCCGCAGCGCCGAGCAGTACCACCGCCGCCGCCACGCCGCCTGGATCGCCCACCAACGCGCCATCGCCGGCACGGAGCAGCAGGACCCGGCAGCCCTCGCCGCCGGCGCGATCCGCGAAGGCTGGACCGATCCCACCCGAGAGGACCCGAGCCGATGGCCGACCTTGTGACCGACGAAGCCCGCCTCTTCCACCTCGCCGACCGCGTCCGCCGCGGCGTCATCCTCCCCGCCGAAAGCGAGCAGCTCGCCGACGTAGTCCAGGCCATGACCCGCCGCGTCACCGAACTCACAGCTGAGCGCGACCAGTACGCCGCCGCGATCAAGCAGCTCATCGTCCAGGTGAAGTGGACCGCCCACATCTGGGCCACGACGCTGGCTGACACGCTCCCCACCGACGAGGTCACCCGGGCCTTGTCCTTCCTCTGTTCCCCCGTCCCGCTCCCTGACGACCTGCGTGACGACCTGTGGCAGCGGATCTCCGCCGCCTACTACGTGCGGTTCGAGAACGACGGGCACCCCGAGGACGCCACGGCCGCCGCCGACGTCGCCATGTCCGTGGTCCGGCCCGAGCTGGAGCAGCTGGCGCAGCGCATCGCCGAGCTGGCCGCCGGCCAGTGCACCGACTCCCTCGCCGTGTGCGAACGACACCACCGGCTCCCCGTCGACGGCTGCCCCTACCCGCGGTGCAGTGCCGCACGGAAACGAGAGGCCGACCATGCCTGAGCCCACCGACCCCAAGCAGCCCGCGTACGACGCCGTGTTCGCCTACCTCCGCAGCCAGCCTGTCGACTTCATGCCGCTCACCGTCGTCGACCGGAACGCCATGATCTGGCACGCCGTGCACGCCGCGCTCGACGCTGCGCCCGGCCCGGAGCAGCAGGGCAACCCCCGCGTCCAGGGCCGCTGCCCCGCCTGCGGCAACGGACGGCTCTTCCTTGGCTCCGGCGGCTACGTCACCTGCCCCCGCCTCAACTGCCCCGCACCCGACGCCGCCAGCACCCTCCTTGAGGAGAACGCCGGCACCACGACCGTCACCGTCGAGCCCGACCCGTCCGACCTCGTCACCCAGCTCGGCCGCATCGTGCCCGCCTGCTCCGAAGGCCGCCACTTCCCGCCCCACCCCGGCGACACCTGCGACGAGGTGGACGCGTTCATCACCGCCCGAGACCAGTGGATCACCAGCGTTCTGACCGACCGCTGGCTCTACGGCGACGGCACCGGGGCCCCACTCGGTCTCGTCGCTGCGGCGGACACCCGAGTGCCGGAGCCGACCCCCGTGGAGCGGGCGCTCGCCATCCTGCGCCCGCACCTCGCAGCCGAATCCCTGTACCGGAAGGCCTGACCCATGCACCCCCAAGATCGCGCCCGCACCGTCTGGTTCCACGGCAAACCGTATTGGTGGACCATCGAGGAGCAGCGCCTCGTCCTCCGGCCGGCGGACTGGATCCTCACCGTCCCACCCGAGCCGCCCCCGGCCCCAGTGCTCGCCGACCTCGTTCAATGGCTGGCCGCCCGGCTACAGGTCAAGTCCGATTGTCAGACCCCCATGTCACCCTGACCACAACCCAACCCCAGACCGGATAGGCACCACTCATGGCACAGGTCGACAAGCTCCTCGAACGCCTCGTCAAGCGCGTCAACGAACACGGCGCCTTCTTCGACATCACGATCTTCGTCGGCGGCGCGATGATCAGCGGCAGGCTCGCACCCCGCACCAGCTGGCTCGACGCCCACATCTCCATGTTCACCGTCTCGGCCGACACCGCGTTCGTAGACGACTTCGCCCAGGAGGGCGCAGCGCCCAACGCGGAGGAGTACCTCCACCTCAGCCAGGCCAAGAAGGTGTACGGCGACGCGGCGCTGCCGACGAGCGGCGGGGCGTTCCGGGTTCCGCTAACCGAGGTTCAGGGATGGATGCCCGGTCGGGCGTAGGCTGCCCAATTCTTTCGAAGTAGCGGGCGCCCGCCACCTGCCAGGTGACGGGCGTCCGTCATACCCACCCACACCAAGGAGTGCACATGACCTACGCCGATGACCCGCAGCGCCTTGCCCGACTCCTCCGTGACCTCGCCCGCGCCCTGGAGGATGCCGGCGTGAACCCGTCCGGGAGCAGCAGCTCCCGCCACCTCATGGACGATGCGCGCAGCGCAGCCCGCGAGCTCGAAGGCCCGGACGAAAGGAGGAAGCCGGGGCGCGTCGTCGGTTTCTGAGACCAGGGGCCGAGCGGTCAGGCCGTGTCCCACTCGTGGGCGCGGCCTCCCCGCCACTCCACCCACTCCGGATCATCGAGCAGCAGTTCCGGATCCAGGAGCCCAGCTCCCTCGAGGAATACGAGCAGTTCATCGTCCGAGTACGCCAGCCCCAGGATGCGGCCGCGCACCGTGACCCGGCGGCCACCTGTGGGCGACAGCTGGTGCACGACGATCGGGGGATGCTCCATCCCCCCACCCTGCACCGGGTCCGCGGTCACAGCACGCCGAGCTCGGTGTCCGGCCGGCACTGCTGACACGCCATGCCAGAGTCCGCGGCGAGCAGGCGCAGCGCCTCGTCGCGGGTGATCGGTGAGGTGCGTTTGCCGCTCATCCGGCACCACCCCTGATGCACGGCGACGATCCGCCGGCCGACGCCGATGCCCTGCTCGACGATCCAGTCCGGTGGTGGGGGCGGGGCGTGGCGGGCGGCGATCTCGGCCTGGCGCTGTTCCTCGTCGGCGATCCACTGGCGGGTGCGCGCGAGGTCCCCCACCTGGACCCGTTCCAGGAAGCGGAGCAGGTCGAGCCGCGAGACTGATTCGTTCACGTGTTCGAGTCTACGGCGGGGCGCCCGGGCAGCGCGAAGCCCCCGACCGATGCGGCCGGGGGCTTGACTGCGTGCACTACTCGTTGGTCGGCGCCTTCGCGCGCGGCCGGTCCCTACCGGATCCGGTGTAGCCCCGCTCGATGTCCTGCACCGTCGCCAACGAGACCTTCAATGCGGCAGCGATCTTCCGATAGGACACCGGCGGATCCTGTGCACGCATGTCGAGCACGACCTCCCGCCGTATCTCCCGCCATCGCTTTCCCCGCTCCGCCTGGTCGGCCATCACCTCGCCGATCGCCCGGGCGCGCTCCTGCGGGTCGGCCATCGCCTCCACCGCATCCATGGCGTTGATCACGCGCTGAGCCTCCTCGGTCACACCCGGCCTCATCTCGTTGGGCGGGCCGCTTGCCCGGAGTGTACGGGGCCCCGTACAGTCTGGGGAAGTAGCCCAGCTACGAACGCACAACGGCCCCGGCCGGCGCTGGAACGCCACATGGCCGGGGCCGGTCATCCCCTGCTTCACCAGGAGGACAACCGTGAACGATCGTATCCGCGCCGCCGCCTTACCGGCAGACCACACGGCCCACGAGGAATTGTTGCACCGGCTTACCACGATGCCGAGCCTGGCCGCGCAGCTGCTCCTCGCCGCCGCCGCGCACCTCGCCAAGGTCAAGGACGACCAGCCCCTCACCATCGCCGGATGGGGCCGCGCCCTCGCCCTTGCCGACTCCCGGACCCTGTCCGGCTACCCGCAGACCGTCGCCGAGAACGCCGGCCACCGCGCGATGCGCGCCCTCTCCGCGGACCTCTGGGCCACCACTCGCACCCGCGGCGAGTGGGCCGTGATCCTGCGCGACACGGCGAGGACCGTCTGATGGCGAAGAAGCAGGCACAGCCTGCCGCCCCGGACCGTCAGCCGAACAGCGTCATCGCCGAGCCCGCCACGGTCGCCGCCTGCCGCGAGGACTACGCGAAGGGCGCAGCTGCTCGCGACGCCATGGGCAAGGCGGCCGCCCGCACCCGTCGCTGATCACCCCCGACCGGCCGGGCCCGCCACCGTGCGGGCCCGGCCTCTTCGCTCCTGGAGGAGCAGCGTGACCACAGACCAGCTCACCACCTGGGCGGTCGACCACCCATGGCCGGCCGCTGGCATTACCGGGGCCGTGCTCCTCACCGTGCTCGGCGCAGCGTGGGCCACCATCCGTACGGTCCGCTCCTGGACGTGGCCGCCGGCCCCCGTCCTCGTTGCCGCGGCCGGGGCTCTCGTGTGCACTGCGTACTCCGGTGACACCTCGTGGCGGTTCGCTGGGGAGCGCCTCGGCATGGCCGACAGCACCGAGCGCGCCGTGATGTTCGCGGCGGGGGAGCTCGCTCTCCTCGCGTGCGCCGTAATGGCCCGGGCGAACAAGGCGGCCACCGCCACCGACGAGCAGGCCGGGACCGCGGGTGTGCCCGGTGTTCTCGTCTGGGTCATCACCGGCGTACAGGTCATCCCCTGCTACGCCACGTCCGGCATGGTCGGCGGGACCGTCCGCGCGATCATCGGGCCCGTCCTCGCCGGGCTGCTCTGGCACCTGGCCATGGGCCTGGAGATCCGCGTCGTCCGGCCCGACGCCCTGTCGGCCGGGCTGCCCGCGATGATCGGCCGGGAGCTCCGGGAGCGGCTGCTGTCCCGCCTCGGCCTCGCGGTCCGGGACCGTACCGCGGAGCAGATCACCCGCGACCGGGCGACGGCGCGCGCGGTGCGCCTGGCTGCGCTCCTCGAACTTCGGCCGAAGGGGTGGCTCGCGTCGCGGCGTCGCCGCCGCCTGGCCGCCGCGGTCGCCCGCTCCGGGGCCGGCACGAACGAGGCGCAGCGCCAGCAGCTGCTCCAGCTGCTCGCCGCCCGCCGTACCTCCGGCCTGCTCTCCACCCTGGAGCTGGACTCGCCGTGGACGGGTACCCCCGTACCCGCCGAGCCGTACCCGCGTACCCCGCTCGGCGTCACCGGGGCGCAGCTCCGTGCGATGGACCCGTTCGACGTGGTGCGCCAGGTGCACTCCGCGCACCCGGAGGTGGAGCCATCCGCCCTCGCTGCGCTGTGCACGGAGTACGGGGTACCCGTTTCGGAGACGCAGGTACTCATGGCGCTGCGCCCGGCCCGACAGCGCCTGTTCTCCGACGCCACCGCACCCCCGGCGCTGGAGGCCGCGGCCGAGGTACCCGAGCAGGTACCCGCCCCTGGCCTGGAGCTCCACCTCGTGGCGACGCCCGAGGTACACCCCGAGGTACGCCACCGGGTACCCGTCGCAGCTGCCGACGCCCGCACCCCGCGCATCGACGTCCGCATCCCCGCCGAGGACGAGCAGGCCGAGCCGGAGCACACCGCCGTACCCGACCCGGAGTACCCCGTACCTGGCACACCCGAGTACCCCGTACCCGACGAGGACGAGGTACCCGACGAGGACGTACCCGAGGGCGACCGAGACGTACCCGACCCCGACCCGCTCATCGCCCGGGCCCGGGCCGAGTACGGCACCGAGGTACCCGGGGTGCGCGCCCTCAAGGCGGCGTACGGCGTCGGGCAGAAGCGCGCCCAACGCATCCGCGACGCCCTCGGGAACAGCTGATGTTCGCCCTCTACTTCCTCGCCGCCACCTGCTTCGCCCTAGCCGGCCTCTGCGCCGTCGCGCTCCGCGAGGTCCCCCGCATCACCGGCACCGCCGCCCTCATCGTCACCCTCGCCGCCCTCGGGCTGGCCATCACCCGCTGAGGAACCTCCATGGCCGAGACACCGATCACCCCGACCCGGATCATCCCGGCCGGCGCCCCGCTGCCCGACCGCGGACCGCTCCCAGGCGAGATGCCCCCATGGTGGAAACCGCCCACCCCACCGACTCCGCCCCCACCACCGACCACCCCGCCGCCCCCACCGGCCCCTGCTCCGCTGCCGGTCCCGGCGCCGCAGGTCCACGTCCACGTCGTCATCCCCTACGAAGAGCCGCCCGAGCCGACCCGCCGCGAACGCCTCTGGGCGTGGCTGCGGACGATCGGCCGGCCCTGGCAGGTGTGCGGCGCGCTGCTCCTGGCCGTCGTCCCCGTCCCCGGCCTCGGGCACAGCGCCGCGAGCATCTGGGCGTACGGCGTTGGCGAGGCCCGCGCCGAGTGGGGAGCGCAGCAGGGCTACGCCCTCGCCGCCGTCCCCCTCGCCTGGGCTGTCCTGCGGGCCGTCAAGCACGGCCCGTCGCTCCGGCGCCTCTGGCTCGGAGTCATCGGCACCTTCGGCCTGATCGGTGCCACCGACCTGTTCGACATCGTCACCCTGCTCACTGGAGTCACCCGATGAACGCCGCAACCGGCCTCAGCCTCGCTGGAGTCGCCACCGCCCTCGTGATCATGTGGGCGAACTTCCGCCCCTGGTGGAAGGGCGGCCGCGACCCCAAGGCCCTCATCCCGTACGGCGCAGGATGGCTGCTGGGCTCCCTCGCCACGGTCTGCGCCGGGGGTGCGCTCGGCTGGGGCGCAGCAGGAATCACCGGGCTGCTCTCCAAGGGCGGCGACACCGCAGTCGGCAGCCTCGTCGGCACCGGGGCCGCCGCCCTCGCCTCCAGCCGCATGGGATCGCTCACCCCCGCGGGCGGCATCGTCGTCTGCGTCGTCCTCGCCGGGGTGATCCTCCTGCACCGGGCATCCGGCAAGCAGGACCGGCGCCGCATCATCGGCGGCATCATCACCGGCGCCGTGCTCGGGTTCCTGCCCGGCGTCGCCGCCCAGCTCGGATGGCTCCCCGACACCGCGAACATGATCGGCGCATGGGGCGAGTCCCTTGGCACCAAGGGCAGCCTGTGAAGCGGGCCGCGGTCATCTGGGCCGCCCGTACCGCGACCGCGCAGCGCCTCGCCAACGGCAGCAGCGCCCTCCTTGCCCGAATCGGCAGCCGGACCGCCGCCTGGATCCGGGCCGGCCGCCGCGACGACCTCACCGGCCTGGCCGCCGCCCTCGGCTGCATCACCCGCACACTCATCGTCGCCGGTGGGGCGTACGCCCTGTGGCGCATCGTCCGCGCCGCCCCCGCGCTCCTCTGGGCCCTGGTCCCCGTGTGGTGCTGGGCAGCCCTCCGGACCGCTCCCCGCCCGGCCACCGAGCCCGCTCTGGAGGAGGCCCCCGAGGAGCCTCAGCCCGACCCCCGCGACGCCGTCCTTCAGCTGCTGTACGAGGCTCTCGGCGACCGGCCCGCCATGTACCTCTCCGACCTCCTCCAGCACCTCCAGGAGAAGGGCCACGGGAAGGGCTGGACGGTGGCCGGACTGAGGGCCCGCCTGGAGGCCCTCAACATCCCCGTGGAGATGCGGCTCAAGACCGGCGGCAGAAACGCGAGCAGGGGCATCGTCAGGGCCCAACTCCCGCCCCTCCCCGATGGCCAGGAGACGGTGCCGTCTCCCGCCTCGTCTCCCGCTGCCTGACCTGCACGTCTACCAGTTCATCTACCGGCATCTACCCACGATCTACCGGCGGATCTACCACCGGTCTACCCACCCAGGAGGACCCGATGAGCGACTACGACGACATGACCAACGCCGACGTGATGAGCGCCGACGAGATCGCCGAGTACGACCAGCACGACGAGGCCGTCCTCGACGCACAGGACGAAGAGCGCTGGGCCGCCGAGGAGAACTGACCCATGGACACCACCGAGATCACCCGCCGCATGGAAGAAGCCGTACTGGCCGAGGAGCGCGGTCAGTACGACCAGACGATCCGCCTCTATGACCGCCTCGGCAAGGACATTCAGGCCCGGTGCGGGCGCTTCGACTCCCGGGCGATTGACGCGTTCGAGGGCATGGCCCGCTCCATCCACAAGAGCACCAGGACCGCGTAACCCCCGGGGCCGGCCGACTCACTGCCAGGCGAACGGCCGGCCCCGGGCCACCCATCCCCATCACAGAGACAGGACCACGATCATGGCACTGAAGAAGACCATCAGCATCGGCGAGCTGAAGAAGAAGAACGACGCGAGCCAGGCCGCCCGTACGGCTGAGAAGAGCGAACCCAGCCCCACCGGCCAGCAGCAGACGGGACGATGACCCCATGGCCGACATCCAGCTCCCCGACGACATGGCCGCGTACGGCGGCATCCTCATGGACACCCGCCCCTGGCTCTACGCCGACGCCGCCGCCGACGCACTGCGCCGCCTCCACCACTGCACCGACGAGACCGACGTAGAGGGCTGGGAGACCCCCGCCGACGGGTACCGCGTCGTCGGCCACCTCGTCACCCTGATGCAGCGCATCCCCGACCTGCTCGCCGACGTTGAGTACCTGATCGCCGGACACGACCAGGCCATCGAGGCCGCCGGCGCCGCCGACACCCCGACAGAGCTGCGCGCGCTCTACGCCGAGATCAGGGGAGCGCAGACCGCTGCGCGGGAGACCATCGCGGCACTTGGCCGCGTTCATGCCCAGCTTGGCCGCATCAAGTCGAAATCCAAGCAGGGATGAAACCCCGCCGTGCGGACCGCCCCGCCCGGGAACTGTCCGCGTACGCCTAAGACCCCCGGCCCGATGCCCCGTTGCCCACCGCAGCGGGGCATCGTTGCGAGAGGATGACCCCGTGGACGACACCATCACCATCCGCTGCACCACTGCCATCGACGGCTGCCAGTACACCTGCACCATGCCCGTACCCCGGGCCCTGTGGGACGACTCCAGCGAGGAGTGGCGCAGCGAGTTCCTCGATACCTGCCGCGACAGGACCGCGGTCTATGTCCGGCATGAGACCGGAGTTGAGCTGACCGAGCAGCAGACGGCCGGCATCGCCGTCGCCCTGGACCGTGACGAGGAGAGCGAGGTGCTGGCGCGGCTCGTGACAGTGACGTTGTTCGGCGGCCCGCTCGACGGTGAGACTGTGGCGGTGGACTTGGCCGACCCGGAGCCGGGCATCGGGATCATCGCGGCGGGCTGCTCATACCCTGGTGGCCGGTCCTGGTACGAGCCGGGTGCAGACGGTCGGTGGGCATGGAAGCACGACATCCCTTGGGGGAAATGTGATGGATGACCTGGTGCAATTCCTCCGCGCACGCCTCGACGACGACTCTGCAGCCGCGAGGGCCGCATCGTGGGATGAGGACGGCGACCGATGGGACACGCAACACCAGGGGCAGTGGTCCGTCATCGATCACACAGACGATGGAGTCATCGAGGTCCCCCCGCACGCGGCCAACGATGCTGGAGTAGCCCAGCACATGGCCCGCCATGACCCGGCCCGTGTCCTGCGTGAAGTGGAGGCCCATCGGCTCCTGCTGAAGCGGTACGACGAGCCGGAGACCAGCCCCGACCTGCCCGACTCCATGAACAAGCTCACCAGCGGCGTGCAGCGACAAGTCCTCGCCGACGTGTTCCGCGTATTGGCCCTGCCGTATGCCGACCACCCCGACTACCAGGAGACGTGGAAGCCATGAGCCCCTTCAAGGCCACCGTCACGCCCGAGCAGCAGGCCGCGACGCAGGCCCGTGTCACCGAAGTCTGGGCCCCGTTCACCGCAGCGATGCAGGCAGCCGGTCCCGTGATGGCGCACGCTGCCCGTGAGGCCTGCGCGTCCTTGGCCCGGGTGGCCGCTCCGGCTGGGGCAGACCCGGCGGCAAGTCCCCGCCCGTAGACTCATCGCATCATCAGTCACCTACCCAGGTGGTTGCTTCACTGGCCCCGCCGGACTGCGCCCGGCGGGGCCGGCTGCTCTCCCGCGGCTTCACCATTCCTTCACTCTGCAACCTTCGGTCCCGCATGATGTCCCCGACAAGCACCCGCCCTTGGGGGACCCATGAACCGCACCACCACCGCCGCCATCACGGCCGGCATACTCCTCGCCACGCTCACCGCATGCAGCGGCAGCAGTACCGAGGACAAGCCCACCACCCCGGCCACCACCGCTGCGGCCACGCCGACACTCGATGCAGCTGCGGCAACGCAGCAGTGCGTTGACGCCATCGCCGAGACCATCAGCAACCGCGCCGTGGACTTTGACCCGGAGAACGACTCGGACCCGAAGCCGCCGGAGTGCGACGCCGTCCCGGAGGACGAGTACCTCGACGCCTACATGGACGGGCTGAATCAGTCCAACCGAGATGCTCTCCAGGACCGTCAGGAGCAGCGCGACAAGGAGGCCGAGCAGGATCAGTAGACCGGCCCGGCCTGCGCAATGGCCCACTCCACACGGCTCCATCCGCCACCACGGAGTGGGCCATTGGCCTACCCTGAGCGGGAAGGGAGGCACCAATGGTGCAGGACGACAGCCCCATGGAGCGGCTTCGCAACGGCAAGGGCAGGTTCGACCGGAGCATCACCTCGGTGGAGCGCGACGCTGCAGCGGCCGGCCTCCGGGCCGACGGCAAGACGTACAAGGAGATCGCAGCCGAGCTGGGCTACTCCGACAAGGGCGAGGCCTGGCGCGGTGTCCAGAAGGCCAAGGCCGATGTAGCCCGCGAGCCGGTGGCCAAGCTGATCCAGACCGAGGCGGCGCAGCTCGACGCCCTGTACGTCGCTGCCCTCGAAGTCCTGGAGCGGGATCACGTCATGGTGTCCCACGGCCGGATCGTGAAGGACGACGACGGTGAGCCGCTCCTCGATGACGGGCCGAAGCTCAACGCGATCCGTGAACTCCGGGCGCTCCGTGAGTCGTACCGGAAGCTGTTCGGGACCGACGCCCCGTCCAGGGTGAGCGTGGACGCGCAGCAGCTCGGCGCCGAGATCAGCGCCCTGTTCGACCGGGTCGACGGCGATGACAGCCCCAGCGCCTGACCTGGAGCACCTGCGCCACCAGATCGACCAGCTGGTGCGCGCCGGTGACACCCGGCAACTCAAGGTCGTACGGGACCAGCTGAAGAACCACATCGACAAGCGGGCCCTCGCGAAGCGCACCCGCGAGTACGGGACTGCCCCGGTCCGCTGGGTGCAGGAGCGCCTCAAGCAGACGGTGTGGTCGAAGCAGCGCGAGATCCTTGCCGCCGTCCGGGACCAGAGGAAGACCGCGGTACGGTCCGGACACGGCGTCGGCAAGAGCTGGACCGCCGCCCTGGTTGCCTGCTGGTGGCTCGACACCCACCCGCCCGGCGAGGCCTTCGTCGTCAGCACGGCCCCGACGTTCTCCCAGGTGCGCGCGATCCTGTGGCGGTACATCCGCAAGCACCACCGCACTGGCAACCTGGCCGGCCGCGTGAACCAGACCGAGTGGCTCATCGACGACGAACTCGTCGGGTACGGCAGGAAGCCCGCGGACACCGACGAGGACGGGTTCCAGGGCATCCACGCCCGGTATGTGCTCGTGATCCTCGACGAGGCGTGCGGCATCCCGGAGCAGCTGTGGGTGGCTGCCGACGCTCTGGCGACCGGCCCGGACTGCCGGATCCTTGCGATCGGCAACCCCGACAACCCGGCCTCCCATTTCCGGAAGGTGTGCACCCCGGGGTCCGGCTGGCACCAGATGAGCATCAGCGCGTTCGACTCCCCGAACCTCACCGGCGAGGACGTCCCCGACGAGATGGCCGCGGCCCTCGTGTCCCGCGAGTGGGTCGAGGAGAAGGCCACCGAGTGGGGTGTCGACAACCCGATCTACCGGGCCAAGGTCCTCGGCGAGTTCTCGACGGACGCGGCGAACCAGGTCGTCCGCCAGTCCGACGTCGCCAACTGCCGGGCCGCGACCGACCGCAGACCGAAGGCGGAAGAGCTGGAGCCCGTCGAGCTCGGTGTCGACGTTGGCGGTGGCGGGGACGAGACCGTGATCCGGGAGCGGCGCGGCCGGCGCGCGGGCCGCGAGTGGTCCGCGCACACCGACCGGCCGGAGGTGATCGCACCGCTGATCATCCGCGCGATCAAGGAGACCGGGGCCACCGCCGTGAAGGTCGACTCGATCGGCATTGGCTTCGGGGTGATCGGCGAACTCCGCAACGCGGCCACCCGCGGCGAGCACTCCGCACTCATCGTTGCGGTGAACGTCGGCAGCGCCGCCTCGGAGCCTGACAAGTTCATCAACCTGCGCGCCGAGATCTGGTGGTCACTCGGGCGTGGTCTGTCCGAGTCGGGGGGCTGGGACCTGGCGATGATGGACAACGCCGACACCACGGTGGCGCAGTTGCTGGAGCCCCGGTGGGACACCGACCCCAAGGGGCGGATCCGGGTGGAGAAGAAGGACGAGATCCGTAAGCGGCTCGGGCGCAGCCCGGACAATGCCGATGCCCTGCTGCTCGCGTACTACTCCGCGGGCCGCCCCCGAGTGAGGTGGCTGTGATGCCGAAGAAGTTCCTGTCCATGGTGGCCAGCACCGGCCCAAGGTTGAAGAAGTTGCGGCCGACCGCCATGACCACCGCAGGATTTACGCTAATCTCGGCAGGAAGCTGGAGTATCTTCGGTCAAGGTGTTGGTCTGATCACCGGAGGAATCCTCACCGTCGTCCTCCAGTGGTGGGTCGACAGCGACTGACGGGCAGCGAGGAGGGGGCCATGGGCAAGACGCTTCTTGGCTCCCTCACCGCCCTCGCACGTCGCACCGTCGTCGACACCCCCGTCCCCTTCGCCAGCCGCGGCGCAGAGCGCGCCCTCCCCTTCATGCGCCCCGCCGGCATGGAGCAGCAGATGCGGGCCATGGGCTCGGTCGGCACCCTGTTCTCCATCGTCAACCGCACGTCGAACGCGACGGCGATGGTCGAGTGGAAGCTGTGGCGGAAGGCGAAGAGCGGCAAGAAGGAAGACCGCGTCGAGGTCACCTCGCACGCGGCCCTTGACCTGTGGTCCAAGCCCAACCCGTTCATGCCGCGGCAGGAGTTCGTCGAGACGTTCCAGCAGCACGTCGACTTGGTCGGCGAGGGCTGGTGGGTCATCGCCCGGCATCCGGGGTCCACGATCCCGCTGGAGCTGTGGCCGGTCCGCCCGGACCGTATGACCCCGGTGCCGTCACAGACGTCGTTCCTCGCCGGGTACATCTACACCAGCCCCGACGGCGAGCAGGTCCCCCTCGGCCTCGACGAGGTCATCTTCCTCCGCATGCCGAACCCCCTGGATCCGTACCGCGGGATGGGCCCGGTGCAGTCGGTCCTCGCCGACCTCGACGCCACCCGCTACTCCGCAGAGTGGAACCGCAACTTCTTCCTCAACTCGGCCGAGCCGGGCGGCATCATCGAGGTGCCGACGCCGCTCAGCGACCCTGACTTCGACCAGCTCCGCGACCGGTGGAACGAGCAGCACCGCGGCGTCGCGAACGCCCACCGTGTGGCGATCCTGGAGCACGGGAAGTGGATTGACCGGAAGCTGTCGCAGCGCGACATGCAGTTCGTCGAGCTCCGCTCCGTGTCCCGCGCCGTGCTCCGTGAGGCGTACGGCATCAGCGCGTTCGCGCTCGGCGAGGTCACCGACATCAACCGCGCCACCGCCGAAGCGTCCAAGGCATGGTTCGCCGACCAGCTGACCGTGCCGCGCCTGGAGCGCATCAAGGCCGCCCTCAACTACGACCTGCTGCCCCTGTTCGGCGCGACCGCCACGGGGCTGGAGTTCGACTACGAGAGCCCGGTGCCGGCCGACCCGGAGACCGAGGCGGCGCAGCTCACCGCGAAGGTGAACGCTGCGAAAGCCCTTATCGACGCCGGCCTTTCCTCCGACTCAGTTCTCGCCGCGATGGGCCTGCCCGCGATCGAAGCGTCACCGGCGTCCGGCGGAGACGGGACGATCACCCCGCGCGAGCTCGGCGACATGATCCAGTCGATCTACCTGGGTGTCGGCTCCGTCATCACGTGGGAAGAGGCCCGCGACATCCTCAACCGGGCTGGCGCCGGGCTGAACCTGACGACGCCGCAGCCGGAGAACTCCCCCAGGCGGGGAGCAGCCGCGTTCGCGGACCTGGCCGCGCAGATGCTCGCCGAGACGACCGCCGTCGACGACACAGAGATCGACGCCGCGATGCGGTGGGTTGTCGTGGCCGAGGACGACGACAACACCTGCACCCCGTGCGCCGAGAACGACGGGCGCCTCTACCGGAACCGTGAGCAGGCCTACGCGGACTACCCCGGCGGCGCGGGCTACGTGCACTGCGTCGGCGCGGAACACGGCAACGACTGCCGGTGCAAGGTCGTCAAGCGGCGCGCTGGAGGCAGCGAATGAGTGGAGACCCCATGCCCCTGATCGCGGCCGTCGCCCGGCCGGACCACCTGACCGCCCGCGCGCAGGCCCATGCCCCGCGCGCCTGGTACGAGATCCGCAACGCCGCAGACTCGGACGAGGCGGAGCTCCTCATCTACGACGAGATCGGCGGCTGGTTCGGCAACACCCCCGGCGAGATCGTCGACGAACTCCGTGCGGTCACCGCCCCGAACCTCCGCGTCCGGATCAACTCGCCGGGCGGGTCCGTGTTCGACGGCATCGCCATCGCCAACGCAATCCGCCTGCACCCCGCGACCGTCACCGTGCAAGTCGACGGCATCGCCGCCTCGGCCGCGTCCGTGATCGCGATGGCCGGGGACCGGATCGTCATGACCCCCCAGTCACAGCTGATGATCCATGACGCGTCCGGCATGTGCTTCGGCAACGCAGCGGACATGACGGAGATGGCCGTACTGCTGGATACCCAGTCCGACAACATCGCCGACGCCTACGCCGAGCGCGCGGGCGGCACCCGCGAGGAGTGGCGGGAGCGGATGCGCGCGGAGTCCTGGTACCTCGCAGCGGAGGCGGTCGCTGCTGGCCTGGCCGACGAGGTGCTGCCGTCCCGTAAGGCGGCCGAGGAGCCGGAGCCTGCGCTCACGAACTCCTGGGATCTGTCGGTGTTCCGGTACGCCGGCCGCGACGAGGCGCCCGCTCCTGCGACCGGCGGACTGGTGACGGCCTCCCTCGCGACTGTCGGGGAGGGGCCCGTCTGTGACGGCGCGGCCCCGCCCGCGCGCCCGGTGCCCGGCCCTCCGCCCGCCCGGGAGGAGTACCAGGGTGAACACGGCCCCGAGAGCCTGACGTTCGCCGCCGGGTCCGTCCTCACCGCCGACATGGTCGCCCTGCTTCACGCGGCAACGGCCCCCGCCCCGGCCGAGCCGGAGACTCCGGCCATCGACAACCGCATCACCGAGCCGGAGCCCACCGAGGCCCCGGCCGACCCCGACTCCGCAGTGGCTCCCGCCGCCGCGGCCGACGAACCCGAGTGGGCCGCGACTGTGGCCCACCTGATGACTCCGCCGCCCAGCGCGGACGACGAGTTCACCCGCCTGAAGGAGGCACTGCTGTGACCACCACACTCACGGTTCCGCGCACCAGCAACGAGCTCGCCGAGATGCTCGCCGACCCGAAGCAGCTGTCCGAGGTGATGGCGTCGAAGGAGACGCTCACCGAGTTCATCACCGCGTACGGGCAGGCGCAGCAGGGCGACGGCACCGAGCTCAACCGCCTGGTGGCCGAGGAGACCCAGAAGGTCTTCGCGCAGATGCTGAAGGACAACGGGATGGAGAAGGGCGCGATCGAGCGCCCCAACCTCGACCCGCAGGCCAAGCGCAGCGGCAACATGCTCACCTCGCACCAGCAGGCCACCGCCTACAACCCGGCCGCTGCCGGCGCTTCGGTCGACAAGCACTTCCGCAACAACCTGGAGTACGTCTCCAGCATCTGGCACAAGAACACCACCGCCGAGGCTGCCGAGAAGGTCGCGCTGCTCCGTAACGCCGCCTCGTCGGTGTCGCCGGCCGACGGTGGGTTCCTCGTCCCGGAGACGCTGCGCGCGCAGCTGATGCAGATCGCGCTGGAGCAGAGCATCGTTCGCCCGCTGGCGACCGTCGTCCCGATGGACTCGGCCCGAGTCCCGATGCCGATCATCGACTCGACGTCGAACCAGGGCTCGGTGTTCGGCGGGATGATCGCCTACTGGGGTGAGGAAGGGGCGATGCTCCAGGACTCCAACCCGAAGTTCGGCCGGGTGGAGCTCGACGCGAAGAAGCTCACCGGGCTCAGCGCGGTCCCGAACGAGCTGCTCCAGGACTCCATCGTGTCCTTCGCCTCCCTCATCGAGACCCTGTGGCCGCAGGCCCTCGCGTTCTCCGAGGACCAGGCGTTCATGGCCGGCAACGGGGTCGGCAAGCCGCTCGGCTTCCTCGGCGCGAAGAACAAGTCCGCGGTTGCCGTGACCCGCGGCACCGCCTCGAAGATCTCGTACGTCGACATCGTCAACATGTACGCCCGGATGCTCCCGAGCAGCCTCTCCAACGCCGTGTGGATCTGCTCCCCGGACGCCCTGCCGCAGCTGCTCCAGATGTCCCTGGACGTGGGCACCGGCGGCAACTCGGTGTTCGTCGTCAACGCGTCCGCGGCCATGCCGATGTCCATCTTCGGCCGCCCGCTGATCATCAGTGAGAAGGCCGGACAGCTCGGCGCCCGCGGCGACCTCGCCTTCGTCGACCTGGCCTACTACCTCATCGGTGACCGTCAGACCATGACCGCCGACTCCAGCACCGACTACCAGTTCGGCTCGGACAAGACGACCTTCCGGATCATCCAGCGCGTCGACGGCCGCCCGTGGCTCCAGTCGGCCATCACCCCGGCCAACGGCTCCACGAACAAGCTGTCGCCGTTCGTCGAGCTCGCAGCCTGACCCCCACCCCCGGCCGGCGTCGGCAGTAACTCCCCGACGCCGGCCACCACCCGGGCCGGCAGCGTCGCCCCGGCAAGGCAACAGACGACAGGAGAACCTCATGGCTCAGAAAGCCCTCGGCCGGCAGTTCAACGCCCTGCCCCTCGCCGACAACAAGTGGGTGTCCCTCTCGGACGCGGACGGGGTGGCGTTCGTCTGCTACCTCGCCGCCGCCGCAGGCGACACCTACACCCTGACCCAGGCGCAGGACGGGTCCGGCACCGGGGCGAAGGCCCTGGCCTCCATCACCGAGTTCCATACCAGCACCGGTGACGGCACGGACACCTGGACGCGCCGCACCCAGGCCGCAGCGTCCACGGTCGTCACGGCGGCCGCCGCCACGCAGAACGCCATGGTCGTCGAGGTCGAAGGCACGGCCCTGGACGATGGGTTCAGCCACGTACGCCTGACGTCGACCGGCGCCGGTGCGGTGACCGCCCTGGCCCGCGACCTCAACGTGCAGCGGGCCCCCGAGAACCTCCCGGCGATGTCGTCATGATCCGTGGCCGGACCCGTGCTGACGGGGCTGTCGAGTTCTACGACAGCGTGTCCGACGAGGTGGTGGTCACCATCTCCTCCGAGGGCATCGAGGGAGGCGGCGGGGCTGCTGTCGCGTGGGACGACGTCACCGGGAAGCCGGCCACGTTCCCGCCGACGATCGGCACCACGGCGTCCACGGCGGTGGCGGGCAACGACACCCGGCTGACGGCTGGTGCTGCTGGTACGGCCACGGTCCGGGCGATCGGGTCGACGGCCACCACTGCGGCGGCCGGGAACCACGTCCACACCGCGACGCAGGTGACGGCGACGGCGATCAGCCCGGGGTCGGCGACGACGGTGCAGGGGATCCTCGCCGAGCTCGCCGCCCGCATCACTGCACTGGAAACCCCCTGATGGCGCTCTTGGTGTGCCGGGGCTGCACGGCCGCGTACTCGGTCGGTGCGCCCCGGTGCCCGCAGTGCGGCAGCACGGAGCAGCGAGAGGAAGGCGAGGACATGCCGAAGATCACGGTTCATGGCGGTGCGACCAATGCGGACGCGCCCGAGCCCGAGGGTGGTGAGGACGTATCAGCTGGGAGCAGCTCGCAGACATCGTCCGAGAAGGAATCGCGCTCGCCCAAGAGGAGCGCAGCCGCCCGCCCGAAGCCTGCCCCCAAGACGGGGAACCGCTCCGAGAAGGGCCAGACGGACAGCTCTTCTGCCCCTGGGACGGATGGCGACCAGACGGGTCCTACGTCGGACGCCGGTGACGCCTGATGTCGCAGACACCGAGCCTTGGCCGAGTCGTCCTGGTGCTCGTCAACCCGATCACGAACAACGGCGCTGACGCGGCCCCCGCCACCATCACCCGCGTGTGGGAGCAGCAGCCGGACGGCAGCAGCCTGGTGAACCTCAAGGCGCACCTCGATGCACCGACCTCCTCGAAGTGGCTCACGTCAGTCCGTCTCTTCGACACCGAGGAAGCCGCGCAGGCCCACGACGGTGAGGCCGCCTACTGGCCGCCCCGCACTGCCTGACCACCCACCAGTCCGACCACCGAAGGAGGTGACAGAGGATGACGCTTCCCACCTACGCGACCCGCGAGGACGTCAAGGCAGCCCTCGACGTCAAGGCGACCGCCCGCGCCGACCGGCAGATCGACCGCGCCCTGCGCACCGCATCGCGCGGCGTGGACGCCCTCTGTCGCCGCCGCTTCTACCCGGAGCTGGCGTCCCGCTCGTGGGACTGGCCCAGCGCGCAGCGGGCCCGCCCGTGGCGCCTGTGGCTCGATGAGAACGAGCTGATCACCGTCTCCGAGGTGACGACCGGCGGCGAGGTCGTGCAGGCCGAGGCGGTGTTCCTGGAGCCGAACGCGTACGGCCCGCCGTACAACCAGGTCCAGTTGGACATGGCGAGCAGCGTTCCGGGCTGGATCGGCGGGGACACCCACCAGCGCAGCATCACCATCACCGGGCTGTACGGGTACCGCGACGACGAGACCACCGCCGGGGCCACCACGGGCGCCCTCGACACCACGGCGACCGCCCTGCCCGTGGACGCCGCCACCTCCGCGGCGGTCGGTGTGGGCAGCCTGCTACGTCTCGACACGGAGCGGGTCATCGTCACCGGCCGCCGCCAGACGGACACCGGGCAGACCCTCACTTCGGACATCGACGCACAGGCGAAGACGGTCCTCATCCCCGCCACCGACGGCACTGAGTTCGCGGTCGACGAGACAGTCCTCCTCGACGGCGAACGCCTCCTCGTTGTCGACATTGCCGGGGACGCGCTCGTCGTACGCCGCGCCTGGGACGGGTCCACGATCGCCGCCCACACCGCCGGGGCCGCCATCTACGCCCCGCGCACCCTGGTCCTCGCGCGCGGGGCCCTCGGCACCACGGCGGCAGCGCACGCCAACGGGGCCACCGTCCACCTCTTCGACCCGCCGGCGCTCGTTCACCAGCTGTCCCTGGCCGAGGCGATCAACGTCCTCCTCCAGGAGAACGCCGGATGGTTCCGTACGGCGACCGGCGGCAGCACCTCCCGTGAGGCGACCCTCGTCGCGCTCACCGCGCTGCGCACCCAGACCTACGACGCGCTCGGCCGCAAGGCCCGACTGCGGGGGGTGTGACGTGCCCGACTTCCAGATCCGCGTGAACATGAACCGGTCGGGTCCGATCCGCGACGGCCGGTTCCAGCGCGCGGTCGGCGAGTACTGCAACGACCTTCAGTACGCCGTCGCCCTGCACGGTGAGGACCTGGTGCAGCAGCGCCTCCGCCAGGTCCTGCGCAACCCCACCGGCTACTTCCAGTCCCGCATCACCGTCGAGCGGGGGCGCGGCGGCTACATGGTCACCGACGGCGGTGTCATCTACGGCCACTGGCTGGAGGGCACCGGCTCCCGGAACTACCCCGTCACCCGCTTCCGCGGCTACTCCACGTTCCGCCGGGTCAAGCCCCTCGTCGACCGTGACGCCAACCGGATCGGCCGGGAGCTCCTGAACCGGTACCAGTCGAGGGGGCTCCTGCGATGAGCCTGCCGATCACCGACATCACCGACCGCGTCGTCTCCCACGCCCTGGGGCTCGGCCTGTTCGAGACGGTCAACCAGGCCGAGCCGAAGAACGCCCCGGGCAACGGGCTTACCTGCGCGATCTGGACCGAGCGCATCGGGTTTGTCCGCTCGTCCGGCCTGGCCTCCGGCAGCGCGCGCCTGGTGTTCACCGTGCGGATCTACTCCAACATCAACGCCGCCCCGGACGAGGCGATCGACCCGGAGATGCTCAACGCCGTCGACCAGCTGTTCGCCGCGTACTCCGCGGACTTCACCCTCGGCGGCCTGGTGCGGCACGTCGACCTCCTCGGCGCGTACGGCGTCCCCCTGGAGGCCGTGGCCGGATACCTGCTCGTCGAGGGCGGCGAGTACCGCGTGATGACGATCGTGCTCCCCCTCGTGGTGAACGACCTCTGGACGGAAGGAGAGGAAGCATGAGCAAGCAGTCCGGTCTCGGCGACTACCTGTACATCGGCGGATACGACGCCTCCGGCGACATCGGCGCCGTCAACAGGGTCGGCGGCGGCCCCGTCGCCCTCGACGTCACCGCGATCAACAAGGCCGCCATGGAACGCATCGGCGGCCTGCGGGACGGCGGCATCGACTACACCGCGTTCTTCAACCCGGCGCTCGGCGGTACACACGCCAAGCTCGCAGCCCTCCCCACCACCGACGTCCTCATGACGTACGTACGGGGCGCCACCCTCGGCGGCCCGGTTGCGAACTGCATCGCCAAGCAGCTCAACCACGACGGCACCCGCGCCGACGACGGAGCGTTCACCTTCGCAGGCAGCACCCAGTCGTCCGCCGGATCCGGACTGGAGTGGTGCGAGGGACTCACCGCCGGCCGCCGTACGGACACCACTGCAACGAACGGGGCCACGGTCGACCTCCTGACCGGGCCGACCGCGTTCGGCCTCCAGGCCTACCTCCACGTCTTCGCGCTCACCGGCACGAGCGTCACCGTCACCATCGAGCACTCCGCCGACGGCTTGTCCTGGTCTGCTCTCACGGGTGCAGCGTTCACCGCCGTGGCAGCAGCACCGGCCAGCCAGCGCATCCAGACCAGCCGCACCCAGACCGTGCAGCGCTACCTCCGAGCCATCACCACCGGCACCTTCACCAACGCGGTATTCGCCGTGTCCGCCGCCCGCAACCCTGTAGGGACCACGTTCTGATGCAGCCCTTGAACCGGGTAGACCGCGGGCTCCTGGCCCCCGGCGCCTACCAGACGTACACGATCGACCAGCCCCCGGACACGCTCGCGCGCGCCGCGTGCGAGGAGGCCGGATGCGTGGCGTGGGCCCGCGGGTGGCAGTCGACGATCGACGAGTCGACCCCGCTCGGCCAGCAGCAGGCCGCCTACATCCGCACCCAGTCGGGGCGGACATTCCGGGAGCAGCGCACCGGCGCCGGCCTGACGGTTTTCACCTTCGAGGCCCGGCAGCGGTGCTTCACCGACCACAAGACCCGTCCGCAGCTCTTCGCCGTGCGCGATGGGGACTGGCGCGGCAATCCCACCGGCCGTGTCCGCCAGCACCAGCGGCCGGCGGACTGGGTGGAGGACTTCGGCGAGCATCAGCTCCGCCTGATCGACCAGCAGCAGAGGGGATAGGGCCATGGCCAAGGAATCAGGGATCGGGTGGACGACGTGCAGCGTCGATGACGCGACGGGTACTCCGCAGGACATCCGGAACGACGTCACGAACCTCCAGTTCGCCACGCCGCGCGCGGTGCAGGACGTCACCGGTATCGACAAGGCCGCGATGGAGCGGCTGCTCCTGCTCGCCGACTTCAGCGTGACGCTCAACGGCGTCTTCAACGACGCGGCCGGCAAGAGCCACGCCGTGTTCAAGACGGTGCCCAGCACGTCGGTCTCCCGCACGGTGACCCTCGCCGTGTCCGGGCAGAGCCTGGTGAACGAGTGCCTGTTCACCGACTATCCCTTGACCCGCTCGGACAGTGGCGAGCTCACCTGGGCTGTGCCCGGTGTCCTGTCCGACGGCACCGTCCCGACCTGGACGGGGGCCTGACATGCCGGGCTACAGGCACAAGGCGAAGCGCATCAACGTCTCCTTCGCGGAACCGCACGAGTTCGCCGGGTTCGAGGCCGTCCTCCGCGGCAAGAGTCTGGCCGGGTTCCTGGACCTCCAGGGCATCGGCGAGGTCGACAAGAGCTCGCTCGGCGAGCAGTTGCGGGAGATGAGCCTGTCCCTCATCTCCTGGAACCTCGAGGACGAGGAGACCGGCGCCCCGGTCCCCGTCACCCCCGAGGCGGTCATGGCGCAGGACCAGGACCTGATGATCGCGCTGGCCGCCGCATGGATGGACGGGCTGGCCGGGGGCATCAAGGGCCCTTTGGAGCCGAGCTCGACCGATGGGCAGCCGTCCCTGGAGGCGTCGCTGCCGATGGAACCGCTGTCCGAAAGCCTCGCGAGCTGATCCACGCGGAGACCGTCCTCGGCCTGTGCGAGCGCTTCCACTGCCTGCCCAGCGCCCTCCTGGCCGAGGACGCCTCCCTGTACGGGCTGCTCCTCATCGAGCAGCGCGGCAACCCGAAACGAACCGACGACAAGCTGGGAGGTGGTGACGTATGGCCGATGACGTGAACATCGTGGTCCGCGTCCGTGACGCCACCGCGTCCGGCATCGCCGGGGTGAACCGGTCCCTCCAGCGCCTGGAGAACGGCACGAAGGACATGGACCGCTCCTTCGGCAGCTTGGTCGGCACGGCGATCAGTCTCGCGCCGGCGCTCATCCCGATCGCTGCGTCTGCCGCGCCGCTCGTCGCCGGAATGGGCGCGGCCACGATCGCGGTCGGCGCTTTCGGCGCGGCAATCATCCCGCAGATTCAGGCCATGTCCGAGGCGGCCGAGGCGGAGAAGAAGTACACCGACGCCGTCGACAAGCACGGCGCAGCGTCGGCCGAAGCAGCGAAGGCGGAGACCGCGTACCTCGACGCTATCGCGGACATGCCCCCGGCCACCCGGGAAGCGGCCGCCGCCCTCTCGGTGCTGAAGGGACAGTACGAGGACTGGTCGAACTCCCTCTCCGACGACACGATGCCGGTCGCAACCAAGAGCTTTGCCGTGTTCGGGGCCCTGTTCCCGAAACTGACCCCGCTGGTGCGCGGCAGCTCGACGGAGCTGGACCGCTTTCTGACCATCGTGGCCGGCGGTATTGAGAGCGCCTCGTTCGACGACTTCATGGACTCCTTCGGCGACTTCGCAGAGACCTCCCTTGCCAAGGCCAACAGCGGTCTGGTGCACTTCACCCGCACCCTCGACACTGGCGAGGTCGGCGGAGGCGTCGCCGAGTTCATGGCCTTCGCCCGCGAGAACGGGCCCCTCGTCGGCGACGTCCTGATGAACCTCGGCGAGGCGCTCACCAACTTGCTCGTCGCGTCGGCCGATACCGGTGTCGGCTTGCTGACGCTGATCAACGTGTTCGCCGGGCTGGTCGCCTCTGTCCCGCCCGAACTCCTGACCCGCCTGCTCCAGCTCGCCCTGGCGTACAAGGCAGTGAAGATGGCGGCGGCCGGGATGGCGGTAGCGGGGGCCGCCATGGCGGTGGTGCGTACGCAGATCACTGCGGCCGGCACTGCGGCCCTCGGCGCCGGTTCTCGGATCGGGATGCTCACCATGGCGTTCGGTGCTCTGTCGAAGGGCGCGAAGGTTGCGGTCGCTGGCACGGGGATCGGCCTGCTGGTCATTGCCCTGATGGAGCTGTCGAAGATCGGCAAGCAGGCGCCGCCCGACGTGGACAAGCTGACGTCGTCCCTCGGCAAACTGGGCGACACGGGCAAGGTCACCGGGGAGGCCGCCAAGGTTTTCGGCGCCGACCTGAGCGGACTCGCCGAGTCCCTGCGGGTGCTGACCAAGCCGTCCACCACCCAGAGCATCGAGAAGTGGTTCTCCGACCTCTTCGGGTACGGCGACGGAGGGCCCGCCGCGAAGGCCGCGAAGGCCGACATCGACGCGATCGACAAATCGTTGGCGAACCTGGTCAACGGCGGCAAGCCCGAACTCGCAGCGGCGGCGGCCGACGAGCTCGCGAAGTCCATGACCCGGCAGGGCATGTCCGCCAAGGAGCTGCGGGGCAAGCTCGACGACTACAAGAACGCTCTCGCGGACCAGGCGTTCGAGCAGAAGTTGGCGGCGCAGGCGATGGGCCTGTTCGGCGAGCAGGCGCAGGACGTTCAGGGGAAGCTCGCGGCGCAGCAGCAGTCCGCGGACGGGCTCGCCCAGTCCATCAACGCCCTGTCGAACGCCTACCTCCAGGCGCGCGGTGGGATCCGCGGTATGGAGGCCGCGATCGATGCGGCGACCGAGGCGCTGGCAAAGAACGGCCGGACCCTCGACGACAACACCGAAGCCGGTCGCGCAAACAACGAGGCCCTCGACAACATCGCCTCGACCACGATGAAGGCGGCCGAGGCAGCGCGCGCGAATGGTGCGTCGTGGGAGGAGGTCAACGCGATCTATGACCGTGGTCGCAGTGAGCTTCTTCGGGTCGGTGGCCAGATGGAGGACACGAAGGGCAAGGCCCGGGCGCTGGCCGATCAGATCCTGAAGACCCCGGACAAGACGGCCCGGCTCAAGGGCAACATGGAAGACCTCCAGGGCAAGTTGAACTCTGCGAAGAACCAGCTCAAGCGCGTCCCGGACTCCCGGAAGGCGAAGGTCCGCGCGGACATCTACCAGCTGGAGCAGGCGATCGCCGCGGCCCGCCGCAAGCTCGATGCGATCAACGGGAAGACCAGCCACACCTACGTCATCACGCACATGGAGGCCCGCCGGGAGGGCTCGTACGGTACCGAGCTGGGCTACGCCCACGGCGGTGTCATCGGCGCAGCAGGCGGTGGCCCACGGTCCCGGATGACGCTGGTCGGCGAGCAGGGCCCGGAGCTTGTGGACCTGGCGCCGGGGTCGCGGGTGCGATCGAACCCGGACACCAAGCGGATGCTGACCGCGGGGCATGCCGGCGGGGGCGGCCAGCCGATCGTGATTCAGCTGGACATTGCGGGCCGGTTCCTGGGCGAGGTCATCATCGACCCGCTGCGGCAGGCGATCACTTCCCGCGGCGGCAGCGTGCAGGCTGTCCTGGGGAACGGAGGAGGACGATGACGTTCCCTGAGACAAACCTCCCGATCCAGGTAGAGCTGGACCTCGGCGGTACGTGGACGGACATCACGTCGAAGGTCTACGAGCGGGATGCGATCCGCATCACCCGGGGCCGCACCGACTGGGGCGGGGTCGTCGACCCGTCGCGCTGCACCCTGACCCTGAAGAACCACACTGGGGACTTCTCACCGCGCAATCCGATGTCCCCGTACTACGGGCTGATCGGCCGGAACACCCCCATCAGGGTGTGGGCGGCGTACGGCGAGACGTACATGGAGATGACGGGCACCGCCCTGGACGGCGTGACCACCCCGGACCATGCCTCCCTCGACATCACCGGCGACATCGACATCAGGTGCGACATCACCACAGACCAATGGGTCAGCGGGAACACCGTCGACCTGGCGGGGAAATACGATCCGCTCGGAGAGCAGAGGGCGTGGGCCTTCTACATCAACGGCAGCGGTCGCCCGGGGTTGGCCTGGACGCCCGACGGGACTTTCCCGAGCCGCCTGGCCATCGGCTCCACGGAGCCCGTTGCGCCCGCGCTGTCGGGGCGTCTCGCGGTCCGCGTCACCCTCGACGTGAACAACGGATCCGGCGGCTACACCGTGCGCTTCTACACGGCACCGACGATCAGCGGCACGTGGGTCCAGCTCGGCGACACGATCACCGGAGGCACCACCACCAGCATCTTTTCCAGCACAGCACCTCTCGTCGTCGGTGACGTTGCCGGTGTCTCCTCCCTCGACATGGTCGGCCGCTACCACGCATGCGAGGTGCGCTCCGGTATCGGCGGCACGGTCGTTGCTAGCCCGCATTTCACCGCGCAGACACCGGGCGCCACCGGCTTCACCGACGGCGCCGGCCGCACCTGGTCGCTTACCGGCTCGGCCTCCCTGACGAACCGGCAGACCCGCTTCCACGGTGAAATTTCTTCCTGGCCGATCCGCTGGGGCACCGGCGGCCACGACGTGTACGTCACGGTGGAGGCATCCGGAATTCTGCGCCGCCTCGGTCAGGGGGCATCCCCTCTCCAGTCGACGCTGCGCCGCCGTATCCCCTCCGACCCGAACCTGCTTGCGTACTGGCCGCTGGAGGAGGGAAAGACCGCCACCAGGGCGTACAGCCCCCTGGCCGGGGTCACGCCAATGGCCGCGTCCGGCCTGGATTACGAGCAGGTCGACACGCTCGCCGGGTCGTCACCACTGCCCGCACTGGATTCGACGATGGGCGCCGGTCTGCCGATGCTCACCGGGTTCGTTCCGGCCAGTGCACCGGGCGCCTTCCTCGTGGAGTACGTGTATCGGCATGACTCTCCGGCGGCCACGCTGTGGACCTACATGCGGATCCTCACGACCGGCACCGTCCGCGAGTGGTACCTGCAAATGTCCGCCACGGGTGGACGGATCATCGGCCAGAACAGCGACGGCACCACAGTCATCAGCGATGCATTCTCCTGGGGCGCCGGGCAGGCCCCGTTCAACGCCTGGTACCGAATGCGGTTCTACGTCACACAGAACGGGTCGAACTACGACTACAACCTGAACTGGATCCGTATCGGGGCGTCCGTCATCGGGGTCTCGGGTAGCGGGTCCGGGACGGCCGGCCGTATCACGACGGTGGGTTCTCCTCCGGGCGGCTATGCCACGGACCTCAACAACCTGGCCCTCGGCCACATCGCCGTGTTCGGGACCACGACCAGCACGGTGTTCAACCTGGCCGACCACGGCTACAACGGGGAGCGCTCCGGGGACCGACTTCAGCGTCTTCGGACGGAGGAGGAGCTCCCGTTCACCATCAGCGGGCCCCTCGAGGAGACCGAACTGATGGGCCCGCAGCGCCCGGACACCATCATGGCGCTGCTCCAGGAGGCGGCCGACGTCGATGGCGGGATTCTGTACGAGCGGCGCGACTCCCTGAGCCTCGCGTACCGCTCTCGCACCACCCTGTACAACCAGCCGGTGGGGCTGTCCCTGGACTATCAGGGCAGTGATGGTCTGGTGACGCCGCTGGAGCCGGTCGACGACGACCAGCGGGTCCGCAACGACATCCTCGTCACGAGAACGGACGGCGGGTCCGGCCGGTCGGTCGCCGCGGAGGGCCCGCTGTCGACGCTGGCCCCGCCGCAGGGCGTAGGCCGGTACAACGAGGCGATCACTCTCAACCTGTTCGATGACGAGCAGACGTCACGCCACGCACAGTGGCGGCTGCACCTGGGCACGTGGGACGAGGCCCGGTACCCGCAGGTGCGGGTCTTGCTGCAAAGTGCTCCGGCTGTGATCGCGGACGCGGCGACGATGGACGTCGGTGACCGGATGCAGATCACGAACCCCCCGAAGTGGCTGCCCCCAGAGGCCATTGACCTCCAGGTGCAGGGTTACACCGAGCTGCTGCACCAGCGCCGGTGGGAGCTGGAGTTCAACTGCACGCCGTACGGGCCGTGGGAGGTCGGCGTGTACGACGATGCGGCCCGGGGCCGATTCGACACTGGGGGAACGGTGCTGGCTGTACCGGTGACGGCTACGGACACCGTGCTGCCGGTGACCACAACGGACGGCACGGCCTGGACCACCAACCCGGCGGACATGCCGTTCGACGTGGCCGTCGGCGGCGAGGTCGCCACCGTCACCCAGATCACCGGTGTCGCGCAGGACGCCTTCGCCCGGACTGTCAGCAACGGCTGGGGCACCGCCGACTCCGGGCAGGCGTGGGCCACCGCTGGGGGCGCCGCCGCCGACTACGCGGTGACCGGCGGAACTGGCCGGCACATCACCAACGCGCGCGGCACGATTTTCCACAGCTACGTCCCGGTGACCACTGCGGATGTCGATGTGCGCGTGGACTGGTCCCTGTCCGCCGTGCCAGTCGCCGACAGCACCTACGTGTTCCCGATCGCCCGGTACACCGATGCGACGCATATGTACCTCGCCCGCGTGCAGGTCGCAGCGGGCGGCGCCATGCTCCTCACCATCCGCAAGCGCGATGGAGCCGAGTCCCTGCTGGGGACCCAGTACACGACGGGCCTCACCTACACCGCCGGGGCCTGGTACACGGTCCGTCTCGCGGTGACCGGCAGCAGCCTCAGCGCCAAGGTGTGGCCACGGTCCAACGCGGAGCCTGCGGCGTGGCAGGTCACCGCCACGGACACCGCGCTCACTGCCCCTGGGTCGGTTGGGGTGCGGTCGCTGGTCGGCGGCGCGACCACGAACACGCTCCCGATGACAACCCAGTTCGACAACTTGTACGTCGGCCCGCAGGCGATGACGGTGACCCGCTCTGTCAACGGCCTTACCAAGACCCACTCCTCGGGCGCGGACATCCGCCTCGCCCACCCGACGATCTACGCCCTGTAGGAGAAGCTCCATGCCCGATCTCTCCCTCGCCGGGGAACGCCTCATCGCCAGCGTCGAGAACGCGAAGGCGCCGTTCACCGTCGACTACACCTGCATCACCGCGAACACCCCGGGCTCCCCCGTCTCGGCCGAAACCGCGTGGGTGACTACGCCGACGATCACCTTCAAGGCAGGCCGGGCGTACCGGCTGACGATCAAGGGTCTGATCACGGCCAGCGCCACGGGGAGCGAGGGTCGGATCCGCGTCCGCCGCGACACCGTGGCGGGCGCCACCCTGTTCGACTCGTTCCGGATCACCACTCCGAACGCCACCAACTACGGCTTTGAGTTCAGCAATGTGTTTCTGAACGGTGGGGCATCGAACATCTCCGCAACGCTCGTCGGGACCGTCTCGCGGGACTCTGGGGCCGCGAACTTTCACGTGGCGGCCACCCCTGCGGCGAACCCTGCGTACTTGCTGACCGAGGATTTCGGGCCCGCAAGCGACTTCCCCGGCGCTACTGCCCTGTAGCCCCGCACCGCCTCACGTCTGGAGGGCCTGATGGCCACACCACTGTCCGCCGCCGCAGTCCTCGCGGCCCTACGCGCCGAGGGTGTGCGCGTCGTCGAGGTCGGCGACTGGCGCACCCACAACCGCAACCACAAGGGCGCCTGGGGCCCGGTCAACGGGTCGATCGTCCACCACACCGTCACCAAGGGAACGGCGAACACCGTCGCCCTGTGCCGCGACGGACACTCCGCTCTGCCAGGGCCCCTGTGCCACGGCGTCATCGCGAAGGACGGCCAGGTCCACATGGTCGGCTGGGGCCGCGCGAACCACGCCGGCGGCGGCGATCCTGCCGTCCTCGCACAGGTGACCGCTGAGTCGTACGGCTCCCGGCCGCCGAAGCCCACCCGGGGCAACAGCAACGGGACCGACGGGAACCACGCGTTCTACGGGTGGGAGTGCGAGAACCTCGGCGACGGGAAGGACCCTTGGCCGGCCGTCCAGTACGACGCGATCGTCCGCGTCCAGGCGGCGCTGATCCGGGCGCACCGGGCGAAGGGCGACGACTGGGGCCTCGACGCCAAGTCGATCATCGGCCACCTGGAGTGGAGCTCCGACAAGGTCGACCCCCGCGGCTTCGCCATGCCGGATTTGCGCGCCGACGTGGCCGAGCGCCTTGCCCATTCCGCGAGCTGGAACCCCGGCTCTGCCAACGAGGAGAACGACATGCCATTGACCACCGCTGACCTCAAGCTGCTCTGCACCGAGGACGGGATCTGGCCCGCCCCGAAGGACGCATCCGACTACAACCCCGACCCCAAGCACAAGGGGCACTACTGGGCGCTCGGCACCCACATCGCCGTCCAGAGCGAGGGCATCCGCGCCGTACGCCGCGAGGTCGCCGCGAACACGGCCGCCATTGCCACCCTTGCCGGACTCATCGGCACCGGCGTCGACACCGCAGCCGTCGTCGCCGCAGTCGAGGCTGCCATCAAGGACGCCGTCATCGACGTCAACATCAACACGCAGGAGGCCTGACCCATGAAGATCTTCGGTAGAGAGCCCGCCCTCTGGCTCAACAGCCTCGCCGCCATCCTCGGCCTGGCCGTCACCTTCAACGTCGGTCTCACCGAGGCCCAGGCCGGGTGGATCGTCGCCTGCACGTCCGCGGTCCTCGGCGCGATCGCCGCGGCCCTGACTCGGCCGATCGCCGTGCAGGCGTTCACCGCCGCCGTCGCCACCATCGCCTCGGCCGTCGGCGCGTTCGGGTTCGAGGTCGCTCCGACCACCACGGCCGCGATCAACGGCTGCGTGCTGGCCGTCCTGATGTTCATCACCCGCGGCCAGGTCACCCCTGTACCCACGAAGCCGAGCCCGCAGCCGGCGGGCGTCTGAGCTGCACGGCCGAGCGCAACCGGAGGACGTGTGGACGCTGCCATGCTCACCGCGCTGGGTGCACTGCTGGCCAGCCCGGTAGCTGCGGCAGCGGCCATCTACGGCTCCCGGGGCGCCACGCGAGCAGCCCGGGAGGGCGGAGTCATCACCGGATACGACAGCCTCACCGCACGGCTCACTGCCGAGCGGGATAAGGCAGAGACGGACCAGGCGACCGCCGAGCAGCGGGCGGCCGCGCTGGAGCTCGAGGTGGCCAGGCTTCGGCTGCTGGTCACCCAGCTGGGAGGTACGCCGTGACGCGGGCAGAGAGGTTGTTCTACCGGCGTCGCTACCTCCTGTGGGTGGTGGCCGCGCTCCTGTTCCTTGGGGGCGCGGTCGCGCTGGCGTTCCTGCGGATCGAGCAGGCGGACCAGCGCGCGGACCAGTTGGCGGCGGAGGCTGACCGGCGCGGCGGGGCCGTGTCCACGCTGGCCACGGACGTACGGACGCTCCGGTCCCAGATTCAGGCGGGCGGGGACACTCCTGCTGCTCCGGATCCGGCGCGGGCGGTGGAGGATCTGCCGGCCCGGGCGGAGGTGCCGGTGCCGATCCCTGGTCCGCCGGGTCCTGCCGGGCCGAAGGGGGATCCGGCACCGTCAGTATCGCCAGTACCGGGCCCGTCGGGCGCGGCCGGTGTGGCGGGTTCGGACTCAACGGTGCCGGGTCCTGCTGGCCCGGCGGGGCCGCCGGGCCCGGCTGGTCCCGCCGTGCCGGGCGCCGATGGGAAGGACGGCCAGGATGGGAAGGACGGCCGGAACGGGCAGACCTGCCCCGAGGGGTACAGCCTCCAGCCTCTGTCGTCTGATCCGGATGCGTTGGTGTGCCGCCGGGATGGGGCGCCCGCGGAGCCGGAGGAGCCGGACCCTGATCCGGATGCGTCGTCGCCGCTGGCGTTGGATCCGTTCCGCCGGCAGTACCCCTGAACTACGCGCGCCCCTCCTGCTGTTGCTGGAGGGGCGTTGTCGTGCGCGCGGTGGGTTACGGCCGCCAGGCTTCCCGGTAGTCGCGGTGGTCGGCGTACACGGCAGCAAGGGTCTTGATTGACCAGTAATGCGCGGCGTCGAACCCGCCCTCCGGATACTTCGCCTCACACCGGCCTTCGCACCACTTCTCGTGGGCGCGCAGGACCCGTCGCTTAGCCTCTGCCTCGCGCAGGGCGCGGGCCGGGTCCTGGCGGGCGATGTGGGCGGAGTCTGCTTGCCCTTGCGGGCCGTCTCCCTTTCCGTCCTCGTCCTGGGTGCCGAATTCGGTCACCTGTACCCGTGAGTGGCCGTCCTGGTCAATGTCGGTGACGTAGCCGCCGGAGTCGCACCACGGTGCAGGAGTGGCTGCTTTTGCAGTCCGCTCGTCCTCGTCGAGCCGGGCCCGAAGGAAGGCCATCAAGTCGGTGCTGCTCACGCGCTCTCCTCCTTCGCCTTCGCCGGGCGGCCGCCCTTGCGCGCCCGGCGGGCGGCGAGCTCCTCCTCGGCAGCGGCGAGTTCGGCGAGCTCCTGCTCGTCGCCGTGCTCGCGTACGTACGCGCGGACGTGGTCGACGAGGTCGGCACTGCGGTCGGTGCCCTGCCGCTGAGCAGCCGTTCCGTAGGCGCTCCAGAGCCGCTTAGGGATGCGGAACTTGGTGGTGAAGGTGTGGTCCTTGTCGTCTGCTGCCATGCCATCCATGTTCCCACACAGATTCCTCGCCGCAACCCCTTGTGTACCCACACGATTTTCGCTTACCGTGTGGGTACACGGAAACGAGCGAGGGGCGGACACCATGAAGACCACCACCAACGAGACCCAGGCACAGACCCTCACCCGCCTCCTCGCCGCCGCCGACCGCCAGCACCCCGTCACCATCACCTACCTCAAGGAGGAGAAAGACGAGAACGGCAAGAAGACCGGCAACCTCGTCGAGACCATCCGCACCATCGAGATCTACGACACCCGCACCACCAAGGCCGGCGCCATCACCCTCCGCGCCATGGACCGCGAGACCGGCGAGTCCCGCACCTTCCGCCTCGACCGCATCCAGGCGTACACCGTCCACCGCACCGCCTACACCGTGGCCCGCCCCGCCCGCACCGACGAGCCCACCACCGTCATCCCGGTCGCCACCTGCGCCGCCACGATCATCGGCCGCGAGCTCGCCCGCGACGACGCCGCGTACTACGCAGACCGGTACGCCGTCCTCGCCGCCGCCTGACAACAGCAACGCCCCCTCCACCACCGGGTGGAGGGGGCGCAGCCGCGCGGTCGGCCGGTCAGCCGTCGTCTTCCGGATGCCGGACCACGCGCTTCAACTCCCGCTCAACCTCATACCGGGACTGCCCGGTCGCCGCCGCATGGGCAGTGATCGCCGCCTGCAGCTTGGCCGCGGTATCCACCGTCAGCCGCTGCTCCTGCTGCTCGGCCCACGCCACCCGCTCCAGTTCGATGAGCTCATCATTCAGTTCGATTGCCACGCCCGGATAGTACGACTCCCGGACCGGCGCCGGCCGCAGCTGGCCGGCCGAGCGCGTTGACCGACCCGGGTAGCGGCCGTCGATTGCGAGCAACTCAGCACCTGCCCCAGCGTTCAGCAATCCGCCGCAATCTTCGAGCACCCTCCCGCCATCCGGCGCATCCTGGTCTCTCAACCGGCCAGACGGAGGGGCACCATGGGGCTCAGGTTCATCGGCACGACCAGCGACAACGGCGACTGCCCGACCCTGTACGAGATCGACGGCAGCACCGACATCCTCGTCCAGGGCGACCGGGTCACCGACCCTGAGCACCTCGCACAGCTCCGGGACGTGAAGCCCGAGGAGACGTTCGTACGGGTCCCGCGCGACCTTCTCATCCGCTTCGCACCACGCACCGAGGCACGCGGGATGGTCCCGTTCTCCACCATCGCCCACCTCTTCGAGGACTTCCGCCACACTGCCTGGCGCCTGGAAACCCGCCGCGGCTACGCCTCCGACCGCAACAGCCCGAAGTGGGCCCGCTGGCAGGACGGCGCGGACATCGCCGCCGAGCCGGACGACGCCTGGCGGGAAAACGTCCGCAGGCAGGTCGCGCGCGGGAAGCGGTTCGAGCGGGTGCGCCTTGTCGACGAGCCCCTCACCGAGGGCCAGGAGTTCCTCCTCGCCAGCGGACACAGCAGCGTCGCCGCAGGCGAGGACATCCGCAACCTGCCCCGGGCGCAGGCCGCGCGGCTCGGCCTGCCGGACTACGACTTCTGGCTCTTCGACTCCCGGCTCGTCGCGCGCTTCGTCTTCGACGACGACGACACCACCCTCGGCGTGATTCTGAGCGAAGACCCCGCCGACGTCGCCGCAGCCTGCCAGGCCCGCGACGCCGCATGGCACTACGCAACCGCCACCGCGGAGTTCGCCAGGACGGTAGCTTCAACCGTGTGAGCACCGACTATCAATCTGCCCGGGTCGCCCTCGGTGCACGGCTCCGCGAGCTGCGCACCGAGGCCGGCCTTGACGGCAAGGGCGTGGCTTCGGCCCTCGGTTGGCAGCGCTCGAAGGTGTCGCGCCTAGAGCTGGGGAAGCAGACCCCGTCGGGCACCGACCTTGAAGCGTGGGCGCAGGCCGTGGGCCGTGAGGACCTAGCCGGGGAGTTGAAGGGCAGACTCGTCGGGTTGGAAACCCAGTACCGGTCATGGCGCCGCCAACTGGTCGGCGGGCACCGGGCCCGCCAGGAACTGGCCATCGCGGAGAGTGCGGCAACGCAGACCATTCGCGGCCTGGAAGTCGCCCGAATCCCAGGCCTTTTCCAGACGGCGGACTACGCCCGTCACACCTTCGAGGCGAACGCCGAGTTCCGGCAGACCCCCCGGGACGTGGAGGATGCCGTTCGTACCCGCATCCGCCGGCAGGATGCCCTGTACGAGCCCGGCCGCCGGTTCCGGTTCCTCGTATGGGAGGGTGCCCTCCATGTGGTGACGTGCCCCCGCGAGGTGATGGCGGCACAGCTCGACCGCCTGGCCGGGCTGATCGGTCTGGACACCATCGAGCTTGGCATCGTTCCCTTCGGGGCGCGGCTGCGGCGCGCACCCACCCACGGGTTCTGGATCTATGACCGGCGGCGCGTCATCGTCGAGACGATCAGCACCGAGATGTGGCTCGACGACGAGGAGACCATCGCCTTGTACGAGAGGGCGTGGGACTGGACCGCCGAGGCAGCGGTCTACGGGCCGCAGGCGAGGCGCCTGATCGGCCGGGCACGGGCGTCGCTGGACCTGTCCTGAGCAACCGGCCTCAACTCGGCTGCCCACATTCGCAATCAGCCGCAATCGGCGCGCGCATTCGCACCCCGAATCTCTAACGTGCTGGTCATGGCCACACGGACACGCAATCCAGGCTCGGACTGGCTGGCGTCCAACGCCCCGGACCCCGTACAGGTGCACCGCGCATGGGACCGCGACGAACTCGCGCTCGTCCCCACCGGCCAGTGCTGGCTGGCCGTCGAGGCCGCCCTCATGCCGAGCGTGACCGCCATGCAGCGCGTCGGCCCCGCCCGGCTCGGCCCCGTCCTCGTCCACCCGGAAGCCGACCGCGCATGGTGGCTGGTGCCAGCCGGTGTGCAGCAGCTCCTCGAGGACTTGCCGCAGCTGACGGTGCACCCCGCCGGGTGGGCGCTGCGCTGCCCGCCGGCCGAGCGGTACCTAGACGGGCTGGGGTGGTTGGAGAAGCCGGACGGCTCCGGCCTGTTGACTGACCCCGCAACGCTCGGTGCTGCGTTCGGCCCTGGGGGCAACCTCCACCTGTCCGCCGGAGCGTTCTGTTGACGGCCGTGGAGGCCAGCCGCCCGTTGCCGGAGGCCGAGTCTCTGTCCCCGCAGCAGCAGCGCGGCGTGCACTGCGTGTGGTGCAGCACCCCATTACGCAACGGGCACGCCGTCGACCTCGGAACTCAGAAGCTCGACCTCGGCGGGTGCGTTGTCCGCTGGTTCCCTCGCTCTTGTCCTACTTCATGCCCGAAGGGATGACGACCGTGACCAACCCAGCTTCCTCGACCCCACGGAACGCCGCGCCGCCGGAGCCGGAGCCGGAGCCCTCGACGCAGCCACAAGTCCGGCGGCGCGCCGCCCAAGACCCGGTGTTGGACAACCTCATCTGGCTGCAAGGGAGCCGGTCAAGGCGCCTGGGCCTCGACCGCAAGCGCTGAGCTTCCGCCCCGACCGCGCATTCCTTGGCCGGACTGCGGTCGGGGCGGGCCACCACCCGCCCTACGAGACGGAGGCACAACATGCGTACCACCTTCGCGACGAAGCCAACAGAAGGCAGGGGGCTGTCATGGTCAGCATCTTGAGGCCGGCCACGAGCCCTACCGCTGTCCGCATCTGCGAGGCGTGCTGGGCCGCCCCGGTCGAAGGAACGCGCGTAACCGCGGATGGGACCGATCTGGTGTGCCGCGGCTGCGCGATCGGCCAGTACCCGCGCCGCGTTGACCTGTTCCCGCCGCTGGGCATCTTCGGGCTGACGGCACGGAAGCTGGAGATGGGCCGGCACGGCAGCGGTCGACCGCAGACGCCGCCGGACCAGGGGCCCTCACTGCCGCCGGGCCGACCGACACCGTCCCCGCCGGGCACACCGCCGGTCTGATCGGAACTCCCTGTCCGTACCCGTGGCCGGCGGTGGCCGGGGTGCGGGCGGGGTCAGGTCCGGACGAGGTCGACGAGCGGAACACCGATGGCGTCGGCGATTCGGATGAGGGTGTCGAGGAGCGGGCTGCTGTGGCCCTGCTCGATGTTGCTGTACGTCGCGATGCGGATGCCGGCGCGCAGCGAGACGTCCTCCTGGGAGAGGTTCGCGTCGAGACGTGCAGCGCGCATGCGGTCGCCGATAGCCCTGCGCCTGGCGTGGACGCGGTCGTCGGGCATCGGCTGGTGGTGCACCTGCCCACGTTCGCGGGCAGCATGATCACTTGTCTTTACGGTTGACCGTAAAACGAACGATCAAGAAGATGACACGCAGCGCAAGCGGTCGTATCCGGAAGGGTGCGACATCGAAGCGGCTCAAGGGTGTTCGCGTGTCCGCCCGATTGAGCCGTTAGGCGTCAGGCTTCGGTCAAGACGCCCCGCCCCGCACCCAACCAGGTGCGGGGCGGTCTACGTTGGACAGCAGAAGGCCCCCACCGACAGACGCGGTGGGGGCCTTGCTTCCGTGGGCCGGGCCTCCCCGCCGCAGCACCACAGAATGTCGGGAGGCGCGTGTCAGGCGCGTGTGGGGAGTCACGCCTGCCCCTCCCTGCGCAGCACTCTACGTGCCTGCTGCACTGAGTCCATCCCTCAAAAGGGTGACGGATGACAACCAATCCTGTGGGGATGTGGCATCCATGTGGCATCGATCATGGAAACGGCCCCCCGGTCCGAGTGGACCGGGAGGCCGTAACAGGCTCTCACCTGCAAGTTCCTACTGTGGGCGCGGACGGTTTCGAACCGCCGACATCTGCTTTGTAAGAGCAGCGCTCTACCCCTGAGCTACGCACCCTTGGATGAGGCAACAGGTTACATGGCCCACGCCCCCCAGCGGCAATCCGGTTCCTGGCCGGACACGGCCGGGGTCCCCGGGCCCGCGTACGGGGGTTACCCCCACCCCGGAGACGGTAGCCGTCCGGATCGTCGTGGGGGTGGGCCCGTACATACGGTGTAGCCACATCGCCGGCGCTCTCAGGGGGACCCGACACCATGACCATCCGTACACGACGCACCGACGCACTCGTGGCCGCCGCCGGGACCGTGCTCCTCGTGACCGCGCTCAGTGGCTGTGGGAGTGCGGATGCGGAGGACGCCGCCGCCGAGCACAAGGCGTTCGCCTTCAGTGGGGACTCGCTCACCATCGACGCCGAGAACTCGACCCTGGAGCTCGTGCCCGCCGACGTGGAGCAGATCGAGGTCACCCGCCGGTTCGACGGGTGGGTCGTGCTGGGGAGTGGGCCGGATCCCGTCTGGAAGCTCGAGGGGGACGAGCTGCGGCTGGAGGTGAAGTGCCGGGCGGTGATCAGCAACTGCGAGGCGCACCATGAGGTGAAGGTGCCCCGCGGGCTGGCCCTGACCGTGCAGGGGGACAACGGGAAGGTCACCGCGGCCGGTTTCAGTGCCCCGCTCAAGATCTCCGCCGACAACGGCGGCGTCGACGTGCGTGACATCTCCGGGCCGCTGGAGCTGCACTCCGACAACGGCTCCGTCGAGGCCGAGCGGATCTCGGGGAATTCGGTGATCGCCCGCTCGGACAACGGGTCGGTGCGCATCGGGTTCACCCAGGTCCCGAACCTCGTGGACACGGTGAGTGACAACGGGAGCATCTCCATCGACCTGCCGGCCGGGAAGAGCGCGTACGCGGTGTCCGCCGAGGCCGAGAACGGTGACGTCTCCGTCAGGGTTCCCCGCAGCGAAAGCAGCGAGCACGTGGTGAGGGCGCGCAGCGACAACGGTGAAGTCACCGTCCGAAGTGCGAACTAACCGGCCCGTGCGTTCGTCCTAACTGGTGCGAGAATGAACCGGGCAGGGCGAATCGGCACGGGAGAGGGATGTGACGGCGACACACACGCGGCCGCAGGCGAAAGCGAGTGTTGGTTCCGCCGTCAGGGACGCCCTGGTGCTGATGCTGCTGCCGGTCCCCCTGGTCGTCGCCGCGCTGCCCGGCGCCTTCGCCGGCGGGGGTACGCGCCGTTGGTTCGGGGGGCGCGGGGAGAATCAGCGCGCCGACGCGCAGGCGGCGAAGGACGCGGCGGCTGCCGCTTTCTACGAGCTGGACACCGCTCAGCGCGATCTGCGGATCTCGATCGAGACGATCACCGCCGTGGACAGTTCGCCCCGCGCCCGCAAGGCCGCGGACGACTTCGCGGCGCTGGGCCGGCGGATCGACGAGGTCAGCCACGAGTACATCACCGCGGTCGACGCCCATGACCTCGACCGGGACGATCTGGAGCCTTCGGCGGCGGCCGGTGCGCGGACGCAGCTGACCCGGGCGAAGGACGATCTCGTGCGGGTGAAGGGTGAGCTCGACCGGTTCGCCCAGGGGCTCGGGACGCTGCTCAGCAGCGCGGAGACCCAGCTCGCGCGGCTCGCTCCCGCCGTGGAGCGGGGCCGCCAGGCCCTGCTCGCCGCGAGCAACGCGCTGGACGCGGTGCGTGCCTCGGGGCTGCGGGCGGACGATCTCGCGGCCCGGCTCGCGGCCCTCGCCCCGGAGCTGACCAAGCTCAACCAGGGCGCGGGACAGCACGGTGTGGCGGAGACCCTGCAGCGTGCGGACAAGGTGCTGCGGGACGCCGAGGCGATCCGGGCGGAGGCGGACCAGCTTCCGGAGCGGGCCGCCGAGATCGACCGCAGGCTGGTGTCGCTGCGCACCCGGGCCCAGGCGCTGACCACACGCGCCGGGCAGGTCGAGCCGGTGCTCAGCGAGCTGCGGCGGCGCTTCTCGGCCGCCTGCTGGCAGGACCTGCAGCCGGTTCCCGAGCAGGCGGCGGTCAATGTCCGGCAGGCCGAGGCGAAGCTGGCGGAGGCCGCCGAGGCACGGTCCGAGCAGCGCTGGCCGGATGCGACGTCCCGGCTGAGTACGGTCCGGGCCTTGCTCAACGCGACCGACGAGGCGGTGTCCGCCGCCGGGGACCGGTTGCAGCGGCTCGACGCGGTGGCGAAGAACCCGCAGGCGGAGATCGACCGCACCCGGTTCGTGATCCGGGACGCCCAGCGCCTCGCCATGGCCGGGCGCAACACGCCGGACCAGCGTCACGCCCGCCCGCTGGACGACGCCGTGGCGCGGCTGGAGCGGGCGATCGAAGGGCTGGACGGACGCCACCCCGACTACTGGCACTTCCTCACGGAGACCGAGGCCGTGCGCCGGACGGCGACCCGTGTGGTCTCCGCGATCCGCGAGGAGCTGGGCGGCGGCACCTGAGCGTGCCGGAGGCCGCGGGCAGGGGCTGAGTTGTCCCCGGCCGCCCGTGGGCCGATCCTGGAGGTACGCAGCGGCTTCCGCTGAGGCGTCCCTGGCCGCACTCGGCCGAAGGAGGCCGTCATGGCCACTCACGTCCTGCATCCCACGCGCCGGCCCGGCAAGCCCGCCCGCCGCAAGGCCGTCCTCGACGACCACCTCCCCGTCGACCACCGCCTCAGCCGGGTCTACCGGGCGGGGGCGGGCCTGATGGGCCTGCTGCTCGTCGCCTTCGGGATCCTGGGGCTCATCGACCGTATCGGCTTCTTCGACACCGGCGGCGACACGGTGGCGGGCCTGAACACCAACGGTGCGCTGAGCATCCTGTCCATCTGTGTCGGGCTGCTGCTCTTCGTCGGCATGGTCATCGGCGGGAACTTCGCCTCGACGCTGAACATGGTCCTGGGCATCGCCTTCATCCTCAGCGGGTTCGTGAATCTGGCGCTGCTGGACAGCAGTGCCAATTTCCTGGCGTTCCGCATGCAGAACGTGATCTTCAGCTTCGTGGTCGGGCTGCTGCTGATGATGTTCGGCATGTACGGGAGGGTCACCGGCGGGCTGCCCCACGACAATCCGTACTGGCGCGCCCGCCATCCCGAGCAGGTCGCGAGGGAGGAGCGCCGCCCCCGCTCCTCGATGCCCGAGGTCGCGAGGGGGAAGAGGCTCTAATCTGGGGCCATGCCTCGTTACGAGTACCGCTGCCGCCCCTGCGGCGAGACGTTCGAACTCAGCCGCCCGATGGCCGAGTCATCCGATCCCGCCTCCTGCCCCGCCGGGCACGAGGACACCGTGAAGCTGCTCTCCACCGTGTCGGTGGGCGGCGGCTCGGCCTCCGCGCCCGCTGCCGCACCCGCGGGCGGCGGTGGCGGTGGGGGCTGCTGCGGTGGGGGCTGCTGCGGCTGACTCCCACGTCACCGTGACGCGCAGATCCGCCACGCCCTGACCCGGCTGCTGCGGCGGCCCGACCAGCTTGCCGAAGATCGCTCGCGCGTGCTCAGTGCACCCGCAGGGGGTCGGCGGCGCGCAGGAAGCGGCGCAGGATCTCCTCGCCCGCCGCGCCGCCCCGCTCCCGGAGCACCTCGGTGTTGGGTGCGCCCCAGCCGCAGTCGGCCAGCTCACCGTGGCCCGGGCGCCAGGCCCGGTCGGCGGCGAGCAGGAGGTCGGCGTCCAGGAGCGAGTCCCCGGCGGCGAGCGTGAGCGTGGCACCGCTGCGGCGGGCGACCTCGTGCATGGCGGCACTCTTGGTGAGCGGCTTGGGGACGGCGTAGATCTTGCGGCCCTGGAGCGAGACGGTCCATCCCTTGGTGTCCGCCCAGGCGGACAGCTCCTTGACCCAGCCCTCGGGGAGGGCTCCGCGGTCGACGACGAGGTAGGCGAAGAGGTCCTCGGCGACCCGTTCCTTGAGCAGCCAGGAGGGGTCGCCCGCCGCCTGGAGGTGGGCGCGGACCTCGCCGAGGGAGGCGCACTCGCCCGCGATCCGGCGGGCCACGTGGTCCTGCCAGTCCGGGTCGGAGACGCCGTCGACCAGGATGTGTCCGCCGTTGGCACAGATGGCGTACCGGGGGGCGGGTCCGGGCAGGTGGATGCGGCCGTACTGCTCCCGGGTCCTGGTGGTGGTCGGGACGAACACCGTGGTGCGGGCCAGCTGGTCGAGCAGTGCGGCGGCCGTCTCCGTCATGTAGCAGAGGGGCGCGCCGCCGTACACCTCCACGCAGAGCAGACGGGGAGCATGCTCGTCCGGCATGGTCAGCTGGAGGGAGGCCGCCGAGTAGATGAGGGTGCGGTCCAGGTCGCTGGCCACCAGCGTCACGGGGTCGTCCCCGGAGGTGCCCGTGGTCGCGTCGTCGGGCGTGTTCACGGTCTCGCTCACTTCGCCGTCACCGCCGTGCCGTCCGCGCCGGTGGCGCCGCGGGTGTACTTGGGGTGGATCAGTCCGACGCAGGTGTACGGGAGTTCTCCGACCTCCTCGACCGGGACGCCGCGCTGCTCGGCGAGCAGCCGTACGTGGTCGAGGTCGGCGCCGGCTCCCCGCTTGGCCAGGATCTTCCAGGGAACGCGGCGCAGCAGCACCCGGGTCGTCTCGCCGACGCCGGGCTTGACCAGGTTCACGTCGTGGATGCCGTACTCCTCGCTGATGCGCTCGACGGCGGCCCAGCCCTCCCAGGTGGGGGCGCGGTCCGCGGCGAGCAGTTCCTTCGCCTCGGCGTCCACCGCGTCGCCGACCTCGTCGAAGCGGGCGGCGACCGTGTCCAGGAAGAGGCCGGAGACGTCGGCGCCGGCGAGCTCGCTGTAGAACTTCGCGCCGTGGAAGTCGTGCGGGCCGACCAGGTCGGAGCGCAGGACCGTACGGGAGATCAGCCCGGACACCGTGGAGTTGAGGCAGGCGGACGGGATGAGGAAGTCCTCGCGCGTCCCGTACGTCCGTACGCAGCCGCCCGGGTCGGCCAGTACGGCGATCTCCGGGTTGAAGCCGCCGAACTCCTCCAGTGCTGCGGCGAGTTCGCGGGTGATGGCGCCTTTCCCGGTCCAGCCGTCGACGAAGACGACGTCCGCCGGGTCGTGGTGGGCGGCCAGCCAGCGCAGGGCGTTGGCGTCGATGCCGCGGCCACGGACGATGGAGACGGCGTAGTGCGGCAGGTCGAGGCCGTGCCGGTGCTGGGCCCACCGGCGCATGAGGACCCCGACGGGGGTTCCGGCGCGGGCGAGGGAGACCAGGACGGGGCGGGGGCCCCTCTCCGCCAGGACGGTCTCGGTGACGGTGCCGACGGCCCGGGCGATACGGGCCGCCGAGGTCTCCAGGGCCGCCTTGAACAGCTCCTGGTACTGCGGGCTGGGCTGGTACTCGACGGGCAGCGACTCGGCGTAGTGCGCGCCGCCGCTCTGGATCGCCTCCTCGCGCTCCTCGGTGGGGGCTTCCAGCGCGGTGTCGGAGAGGTCCTGGAGCAGCCAGCCGACGTCGTCCGCCGCGTAGGAGGAGAAGGCGGGTCCCCGGAGGGGTTCGGGCAGCATGGCGGCTTCCTGCCTGTGTGAGGTCGGCACGTACGAGGGGACGACCGCGAGCACGACCTGGTCGGTGTGGCCGGCGAGCCGGGCCAGCAGCCCGTCCGGGGCGTGCAGGGCGGGGGTGTCGCCGGCGGAGTCGACCACCGCGACGACGGCGTCGAAGCCCGCGCCCGCGACGTTGTACGCGTACCGGTCGCCCGGGCCGTCGGCGGGGTCGTCGTGGGCGGGGAAGACGAGGCGGCTGCGTATGGCGTAGCCGGGGTCGTCGACGGCGAGGACGGGCGAGCGGGTGGTGGTGGAGTAGCGCACGTCGGCCGTGGTGGCGTCCTCCAGCGCGGTGGCGAGCCGCAGGGGCGCGTACATCAGCTCCTCGAAGCCGAGGACGAGTACCCTGCGGGCGTCGCCCACGGCGTCGGCGATCCGGGCGGCCATGCCCGGCAGAGCGGCTTCCAGGGCCGCGCGGTGGACGGGGGTGAAGCCGTGGCGGCCGCCGTCGGGTACGCCGGCCGGCCAGTCCAGGGTGACGCGTGCGGGGGCGGTCCGTGGCGCGGGGGGCTCGTCCGGCGCGTGTCCGGCCTCGTACGCGGCCACCAGGTCCCGGCCCTTCTCCAGGACGCCGTCGGGCAGGCGCACGGTGCCCCGGGCGCGGGCCACCAGGTCGACGCGCGCACCGATCTCCTCGGCGAACTCGGCGAGCCGCCCCTGGTCGGCCTCGGAGCGCATGTCCACCAAGGCGACGATGACGTACCGGTCGCGGGGGTAGCGCGCGTGGAGGGCCCGGATGGTGTTGAGCACGGTGTTGCCGGTGGAGAACTCGTCGTCGACCAGGATCAGCGGAGAGCCCTCCGCAGACGCGTCCAGCAGGTCGGGGTCCTCGGGCAGCAGCAGATGGGAGGTGGCGTGCGAGTGCGCCTCCTCGAAGCCGCCGGCCTGTGCGACGCCGGCGACGGGGCGCCGGGTCGAGTGGAGGTACGGCGCCACCCCGAGCCCGTCCGCGACGGCATGGCCGAGGCCCGTGGCCGTCTCCGCGTAGCCGAGGACGACCGCGCGGCGGGCCTCCGCCTCCCCCAGCAGGTTCCGCACCCGCTCGCCGAGCTCGAAGCCCACGCCGTGGACGACGGACGGCCGCTGCGGCACGTGCTTGCCCAGGACGTTCGACACGAGCAGATGGGCCCGCTTCGGATTGCGGCGCAGGGCGAGGCCCAGCAGCTCCCGGAGCTCCCCGTCGCCGACGAGCTCGACCCCGAGCCGCTCCGCGACCCAGTTACCCGACCACTCCACGTCCACTGCCTCTTCTTCCCGTATCTGCTCGTCCGCCCGCCCCTGTACGCCCATGCCCGCGCTCAGGCCGTCACGCCGGCGGCCAGGAGCTCCACGAAGCCGACGTCCTCGCGGGCCACGCCGAAGACGTCGGCCCGCAGGAGGGTCCGCTCGGCCCAGGCGCGGTGGGGCTTCACTTCGTTCATCTTGTTCGTGTACGCGGAGCGCAGCACCCCGCCGCCGCCCCGCTCAGGCCGCAGGATGTCCTGCGCGTCGCTGTACTCCTCGTGGCTGACGACCGACAGCGCGTGTACGGGCAGGACGTGCGACGGATGGATGCAGGTCTTGCCGAGCAGGCCGTTGGCCCGGTCCAGCTCGATCTCACGCAGCAGCCCGTCAAGGTCGTGCTCGATGAGCGCGGTGCGCAGCTCCTCGGCCTGGCCCATGAAGGGGCTGCGGCGCAGCTGGGGCTTGAACATCCGCTCCTGGAGCCGGAAGTACTCCCACACGGGCCCGGTGATGGTGAAGCCGGTGCCGTCCGACCGGCCCAGCACGTTGACGACGTCGCCGATGACCGCGCCGACGATCTGGACGTCGTACGCCGTCATGTCGGGGGCCCGGCGCAGGCCGTAGGCGGAGCAGAAGTCGGTGACGCCGAGCCGCAGCGCCAGGACCCGGTCGCGGTACTTGTCGACGGTGCGGGAGATTCCCCGCAGGGTCTCGCCCCTGGTCTCCAGGTGCAGCAGCTCGGGTGATTCGAGGACGGGCATCGCGAACAGCCGGTGCCCGCCGCTCGCTTCGGCCGCGGTGAGCGCCTCCAGGAAGAGCTCACCCCGCTCCTCCGTGAATTTCGGAAGTACGAATCCGGACAACAATCGGACGGAGCTGCCGAGCCGCCGTACGAGGTCGGTGATCTGCTCCGGCTCGCGGACCCTGATGAAGAGCAGCGGCACCTCGGCGTCCCGCGCCTCGAGGTCGGCGAACTGCCGGACCAGGTTGGCCTCGGCGCCGACCACTTCGGCGTCGTCGATGGAATCCTCCAGGCAGAGCACCATGGAGACCACTCCCTGCCCGCCCTGCTTGATCACGTCGTCGGCCAGCCTGGGCCGGGTCGCGGGGCTGTAGAGCGTGGCCCCGAGGGCCGTGGACAGCAGGCGGGAGGAGGAATCCGCGTCGAATGCACACGGCTCCCTGAAGAAGAGAACCTCCCGGACAGCGGGCGAGATATGCCCGAAATGACGCATGTGATTCCCCCGTACTGCCTGATGGACCGGAAAACGTATGGCCGGTAATAGTACGTTCGGGGAGGTGTCGCCGGTTCCCCGTCCTTGTGAACTTCAGGTGTCCCCGGCGTATCTCACGCCCCGCGCGGCGCGCCTGCGTGCCCCTCGCGAACCCTGCCTGGCCTACTGGTTCGTACCCCCGCGTTGTCCGGACACCACCCCAGCAGGCAGGATGACCGCCATGACGCACGCGATGCTGAAGGGCTCGAACGTCCCTCTCGACGCCATGGCCGTACGGGCCGTGCTGCGATGGACCCCGGGCGCCGGGGTCCCTGATGTGGACGCCTCGGCCCTGCTGATCGGCCCCTCCGGGCAAGTGCGTTCCGACGAGGACTTCGTCTTCTACAACCAGCCGCGGCACCCGTCGGGCCTCGTGCGGCGCCTGCCCAAGCGCAGCGCCCCCGAAGGGCTCACGGACACGATCGAGGCGGACCTGTCCGCGCTCGACCCCTCCGTGGAGCAGGTGGTCATCGCCGCGTCCTGCGACGAAGAGGCGTTCGAACGCGTGACCGACCTGCGGATATCGCTGTACGACGCGGCGTCCGCCGACGGTGAGCCGCTCGCGGTGTTCGATGTGCGCGCGGAGACCGGTGAGGAGACCGCCGTCATCTGCGGCGAGCTGTACCGGCGGGGCGACGGCTGGAAGTTCCGGGCGGTGGGGCAGGGCTACCCGACGGGCCTCGTCGGGCTGGCCACCGCCTTCGGGATCTCGGTGGACGAGGCGGAAGCCGCCTCCGAGCCCGGCCCTGCGGCCGTGCCCAGCACCCCCGACGCGCCCGCCCCGTCCGTCCCCGAGGCCACGGCGCCCTCGCCCGACTCCCAGGCCACGGTCCAGCACCAGCAGCCCGCGTACGGCTACCCGCAGCCGTCCGTGGCGCCCCAGCCCGCCTACGGCTACCCGCAGCAGCCCGCAGCGGCCCCTCAGCCCGCCTACGGCTATCCGCAGCCCGCCGCCCCGGCGCAGCCGGCGTACGGCTACCCGCAGCCGGCCGCGACGGCGGCGCACGCCGCGGACCCGAATTTCGTGCTCCCTCCGCAGGGCCCGCAGTTCCTCCGGTCGTGAACCGGAGGCGCGGACGCCCTTCACGGTGCGCACTCAGGCCCGCGTCTTGTAGCCGCGTCCCCACTGCATACCGAAGCCGTACATCCGGTCCAGTTCCGACTGGAAGCCGTAAACGAACTTCACCTCGCGGCGCACGATCAGCTCGCCCTTGACGTTCTCGACCGTGAACACCGCGCAGGAGCGGGCCTGCGGGGCCCGTTCGTCCAGCTCGATCTCGATGCGCGGGCCGTTGCCCGGATAGAGCGTCACCTTGGCGTGTGTGCGGTCGAAGGCCGGGGTCTGGTCGTAGATGTACACGAAGAACAGCAGGCGCTTGAGCTCGTCGCGCTTGTCGAGGTTCACGTAGACCGTCTCGCCCGACGGCGCCCCGAAGCGGTCGTCGCCGCTGAGCCTGACGTACGGCGCCGCGTTCAGGTCGCCGATGAGGTTGCCCAGGGGCTGCACAACGCCCTTGGTGCCGTCCGCCAGTTCGTACATGCAGCCCAGGTCCAGGTCCACGTTGACCATGCCCTGGGTGTGCGCCTGGACCACGTCGGGCTGGAAGAGCTTCAGCGGACGCAGCAGCCGCCCGCTCTGCCGCGACCTTCCGCCGAAGTCCGACGTACGCATCCGCCACGACAGGTTGACGCGCAGGTTGCCCGACAGGGCGCCCTGCTTGTTCAGCGAGACCGTGGCGTTGCGCTTGGAGAGCACGATCGAGTTCGTCGCGGAGTTACCCGACTCGAACTGCGCGGCCCGCCGCGGAAACAGGCCGTCCCAGAAGGCCATCCCAACCCCCATATGTATCGGTAGTAACGCCCGACCCCGCACCTGCGGTTCCCACGCCCCGCACGCCACTGCGGGGCGGCCGCCGGGCCGGGTCCGGGTGTTCCCGGAGAACCGCCACCGTGGCCGCCCCGCAGAGAGAGCGTTCCTCAATCCTTACCGGGTCACACCCCGGAGGACACTTCCGCCTTGGAATCGGAGCCGCCGCCGTCGCCGCCGGCTGCGGCGATGGCCTTGTTGCGGCGCACCGAGGACCAGAAGGACCAGCCGATCAGCACGACCCCGACGAGACCGGTGATGATCTCGTTGATCTCGTACTGGATGGTGATGAGCAGGATGACCGACAGCGCGCCGATCGCGTAATGGGCGCCGTGCTCCAGGTAGACGTAGTCGTCCAGCGTGCCCTGGCGGACCAGGTACACGGTGAGCGAACGGACGTACATGGCGCCGATGCCGAGGCCGAGGGCCATCAGGACGATCTCGTTGGTGATGGCGAAGGCGCCGATGACACCGTCGAACGAGAAGGACGCGTCGAGGACCTCGAGGTAGAGGAACATGAAGAACGCGGCCTTGCCGGCGAGGACCACCGCGGAGGGGGACTTGCCGGACTTCCTGGCCTCTTCCTCGGCCTCGTGCTCGCGCTCCTCCTCCTCCTCGAGCTTGTTCTCGAAGAATCCGGAGAGACCACCGACCACGAGGTAGGTGATCAGACCCGCGATCCCGGAAAGCATGACGGTCGACGCCTTGTCGGCGTGCCCGCCACCGTGCTGGTGCGCGTGGGTCGCGACGGTCATGGCCGCGATCATGAGGACGATCAGCGCGACACAGACCGACAGCATGTCGACCTTGCCGAGCTTGGCGAGCGGGCGCTCCAGCCAGCCGAGCCACTTGATGTCACGGTCCTCGAAGATGAAGTCGAGGAAGATCATGAGCAGGAACATGCCACCGAAGGCGGCGATGGACGGGTGGGCGTCCGTCACCAGTTCCTTGTACCGGTCGGGATCATTGAACGAGAGGTCGATGGCCTCGATGGGTCCGAGCTGCGCGCTGATGGCCACGATCACGACGGGGAAGACCAGCCGCATACCGAAGACCGCGATGATGACACCGATGGTGAGGAAGATCTTCTGCCAGAAGGCACTCATCTTCTTCAGGATTCCGGCGTTGATCACCGCGTTGTCGAAGGACAGCGAGATCTCCAGGATCGACAGGATCGCAACGACGCCGAATGCCTGCCACCCCCCGTAGAACACCGCTGCGACCAGGCCGAGCGCGGTAACCGCGAACGACCAGCCGAAGGTTTTCAGAAGCACTGGCTACCCCATCGTGTATGTAACGGGTCTCCCCCGGTTGAGTACGGGGCTCCCCCGCGCCGTGCGCGGCTTTACGAAACGTTGACCCCGAAGTCTAGAGCGATGCCCCGCAGCCCTGACGCGTACCCCTGTCCGACTGCACGGAATTTCCACTCGCCGCCGTAGCGGTAGAGCTCACCGAAGATCATCGCCGTCTCCGTCGACGCGTCCTCGCTGAGGTCGTACCGTGCCAGCTCCTGGCCGTCCGCCTGGTTCACCACGCGGATGAAGGCATTGGCCACCTGACCGAATGTCTGCCCACGATTGTCGGCTTCATGGATCGAAACCGGGAAAAGAATCTTGTCGCAGTGCGCCGGCACCTGCGTGAGGTTCACGATGACGGACTCGTCGTCGCCGTCGCCCTCCCCCGTGAGGTTGTCGCCGGTGTGCTCGACCGAGCCGTCGGGGCTTGTGAGGTTGTTGTAGAACACGAACCACTCGTCGCCGAGGACCCGGCCCGACTGGCACAGCAGTGCGCTGGCGTCGAGGTCGAAGTCGGCTCCCGTCGTGGATCGTGCGTCCCAGCCGAGCCCGACCAGCACCTGCGTGAGATTGGGTGCGGCCTTGGAGAGGGAGACATTGCCTCCCTTGGCGAGCGTGACGCCCATGGTGTGTCCTCCCCGAGTCGATGGACGATATGGCGGCCCGGCAGGGCTCCTGACGGACGCGGGGCGGGCTGCCGAGCGCGTCCGGCGCCGCACGTGGTGCGGCGCCGGACGCGATGGAGCTGCGGGTGTCCGGAGGATGCTCCGGACCGGCTCAGACGTTGACGCCGAAGTCCTGCGCGATGCCGCGCAGACCCGAGGCATACCCCTGGCCGATGGCACGGAACTTCCACTCCGCGCCGTTGCGGTAGAGCTCGCCGAAGACCATGGCGGTCTCCGTCGAGGCGTCCTCGCTCAGGTCGTAGCGGGCGAGCTCGCTGTTGTCGGCCTGGTTCACCACGCGGATGTACGCGTTGCGGACCTGGCCGAAGCTCTGCTGACGGCTCTCGGCCTCGTAGATCGAGACCGGGAAGACGATCTTGTCGACATCGGCCGGGACGCCGGCCAGGTTGACCTTGATGACCTCGTCGTCGCCCTCGCCCTCACCGGTGAGGTTGTCACCGGTGTGCTCGACCGAACCGTCGGGGCTCTTGAGGTTGTTGAAGAAGACGAAATTCCCGTCGCTGCCGACCTTGCCCTCGGCGTTCGTCAGCAGCGCGCTGGCGTCGAGGTCGAAGTCACCGCCGGTGGTCGTCCGGGCATCCCAGCCCAGACCCACGATGACCGCGGTCAGGTTCGGCGCGGCCTTGGTCAGCGAGACGTTGCCGCCCTTGCTGAGGCTGACTCCCACGAGTCCTCCAAAAGTTTTGAGAGGGCCGGCAGACACCAGCGCCCCCGTCGTGCGTTGGCATCGGATCAACGATTGGATCCTAGTGACCGGTTCCCGGCCAAAACAGGCTTTTGGCCGGTCGCCGCCAGGAGATCCCCGGATCCGGCAGGTCGCAAACCCCGGATCCCGAACAAGCCGTATCAGGTCGGGCCGGATCAGATCGCGTCGAGTGCCTTCACGTAGTCGTTCAGGTCACGCGCGTCCGGCAGGCCGTTGACGACGGTCCAGCGGACCACGCCCTCCTTGTCGATGATGAAGGTGCCGCGCACCGCGCAGCCCTTGTCCTCGTCGAAGACGCCGTACGCCCGCGAGGTCTCCCCGTGCGGCCAGAAGTCCGAGAGCAGCGGGTACTCGAGGCCCTCCTGCTCGGCGAAGACGCGCAGGGTGTGGATCGAGTCGTTGGAGACGGCGAGCAGCTGGGTGTCGTCGTTCTCGAACCTGGGCAGCTCGTCGCGGAGCGCGCACAGCTCCCCCGTGCAGACACCGGTGAAGGCGAAGGGGTAGAAGAGCAGCACCACGTTCTTGGCGCCGTGAGAACCCTGGAAATCAGAGAGCTTCACGGTGCGCCCGTGGTTGTCCTTCAGCTCGAAATCCGGAGCCTTCGTGCCGACCTCGATCGCCATGTAAAACGCATCCCTTCACGAACGTCACACTTCCCGGCCTGGGCCGTCCGGGTGACACCCACCCTACGCAGCGTCCCGAGGCGGACCTGGGCAGGTCCGCCCCGGCGCGTACGAAGGCCCCCGGCGGCGCGATGCCGTCGGGGGCCCAGGTGGTGAAAGAGCTCTCAGCGCTTGGCCGGGGCCCCCTTGGGAGTGACCAGACGGCTGCCCGTCCAGTCCTTGCCCGCGCTGATGCTCTTGGTCTGGGCGAGACCAGCTGTCTGGGCAGCCTCGTTGATGTCGCTCGGTTCGACGTATCCGTCGCGGCCGGTCTTGGGCGTCAGCAGCCAGACCGCCCCACCGTCCTCGATCAGACCAATGGCATCCACCAGCGCGTCCGTAAGGTCGCCGTCCTCGTCACGGAACCAGAGCAGGACGACGTCAGCGACGTCGTCGTAGTCCTCGTCGACGAGTTCCTGGCCGATTGTGGCCTCAATGCCCTCACGGAGCTCCTGCTCGACGTCGTCGTCGTAGCCGATCTCCTGGACCACCTGTCCGGGTTCGAACCCAAGCCTTGCGGCCGTGTTGGTCCGTTCCTCCGCGTGGTCCGCGGTCGCGCTCACGGGTTGCCTCCTGATCATGTTTCGGAAAATGCTTCAGCCACGCGCGTGCGCGGGGCATTGGCCGTAGTCCACACGGGCTCGGCGAATCGCGCAAGTACCCGGCGTCCGAGACCGCCTAAACGGTGACGTTCCCTGCCACGTCGCCGCAACTACCGGCATGTCTCCTGCGGGGCCGGAAATGGTGTCCGGACCCTTTACGTCCTTCCTCAGCTTATGCCGTTTCGCTCCGCCATTCGGATTCGAACGGGCTTTGGGAACGCTTGGCCGGGTTGGGCGTATGGTTGCGGTTTGGGCAGGACCGCTCTCGCGCTGCTGGTACTGGTGCCCGGACACGGCGTCCTGGAACCTCGTGTTACCCCACAGTAGAGATGACGTCCGGCTCCTCGCGGTACACGATGGAGGCGGCGTACAGCAGCCGCCCGGGGGTACGTTCCCCGCATACAGGCCCCGAAGAGCACCACCGAACAGCGAAGGAACAGCGTGGCTTCCGGATCCGATCGCAACCCGATCATCATTGGCGGCCTTCCGAGCCAGGTCCCGGACTTCGATCCTGAAGAGACCCAGGAATGGCTCGACTCCCTCGACGCCGCCGTCGACGAGCGCGGCCGTGAGCGGGCCCGCTATCTGATGCTCCGGCTCATCGAGCGCGCGCGCGAGAAGCGCGTGGCCGTGCCCGAGATGCGCAGCACCGACTACGTCAACACGATCGCCACGAAGGACGAGCCGTTCTTCCCGGGCGACGAGGAGATCGAGCGCAAGGTCCTCAACGCGACCCGGTGGAACGCCGCGGTGATGGTCTCCCGCGCCCAGCGGCCCGGGATCGGTGTCGGCGGCCACATCGCCACGTTCGCCTCCTCCGCCTCGCTGTACGACGTGGGCTTCAACCACTTCTTCCGGGGCAAGGACGACGGCCTGGGCGGCGACCAGATCTTCTTCCAGGGACACGCGTCCCCGGGCATCTACGCCCGCGCCTTCCTGCTCGACCGGCTGAGCGAGGCCCAGCTCGACGGCTTCCGCCAGGAGAAGTCGAAGGCGGGCCACGCGCTCTCCAGCTACCCGCACCCGCGGTCGATGCCGGACTTCTGGGAGTTCCCGACCGTCTCGATGGGCCTCGGCCCGCTCGGCGCGATCTACCAGGCGCGGATGAACCGATACATGGAGGCGCGCGGCATCGCCGACACCTCCAAGTCGCACGTCTGGGCCTACCTCGGCGACGGCGAGATGGACGAGCCCGAGTCGCTCGGCCAGCTCTCCATCGCCGCCCGTGAGGGTCTCGACAACCTCACCTTCGTGGTGAACTGCAACCTGCAGCGCCTCGACGGACCCGTGCGCGGCAACGGCAAGATCATCCAGGAGCTGGAGTCGCAGTTCCGCGGTGCCGGCTGGAACGTCATCAAGCTGGTCTGGGACCGCACCTGGGACCCGCTGCTCGCGCAGGACCGCACGGGCATCCTGGTCAACAAGCTGAACACGACCCCGGACGGCCAGTTCCAGACGTACGCGACCGAGACCGGGGCGTACATCCGTGACCACTTCTTCGGTGACGACCCGCGGCTGCGGGACATGGTCAAGGACATGTCCGACGACCAGATCCTGCACCTGGGCCGCGGCGGTCACGACCACCGCAAGGTCTATGCGGCGTACGCGGCGGCCAAGGCCCACAAGGGCCAGCCGACCGTGATCCTGGCGCAGACGGTCAAGGGCTGGACGCTCGGACCGAACTTCGAGGGCCGCAACGCGACCCACCAGATGAAGAAGCTCACGGCGGACGACCTGAAGCGCTTCCGTGACCGCCTGCACATCCCGATCGCGGACAAGCAGCTGGAGGACGGCAACCCGCCGTACTACCACCCGGGCCGCGACTCGGAGGAGATCCAGTACATGCACGACCGCCGCCAGGGTCTGGGCGGTTACGTCCCGACGCGTGTGGTGCGGGCGAAGCCGCTGCCCCTTCCGGACGAGAAGGCGTACGCGACCGCGAAGAAGGGTTCGGGTCAGCAGTCGATCGCCACGACCATGGCGTTCGTCCGTGTACTGAAGGACCTCATGCGGGACAAGGAGATCGGCAAGCGTTTCGTGCTGATCGCGCCCGACGAGTACCGCACCTTCGGCATGGACGCGTTCTTCCCGAGCGCGAAGATCTACAACCCGCTGGGGCAGCAGTACGAGTCCGTGGACCGTGAGCTCCTCCTCGCGTACAAGGAGTCGCCGACCGGCCAGATGCTGCACGACGGCATCTCCGAGGCCGGCTGCACGGCCTCGCTGATCGCCGCGGGTTCGGCGTACGCCACGCACGGTGAGCCGCTGATCCCGGTGTACGTCTTCTACTCGATGTTCGGTTTCCAGCGGACCGGTGACCAGTTCTGGCAGATGGCCGACCAGCTCGCGCGCGGATTCGTCCTGGGCGCGACCGCCGGCCGTACGACGCTGACCGGTGAGGGGCTCCAGCACGCGGACGGCCACTCGCAGCTGCTCGCGTCGACGAACCCGGCCTGTGTCTCGTACGACCCGGCGTTCGGGTACGAGATCGCGCACATCGTCAAGGACGGCCTGCGCCGGATGTACGGCGGGGCCCCCGACGAGAACGAGGACGTCTTCTACTACCTCACCGTCTACAACGAGCCGATCCAGCACCCCGCCGAGCCCGCCGATGTGGATGTCGAGGGCATCCTCAAGGGCGTGCACCGCTACCGCGCCGGCGAGAAGGGCCAGATCCCGGCCCAGATCATGGCGTCGGGTGTGGCGGTCCCGTGGGCGGTCGAGGCCCAGCGGATCCTCGCCGACGAGTGGAACGTGAAGGCGGACGTCTGGTCGGCGACCTCCTGGAACGAGCTGCGCCGTGAGGCGGTGGAGGTGGAGCGCCACAACCTGCTCCACCCGGAGGAGGAGCAGCGCGTCCCGTATGTGACGCAGAAGCTCTCCGGCTCCGAGGGCCCGTTCGTGGCGGTCTCGGACTGGATGCGTTCCGTGCCCGACCAGATCTCCCGCTGGGTCCCCGGCGCGTACCAGTCGCTGGGTGCGGACGGCTTCGGCTTCGCCGACACCCGGGGTGCGGCCCGCCGCTTCTTCCACATCGACGCGCAGTCGATCGTGCTGGCGGTGCTGACGGAGCTGGCCAAGGAAGGCAAGATCGACCGTTCGGCGCTGAAGACGGCGCTGGACCGCTACGAACTGCTGGACGTGACCGCCGCGGGCCCCGGCCCGGAGGGCGGCGACGCGTAGGGAACCCACGGTTCCGGAAGAAGGGCGGCGGACCCCGGGTCCGCCGCCCTTCGGCGTTCGCTCAGCTCTCCCAGATCTTGAAGGCCCGGACCGCGTACGGCGACCGGGGCACCCAGGTGCCGCCTCCCGGGTACGTCTCGAACTCGCCGGTCTCCGCGCACTCGGCCGACTGGTAGGTGGTGACGGGACGGCCGGTGCGGTTGACGAGCGCCTGGGCGTGGCGTCCCTCCGGAAGGGGGACGCAGCTCTCGATGTCCACGGTGGACAGCTCGTGGACCTGCCTGGCCCCGGTGAAGTCGGACTTCGCCCAGAGGCAGAGCTGCCCCGCGCCGCACGGCGCGAGCCCCGCCGGGGCGGACTGCGGGGCGCTGCGGGAGCGCTCCTGCCCGGTGGGCCCGTGGTGGGCGGCCGGTGCGGCGCCGGAGGACAGGGCCGTGGCCGGGACGAGTGCGGTGGCCGCCAGGGTGGCGGCGAGGACGGTCTTGCGCATGGTGGATCAACCCCCGTGGTCCGGTGCCGCGTCAGCCTCGGCCGGCGCGGCGCCGACGAGCCGGGCGGCTCGCCATGTCCGCACTCTGACCTGCGGAAGTACGGGCCGGGAAGGGGCCGGGCGGTGGACCACCCTGATAGGCGACAGCCCCGCCGGTACCGTCCGGCGGGGCTGTCGGGTGCGCTGTGTTGACGCCTGGGGCCCACGTGCGGGCCGGGGCGGGCCAGGTGTCTTCGAGGGGTCAGATGTGGCCCGCGCCCATTCCTGCCTCGGCGTTCGTGCCCCGCTTGGTGAGCGTGGCGACCAGGGCGGCGGCCACCGCGACGATGCCCGCGACCATGAAGGCCGCGCTCATGCCCGACACGAAGGTGTCATGGGCGACGCCGGTGATCTTCGCCGCGATCTCCGGCGGGGTGCCCGGCGCGACCGGCGGCATACCGACCTTGATGGCGGCGGACGCCTGGTCCAGCTGCGCCGGGTCCACCGGCGGGAGCTCCGCCGCCTTCCAGTTGTCGTCGAGCTTCGCGTCCACCTGGGCGGCCATGACGGCGCCGAGCACGGCCGTGCCGAGGCTTCCGCCGACCTGCATGGCGGCCTGCTGGAGTCCGCCCGCGACACCGGAGAGCTCCATCGGGGCGTTGCCCACGATGACCTCGGTGGCGCCGACCATGACCGGCGCGAGGCCGAAGCCGAGCAGCGCGAACCAGAGCGACATGGTCAGCGTGCCGGTACCGATGCTCAGCTGGGACATCCCGAACATGGCGACCGCGACGGACACCATGCCGCCGACCAGCGGCACGCGCGGCCCGAACCTGGTGATCGCGGCGCCGGCGAGCGGTGAGCCGACGATCATCATGCCGGTCAGCGGCAGCAGGTGCAGACCGCTGTCGACGGGGCTCATGCCATGGACGTTCTGAAGGTAGAAGGTGACGAAGAACAGTCCGCCCATGAAGGCGAACGCCATCAGCACCATCAGGACGACACCGGCCGACAGCGGCACGGAGCGGAACATGGCCAGCGGGATCAGGGGCTCGCGGACGTTCTTCTGGGAGAGCGCGAACACGACGAACAGGACGAGGGCGGCGCCGAGGAAGCCGAGGGTCTTCCAGTCGCCCCAGCCCCACTCGGAGCCCTTGATCAGCGACCAGATCAGGCAGAACATCGCCTGCGACAGCAGGACGATGCCACCGATGTCGAAGGACTTCGGCGCGTTCTCCGCGCGGTGGTCCCTGAGGATCACGAGGCCGAAGAGGAGCGCGACCACTCCGACGGGGACGTTGATGAAGAAGACGGACTCCCAGCTCACGTGCTCCACGAGCACACCGCCGAGGATGGGTCCGCCCGCGGTCGAGGCGCCGATCACCATGCCCCAGATGCCGATCGCCATGTTCAGCTTCTCGGCGGGGAAGGTGGCGCGCAGCAGGCCGAGCGCCGCCGGCATCAGCAGTGCGCCGAAGAGGCCCTGAAGCACCCGGAAGAAGATCACCAGGGACACGCTGCCGGAGAAACCGATGGCGGCAGACGCGGCGGCGAACCCCGCGATGCCTATGAGGAACGTCTGCCGGTGGCCGAAACGGTCACCGAGCTTGCCGGCGGTGATCAGGGAGACCGCGAGGGCGAGCATGTAGCCGTTGGTGATCCACTGGACGTCGGCGAGCGAGGCGCCGAGGTCCTGCTGGATGGCAGGGTTGGCGATCGCGACGATCGTGCCGTCGAGCGCCACCATCATCACGCCGATGGCGACGGCGAAGAGCGTCAGCCAGGGGTGGCCGCGCAGCCCTTTCGCCGGTGCGGGAACAAGGGTGTCTTCAGGCTCCCGCGGTGCCTTCTCGACAGTGGTCTGACTAGTCATGCGCAGGACGTTATGACAGCTGCTGACAGTTGACAAACCAATTCACAAGACAGTAACTGCCACGTAGCTCACAGGTAGTCTGATCAGGGAAAAACAGGGAAAAGAGGTCCGGTCGGTGACACGCAGGCAGACATCCGGGGTTCCCGCGCCGGGGGCGCCGACGGGGTTGCGCGAACGCAAGAAGAGGCGCACCCGCGAAGCCCTGCTGCACACCGCCCTCCGGCTCTTCACCACACAGGGATACGACCGGACGACGGTCGACGAGATCGTCGACGCCGTCGACGTCTCCCAGCGCACCTTCTTCCGCTACTTCGCCAACAAGGAGGCCGTCGCCTTCGCCGTCCAGGAGGCGGTGGACGCGCGCTTCCTCGCGGAGCTGCGTCAACGTCCTGCCGCGGAAGCCCCTTTCGAGGCAATGCGCCGGGCGGCTCTGGACGCCTGGAAGACCATCGCCGACACCGACGACGACGTCACGGTCGAACTCCAGATGCGCGCCTACCGGGTGATCGAGTCGACCCCCGCGCTGCACGCCGCCCATATGCGCCGCCACATCGGCCTGGAGCACCAGGCCGCCCTGCTGATCGCGGAGCGTGAGGGGATCGACCCGGAGGCGGATCCGCGCCCCCGGGTCGCCGTCGCCGCGTTCTCCGGGGTGATGCGGATGACCGGACAGCTGTGGGGACGCCGGAAGGACGCGGGGGTGGAGACGCTCCGGGAGCTGACCGAACTCCACCTGGACCAGCTCGGACCTGCGCTTTCCGGGAGCTGGCGCGCCGCGTAGGCGTGCTTACGCGGACCGCACAGCTGTGCCGCACCCCTCATCGCTCCCGCATGGCCGAACTCACAATGCCCATGCTCCGCATGCCGATTCGTGTACGCGACGGGCTTCAACCGCGCCGGACCGTGGATCCGGCGCACACGGAGCGTAAGAGGTGGACGGTCAATTCCCCGCGGTCGAGTGATCCGTGTCACCCCTGCGACGGCGTCCCGCGCGCGTCTCCTAGGGTGGGGCGCAGTGACTTCCTTCGACTCCTCCCCCACTCTCACCGCGTGGCGCGCTCTGCTCGCCATCGCGGTCGTGTTCGTGATGCTGGCGACCACCGGATGGACCGCCGTGCGTCATCAGCAGTCGTCAGCGCCGCGCGAGACGGCGCTCGCGTCCTGGGCGAAGGACCGGATAGCCGGTCACGCCCTCCCGGACGTGAGTGCCCCGGCCTACCGGCTGGCACACTTCTTCGCGACGCTCACGGCGGGCCAGCAGGTCGCCCTGGCGGACAAGTACCCGCTGGTGGTGGGGAATCTGAACGGCGCTCCGGTCACCCTGCGCTACCGCGCCAACCGGCACGCGCTGGCGCAGGCGAAGGCGGCGGAGGAACAGCGCACACAGGACACCCGTCTCTCACCGGACGGGCGCCATCAGGCCGCGCTCCGGCTGGCGCGTTTCCGGTCCATGCTCTCCGGCGACCGGCAGATCCTCGCCTTCGATCCGTCGGGCCGCGGCCGGGCGGCCGAGGTCCTCGGCGATCTGGACCGGGCCGAGCGGGTCTCGGTCGTCGTCCCCGGGGTCGACACGAACCTCCTGACGCTGGAGCGCACCGGCGTCAAGAAGAACGCGGCGCCCGTGGGCATGGCGCAGTCGCTGTACGCCGCGGAGCGCTCGGCGCGTCCCGGTTCGCGTACGGCGGTCATCGCGTGGGCCGACTACACGGCGCCCGTCGGGATCGGCATGGACTCCGCTCTGGGCGGGCTCGCGGCGGAGGGTGCGAAGCGGCTGAACGGCCTCCTCGACGCGCTGCCCGGCGCGTCGGACGTCTCGCTGTTCTGCCACAGCTACGGCTCCGTGCTGTGCGGCATGGCCGCGGACGAGTTGCCGTCCAGGGTGTCCGACATCGCGGTGGCCGGCAGCCCCGGGATGCGGGCGGACACCGCCGGCGCCTTGCACACCGGGGCCAGGGTCTGGGCGATGCGGGACAGCGACGACTGGATCGCGGACGTGCCGAACATGGCGTTCGGCGGGCTCGGACACGGTGCCGACCCGGTCGACCCGGCCTTCGGCGCGCGGATCGTGTCGGCGAGCGGCGCGATCGGGCACAGCGGCTATTTCGAGCCGGGCACGGAGAGTCTCAGCAACTTCGCCGCGATCGGAGTGGGCGCCTACGACTCGGTCAGCTGTGCGAGCTCCGACAGCGCGTGTCATCGGGAGATTTCCGGCGAGTCAGAGGCCTGACGCGCGTAGAAAGTCGTCTGACGCGCGTAGAGAGCGGCGAACGGCCTGTCTGCCTGGTCGCGATTCCGCCTGTACCGAAGGGGGACGTGCGGGCCTGTGCCACATACGATGAGGCACATGGGTGATGTGCTGGCCGGAATTCATGCCACCTGGGAGTTCGACACCGACTCCGTGCTCATCCGCTTCGAACGGGGAATCCGCACGCCGAGGCTCTTCCAGAGCCTGCGTGAACGCCGCATTCCGTATGCGGCGTTGTCGTCGGTGACGCTGACCCCCGGCAAGCGGGGCACGGTGGTCCTGCGCGCGGTGCCGAGACCAGGTGCCGATCCACTGCTCGCGGCCGCGGCCGGGCAGCTCAAGGAGGGGAACGACCCCTACCGCCTGGTGCTGCCCGCAGAGCGCGAGACGCTCGCCGAGTACTACGCCGACGAGCTGCGCGCCGTGCTCGGGTCCGAGGCGTCCCTGCCCGCCGAACGCTTCATGGTGACGGCACCCGAGGCGCCGATGCACTTCAAGGCGTACGACGGCCGGGCCGGCTTCGACGGGGCCCTGGTCTCGTTCCGGTGGTTCTGGACGGGGGCGTCGAGCGCCAAGTGGAAAGCGGGCGACCAGACGTTCCCGGTGGCGGAGCTGGCCGGGATCGAGTGGCGTTCGCCCGAGGCCTTCGAGGGATATCTCCGGCTGCTGCCACGCGGCGCGGCGTCGGACTCCGACGCGGACGGCCCCGGACCGGACCCGGTGCCCGGCGGGCAGACGCCCGTCCGCGCGCAGCCTGACCAGGATCCCGCCGCCGTGGTGTTCGGCCTGGGCTACGGGCCGGTGCACGAGTCGCTGCCCTTCGCCGCGGCGGTCCTCGAGTCCGTCCGCCGGACGCAGTCGGTGCCGGTCGCGACCGCCCCGGTCCCGGTGGGCGGCGCGCGGCGCGACCCCGCGGACATCGCGGAACGTATACGCCACCTCGGGGACCTGCACCAGGCGGGCCTGGTGACGGACGCGGAGTACAGCGCGAAGAAGGCGGAGCTCCTCGCCGAGCTGTAGGCCGCACCCCGCCGCCCGCTCCCCGGAACAGGGCCGACCCCTACCTGGGTACGGGTCCGGCGGCCCGCGGTCCGTCCCCCGGTATGACGCCGCCCGGCACACTCCGCGCCTACTCTGACCCGATCATGCCCCCGTCTCCCCCCGGGCCCCCGCCCGCCGACGGTCTGCTGAGCGCCGCCCGCCGCAATCTGCGCGAGCTCGCCCACGGGCTGTCCCACGCGTCCCACCCGCCGACCCCGCTGTTCGCCGAGTCCCCGAGGCGCTGGCTGCGGCTGCTGCCGTACGCGGTCGTGCTCGCGCTCACCGTCACCCTCGTCCCCGTCACGATCAACGTGCTGACCGGCGACTACGGGGTACGCGGCGGAGTCGCCGGCGCCCTGGCCGTCGGACAGGCCGCGCCTATGCTGATGCTGGCGCACCGGCCGTTGCAGGCCTGGTGGATCGTCTTCACCGCCGACATCGTGGGCGCCCTGGTGCTGCTGGCACGGCCCGAGCAGCCGGGCACCATCTGGCCGTGGACCCCGCCGGTCGTCGTCGGCTACCTCTTCGTGCTGCTGGCCCTGGGACTGCGCGAGAGGCGGCACACCGTGATCGGTGTGTGGCTGGCGACGGGCGCGGCCGGGTCGCTGCTGCACCTCCTCGCGCCCGTGCGCAGCGACGGCGGAGCGCTCCTGCTGTGCGTTCTCGGCGCGGTGGTGCTGGTGATCGGTGCCTCGGTACGCGAACGGGGCGAGGCCCAACGCCGGCTCGCCGAGCAATGGACCATCAGCGAGGCCGAGCGGGCGCAGCGCACGCTGCTGGAGGAGCGCACCCGGATCGCCCGGGAGCTCCATGACGTGGTCGCGCACCACATGTCGGTGATCACGGTGCAGGCCGACTCGGCGCCGTACCGGGTCAGCGGGCTCTCCGAGGAGGCGCGGGCGGAGTTCGCCTCGATCGCGGCCGGGGCCCGGGAGTCACTGGCCGAGATGCGCCGGCTGCTGTCGGTCCTGCGCAGTGACGGCAGCCGGGGCGAGCTCGCCCCGCAGCCCGGGCTCGACCGGGTGCAGCAGCTGGTGGAGGCGACGGTACGAGCGGGGCTCCCGGCCGAGCTGTCGATGGCGACGGACGTGCGGGAGGCGGTGGAGCGGGGCGGCGTGCCGCAGGCGGTGGACCTCTCGGCGTACCGCATCGTGCAGGAGGCGCTGGCCAACGTGGTGCGGCACGCGCCGGGTGCGCGGACCAGGGTGTCGGTCACGGCGCGCGACGGCCATCTGACCGTGCTGGTCGTGAACGAGGAGGCGGAGAAGCCGGGTTCGCCGCTGGAGACGTCGGGGACGGGACACGGGCTGGTCGGCATGCGGGAACGCGTACGGTTGACCGGCGGCACACTCGACACCGGGCCGCTGCCGGACGGTGGTTTCCGGGTGGCCGCGCGGCTCCCGCTGCCACCGGACAGGCCGCCCTCCCCATCCGTGACTCCGGAGGAATCGTGACCATCCGCGTGATCATCGTCGACGACCAGGCCATGGTGCGGGCCGGGTTCGCCGCGCTGCTGGCGGCGCAGAGCGACATCGACGTGGTGGGCGAGGCCCCGGACGGGCGCCAGGGTGTCGAGGTCAGCAGGTCGGTGCATCCGGACGTCGTCCTGATGGATGTCAGGATGCCGGAGATGGACGGACTGGCCGCCGCCCGCGAGCTGCTGAGCCCGCCGACGGGGGTGGTGCACCGGCCGAAGGTCCTGATGCTCACCACCTTCGACGTCGACGACTACGTGTACGAGGCGCTGCGCGCCGGCGCGTCCGGGTTCCTCCTGAAGGACGCCCCGCCGGCGGATCTGATCTCGGCGGTGCGGGTCGTGGCGGCGGGGGACGCGCTCCTCGCGCCGTCCGTGACGCGGCGGCTCATCGCGGACTTCGCACGGCAGCGCCCGGCTCCGCCGTCCGGCGGGCCGGCGCTGCGGCTGAACGGTCTGACACCGCGCGAGACGGAGGTCCTGGAGCTGATCGCCCGGGGCCTGTCGAACCAGGAGATCGCGGCGCGGCTGGTGCTGGCCGAGCAGACCGTGAAGACGCACATCGGCAAGGTGCTGGCGAAGCTCGGACTCCGGGACCGGGCACAGGCCGTGATCTTCGCGTACGAGTCGGGGCTGGTGGCTCCGGGCGAGGCGTAGCCGCCCCTGCCGCCGGCCCCCTGCTCGACGGGGGGCTGTCCCCCCGTACGCCCCCTACCCCGGTAGCACCGGACAGTTGGCCCCCCGGTGTGACGCCCTGTCACCCACCGTCTTCCTACCTTCCTCTCCGGCACACCGAACGGTGCGCCGGTTCCGTAAGGGGAGGGCACGATGCGCCGATTCGCGAGGACGCTGGCCGCGGTCGCACTGGCGACCACCGTGGTGGCGGGGACGGCCGGCTGGGCGTCCGGGAACACCCAGCGGGCGGTGACGGGTCCGCCGCCCGGCAGCGCCTCGTGGCGTGCGGACGGGGTGCTGGGGCGGGAGCTGCCGGACCCGGGCCGCGCGACGCCCGAGCAAGTGCAGGCGTTCTTCCGGGGGTTGGGCCCGGCCGAGCGGCAGGTGCTGCTGGAGCGGCATCCGTCGGTCGTCGGCAATCTGGACGGGACACCGCTGGAGCTCCGCTACCGCGCCAACGCCCTTGCGCTGCGCGCCTCCGACGACGCCCGGTACGCCGGACTCGCCGCGTCCGGCCGGCAGATCCTCGCCTTCGACCCCCGGGGCCGCGGCCAGGTCGCCGAGGTGTTCGGCGACCTGCGCTCCGCGCGTCATGTGTCCGTCGTGGTACCCGGGTCGGACATCGACGCGGGGACCTTCGACCGGCGCGGCGACGTGTACGGCACGCCGGCGGGCATGGCCAAGTCCCTGTACGCCGGGACGGGTCGGGGCAGTGCGGTGATCGCCTGGGCCGGGTACACCACCCCGGTGGGCCTCGGGCTGGACGCCGCGACGGGCACGCTGGCCGAGGCCGGGGCGGAGCGGCTGACCCGGTTCACGGCGGGTCTTGCGTCCGACGGGCTGCCCGCGCCGGCCGTGTTCTGCCACAGCTACGGCTCGGTGGTGTGCGGGCTCGCGGCCTCCGGTCTCGGGGCCACGGACCTGGTCGTGCTCGGCTCCCCCGGGATGCGCGCGGACGACGTGGCCGGTCTGCACACCGGAGCACGTGTCTGGGCGGCCAAGGACGACACCGACTGGATCGGCGACGTGCCGCACGTCCGGGTGGCGGGTCTGGGCCACGGCGCCGATCCGGCCGACGAGGAGTTCGGGGCGCGACGGGTGCCCGCGGAGGACGCCGAGGGCCACACCGGCTACTTCGCCCCCGGCACGGACTCGCTCCGGGCCTTCACCGCCATCGCCGAGGGGGTCTCCCGATGAGCGCCCGGCAGCTGGCCTCCCGGATCGACGCGAGCACTCCCGCCCACCGCGACCGCGCGGTCGACGGGCTGCGCGCCCTGGCGCTGATGGCCGTACCGGCCGGTCACTGGCTGCTCGGCGGGTTCGGCCTGGACAGCGAGGGCGGCCTGCACAACGCCAGCCCGCTCTCCACCTTCGCCGTGTTCTCCCCGGTGAGCTGGGTGCTCCAGATGCTGGGCGTGTTCTTCCTGGTCGGGGGCTACGCCTCCGTCCTCTCCTACCACCGCCGGCCGTCCACCACCGGCGCGTGGCTGCGCGGCCGGATGGTGCGGCTGGGCAGGCCCGTGCTCGGTGTGACCGCCGTGTGGGCGCTGATGATCCCGGTGCTGTACGCCGTCGGCGTCCCCGAGGACACCTTGCGTACGGGGGCGAAGCTGGTGATCCAGCCGCTCTGGTTCGTCGGGGTGTACGCCGTGGTCACGGCACTCACGCCGTACTGCGTACGGCTGGCCCGGCGGCTCGGCGGCTGGGCGGCCGCCCCGCTGATCGGCTCGGTCGCCGCGGTCGACTTCCTGCGCTACGGGCCGTACGCGGACGCCGTGCCGTCCTGGCTGAGTCTGCTGAACATCCTGCCCGGCTGGCTCTTCGCCTATCAGCTCGGCGTCAGCTGGGGCGAGGGCCGTCTCTCCCGGCGGGGCGCCCGGCTCCTGCTCGTCGGCGGCACGGCCCTGTTCGCCGTGCTGCTGCTCGCCTTCCACTACCCGGCCTCGATGGTCGGCGTGCCCGGCGAGACCCGGACCAATTCGCATCCGCCGTCGCTGCTGGTCCTCGCGCTGGCCTCGGCGCAGAGCGGTGCGGCGGTCCTGCTGCACGGCCGGATCGGCAGGGCGCCGCCCCGCGCTGTGGGCGCCGGTGGTGGTCATCAACCTGTCGGCGATGACGATCCTGTGCTGGCACCAGACGGCGATGCTGGCCGCCGCCGTCCCGGCCTCCTTCGCCGGCGCCGTACCCGGGCTGACCACCGACCCGGACTCGCTCGGCTGGATCCTGGCCCGGCTGGCGTGGACGCCCGTGTTCGCCGCCCTGCTCGTGCTGATCTCCCGGTACGCCCGCAGGTTCGAGGCGCCCTGGCAGACCGCCGGCCGGACCGCGAACGCCCGCCGGGCAGCGGCCGGGCTGCTCGCGGCGGGCTTCGCGGTCTTCGCGCTCCGGCTGGCCTGAGGCAGACGTGCGGCTGCCCGTGCCAGGCTCAGCGCATGACGATCACTGTGCGGCCGGCGGCCGAGGCGGACCTGTCGGCGTTGCTGGCTCTCTACGGCGAGTTGAACCCGGACGACGCTCCGTTGCCCCAGGCGTCCGCAGATGCCGTCTGGGCAGCCATATCGAAGCAGCAGGGACGCACGGTCCTGGTGGCCGAGGCCGACGGCACCGTGGCCGGAACGGCGGACTGCATCGTCATGCCGAACCTGACTCGCGGCGGCCGGGCCATCCTGTTCGTGGAGAACGTGGTGGTGGCCGGCTCCTTCAGGCGGCGGGGACTGGGCCGCCGGCTGGTGGAGGCAGCCGTCGGGCTGGGCAAGGCAGCCGGCTGCTACAAGGTCCAGCTGCTGGCGGCTGATGACGAGTACGTCCACACCTTCTACCGGGCCTGCGGCTTCAAGGCCCTGGCAGAGGGATTCCGCCGCTACATCCCCTAGCGGCCCCCACCAGGGCCGCTTACTCCCGCGCGGTGGCCGTGTTGCTCATGTCCGGGTACCGGTCCCCCGCCACCTGGCCCGCGATGGGCTCCAGCAGCTCCAGCTCCTGCTGGGTCAGCGTGAGCCGGGTCGCCGCCACGTTCTCCAGCAGACGGCTCCGCTTACGCGTACCGGGGATCGGCACCACGGTCAGGCCGTGCACCTGGGCCCGCTGCTGCACCCAGGCCAGGGCGACCTGCGCGGCCGTCACACCGTGCGCCGCCGCGATCTTGTGCACCGGCTCCAGCAGCGCGGCGTTGGTCTTCGCGTTCTCCCCGGTGAAGCGCGGCTGGTGCTTGCGGAAGTCGTCCTCCCCCAGGTCCTTGGCCGCGTCCGCGAACGCCCCGGTCAGGAAGCCGCGGCCGAGCGGCGAGTACGGCACGAGGGTCACCCCGAGCTCGACGGCCGCGGGCACGGCGCTGCGCTCCACGTCCCGGCTGAAGAGCGACCACTCGGACTGGAGGGCCGCGATCGGGTGCACGGCGTGCGCCTCACGGAGCTCGTCCCCGGTCACCTCGCTCAGCCCGAGCTGCTTGACCTTGCCCTGCTCCACGAGCTCGGCCATCGCACCCACCGATTCGGCGAACGGGACGAGCGGGTCACGGCGGTGCATGTAGTACAGGTCGATGACATCGGTGCCCAGCCGGCGCAGGCTGGCCTCCACGGCCTGGCGGATGTACGCGGGATCGTTGCGCACACCCCGGTAGTGCGGGTCGTCGTCCCGCCGCTCGATGGCGAATTTGGTCGCCAGCGTGATCTCGTCGCGGTGCGCCCCGACGAACGGCGCGAGGAACGTCTCGTTGGCACCGCTCCCGTAGATGTCCGCGGTGTCGAAGAGGGTGACCCCGGCCTGCAGCGCCGCCTCCAGGGTGTCCCGGGCGGCCGGCTCGTCGGTGGTTCCGTAGAACTCGCTGATCCCCATGCAGCCGAGCCCCTGCACACCGACCTGCGGGCCTCCGTCGGCGAGCTGTACGGTCGCGATCTTTCCGGTCTCACTCATGTCGTCAGGCCCTTTCGGATTCCGACGCCGCGCGGGCGCCGCCATAAAAGTCGATCTTGAAGTCGAGCACGGCGAGGGTCCCCTGGAGTTCCGCGATCCGTGTCTTCACGTCGCGCCGGGTCGCCTCCAGCAGTTCCTGCCGCTCGGCGAAGGTGTGGTCGCCCTCCCTGAGCAGTTCCGCGTATCGGACCATGTCGGCGACCGGCATTCCGGTCAGCCTCAGCTTGCCGACGAAGGTCAGCCAGTCCAGGTCGCGGTTGCTGAAGCGGCGCTGTCCCGTGTGGGAGCGGTCGACGTGCGGCATCAGCCCGATCCGCTCGTACCAGCGCAGCGTGTGGGCGGTGAGCCCGCAGAACGCGACGACCTCGCTGATGGTGTAGTGGTCCTGGCCCTCGGGGCGCGGACGCGCCTTCGGGGCGGAAGCGCGGGTGTCCGTCCGTGCGGAACTGCTCTCCATCACCGTCATGACCTCCACGCTAGAACGTTGGAGTGCACTCCAAGCAAGCGTAATCGGGTCGCGATCCCGGATTCGGCTCCCGTTAGGCTCATACGCATGCAGAGCCTGGCGATGATCGAGAACTGGCCCGTCCCCACCGCGGCAGCCGCCGTCGTCACCTCGGACGGCACGCTCCTGGGTACCCATGGTCCCACCACGCACCGCTTCCCGCTGGCCTCGGTGACCAAGCCGCTGGCGGCCTACGCGGCCCTGGTGGCGTACGAGGAGGGCGCCGTCGAGCTGGACGAGCCGGCCGGCCCCGAGGGCTCGTCCGTCCGCCACCTCCTCGCGCACACCAGCGGCCTCGCCTTCGACGAACACCGGGTCACCGCGCCTCCCGGCACCCGCAGGCTGTATTCCAACGCCGGCTTCGAGGTGCTCGGCGACCACATCGCGAAGGCCACCGAGATCCCGTTCGCCGAGTACGCCCGCCAGGCGGTCCTGGAGCCCCTGGGCATGACGTCGACGACTCTGGAGGGCTCCCCGGCCAAGGACGGCGTCTCGACCGTGGACGACCTCGTGCGCTTCGCCGCCGAGGTACAGGCCCCGCGCCTCCTCGACCCGCGTACGGTCCTGGAGGCGCAGACCGTCGTACACCCCGGTCTCAAGGGCGTGCTCCCCGGTTACGGTCACCAGAACCCGAACGACTGGGGGCTCGGCTTCGAGATCCGCGACTCCAAGTCGCCGCACTGGACCGGGCTTTCCTCCTCCCCCGCCGCCTTCGGCCACTTCGGCCAGTCCGGCACGTTCCTCTGGATCGACCCGGCGGCGGGCGCGGCCTGCGTCGCGCTGACGGACCGCGCCTTCGGACCGTGGGCGGCCGAGGTCTGGACGCCGTTCACCGACGCGGTGCTCGCGGAGCTCGCCGCCTCCCGCTGAGCGCACTCGAACCACACCGTCTTCCCGCATCCGTCACGGCGCTCCTCCACGCCCCACTTGTCGGCGACGGCGTCCACCAGGAGCAGCCCCCGGCCGCCCTCGTCGAGCACGTCCCCGTCGAGAGGGCGGGGCAGCCGGGGGCACGCGTCCGCGACCTCGACGCGCACGCCCCCGGTGGGGAGCAGGAAGATGAAGACCTGGCAGCGGCGGCCGGGAACATGCCGTACGACGTTGGCGATCAGCTCGGTGAGGGCGAGCTCCGCCGCGTCCGCCACATCGAGCAGCGCCCAGCGGGTGAGGTAGAGCCGCAGGATGCGGCGCAGATGACGGGCCGAGTGCGCGCCCATCGCGAGATCGGCACGGTAGACAGCTTCCATGTCACCGGTCCGGGTGCCGGATACGTGATTCATGTCACCAGGATGCAGTGTCTTGATTACTCTCGGCTACGAAATCAAACGAACGCCGCCAGGCGTTGGAGCGAGAGGCCCCTCCATGGCCCACGTGCAGTCACTCGACCCAAGTGCTTCCCCACTGGACTTCTACGGCTGGGAGCTGCGCCGCCGACGGGAGGCCGCCGGCCTCAAGCAGGGCCAGCTCGGCGAGATCATCTTCTGTACGGGCTCGCTGATCGGCCAGATCGAGACGACGAAGAAGGTCCCGACCCGCGACTTCTCGGAACGCCTGGACGCCGCGCTCGGCACGGACGGGGTGTTCTCACGGCTGATCGGGCTGGTCCTGCGGAGCCAACTGCCGACGTGGTTCCAGGCGTACGCGGACATGGAAGCGCGGGCTTCGTACATCTCCACGTACCAGGCGCAGTTGGTGTACGGGCTGTTGCAGACGGAGGAGTACGCGCGGGCGGTCCTGGCCACCGGCATGCCCGACGACCTGGAGGGACTGCTCGCGGCCCGGATGGAACGCCAGCGGATCCTGGAGCGCTCACAGCCCCCGCTGGCCTGGGCGATCCTGGACGAGGCGGTGCTGCACCGGCCGATCGGCGGGCGCGAGGTGATGCGGGACCAACTCGCCCGCTTGTTGGAGTTCACGAGGCACCGGTGGATGCGGGTCCAGGTGTTGCCGTTCATGGCAGGCGAACACACGAGTCTGGACGGGTCGTTCAACCTTCTGCGCTTCGACGGGGACCCGGACATCATCTACACGGAAGACCTCATCTCGGGCCACATGACCGCCAGCCCCGAGACCATCAGGGAGGCCATGCGCCGCTACGCTCACTTGCAGGCCGCAGCCCTCTCCGTCGAGGATTCCGCGGCGCTGATCACCCGTGTGATGGAGGAGCGTTATGGCAACCGGCCCGAACCTGAAGAGCGCGCCGTGGCGTAAGTCCAGCTACAGCGGGAGTTCTGGCGGCGAATGCGTCGAGTGCACCGTCACCGGCGGCGCCGCCTGGCGGAAGTCGTCGTACAGCGGTAGCACCGGCGGTGATTGCGTAGAGGTCGCCGACGGCTGCTCCGCGTCCGTCCCCGTCCGCGACAGCAAGAACCCGGCCGGCCCCGTGCTCGTCATGAGCACCGCCGCCTGGCAGGCCTTCGTGGACGGGCTCCGCTGACGCGTGGCCGGTTCTCCGCTGCCCGTCCTCTTCCTCGATGTCGACGGCCCGCTCATCCCGTTCGGCGCCTCACGGGAACAACTCCCGGACGGCTACCCGACCTTCGGAGGGGCGGGACCGAATCCGCTGATCGCCAGAATCGATCCTGATCACGGACGCCGTCTGGAGGCGCTGCCGTGCGAGCTGGTGTGGGCCACGACGTGGATGTCCGACGCGAACGAGTGCATCGCACCGTGGCTCGGTCTGCCCGAACTCCCCGTCGTGACCTGGCCGGAGCCGTCCCACGAGGGCGGGCCGCCCGGGTTCCACTGGAAGACTCCGGCCCTCGTCCGGTGGGCCGCCGGACGACCCTTCGCGTGGGTCGACGACGAGATCGCCGAGGCCGACCGCGCCTGGGTGGAGGTACACCACCCAGGGCGGGCACTCCTCCACCGCGTCGAGGCCTGGCGCGGCCTCACCGGCGCGGACTTCGCCGTACTGGACGCATGGCTGGGGTCCGGGCTCCGATAGTTCGACGGCGCCGCTGTTCGCGGAGAGGGGCACGGCCACCACGGGTGAGCGCCCAACGCTCCCAGAACCTTTGGCCATGGATATTCTCTGGGGGTGTCGAATCAGTCGGTGGCGGCGGGGGTCGGACTCGCCGGGGTGATGGCGCACTGCGGCGGAAGCCCGGTCCCCGCCATGAAGTTTCTGGTGAGGGCGATAGCCTCGGCGCCGACAGCGCCGGAGCCCTATGCGGCCCTCGTCGAGTTGTGGCAGGACCGGCGCCCGGAACTCGAGGAGGGTCTCGAAGGGGACGGCTCCTTGAGCGCGGTGCTGGCACAGGCGTACTTCCTGTTCCTCGAAGGGGACATGGACGACGCCGTGATGGCCCTTGGTTCGGTCACCGGCGCGCGGCCCGATGTGGCGTGGGGCGCTGCACCCTGGTTCAGCGATGCGCGCTTTCTCGGTGCGGTGAGCGCCGAGGCGCTGGCCGAAGCCTGTCTGAGGACGTTGGATTACGGCCACGACCTGGACACCGACGAGATGCGTGAGCGGTTCGCGCCCTGGTTCCATGCCATCGAGGTGGTGTCCGAACGCAGTCCCGTTCCCGAGGCGCTGGCCTCCATGGCTCGGCTGCCCCGGGCCTGCGGCCGTTACGAGCTGTGCTTCGCCCTGTGCGATCGCGCCGATGCCGTCGAGCTGGTCATGTGGACCGCAGTCGCGCGAGCGGCCACCTGGCGCGTGATGGGCGTCCTGGACCAGGCTGCGGCGGCCTTCGGATGCGCCCTGACCCAGGACCCCGCCAACTGGTCCCTCTACCTGGACCTGGCGGACGTGCGTGCGGAGCAGGGCGACTTCGCCGCAGCCGCGAGCCTCGTCGAACAGGGCCTGGAGTACGAGCCCCACGAGGTCTCCCTGCGCGCGGCGGGCGCCGCCTACCGCACGCGCCTTTCCGGCTCGTCCGACGACCTGATGGCCCTGATCGCCCTTGCGCCGGAGCTCGCGAACACCACCTACCGAAATCTGCTGATCGACCTCGCGTGTGCAGGGCCGGGACTGCCTCCGAGAATCGTGGCCGAGGCCCACCGCATCCGCGCGGCCTGAATGGACTGCTGTACCGACCGTTCAAGCCAGGAGGGCCTTCCGGTGCCTCGTGGCACGCTCGGCCGGACAGCGCCTAGTCCTCCCGGTCCTCCCGCCCCCACGGCCGCAGCTTCTCCGGGTTGCGGACCACCCAGATCCGGGTGACACGGCCGTCGGCCACCTCGAACGAGGCCACGGTCAGGACGGCGCCTCCACGCCGGGCCACCAGGCCCGGCGACCCGTTGACCGACCGCTCGACGAGTTCGAGCCCCGGCGCCTTGTCGGCGATGGCGACCATGTACTGGGCGATGCGCGCCCCGCCCTCGACCGGGCGCAGGACCGTACCCACCATGCCCCCGCCGTCGGCCGTCATCACGGCGGCCGGGTCGAGAAGGTCGACGAGGGCCGCGATGTTCTTGGTCTCCCACGCCTCCTTCACCTGCCGTACCGCGTCGGCCTGCCCTGCCCCCGTCACGGGTGCCCGCGCTTCACGCACCCGCCGCCGGGCGGAGGCCGCGAGCTGCTTGCAGGCCGCGGGGGTCCGGTCGAGGATGCCGGCGATCTCGGCGAACGGGTACCGGAAGACGTCGTGCAGGACGAACGCCACCCGCTCGGCCGGGGTCATCGACTCCAGGACGACGAGGAAGGCCATCGTCACCGATTCGTCCAGGACCAGCTGGTCGGCGGGGTCGGTGCCGGGGCCGTTGTCCCATTCGGCGCGGGTGGGCAGCGGGTCGGGCAGCCACGCCCCGACATAGCGTTCACGCCGGGCACGTGCCGAGCCGAGGACGTCCAGGCAGATGCGGCCGGTCACCGTCGTCAGCCACGCCCCCGGGGCCACGATCTCGTCCCGCCTGCTTCGCGGCAGCGCGTACCAGCGTGCGTAGGCCTCCTGGACGGCGTCCTCGGACTCGGCCAGCGAACCGAGCAACCGGTAGGCGACATTGATCAGTTGGCGCCGTTCACCGGCTACCTCGTCGGTGCTCGTCCTCGCCGTCCCCATGCTCCCGGCCGCCCCCTCGCCTTACCTTTCGCGGGCCCACGTCGTCGGGCTGGTGAGACCTTATCGATCTACTGCCCTCAGGGCGGGAAAAGGGGACCGAGCATGGCAACCCAGGCGACGGCACAGCACCGCTTCTCGTTTCTGCGGATCGCGATCACCCTCCAGACCCTGACCATCTTCCTTCAGGCGGTCTCCGCCGGACTGCTGCTGACCGTGTCCTACGGGGAGACGCTGCACAGCGTCGGGGCCCGCGTGATGTACGGGGCGTCGATGCTGTACGTGATCGCTGCGGTGCTCGCGTGGAAGCCGGGCGGTGGCTCGCCCCGTCCCATCTGGCACGCGTCCGGCTTCCTGGTCCTCGCCTCGGTCCAGGTCGTGGTCGGCATCGCGCACATACCGTCGGTCCATCTCCCGCTGGGCGTGCTGATGTTCGGGCTGAGCGTGCTGGCGGCGGCCCGGCGCTGACGTCCGGGGCCCGCGCCGCATCTCACGACGGCGCGACGACCGCGAGTGCGCCCCGTGCGGCCGTACCGTCCGGCCAGGTCCACCCGGCGACGAGGCCCCCGGGCGGCGCCTGCGCGGCCGTCGTCGGCCGCAGGACACGGTTGACCCGGACATCGTGCCCGTCGTCGGGGCCGTCACCGTGCACGGTGACGGTCGGGTCGGGGGTGTCGCTCCGGGTCAGGTGCTGCGGCGTCGCGTCACCGCGCAGGAGCGCGCGCAACTGCGCCGTCACGACCGGGTCGTGGACACCGTCGTAGATCCACCGGGTCCCGAGCACCCCGTGCTCGGAGGTACCGATCAGCGCCTCGGTGGGGGCTCCCTCCAGCACTTCGCCCCGGTAGGCCAGCGGGACCGCGTACGCCACGGGCTCCGGCGCGGCGGTGTCCACCACGATCATGAACTCGATCCCGACGGCGCCCTCCGGGTCGTCCAGACGGAAACCCCCGGCCCGGGCCAGTTCCGGCGTCCTGGTGCCGCCCACGTACCAGTCCTGCCGGGGCAGCCAGTCGGTGAGCAGTTCCAGCTTGGTGGGCGTCATGGTGGTGGCGTGGATAACGGCCATGCGGGCTCTCCTTCAGCGTGCGTGGGCTCCATCCTGCCCGGTGTCCTCGTACCGGTGGAGGCATGAGGTGTGGCGCGGGCGAAGAGAATGTGACGACGGTCGTTGGGGAGTTACGGACGGTCCAGCCCCCTGAATCGGGCCGATTTCTGTCCGTAAGTTCCCAGTGACGCCCGGCCCTTGTCCACCGGGTGGTGGACGCGGGGGTCGGTCGGGAGGTCGTTTCGGGGACGGGGTCCCTCCGGCCAGGCTTTCGGCATGAGACAACTACCTGTACGCATGGCCCGATGGAGCGCCCGGCACGCCGGGCGGGCGATCGCCGGCTGGTTCGCGTTCGTCGTCCTGTGCCTCGTCGCCGGCATCGCGATGGGAACCAACCAGGCCACCACCGAGGACTTCTGGGTCGGCGAGGCGGGACGCGCCGAGGCGATGGCCACCGAGGGCGGCCTGGAGCGCTCCCCCACCGAGCGCATCATGATCCGGGCCAGGTCGGGGCAGCTGGACATGGCAGCCGCCGGCGCGGCGGCCCAGGACGTGACCGCGCGGATGCGCGACCTGCCCGAGGTGGAGAGCGTGGCCGCTCCCGTCCGCTCGGAGGACGGCGAGGTCCTGCTGGTCTCGGTGGTCCTGAACGGCCCCGAGCTGAAGGGGAAGAAGAACGTCGTACCGCTCCTGGAGCAGACGGCGGAGGTAGGCGCGGACCACCCGGACCTGGTGGTGGAGGAGACCGGGTCTCCCGCGATCAGCAAGGGCGTCAACGACCAGCGCGGTGAGGATCTCGCACTCTCCGAGCGCATCAGCCTGCCCGTCACCGTCATCACCCTGCTGATCGTGTTCGGCTCGGTGACCATGGCGGGCGTGCCGTTGCTGCTGGCGCTCTCCTCGATCGCCGCGGCGATCGGGCTGTCCATGGTCGCCTCGCACGTCATGCCCGACGCCGGGGTCGGCATGAACCTCATCCTGCTCATCGGCCTCGCGGTCGGCGTCGACTACACGCTCTTCTACCTGAAGCGTGAGCGTGAGGAACGGGCCCGCGCGGGCGGGCGGCTCAGCTCGGAAGCGCTGGTGGAGCTGGCGGCGGCGACGGCGGGCCGGGCCATCGTGGTCTCGGGGCTCGCCGTGATCGTCTCCACGGCCACCCTGTATCTGGCCACGGACGTCATCTTCTCCTCACTGGCGACCGGGACCATCCTCGTCGTGGCCGTCGCCGTCGCCAGCTCGCTCACCGTGCTCCCCGCGCTGCTGGTCAAGATCGGCCACCGTACGGAACGCCTCGCCCCCCGGAGAGCCGCCCGGAGGGCCGCCCGCCGGGCGAAGTGCGGCAAGCCGGCCCGGGCCGGGAAGCCGGAGACCGGGCGGATGTTCGGCGCCCTGCTGCGCCCGGCCCGGACCCGTCCCGTCCTCACCCTGTGCCTCTCGGTCCTCGTCATGCTCGGCCTGGCGGCTCCCGCGCTCGGCCTGAAGCTCGTCGACCCGGGCAAGGACACCTTCTCCCGCGACATCCCGGCCATGCAGGTCTACGACCGGCTGACCGGGAGCTTCCCCGAACTCTTCGTCACGCACGAGGTCGTGGCCCGCTCCACCCCGGAGCGGGCGGCGCAGGTCGAGCAGGCGCTGGAGGACCTCGGACGGCGGGTCCAGGCCGATCCGCTGTTCGCCAGGAAGACCGAACCGACGGTGCGTACGTCCGCCGACGGCCGGATCAGCGTGCTGGAACTCTCGGTCCCCCACCCCGCGCCCTCCGCCGAGGCGATCGAGTCGCTCGGACACCTCCGCCAGGACCACATCCCCGCGACCGTCGGCCTGCTGTCCGGCGTGGAGACGGGGGTGAGCGGCGACGTGGCCCGGGGCCAGGACTACGTGGCGCACGAGAGCGGCAAGCTGCCGCTGGTCCTCGGGTTGCTGTTGCTGATGACCTTCCTGATGACCGTGTGGGCGTTCCGCTCGGTGGTGATCGGCGTCATCGGGGTCGTACTCAACCTGCTGTCCGCCGGAGCGTCGCTCGGCATGCTCGTCCTGGTCTTCCAGGGGACGTGGGCGGAGGGCCTGCTGGCCTTCGACTCCCTCGGGGCGATCGCGTCCAGGGTGCCGCTGTTCCTCGTGGTGATCCTCTTCGGCCTGTCGATGGACTACCAGGTGTTCGTGGTCAGCCGGATCCAGGAGGCCAGGCAGCACGGCATGCCCGCCCGTGAGGCGGTCCTGGAGGGCATCAACCGGTCGGCCAAGGTGGTGACCAGCGCCGCGATCGTGATGGTGACCGTCTTCGGCGCGTTCGTGGCCCTGCACCTCACGGAGATGAAGCAGATGGGCTTCTGCCTGGCCGTGGCCGTGCTGCTGGACGCCGTGGTCATCCGGCTCATGGTCCTGCCGTCGGTGCTGCTGCTCCTCGGTGAACGTGCCTGGTGGCCGGGGCGCTCCGGGCGGCGGGACGAGCGGGCCGAGGTCCCTGCCGCCGGGCTGCCGGCGGAAGTAGGCTGACGCGGTGAAGCAACGGCCGCAGCCCGACACCGAGTTGACCGTACCGTCGCTGCACCGGTGGAACGCCGTGTTCTGGGTGCTGCTGGGCGTGGTCCCGCCCGCCCTGGCGGTCGCCGACGCCCCTGGCGCGACGAGGTATCCGGTGCTGGCGCTGCTGGCCGTGCTCGCCCTGGCGTACGGCGCGGTGGGGCTGTTCCCCGGCAGCCCCGTCCTGCGCCCGCGCCCCTACCTGTACGTCCTCGTCGTGGGCCTCGGCGCGATGTCGTACCTCCTGGACGGTGGCGCGGCGCTCTTCGTGGTGACGCTGCCGCACTTCTGGATCTACACCACGAGCGCGCGGGCCGCGATCGCCCTCAGCGGGGCCGCGGCGGCGGGGGTCGTGGCCGGCAACGTCGTTCGCCAGGGCCGGGACGGGGAGTTCTTCACCGGCAACGTGATCTTCACGGTCATCGGCTACGCGGCCGGCGTGCTGATCGGGATGGGCGTACGCCGCCTCACCGAGGACGCCGACGCGCGGGCCCGCCGGCTGAGCTCCGAACTGGAGGACGCCCGGCTCCGGCTGGTCGAGGCGCACCACCGCCAGGGCGCGGCGGACGAGCGCGAACGTCTCGCGCGGGAGATCCACGACACGCTCGCCCAGGGCTTCGCGTCCATCATCGTGCTCGCGGAGGCGGCCAGATCCGGCCTGGAGAGCGACCCGGGCAGGAGCGGGAAGCAACTGCTCGCGATCGAGAACACCGCCCGCGAGAACCTCGCCGAGGCGCGTGTCCTCGTCGGTTCCGCCCCGCGCAGCGGCGTCGCCGCCGGCTCGGTGGCGGACACGCTGCGCCGGACCCTGGACCGCTTCACCGAGGACACCGGGATCGGCGTCGCCTCCGAACTGCCGGACGTCGCCTGCGACCAGCAGACCCGGATCGCCCTCCTGCGCTGCACCCAGGAGTCCCTCGCCAACATCCGCAAGCACGCGGCGGCCTCCGCCGTGGAGGTGGTCCTCACCGCGCAGCCGTACGGGGTGGAGCTGGAGATCACCGACGACGGCCGCGGCTTCGTGGCCGAGGACTCCCACGGCTTCGGGCTGCACGGCATGCGCAAGCGGCTGGCCGAGCTCGGCGGCGAGCTCACCGTCACCAGCTCGGTCGGCGACGGCACGCGTGTCCTGGCCATGATTCCCACCGACGGACAGGGCTGAGATGACGCGAGGGACGGCGGAGAAGAAGCTCCGGATCATCGTGGCGGACGACCATACGGTGATGCGCGCCGGGGTCGTCGCCCTGCTGGCCGACGAGCCCACCATCGAGATCGTCGGCGAGGCCGAGGACGGCCGGGCGGCCGTCGGGCTCGTCGAACGGCTGGAGCCCGACGTGGCGCTGATGGATCTGCGGATGCCCGTCCTCGACGGGACGAGCGCCACCACGGAGATCGTCGCCGGGCCCGCCCGGACCCGGGTGCTGATCCTGACCACGTACGAGACCGACGCGGAGATCGAGCGCGCGGTCGAGGCCGGCGCCATCGGCTACCTGCTCAAGGACGCCACCCGCGAGCAGCTGGTGGACGCCGTCCACTCCGCGTCCCGGGGCGAGACGGTGCTGGCTCCGCGCGTCGCGGCGCGGCTGGTGGCCCGGATGCGGAGGCCGGCCCCGGTGACGCTGACGAGACGGGAGGTGGACGTGCTGGGGGCGGTGGCGGACGGGCTGTCCAACGTGGAGATCGGCCGCCGGCTGGTCATCACGGAGGCCACGGTGAAGACGCATCTGCTGCGGGTCTTCGCCAAGTTGGACGTCGGCGACCGTACGCACGCGGTGGTCAGGGCGCTGGAACTGGGGCTGCTGGCGCGGCCGTGAGCTCACACCTCGGCGAGCTCCCAGAGCAATGTCTCGGCGGGTTCCAGCGCCTCCAGCTCCAGGCCCCGGGACTCTGTGATCCGGGCCGAGTCGCCCGGCCCCAGCTCCTCGCCCGCGAGGAGCACGCGGCCCCGTACGACGTGGACGTAGACGCCCGCCGCGTCGGGCACGGCGGCCCGCTCGCCCTCGGACTGCCGGCGCACATGGAGCATGGCGCCCGCCTCGGGGAGGGCGTAGGGGGTGGAGTCGGCGATCCCGGCGACGTGTGTGTAGGAGGGCTCGCCACCGGCCCGCAGAGGGGCCAGCCACATCTGGATGAACGTCAGCGGGTGTTCCCCGTCGTTGCGCTCGACATGCCGCACCCCGGCGGCCGAGCTGAGGTGCTGGACGTCCCCGGCCCGTACGACGGTGGCGTGCGAGGCCGAGTCGCGGTGGGTGAGTTCGCCCTCCACCACCCAGGTGACGATCTCGGTGTGGCTGTGCGGATGCTCGTCGAAGCCGGCGCCCGGGGCGAGACGCTCCTCGTTGCAGGCCAGGATCGGCCCGAAGCGCAGATTGTCCGGGTCGTAGAACCGCCCGAAGGAGAAGGCGTGCAGCGTCTCGATGCCCGCGGAGTCCCCCGTGGCCGGGTCCCCGCCGCGGAAGCGGTCCCCGGAGCGGCGTACGTACATCACGCCACCAAGGTATCCCCGTCGGCCGGTCTTCCGCCCCGCCCCTCCGGGCACCTGTCCCGATAAGGCAGTCTTGTGTGCGTGCCCCGACCCGATCCTGAGCAGCCCGCCTCGCATGACGCCCATCTCCACGCCGCGACCCTGAAACGCCTGGAGCAGTCCTCCGGCCGGCTGGCCGCGAACGCCATCGCCCGCATGGACGAGACGCTGCCGTGGTACCGGGCGATGCCACCGGAGAACCGGTCCTGGATCGGCCTGGTCGCCCAGGCCGGTATCGCCGCGTTCACCGAGTGGTTCCGGCACCCGGAGACGCCGCAGGCCATCTCCACCGACGTGTTCGGCACGGCTCCGCGCGAGCTGACGCGGGCGATCACCCTGCGGCAGACCGTCGAGATGGTGCGTACGACGATCGAGGTCATGGAGACCGCGATCGAGGAGGTCGCGGCGCCCGGCGACGAGTCGGTGCTGCGTGAGGCGCTCCTCGTCTACGCGCGCGAGATCGCGTTCGCGACCGCGCAGGTCTACGCGCAGGCCGCGGAGGCCCGCGGCGCGTGGGACGCCCGCCTGGAGTCGCTCGTGGTGAACGCGGTGCTGTCCGGCGAGGCGGACGAGGGCGCCGTGTCGCGGGCCGCCGCCCTCGGCTGGAACTCCCCCGAGCATGTGTGCGTCGTCCTCGGCACCGCCCCCGAGGGTGACAGCGAGCTCACCGTGGAGGCGATCCGGCGGGCGGCCAGGCACGCGAAGCTCCAGGTCCTGACCGGGGTCCTCGGACACCGTCTGGTGGTGATCGCGGGCGGCAGCGACAACCCCCTGAACGTCGCGAAGTCGCTGATCGGACCGTATGCGGCCGGTCCCGTCGTCGCCGGGCCCGTGGTGCCCGACCTCCTCGCGGCCACCCGTTCCGCGCAGGCCGCGGCCGCCGGTCTCAAAGCCTGCTCGGCGTGGCAGGACGCTCCGAGGCCCGTCCTGTCGGACGATCTCCTTCCTGAGCGTGCGATGGCGGGAGACCCCGCCGCGCGCGATCAGCTGGTGGAGGAGATCTACAGACCGCTCGAAGAAGCGGGTTCGGCACTTCTGGAGACGCTGAGTGTGTATCTGGAGCAGGCGAGCAGTCTTGAGGGCGCGGCACGGATGCTGTTCGTGCACCCCAATACCGTGCGCTACCGGCTGCGACGTGTGACCGACGTCACCGGCTGGTCACCCTCCGACGTCCGTTCCGCGTTCACGCTGCGGATCGCCCTCATCCTGGGGCGCTTGGCCGCCGGGGACACTCAGTCCTAGACTTTTGTCGAACTTCAACAATTCCCCTGACGGTTCTTCGTCCCTGTCCCCACGGGCATCCGGGGCCGTCCACAAGAGAGAGTGTGAGGGTGCTCGTACTCGTCGCTCCCGGCCAAGGCGCTCAGACGCCCGGCTTCCTGACTCCCTGGCTCGAACTCCCCGGTGCCGCCGACCGCATCGCGGGATGGTCCGACGCCATCGGGCTCGACCTTGCCCATTACGGCACGAAGGCCGACGCGGACGAGATCCGCGACACGGCGGTGGCTCAGCCGCTGCTGGTCGCCGCGGGTCTCCTCTCCGCCGCCGCCCTGGACGCCTCCCCCGGCGTCGTCGCCGGACACAGCGTCGGTGAGATCACCGCCGCCGCGCTGGCCGGTGTCATCGACGACGAGTCGGCGCTCCGTCTCGTACGCACCCGGGGGCTCGGCATGGCCGAGGCCGCCGCGGTGACCGAGACCGGCATGGCCGCGCTCCTCGGCGGGGAGCCGGACGTCACGGTCCCGCACCTCGAGAAGCTGGGGCTCACCCCGGCCAACGTCAACGGCGGCGGGCAGATCGTCGCCGCCGGCACAGCGGCGCAGATCGCCGCGCTGGTCGAGGACAAGCCCGAGGGCGTGCGCCGCGTGGTGCCGCTCCAGGTGGCCGGCGCGTTCCACACGCACCACATGGCTCCGGCCGTGGACAAGCTGCGTGAGGCCGCCACCGCCCTGACGGTCACCGACCCGAAGATCACATACGTGTCGAACGCCGACGGGAGGACGGTCGCCGCCGGCGACGAGGTCATCTCGCGGCTCGTCGGCCAGGTCGCCAACCCGGTCCGCTGGGACCTGTGCATGGAGACCTTCGCCGAGCTCGGTGTCACCGCCCTCATCGAGGCAGCCCCGGGTGGGACCCTGGTCGGGCTCGCCAAGCGCGCTCTGCCCGGTGTGAAGACCCTCGCGCTCAAGACCCCCGACGACCTCGACGCGGCCCGCGCGCTCATCTCCGAGCACGCAGGCGCCTAAGGAGCCCGAGAGCATGTCGAAGATCAAGCCCAGCAAGGGCGCCCCGTACGCACGGATCATGGGTGTGGGCGGCTACCGCCCGACCCGTGTCGTGCCCAACGAGGTGATCCTCGAGACGATCGACTCGTCCGACGAGTGGATCCGCTCCCGCTCCGGTATCGCCACCCGGCACTGGGCCTCCGACGAGGAGACCGTGTCCATGATGTCCGTGGAGGCCTCCGGCAAGGCGATCGCGGACGCCGGCATCGATCCCGGGCAGATCGGCGGAGTCATCGTCTCCACCGTCTCGCACTTCAAGCAGACCCCCGCCGTCGCCACCGACATCGCGCACAAGATCGGCGCGGGCAAGCCCGCCGCGTTCGACATCTCGGCCGGCTGCGCGGGCTTCGGCTACGGCCTCACGCTCGCCAAGGGCATGATCGTCGAGGGCTCGGCGGAGTACGTACTCGTCATCGGCGTCGAGCGGCTCAGTGACCTCACCGACCTGGAGGACCGCGCGACGGCCTTCCTGTTCGGCGACGGCGCCGGCGCGGTCGTGGTCGGCCCCTCCCAGGAGCCGGCCATCGGCCCCACGGTCTGGGGTTCCGAGGGCGACAAGTCCGAGACGATCAAGCAGACGGTCTCGTGGAACGACCTCCACATCGGCGACGTCTCCAAGCTGCCGCTCGACAAGAACGGCGAGGTCAAGTTCCCGGCCATCACGCAGGAGGGCCAGGCGGTCTTCCGCTGGGCCGTCTTCGAGATGGCGAAGGTCGCCCAGCAGGCGCTGGAAGCCGCCGGGATCTCCCCGGAGGACCTGGATGTCTTCATTCCGCACCAGGCGAACATGCGGATCATCGACTCGATGGTGAAGACGCTCAAGCTGCCGGAGCACGTCACGGTCGCCCGTGACGTGGAAACCACCGGCAACACGTCGGCCGCCTCGATTCCGCTCGCAATGGAGCGGCTTCTGGCGACCGGTCAGGCCAAGAGCGGCGACACGGCGCTCATCATCGGCTTCGGGGCGGGTCTCGTCTACGCCGCGACGGTCGTTACCCTCCCCTAGGCACACCGGACCTTTCGGTCCGCACGCCCGAACCCTGCAGAAACACATCGAAGGAGCGCCAACATGGCCGCCACTCAGGAAGAGATCGTCACCGGTCTCGCCGAGATCGTCAACGAGATCGCCGGTATCCCGGTCGAGGACGTCCAGCTGGACAAGTCCTTCACCGACGACCTGGACGTCGACTCGCTGTCCATGGTCGAGGTCGTCGTCGCCGCCGAAGAGCGCTTCGACGTCAAGATCCCCGACGAGGACGTCAAGAACCTCAAGACGGTCGGCGACGCCGCCGAGTACATCCTGAAGCACCAGGGCTGATCCCAGCCCGTCCCGTGTGTCGCCACCCGGCGGTGGCGCCGCTGATTCCCTCTACACGTGGAGAAGATTTTCCAGTGAGCCCGACCAATCGCACCGTGGTCGTCACCGGTATCGGCGCAACCACTCCGCTGGGTGGCGACTCCGCATCGACCTGGGAAGGTCTGATGGCCGGCCGTTCCGGCGTCAAGCCTCTCGAGGGCGAACGTTTCGCCGAACTGCCCGTCCGGATCGCCGCCCTCGCGGCCGTCGATCCCGGCGAGGTACTGCCCCGACCGCTCGCCCGCAAGCTGGACCGCTCGGCGCAGTTCGCGCTGATCGCCGCCCGCGAGGCGTGGGCGGACGCCGGCTTCACCGGCAAGGCCGGTGAGGACGAGAAGATCCAGCCCGAGCGCCTGGGTTCGGTCATCGCCTCCGGCATCGGCGGCGTGATCACCCTGCTCGACCAGTACGACGTGCTCAAGGAGAAGGGCGTACGCCGCGTCTCCCCGCACACCGTTCCCATGCTCATGCCCAACGGCCCGGCCGCCAACGTCGGCCTGGAGGTCAACGCCCAGGCGGGTGTCCACACCCCGGTCTCCGCCTGCGCGTCGGGCGCCGAGGCCATCGGGTACGCCGTCGAGATGATCCGCACCGGCCGTGCCGACGTGGTCGTCGCCGGTGGCACCGAGGCGGCCATCCACCCGCTGCCGATCGCGGCCTTCGCCAACATGATGGCGATGTCCAAGAGCAACGACGAGCCGGAGAAGGCCTCGCGTCCGTACGACACGGCGCGTGACGGCTTCGTCCTCGGCGAGGGCGCCGGCGTCGTGATCCTGGAGTCCGCGGAGCACGCCGCCGCGCGTGGCGCCAAGGTCTACTGCGAGGTGCTCGGCCAGGGGCTGTCCGCGGACGCCCACCACATCGCGCAGCCCGAGCCCACCGGGCGCGGGATCGCCGCAGCGATGCAGAACCTGCTGGACTCGACGGACCTGAAGCCGTCGGAGGTCGTGCACCTGAACGCGCACGCCACGTCCACGCCGCAGGGCGACATCGCGGAGATCAAGGCGCTGCGTGCGGTGCTGGGCGACGAGCTGGACCATGTCGCGATCTCCGCCACGAAGTCCATGACGGGTCACCTGCTGGGTGGCGCGGGCGGCATCGAGACCGTGGCGACGGTCCTGGCGCTGCACCACCGGATGGCGCCGCCCACCATCAATGTCGACGACCTCGACGAGGCGGTCGACGCGGACGTCGTGCGCGGTGAGCCGCGTGCGCTGCCGGAGGGGTCGATCGCCGCGATCAACAACTCGTTCGGCTTCGGTGGCCACAACGTGGTGCTGGCGTTCCGTTCGGTCTGACCGGCTGATCCTGCCGCGAGGCCCGCTTCCCCCTCGGGAGGCGGGCCTCGCGCGTGTACGTACGTACGTGCGCCGTCGCGGGGCGGCGCCGTCGAACCGTCCGACCGGCGAGGGAAGAGATGCACACGACGATCGCCCCGTTCACGCTCGCGCACTTCAAGGAGAAGCAACCGGTCGGGCTCAGGAAGTTCGGCTGGCAGGGCACCTCCCCCGAGTTCGGCGACATCCGCGTGGTGTACCCGGCGGGGCGGGACATGCCTCACGCGATGGCCACGGAGGCGCGCGGTGGCCTGATACCGACGGCCGTGTTCGAGACGCGTGGTGTGCACGCGGAGGTCCTGTCGATGCCGACCCTCAACCGCTCGACGCTCCGCGTGGGGGACGGCCTCGTGCGGATGAGCCGGAACCGGTGGGCGCCCACACACCGGGGGCGCGCCCTGCACATGACGTACCTGGGTGACGTGTACGAGCTCAGAGCGATCAACCGCCGGGCGTACGAGCTGTCCCGGCGTGCCGATTCCGAGGACCCCGGCTGCGTCATCACCGTACGGCGGTCGGGCCTCGGAAGCGGCCGGAGGATGGCCGTGCGGGCGACCGGCCGCGTCCTGCCCGCCGACGTCACCCTCGCGGTCCTCTTCACCGGGGTCGACCGGTCCGTGCTCACCCGGCGCGGCGCCGTACGGGCAGGCTTCTCCAGGGCCTTGGGCTTCTGGGCGGAGTCCCAGGCCTGAGCCCGCGGCTCGGCGACGTCAGGGGCGCCCAGGGGTAACGTTTCTGCCCGGTCGGCGACCGGGACTCGGACAGAGGCAGGCCCCGTCACACCACCTGGTGCAGCCATCGCACCGGCGCGCCCTCACCGGCGTGGCGGAAGGACTCCAGTTCGTCGTCCCACGGCTTGCCCAGGAGCTTGGCGACCTCGGCCTCCAGGTCCGTCTCGCCGTTCAGGGACCGCGCCAGGGCGGCCCGCAGGCGGTCCTCCGGGACCAGGATGTCGCCGTGCATGCCGGTGACGGCGTGGAAGATGCCGAGACCCGGCGTGGAGCTGTAGCGCTCGCCCTCCGCCGTGGGGCACGGCTCCGCCGTCACCTCGAAGCGCAGCAGGTCCCAGCCGCGGAGGGCCGAGGCCAGCTCCGACGCCGTGCCCGCCCGGCCCTTCCAGGAGAATTCGGACCGCCAGGTGTTGGGCGCGGCCGGCTGTCTGGTCCAGTCCAGCTGGACCCTCACACCGAGTACGCCCGCCACCGCCCATTCGACATGCGGGCACAGCGCGCGCGGTGCGGAGTGAACGTAAAGGACTCCACGTGTCGTCACCGGGACCTCCAGTGTGGGACGAGGTTCGCCTTCCCCAACGGCCTCGCGCCCGTACGGTCTCTTCCCGGCCGGCTCCCGAGGTTGTCATCAGTAAACAGCATCGGGAGTGAATCTCCAGAAAAGGGACAGTATGTGACGTGAGATAACTTACCGGACCCGCCGATCTCGTCCGCGGGCCGGTCGGGCGCCACTGGTTCGACGGGGAAAAGCTACCGTGCGCCGGTGTCGGGTGTGTGACGTACCGTCGGTCCCGGGCCCATGATTCGCTCAGCATTCACCCGCGAGGGCGCGAGGGCCCGCCACCTGGGGCTGTCCGGGTGTGCCAGGGGCACAATCACCCGTGTGACCGAAGGGGAAACAGGGATGCCTGAGCGTTCGCCACGCCGCCGTGACCGCGGCGCCGCGGTCACTCTGGCGGCGGTCGCGCTCGTCGCCGCGGCCGCGCTCACGGGCTGCACCTCCGACGGGGACACGGAGTCGCGGAGCACCCCGGGCGCCCGGAGCCCCTCGCCCACGCCGGCGTGGGACGCGAGCCCCGCCTCCATCGCGGCCGTCGGGGACTCCATCACCCGGGGCTTCGACGCCTGCTCGGTGCTGGCCGACTGCCCCGAGGTGTCCTGGGCTACCGGGACCGACGGCGGGGTGCGCAGCCTCGCCGTACGCCTCCTGGGGGCGTCGAAGGCGGCCTCGCACAGCTGGAACCACGCCGTGTCGGGTGCCAGGATCGCGCAGCTGCCGGAGCAGATGGCGCTGGCCGCGAAGGACCGGCCGGGGCTGGTCACGGTGATGATCGGCGCGAACGACGCCTGCCGGGACTCGGTGCGGCTGATGACTCCGGTGGCCGACTTCCGGGCCTCCTTCGAGGCGTCGATGCGGCAGTTGCGGGCCTCGGCCCCGAAGGCGCAGGTGTACGTGTCGAGCGTGCCGGATCTCAAGCGGCTCTGGTCCACCGGGCGGGAGAACCCGCTGGGCAAGCAGATCTGGAAGCTGGGGATCTGCCGGTCGATGCTGGGCGACGCCGACGACATGGGGGCTGCGGCCGTCGCGCGGCGCGACGCGGTGCTGGCGCGGGTCGTCGCGTACAACGAGGCGCTGCGGGACGTCTGCGCGCGGGACGAGCTCTGCCGCTACGACGGCGGGGCGGTCTTCGACTACCGGTTCACGGGTGCGCAGCTCAGCGAGTGGGACTGGTTCCACCCGGGCCGCAACGGCCAGGCCAGGCTGGCAGAGATCGCTTACCGCGAGGTCACGGCGGCCGGCCGGCCTTAAGGTTGTCGATCATGACTACGGGTGCGGCGGTACACAGCGAAGACTTCTCCACGCTCGACGACGGGACACCCGTCCGGCGCTGGACCCTGGAACGCGGGGGCGCGCGGGTGCGGGTGCTGACGTACGGCGCCGTGGTGCAGTCCGTCGTGGTGCCCGGGCGGGACGGCGTCCGCGCCGAGGTGGCCCTGGGGCTGCCGGACGTCAAGGGGTACGAGACGCACACGGGCCCCTATTTCGGCGCCGTCGTCGGGCGGTACGCGAACCGGATCGCGGGCGGTTCCTTCGTCCTCGACGGGCGTACGCACCGGGTGACGCCGAACGAGGGCCGCAACACCCTGCACGGCGGCGAGCGCGGTTTCGACAAGCGGGTGTGGGACGCCGAGGAGGTGCCGGACGGTGTGCGGCTCTCCCTGGTCTCCGAGGACGGCGAGGAGGGCTTCCCGGGGCGGCTGGCGGTCTCGGTGACGTACACCCTGGACCAGGACGGCGCGCTGCGGATCGCCTACCGGGCGACGACGGACGCGCCCACCGTGGTGAACCTGACGAACCACACGTACTGGAACCTCGCCGGGGCGGACAGCGGGAGCGCGCTCGGGCACGAACTACGGCTCGCGGCAGGGCGGATCACGCCGGTGGACGAGGAGTCGATCCCCACGGGCGAGCTCCTGCCGGTGGACGGGACCCGGTTCGACTTCCGGGAGCCGAAGCCTGTGGGGCCCGGCTACGACACCAACTACGTGCTGGAGGAGACCGGCGGCGAACCGGTCGCCGAGCTGTACGACCCGGCGTCCGGACGCCTGCTGACGGTGCGTACGACGGAGCCGGGGCTCCAGCTGTACACCGCCGACCACATGGACGACGGTCCGTTCGGGGCGTGCGCGGGGATCGCGCTGGAGACGCAGCACTTCCCCGACTCGCCGAACCGCCCGGAGTTCCCGGGCACGGTGCTGCGGCCCGGTGAGGAGTTCGTCTCCACGACGGTGTACGGCTTCTCCGTGCGCTGAGCCTCAACTCCCGCTGGTCCGGCGCGTGTCAACACCGGTCGACCAAGATCACCACCGGGTGAATCAGAGCGCTGGGCGCGCGTCCGCGACGGTCCCGGGCGGTCGCGCACAGCAGGGTGATCAACATGACCTCACCCGTTGATGAATCGTCGTCCGCCCTGCCTTCCCGCCGTGCCGTGATCGCGGGCGCCACCGCCGGTGCCGCGGCCCTCGCCGTGACCGGCGCGGCCCCGTACGCGGGGGCCACGGCGCCCCGGGCGGCTGCCGCCGCGCCGGGAGCGGCGCCCGGGTCCGACCGGGACGCCGCTCTCCTCGTCGCCCGCGCCATCCTCGTGCGCGACGAGAACGACAAGGACCTGATCCCCGGTTACCGCGAGGTCCTGCTGGGCAAGGGCCTGCCCCGCACCCGCGCCGCTCGCAAGAAGGTGCTGGTCGTCGGCGCGGGACCGGCCGGACTCACGGCGGCGCGGCTGCTCCACGAGGCCGGTCACGACGTCACCGTGATCGAGGCCAACGGCAACCGCGTCGGCGGCCGCATCAAGACCTTCCGGGCCGGCGGCCACGAGCAGTCGGAGCCGCCCTTCGCCGATCCGAAGCAGTACGCGGAAGCCGGCGCCATGCGCATCCCGGACAGCCACCCGCTGGTCACCGGACTGATGGCCCATCTCGGGCTGAAGACCCGGCGCTTCCACCTGACCGACGTGGACACCGAGGGGCGTCCCGCCAACCGCACCTGGATCCATGTCAACGGCGTCCGCGTCCGCCGCGCCGACTACGCCGCGAAGCCGCAGGCGGTCAACCGCTCCTTCGGCGTCCCCGCGGCCTACGAGAACACCCCCGCCTCGCAGATCGTGCGGGACGCGTTCGCTCCCGTACGCGCGGAGATCGAGGGCAAGGAGGGCAGCGCCCTGGTCCAGGGCTGGGCGACCGTCCTCCAGCGTTACGGGCACTGGTCGATGTACCGGTACATGACCGAGGTGGCCAAGCTCGACGAGCGCACCATCGACCTCATCGGCACCGTCGAGAACATGACCTCGCGGCTCCATCTCGCCTTCCTGCACAGCTTCATCGGCGCTTCGCTGATCAGCCCCGCGACCTCCTTCTTCGAGCTGCCCGACGGCACGGCGACCCTGGCCGACGCGATGTACGCGCAGGTGAAGGACCTGGTGCACCTGGACCGCCGGGCCACCCGGATCAGCCACTCCGAGGACGGGGTGAGCGTGGAGACGGTCTCCGAGGGCCGGGGCGGCCCCGTCGTCCGGGAGACCTTCACCGGCGACCGGGCCATCGTCACGGTGCCCTTCTCAGGGTTGCGGCACATCCCGGTGGCACCCGCGCTCTCGTACGGCAAGCGGCGCGCGATCACCGAGGTCCACTACGACGCGGCGACCAAGGTGCTGCTCGAATTCAGCCGCCGCTGGTGGGAGTTCGACGAGGCGGACTGGAAGCGCGAGCTGGGAGCGGTGCGGCCGGGGCTGTACGAGGAGTACCGGGCGGGGAAGGCCCCTGCCGACGGTTCGCTGCTGGGGGCGCACCCCTCCGTGCCGCGCGGTCACATCCCGCCCAACCAGCGGGTGCACTACGCGGCGTGCCGGTCCACCGCCCGTGACCAGCCCGAGGCGGCCCACGTCATCGGCGGCGGCTCGGTGACCGACAACGCCAACCGGTTCATGTACCAGCCCTCGCACCGGGTCGAGGGCAGCGAGGGCGGGGTCCTGCTCGCCTCCTACAGCTGGGCCGACGACGCCCTGAAGTGGGACTCGCTGGAGGACGACGAGCGCTATCCGCACACCCTGGGCGGCGTCCAGGACGTGTACGGGCAGCGGATCGAGGTGTTCTACACGGGCGTCGGCCGCACCCAGTCCTGGATGCGTGACCCGTACGCGTACGGCGAGGCGTCCGTGCTGCTGCCCGGGCAGCACACCGAGCTGTTCCCGGATGTGCGGACGCCCGAGGGCCCGCTGCACTTCGCCGGCTGCCACACGTCCATCAAGCCGGCCTGGATCGAGGGCGCCCTGGAGTCCGCGGTCCGGACGGCGCTGGAGGTCCACGGCGCCTGACCCGGAGCGGGCCCCCGGACCGGCCGGTCCGGGGGCCTCCTCAGTCCTTGCGGAGGGTGTACGGCGACGAGGGGACCGGCTCCGGAGCGGGCGAGGGCGGCGCCGTGAGCTCGCGGGCCAGCAGCGTGGCTCCGGCGACGGCGCCCGGCATGAGGAGCACGGCCACGAAGGGGACGAGGAAGGCGAGCACGAGCGGGACCCCGAAGCCCAGGACCATCATGCGGCGGCCCCGCAGCAGCGCGAGCCGGTCCTTCAGGACCATGCCGCGGCGCTGGAGGGCGACGCCGGTGAGCTCCTCGGACAGGAAGTAGCCGGAGACGCAGAAGCCGAGGACGGGGATCACGGTCTGTCCGACGACGGGGATGAACCCGAGGGCGAAGAGCAGCACCCCGTAGAACGCGACGCGCAGCAGGATGCGGACGGAGTCACGGGCGGAGATCCACAGCTCGCGCCAGAGCGGCAGACCCGACTCGGGCACCTCGCCGCCCTCGCTGCGGTCGACCTCCTCGGAGAGCGACTCGTAGAACGGCTGGCCGACCAGCAGGGTCACCGCGGTGAAGGTGATGACCGCGAGGAAGGCCCCGAAGACGAAGACCAGGACGACCAGGGTGTTGCGCAGGAGCCCCAGCCAGGGCGAGGACCAGTCGTCGGCGAACGGTGTGGCCCAGGCGACGAAGTCGTCGGCGCCGTAACCGAGTCCGACCAGCGCGCCCACGTAGACGACGAGGGTGACCAGCGCGGGCAGCAGGCCGAAGCCGAACCACTTGCCGTGTCCGAGGACCCAGCGCTGGCCCTTGATCAAGTACCCGAAACCCGCCCCGAGATCACTCATGGCGCCAGCCTACGTGTGCAAACCATTGACACGTGCCCTGGCCCGTCATTACCGTCACGCCAGCATTTCGAACGAGTGACGAAATACCGAACACGTTGAGAGGCATTCCTCGTGCGCATCACCGGAATCAGTACGCATGTCGTCGGCACGCCGTGGCGCAACCTCACCTACGTCCAGGTGCACACCGACGAGGGTCTCACCGGGGTCGGCGAGACCCGGATGCTGGGCCGCACCGACGCACTGCTCGGCTATCTGCGCGAGGCCTCGGCCAACCACATCGTCGGGAGTGACCCGTTCGCGGTCGAGGACCTCGTCAAGCGCATGAAGTACGGCGACTACGGGCGCGCCGGGGAGATCGTGATGTCCGGCATCGCGGTCATCGAGATGGCCTGCTGGGACATCAAGGGCAAGGCGCTCGGCGTCCCCGTGTGGCAGCTGCTCGGCGGGAAGTTCACCGACCGGGTCAAGGCGTACGCCAACGGCTGGTACACCACCGAGCGCACCCCGGAGGCGTACCACAAGGCCGCGCAGGGAGTCGTCGAGCGCGGTTACCGGGCGCTGAAGATCGACCCCTTCGGGACGGGACACTTCGAGCTCGGCCAGGAGGAGACGCGTTACGCCGTGTCCCTCATCGAGGCCGTGCGGGACGCCATCGGGCCCGACACCGAGCTGATGCTGGAGATGCACGGGCGGTTCAGCCCGTCGACGGCGGTGCGGATCGCCCGCGAGATGGCGCCGTTCACCCCGGCCTGGCTGGAGGAGCCGGTGCCGCCGGAGAACCTCAAGGCGCTGAGCAAGGTCGCGGACAAGGTCGACATGCCGATCGCGACCGGGGAACGCATCCACGACCGGATCGAGTTCCGCGAGCTCTTCGAGTCGGGGGCCGTCGACATCATCCAGCCGGACGTCGGCCACATCGGCGGCATCCTGGAGACCCGCAAGCTCGCGGCGACGGCGGAGACCCACTACACGCTGATCGCCCCGCACAACGTGGGCGGTTCGGTACTGACCGCGGCGAGCCTCCAGGTGGCCGGCTGCACCCCCAACTTCAAGATCCTCGAACACTTCAACGACTTCGCGGACGCCGACATCAAGAAGGTCGTCAAGGGCGCCCCGACCGTCGACCCGGCCACCGGCTGCTTCGAGCTCTCCCACGCGCCCGGCCTCGGCGTGGAGCTGGACGTGGACGCGGCGGCGGAATTCCCGCAGCAGCAGGCGCGGTTCGACCTGTGGGCGGACGGCTGGGAGAAGAGGCAGCCCAAGTGACGTCCCTCTCCCGCTCGTTGACCGTCGAGCGGCCCGGCAGCCACACGCTGGCCGAGGGGCCGATCCCGGAACCGGGCCCCGGTGAGGTCAGGGTGCGGGTCGCGGCGGCCGGGATCTGCATGAGCGACCGCGAGGTGTACGACGGCCACCGCGACCCCGCCTATGTGCGCTACCCGGTGGTGCCGGGACACGAGTGGTCGGGCACCGTCGACGCGGTGGGCGAGGGCGTCGATCCCGCGCTGACCGGACGGCGCACGGTCGCCGAGGGCTTCCGGGCCTGCGGGCGCTGCGAGCGGTGCCGTTACGGGGAGACCTCCCTGTGCACGGCGGGGTACGACGAGACGGGGTTCACCCGGCCCGGTGCGTTCGCCGACCACCTGGTGGTCCCGGCGCGGCTGCTGCACCCGCTGGCCGACGACGCCGATCTGCGCGCGGCGGCGCTGCTGGAGCCCGCCGCGGTGATCGCGGCGGCGGTACGCGCCGGGGCGCCGGAGCCGGGCGAGCGGATCGCCGTCCTGGGCGCGGGCACGCTCGGCCTGCTCGCGGTGCAGCTGCTGGCGGCGGTCTCGCCCGCGGAGCTCACGGTGATCGACCCGAGAGAGGGACGGGCCGCGCAGGCCCTGGACTTCGGGGCGAGCGAGGCCCGGGTCCCCAAGGAGGCCGAGGAGGTGCGGGGCCGCTACGACCTGGTCGTGGAGACGGCCGGAGCGCCGTCCACCGCGGCCGACGCGTGCCTGCTGGCGCGGCGCGGCGGGCGGGTGGTGCTGACCGGGATGTTCACCCCGGGCGCCGTGGGCATCGACCCGGTGCACCTGTCGCTGAGCCAGCTCACCGTGCGCAGCGTCTTCGGCGCGCCCTCGGCGGCCTGGTCCTACGCGGTGCGGGCGTTCACGGCCGGGCTGCTCGATCCGGCGCCGCTGATCACCCACGAGTTCCCGCTGGAGCGGTTCGCCGAGGCGGTCGCGCTGGTGGGGTCCGGGGATCCGGAGACCGGGAAGGTGCTGCTGCGGCCGTGACGGGCCCGCCCTGATCCGTGCGCCGGTACGGCGGCGACCTGACCGCCTCCGTACCGGCGCACTCCCAAAGATCCGAATGTCGTCCGAAATACCGAACATGAAGGACCAGTCGTGAACGACGCCCCTGTCTCTTCCCCCGGTGCCGCCGGCGCCCGCCGTCCCGGTGACGCCGCGCTCACCGCGCTCGGTCTCGGCCCGGCGCCGCTGTCCCCGGCCGACGCCTCCCCGCACTCCTTCCCCGACGGCGGGAGCTGGCGCACCGAGGTGCCGTCCGTGGAGGGCCCGGAGGCCCTCGGCGTCGTACTCAAGGAGTCCGCGAGGCTCGACGTCCCGGTCCACCGCATCAGCCAGGGCAGCGGGATCTGGATGCTGACCGACGCGGAGATCACCGAGATGGTGGAGGGCTGCGCCGAACGGGACATCGAGCTCTGCCTGTTCACCGGCCCGCGCGGCACCTGGGACACCGGCGCGTCCGTCCGTACGGACTCCGGCGGCGCCGGGCTGCGGTCCCGGGGGCACGACGCCCTGGCGGGCTGCGTGGAGGACGCCCTGCGGGCCACCGGGCTGGGCGTGAAGTGCCTGCTCGTGGCCGACGAGGGCGTGCTGTGGACCCTCCACCGGCTGCGTGAGCGGGGCGCCCTGCCCGCCGACACCACCTTCAAGGTGTCGGCGCTCATCGGGCCGGTGAACCCGGCCTCGTACGCCGTGTTCGAGCAGCTCGGCGCGGACTCCATCAACATCCCCTCGGACCTGACTCTGGCCCAGTTCACGGAGATCCGCCGGGTCTCCCGGGCCCCGATGGACCTCTACATCGAGGCTCCGGACGACCTGGGCGGTTATGTACGGATGTACGAGGTCGCCGAACTGATCCGGCGCGGCGCGCCGCTCTACCTGAAGTTCGGCCTCTCCAAGGCCCCCGGGATCTACCCGTACGGCCAGCACCTGCGGGAGCTGGCGCTGGCCACCGCGAAGGAGCGGGTGCGGCGCGGCCGGCTCGCGCTGGACCTGCTGGCGCGGCACGGGGCGGACGGGGACATGGCCGCGCTCGGCAGCCGGCTGCCGGGTCCGCTCAACCGCTTCGAGATCTCGTCATAACGCTTCGGAAACACCCTCCCCAAAAAAAGACACAGCCGCGCACAATCCCACAACACCTGTTCTCGGTCGATCGCCCCCAGCCTTCCGGCACCACCGGACCGAGTCCTGACCCACATCAAGGATGATGACTATGCGCAACCGCAGAGCCGCACTTGCCGCCATAGCCTCCGCCGCCTCCCTCGCGCTCACTCTGACCGCCTGCGGCCAGAGTGGTGAGGGCGGCAGCGAGGAGAAGAAGGGCGGGGCCGACGGCGCCACCATCGGCATCGCGATGCCGACCAAGTCCTCCGAGCGCTGGATCTCCGACGGCGCCAACGTCGAGAAGGAACTGAAGGGCAAGGGCTACAAGACCAAGCTCGTCTACGGCGAGGACGACCCGGACCAGCAGGTCTCACAGATCGAGAACATGATCACGCAGGGTGTGGACGCCCTGATCGTCGCCGCGATCGACAACAAGTCCCTCAACAACGTGCTGCAGCAGGCCAAGGACGCCGACATCCCGGTGATCTCCTACGACCGGCTGATCCTCGGCACGGAGAACGTCGACTACTACGCCTCGTTCGACAACGAGAAGGTCGGCGAGCTTCAGGGCACGTACATCGTGGACAAGCTCGGCCTGGAGGACGGCAAGAAGGGCCCCTTCAACATCGAGCTGTTCGCCGGTTCCAACGACGACAACAACACCAAGTACTTCTTCCAGGGCGCGATGAACGTCCTCAAGCCGTACGTGGACAAGGGCGAGCTCGTCGTCAGGTCGAAGCAGACCGCGCTCAACCAGGTCACCACCCTCCGCTGGGACGGCGGCACCGCGCAGAAGCGCATGGACGACCTGCTGACGTCCAGCTACCGCTCCACCCGGGTCGACGCCGTGCTCTCGCCGTACGACGGCATCTCCATCGGCATCCTCTCCGCCCTGAAGTCGGACGGCTACGGCTCCAAGGCCAAGCCGATGCCGGTCGTCACGGGTCAGGACGCGGAGCTCGCCTCCGTGAAGTCGATCATCGCGGGTGAGCAGACCCAGACCGTCTACAAGGACCTGCGCAAGCTCGCCAAGGTCGCCTCGAGCATGGTCGACGCCGCGCTGAACGACAAGAAGCCCGAGACCAACGACACCAAGTCGTACGACAACGGCGTCAAGGTCGTGCCCGCCTACCTGCTGCAGCCGGTCAGCGTCGACAAGGCCAACTACAAGGAAGCCCTCATCGACGACGGCTACTACAGCGAGAACGACCTCAAGTAACCGGGCCCCCTCAAGGATTGGAAGGCAAGACCATGGCGGGACCCGTCCTGGAAATGCGCTCGATCGTCAAGACCTTTCCCGGTGTCAAAGCGCTTTCGGACGTCACACTGACCGTCCGTCAGGGCGAGGTCCACGCCATCTGCGGTGAGAACGGCGCCGGCAAGTCGACCCTGATGAAGGTGCTCTCAGGAGTCCATCCGCACGGCAGCTACGAGGGGGACATCCTCTTCGACGGTGAGGCCTGCCGGTTCAAGGACATCCGGGCGAGCGGAGAGCACGGCATCGTGATCATCCACCAGGAGCTGGCGCTGGTGCCGTACCTCTCCATCGCTGAGAACATCTTCCTCGGCAACGAGCACGCCAAGCGCGGACTGATCAACTGGAACGACACCCTCAGGCACGCCGGCGAACTCCTGCGCCGGGTCGGCCTCGACGAGCACCCCGAGACCCGCGTCGCCGACATCGGCGTGGGCAAGCAGCAGCTGGTGGAGATCGCCAAGGCGCTGTCGAAGAAGGTGAAGCTGCTCATCCTCGACGAGCCGACGGCGGCGCTCAACGACGAGGACAGCGGCAAGCTCCTCGGCCTGATCCTCTCGCTGAAGGAACAGGGCATGACCTCGATCATCATCTCGCACAAGCTGAACGAGATCCGCCGGGTCGCCGACTCGGTCACGATCATCCGCGACGGGCGCTCCATCGAGACGCTCGACGTGAAGGCGGCGGAGACGACCGAGGACCGGATCATCAGCGGGATGGTCGGCCGCGACCTGGAGAACCGCTTCCCTGAGCGCACCCCGCACCACCCGGAGGAGGGGAGCGCTCCCGCCCTGGAGATCCGCAACTGGACCGTGCACCACCCCATCGACCAGCAGCGCAAGGTCGTCGACGACGTCTCGATCGAGGTGCGGCGCGGCGAGATCGTCGGTATCGCCGGGCTCATGGGCGCCGGCCGCACCGAGCTGGCGATGAGCGTCTTCGGCCGCTCCTACGGCCGGTACGCGGGCGGAACCGTCCTCAGGGACGGCACCGAGATCCGTACGAAGACCGTCCCGGAGGCGGTCGGGCACGGCATCGCGTACGCCACCGAGGACCGCAAGCACTACGGCCTCAACCTCATCGACACCATCAACCGGAACATCTCGCTGACCGCGCTGGGCAAGGTCGCGAAGCGGGGTGTGGTCGACGAGCACGCGGAGCGCCAGGTCGCCGAGGACTTCCGCACGTCCATGAACATCAAGGCACCGACCGTCTTCGAGCCGGTGGGCAAGCTCTCCGGCGGCAACCAGCAGAAGGTCGTCCTCAGCAAGTGGATCTTCGCGGGTCCCGAGGTGCTGATCCTGGACGAGCCCACGCGCGGCATCGACGTGGGCGCCAAGTACGAGATCTACACGGTCATCGACCAGCTGGCCGCCCAGGGCAAGGCGGTCGTCTTCATTTCCTCCGAACTGCCGGAGCTGCTCGGCATGTGCGACCGCATCTACACGATGGCCGCGGGACGGCTGACGGGTGAGTTCTCGCGGGCCGAGGCCTCGCAGGAAGCGCTGATGCGTCAGATGACGAAGGACAAAGAGGTAACGCGATGAGCACGGACCTGACCGCCAAGACCCCGGCCCCCGGGCCGTCCGGCGGAGGCGGCTCGGCCTCCGGCCAGGGCCTGCTGCAGCTGATGATCGGCGGCATGCGCCGCAACATGCGCCAGTACGGCATGCTGATGGCCCTCGGCCTGATCGTGGTGCTGTTCGCGGTGTGGTCGGGCGGCGACCTGCTGCTGCCGCGCAACGTCTCCAACCTGGTGCTGCAGAACAGCTACATCCTGATCCTCGCGATCGGCATGATGCTCGTCATCATCGCGGGCCACATCGACCTCTCGGTCGGCTCACTCACCGCGTTCATCGGCGCGATGTCCGCCGTGCTGATGGTCGAGAACGATCTCGCCTGGCCGCTGGCGGTGGTGCTCTGCCTGGCCATCGGCGCGGTCGCCGGATCGGTCCAGGGGTTCTTCATCGCCTATCTCGGCATACCGTCGTTCATCGTGACCCTCGCGGGCATGCTGCTCTTCCGCGGTCTGACGGAGATCTTCCTGAAGGGCCAGACGCTCGGCCCCTTCCCGAAGGACCTGCAGAAGATAGCCAACGGCTTCCTGCCGGAGGTCGGCCCCGACACCAACTACCACAACCTCACCCTGCTCCTGGGCTTCGCCCTGATCGCCTTCGTGGTCTTCCAGGAGGTCCGCGACCGCAAGCGGCAGCAGGAGTTCGCCCTCGACGTGCCGCCGGTCAAGCTGTTCCTGCTGAAGCTGGTCGCCCTGGTCGCCGCCGTCCTGGTCGTCACGCTGCTGCTCGCCAGCTACAAGGGCGCCCCGGTCGTGCTGCTCATCCTGGGCGTGCTGGTCGTCGGGTTCGGCTACCTGATGCGCAACGCGATCATCGGCCGCCACATCTACGCGATCGGCGGCAACCTGCCCGCGGCGAAGCTGTCGGGCGTGAAGGACAAGAAGGTCACCTTCCTGGTCTTCCTGAACATGGGCATGCTCGCTGCCCTGGCGGGCCTGGTCTTCGCCGCCCGCTTCAACGCGGCCTCGCCCAAGGCCGGCCTCAACTTCGAACTGGAGGCCATCGCCGCCTCGTTCATCGGCGGCGCGTCGATGAGCGGCGGCGTCGGCACGGTCCTCGGCGCGATCATCGGTGGTCTGGTCCTGGGCGTGCTGAACAACGGCATGAACCTCGTCGGCATCGGCACCGACTGGCAGCAGGTGATCAAGGGCGCGGTGCTGCTGGCCGCCGTCGGCTTCGACGTCTGGAACAAGCGCAAGGTCGGCTCGTAACACACCTTCCTACAAGAGGAGTTGTTTCATGACCTTCAGTACCGGAACCAGCAGACGCACCGTCCTGGCGGCCACGGCCGCCGCCGGGGTGGCCGTGGCGGCGGGCGCCCCGTCGGCGCACGCCGCGGCCTCGGGCCGCACCCCGTCCAGGGAGCTCTTCGGCACGCTCGCCGACGGGACCGAGGTGCACCGCTGGACCCTCGCCAACGGCGGGACCCGGCTGAAGGTCCTGTCCTGGGGCGGTGTCGTCCACTCCCTGGAGACCCCCGACCGCAGGGGCCGCACGGAGAACGTCGCCCTCGGCTTCGGCGGCCTTCCGGACTACGTGGCGAAGTCCCCGTACTTCGGCGGGCTGATCGGACGGTACGGCAACCGCATCGCCGAGGGGCGTTTCACCCTCGACGGTGTCACGCACCAACTGCCCGTCAACGACGGCCCCAACAGCCTCCACGGGGGCGACCAGGGCTTCGACAAGCGGGTCTGGGACGTGGAGCCGTTCACCGGACGCGGTGACGTGGGGCTGGTCCTGACCCGGACCAGCCCGGACGGCGAGGCCGGCTACCCGGGCACGCTCGCCGTCCGTGTCGTCTACACCCTCACCTCCCGGGGCGAGTGGCGGATCGACTACACGGCGACGACGGACCGCGCCACGGTCCTCAACCTGACCAGCCACACGTACTTCAACCTGGCGGGCGAGGGCAGCGGCAGCGTCGACGGGCATCTGCTGGAGCTGGCGGCGGCACGCTACACGCCGGTCGGGTCCACGCTGATCCCGACGGGCGAGCTCGCGCCGGTGGCGCGTACGCCGTTCGACTTCCGGCGGTCCCGGGCCGTCGGGGAGGCCGTCCGCACCCCGCACGAGCAGATCGGCTACGGCCAGGGGATCGACCACAACTACGTGCTGGACAAGGGGATCACGGCCCGCCCGGAGTACGCGCTGACCGTGACGGACCCCGGCTCCGGCCGGGTGATGAAGATGTACACGACGGAGCCCGGCATGCAGGTCTACACGGGCAACTTCCTCGACGGCACGCTGACGGGCACCTCGGGGCGGGTCTACCGCCAGGGCGACGCGTTCTGCCTGGAGTCCCAGCACTTCCCGGACTCCCCCAACCAGCCGTCGTTCCCCTCGACGGTGCTGCGGCCCGGCGAGACGTACCGCTCGACGACGGTGCACGCCTTCTCGGCCCGCTGACCCGGTCACGCGTACGGCGCCCTCCCCCGAGCGGGGAGGGCGCCGTACGGCGTTGTCACACCAGCCGGATCATGTTCCAGGAGAGCGGCTCCAGCACGGCCTTCAGCGTGCCGCCGGCCAGCTCGGTGCCCTCGGCGGCGTGCGGGACGACCCGCTCGGGCTCGGCGAGCGTGTTCCGGGCCTCCGGGTCGGCGTCCGCGACGACCTGGTGCTCGGCGACCTCGGCCAGATCCAGTCCCGCCAGGGCGACTTCGAGCGGCAGCGCGGCGTCCTGGCTGCGGTTGACGGCGAACACCGTGACGGCGCCCGTCTCCGGGTCGCGTACGGCGGTGGCGTGCAGCAGGTCCGTCTCGCCGTACTTCGCCGTCCCGTACGTGGGCGAGTCCACCCGTACGTCCAGGACCTGGCCCCGTCCGTACCGCGCGGCCTGGGCGAAGGGGAAGAAGGTGGTCTGCCGCCAGGCCGGCCCGCCGGGCTCGGTCATGATCGGCGCGATCACGTTGACCAGCTGGGCGAGACAGGCGACGGTCACCCGGTCCGCGTGGCGCAGCAGCGCGATGAGCAGGCTGCCGAAGACGACGGCGTCGGTGACGCTGTAGTTGTCCTCCAGCAGCCGCGGCGCCTCGGGCCAGTCGAGGGGGTTCTCCTCGGTCTCCTGCTGGAAGCGCTTCTGGTACCAGACGTTCCACTCGTCGAAGGAGAGGTTGATCTTCTTCGTGGACTTCAGGCGCGCCCCCACGTGGTCGCAGGTCGCGACGACGTCCTCGATGAAGGACTCCATGTCGACGGCCGAGGCGAGGAAGGAGTCACGGTCGCCGTCGGTCTCCTCGTAGTAGGCGTGCAGCGAGACGTAGTCGACGAGGTCGTAGGTCTCGGCGAGCACCGTCGCCTCCCAGGCCGCGAACGTCGGCATGGCGCGGCTGGAGGACCCGCAGGCGACGAGCTGGACGGAGGGGTCGATCTGGCGCATCGCGCGTGCCGTCTCGGCCGCGAGCCGCCCGTACTCCTCGGCGGTCTTGTGGCCGGTCTGCCACGGGCCGTCCATCTCGTTGCCCAGACACCACAGCTTGATGCCGAAGGGGTCCTTGTCGCCGTGGGCGGCACGGCGGTCGGAGAGCTCCGTGCCGGACGGGTGGTTGGCGTACTCCTGGAGCTGGACGGCTTCCTGGACACCCCGGGTGCCGAGGTTGACCGCGAGCATCGGCTCGGCCTGCGGGCCGACCTTCCTGAGGAAGCCGATGTACTCGGAGAGGCCGAAGCGGTTCGTCTCGGTGGAGCGCCAGGCGAGGTCGAGTCGGCGGGGGCGCTCGTCGGCGGGGCCGACGCTGTCCTCCCAGCGGTAGCCGGAGACGAAGTTGCCGCCGGGGTAGCGGATGGCGGTGACGCCGAGTTCGCGGACGAGATCCAGGACGTCGGTGCGCAGTCCGGCCTCGTCCGCCGACGGATGGCCGGGCTCGAATATGCCGTCGTAGACACAGCGGCCGAGGTGCTCGACGAAGGAACCGAAGAGCCGGGGGTCGACGGCGCCGACGGTGAAGGCCGGGTCGAGGGTGAAGCGCGCGGTGCGGGTCATGGCTTCCTTACTCGTTCGATATTTCGGATGCTGCTCGTAACCTCGAACGGGACCGTAGAGTTCAACCTCACCGGCCGTCAATGCCTCTGCGCGCTTTTACAGATACGGACGGCGGATACGGACGGCCGCACACGGCCGAGGGCCGCACCCCTGTGACGGGATGCGGCCCTCGGACGTACGCGGTCGGACTCAGCCGGCGGACAGCTCGACCTTGATGTTGCCCCGGGTGGCGTTCGAGTACGGGCACACCTGGTGCGCCTTCTCGACGAGCGCCTGCGCGGTTGCGGTGTCGACGTTCGGGATGGAGGCGCTGATGGCGACCTCCAGGCCGAAGCCGCCCGCCTCCGTCTTGCCGATGGAGACCGAGGCGGTCACCGTCGAACCGGAGATGTCGGCCTTCTCCTGACGGGCGACCACACCGAGCGCGCCCTGGAAGCAGGCGCTGTAGCCGGCCGCGAAGAGCTGCTCGGGGTTGGTCCCCGCGCCGCTGCCGCCCATCTCCTTCGGCGGGTTGACGACGACGTCGAGCTTGCCGTCGTCGGTGGAGACGCGGCCGTCGCGGCCGTTCTCGGCGGTGGCGACGGCGGTGTAGGCCACGTCTATGTGCTGGATGGTCATACGGTGATTTCCTCCTGCTGATACGCCGCGACTCGCGCCCACGACCGCGACGGCCTGAGCGGAGCCTAGCGGGTGACGGTGCGCGGGCGGGAGATCCGCCGGGCACACACGGGGCAGTCATGGATCATGCAGACATTCCTGCCGTACGCCGATTTCTCCCGGAGTGCCCTCACGCTGGACCCCCGGCGGCTGGGCAAGCAGCGGGTCGAGGCGATCCAGGTCCTGCGCGGGCTCACCGTCCCCGGCTACGGCTGGCGGCACCACCCCGCGGTCCGCATGTGGACCGGCTACGAGGAGGCACTCGTGCGCTACGGCCTGGACATGTGCGCCGCGTGGACCGCAGAGGGCCGCGCCGACACCTGCGCGGCGACCCTGCGCAAGGACCTCGCCGCATCGCTCCGGCGCACCACCGTCCGGTCGGCCGAAGAGCTGACCGCGGCGGGCGAACTGCCCCCGTGGCTGGGCGACGAGCCACTGCACGAGAGCCACCGCTCCGCGCTGGTGCGCAAGGACCCGGCGTACTACCGCCCGCTGTTTCCGGACGTGCCGCCCGATCTGCCGTACGTGTGGCCGTCCTCGGACCGCGAGGGGCGGTGAGGGGCGGGGCGCGTACGGCTTCACGGGCGGCCTCACGGGTGCCGGGGCCGGTCAGGCGTCCAGCGAGACGATCATCTTGCCGGTGTTCTCGCCGCGCAGCAGGCCGACGAAGGCTTCGTAGCCGTTCTCGATGCCCTCGACCTTCGTCTCGCGGTACTTGAGCTCACCGGAGGCCAGCCAGCCGGCCACGTCCTCGACGAACTGCGGCTGGAGGTCGGAGTGGTCGCCGACGAGCATGCCCTGAAGGCGCAGCCGCTTGCCGATGACGAGCGCCAGGTTGCGCGGGGCCGGGGTGGGCTCCGTGGCGTTGTACTGGGCGATCATCCCGCAGATGGTGGCGCGGCCGTGGACGTTGAACGAGGAGATCGCGGCCTCCAGGTGCTCACCGCCGACGTTGTCGAAGTAGACGTCGATGCCGTCGGGGGCGGCCTCGGCGAGCTGGTTCCGGACGGGGCCGTTCTTGTAGTTGAAGGCCGCGTCGAAGCCGTACTCCTCGGTGAGGAGCTTGACCTTCTCGTCGGAGCCGGCCGAGCCGATGACCCGGGAGGCGCCCTTGATCTTCGCCATCTGGCCGACCTGGCTGCCGACCGCACCGGCGGCGCCGGAGACGAAGACGGCGTCGCCCTCCTTGAAGGAGGCGACGTCGAACAGGCCGGCGTAGGCGGTGAGCCCGGTCATCCCGAGCACACCGAGGTAGGCGGAGAGCGGGGCGAGCGAGGCGTCGACCTTCACCGCGTGCTTGGCGGGGACGTCGGCGTACTCGCGCCAGCCGAGGCCGTGCAGGACGTGGTCGCCGACGGCGAAGCCCTCGGCGTTCGACGCGACGATCTCTCCGACCGCGCCGCCTTCCATGGGGTGGTCGAGCTTGAAGGGCGGGGTGTACGACTTCACGTCGTTCATCCGGCCGCGCATGTAGGGGTCGACCGAGAAGTGCAGGTTACGGACGAGGACGCGGCCCTCACCGGGGGCGGCCACCGGCGCCTCGCGCAGCGCGAAATCCGAGGCCTCGGGCCATCCGTGCGGACGGGCGACGAGGTGCCATTCGCGGCTGGACGTGGGAAGTGCGGACATGGGCTCGGTTCTCCTCGATGTCGTGCGGGGCGGGAAGCCGAAAAGCTTCAGGACATGAAACAACCATGCGTCCAGATATTTCACCTTGTCAAGTAATTCGGTACCCTGGGTGTCATGGCCACCTCGCGCACGGATCCGCTCACCCTCGACGTCATCCAGCTCATCGGCGGAGTCGTGGCGCGCTACCACGAGGAGTACGAGCGGGCCGCGGCCACCCACGCGCTGACCGGCGCACAGGCCAGGGTGCTCGGACTGCTCTCCCTGGAACCGATGCCCATGCGCAAGGTTGCCCGGAAACTGAAGTGCGAACCGTCCAACATCACCGGCATAGTCGACCGGCTGGAGCTCCGGGGCCTGGTGGAACGCCGCCCCGACCCGGCCGACCGGCGGGTGAAGCTCGCCGCCCCGACCGAGGAGGGCGTCCGGACGGCCCGGCAGCTGCGGGACGCGCTGGACTTCGCCCGGGAGCCGCTCGCGGAGCTGTCGGAGTCGGAGCGGACGGTGCTCCGTGACCTGCTGCGCAGGATGCTCGGCGAGGACGCCGACGCCTAGAGACCGCTACCGCGTCAGAAGCAGAAGATGATCCAGTGACAGGTCTCCGTCGGCGACGGGGTGGGTGTCGGCTCGTCCGACGGCTCCGGCGGCGTCGGGTCCGCGGTCGGCTCCCCGGAGCCCGACGGCCCGTCCGGCGCCTCCGTCTCCTCCGGGTCCGCGGACCCGGAGGCGGAGGCGGACGGCGAGGTGTCCTCGGGGGCGGAGGGCGACGGGGGCACCCCGGGCGCCGTGGTGCGGGCCGGGCGGCCCGTCGCGGTCGCGGAGCGGGAGTCGGTGACCGGCACGACGGTGGGAGCCTCCACCGGGCCGGGATCGTCGGGCTCCGTGCTCGACGACGCCGACGGGGCGGGCTCCGTGGCGGCGGTCGTGGCCTCGCTCACGTACTCCGAGGCACCGCTGTCGCCCTCGGGCTCCATGGCCAGCTCGGCGAGGCTCAGCGCGCCCAGCGCCAGCACGACGCCCGCGGCCGTCAGCAGCAGCGCGCGGCCACGCCGCCGGTGCCCCCTGCGGCGCCGTGGCCGCGCGCCGCCCCGGGCACGGCGGCGGTGGCCGGCGGCACCGGACGCCTCCAGGGTCTCGCCGGGCGGCTCCGGGTCACCGCCGGAGGAGCCCATGACGGCATAGGGGACCAGCGCGTCGGCGGGGGTCCCGCAACCGGCACAGGCCAGCGCCCCGTTGAGGTGCCGTTGGCACGGGTGGCAGTAATCCATGGCGCCCGCAGAGTAGACGTGCACGGAACAACGCAGGAAGCCGCACAGGTGAAAATCCTGTGTGGAATCCAGGAAACCGGAGTCCGCCGCCCGATACGTTCGGCAATCGGCAGGATGGGGCCCATGACCGCTCCCGCCCCGTTCGGGCCGCTCCAGTTCCAGCTCGTCCTGCTGCGCCGGATGGCCGACCACCAGCCGGACCTCGTCGAGGAGGCCCGTCATGAACTGAGCGCCTCCCTCGCCGAGATGCGGGAGGCGAACCGCCGCTGGCAGGCGATGCTGCGCGCCCCGCGCGGCCGGGGCGCGCTGCGCCGCTACCGCTCGGTCCTGGGCGAGCCCGAGTCGTCCGTACGCCGCAAGGTCGGCGACCTGGAGTGCGACGCCCTGCTCTGGCCGCTGCCGCTCTGGCCGGACCTGCGGTTCGAGGTGATGGCGGGCCCGGGCGGAGCCGTGTGGAACGAGTGGCTGGTCCGCGCCCCGGGCGCCGCGGGCCCCGAGCTGCGTACGGCCGCCGACCTGCTCCCCTGGTCCTGCACCGTCGACGAGGTGGCCCGGGCGTTCGCCCCGGCGCGCCCCATGGAGGGCAGCGCGCCGACCCGCTGGGCGCTGGCCTTCACCGATCCGGCCACGCCCGGCGGCCGGACCCGCGTCGCCGAGTTCACCTGGGGACTGTTCCAGCGGCTGCTGCCTGACGGCCCCTGAGATCTGTCGCGTCGTCAGCTCGGTTCCCCCCTACGGCTCACCCAGCGCGCGCCGCCCCGGCCACGGCGCGACGATGCCAGGACAGCCGGCTGCCGCCGGTGCCCCCCGTCAGCGCTCTCGGGAGAACCTGCCGTGACCGTCAGTCTCGAACAGTTGCGCCGTTGCCATGTCGCCGTCGATCTCGGGGCCGCGAGGACCCGTGTGTACATCAAGGGAGTGGGGCTCGTCGTGGACGAGCCCAGTGTCGCCGCCGTGAACACGCGCACCGGCTCGCTCATCGCCGTCGGCGCGCTCGCCGAGCAGATGACGGGCCGTACGCCCGCGTACATCCGGGTGGCCCGCCCGGTCTCCGGCGGAACCGTCGTCGACATCGACATGGCGCAGCGGATGCTGCGCCACCTGCTCGGTGAGAAGCTCCGCCGCCAGCTGCGCCGCAAGCCGCGGCTGCGGGCCGCCGCCTGTGTCCCGCACGACGCCGATCCGCTGGCCCAGCGGGCGGCCGTCGAGACCCTCGTGGGGCTCGGCGCGCGGCGGGTGGAGCTGGTCGACACCCTGATCGCCGCGGCCATCGGCTGCGGGCTGCCGGTCGAGCAGCCGACCGCCACCATGATCATGGTCTGCGGGGCCGCCACCACCCAGATCGCCGTGCTCTCGCTCGGCTCGATCGTCACGGCCGTACGCATCCCGATCGGCGGTGAGGCCATCGACCACGCGGTCATCCAGCATCTGCGCCAGCACCACGAGCTGATGCTGCCCAGCCACTCCGTGCGCCCCCTGCAGCTGGCGCTCCGGGGCAACGGCCTCACGCTCGCCGGCCCCGCGATGACGGAGATCCACGGCCGTGACGTGGCGACCGGTCTGGCCCGTTCGGTCCAGGTCGACACCGCCGCCGTACGCCAGGCGATCCACGCCCCGCTGACCGCGGTGCTCGACGGGCTGGGGAAGGTGCTGCGTGACTGCCCGCCCGACCTGGTGGCCGACATCGCGGAGTCCGGGATCATGATGGTCGGCGGCAGCGCCCTGCTGCCGGGGCTCGACCAGATGCTGCGCGACGCCACGGGCGTGCCGGTGACCATCGCCGAGCGTCCCGACGTGTGCTCGGTGCTGGGGCTCGGCGCGATGCTGGACGGCACGGTCCAGCCGCTCGTCCTCGCCCCGCTCGCCGGCTGAGCGCCGGCGGGCTCGCCGGTGGACGGGACGGATCTCGACCTGCGGACCACCCTCCAGCACATCGTGGACACCGCGACGGCGCTGGCCGGGGCGCGCTACGGCGCCCTGGCCCTCCTCCACGGGGAGGACCGCCATGTCACCGACCTGTTCACCACCGGCCTGAGCGAGGGTGAACGCCGCGCCGCGAGCCCGCTCCTGGACGCGCGTACGGGGATCCTCGGGGCCCTCGTGGACGAGGCGCAGGCCGTACGCGTCGACGATCTGACGGCCGGCCCGCACCCCCGCGTCCTTCCGGAGCCGCTCCTCCCGATGCGCTCCTTCCTCGGGGCGCCCGTCCGGGTGCACACCGAGGTGCTCGGCAGCCTCTGCCTCACCGCGGCGGAGCCGGGCCGCTTCACGGACACCGAGTCGGCACTGCTGCGGCTGCTCGCCTCCCAGGCCGCCGCGGCGATCAGCGGCGCCCATCTGTACGAGGCGGCACGGCAGCGGGAGCACTGGATCGAGGGGGCGGCGGCCGTCACCCGGGCACTGCTGACCGGAGCGGGTACGACGGACGCCCTGACGACCGTCGCCGAGCGGGCCAGGGTGCTGGCCGACGCGGCGGCCGGGGTGATCCTCCAGCCGACCCCGGGCGGCGGGATGGAGATCGTCGCCGCCTCCACGCTGGACGATCCGGCCGGACTCGTCGGCACCGCCATCGAGCCGGGCTCCCCCGTCCTCGTGCAGCTGCTGGGCGGGGAGGAGGTCTTCATCGAGGACTCTGCGACGGACGACCGGATGACGACGCCCGTGCGGTCCCGGTTCGGCCCCAGCATGATGCTGCCCCTGGAGAACGAGGGCAGGCTCATCGGCACGCTCGCCCTCCCCCGGCGGCGTGGCGAGGCCCCGTACACGGCGATGGACCGGCAGCTCGCCTCCCAGTTCGCCTCCCAGGCGGCGCTGGCCCTGGTGATGGCCGACGCGCAGCACTACAGGGAGCAGCTGGCGGTCTACGAGGACCGCGACCGCATCGCCCGTGACCTGCACGACCTCGTCGTACAGCGGCTGTTCGCGACGGAGATGATGCTGGAGTCGACCCGCCGCAAGGACCTGGCGGGCGACACCGGGACCGCCGAGCTGCTCGGACACGCTGTCGACGAGCTGGACTCCACGATCCAGGAGGTCAGGACCGCGATCTTCGCGCTCCAGCAGCCGCCGGCCGAGGCCCCCACGGCCTTCCGCGGCCGGGTCCTGCGCGAGACGGGCGGAGCGGCGGCGGTGCTCGGCTTCCAGCCGTCCGTCCAGTTCACCGGGGCGGTGGACGCCCTGGTGAGGGAGCCGGTGGACGGGGAACTGCTCGACGTGCTGCGCGGCGCCCTGGCAGCCGCGCACCGGCGGGCGGGGGTGACGGCCGTCGAGGTGGAGGTGGACGCGACGGCGCGGCTGCCCGACGGGCGTGCGGGGGTGCGGCTGGTGGTCGCGGACAACGGGCGCGCCGAGGACGGCGAACGGTCGCCCACCGTCACCTGGCTGGCGCCGCTCTGAGGGCGATCCGGGTGGTGGAGTGGGCGACGCCCGCGTCCTTCTTCAGCCGTCGCAGCAGGGTGTCCAGGGATCCGGGGTCGGCCGCCGTGGCGCGTACGAGGTAGTCGTGGGGGCCCGTCACGTGCACCACCTCGGTGATGCCGGGGAGGGTCAGCACCGAGCGTTCGAACTCCTCGTTCGTCGTGTCGAGACGCAGCGACACGTCGATGAAGACGACGAGGCCCGAACGGGTGTCGGCGGCCGGGTCGACGATGACCGTGAAGCCGCGGATCACCCCGTCGCGGCGCATCCGGCGCACGCGGTCGCCCGCCGCGTTGGCACTGAGCCCCACGCGCACGCCCAGATCGCGGTACGAGATCCGGGCGTCCTCCTGGAGAATGCCGAGGATCTCTCTGTCCAACCGGTCCATACCGGTGATTCTCGCAGCCCGGGGCGGGAAACGGCGGGCGAGAGGCCCGTCCCGGGGCCGCCGGGAGGCCCTCCGCCCATGGGGCGTCTGACGTGCGAGGGCCTTACCCGGATGGCGCAGCCCACCGTGCCGCGCCCTCCCCTCCCCCCTTGACTTGCGGTGTGGAGACAACCGCCGAGCAGGCCCCCGCCCCGGACCGGAGACAATCCGCCGCCGCCTACCGGAATCTGATCATGGCCACGATCGGGTTCACGCTCACCTTCTGGGCGTGGAACCTGATTTCCCCGCTGTCCGGTGACTTCAAGGAGCGGCTCGGTCTGAGCTCCTTCCAGCAGTCGCTGCTCGTGGCGGTGCCCGTGCTCGTCGGCTCGCTCGGCCGGATCCCGGCGGGCGCGCTGACCGACAGGTTCGGCGCCAAGCTGATGTTCCCGGTCGTCTCGGCGCTGACGATCGTCCCGGTGCTGCTGCTCATCCCCGCGAAGGACTCCTACGGGGCGATGCTGGCCGTCGGCTTCCTGCTCGGGCTCGGCGGCACCACGTTCGCGATCGGCATCCCCCTGGTCAACTCGTGGTTCCCGCCCGCGAAACGGGGTCTCGCGCTCGGCGTGTTCGGCATGGGCATGGGTGGCGTCGCGCTGTCCGGCTACTTCACCCCGAGGATCGCCAAGCACAGCGAGAACCTGCCGTTCTGGATCGTCGCCGGGGCGCTCCTCGTCTACTCGCTGCTCGCGGCGGTCCTCATCAGCGACCACCCGGAGCGCAAGATCCCGTCGGATTCGCTGGCCCACCGGCTGGGCGAGGCGAGCCGGCTGCGGGTGACCTGGGAGCTGTCCGCGCTGTACGCGATCGGCTTCGGCGGCATCGTCGCGTTCGGGGTGTATCTGCCGACGTATCTGAAGACCTGGTACGAGATGTCACCGACGGAGGCGGGCACCAAGGCGGCGGGGTTCGCGCTGGTCACCGTCATCTTCCGGCCGATCGGCGGCTGGCTGTCGGACCGGATCCACCCCGCCCTGGTCACGGCCGGGGCTCTGCTGCTGGCCGCGCTGATGGCCATCGTCCAGGCCTTCGACCCCCCGCTGAATCCGCTCGGCACGATCGCGCTGCTCTGCATGGCGGCCGGGCTCGGCACCGCGAGCGGAAGCGTTTTCGCCCTGGTCTCGCAGGTGACCCCGCAGGCCAAGGTGGGCAGCGTGACGGGCATCGTCGGCGCGATGGGCGGGCTGGGCGGCTTCGTACCGCCGCTGGTCATGGGGGCGATCTACAGCGCGAAGGACTCGTACTCGATCGGCTTCATGCTGCTCTCCGACCTGGCGCTGGCGGGTGCCGTCTACGCCTACGGCCGGATGCGGACCGTCCGGCGCGACGGCTGACGGCCTCTTCGGGACTTCGCGGATACGGCCTAAAGGTTGTTGCAGAAGGGTGGGGGTGGGCAGGCCGGGGTGGTGTTTGACCTGGTGGTTCAGCCTGTCATGGCGAGGTTGTGCATGGTGGCGACGGCTTGGACGGCGTGGTGGAGTCCGTCTCCCTTCTGGCGGCAGTCGCGGAGGATTTTCCAGTTCTTCATGCGGGCGAAGGTGTGCTCGACGCGGGCGCGGACGCGTCGGTGTTCGGCGTTGTCCTCCTCCTGGCCACGCAGGAGTGGGCGTCCGGCTCTTCTGCGGTGCGGGACGATCAGTCCGGTGCCCAGGTAGGCGCCATCCGCGATGACCGTTCTCCCGGCCGCGATGGCGGGCAGGTCCGATTCTCGCCAGGCGTGGGCATCGGCCTTGTTCCCGGGGACAGGGCGGGCCGAGGCGATCACCAGGCGGCTGTCCGCGTCGATGATGACCTGCACGTTCGCCGAGAACCGGTAGTTGCGGGAGGACGCGGCGACCGTACGGTCGCGGACCGGGACGAGGGTTCCGTCCACGATCCACAACCGTTCGACATCCGCGAGAGGCCGCGGAGCCGGCTCCAGTGCGAGGAGCGGCCGCAGGCGATGGATGACCCGGCAGACGGTGGCTGGGGAGATGCCGAATAGCGGGGCGAGCTGGCGCATCGTGAGGTTAGTCCGGTAGTAGACGGCCACCAGGAGGACACGGTCCGCCAGCGGCAGGCACCACGGGCGCCCTCCACCGGGCCCGTTGCCTCCCCTCTCCCGTACTGCCTTCACCAACTTCCCGAAGCGGCCCATTCGCAAGCCGGTGAACGTCTCCACCCACAACGGCTCAGCCCGCAACACCCCACCCATACAAGAGGAATGCCCTATCCCAGACGTTCTGCAACAACCTTTAAGGGCTGTCCCGTAATCCCTGGTGGATCAGCGCACGGCGTCAGATGCGGTGCATCGCAAGGCGGAGGGGCGTTCGCATACTGGATGTATTCGGGCGTTCCGACAACGCAGCGAGGTGCCGTAGCTGTCGTCGTGCGCCCGCCAGGAATTACGGGCCAGCCCTTAGGCTTCGCCGCGTGACCTCTCTTCTGCCCGCGCTGCGCGGAGCGTCCGGCCGGACGGACTCCCCCGAGGCTGTCCGGTTCGGCGAACACGTCCTGACCTACGCACAGTTGGCCGATGCGACCGCCTCCCTCGCCGCCCGGATCGCGGGGGCGGGGCGTGTCGCCGTCTGGGCCACGTCCACCCCGGAGACGGTGGTCGCCGTCGTGGCGGCGCTACGGGCGGGGGTGCCCGCCGTGCCGCTCAACCCGAAGACCGGCGAGCGGGAACTCACGCACATCGTCGCCGACAGCGCGCCCTCGGTGGTGCTGGCCGGGGCGGACGACGTACTGCCGGCCGCGCTGGGCGGCCTGGAGCGGCTGGATGTCGACACGGCCGCCCGCCCGGCGGAGGCCGCCCTCCCCGAGCCCTCCGCGGACTCCCCCGCGCTGGTCGTCTACACCTCCGGCACGACGGGCCCGCCCAAGGGCGCCGTCCTGCCCCGCCGGGCGATCGCCGCGACGCTGGACGCGCTGGAGGACGCCTGGCAGTGGACCGGCGAGGACGTCCTGGTCCACGCCCTGCCGCTGTTCCATGTGCACGGGCTGATCCTGGGCGTCCTCGGCCCGCTGCGCAGGGGCGGTTCCGTGCGTCACCTCGGCCGGTTCTCGGCGGAGGGAGTGGCCCGGGAGCTGCGCTCCGGGGGGACGATGCTGTTCGGGGTGCCCACGATGTACCACCGGCTGGCAGGCGCGCTGGACGGTCCTGCCGGGTCCGGCGACCTCGCGAAGGCCCTGGCGGGCGCCCGGCTGCTGGTCTCGGGCTCGGCGGCGCTGCCGGTCCAGGACCACGAACGGATCGCCGCGGCCACGGGCCGGAGGGTCATCGAGCGGTACGGGATGACGGAGACCCTGATGAACACGGGCGTACGGGCCGACGGCGCACCGCGCGCCGGGACGGTCGGGCCCCCGCTGCCGGGTGTGGAGCTCAGGCTCGTCGAGGAGGACGGCACCGTGCTCCGGGACACCGCGTCCATCGGCGAGATCCAGGTGCGCGGCCCGAACCTCTTCACCGGCTATCTGAACCGGCCGGACGCCACGGCCGCCGCGTTCACCGAGGACGGCTTCTTCCGTACGGGCGACATGGCCACGGTCGACCCCGACGGCTATGTGCGGATCGTCGGGCGCAAGGCCACCGACCTCATCAAGAGCGGCGGCTACAAGATCGGTGCCGGTGAGATCGAGAACGCCCTGCTCGACCACCCCGGCGTGCGGGAGGCCGCCGTCACCGGTGAGCCGAACGCGGACCTCGGCGAGCGGATCGTCGCCTGGGTGGTGCCCGCCGACCCCGGATCACCTCCCGGGGAACGGGAGTTGGCGGACCATGTGGCCCACCTGCTGGCACCGCACAAGCGCCCGCGCGTGGTCCGCTACCTCGACGTACTGCCCCGGAACGAGCTGGGCAAGATCATGAAGAGGTCGCTCGGTGTCTGACCTCACGTGCGCCCGCCTGTCGGCGCGGGAAGCGATCGCCGCCGTCACCGGGAGCTTCACGGAGCACCGTCCGGCCGAGCGGCCGGTCCCGCCGGACGGCCCGCTCGGCTGGAGCGGTTACGCGGAGTCCAGGGCGCGCGCCTCGGCACGGACCGGCGAGGAGGAGTCCGTCCTGTACGGGACCGCCGTCGTCGGCGGCCGGGAGTGCGTCCTCGTCTCGTTCGAATTCGGCTTCCTGGGCGGCTCGCTGGGCGGGCACACCGGGGACCGCCTGGAGGCCGCGTACACGCTGGCGGGTGAGTTGAGGCTGCCGCTCGTCTCGCTCGTCGCCACCGGGGGCAGCCGGATGCAGGAGGGCATGATCGCGCTGATACAGCTCCAGCGGGTGGCCCGCGCGTCCACACGGCTGAGGACCGAGGGGCTGGCGCAGATCGCGGTGCTGCGTGATCCGACGACCGGCGGCGGCTGGGCCACCGTGGGGGCGGGCTCCGACGTGGTGCTGGCGCTGCCCGGTGCGCAGATCGGCTTCGCGGGTTCCCGGGTGCGGCCCGCCGACGCGGATCCGTACGCGTACACCGCCGAGGGGCAGCTCGCGGCCGGCCAGATCGACGCGGTCGTCACGCCGGAGGAGCTGCCGGGGACACTGGGCCGCTGGCTGGCCGCGCTGACGGCCGAGGAGCCGGTCCGGGCCGCCCCGGTGCCGGGCGCGCTGTCGGCCACGGGGCTGCCGGCGACCGGCTGGGACGCGGTGGAGCAGGCCAGGGCCGCGGCACGGCCACGGGCCGAGGCCTATCTGGACGCGTACTTCGAGGACCGGCTGCCTTTGAGCGGCGACCGGTGCGGCGGCAGGGACCCGGGGCTGCTCTGCGGCGTCGGCCTGCACGCCGGGCGCCCGGTGGCGTACGCCGCCCAGTGCGGCACCGCGACCCGCCCATCGGGCTACCGCACGGCCGCCCGGGTGATCCGGCTGGCTGACCGGCTCGGCCTCCCCGTGCTGACCCTGATCGACACCCCTGGCGCGGCCAACGACGCGGAGGCGGAACGGGCGGGCGCGGGCGCCGCCATCGCCGACGCCTTCGCGGCGGTCGCCGGGGCCCGGGTCCCGGTGACGACGCTCGTGATCGGCGAGGGCGGCTCCGGCGGTGCGCTGGCGCTGGCGGCGCCGGACAACACCCATGTCACGGCCGACAGTTACTTCTCGGTGATCGCGCCCGAACTGGCGGCGGCCATCCTGAAGCGCGGCCCGGACGAGGTGCGGTCCACCGCCGACCAGCTCCGGCTGCGCCCCCAGGACCTGGTGAAGCTCGGAGTGGCCCGTTCAGTGGTCGGCCCCGCCGGGCCGGAGGACTGAGACGTACTCGGCGCGCCTCTCGGACGACGGTTGGCTAGCGTGACAAGAAGGACCGATCGTCGAGTGAAGAGAGGGCCGAGTCATGGCCGCAGTATCCGAAGGCACTCCGTGCTGGGCCGACGGCACGTTCGGTGACCTCGAAGGGGCGAAACGTTTCTACGGGGAGCTCCTGGGCTGGACGTACACCGCCTCGATGCCGGAGTACGGCGGCTACACCCAGGCCCATGTGGACGGCAGGGCGGTCGCCGCGCTGTCGCCTCCCGTGCCCGGCCAGGAGGCACCGAACGCCTGGTGTCTGTACCTCGCGTCCCCGGACGCCGCCGCCACCACCGCGAAGATCCGCGAGCACGGGGGCCAGGTGCTGGTGGAGCCGATGCAGGTCGGCGACTTCGGGACGATGGTGCTGGCCACCGACCCCGGCGGGGCCGCGTTCGGGGTGTGGCAGGCCGGCACCCACGAAGGGTTCCAGGCCCGGGTGGTACCCGGCGCCTTCGCGTGGGCCGAGATCTACACCCGGGAGCCGGCGAAGGCGGACTCGTTCTTCCGGTCCGTCTTCGGATACGGCGTGAAGCACCTGGACGACGACGCGATCGACTTCGCGCTCTACGACCTGGGCGCCGACCCCGTGCTCGGACGGATGAAGATGGGTGAGGAGTTCCCGCCCCAGGTCCCGGCCCATCTGAACGTCTACTTCGGTGTGGCCGACTGCGACGCGGCGGTGGAGAAGGCCAAGTCCCTCGGGGCTGAGCTCCGCCTCGGCCCGATGACCATCCCGTTCGGCCGGTTCGCGTCCCTGACGGACCCGCAGGGCGCGGTGTTCTCGCTGTTCGACCCCACGACGACCGGGGGCGAGATGCCGGGCGTCACGGACGCCTGACCGGTCCCCCGGCCCCTACGGCTGCGGATCGCGTGCGTCGTACCGGGCGAAGCCGCGCCGGCGAAGCCCCAGCAGGCACACCACCAGCACGCACGCGATACCGCCGCCGGTCACCGCCACGGCCGGTGAGGCCAGGTCGGCCACGGAGCCGGCCACGAGATCGCCGAGCCGTGGGCCGCCCGCCACGACGACGATGAACACGCCCTGCAGCCGGCCGCGCATCTCGTCGGGCACGGCCGCCTGGAGCATGGTGTTGCGGAAGACCATCGAGACGGAGTCCGCGGCCCCGGCCAGCGCGAGCAGGACCAGCCCGGGCCAGAGCTGCCGGGTGAGCCCGAACGCGGCGACGGCTCCACCCCAGCAGGCCACGGCGATCAGCACCGCGAGCCCGTGCCGGTGGACGCGGCCCAGCCACCCGGAGAAGACATTGCCGAGCAGCGCCCCCAGCGCGGGGGCGGCGACCAGGAGTCCGGTGGTCTTCGCGTCGCCGCCGAACCAGACCACGGCGACCACGGGGAAGAGGGCGCGGGGGTGAGCGAGCACCATGGCGCTCAGGTCGGTGAAGAAGGTCATCCGGAGATTGGGCCTGGTGCCGAGGAAGCGCAGGCCGTCCATGACGGACGCCCGCCGGGCACCCTTCTCCCCAGCGCCCCGGTCGGGCAGCATCGGGGGCAGCCGCCACATCGCGTACAGCGAGGCCGTGAAGGTGACGGCGTCGACGGTGTACGCCGCCCGGTAGCCCCACCAGCCGACGATGAGGCCGCCGAGCATCGGGCCTGCCAGGCCGCCGGTGGTGGACGTCATCGCGTTGAGCGCGTTGGCGGCGGGCAGCTGTTCGGCCGGGAGCAGCCGGGCGATCATCGAGCTCCGGGCCGGGGAGTTGAGCGCGAAGCACACGGCCTGGAGGGCGACGACCGCGTAGAGCAGCCCCACGTGTTCCACCCCGGCGAAGGTCACCGCGGCCAGCACGAGGGAGAGAAGGAACGACCCGGTGGCGCTGAACAGCCCCAGTCCGCGCCGGTCGACGGTGTCGGCGACGGCTCCGCTGTACAGACCGAGGAGCACCAGCGGGACGAGCGAGCAGAGGCCGATCAGCCCGACGGAGAACGCGGACCCGGTGATGTCGTAGACCTGGAGGGAGACGGCCAGCGCCGTCATGCCCTGCCCGATCCAGGAAACGGTGTTCCCGAACCAGAGCCGCCGGTAGTCGGGTGAGAAACGCAGCGGCGTGAGGTCGGCGAGTATGCGGGTGCGGGATACACCTTGTTTGGCTGTTTCGGTCACAGGGGATGGTAACGGCCCCGGTAACGGGCCCCCCGCGGAGCCAGGGCGGCGAGCGGGACGAGTTCGGGGCGCGCGGCCTTGCGGAGGGGGCGCGGGCACGACGCCCCTCCCCGACCGCCTTCCGTGACCGCTTCAGGAAGACGACCGGCGTCAGCCCGCAGAGCTACCGGCGCGCCTTCAGCTGGCCCGTTCCCGCGGGCAGGCGCCCCGAGCAGGCGCTGCGGCCGCGCGCCGAGATCACCGCCACCGAACCTCCACACCACGGGTGACCGGACGTGAGCAACGGTGGGTTGACGAACGGGCATCGCGAGGGAAAGGATCACCGGGCTCGAATATGACAACGTTGTCGCACGAGAGGACCGGGATGAGAGTGCTGAAGCGCGCCTTCACCGCCTTGTTGATCACCACAACCATGGCCACGGTTTCCGTCACCTCGGGCGTCGCCGACGCCAGGGAGCAGGGACCGAAGTTCGCCACCGACCCCACCACGCTCGTCGACACCTCGATCGGCAACAACGGCGACGGAACCACCTTCCCGGGCGCGGCCGCCCCGTTCGGCATGGTGCAGCTGAGCCCTGACACGCAGCTGAACAAGTACGCGTCCTACGACTACGCGCAGGACACCATCCTCGGCTTCAGCCACACCCACCTCTCGGGCGTCGGCTGTCAGACGATGGGCAACTTCCGGTTCATGCCGACCACCGGTGCGGTCACCTCGTCCGACCCCGCGCAGTACGGTGCGAAGTTCAGCCATGACAACGAGACCCGCGCACCCGGCTCCTACGGCGTGAAGTTCGACAACGGCATCCAGGCCGAACTCGCCGCGACGGAGCGTACCGGCCAGCACCGCTACACCTTCCCCGCCGGATCAGGGCAGGAGAACGTCCTCATCGAGACCGGCGAGAGCAACGGCAGCACCTATGCCGGGGACATCGAGGTGGTCGGCCAGGACACCGTGGAAGGCTGGCTCCAGGGCGGAAACTTCTGCGGTGAGACCGGCAAGGAGCGCTACCGGATCTTCTTCAGCGCCAAGTTCGACCGGAAGTTCTCGAAGTTCGGCACCTGGTCCGACGGCACGCTCACCCCGAACCAGCGCAAGGCGTCGCGCGGCACCGAGCGCGCCGGCGCCTGGCTGACCTTCGACCCGGCCGGGGGCGATCAGGTCGGTACATCGGTGGGCCTGTCCTACACCTCGGTCGACGGCGCGCGCCTCAACCGCCGGGCCGAGCAGCCGAGGTCGTTCGACAAGGCCCGGACCGGCGCGCACGACGCCTGGCAGGACGAGCTGAACCGCATGCGCGTGGCAGGCGGCAGCACCGCCGACCAGCGCACCTACTACAGCGCGCTCTACCGCTCGCTGCTGCACCCGTCGATCGGGTCCGACGTCGACAACCGTTACCGCGGCTTCGACGACAAGGTCCACCGCTCGGATGCCACGTACTACCAGATGTTCTCGCTCTGGGACACCTACCGCTCGCAGAACCAGCTGGTGGCCCTGCTGCACCCGGACAAGGCCGCGGACATGGCCAGGTCCGTGCTGCACATCTACCAGGACGGCGGCTGGCTCCCGCGTTGGGGGCTCGGCAACGGCGAGACCAATGTGATGAGCGGCGATCCCGTCACCCCGTGGATCGTCGACATCCACAACCGCGGCCTGCTCGACGACCGCACCTCGCGTCAGCTGTTCGACGCACTCTGGAAGAACGTCAACGAACTCCCCTCGGATCAGTCGGCCTTCCGCGGCCGTGACGGCAACCCGACGTATGTGAAGAACGGCTGGGTCGGTTACCGGAACCTGCCCGGCTACACGTACGGCGACAGCCGCCAGGCGGGATCGGCCACGCTCGAGTACTCGCTCGCCGACTGCGCGCTGGCCACGATGGCCGACGACCTCGGCTACGAGCAGAAGGCCGCGGCGCTCGCCCCGCGCTGCGAGAACTTCACCAAGCTCTGGGACACCGGCGTCACGTCGCAGGGCTTCTCAGGGTTCCCCGTCACGAGGAACGCGGACGGCACCGTCGCCGGTGACCCCGACCCCACCCAGCCCGGTGCGTTCCACGAGGGCACCGCATGGCAGTACCAGTGGCTCGCCCAGCAGGACCCCCAGACCCTTTTCGGTCTCATGGGCGGTCAGGCCGAGGCCGAGCAGCGGCTCGACACGTTCTTCGACATGCCGACCGTGCTCACCGACCCGGCGAAGGCCGCTTCGGAGTCGTGGGTGACCGGCGCATACGACTACCACAACAACTTCGCCTTCAATCCCAACAACGAGCCCGACTTCCACGCGCCGTGGATGTACTCCTGGACCGGCGCACCGTGGAAGACCTCGGCCGTGCTGCGGGCGATGCGGACGCTCTTCACCGACAACGCCTACGGCATGCCCGGCAACGACGACCTCGGCTCCACCTCGTCGCTGCTCGTCTTCGCCATGGCCGGCGTCTTCGAGGCCCAGCCGGGTTCCGCCAACTACATCATCAGCGCACCTATGTTCGAGAAGGTCGAGATCCGGCCCGAGCACGGGCGCAGGATCAGCATCGAAGCCCCGGGTGCGAGCGCTTCGAAGCTTCAGTACGTGTCCTCCGTGGCGACGAAGGAGGGCGAGCTGCGCCGGAGCTGGCTCTCCCACAAGGACCTGCTCCGCTCCGGCTCGATCAAGATCGAGCTCTCCGACCGGCCGACGAGCTGGGGCGTGGACGCCGCTCCTCCGGCCATGGCCCCCCAGGACTGACGCTTCGGGGTGCGGCCCTCTCCCCCGGGAGGGGGCCGTGCCCCTGGGCGGGGTCCCGCACGGTCGGCGTCGCTTTCGCGCCACCCGGTGTGAACGTGGCGCAATCACGCGTTGCCGCTCCGTTCCGCGACGCGCAGCCTGGTGCGGGAGCGCTCCCATGCCGCCGCTACAGCGGTCCGGCCGCGCTCGCTCTCCATGGAACCGCCACCGCGTGCAAGCACCACCGATGTGCGAAGACCACCGCTGCGCAAGCGTCCCCCACTCTGGAGCCGACACATGTCAAGACGCCGCTGGGCAGGGCCAGTTCTGCTGGCCCTCCTGCTGACCGCTCCCCTCTCGCTCCCCGCCACCGCCGCCGATGCCGTACCGCCCCGGGCGGGAGCGGCCGAAGCCGCGCCGCTCGTCCCCCTCCCCTCGCTCAGCGCGACCACCACCCAGGTCGCCTCCGGACTGAAACGGCCCACCGCGCTCGTCGCCCCCGACGACGGCACGGACCGGCTGTTCATCACGGAGAAGTCCGGCACCGTCCGCGTCTACCGGCCGGACACCGGCCTGGCCGCCACTCCGATCGTCGACATCAAGTCGGCCGTGGATGAGTCCGGCAACGAGCGCGGCCTCCTCGGCATCGCCGTCCCGCCCGACTTCGCCGACAGCCAGGACCTGTACCTGGCGTACACGGCGCGGCCCGACGGCGCGGTCACCCTCGCCCGCTACCGGCTCGACGAGTCCCGCCTGGAGGTCCTGCTCTCGCAGGAGCACGCCGAGAACAGCAATCACAACGGCGGCCAGCTCGCGTTCGGCCCGGACGGCGATCTGTACTGGAGCATCGGCGACGGCGGCGGCTCCGCGGACCCCCTCCGCGCCGCGCAGCGGCTGGACACCCTGCTCGGCAAGATCATGCGTATCGACGTGAGCCGGAGCTGCGGCGAGCTCGCCTACTGCGTTCCCGGCGACAACCCCTTCGTGGGCACCCCGGGCACCCGCGAGGAGATCTGGCTGTACGGGCTGCGCAACCCGTGGCGGTTCTCCTTCGACGACGCCGACGGTTCGCTGTGGATCGGTGACGTCGGCCAGGGGCGATGGGAGGAGGTCGACCACCTCGCGCCCGGACGGGGAGGGCTGAACCTCGGCTGGTCCTGCTACGAGGGCCTGGAGAAGTTCGAGGGCGGCGACTGCGTGCCCGGCGAGACGTACACCGAGCCGGTCTTCACGTACTCGCCGTACACCGGCGGCTGCTCGGTCATCGGCGGCCGCGTCTACCGGGGCCAGGAGTACGCCGGCCTGGTCGGCGGCACGTACATCGCCACCGACTACTGCTCGTCCACGGTCTGGGCCCTGCGCCCCGACGGCGCGGGCGGTTACGAGCAGGCGGAGATCGGGGAGATGCCCACCCAGGTGACGTCGATCGGGGCGACCGCCGACGGGGAGTTCTACGTGGTCAACGACCTGCCCGGCGGACTGCACCGGGTGTCGTTCGCGCGGGAGGAGCCCACCTGCCGGGTGGACCGCACCGTGAAGGCCTGGGGTACGGGCACGACGGTCGACCTGACCGTCACCAACACGGGCACGACACCCGTGAACGGCTGGACGCTCGAATTCCCGCTGGCTCTCGGGCAGACCGTCATCTCCGACTGGAACACGGACCTGACCCAGGGGAGCAACACGATCGAGGCGGTCAACGCCGCGCACAACGCCACGATCGCCCCGGGCGCGAGTATCACCCTCGGCTATCTCGTCGAGCACACCGGTGACGCGTCGTCACCACCGCGGTTCATGCTCAACGGGGACGCCTGCGCCGTCGGCGGCTGAGCGGCCGACGGGAAGCAAGGTCCCTCTCCGGAGTGCGCGGGTCAGGCGTCCCCCGACCGACCCCCAGGACGGGGGCCAGGCGCGACGTCAGGGACGGTGCAGAGCGTTGGCCACGAGTTCGCGCGCGTAGCCGGCGCCCTGCCCGACGGGGCGGAAGAGAATCCGGTACATGATCGGCGCCACGACGCGGTCGATCACCAGTGTGGAGGAAGCCCGGCAGCAGATGTTCCGGGACTCGGTCCACCCCGTCCGGGACGCCGGCCTGCTCGACCTCGTCGACATCGCGGTCGAGGGAACGGACATCGCACCGGGCCTGCGCCTGCTGCCCGCTCCCGGCCACACCCCCGGGCAGATCGCGGTGCGGCTGAGCAGCGGGGGCGAGGACGCGCTGATCACCGGCGACAGCATCCACCACCCGGTCCAGCTGTCACACCCTCGGCTCTGCAGCTGCGTGGACATCGCACCCGAACTCGCCGCCAGGACACGGCGCCAGATGCTGGACTCACTCGCGGGCACGTCCACGCTCCTGCTCGGCAGCCACTTCCCGCCGCCCACCGCCGGACACGTACGCCGCGAGGGGGACGCGTACCGGCTGACACCCCCGGCGGCACCCGTCCACGACTGAGCGGACATCGAGCGCCTGCGCGAGGCGCTTCCCCCGCCCGCTCCCGCGACTCCCACGGCACTCCGGGCGAGCACCGGGCGGTGAAACCTTTCGGCTCTGCGGTGGGGCGGGTGGATCTCCCGCCCAGCAGCCCATCACAGTACGCACGGGGTACACGCCGCTCACTCGGTCGCCGCCACCTCCCCTCAGCCGTGGCAGTCGCACTCCGTCTCGACCAGACGCCCGTAGGCCGCGCATCGGAAGCGCGTCCTGAACCGTCATTGATGTCGGCGGGGTCGGTGGGAAGTGCCAGGGATCGGCGTGGTCACCGAAACGGGGCGCCTACTCCACCGGCCGACGAACCGGAGCGAAGTGTCGGGGCGGCCACTCTCCGCTTCTGACGCCCCGTCAAGAACGCGCCGGGCGTGTGAGTAACTCCGGCGCGAGCGGAGCGCCGTCGGCGCCGGCGCTCCGCTCGCGGGGTGAGGCGTACTGCCGGAGGGTCAGGTCGACTCGCGCACGACGAGTTCGTTCGGCATGATCACCGGCCCTGTGGGGCCGCCGTCGATCAGGCCGAGGAGCAGGTGGACGGCGGCGGTCGCCTGGTCGGCCATCGGGCTGCGTACCGAGGTGAGCGCGGGACTGGTGTAGGACGCGGCTTCTATGTCGTCGAAGCCGATGACCGCCACGTCTTCGGGGACGCGTCGGCCCGCTTGATGGAGGGTGCGCAGGGCCCCGATCGCCATCAGGTCGTTGGCCGCGAACACCGCATCGAGGTCGGGGTCGTCCTCCAGGAGCTGCCTCATGGCTTCGGCGCCGGAGGCTCTGGTGAAGTCGCCCAGTGCCACGATGGAGCGACGGCCGGTGTCACGCAGCGTCTGGCGGTAGCCCTCGAGGCGCTCACGCGACTCGTACAGTTCGAGCGGCCCGGTGATGGTGGCGATCCGGCGCCGGCCGCGCTCCAGGAGATGACGCACGGCCAGGGCCGCTCCGCCGGCGTTGTCCAGCGCGACGTACGGGACGTCCTGTGCGGAGGTGCGGTTGAAGGACACGACAGGCAGGCCCTGCCGGGCCAGTGCGGCCGGCAGCGGATCCGTACCGTGCAAGGCGACCAGGAGCACGCCGTCCACATGCCCGCCGGCGATGTACTGCACGACTCTGGTCCGGCTCCGGTCCGATTCCGCGAGCATGAGCACGAGCCGTTTGCCCGCCGTCTCCAGCTCTCTGCTGACGGCGCGGACCACGGCGGAGAAGAGGGGGTCGTCGGAGACGACTCCTTGAGGCGGGTCGGATACCACCACGGCGAGGGTGTCTGTGCGGCGGGTGACGAGATTGCGTGCCGCGCCGTTGGGCACGTAGCCCAGTTCGTTCACGGCGCGCATGACGACGTCTCGGATCTGCGGGGCGACCGTCGTCTCACCGTTGATGACCCGGGAGACGCTCGATTTGGACACGCCCGCTCGGGCGGCCACCACATCGAGAGTGGGGCGTTTCATACCTGTCCGTCCCCTGTGCCGCCGCCCGGGTTCGTGCGCGGGGCGGGTTTTCTCATCAGGGCGACCTCCGGCTCTGCGTCGTGGCGATGCGAGCAGCGTATCCGCAGGCCGGGGCGACATGAGCGTACTCGGAACGGCGTCTCCTCCGGCGCCGCCCCCGTGACTCTCGGCGCGCCGTGTAGCCCATGAGAGACCGCTCCCTCCGTGCGTCGTAGGTGTTACGTCGCTGTTTTTTCGAGGTGAAAGAGGCCTTGACAGCCATTACCAGTCCCTCCATCCTCCCTTCCAGGGAGCGCTCCCTGACCTCCCCCCACTTGAGGAGTCGCCCATGCAAACACCGCTGCGTCGCTTCAGCTTATTTTTGGCCCTCGCGGCCGCACTGCTCGCTTTCATAGCTCTCCCCACCCCTCCCGCGCAGGCGGCGGAGGTGCTGCTCTCTCAGGGAAAGCCCGCCACCTCCTCAGGTACCGAGGGAAACTTCAGCGCTCATAACGCCGTCGACGGCGACCCCGGGACGCGCTGGTCCAGCGCCTTCGCCGACCCGCAGTGGATTCAGATCGACCTCGGGGCCGATGCCGGGATCAGCCGGGTCGTCCTCAACTGGGAAGCCGCGTACGGCACGGCGTTCAGGATCGAGGTATCGAGCGACGCGGAGAGGTGGACCGTCGTCCACCAGACGGCCACGGGCACGGGTGGCACCCAGAACCTGACTGTTTCCGGCACCGGCCGCTACGTGCGCATGTACGGGACGCAGCGTGCCACCGGTTACGGCTACTCGCTGTGGGAGTTCCAGGTGTACGGCACTGCTGGTGCCGGCGGCCCTGGCGGTGACGCCGGCCAACTGCTCTCCTACGGCAGGCCGGGCGCGGCTTCCTCTTCCCAGAGTGACCAGAACTGCTGGGAGTGCACGCCGGCCAGGGCCTTCGACCGGGATCCGGCCTCCCGCTGGTCCACAAGCTCCACCACGGGATGGACCGATCCAGGCTGGATCTCCGTCGATCTCGGAGCGACGGCGCAGATCGACAAGGTCGTCCTGCAGTGGGATCCCGCCTACGCCAAGTCCTTCCAGATCCAGGTCTCGTCGAACGGAGCCGACTGGACACCGATCTATTCGACGACGTCCGGCACGGGCTTCAAGCAGACGCTGGCCGTCTCCGGCACCGGCCGCTATGTGCGCATGTACGGGACGCAGCGTGCCACCCCTTACGGCTACTCGCTGTGGGAGTTCCAGGTGTACGGCACCGGCGGCGATCCGATACAGGCTCCGCCCCTGCCGAGTGACCCCGCGAACCCGCCACGGCTGGTGTGGAGCGACGATTTCGACGGCGCCGCAGGCGGCAGGCCCGACTCCTCGAAGTGGAGGGCCGATCCGGGCACCGGGCCGAACAACGAGCTGGAGTACTACACCGACCACCGCAACGCCGCACTGGACGGGGCGGGACACCTGGTGATGGAGGCACGCAAGGAGGCCACCGCAGGATCGTCGTGCCCGCCTGACCCGCTGAGCGGCAGCACCACCTGTCAGTACACCTCGGCGCGGATGAACACCGGCGCGACGTTCCAGTTCACCTACGGGCGCGTCGAAGCACGCATCAAGGTGCCCAAGGGCAACGGTCTGTGGCCCGCGTTCTGGATGATGGGCGGCGACTTCCTGACGGGCCGGCCGTGGCCGTACAACGGCGAGATCGACATCATGGAGATCCTCGGCAAGGACGTGAAGACCGCCTACTCGACCGTCCACGCGCCCGCCTACAACGGCGGGGGTGGAATCGGCGCGCCGTACACACTGCCCGGGAACGCCGACTTCTCCGACGACTTCCACACCTGGGTCGCCGACTGGAACAGCAAGGGCATCACCTACAGCCTGGACGGCCGGACCGTTCTGACTCTCGACAAGGAGCAGGTGGAGCAGACTCGCGGGCCGTGGATCTTCGACCACCCTCACTACCTGATCCTCAACCTGGCGGTCGGAGGTGACTGGCCGGGCCCGACAGACGCCGGCACCCCCTTCCCCGCCAAAATGCTCGTCGACCACGTGCGGGTCTATCAGTAACCCCTGGCCGCCCGGTGACCGCGAGGGTCCCGGGCGGCTCCGCCCGCCCCCTGTGGGCGGCGCTCCGAGACACTCGGCTCCCCTTGCGGGCAAACGCCACTGTCCGCCTCCCGCTCTCCCGTCGCCGCACTTCGGCGAGCAGACCCGTCACCCCTGATGCCCGTAAGGAAGTGAGATGCGCAGATACCCCGTCCATCTGTACACACTGTTGGTGAGCACTCTGGCGCTCGTGCTGGCCGCCGCCCTGAGCTTGACCGTATCGACCCAGCAGGCCCAGGCCGCGACGGTCACCGTCCAGGCCGAGTCCTACGCAGCCCAGTCGGGTGTCGCGTCGGAGGCGACCGGGGACATCGGGGGCGGGCAGAACGCCGCGTTCCTCGCCGACGGTGACTGGATGCGCTTCGACAACGTCGACCTCGGCGCGGCCGGCCGGCTGACGGTGTCGGCCCGGATCGCGTCCGCCGTCGGCTCGGGCACGGTGGAATTCCGGACCGGCAGCCTGACCGGACCACTGCTCGCCGTCATACCGGTCTCCCCGACCGGCGGCTGGCAGACCTGGACGACCCAGGCCACCGACGTCACCACCCATCCCACCGGTTCACAGACGGTGTTCGCCGTGCTGCGCAGCACGGCTGCCGGTGACTTCGTCAACATCAACTGGTTCTCCTTCGTCGGCGCGGGCGACAGCCCGGCGGCCGGATGGGTCCCCGTCGACCAGGCCAAGTGGGACGCCCAGTTGGCGCAGTTCCGTGCGATGACGCCCGCCGCCGTGCCCGCCGGTATCGTCCGGGTCCCGGAGTTCAACGCCACCTGCTCCTACAGCCACTCCAAGCCGGACGACCCCATCGTCCTGCCGGGGCTGCCCGGTGCGTCCCACATGCACAGCTTCTTCGGCAACAGGAGCACCGACGCGTTCTCCACGACCCAGTCGCTGCTGACCAACACACCCACCAGTTGCACCCCTGCCAACGACCTCTCGGCGTACTGGATCCCGACCCTGTACGAAGGCGACAAGGCCGTCGAAGCCGAGAGCATGATCGTGTACTACGGTTCCCGGCTCACCGACCCCTCGGCGACCGTGCCCTTCCCGCAGGGGTTCCGCATGATCGCGGGCAACGCCAAGACCCAGACGCCCACCCCGGCGGGCTCGCCGGGCCAGTACTGGTGCGCCGGCGAGGGCGGTGAGATCGGCCGCAGCGCCGACGGCAACTGGCCGCGCTGCGCCCCCAAGGCCCATCTCACCCACCAACTCGTCTTCCCCGACTGCTGGGACGGCAAGAACCTCGACAGTCCCGACCACAAGTCGCACGTGGCGACCACCTACGACGGCAAGTGCAGCGGCGCCTACCCTGTCGCCATCCCCAACCTCTCCTTCGTCGTCAGCTATCCGACCAGCGGCAGCACCGCGGGCTTCCGGCTGGCCTCGGGCATGGCATCGTCCATCCACGGCGACTTCTTCAACGCCTGGGACAACGCCGGTCTCGGGCACCGCGTGAAGGACTGCATCACCCAGAAGGCCAAGTGCAACTCCGCCGGCACGTTCTGACCCTCGCCCTGTGGCCGGCATGCGCCATGGTGGTGGCGCTGCCGGCCGTCGGGTGCACGACCACGTGGGACACGGTCTTACGAGTGTGATCCTGGTCGGAGCCGTTGTTCCGCCCGGCCTGTGTCCGGCCGGGCGGATTCCGTGCGAGCGGTTGCCGAGGAAGACCCACTGTGCGCCGACATCGCCTCCGCCCGTGAGCTCAACGCCTTCGCCGTGTGCTCCCTGTTGGCGGTGCTGTTGTCAGCCGAAATGCTCAGCCTTGCTTCGAAGCGGCATCGCCTCCACGCTGCCACATTTCATAGTTCCCGCATTCTGCCGTGATCTCGGCCGTCGCCTGAGCCGCGGTGAAGAAGTCATCGACCACCGGCGAGGTGCGCGTTGCCGCCACCGCGAGGCACACCTGGTCGGGCGCCAGATCCGGGATGGGCACGTAGCTGATGTCCGGATGTGAGTAGAACACGGTCGCCGAACGGGCCAGGAACGAGATGCCGCGGCCGGCCGCGACATGCTCGAGCGTCTCGTCCACCCCGCGCACCAGGTACCCGGCGTCAGGGTGCGGCCGCCTGGTGGGCTGCGTGCTCGGGTCGGCATGCCAGACCAGCGGTTCGCCGGCCAGGTCGGCCTCGGTGACCTCCTCCTTGCCGGCCAACCGGTGGCCGGCGGGCAGCACCGCCACCCGCGGCTCGGTGTACAGCGGGACGACGCGAAGGCCTGCCTCGTCGATGGGCAGCCGCACATAAGCGACGTCGATGCGGCCGTCGAGCAGCATCGCGGCCTGGTCGTCCCATTCGATCCGCTTCACGTCCACGGCCACGTCCGGGTGCCGGGCCTCGAATGCCCGCGTCGCCGGGATGACCGCGATGCCTGCCCGGAAGCCGACCGTGAGCCGTTGGCTGCCGCGCGCGGCCACAGTCACCCGGCGGCGGACCGCGTGCGCGGAGGCAAGCAGCGGACCGGCGTCGGCCAGCAGTTGTCGGCCCGCGTCGGTCAGCGCTACGCCGTGGCGGTTCCTGCTGAACAGCAAGGCGCCGAGATCCTGCTCGAGCGCGCGGATCTGCCGGCTGAGCACCGGCTGCGCGATATGGAGCTCCTCGGCGGCGCGGCTGAAGTGCAACTGGTCGGCCACGGTGACGAAGTAACGCAGTTTGCGCAGGTCCAGATCCATGGGCGCCTCCCGGTCCGGTAATGCCTTGAGGGTATCACCACGGCTTCGAAAGGTCTTGGACACCAACTCATGCCAATGGCAACCTAAATGAGTACCGAACGGTGCCGAAGTGAATTCGAAATGGAGATTCGGCATCGGGATGTGACAACAGGGCGCAGGCCTGGAGTGAACACATCCGGAATTGGGCGCCGTCCGTCGCATTGTTCGGCGGAGTCGACGACACGACGCGACCGTCAACAACGACGGGTTAGGCATGGCGTCATATCCAGCTCAAGAAGGCAGGCACACCAATGAGTAGCATCAGCATTATCGGTCTGGGGAACATGGCCGGCGCCCTGGCGGGCCGGGCGCTCGCCGGCGGCAACGCCGTCGAGATCATCGGCCGCGACCCGGCCAAGGCCAAGGAATTGGCCGCTGCGCTCGTCGGAGCCACTGTCGGGACGGCCGGCGCCGTCCCGGCCGGGGACATCGTTGTCCTCGCTGTGCCGTACGCCGGCGCGGCGGCTGTGGTGAGCGAGTACGGGGACGCACTGCACGGCAAGGTCATCATCGACGTCACCAACCCGGTCTCCCCCGACTCCCAGGGCCTTGTGACCCCCGACGGCAGTTCCGGTGCGCAGGAGATCGCCAAGGTCGCCCCTGCCGGCGCGCACGTCGTGAAGGCGTTCAACACCGTTTTCGGTCACATGCTGGCGCAGGGCAACCCGCTGGACGTGCTCATCGCCGGCGATGACACCGAGGCCAAGGCGACTGTGTCGGCGTTCATCGAAAGCCTCGGGCTGCGGCCGATGGACACCGGCTCCCTGGCAATGGCGCGCTGGCTGGAGGGAACGGGCCTGGTGATGATCGGCCTGGGCCGCTTCGGCGCGGGGAGCTTCGACTTCACCCTCGGCGTCAACACATCTGCCTGAGCGCGCCGGCACGACCACTTCTCGCGCCACATCAATCACAAGGACCAGTAGCATGCGCGTTTTCGTCACTGGCGGGACCGGCCATTCCGGTTCGTACATCATCCCCGAGCTCATCGCCGCCGGGCACGAGGTCACCGGCCTGGCCCGTTCGGACACGGCCGCGGCGGCGCTGTCCACGCGCGGCGCGAAGGTGCGCCGGGGCGTCCTCGAGGACCTCGACGGGCTCAAGAAGGCGGCTGCGGATTTCGACGGCGTCATCCACGTCGCGCACAGGCAGGACCTGCTTCCGTCCGGCGGGATGGACGCCGTGGCCGCCGCGGAGCTCCCGATCATGCTCGCGTACGGCGAGGCGCTCGCGGGAACCGGAAAGCCGCTGGTCGCGGCGGGGAGCATAGGGTCGCCCGGACAGCTGGGCCGGCCGGCCACCGAGGAGGACCCGGCCCTTTCCGTCGGTGATGAGCACAAGGGCACTCTCCGGGTTCGCAATGTCGTGGAAGCCGCCGTCATCGGTCTCGCCGAACGGGGAGTGCGGTCTTCGGTCGTGCGGATTGCCAACATCATGCACAGCACGACCGATGCCGGCTTCCTCCCCATGCTGATCGCGCTCGCGAAGGAGAAGGGCTTCGCCGGCTACCCCGCAGACGGCGAGAACCTGTGGAACGCCGTGCACGTCCGCGATGTCGCCTCGTTGTTCCGCTTGGCGTTGGAAAAGGGTCCGGCCGGCACGTACTGGCACGCGGTCGAGGACGAGGGCATCCCGTTCCGCGAGATCGCCGAGGCCATCGGCAGCCGCCTGGGCCTGCCCGCGGTAAGCATTCCCGCGGACGAACTGATGGTGCCGGGATACTTCGGGTTCCTCGCGAACATAGTCACGCAGAACTACCCGGCGTCCAACCTCATCACCCGCCGGACCCTCGGCTGGGAGCCCGCTCGACCCGGCCTGCTCGCCGATTTGGACAACGGCCACTACTTCTCCGCCGACTGACGGCAGGGACCCGAATCGCAACGAGCCCGGTAAATGACACGGGTTCGGCTCTTCTGAAGGGACACCGAGAATATGGCGACTGTGGGATTCATCGGAAGCGGATACATCGGCAGCACCGTCGCGCGGCTGGCCGTCGAGGCCGGGCACCAGGTCGTGCTCAGCAACTCGCGCGGTCCCGAAACGCTCGCGGACACAGCCGAGGAGTTGGGGCCGCGGGCGTACGCGGCAACGAGCGGGGAGGCCGCGGCGGCCGGTGACATCGTCGTGGTCACGGTGCCGGTCAAGGCGTTCCCCAGCTTGCCCGCCGTGCCACTGGCCGGGAAGACGGTCATCGACACATGCAACTACGGCCCCGAGCGTGACGGGCACATCCCCGAGCTCGACAGTGGGTCACTCACCTCGAGCGAGCTGCTGCTGCGGTACATCCCGGAGGCCATGCTCGTGAAAGCGTTCAACAACATCTTCTTCAAGCACCTGCTGTCACTCGCGCGCCCGGCGGGGGCGACCGACCGTTCCTACCTGCCGATCGCCGGGGACTCCGCACGGGCGAAGGCGGTGGTGGACGAGTTCATCGAATCCATCGGGTACAGCGTGGTGGACGCGGGACCGCTGGCCGACAGCTGGCGGCAGGCGACGGACACGCCGGTGTGGGGGACCCCGTACGGGCCGGCCTCGAACGAGAAGGGCCAGCCGGCCGGCGAGGACGCCATCCGCGTGGCACTGGCCGCCGCAACGCGGTAACCGTAAGTCGGCCCGGGCGTCGGTGAAGTCCGGCGTTTCCTGTGGGCAGGCTCCTCGCCGGGCTGGTCGTGCGCGGCGGGCGGTGCTGCGGAGCCGAACGCGAGAGCCGCCGGCGAGGAACTGGCCAGGTGGCGGACTCTCCGTCGCGAGAGGAGCTCCTGGCCGGAGCCTCGGCAGCATCGCCGGGCATCTCTCCGGGTCGCGGAGTGCGGCGTGCCTCAGGCAGCCTCCCTGAACGGCCGTGGGATCACGCCACGACGCTCTCTCAGACAACCGCGACAAAAGGCCAGGTCAGGCGCGCCTTAAGTGCGCTGGCACGCTGCGACAACGGGTCAGTACCGCACGGAACACAGCCACGAATAGGGCAGAAAGCAGTACCCGAGCCGCGACCTTCATCCCCGCCACAAGCATCAGCCAGAATCGGACATCAACTCACGGGCCTGCGAAGCACGCCAGGACGGTCGCCTGATCGAAGCACCGTGCCTTCACGTCCTTCCTCGCGATCGTCCAGAAGACGTCACCGCCGATTCGGAGGTTACCGAGGTCCAAGACGCCGCCATACCATTGAGCGAGAAGCGCCCAGTCGTCGGAACTAGGCCGTGCCCATGGGCTGGCCCGCCTGCCCTCTGGCTTCCCTGACCTCTCTGCCGCCATGGCGGCGGACGCGGTGATGGGGTCGTCCTCGCCGTAGGAGTCCCTGGAGTATCCGTCGATCTGCAGGTGAGTCTCGTCGCGATGGTGCCTGTCCTCGTACAGTACGTCTGACCAGGCCTGGCGCAGTTCCTTGGCGTGCGGGTGCTCGACGGGGTCGATAAGCACCGTGTTGTCCGGCAGGGAGAAGTCGTACTTCAGCCGTAGCTCTGCGCGGTCATAGCCGTCGTCCCCAGGACGTTCCTCGAGGGGCGTGCCGGCGGGGACGTACATCACACGGCCGGAAGCGTCGAGGTCGTCGGGATGGAGCTGGGCGAAGAAGAGGAGCCGGCCGTCGGGGGGCAGTGCCAGAGCCGTTGTGTCGTCGGGCAGCGCGGCGAGGTCCAGCATCGCGATCAGCTTCAGCCCTGCCGGGAGTTGGGGAGCGTCGGCGGGAAGCAGGTTGGGCCCGCCGAAGTGGCCCACGACCGGCCCGTCCACGGTGGACGCCAGGGTGGCACAGGGCCGGGCGGCCTCGAGCCACCTCTCCACCTCGGCGGAGGGGACGCCGCCCGCGAGCGCCTTCTCACGAAACCGGTTCGTCTTGCCGAGCATCTCGGGTTTCATACGGTGAACATAGTGGCGGGCACTGACACATGGGCCGGTGCATGACGTACACCGGGCAATGCGACAAAAGACCAGCTCACAGCCATGCGAGATCAGCCTTGAAGAACTGAAGCCTCACGTTCGCTGCACCTACGTGCGGCCAACGCTGCACGCAAAAACGCCCCGGAAAACGCGTTTCCCCAGGTCAGATCGTTTCTGCCTGGGGATGCTGGGTGGGGCGGGTGGGACTCGAACCCACGGCCGACGGATTATGAGTCCGCTGCTCTAACCGGCTGAGCTACCGCCCCGTCACGGCGTGGCGCGTACAAGTGTGCGCGCCTTCTGCCGCAGCATAGCCGGTCATACGATCTCCTGCTGCGGATGGTCGGCTTCGCATGACCATGAAGACCGCGCTGCGTGCTGCCCGGTTCCGGGCGGTGCGGAATCACCCCGAAAGAGTCACCGACGCCCTGCTCGGGCACACGGAACGGGCACACGAAAAAGGGCCCCGAGGGGCCCTTCTCCGTATCGCTCCCCCGACTGGACTCGAACCAGTAACCCTCCGGTTAACAGCCGAATGCTCTGCCAATTGAGCTACAGGGGATCGCGCTCCCCCGACTGGACTCGAACCAGTAACCTGCCGGTTAACAGCCGGCTGCTCTGCCAATTGAGCTACAGGGGATTGCTGCGTTGCCTCGAATCGTACCTGCCTGGCGGCTGCCGAGCGGCGCGCGTTCGCTGCGACACATACATTAGCGCAACCAGGGGGGTGCTCCGCCAATCGGTATCTCCCGGGGTGATCTCGGTGTGTGCGGGTAGGCGGGCAGCACACGTCGCACGGAGCGAAGGAAGGGTGGCAGCCATGCGGTACCGGCTCACGTTCATCGCCGGAGTGGCGCTCGGTTACGTGCTCGGCACGCGAGCCGGGCGCGAGCGCTACGAGCAGCTCAAGAAGGCCGCGCAGACGCTGGCCGAGAATCCCGCCGTACGGAACGCGGCGGAGTCCGCCGCGCACGGTGGCCGGGACTTCGCCGGCAAGGCGTACCACTCGGTGAGCGAGAAGGTCGGGGACAAGGTCCCCGTGTCCGTCTCCGAACGGGTGCGCTCGCTGCGGGAGCGCAACGGCCACAGCGGCAGCGACGACTGGGGTACGACGAACACCTGAGGCGCGTTCCGTACCGGGCACACGCCCGGTACGGAACGGTCCGCGTACGGAACGGTCTCCGGGTGCGGCAGAATCGTGTCCATGGGCATAGTGGCCGGCTTGGACAGTTCATCCGCCTTCACGCACATCGTCGTCTGCGACACGGACACCGGTGCGGTGCTGCGGCAGGGGTACGCCGCGCATCCCATCGAGGCCAAGGCCTCGGAGGTGGATCCGCAGGCGTGGCTGCTCTCACTCGGTGAGGCGGCCTCAGGAGGGCTGCTCGAAGGCGTGCAGGCCATCGGTGTGTCCGCGCAGCAGCACGGGCTGGTTCCGCTGGACCACCAGGGCAATCTCGTACGGCCGGCGCTGCTCGGCAACGACCGCCGGGCGCAGGCCGCCGCGGCGGATCTGATCGACGGGCTCGGCGGGCGGCAGCCCTGGGCCGAGGCCGTGGGAGCCGTGCCGCAGGCCGCGCAGCCCGTGGCGAAGCTCCGCTGGCTGGTGCGGTCGGAGCCGGAGAACGCCCAGCGCGTCGCCGCCGTCCTGCAGCCGCACGACTGGCTGGTGTGGCAGCTCCTCGGCCGGCCCGCCCGGCGTACGACCGACCGCGGTGGCGCGTCCGGCACCGGTTACTGGTCGGCGGGGACCGGGTCCTACCGGCCCGATCTCGTGGAACTCGCGCTCGGCCATCAGGCCGCGCTGCCCGAGGTCCTCGGCCCGGCCGACGCCGCGGGGACGACCCCGGAAGGTCTGCTGATCTCGGCGGGCACCGGTGAGACGATGGCCGCCGCCTTCGGGCTGGGCGTCGCGGTAGGGGACGCCGTGGTGTCGCTGGGCGCCTCGGGTTCGGTGATGGCCGTGCACCACGAGGCGCTGGCCGACCCGACGGGGATGATCACCTCCTTCGCCGACGCGACCGGGATGCATCTGCCGGTGGTCCACACGTCGAACGCGGTACGCGCACTGCGCGGCACGGCCGAGATGCTGGGCCTGGAGGGCCTCGACGAACTGTCCGCGCTGGCGCTGAAGTCGACCCCGGGTTCCTCGGGACTCGTCCTGCTCCCCTATCTGGAAGGCGAGCGCACCCCGCACCTGCCGCACACCGCGGGAACGCTGAGCGGGCTGCGGCGCGAGTCGATGAAGCCCGAGCACCTGGCGCGGGCCTCCTTCGAGGGGATGCTGTGCTCGCTGGCCGACGCCCTGGACGTGCTGCGGGACCGGGGTGTGGAGGTGCGGCGGGTGTTCCTGCTGGGCGCCGCCGCCGAACTGCCCGCCGTGCAGGCGCTGGCGCCCGCGTTGTTCGGGACCCAGGTCGTGGTGCCGCAGCCCGCGGAGTACGCGGCACTGGGCGCGGCCCGGCAGGCGGCGTGGGCCCTCGGGGTCTCGGAGGGGAAGCTCGACCCGCGTACTCCCCCGGCCTGGCAGGGCGCGGCGGCGCAGGTGCTGGAGCCGGGTGAGGAGCTCGCCGTGGGCCGCGCGGTCCGCCAGCAGTACGGGGCGACAAGGGACCAGATCCACCCCGGGGCGTTCGGCGGGACCGCCTGAGCGACGCGGTCCCGGAATTTGACCGGGACTTGGACAAAAGCGTTGGCAGTCGGGGTGGGGGGTGCCGGAGTATGGACCGGCCTCTGCCCTCGCCGACTCCGAGAGACTCGCGTGCTCATAAAACTTCTGCGGACCTATCTGGGTCCGTACAGACGTCCCATCGTGCTGCTGGTGTTCCTCCAGCTGCTGCAGACCTGTGCGAGCCTCTATCTGCCCAGCCTCAACGCGGACATCATCGACAACGGTGTCGTTCGGGGTGACACGGGTTACATCCTGGAATTCGGCGGCGTGATGATCGCCGTCAGCGTCGTCCAGATCGTCTGCAACATCGGGGCGGTCTACTACGGCGCCCGGACGGCGTCCGCCCTGGGACGCGACGTGCGGGCGTCGATCTTCGGCCGGGTGCAGTCGTTCTCCGCACGCGAGGTGGGACGGTTCGGGGCTCCCTCGCTGATCACCCGTACGACCAATGACGTGCAGCAGGTCCAGATGCTCGTCCTGATGGCGTTCACCCTGATGGTGTCGGCGCCCATCATGTGTGTCGGCGGCGTCGTCATGGCGCTCGGCCAGGACGTCCCGCTGTCGGCGGTGCTGCTGGCCGTGCTGCCCGTGCTCGGTGTCTCGGTGAGCCTCATCGTGCGGCGGATGCGGCCGCTGTTCCGCACGATGCAGGAGCGGCTGGACACGGTGAACCGTGTGCTGCGCGAGCAGATCACCGGCAACCGCGTCATCCGCGCCTTCATCCGTGACGGCTACGAGGAGGAACGCTTCCGCGGCGCCAACACGGAGCTCACGGACGTCGCGGTGTCGACGGGTCGGCTGATGGCCCTGATGTTCCCGACGGTGATGACGGTCGTGAACCTGTCGTCCATCGCCGTGGTCTGGTTCGGGGCGCACCGCATCGACAGCGGCGGGATGCAGATCGGGGCGCTGACCGCGTTCCTCGCGTATCTGATGCAGATCGTCATGTCGGTGATGATGGCCACCTTCATGTTCATCATGGTGCCGCGTGCCGAGGTCTGCGCCGAGCGCATCCAGGAGGTCCTGGAGACCGAGTCGAGCGTGGTTCCGCCCACCGCTCCGGTCACGAAGCTGCTCAAGCACGGCCATCTGGAGATACGGGGCGCGGAGTTCCGCTTCCCGGGTGCCGAGGAGCCGGTGCTGCGCTCGGTCGATCTCGTGGCCCGGCCCGGGGAGACGACCGCGATCATCGGGTCGACGGGCAGCGGGAAGTCGACGCTGCTCGGGCTCGTGCCGCGGCTGTTCGACGCGACGGACGGCGATGTGCTCGTCGACGGTACGGACGTGCGGACGCTGGATCCGGTCCTGCTGGCGAAGACCGTGAGCCTGGTTCCGCAGAAGCCGTACCTCTTCTCGGGGACGGTCGCGACGAATCTCCGCTACGGCAATCCGGACGCGACCGACGAGGAGCTGTGGCACGCGCTGGAGGTGGCGCAGGCGAAGGACTTCGTGGAGCGGCTGGAACACGGGCTCGACGCGCCGATCGCCCAGGGCGGCACCAATGTCTCCGGTGGCCAGCGGCAGCGGCTCGCGATCGCGCGGACGCTGGTGCAGCAGCCGGAGATCTACCTCTTCGACGACTCGTTCTCCGCCCTGGACTACGCGACGGACGCCGCGCTGCGCGGTGCGCTGTCCCGGGAGACGGCGGGGGCGACCGTCGTGATCGTGGCGCAGCGGGTCTCCACGATCCGTGACGCCGACCGGATCCTGGTGCTGGACGAGGGCCGGGTCGTCGGGACGGGCAGCCATCACGAGCTGATGGACGGCAACGAAACCTACCGGGAGATCGTGCTCTCCCAGCTGACGGAAGCGGAGGCCGCCTGATGGCCGGGCCGGGCGGACGGATGATGGCGGGGCCCACCGAGCGGTCCATGGACTTCAAGGGGTCCGGGAAACGGCTCCTGAGACGGTTCAGCAAGGAGAAGTCCTCCCTGTATCTGATGCTGGGCGCGGGAACGCTGAGCGTGGCGCTCTCCGTGGTGGGGCCCAAGATCCTCGGCGGGGCCACCGACCTGATCTTCGCGGGTGTCGTCGGACGGCAGATGCCGGACGGCACGACGAAGGAGCAGGCCATCGACGGCCTGCGCGAGCGGGGCGACGGCGGGCTCGCCGACATGCTGACCGGGGTGGACTTCACCCCCGGTGACGGCATCGACTTCGGTGCGGTGGGCCAGGTCCTGCTGGCGGCGCTGGTGGTGTACGTCGGCGCGGGGCTGCTGATGCTGGTGTCGACCCGGCTGTCGATCCGGGTGATCAACCGGGTCGTCTTCCAGCTGCGCGAGGACCTGCAGACCAAGCTGGCGCGGCTCCCGCTGTCCTACTTCGACCGGCAGCAGCGCGGTGAGGTGCTGAGCCGGGCGACGAACGACATCGACAACATCTCGCAGACGATGCAGCAGACGATGGGCCAGCTCATCAACTCGGTGCTGACCATCGTCGGCGTGCTGATCATGATGTTCTGGATCTCGCCGCTGCTCGCTCTGGTCGCGCTGGTGACGATCCCGCTGTCCGTGTTCGTCGCGGCGCGGGTCGGCAAGCGGTCGCAGCCGCACTTCGTGGCGCAGTGGAAGGTGACGGGCAAGCTCAACGCCCACATCGAGGAGATGTACACCGGCCATGCCCTGGTGAAGGTGTTCGGGCGGCAGGAGGAGTCCGCGAAGGACTTCGCCGAGCAGAACGACGCGCTGTACGAGGCGGGGTTCAAGGCCCAGTTCAACAGCGGGATCATGCAGCCGCTGATGATGTTCGTGTCGAATCTGAACTACGTGCTGGTCGCGGTCGTCGGCGGTCTGCGGGTGGCGTCGGGTGCGCTGTCGATCGGTGACGTGCAGGCGTTCATCCAGTACTCACGGCAGTTCTCGATGCCGCTGACGCAGGTCGCCTCGATGGCGAACCTGGTGCAGTCGGGCATCGCGTCCGCCGAGCGGGTCTTCGGCCTGCTGGACGCCGAGGAGCAGGAGCCCGACCCGGAGCCGGCGGAGCGGCCGGCGGAGCGGCGCGGCAGCGTCTCGCTGGAGCACGTGTCCTTCCGGTACGACCCGGAGAAGCCGCTCATCGAGGATCTCTCGCTGAGCGTGGAGCCCGGCCACACGGTCGCGATCGTCGGCCCGACCGGCGCCGGCAAGACCACGCTGGTCAACCTGCTGATGCGGTTCTACGAGGTGACGGGCGGCCGGATCACCCTCGACGGGGTCGACGCGGCGAAGATGTCCCGTGACGAACTCCGTTCGGGCATAGGCATGGTGCTCCAGGACACCTGGCTGTTCGGCGGCACGATCGCGGAGAACATCGCCTACGGCGCCTCGCGCGAGGTCACCCGGGAGGAGATCGAGGAGGCGGCGCGGGCGGCCCACGCCGACCGCTTCGTCCGTACCCTGCCCGACGGTTACGACACGGTCATCGACGACGACGGGGCCGGGGTCAGCGCGGGCGAGAAGCAGCTGATCACCATCGCGCGGGCGTTCCTGTCCGACCCGGTGATCCTGGTGCTCGACGAGGCCACCAGCTCGGTGGACACCCGGACCGAGGTCCTGATCCAGAAGGCGATGGCGCGGCTGGCCCACGGCCGTACGAGCTTCGTGATCGCGCACCGGCTCTCCACCATCCGGGACGCGGACGTGATCCTGGTGATGGAGAACGGTTCGATCGTCGAACAGGGCACGCACGAGGGGCTGCTGGCAGCCGAGGGGGCCTACGCTCGCCTGTACGCCGCGCAGTTCGCGGAGGCACTGGCCGAGGTCGACTGACCGGGGCGGGCCCGGCCCGGGTGGGCGGAGCCGGCCCCCTCAGTCGAGGTAGCCGCGCAGCTGGTCGGCGAAGGCGTGGTCCCGCAGCTTGTCGAGCGTCTTGGACTCGATCTGGCGGATGCGTTCGCGTGTCACGCCGAAGATCCGTCCGATCTCCTCGAGCGTGCGGGGCCGCCCGTCGTCGAGCCCGTAGCGGAGCTGGACGACCTTCCTCTCCCGCTCCCCGAGGGTGGAGAGCACCGCCTCCAGGTGTTCGCGCAGCAGGAGGAAGGCCGCGGTCTCCACGGGCGAGGCGGCGTCGCCGTCCTCGATGAGGTCGCCGAAGGCGACGTCGTCCTCCTCGCCGACGGGGGCGTGCAGGGACACGGGTTCCTGGGCGAGGCGCCGGACCTCGACGACGCGTTCGGGGGTCAGGTCGAGCTGGGCCGCGACCTCTTCGGCGGTGGGCTCGTAGCCGCGTTCCTGGAGCAGACGGCGCTGGACGCGCACGACCCGGTTGATCAGCTCGACGACATGCACCGGGACCCTTATGGTCCTGGCCTGGTCGGCCAGCGCGCGGGACATGGCCTGGCGGATCCACCAGGTCGCGTACGTGGAGAACTTGTAGCCCCGGGCGTAGTCGAACTTCTCGACCGCCCTGATCAGTCCGAGGTTCCCCTCCTGGACCAGGTCGAGCATGGTCAGGCCCCGGCCCACGTAGCGCTTGGCCACGGAGACCACGAGGCGGAGGTTGGCCTCGATGAGCCGGCGCTTCGCCATCCGTCCCATGACCACGAGCCGGTCCAGGTCGAAGGCGAGCCGGGAGTCGGGGTCGGGGGTGGAGGCGAGCCGTTCCTCGGCGAAGAGTCCCGCCTCGACACGGCGGGCGAGGTCGACCTCCTCGGCGGCGCTGAGCAGCGGTATCCGCCCGATCTCCCGTAAGTACTGGCGGAAGAGGTCGGAGGTCGGGCCGCCCGCTTCCGGGCGGCTCCGCGGTTCGGAGGCCTCCGGGGGCTCCACCGGTTCCTCCAGCACCGTCTGGGGCGTGCCCGGCGTCTCCGGGTGACGTGTGCCCCGGTTCTGCGCGGGAATCGCCGGGACATGCTCGGTCGTGGTCGGCACGGTCCGGGTCTGCACGGGGGCGACCTCCAGGTGATCGCTGGCGGACCGCGGGGATGGAGGTCCGCCCCGGGCGGACCGGCCGCGCTCCGACGACTCAGGAACCGTCACCCAGTGTGGGGTACGACACATCGCCGCCACGAGGGGCGTGCGGTGACTTTTTGCGTCCGGAGCGTAACGGCGTGCTGATAGGGCCTGTGTGGAGTTGTCCCGTGGACGCCGCGGGACAACTCCACACAGGCCCTGAGGCTCAGAGGGCGTCGGCGCCGTGGCTCCGCAGCGACTGTGCGTACTGCTGGAGGACCCAGACCTCGTTCTGCGCGGCGGCCAGATGGTCCGGGGCGACATTGCTGCCGAGGCGGGCGAGGCTGCTCTGTACGTCGTCGATCCTGCGGTCGACGGCGCGGAGGCGGACGTTGACGAGGTGCTGGCCCGCGTACGACTCGTCGATGGTCTTGCCGTGGAAGACCTCGACCGCGAGCTCGGTGACGAGCTTGCGCACCGTGTCGTCGGGGGTCGCGTCGAGCACCTGGACCAGATACTCGCGGGTCTCCGCGACGCCCAGCTCCGCGCCGCCCGCCTCCGCGATGCACTGGCGCACGGCGGCATAGGGCGGGGCGGTGAACTCGTCGACTCCGTAGGCGTCGAACGCCGGGGAGACCAGGGCGGGCTTCTGCAGAGCGAGCTTGAGCAGCTCGCGCTCGGTGCGGTGCGCGGGGCTGCGGAGGTTGAGCGCGGGGCCGGGCGGGACCGCGGGGGCCTGGGCCTGCTGGTGCTGCGCGTTGCCGGCGCGCGAGGCCGGCGCGGGTCCTCGCTGGTCTCCCCGCCCGCGGGCCCACTGGGCGAGCTGGTTGACCCGGTGGACGACGAATTCCTGGTCGAGGATGCCGACGAAGCCGGCGAGCTGGACGGCCACCTCTCGCTGCACGCTGCTCGTCTTGATCTTGGCGACGACGGGCGCGGCCTCGTCGAGCGCGGCGGCCCGGCCGGCCGGGGTCTCCAGGTCGTACCGGCCGACGATCTGGCGGAGCGCGAACTCGAAGAGCGGGGTGCGGGGCTCGACCAGGTCCCGGACGGCGTCGTCGCCCTTGGCGAGCCGCAGGTCGCACGGGTCCATGTTGTCCGGGGCGATCGCGATGTACGTCTCGGCGGCGAACTTCTGGTCGTCCTCGAAGGCGCGCAGGGCCGCCTTCTGGCCCGCGGCGTCACCGTCGAAGGTGAAGATGACCCGGGCGCTGCCGTTGTCCATCAGGAGCCGTCGGAGGATCTTGATGTGGTCGTTGCCGAACGAGGTGCCACAGGTGGCGATGGCGGTCGTGACCCCGGCGAGGTGGCAGGCCATGACATCGGTGTAGCCCTCGACGACGACGGCGCGGCTCGCCTTGGCGATGTCCTTCTTGGCCAGGTCGATGCCGTACAGCACCTGGGACTTCTTGTAGATCGAGGTCTCGGGGGTGTTGAGGTACTTCGGGCCGTTGTCGTCGTCGCGGAGCTTGCGGGCGCCGAAGCCGACGATGTCGCCCGAGGTGTCGCTGATCGGCCACATCAGCCGGCCGCGGAAGCGGTCGATGGGGCCTCGGCGGCCGTCCTGGGAGAGACCGGAGCTGATGAGCTCCTTGTCGCTGAAGCCCTTGCCGCGCAGATAGCGGGTGAGGTGGTCCCAGCCCGCGGGGCTGTAGCCGACGCCGAAGTGGGCCGCCGCGTCCTGGTCGAAGCCGCGCGCGGCGAGGAAGGCCCGGCCGATCTCCGCCTCCGGGCCGTTCAGCTGCTCCTGGTAGAAGTCAGCGGCGATCTTGTGGGCCTCGACCAGGCGGATGCGCTCGCCGCGCTGGTGGGAGGGGTTGTAGCCGCCCTCCTCGTACCGCAGGGTGATGCCCGCCTGGCCGGCGAGGCGTTCGACCGTCTCGGAGAAGGTGAGGTGATCGATCTTCATCACGAAGGCGATCGTGTCGCCGCCCTCCTGGCAGCCGAAGCAGTGGAACAGGCCCTTGGCCGGACTCACCTGGAAGGAGGGGGACTTCTCGTCGTGGAAGGGGCAGAGTCCCTTGAGGTTTCCGCCGCCCGCGTTGCGCAGCTGAAGGTACTCGGACACGACGGCGTCGATCGGGACCGCGTCCCGGACCGCCTTCACGTCGTCGTCATTGATCCTGCCTGCCACGCGTGAAGTCTACGGGTGGGGCCGGGCATCCGGGACCGGCGGCAGCGGGGGCACACCCCCGGGCGCCGGCCCCGTCCCGGATGTCCGGGCCACCGGTCAGACCAGGGATTCCAGGGGCACCGAGGGGTCGCCCAGGGTGTCCGGGTCGACCGGCCGGGCGGCCTTGATCAGCTTCTGGATGCTTTCGGTGACGTCCCACACATTGACGTTCATCCCGGCGAGAACCCTGCGGTCCTTCAGCCAGAAGGCGATGAACTCGCGCTTGCCGGCGTCGCCCCGGATGACGACCTGGTCGTACGAACCGGGCGGGGCCCAGCCGGAGTACTCCAGGCCGAGGTCGTACTGGTCGGAGAAGAAGTACGGCACCCGGTCGTACGCCACGTCCTGGCCGAGCATGGCCTTCGCGGCGACCGGTCCGCTGTTCAGGGCGTTCGCCCAGTGCTCCACGCGGAGCCGGCCGCCGAAGAGCGGATGGTCCACGGACGCGATGTCCCCGGCGGCGTAGATGTGCGGGTCGGACGTGCGCAGGGAGGCGTCGACGACGACGCCGCCGCCCTCGGCCCGGCGCGCCATGTCGAGCCCCGCGGCCTCGGCGAGCGAGGTGCGGGGGGCCGCGCCGATGGCGGCGAGCACGTCGTGGGCGGGGTGCTCCTCGCCGTCGTCGGTACGGGCCGCCAGGACCAGGCCGTCCTGACCGGTGATCTCGGTGAGGCGGGCGCCGAAGTGGAAGCGGACGCCGTGCTCCGCGTGCAGCTCGGTGAAGATCTGGCCGACCTCCGGGCCGACGACGTGGTGCAGCGGGGTCGGCGAGGGGGCGACGACGGTGACCTCCGCGCCGTAGCCGCGGGCCGCCGCGGCGACCTCCAGGCCGATCCAGCCGGCTCCGGCGATCACCAGGTGGCCGTTGTCGCGGCCGAGGGCGGCGAGGACGTTGCGCAGCCGGTCGGAGTGGGCGAGACGCCGCAGGTGGTGGACGCCGGCGAGGTCGGTGCCCGGGATGTCGAGACGGCGGGGCTCCGCGCCCGTGGCGAGCAGCAGCTTGTCGTAGTGGAGGACCGTGTTGTCGCCGAGCTGCACGGAGCGGCCGGCCCGGTCGATGGAGGTGACGACCTGGCCGAGGTGGAGCTCGATGTCGGCGCCCGCGTACCAGGCGGTTTTGTGGACGAAGACCGAGTCCCGCTCGTCCTTCCCCAGCAGGTACCCCTTGGACAGGGGCGGCCGCTCGTACGGGTGGTCGCGCTCGTCGCCGATGAGGATCACCCGGCCGCTGAAGCCCTCCGCCCGGAGTGTCTCGGCCGCCTTCACTCCGGCGAGCCCCCCGCCGATGATGACGAACGTCCGATGTGCGTCGACCACTTGATGCCTCCTCGGTACTGTGCTGCGCGGCGCCGCCACCTGCGAGCGTCCCGCACGCAGCGTGATGGCGAAAGAGGGTGTGCCCCGATCAGGTCACCGCCGCTGGCATGTGGCCCGGTCATGCTCCAGTCTGCCCAACACCCGTGAGGCTCCCGTGGAGGGTTCGTGCGGAGGCGTCCGTGAGCGCGGCGATCTGGTCGACGAGGACCCTCTTGCGGGCCCGGTCGTCGGCGGCCGCCGCGTACAGCGCACGGAACTGCGGTTCGAGTCCTTCGGGCGCGCGGGCGGTGAGCGCGGCCGCCAGCTCGGCGATGACGATCCGCTGATCGGCGCGGATGACCTCCTGCTCGGCGCGCTGCATGACGTAACGGTCCGCGACGGCCTTGAGTACGGCGCACTCGTTGCGCACCTCGCGCGGGACGATCAGCTCGGCGCCGTACCTGCCGAGCCTGCCGGGTCCGTACGCGGCATGGGTCGCGGCCTCGGCGGCGAGACAGAACCTGCCGATGAGCTGGCTCGTCGCGTCCTTCAGCCGGGCCTGGGCGACCGCCGTGCCGTCGTAGCCGTGCGGCCACCACTCCTGGGCGGTGAGCCGGTCGAGGGCGTCGGCGAGCTCCTGGGGGTCGGTGCCCGCCGGGACGTACCGCCCGACGGCGACGCCCCAGATCTCCGCGCGCTCCGGCTCGGAGAAGAGGCAGCCCGGGTCGATGTGCCCGGCGTGCAGCCCGTCCTCGAAGTCGTGCACCGAGTAGGCGACGTCGTCGGACCAGTCCATGACCTGGGCCTCGAAGCATCTGCCGTCCTGGGGCGCGCCCTCGCGGACCCATGCGAAGACCGGCAGGTCGTCCTCGTACACCCCGAATTTCGGCGAGTCGGGGTCGGTGGGGTGCGCGCCCCGGGGCCAGGGGTACTTCGTGGCGGCGTCCAGGGCGGCACGGGTCAGATTGAGCCCGACGCTGACGAGCTCCCCGCTGCGGGGATCGCGGACGAAACGCTTGGGTTCCAGGCGGGTCAGCAGGCGCAGCGACTGCGCGTTGCCCTCGAAGCCGCCGCAGTCCGACGCGAAGTCGTTGAGCGCCTGTTCGCCGTTGTGCCCGAAGGGCGGATGGCCCATGTCGTGGGAGAGGCAGGCCGCCTCCACGAGGTCGGGGTCGCAGCCGAGCGCGGCGCCGAGCTCCCGGCCGACCTGGGCGCACTCCAGGGAGTGGGTGAGCCGGGTGCGGGGGCTGGCGTCCCAGGACAGGCCGCGGGTGCCCGGGGTGACGACCTGGGTCTTGCCGGCGAGCCTGCGCAGGGCGGCGGAGTGGAGCACCCGGGCGCGGTCGCGCTGGAAGGCCGTACGTCCGGGCCGTTTGTCGGGCTCGGTGTCCCAGCGCTCGGTGTCAGCTGTGCCGTAGGGCGTGTCCCTTGGGTCGTGCGTACCGTCCATGTTCCCGAGGTTAGACCGGCGGGCTGACAGGAACGGTCAGGCGGTGGCGAGCAGGGGTGGGTGTGCCAGGGGTGCGTGGGCGGACGCGGTACCGGTGAGCGCCTGGTCGTAGCGGTGCAGCAGGAGGCGCGCCATGGCGGGGTGGGCGCCCAGCGGGGCGGCGGCGACGCCCGGGGCCGCGGCGGCCGAGACGGTCGCGAAGCGGCCGGGCGCCGTGAAGTAGGAGGCGAGGGCCACCCGGTGGCGGCCGCGGGCGGCGAGTGCGCGCAGGGCGGTGGGCACGTCGGGAGTGGCCGCCGAGGCGTAGGCGGGCACGACGGGCACCCCGCCGAGGCGGTCGCTGAGCATGGCGGCGGTGCGGCGGGCGTCGACGTCCGAGTCGGGGTCGCGCGATCCGGCGGCGGCGAGCACGACGGCGGCGTCGCGGCTCGTGCCGTCCTCGTCCCGCCAGCCGGCCTCGGCGAGTCGCTCGTACAGGGCCTCGACGAGCAGCGGGTGCGGTCCGAGCGGGGCTGCCACCCGGGTACGGAGGTGGCCCGCGGCCGCCGCGGCGAGGGGCAGGTCGTGCCGGACGTGGTGGCCGCGGCCGAGCAGCAGGGGCACGAGTACGGCGTCACCCCGTCCGATGCCGTCCAGTGTGTCCGGCAGCAGGGGTTCGTTCAGCTCGATGTGGCCGAGCCGGACGTCGAGGGCGGGCCGCAGCTCCCGTACCCGGTCCAGGAGCTCCAGGACGGTGCGCAGGGCCTGCGGGTCCCGGCTGCCGTGCGCGACGGCGACCAGGGTCGGGGCGGATCTCGGGATGCGGTGCATGGGCCTGCGGGTTCCGTTCGGGGAGACGAGGCTGAGCTGGGTTCCGAGCTGGGCGGTGATACGGGTCAGGAGTTGCGCCGTGCTGTCGAGGGGCAGGGACTCACGAGGGTGTTCCGGTGCCGTCTCCGTCATGGACCGATGGTGCCGGGCGGACGTTGCCGGGCCGTTTCGCACCGGTGACGGGTGTTTGCCTCCGCCTCACAGGGCGGGGGGCCCAGGGTGTCAGTGCGTGTTCACACCGGAGCGTGAATTCGCGTGCGCCGCGAACCTTTCGTTCTCGTCGTTCGTCCCATTCCTGAGGCATCGGGTTCCTGAGGGATCGGGTTCCTGAGGCATCGGGTTCCTGAGGGATCGGGTACGAGCGCGGGGGGCGCGGGCATGCTGCTGAGGACACCGGGAGGGCTCCGCCATGTGGGGCGCGTGGCGCTGGGAGGGCTCACCGCCGCGCGTCCGCGGCTGCCGCGGACCCGGCGGGGGCAGCGGTGGCTGGTGCAGGCGCTGATGGTCGTCTGCGCGGTGGCGCTGGCGCCCGCGGCCTGGCTGCACACCACGGCCGACGCCCGGGTGCGGTCGACGGCCGACGCCCCGGCGCGGGAGGTCGCCGTGGTGTTCGGGGCGGGGCTGTGGGAGGGCCGGCCGTCGCCGTATCTCGCGCACCGGCTGGACACCGCCGCCGAGCTGTACAGGGCGGGCAAGGTCCGGGCCCTGCTGGTCACCGGGGACAACAGCCGCGTGGAGTACGACGAACCGGACGCCATGCGCACGTACCTCAGGGCGCGCGGGGTGCCGGACGGCCGGATCGTCAGCGACTACGCGGGCTTCGACACCTGGGACTCCTGTGTCCGGGCCAAGAAGATATTCGGGGTCGACCGGGCCGTCCTGGTGAGCCAGGGCTTCCACATACGGCGGGCGATCGCCCTGTGCCGCTCGGCCGGGATCGACGCGTACGGGGTGGGAGCCGACGACGTACACGACGTGACCTGGTACTACGGCGGGACGCGGGAGGTGTTCGCGGCGGGCAAGGCGCTCCTGGACGTGGTGTTCGAGCCGGACCCGCACTTCCTGGGGCCGCGGGAGCCTGGGGTGGAGGAGGCCCTCGCGGGTGACCTCACGGCGGCGGGCGGGGCGGGCTGAGGTGTGCGTACCGGGGGCGTAACCGGACGCACCGGCACTCGTAATACCCGCCTCGCACGCTGGGGGTATGGCCCGCACCGAGACGTCCACCCACTGCCCGTACTGCGCGCTCCAGTGCGGGATGAAGCTGCGACCGGTCACCGACGGCGGGGTGGTCGAGGTCGTGGAGCGCACGGAATTCCCCGTCAACCGGGGAGCCCTGTGCGGCAAGGGGCGCACGGCTCCCGCCGTGCTCGCCGCGGGGGTGCGGCTGACGGGGCCCCTCGTGCGCGGCGAGGGCGGTGAGCTGGCGCCGGCGAGCTGGGACGAGGCGCTGGAGAGGATCGCGGAGGGGCTGCGCGGGACGCGCGCGGAGCACGGCGCGGACGCGGTCGGCGTCTTCGGCGGGGGCGGTCTCACCAACGAGAAGGCGTACGCCCTCGGGAAGTTCGCCCGGGTGGTGCTCGGCACCTCGCAGATCGACTACAACGGCCGCTTCTGCATGTCCTCGGCGGCCGCCGCGCACCAGCGGGCCTTCGGTCTCGACCGTGGGCTGCCGTTCCCGCTGGAGGACATCCCCCGGACCGGGTGCGTGATCCTGGTCGGCTCGAACCTCGCGGAGACGATGCCGCCCGCGCTGCGCTATCTGACCGAGCTGCGGGAGAACGGCGGCCGGCTTATCGTCATCGATCCCCGCCGGACCAGGACCGCCGAGCAGGCGGATCTCCACCTGGCGCCCCGGCCGGGCACCGACCTCGCCCTCGCGCTGGGCATGCTGCATCTGGTCGTCGCGGACGGCCGGGTGGACGAGGAGTTCGTCCGCGCCCGGACGAGCGGCTGGGACGAGGCCAGGGCAGGCGCCATGGCGCACTGGCCGGAGCTGGTGGAGCGCCTCACCGGGGTGCCGGTGCCGCAGCTGCGCGAGGCCGTGGAGATGTTCTGCGGGGCGGAGAGCGGGATGGTGCTCACCGCGCGGGGTCCCGAGCAGCAGTCGAAGGGGACGGACACGGTCGGCGCGTGGATCAACTTCTGCCTGGCGACCGGCCGGGCGGGCCGTCCGCTGTCCGGGTACGGCTGTCTGACCGGGCAGGGCAACGGGCAGGGCGGCCGGGAGCACGGCCAGAAGGCCGACCAGCTGCCCGGCTACCGCAAGCTCACCGATCCGGCTGCCCGGCGCCATGTGGCCGGGGTCTGGGGCGTCGACCCCGATGCGCTGCCGGGCCCGGGGCGCAGCGCCTACGAGCTGCTGGACGCCCTGGGGCGGGATGTGCGGTCGCTGCTGGTCATGGGGTCCAACCCGGTCGTGTCGGCGCCGCACGCGGGGCACATCGAGGAGCGGCTGAAGTCGCTGGACTTCCTGGCGGTCGCGGATGTGGTGCTGTCGGAGACGGCGGCACTGGCCGATGTGGTGCTGCCGGTGACGCAGTGGGCGGAGGAGAGCGGGACGACGACCAGTCTGGAGGGCCGGGTGCTGCTGCGGCAGCGCGCGGTCACCCCGCCGGAGGGGGTGCGCAGCGACCTGGAGGTGCTGAACGCGCTGGCCGGCCTCCTGGGGCACGGGAAGGGCTTCCCGGCCGATCCGGAGGAGGTCTTCGACGAGCTGCGGAGGGCCTCGGCGGGCGGTCCCGCCGACTACGCGGGCATCACCTACGCCCGGATCGTGGCGGAGGACGGGGTGTTCTGGCCGTGCCCGGACGAGGAGCACGCCGGGACGCCGAGGCTGTTCCTGGAGCGGTTCGCCACGGACGACGGCCGGGCCCGGTTCGTCCCCGTCACGCACCGGGCCGCCGCGGAGGAGACGGACGCGGAGTACCCGGTGGTGCTGACCACCGGGCGGGTCGTGTCCCAGTACCAGTCGGGGGCGCAGACCCGCCGGGTGGCCGAGCTGAACGCGGCCGCCCCCGGGCCTTTCGTGGAGCTGCATCCCCGGCTCGCCGAGCGGATCGGGGTGGCCGAGGGCGAGGACGTCGCGGTCACCTCGCGGCGGGGGCGGGCGGTGGCGCCGGCGCGGATCACCGTGGCGATCCGGCAGGACACCGTGTTCATGCCGTTCCACTGGCCCGGCGCGGGCCGGGCCAACTCCTTGACGAACCCGGCGCTGGACCCGGTGTCGCGCATGCCGGAGTTCAAGGTGTGCGCCGTGCGGGTGGAAGCGGCCGGCTGAGCCAGTCACCGCCCGGTACGGGTGTGCCGCCGGTGCGCAGGGAGCGGGCGACGGCCGTGGCCGCGAGGTACACCCAGGCGCGCACGGGCTCGGCGGAAACGGGCCCGGCCGAACCGGGCCCGGCCGAACCGGGCACGGCAGCGACGGGCGCGTCCGGCAGTGGCGTGGGGACGGCCCGGCGGACCACCCGCTCGTACAGATTGCGCGGGTGGTCCGGCCCCAGGTACTGCTCCAGCTCGTCCAGGAGCCCGAGCAGTCCCGCGTACGCCCCGGGCGCGGCGGTGACCAGCGCGCCGTGGACGGTGCCGTGGCCGTCGATCGCGTACGGATAGCCCGGGCCCTCGTAGAGGAGGGCGCCCGGCAGCACGGCCGGCCGTTCCCCACGGGTGCGGCCCCGGAGGAACCGGTCGTGGTTGGGCTCCCCCGGGAGCAGCGTGCCGTATACGAAGAAGGGCAGGGGGACGCCGGTCACAGCGTCGCGTCGGGCGCCGTCTCCGCGGACACCCAGGCGAGGTAGCGGTCGCTGCCGCGCACGATCGGCGTCGCGATGATCTCGGGCGTTTCGTAGCCGTGGGCCGCGACGAGATGGGCCTCCAGCTCGTCGTAGCGCGCGGCCGCCGTCTTGAACAGCACCTGCCATTCCTGGGCGGTCTCGACGGCGTCCTGCCACCGGTAGACGGAGGTGACGGGCGCCGAGATCTGGGCGCAGGCGGCGAGCCGCGCGTCCACCGCGCCCCGGGCCAGGGCGTGGGCCTTCTCCTCGCTGTCCGTCGTGGTCAGTACGGTCAGCCATGCGGGCTCGGTCATCCCGGCTCTCCTCGGTTTCGGCGTCCGTGCCCCTCGATTGTCGGCGCTCGCGGGGTCAGCCGGCGTACGGGTGCCGGGCCTTGGCCTCGCGCAGGGCGCGGCCCCACCAGACCAGCTGGTCGAGCATCCTCTTGGCCGCCCCGTCGACCTGAGCCGGGTCCTTGTGCACGCCCCGGTCGTCGAAGAGCGCGCCCGCGTTGTGGAAGGAGACGGTGTCGCGGACGGAGACGGCGTGCAGTTCGGCGAAGACCTGGCGGAGGTGTTCGACGGCCCGCAGGCCGCCGGAGATTCCGCCGTACGACACGAACGCGACGGGCTTGGCCTGCCATTCGGCGAAGTGCCGGTCGATGAGGTTCTTCAGCGGGGCCGGGTAGGAGTGGTTGTACTCGGGGGTCAGCACGACGAAGGCGTCGGCGTCCGCCAGCCGGGGGGCCACCTCGGCGGCCCCGGTGGCGGGCGGTTCGGTCTCGGCGACATCGATGAGCTCGGTCTCGATGTCCGGGTGGCCGGCCGTCCGCCCGAGGAACCATTCGGCGACGACGGGCCCGAAGCGGCCCTCGCGGTTGCTGCCGAGGATGACGGCGACCTTCAGCGGGGCGTCGGACGGAGTGGTGACAGCTGTGGTGAGGTCCATGCACCGCAGCCTCACACCTCAACCATGATTGAGGTCAAGCGCCGTGGCGCGCCACCTACGCTGGAGGCCATGACGCTCTTCGCACCGGACCTCTACGTCGAGTTCGACGGCCGCCCCGCCACCGGGGACGATCTGCGGATCCCGGCCTTCGCGAGCTACGGCCACTTCACCGCGATGCAGGTCAGGGACCGCACCGTACGGGGCCTCGCGCTGCATCTGGACCGGCTGGACTCCGCGAACCGCGAGCTGTTCGGCCTGCCACTGGACGGGGAGCGCGTGCGTGAACTGATCGGGCACGCGCTCGACGGCGCCGGGGTACGGGACGCGTCGGTCCGGGTCCACGCCTTCATGCCACCGGACAGCGCGGCGACGGTGCCGATGGTGACGGTGCGGGAGCCCGCCCGTGCGGACGGCGCACCGCAAAGCCTGATGTCGGTCCCGTTCGCGCGCTCCCTGCCGCACATCAAGCGGCCCGGCGAGTTCTGCCAGATCTATTACGGGCAGCAGGCCCGGCGGGCGGGGTTCGACGAGGCGCTGCTGACCTCGCCCGGCGGCATGGTGACCGAGGGGTCGATCACCAACATCGGCTTCTGGGACGGCACTTCGGTCGTCTGGCCGGACGCGCCGGCGCTGGCCGGCATCACCATGACGCTGCTGGAGAGCGGACTCGCGCGGACGGACCGGCCTTCGGTGCGGCGCGGAGTGACGCTGGACGGGCTGGACGCGTACCGGGCGGCGTTCGTCACGAACTCGCAGGGCATCGCGCCGGTCCACCGGATCGACGACACGGCCTTCACCGTCGACGAGGACCTGATGAAGCTGCTCGGCCAGGTGTACGAGGCCATCCCTCGCGACGCCGTCTGACCATCCCGGCATGCGGGAGCATGGGGCCATGCAGATCCATATCGAAGCATCGGAGCTCCCGGGCCGCACCTGCGGCCCCGACACCGACTTCGCCGGTTTCGACAACATCCACGTCGGCGTGCAGCGCAAGGACCGGCCGGGCGAACTGCTCGGCCTGCACCCGGGCGACGCGCCTCGCGCCTCCTGGACCCTGGACTGCACCGCCGCACCCACCGCGGAGGGCGTCGAGGTGTCGGGGCCGTACGTCCAGAACCGGCTCGGAGGGCGCTTCGTCTATCTGTCCTGGGGCACCGTGGACGACTCCGGCCTCTTCACGATGTTCCGCCGCGCCAAGCTGATGATGAGCGACATCGGCCCGGAGGTCCTGGAGGCGGCCTCGCGATCGGGGCATCTCACCGCGCGGCTGCGCCTGACCGACGGCAGGGGTCAGCCACGGTGCGCACGCGTACGCCCGCCGGACATCGAGTGGTCCGCGACCGACGGCAACGATCCCCGGGGAAGCTGAAGCGCGGAGAAAAAGGACACCGCCCTCACCGGTCCCAAGGGGGGGTGGGCCGGTGAGGGCGGTTGCCGTGGGGCCGGCGGGGGGCTGCCGTCCCGTGGGGGGGTAGAGACCGTTTGCCCGGCCGACAGAGGCCCATTCGTGTGATCTACGTCACACTCGCCTGAGAGCGGGCTCACCCGATCGGCACCGGACGGGGTGATCGGCCTCCGTCACCGCCGCGACCTGCGCGGGGCCGGTCGGACGGACGCGTTCCCCGGGTCCGTACGGGTGAAAGCTGACCACGCGTCAGCATGCAGCCGGGGGGCGGGGCCACTTACCTCGGAGGCAGGACACATCCGTCTGCCCGGAGGATTCCCATGCGCAGCCCTGCCCGCCTCGTGACCGGTACCGCCGCCGCGGCCCTCACCGCCGCCGCGCTCGGCCTCGCCCTCCCGTCCGCGCACGCGGACAGCCTCGGCAGACCGGAGCTCACCGCGGCGGCGGCCGCGCCCGGCGCGGCGGACTGCGCCGCCGGGGAAGGCTCGGCCGACGTGGACGCGGCCGCCTTCTGCGGGAGCGGCGGGGCGGCCGATGACCTGGGGGCGTTCGAGGACCTGGAGGCCGGGGACCCCGGACCGGCCGACGGTCCGGATCCGCTCGCGGGCCTGGAGACGGCCGAGGATCCGGCAGCGGTTCCGGGGTCCTCCTGGCCGGAGACGGAGACGGAGGACACGGAGGACGAGGCCGGCACAGGGACCGGGGACGAGGCCGGGGCGGGGGACGAAGCCGGGACGCTCCAGCGGCCCGGGACGGGCGCGGGGACAGCACCCGGGACGGGAAACCGCCCCGAGCCCGTGCCTCCGCACGCGACCGCCCCGGGATCCGCCGAACCGCCCCTGCCGCCGGGGCACAGGCCCACGACCGCGCCCAGCCCCAGCCGGCCTTCCGGCCATGTCGGGACGGGCGTCGGAGGCAGCGCCGCCCCCGACACCGCCCAGCTCGCCGCGGGCGCCGGCCTCGTCGGAGCGGCGGCCGTGAGCGGTCTCCTGCTCATGCGCCGCCGCCGAGCCGACGGCCCGCGTCACTGAGGACGGCACGCGGCACCGAGGACGACCGGCGAAGGACGAGACGTGGACAGGACGGCACTGAGAGCGAGGGCCTGGCTGGCGGGCGTCGCCGCACTGTGCGGCATATGGCTGGTCCACAACGGCGCGGTCATCCGGACCGTCGCCCCCCAGCCGTCCACCGCCGAGGCCTTCGCGGCGGGCCCCGAGCCGCGCCCGGGCACCCGGGTCGCCGGCCCGCTCCGCCCCTCCGAACCGGTCAGGATCCGCATCCCCGGCATCGGTGTGGACGCGCCCATGACGGGTCTCGGGCTGACCGCCGGCGGCAGCCTCGACGCACCGCCCGCCGCGAACCGCAATCTCGCGGGCTGGTTCGAGGGCGGCACACCGCCCGGCGCCAAGGGCACCGCGATAGTGGCCGGGCACGTCGACAACGCCGAGGGGCCGTCGGTGTTCTACGGCCTGGGGTCCCTGAGGAAGGGGGCCGGGGTCGAGATCGACCGCGGGGACGGCAGCACCGCCGTCTTCTCGGTCGACGCGGTCGAGGTGTACGAGAACGACGAGTTCCCGGACAAGCGCGTCTACGGCGCCACGCCGCACGCCTCGCTGCGGCTGATCACCTGCGGCGGCGGTTTCACCCGCGAGACGGGCTACCAGGCCAACGTGGTGGCGTACGCCCACCTCACCGAGGTGCGCTGATCAGGCCGTCCACTGGTCGAAGCCGAGCTTGGCGACCAGCGAGAACACCACGACCAGCAGCACCCCGCGGACGAAGTCGCTGCCCTTCCTGAGCGCCATCCGCGCGCCGAGCATCCCGCCCGCCAGATTGAATACGGCCATCAGCGCGGCCAGCTGCCACAGGACGGTGCCCTGGTAGGCGAACATCGCCAGCGCCCCGCCGTTGGTGCAGACGTTCACGATCTTCGCGGTCGCGGAGGCGGTGACGAGGTCGAGGTGGAGCACCGCGGTCAGCGCCAGCACCAGGAAGGTGCCCGTGCCCGGCCCGAAGAGCCCGTCGTAGAAGCCGATGCCTCCGCCCACCAGCACGATCGCGGTGACCGTACGGGCCCGGGTGACCTTCTTGCCCGTGTCACCGGCCGCCGCCGTGCCGAAGGACGGGCGCAGCATCACGAAGGCCGCGACGGCGAGCAGCACCACCATGATCACCGGACGCAGGACGTCGCTGCTGATGCCCGCCGCGAAGAAGGCGCCCGTCATCGATCCCGCGAGCGCCATGAGCCCGATCCGCACGGCGGTGCCCACCCGCACCGGCGCCTTGCGTACGTAGGTCACGGCGGCGCCCGAGGTGCCGACGATGGCGACGGCCTTGTTGGTGCCGAGCACGTGCGCGGCGGGGACGTGCGGGAGGCCCAGCAGCAGTGCGGGCAGGAGGAGCAGCCCGCCGCCGCCCACCACCGCGTCGATCCATCCGGCCACGGCGGCGGCCAGGCAGAGCAGGACGAGGGTGGTCAGCGTTATCTCGGGCATGTCCGCGACCTTAGGCAAGCGACAGGTGCCCGGTCCAACCGGTTGCCCGGCCCTCACAGAGGGCCTTGGCGCACGCTGAGCGCAAGGTTCCTCCCGGGAAACAGGAGGGATGCGGTCGGGTAACACCCGCCGCGCACTCTCATCGGTATGAGGACACAGACGGAGAACGCGGCACGGGTGGTGGTGATCGGCGCCGGGATGGCGGGCGCGCGGCTCGCCGCCCGGGTCCCCGGTGTCACCGTCATCGGCGAAGAGGCCCACGCACCGTACAACAGGGTGCTGCTGGCCGAGGTGCTCGCCGGCCGGTACGAGCCGGACGTCATCGCGCTGCCGCCCGCCGAGGTGCGGCGCGGGGTGCGGGTCGTGCGGATCGACCGGGCGGACCGGCTGGTGCACTGCGACGACGGCAGTGTCGTCGGGTACGAGCGCCTGGTGCTGGCCACCGGCTCCAACCCGGTGCTGCCACCGCTGCGGGGCCTCGGCCACACGCTGCCGGACGGGGTGCACCCGTTCCGCACCCTGGACGACTGCCTGGCCCTGCGTGGGGCGGTACGCCCCGGAGTGCGCGCCGTCGTCATCGGCGGCGGGCTCCTCGGGGTGTCGGCCGCCCGTGCCCTGGCCGAGTGCGGCGCCCAGGTGGTGCTGGCCCAGCAGGGCGAGCACCTCATGGAGCGGCAGCTGGACGCCGAGGCCGCCGGGATGCTGCGCCGCCACCTGGAGGGCCTCGGCGTCGAGGTGCACACCGAGTGCCGGGTGCGCGGACTGCGCTGCACCGACGGGGACACCCCGGCGGTGCGGGCCGTGGAGATGGCCGACGGCTACGAGCTGGAGGCCGAGATCACGGTGCTGGCCTGCGGGGTCCGGCCCAGGACGGGTCTGGCACAGGCGGCCGGCCTGGAGGTCCGCAAGGGCGTCGTCGTCGACGACGAGCTGCGCACCTCGGACCCGTACATCCACGCCGTGGGCGACTGCGCCGAACACGCCGGGACGGTCTACGGGCTGGCGGGCGCGGCGCTCGAACAGGCCGACGTCCTGGCCGAGGTGCTGGCGGGCCGCCCCGCCCGCTACGCGGGCACCAGGGCTCTGACCAGGCTCACCCTTCGCTCCCCCGCCACCGCGGGAGCCGCCGGAAACGCCGGAGCCGCCGTCGTCTCCGGGGCCGCCGGCGGGCTCGACCTGGCCGCCTTCGGCGACTCCCGCCCGATGCCCGGCGACGACGTGATCCGGCTGGCCGACGCCACCCGGGGCGCCTACCGCACGGTCGTCGTCCGGGGCGACCGGCTCGCGGGCGGGGTGCTGTTCGGCGATCTCGCCGCGGTCGGCACCCTCGCCCGGACCTGGCAGGACGACGACGCCCTTCCCGCCGACATGTCCCTGCTCCACCTGCTCACCAACGACGGAGGCTTCTGATGCCGGTGTCCACTCCCCCGACCGCCCCCACCGCAGGCGTGCCGACGATCGTGGTCGTCGGGCACGGCATGGTCGGGCAGCGGTTCCTGGAAGCGCTCGCCGACCGCGGCCTGACCGCCGCCGAGGGCACCGCCCGGGTCGTCGTGCTCTGCGAGGAGCCCCGCCCCGCGTACGACCGGGTGCAGCTCACCTCGTACTTCTCCGGGAAGACCCCGGAGGACCTCTCGCTCGTCGAGCCGGACTTCATGGAGCGGCACGGCATCGAGCTGCGCGTCGGTGACCCGGCGGAGAGCGTCGACCGTGAGGCGCGCACCGTCACCGCGCGCTCCGGGGAGACGTTCTCCTACGACACGCTGGTGCTGGCCACCGGCTCGTACCCCTTCGTGCCGCCCGTGCCCGGCAAGGACGCCGAGGGCTGCTTCGTCTACCGCACCATCGAGGACCTCCTCGCGATCGAGGAGTACGCGAAGACCGCGACGACCGGCGCGGTCGTCGGCGGCGGGCTGCTCGGCCTGGAGGCCGCGGGCGCGCTGAAGGGGCTCGGACTCGACACGCACGTCGTGGAGTTCGCCCCCCGGCTGATGCCGGTGCAGGTGGACGACGGGGGCGGCGCCGCGCTGCTGCGCACCATCGAGAACATGGGCCTCTCCGTCCACACGGGTGTGGGCACCCAGGAGGTCACCGCGGGTGAGGACGGCCGGGTCAACGGCATGTCCCTGTCGGACGGCTCCTCGCTGGAGACCGACCTCGTGGTGTTCTCCGCGGGTGTACGCCCCCGGGACCAGCTGGCCCGCGACTGCGGTCTGGCGGTCGGCCCGCGCGGCGGGATCATCGTCGACGACGAGTGCCGCACCTCTGACCGCGACGTCTTCGCCATCGGCGAGTGCGCGCTGGCCTCGGACGGCCGGGTCTACGGGCTGGTGGCGCCGGGTTACGAGATGGCGCTGGCGGTCGCCGAGGTGATCGCGGGCAACGCGGCCTCCTTCACCGGCGCCGACCTCTCGACGAAGCTGAAGCTGCTCGGTGTGGACGTCGCCTCCTTCGGTGACGCGCACGGTGCGGCCGAGGGATGCCTCGACGTCGTGTACGCGGACTCCCGCTCGGGTGTCTACAAGAAGCTGGTGATCGGCCAGGACGGCACGCTGCTCGGCGGTGTCCTGGTGGGCGACGCCGACCAGTACGGCACGCTGCGGCCGATGACCGGCACCGTCCTGCCCGTCGCCCCGGAGCAGCTGGTGCTGCCGGCCGGCGCGGGCGGCCCTGTCACCCTCGGCCCGTCCTCGCTGCCCGACGAGGCCGTGATCTGCTCCTGCCACAACGTCACCAAGGGCGCGATCTGCGAGCACACCACGCTGCCCGAGGTGAAGAAGTGCACCAAGGCCGGCACCGGCTGCGGGAGTTGCGTCAAGGTCATCGGCCAGCTGCTGCCGCAGCCCGAGGACCAGGGGCTGTGCGGCTGCTTCGAGTACACCCGCAGCGAGCTGTACGAGATCGTCCGCACCCTCGGTGTCACGACGTACGCCGGCCTCCTCGACTCGCACGGCCGTGAGGCGGCCCGGGGCGGGGACGGCTGCGAGGTCTGCAAGCCCACGGTCGGTTCGATCATCGCCTCGCTGGCCCCGACGGTCGGCGCGAGCGGCTACGTCCTGGACGGCGAGCAGGCGGCGCTCCAGGACACCAACGACCACTTCCTGGCCAACCTCCAGCGCAACGGCTCGTACTCGATCGTGCCGCGCATCCCCGGTGGCGAGATCACCCCGGAGAAGCTGATCGTGATCGGCGAGGTGGCCCGGGACTTCGGTCTCTACACGAAGATCACCGGCGGCCAGCGGATCGACCTGTTCGGCGCCCGCGTCGACCAGCTACCGCTGATCTGGACGCGTCTGGTGGACGCGGGCTTCGAGTCCGGGCACGCGTACGGGAAGTCGCTGCGCACGGTCAAGTCCTGTGTGGGGCAGACCTGGTGCCGCTACGGCGTGCAGGACTCGGTGAAGATGGCGATCGACCTGGAGCTGCGCTACCGGGGCCTGCGCTCGCCGCACAAGCTGAAGTCGGCGGTCTCGGGCTGCGCCCGGGAGTGCGCGGAGGCCCGCGGCAAGGACTTCGGGATCATCGCCACGGCGCAGGGCTGGAATCTCTACGTCGGCGGCAACGGCGGCGCCACCCCGCGCCACGCGGACCTGCTCGCCCAGGACCTCTCCGACGCCGAACTGGTGCGCCTCATCGACCGGTTCCTGATGTTCTACATCCGCACGGCGGACCGCCTGGAGCGCACCTCGACCTGGCTGGACCGGATCGAGGGCGGCCTGGACCACGTCCGTGACGTCGTCGTCCACGACTCGCTGGGCCTCTGCGACGAGCTGGAGCGGCTGATGGCCGACCACGTCCGCGGCTACCGCGACGAGTGGGCCGAGACCATCAACGACCCGGAGCGGCTGCGGCGCTTCGTCACCTTCGTCAACGCCCCCGACGCACCCGACCCCTCGGTCAAGTTCGTCCCGGAGCGCGACCAGGTCAAGCCCGACCTGGACATCCTCGCGGGCCCGGTGCTCGCCATCCGTACTCTTGAAGGGACTCCCTCCTGATGACGACCCAGGCGATGGAAACGGCGCAGGACACCCGGACGATCCAGCTCGCGGACGGGGACGGCTGGCTGACGGTCTGCGACCGTGCGCTGCTGACCCCGGGGCGGGGCGTGGCGGCGCTCCTCCCGGACGGCCGGCAGGTCGCGCTGTTCGTGGACCGCGCGGGCCGGGCGTACGCGATCGACAACCGCGACCCGTTCACCGGTGCGTACGTCCTCTCCCGCGGGCTGGTCGGCTCCGCGGGCGGGCGGCCGTTCGTCGCGTCGCCGCTGCTGAAGCAGCGCTTCGACCTGGAGACGGGCGCCTGCCTGGACGACGACGACGTCACCGTGCCGGTCTTCCCGGTCCGCGGGGACTGACTCCACTCCGTTCACCAGTTGTTGACGTTCCGTCAACTACGCGCCTCTACTGTCCTGACGTTCGACCCGCCGGGCCGACCGGTCCGGCGGGCCCGCACGTCACCTGTGGAGTGATCGTGGAACGTCGGACCTTCTTGCGCACAGCGGTGATCGGCAGCTCGGCGGCGGCTTTCGGCGGCACGCTGTGGCGGGGTGCCGCCTTCGCGGACCCGGCCCAGCCGGCCGCGGGCCCCTACGGTGCGCTGCAGGCGGCGAACGGCAACGGCATCCTGCTGCCGAGCGGCTTCACCAGCAGGATCATCGCCCGTTCCGGGCAGACCGTCCCGGGCACCTCGTACACCTGGCACAGCGCACCTGACGGCGGAGCCACCTTCACCGACGGCAGCGGCTGGATCTACGTCTCCAACGCGGAGGTGTCCGCGAGCAGCGGCGGCGGTGCGAGCGCGGTGCGCTTCAACTCCTCGGGGACCGTCACCTCCGCCTACCGGATCCTGTCCGGCACGAACACCAACTGCGCGGGCGGCCGTACCCCGTGGGACACCTGGCTCTCCTGCGAGGAGGTCACCCGCGGCTTCGTGTACGAGACGGACCCGTGGGGCGTGAACGCCGCCGTGCAGCGTCCCGCGATGGGCCGGTTCAAGCACGAGGCGGCGGCCGCGGACCCCGACCACGGCTACGTCTACCTGACCGAGGACGAGACGGACGGCCGCTTCTACCGCTTCCGCCCCACCACCTGGGGCAATCTGTCCTCCGGCACGCTCCAGGTGCTGGTGGCGGGCACCGGCACCTCGGGCCCGGTGACCTGGACGACCGTTCCCGACCCGGACGGATCACCCACCCAGACCCGCTACCAGGTCTCCGGCGCCAAGGTCTTCAACGGCGGTGAGGGCTGCTTCTACGCGGCGGGCACCTGCTGGTTCACCACCAAGGGCGACAACCGGGTGTGGGCGTACGACGCGAACGCCTCGTCCCTGTCGCTCGCCTACGACGACTCGCTCGTCACGGGCGGCGGCGCGCCGCTGACCGGCGTCGACAACGTCACCCGCGCCGCCTCCGGTGACCTGTACGTCGCGGAGGACGGCGGGAACATGGAGATCTGCCTGATCACCCCGGACGACACCGTCGCCCCGTTCCTGCGGATCAGCGGCCAGTCGGGTTCGGAGATCACCGGTCCGGCCTTCTCCCCGGACGGCCGGCGGCTCTACTTCTCCTCGCAGCGCGGCACCAGCGGGAGCTCGTCCGGCGGTATCACCTACGAGGTGACGGGGCCGTTCCGCTCCTGATCCGGCCCGTACGGCAGCGGTCGCGGCGCCGGCTCCGCGACCGCTGCCCGGTCGGGTGTCAGGCCTGTCCCTCGGCCGCTGACGGGTCCATCCAGACGACCTCCCAGATGTGGCCGTCCGGGTCCTGGAAGGAGCGGCCGTACATGAAGCCCATGTCCTGGGTCTCGTTGGCGGGCGAGCCTCCCGCCGCGAGCGCGGCGTCGGCCATCTCGTCGACCTTCTCGCGGCTCTCCGCGCTCAGGGCGAGGAGGACCTCGGTCGTTCTCGACGCGTCGGCGATCTCCTTCTTGGTGAAGTCCTTGAAGCGCGGCTCGCTGATCAGCATGGCGAAGATCGTGTCGCTGATGACCAGACAGGCCGTCGACTCGTCGCTGAACTGCGGGTTGAAGCCGAAGCCGAGCTTCGAGAAGAAGTTCTTGGTCGTCCCGAGGTCCTTGACCGGCAGGTTCACGAAGATCATCTGAGGCATGGTTCCCAACTCTTCCGTCCGGCACCCTGGGTGCTCCCGCGCGCTCCGTACGAGCGCTTACGAGGGGTAGACGACGGCCGCGCCGGGAACTCATCGCTCCGGGCGCGGGCAGTTCCCCGCGCGCCGTGGACCCGCGCCCCGTGGGCGCATCTAGCGTCTCGGACCATGAGCGGATCGACGGGCAGAAGAATCACCGAGAAGCTGTCGGACGAGGCCCTGCGCGGGGCCACCGGCCGGGACTGGGCGGGCTGGTTCGCCGTGCTCGACGCCTGGGACGCCACCCGGCGCAGCCACGCGGAGATCGCCGCGTTCCTCGGCACCGAACACAGGATGGGCGGCTGGTACGCCCAGTCGGTCGCCGTCGGGTACGAGCAGTCACGCGGTCTGCGCCAGGTGGGGCAGTCCTCCACCGGCGACTGGAACACCTCGGGCAGCCGGACGCTCGCGGCCGCTCCGGAACGCGTGCTGGACGCCTTCACCGACCCGGAGACCCGTGAGCGCTGGCTGCCCGGCGTGGAGCTGTCCGTGCGCGGCCTGCGCCCGGGGAAGTCGCTGAGCGCCGGCTTCCGCGACGCGTCCGGGGACGCCGGGCGGCTCACGCTGTGGCTCCAGGAGCTGCCGGACGGCCGTACGCGCCTCGGTGTGGGCCACGAGAAGCTGGCGGACGCGGAGGCGGTCGCCCGGTACAAGGCGTTCTGGAAGGAGCGCCTGGCCGCGCTGAAGGCCCTCCTGGAGGGCGGGCCCCGCTGACGGGTCAGGGCACGGCGATCGGTGCTCCGCCCCTGAGCAGGGCGGAGCCCAGCGGGGTGAGGGTGTGCAGGACCGAGCTGCCGTGGCGCAGGGTGCGGACCAGGCCGGCCTCGCGCAGCACACACGCGTGCTGGCTCGCCGAGGCCAGGGAGACCCCGGTCCTGCGGGCCAGCTCACTCGTCGTACAGCCGTTGCCTATGGCCCGCAGGACCGCCGAGCGGGTGTGGCCCACGAGCCGGCCGAGCCAGGGGCCGGGTTCGGCCACGGCCGGGGCTCCGGGGTGGGTGACGGGGTAGACGAGGACCGGCGGGAGGCACGGGTCGCGGTAGACGACGGGGGTGCCCCGGCAGAAGTACGACGGCTGGAGGAGCAGGCCCCGCCCGTCGAGGCGCAGTTCCCTGTCGACCGGGTAGTCCGCCTCCAGCACGGGGGCCCGCCAGCGGATCATCGGCGGCAGGGTGGCCAGGAGCTCGTCCGCGCCGCCGTCCAGCAGGGCGCGGCCCCGGACGGCGCGGTCGGCCTCGACGCTCGCCCGGATGTGCGGCCAGTACGGCTCGACCGCGGCGCGGTGGTAGGCGCGCAGGGTGGAGATGAGCCGCCCCAGCGGCTCCGTACGCCCTTCGGCCAACGCCTCCGAGAGGGCGCCGCCGGACAGCCGTCGCCGATGGGGGGCGTCCCCCGCCAGCAGCCCGAGTTCCTCCCGGATGCGGTCCGCGGGTGTGTCGCGCAGGGCCTCCATTCCGGCGTCGAGCGCGAATGGCTCGGCGCCCGGCCCGGCAGGCGTCAGGAAGTCGGGGAAATAACCCCGCGGCGGAACGACCGCGGACAGCAGCCGTGCTTCACCATTCAACCGGGTCCGGGATTCCTTCCGCCATTTCCCGAACACCGTGGAACCCCGGCGGTCTCTCAGCCGGTGAAAACTGAGAACGGTCTCCCACATCGCGTCCGGCCTCGTGGCCATCCGCACACGCGAAAGGTCCACCCCGGACACATGGATACGCAGCACCGATCCCCCACCTGTTGCACCCGCAATTGCCCCCACCGAAGCGTATGCACAGCGTCACAGGAGGTCACCACGGGGTTTCGGCCACAGTTGAAACGGCTCGCCCGTATTCTCGCCAGCCGAAAAGCTGTACGGCGTCGGGTACGCATCCGGCGTCACCGAATGAGCGGGTGAGGGCCGTGGGGGGCTTCGCCTGTTCGGCGGCGGTGAGCGACGGTGCGGCTCCGTACCCGGCAGGGGTAAGCGGGTGCGGCCCGGGGGTGGGGATCCCCGGGCCGCACCCGGACCGCGCGCCCCCGATTTGCGCATCGAATGGTGAAAAGCCAACCACTTTGCATGGTTCGTCGTTCAAATGGTCCATCGTCAATTGGTTCGGCGTTCATCGGTTCGCCGTTCAATTGACGAAGCGGCGGCACCCCCGCACAGGGTGCCGCCGCTTCCGGGGAATCCGGTTTCCGCCGTGGGACCGGTGAGGGTCTCCGTGGTCCGCCGGCGGTGTCCGGAGTCGTGGCGGTCGCAGGCCGCCGGGCCTCAGCGGCTGTCGCTGCCCCGCGATTCGGCGGCGGCCCGGCCCGCTTCCAGCCGGGCGACCGGAATGCGGAACGGCGAGCAGGAGACGTAGTCGAGGCCCACCTCGTGGAAGAAGTGCACCGACTCCGGGTCCCCGCCGTGCTCACCGCAGATGCCGAGCTTGAGGTCCGGACGGGTGGCCCGGCCCGCTTCCACGGCGCTGCGCACGAGGGAGCCGACGCCGTCCTTGTCGATCGTCTCGAACGGCGACACCCCGAAGATGCCCTTCTCCAGGTACGCGGTGAAGAACGAGGCCTCCACGTCGTCGCGGGAGAAGCCCCACACCGTCTGGGTGAGGTCGTTCGTGCCGAAGGAGAAGAACTCGGCGGCCTCCGCGATCTGACCGGCGGTCAGCGCGGCTCGGGGCAGCTCGATCATCGTGCCGATGCTCAGCTTCAGCTCCGTACCGGTGGCCGCCTCGACCTCCGCGATGACACCGTCGGCCTCCTCGCGGACGATCTCCAGCTCCTGGACCGTGCCCACGAGCGGGATCATGATCTCGGCGCGCGGGTCGCCCTTGGCGTTCTTGCGCTCCGCCGCCGCCTCCGCGATCGCACGGACCTGCATCGCGAACAGCCCCGGGATGACCAGGCCGAGACGGACACCGCGCAGACCCAGCATCGGGTTCTGCTCGTGCAGCTTGTGCACGGCCTGCAGGAGGCGCAGGTCGTTCTCGTTGGCGTCCTTGCGGGACTCGGCGAGAGCGACCCGCACGGAGAGCTCGGTGATGTCGGGCAGGAACTCGTGCAGCGGCGGGTCGAGCAGCCGTACGGTGACGGGCAGCCCGTCCATCGACTCGAACAGCTCGATGAAGTCGGCCTTCTGGAGCGGCAGCAGCGCGGCCAGCGCGGCCTCACGCTCGTCGTCGGTGTCCGCGAGGATCAGCTTCTCGACCATCTCGCGGCGCTCACCGAGGAACATGTGCTCGGTGCGGCACAGGCCGATGCCCTGGGCGCCGAAGCGACGGGCCCGCGAGGCGTCCTCGGCGTTGTCCGCGTTCGCCCGTACACGCAGCCGGCGCACCCGGTCGGCGTACGCCATGATCCGGTGCACGGCGGCGACGAGCTCGTCGGCGTCGTCGGCGCCCGCGTGCATACGGCCCTCGAAGTACTCGACGACCGGGGAGGGTACGACCGGTACCTCGCCGAGGTACACCTTGCCGGTGGAACCGTCGACGGAGACGAGGTCGCCCTCCTCCACGACGGTGTCCCCGACCGTGAGCCGGCGGCGCTTGGTGTCGACCTCGATCTCCTCGGCACCGCAGACACAGGTCTTACCCATGCCGCGGGCGACGACGGCGGCGTGCGAGGTCTTGCCGCCGCGCGAGGTCAGGATGCCCTCGGCGGCGATCATGCCGTCCAGGTCGTCGGGGTTGGTCTCCCGGCGGATCAGGATGACCTTCTCGCCCGACCGCGACCACTTGACCGCGGTGTACGAGTCGAAGACGGCCTTGCCGACGGCCGCGCCCGGCGACGCGGCGATGCCGCGGCCCAGCAGGACGGTGCTGGCCTCGTCGTCGAAGCGCGGGAACATCAGCTGGGCGAGCTGCGCGCCGTTGACCCGCTGGAGCGCCTCCGCCTCGTCGATGAGGCCCTGGTCGACGAGCTGGGTGGCGATCCGGAAGGCGGCACCGGCGGTGCGCTTGCCGACCCGCGTCTGGAGCATCCAGAGCTGACCGCGCTCGATGGTGAACTCGATGTCGCAGAGATCCTTGTAGTGGGTCTCCAGCGTCTCCATGATCTTCATCAGCTGGTCGTACGACGTCTTGTCGATGGACTCCAGCTCGGCGAGTGCCACCGTGTTGCGGATGCCCGCGACGACGTCCTCGCCCTGCGCGTTCTGGAGGTAGTCGCCGTAGACGCCCTGGTGGCCGCTGGCCGGGTCACGGGTGAAGGCGACGCCCGTACCGGAGTCGGGGCCGAGGTTGCCGAAGACCATCGAGCAGATGTTGACGGCCGTGCCGAGGTCGCCGGGGATGCGCTCCTGGCGGCGGTAGAGCTTGGCCCGGTCGGTGTTCCACGAGTCGAAGACCGCCTTTATGGCCAGGTCCATCTGGTCGCGCGGGTCCTGCGGGAAGTCGCGTCCCGCGTCCCGCTTGACGATCTTCTTGAACTCCTTGACCAGCTTCTTGAGGTCGGCCGCGTCCAGGTCCACGTCGACGGTGACGCCCTTGGCCTCCTTCGCGGCCTCCAGCGCCTCCTCGAAGAGATGGCCGTCGACCCCGAGCACGGTCTTGCCGAACATCTGGATGAGGCGGCGGTACGAGTCCCAGGCGAAGCGCTCGTCGCCGGCCTGGGCGGCGAGGCCCACGACCGAGGCGTCGGAGAGGCCGATGTTGAGGACCGTGTCCATCATGCCGGGCATCGAGAACTTCGCGCCGGACCGGACGGAGACCAGCAGCGGGTCGTCGGCCTGGCCGAGGTTCTTGCCCATCCGCTTCTCGAGCGCTTCGAGGTGCGCACTGACCTCGTCGCGCAGCTCGGCCGGCTCGTCACCGCTGTCGAGGTAGACCTTGCACGCCTCGGTGGTGATGGTGAAGCCCGGAGGGACGGGCAGCCCGAGGTTGGTCATCTCGGCGAGGTTGGCACCCTTGCCGCCCAGCAGATCTTTCAGATCCTTGTTGCCCTCGGTGAAGTCGTAGACGAACTTCTGGGGATCTTTGTGTTCCGACACGGGTCTCGACTCCTCGAGGACGCGGTGGCTGCCCTGACGGCGAGGAACATACCCAGATCGAAGGTGTCTGGGTACGGCCACTTGCGCGTCATGAGGGCTCAACCACCCGTCCGCCAGCAGATCGAAAGTAACGCGCCGGTACACGACGCAGGCACCATTCGTTCACCTATTGAAGGCATCAGTACGATGAGTGTGCGAAACCATTCGATGTGATGACGGAGGGTGAGGGATGCTTTGATCGATCAAAGTAAACCCACCTGGCACCCAGTGCCGCCATTTGAGAAGTACAGCAACCAAAAGAGCGCTCATCTGAGCCAAACACCCCTCAGGGGTGGCGAGAATCACGCCCCTGACCGCGCTCAGATGTCATCATCCGGACGCTCACGCGCCAACAAATGGTCACCCTGAAGCCTTCATGCCACACAGAGCGTGACGTGACGGGCCTTCGAAGAGAGCGGGCACACACCGCTGCCGCGAAATCGCGAGGGAACGCACCGTATCCGAGCAGAAAAGCCCGCTCATGTGAGCGGGCTCTTCATGGGGCACTCGGTGCCCCCGGTGCGGGGGTCGTACTCAGCCGCCCGAGGTGTCCAGCTCCGCCTCGGCACCCACGCCCGCGCAGTCGTACGGGTCCTTGAGCCAGCCGTCCGGCAGCGCCACCCGGTTGTTGCCGGACGTACGGCCACGGGGGCCGTCCGCGCCGTCCGGCCAGGGCTGGTCCAGGTCGAGCTCCTGGAGCTGTCCGCCCAGCTCCTCCAGCGACGAGGTGACCGCGAGCCTCCTGCGCATGTCCGAGCCGACCGCGAAGCCCTTGAGGTACCAGGCCACGTGCTTGCGGAAGTCGATCACGCCACGACTCTCGTCGCCGATCCACTCCCCCAGCAGCGTCGCGTGGCGCAGCATGACGTCCGCGACCTGGCGCAGGGCGGGCGCCTGCCTCGTCCCCGTGCCCTCGAAGGCGCTGACGAGGTCGCCGAAGAGCCAGGGGCGGCCCAGGCAGCCGCGGCCGACGACGACGCCGTCGCAGCCCGTCTCACGCATCATCCGCAGCGCGTCGTCGGCGCTCCAGATGTCGCCGTTGCCGAGGACGGGGATCTCGGGGACGTGCTCCTTGAGGCGCGCGATGGCGTCCCAGTCGGCCGTGCCGCCGTAGTGCTGGGCGGTGGTCCTGCCGTGCAGGGCGACGGCCGTGACGCCCTCCTCGACGGCGATGCGGCCCGCGTCGAGGTACGTGGTGTGGTCGTCGTCGATGCCCTTGCGCATCTTGATGGTGACCGGGAGGTCGCCCGCCTGCGCCACGGCCTCGCGCAGGATCGCGCGCAGCAGGGGCCGCTTGTACGGGAGCGCGGAGCCGCCGCCCTTGCGGGTGACCTTGGGGACGGGGCAGCCGAAGTTCAGGTCGATGTGGTCGGCGAGGTCCTCGTCGACGATCATGCGGACCGCCTTGCCGACGGTGACCGGGTCCACCCCGTACAGCTGGATCGAGCGCGGGGTCTCGCTCGCGTCGAAGTGGATGAGCTGCATGGTCTTCTCGTTGCGCTCGACCAGCGCCCGCGTGGTGATCATCTCGCTGACGAACAGCCCCTTGCCGCCCGAGAACTCACGGCACAGGGTGCGGAAGGGCGCGTTGGTGATGCCGGCCATGGGGGCGAGCACGACCGGCGGCTGCACGGTGTGCGGGCCGATCCGGAGCAGCGGGAGGGCGGGGGCGAGCGTGGTCATGGCCCCATTGTCCCGTACGCCGGCCGCAGGCGGACGCCCGCCCGCTCAGGCCTCGGCGACGGACCCGGTGAGGGCCGCCGTGCGCGACCCGGCGAGGGGCTCCGCGTGCGGTCCGGCCTGCGGATCCGTGTGCGGCCCGGCCTGCGGATCCGTGTGCGGCTCCACGAGGACCGACTCCATCAGCCGCTCCAGTCCGAGCCGTGACTCCTCGTCCGAGGGGACGTACGTCACCATGCGCGGGCCCGCGGAGGGGCCGAGCCACAGGTCGGTGTGGTCGAGCCTGAGCAGTCCCACCCGGGCGTTACGGAAGATCTTGGTGCGGTTCGAGGGTCCGACCACCTCGTGGCGGGCCCAGATCTCGCCGAACTCGGGCGAGGTGGCCTCCAGCCGCCGCAGCAGCGCCTTCCAGGCGGGCTCGGCCAGGTGTTCCGCCATCGAGGCGCGGAACTTGGCGGCCATCACCCGGTGCATGGCGGGCAGATCGACGACGGAGGCGCGCCAGTCCTCGTTGTTGTAGGCGAGCAGCAGGCAGTTGCGGTCCTCGGGGGCGACGGCGTCCAGGTCGCACAGGAGCCTGCCGTAGGTGCGGTTGTACGCGAGGATGTCGTACCGGCTGTTCTGGATGCAGGCCGGGAAGGGCTCCAGGCGCCTGAGCATCTCGTGGAAGGCCGGGGTGACGCCCGTGCAGTCCGAGCCCGGCGCGGGGTCGACGGCCCCGGCGAGGGAGAAGAGGTGGGTGCGTTCGCTGCGGTCGAGCAGCAGGGCGCGGGCCAGGGAGTCGAGGACCTGCGGGGAGACCTGGATGTCGCGGGCCTGCTCCAGCCACGTGTACCAGGTGACGCCGACGGCCGAGACCTGCGCGACCTCCTCGCGGCGCAGCCCGGGGGTCCGCCTGCGGCGCCCGCGGGGCAGACCCACCTGCTCGGGGGTGATCCGCTCACGACGGCTGCGGAGGAATCCGGCCAGCTCGTGCCGCCGGATGTCTGTCTCGGGTACCTGGGCCGCCGCGGTGGTCATGCTCCCAGGGTGCCGAATGCCCGGACGTATTGCCAGGTGCTCCGTGTACCAGGATAAGGAGACTCTGGTACCAGGCTGAGTACGGGTCCATCGTCGATGGCGTGAGTGAATCATCTGTACTGACCAACGCATCCGCCACCCGCGTCCCCGGGGCGCGGTACGACCACCCCGCGCCGGTGCTCGGCGGGCTCGGGCTGTTCACCGTGCTGCTCGGCGCGGCCCTTCCGCTCATCGACTTCTTCATCGTCAACGTCGCCCTGCCCACCATCGACCACGACCTGGCCGCGGGCCCCGCTCTGCTGGAGCTGGTCGTCGCGGGCTACGGCCTCTCCTACGCCGTGCTGCTCGTCCTCGGCGGGCGGCTCGGCGACATGGCCGGGCGCCGCAGGCTCTTCCTCGTCGGGATGGCCGCCTTCGGTCTCACCTCCCTCGCCTGCGGGCTGGCCCCGGACGCCTGGACCCTCGTGGGGGCACGGGTGGCCCAGGGCGCCGCCGCGGCCCTGATGCTGCCGCAGGTGCTCGCCACCATCCAGGCGGGTACGACCGGCCACCACAGGGCTCGGGCCATGAGCCTGTACGGGGCGACCGCCGGGCTCTCCATGGTCGCCGGCCAGATCCTCGGCGGTGTGCTGGTCTCCGCCGCCCCGCTGTCCTCCGTCTTCGGGGAGAGCGCGGGCTGGCGGTCGGTGTTCCTGGTGAACGTCCCCGTGGCGGTGGTGGGGCTGTTCCTGGCCGCCCGCGCGGTGCCGGAGAGCCGCTCGGACCGGCCCGCGCCCGTCGACGTGCCGGGCACGCTCCTGCTGGCCGTCTCCCTGGTGACGCTGCTGGCCCCGCTGACGGAGGGCCGGGCGGCGGGCTGGCCGCTCTGGACCTGGGTGTCCCTCGGCCTGTTCCCGTTCGCCGCGGTGGCCTTCTACCGGGTGGAGCGGCGGGCCGACGCGCAGGGGCGGACACCGCTCGTGCCGCCGAGCCTGCTGCGGCTGGAGTCGCTGCGCCGCGGCCTGATCCTGGTGGTGCCGTTCTCGATCGGCTTCGGCGGCTTCATGTTCGTGATCGCGGTGGCCCTCCAGCAGGGTCTGGAGATGGGCCCGGCCGCGGCCGGGCTGTCCCTCGCGCCGATGGCCGCCGCCTTCTTCGCGGCCTCGCTGGCCGGCCCCCGGCTCGTACGGCGCTTCGGCAGCCGGGTGGTGACGGCCGGCGGTCTGATCCAGGGCGTGGGCGTCTCGGTGCTGGCGCTGACCGTGTGGAGCTCCTGGCCGGATCTCGGGCTGCTGGGCCTGCTGCCGGGCATGGCGGTCTCGGGACTGGGGCAGGGGCTGCAACTCCCCGTCCTGATCCGGATCGTGCTGTCCGACGTGCCGTCCGAGCGGGCGGGGGTGGGCGGCGGCGTGATGACCACCACCCAGCAGGCCGCCCTGGCGCTCGGGGTCGCCACGCTCGGGACGCTGTTCCTCGCGCTGGCACCCGGCTCGGGGATGCGGGACGCCCTGGTCGTGACGCTGCTGGTGCAGCTGGCGGCCGTCGTCCTGACGACCCTGCTGAGCCTGCGGCTGCCCCGCACGGTGAGGTGAGGGCGGACGGACACGGGCCCGGATCACCGAGGTGATCCGGGCCCGCGGTCGTACGGGTGGTGCGTCGTACGGGTGGTGCGTCGTACCGGTGCTGCGAGGAGGTCAGCTCTCGGCCGGTGCGTCCTGCGCCGGCGCGGCCTCGGCGCCGGCGGCGCGCTCACGCATCTTGCGCACCAGCTCCTGCTTCTTGTCCTCAGCGGCCTTGCGGTCGTTGTCACGCGCGGGACCCGCGCCCTGCTGTTCGGCGCGGGACAGCTTCTTGCGCTGTCCGCCCACGCCGAGGAGGTTGTTGCGGCTCTTGGCCACGGCGTTCTCCCGTTCTTGAGTTGAGGAAGTGAGGATGACGTGTCGTGTATCGATCCGATGGGCGACGGGCGGTGGGCCCGTCGCGCGCTCACTCGTAGATCTGGAAGAACGAAGACATGCCGAAAAGGTACCCCGGCCGGAGGGGTGCCTCATCCGGTTTTTTTCGGCCGCGCCCCGTTGCGGGCTCAGGCGGTCGGGTCGACCGTGGCCTGATGGGCCTCGGTCAGGTGCTCCTCGGCCTTGAGCCAGGGCAGGAACTGCGCCCCCTTGCGCCACCCGCACGTGTCGCAGGTCAGCTGCCGCTGCATCCCCGACTTCCTTACGTGGACGACGTGTTCACGGCCGTGCTGGTCCCATCTGGTGACCTTGCTCGTGGTCATGGACGGCATGTGGGGCCTCCCTGTGGACGAGTGCGCCCAGTGTGCACGAAGCCCCCGGTTCCGTACGCCGGAACCGGGGGCATCGTTATGAGGCCGAGTGCGTTCAGCAGCCCAGGAGGCGGGAGCCGAGGTAGCTCTGGATCTGGTCCAGGGAGACGCGCTCCTGCTTCATCGTGTCGCGCTCGCGCACGGTCACCGCGTTGTCGTCCAGGGTGTCGAAGTCGACGGTGACGCAGAACGGCGTGCCGATCTCGTCCTGGCGGCGGTAGCGGCGGCCGATGGCGCCCGCGTCGTCGAACTCGATGTTCCAGTTCTGCCGCAGGTCGGCGGCGAGGCCCTTGGCCTTCGGCGACAGCTGCGGGTTGCGGGACAGCGGCAGCACGGCGACCTTGACCGGCGCGAGGCGCGGGTCGAGGCGCATCACGGCGCGCTTCTCCATGACGCCCTTGGCGTTGGGGGCCTCGTCCTCGTTGTAGGCGTCGAGGAGGAACGCCAGCAGCGAGCGGCCGACACCGGCCGCGGGCTCGATGACGTACGGCGTGTAGCGCTCGCCCTTCTCCTGGTCGAAGTAGGAGAGGTCCGTGCCGGACGCCTTGGAGTGCGCCGTGAGGTCGTAGTCGGTGCGGTTGGCGACGCCCTCGAGCTCGCCCCACTCACTGCCGCCGAAGCGGAAGCGGTACTCGATGTCGGCGGTGCGCTTGGAGTAGTGGGAGAGCTTCTCCGCGGGGTGCTCGAACCACCGCATGTTCTCCTCGCGCAGGCCGAGACCGGTGTACCAGTTCCAGCGCTGCTCCATCCAGTACTCCTGCCACTGCTCGTCCTCGCCCGGCTTGACGAAGAACTCCATCTCCATCTGCTCGAACTCGCGCGTGCGGAAGATGAAGTTGCCCGGAGTGATCTCGTTCCGGAAGGACTTGCCCATCTGCGCGATGCCGAACGGCGGCTTCTTGCGCGAGGTCTGCTGCACCTGGCCGAAGTTGGTGAAGATGCCCTGGGCGGTCTCGGGGCGCAGGTAGGCGACCGAGCCGGAGTCCTGGGTCGGGCCGAGGTGCGTGGAGAGCAGGCCGGAGAACTGCTTGGGCTCGGTGAAGGTGCCCTTGTTGCCGCAGTTGGGGCAGTTGAGGTCGGCCAGGCCGTTCACGGGAGGCTTGCCGTGCTTCTCCTCGTACGCCTCCTCCAGGTGGTCCGCGCGGTAGCGCTTGTGACAGGAGGTGCACTCGGTGAGCGGGTCGGAGAACGTGGCGACGTGACCGGACGCGACCCAGACCTCGGGGGCCAGGATGACCGACGAGTCGAGACCGACCACGTCCTCGCGCGAGGTGACCATGTAGCGCCACCACTGGCGCTTGAGGTTCTCCTTCAGCTCGACGCCCAGGGGCCCGTAGTCCCAGGCGGCCTTCTGGCCACCGTAGATCTCACTGCAGGGGTAGACGAAGCCACGGCGCTTGCTCAGGCTGACGATGGTGTCGATCTTGTCGGCGGCCACGGTGCTCTCTTCATTACGACGGCGGAACTGGACAGGTGGGCGGCGCGAACGCCTCGGTGAAAAATGACGTACAGACAGGGGCGCGGAGCGCCTCGGTGGGGGTGGTGGTCGGGTGACGGGCGGGCGAATACCCCAGATTACCGGCGGGCGCACCCCCCATATCAAATCGGTGGGGCGCATCGCGGTCACCCGGTCCGGATCCGGGCATCTCATCAGCCTTGTTGACAATCGTTTCCACTTTTGTTGAAAATGACTGTCATGAACGTACGTCGCCTCATACCCACAGCCGCCGTCGCCGGAGCAGTCGCCCTCGGCCTCACCGCACTCTCCGCCTGCTCCTCCTCCGACGCGGCCGAGGGCGGGAGCGACGGCAAGCTGGACGTGGTGGCGTCCTTCTACCCGATGCAGTTCCTGGCCGAGGAGATCGGCGGGTCGCACGTCTCCGTCACCTCACTGACGAAGCCGGGGGTGGAGCCGCACGACCTGGAGCTCTCCCCCCAGCAGATCGGCGGTCTGAGCGACGCCGACTACATCCTCTTCCTCAAGAACGTCCAGCCCGCCGTCGACGACGCCGTCGCGCAGGCCGGTGTCAAGAACACCGTGGACGCGGCGACCCTCACCACGCTCGAGAGCCACGGCTCCGAGGTCGACGGCCACGACCACGGTTCCGAGGAGCACGAGGGTGAGGAGCACGCCGAGAAGGCGGGCCTCGACCCGCACATCTGGCTGGACCCCGTGAAGTACGCCGAGGTCGCCGAGGGCGTCGGGAAGTCCTTGGAGAAGGCCGACCCCGACAACGCCGCCGACTACCGCAAGAACACCGAGACCCTCGTCGCCGAGCTGACCAAGCTGGACAAGGCCTACGAGTCCGGGCTGAAGAACACCGCGACGAAGACGTTCATCACCACGCACTCCGCCTTCGGGTACCTCGCCGAGCGCTACGGCCTCACCCAGGAGGGCATCGCCGGCCTCGACCCCGAGACCGAGCCCAGCCCGGCCCGGATCGACGAGATCCACCACGTCGCCGAGGAGAACAAGGCGACCACCGTATTCTTCGAGACGCTCGCCAGCGACAAGACCGCCAAGACCTTGGCGAAGGACCTCGGCCTGAAGACCGGCGTCCTGGACCCGCTGGAGGGAATTACCGACAAGTCCGCCGGCGCTGACTACATCGAGGTCATGGAGTCCAACCTGGCCGCGCTGCAGAAGGCCCTCGGCGCGAAGTGACCCGCGCAGCACCCCGACCCAGCCGCAGCACCGGAGGCGATCATGCCTGAGCCCAGTACGCCAGAACCCGTGATCAGCATGCGCGGAGCCACGGCGACGCTCGGCGCCCGCCCGGTGCTGCGCGGTGTCGACCTCACCGTCCACCGCGGCGAGGTCGTGGCCCTGCTCGGGGCGAACGGCTCCGGCAAGTCCACCGCCGTGCGCTCCGTCATCGGCCAGGTGCCGCTCACCGGCGGGACCGTCGAGCTGTTCGGCACCCCGCTGCGCCGCTTCCGCCGGTGGGGCCGCGTCGGATACGTACCGCAGCGCACCACGGCGGCGGGCGGCGTCCCCGCCACGATCCGCGAGGTCGTCGCCTCCGGTCGGCTGTCGCGTACGAAGTTCGGACCGCTCGCGAAGGCCGACCGGGCGGCCGTGGACCGGGCCATCGAGCTGGTCGGCCTCACCGACCGCGCCAAGGACTCCGTGAACGCCCTCTCCGGCGGCCAGCACCAGCGGGTCCTGATCGCCCGCGCGCTCGCCGCCGAGCCCGAGGTGCTGATCATGGACGAGCCGATGGCCGGCGTCGACCTGGCCAGCCAGGAGATCCTCGCCATGACGCTGCGCGAGCAGGTCGCCGGCGGGGCGACCGTGCTGCTCGTCCTGCACGAGCTCGGCGCCCTGGAGCCGCTGATCGACCGGGCGATCGTCCTGCGCGACGGCTGTGTCACGCACGACGGGCCGCCCCCCGAGGCCGTGGGCCAGCACGCCCTGCCCGGCCACGACCACGTACACCCCCACGCGGCCTCCGAGCCCGTCCGGACGGGACTGCTGACCTGATCATGCTGGAATTCCTGAACCCTCCCTTCATGCAGCGGGCGCTGCTCGCGGCCGTCCTGGTCGGGATCACCGCCCCCGCCATCGGCATCTATCTGGTCCAGCGCCGCCAGGCCCTGATGGGCGACGGCATCGGACACGTCGCGATGACCGGCGTCGGCCTCGGCTTCCTGCTCTCCACCAACCCCGTCTGGATGGCGACGCTCGTCGCCGTGGCGGGCTCGGTCGTGATGGAGCTGATCCGCTGGTACGGACGCACGCGCGGCGACATCGCCCTGGCCATGCTGTTCTACGGCGGCATGGCGGGCGGGGTGATGCTGATCAACCTCTCGGACACCGGCTCCAACGCCAACCTGACCTCGTTCCTCTTCGGCTCCCTGTCCACGGTCTCCGAGGAGGACATCACCGCGATCGTCGTGCTGGCCGCCTTCGTGGTGCTGGTCACCGTGGGGCTGCGGCGGCAGCTGTTCGCGGTCAGCCAGGACGAGGAGTTCGCCCGGGTCACCGGGCTGCCGGTGCGCGCGCTCAACCTGCTGGTCGCCGTGACGGCCGCCGTCACCGTCACCGTGGCGATGCGGGTCGTCGGCCTGCTGCTGGTCAGCGCGCTGATGGTGGTGCCGGTCGCCGCCGCCCAGCAGATCTCGAAGTCCTTCAAGGTGACGTTCGTCCTGGCCGTCGTCATCGGTACGGCCGTCACCCTGGCCGGTACCGTGACCTCGTACTACCAGGACGTGCCGCCCGGCGCGACGATCGTGCTGCTGGCCATCGCCGCGTTCGTCCTGCTGACGGCGCTCGCCACGCCGCTGGCCCGAAGGCGGGCCAAGGGCCGCGAGAGCGAGAAGGACCGGTGCACCCTTGAGGTACCGGCGGCCCGCCCTGCCTCGGACGACGTTCGGGTGTGACCGTGCCGCCGGGACGGGCTGGCACAATGGCCCGACATACGTACGGGCGACATGAGGAGGCAGCTGTGGCGACGGCGCCGATCAGTGGCACGAACGCGGCTCCGGTGCGCGGCCGGTCCACCCGGCAGCGGGCGGCGGTCGCGGCGGCGCTCGACGAGGTCGACGAGTTCCGCAGTGCCCAGGACCTGCACGATGTGCTCAAGCACCGGGGTGACTCGGTCGGGCTGACCACGGTCTACCGCACGCTCCAGTCCCTGGCCGACGCCGGCGAGGTCGACGTGCTGCGCACGACCGACGGTGAGGCGGTCTACCGGCGGTGCTCGACCGGTGACCACCATCACCATCTGGTCTGCCGCGTCTGCGGCAAGGCCGTCGAGGTGGAGGGCCCCGCCGTGGAGCAGTGGGCCGAGACCATCGCCTCGCAGCACGGCTATGTGAACGTGGCCCACACGGTGGAGATCTTCGGGACCTGCTCGGACTGCGCGGGCGCCAAGGGCTGAGCCCCGGGCACAGGACGACCTACCCCGGAGGGGGCCCCGGCGACGGGGCCCCCTCCTCGTCGTCTCAGGACTTGGTGATCTCCTCGGCACCGCCGAAGCGCCGGTCGCGCCGGGCGAATTCCAGGCAGGCGTTCCACAGGTCGCGCCGGTCGAAGTCCGGCCACAGGACGTCCTGGAAGACCATCTCGGCGTACGCGCTCTGCCAGATCAGGTAGTTGGACGTGCGCTGCTCCCCGCTGGGGCGCACGAAGAGGTCCACGTCCGGCATGTCCGGGTAGTAGATGTACTTCGCGAAGGTCTTCTCGTTGACCTTCGCGGGGTCGAGCTTCCCCTCCGCCACGTCCTGCGCGATGCGCTGCGCCGCGTCGGCGATCTCGGCCCGGCCGCCGTAGTTGACGCAGAAGTACAGTGTCATCTTGTCGTTGTCCTTGGTCTGCTCCTGCGCGACCTGGAGCTCCTGGACGACGGACTTCCACAGCTTCGGCATGCGGCCGACCCAGCGGATACGGATGCCGAGCTCGTCCATCTCGTCGCGGCGGCGGCGGATGACGTCCCGGTTGAAGTTCATGAGGAACTTCACCTCGTCCGGCGAGCGCTTCCAGTTCTCCGTGGAGAAGGCGTACAGCGAGAGGTTCTTGACGCCCATCTCGATGCAGCCCTTGAGGACGTCCATGACGACGCCCTCACCGACCTTGTGGCCCTCGGTGCGCGGAAGACCCCGCTCCTTGGCCCAGCGGCCGTTCCCGTCCATCACGACGGCGACGTGCTTGGGCACGAGCTCGCCGGGGATCTTCGGCGGGGTGGCGCCGGAGGGGTGCGGCTCGGGGGTCTTGTACTCACGCCGGTTACGGCCGCCGAGCATCCCGCGTACTGCCATGGGCTTCTCTCGTCTCCCTGTGTCACTTCTCTACATACCGCAGCGAGCGCAGGCCGCGCTCCAGATGCCAGTGCAGATAGGCGGACACGAGCCCGCTCCCCTCCCTGACATGACGCGCCTCGGACGCGTCCGCCGTCTCCCAGTCGCCGCTGAGCAACGCGCTCAGCAGTTCGACGGCCTCCGCCGAGGGTACGACGCTGCCGGGCACCCGGCAGTCGCCGCATACGACGCCGCCCGCGGCGACGGAGAAGAACCGGTTCGGGCCGGGCATTCCGCACCTGGCGCAGTCGACGAAGCTGGGGGCGTAGCCGTTGACGGCCAGGGAGCGCAGCAGGAACGCGTCCAGGATGAGGTTCGGCGCGTGTTCGGCGCGCGCGAGGGTGCGCAGCCCGCCGACGAGCAGCAGGTACTGCTGGACCGCGGGCTCGCCCTCGTGGTCGGTGAACCGCTCCGCGGTCTCCAGCATGGCGGTGCCGGCGGTGTAGCGGGCGTAGTCGGAGACGATCCCGCCGCCGTACGGAGCGATCGTCTCGCTCTGGGTGCAGAGGGGGAGGCCCCGGCCGATCAGCTCGCTGCCGCGCGCGAAGAACTGCACGTCCACATGGGAGAAGGGTTCGAGCCGCGCCCCGAATTTGGACTTGGTGCGGCGCACCCCGCGCGCCACAGCGCGCACCCGCCCGTGGCCGCGGGTCAGGATCGTGATGATCCGGTCGGCCTCGCCCAGCTTCTGCGTACGCAGCACGACGCCGTCGTCCCGGAACAAGCTCATGCACCCATTGTCGCCCACCGGGGCGGGCGCCCGTCGGCGGTCCTCATTCCTGGTGCCCCGCGGGCACCACCAGCCCGGACTCGTAGGCGATGATCACGAGTTGCGCGCGGTCCCGGGCGCCCAGCTTGCCCATGATCCTGCTCACATGGGTCTTCGCGGTGAGCGGGCTGAGGCCCAGTGTCCCGGCGATCTCCGTGTTGTTCCGGCCGCGCGCCACGAGCGTCAGCACCTGGCGCTCGCGGTCCGAGAGGCACTCCGGGCCACCCCCCTGCCCGAGGGCGGGCGCACCGGGGCCGCTGAGGACCCGGGCGATGAGACGGGCGGTCGGGCCGGGCGAGAGCAGCGACTCCCCCGCGGCCACCGTCCTGATGGCGGCGAGGAGTTCGGCGGGCCGGGTGTCCTTGACCAGGAATCCGGAGGCGCCGGCGCGCAGCGCCTCCAGGACGTGGTCGTCGGTGTCGTACGTCGTCAGGACGAGCACCTTCACCCCGGCGAGGTCCTCGTCGGCGGCGATGAGGCGGGTGGCCTCGATGCCGTCGAGCTCAGGCATCCGGATGTCCATGACGACGAGGTCGGCGCGGGCCGAGCGGGCCCTGTCGACCGCCTCCAGGCCGGTGGCGGCCTGGCCGACGACGGTCATGTCCGGGTCGGACTCGACCAGCATCGCGAAGGCCGCCCTGACGAGGTTCTGGTCGTCGGCGAGCAGGACGCGGATCACCGGAGGACCTCCTCGGGGCCGGCGGCCGGAGCCGGGCACCCGGCCGGGGACCCGGGCAGCGGCAGCACGGCGTCGACCCGGAAGCCCCCGCCCGCCAGCGGACCCGCGTCCAGGGTGCCGCCGCAGGTGCGGGCCCGCTCCCGCATGCCCACGATGCCGAAGCCGGGCCCGGGGCCGGCCTCCACGGCGCCGCCGGGCCCCGAGGGCGCCCCGTCGTCGATGACGGTCACCCGCAGCGCCGGGTGGCCGGGCTCGGGCTCCACCGTCACCTCCGTCCGTACTCCCGGGCCCGCGTGCCGTACGGCGTTGGTCAGCGCCTCCTGCACGATCCGGTAGGCCGCAGCGCCGGTCGCCGGCGCGATCCTGTGCTCCGGGGCCCGTACGGACAGCTCCACGGTCGCTCCGGCCGTCCTGGCGGCCCGCACGAGGGCGGGGAGCGCGTCCAGGCCGGGCAGCGGCCCGTCACCGCCGGTGGAGCCGTCCCGCAGGACCTGCAGGGTGGTACGCAGCTCGGCGCGGGCCTCGCGGCAGGTGCCGGCGATGTCGTCGAGGGCCTGTGCGACGGCTGTGCGGTCCAGCCGGTCCGGGTCCACGGTCAGGATGTGCGAGGCCACGGAGGTCTGCACCCCGATGACGGTGATGCTGTGGGCCAGCAGGTCGTGCAGGTCGCGGGCGATCCGCAGCCGCTCCTCCACCACCCTGCGCCGGGCCTCCTCCTCCCGGGTGCGCTCGGCCCGTTCGGCGCGCTCCACCACGGAGGCGACGTACTGCCGGTAGATCCGCACGTCCACGCCGCAGAACAGCACCGCGACGATCCAGCCGGAGATTCGCAGGAGTTCGAGCCCGTGGTGTGCGTCGATGATTCCGACCACGGACACCATCACGGTGATCACTACGCAGCCCGTGAGCAGGGTGCGCAGCGGGCGGCCGGTCACCGCCACGGTGTAGAGCACCACAAAGGTCTGCGGCATCGGCGCCGAGTGGGCGTTGTCCAGGAGGTGGTAGGCCATGAGGACCGGGATCATGGCGAGCAGCACCGCGACGGGGTTCCTGCGCCGCCATACCAGCGGCAGGGCGCTGGACAGCAGGAGGACCCAGCCGAGTGCGTCGGGGAACCGCCCGTCGTCGGTCACGAAGGCCAGGACGGCCGACAGCGCGCCGGCGCCCGTGGCGACGAGGGAGTCGGTGCGCAGCTTGTGCGGCGCGTCCATGGGGTCGCGGTTGACCACGGCCAGGACGCGCTCGCCGCGGCGCGTGATTCGGGGAGCGGACACGCTGCCATCCTCGGTCGGTCGAGTGTCTGCCGTCAGCGGATTGCGACGAGTTCCGGTTCGCCGGGGAGGTTCTCGGCCGGTTTGCGGCCGAGCCGTCCCGGCCACCAGATCCGCCGTCCCAGGGCCACGCTCGCCGAGGTCACGAGATAGGTGCGGACCAGGAAGGTGTCCAGCAGCACCCCGACGGCGATGACGAAGCCCATCTCGACCAGCGCCGTCATCGGCATGCTCGTGAGCACGGCGAAGGTTGCCGCGAGCACCAGCCCGGCGGAGGCGATGACGCCTCCCGTCGTCCGCAGCGCGGTGAGGGCGGCGTCGGTCGGTCCGGCTCCGGCCAGGGCCTCCTCCCGCATCCGGTGCATCAGGAAGATGCCGTAGTCGACGCCGAGCGCCACGAGGAAGACGAAGGACAGCAGGGGCAGTCCGGGATCGGTGCCCTCCAGGCCGAGGAGCGGCTCGAGTACGAGACCCGCGATGCCGAGGGCGGCGCCCCAGACGGCGACGACGGCGGCCACGAGCAGCAGCGGGGCGACGAGACTGCGCAGCAGCACGACCAGGATCAGCAGGACCGAGAGGACGACGAGGGGGACGACGGTCTTCAGGTCACGGGCGTTGGTCTCCTCCAGGTCCGCCTGCTGGGCACTGGGACCGCCGACGTGGCTGCCGTCGAGCCGGTCGCGCAGGGCGGCGATGGTGGCCCGCTCCCCCGACGACTCCGGCGGCGCCTGGGCGGTGACGGTGAGCTCGGTCCAGCCGCCGCCGCTGCGGCCCCTTACCGCGTCGGCGACGCCTTCCGTGGCGCGGGCCTCCGCCAGCGTCCTGTCGGCCTGTCCGGTGGGGGTGATCACGGTGATCGGCTGGGTGGACCGCTCCGGGAAGGCGGTGGCGAGCGTCTCCATCGCGGTGATCGACTCCGGCTTGCTGGTGAAGGAGTCCTCCTGCTTGAGGTCACCGGGCAGGCTGAACACGCCCAGCGCCAGCGCGCCGAGCAGCACGCCCCCCGAGACGAGCACGGCCACGGGCCGGCGTCCGGCGGAACCGCCCATGGCGGCGAAGACCGAGCGGCGGCGCCGGGGCTCGGCACCGTACGCGGGCACCAGCGGCCAGAAGACGCGTCGCCCCAGGAGGACGAGCAGGGCGGGCAGGAGGGTCGTCATGGCGAGGAGCGCGCACAGCACACCGACGGCGGCGATGGGTCCCATGCCGCGGCTGCTGTTGAGGTCGGCGGCGAGCAGGCACAGCATGCCCGCGGCGACGGTGCCCGAGGAGGCCAGGACGGCGGGCCCGCAGCCGCGCAGCGCGGCGGCCATGGCGTCCACGGGCCGTGCCAGGCGCCCGAGTTCCTCCCGGTAGCGGGCCACCAGCAGCAGGGCGTAGTCCGTGCCGGCGCCGAAGACCAGGATGGTCATCACGGCGGAGCTCTGGCCGCTGACGGTGGTGCCGAAGCCCTGGTTCAGCCCGTACGCCACCGCCATCGACAGGAGGTCCGCGAGACCGGCGACGACCAGGGGGACCAGCCAGAGGAACGGGCTGCGGTAGATCAGGACCAGCAGGAGCGCGACGACGCCCACCGTGGTGTAGAGCAGCGGCCCGTCCAGGGACGTGTAGACCTCCTGGGCGTCCGAGGTGAGGGCCCCGGGCCCGCCGACCTCGACGCGCAGCCCGCCGCTGCCCTCGGCCCGTTCGCGTACGTCGGTGACGAACGCGGTCCTGGCCTCCGGGTCCTGGCCGGGCGCGGTCGAGGAAACCGGGAACATCAGCGTCGTACCGTCCTCGGACCCGATTCCCTCGGGGGGCGCGGGGAGGCCGTGCTCACGCGTGACCGTGGCGATCTGTTCGCCTGCCGTGCTCCGGTCGGCCGCGGTGAGCCCGCCGTCCCGGTGGTAGACGAGGACGAGATCGGTGGACTCCCCGCCGGGCAGCGTGTCCTGGACCTTCGCGACCTGGGTGGAGTCCGCGCCTGCCGGCAGGTAGTCGACGGCGCGGTCGCGCTGGACGTCCCCGAGCTTTCCGGCGAACGGCATCGCGACGGCGATCAGGACGACCCAGAACCCCACGACCAGCCACGGCAGCGCACGCCTCCGTCCGGTCCCCCGCTCCTGCCGTGGTGGTGTACCGCTCGTTCCCGCTTCGGCCCGCATGACGGGGCCTCCCCTCCTGGACGGTGTCGGACCTGTCCAGACTCCCGTCCGGGGATGGCCGGTTCGTCGCGCGCGGGAAGGACTTGACCGCTACTGCCCGGGGTGGCGGGCGACGGTGGTTACTCCCGGGGGAGTACTCCGGCGCCGCACGGCGAAGGCTTCGCCTACGAAGGCGTACGCGCCGCCTCCAGCAGCTTCGCCGTGTCCGTGGGGCAGAGCTGGAGCGCGCTGCCGACCGTGGTCAGCACCTCGCGTTCGGCCGGGCTGTAGGGACCGTCGGCGAGCGCGATCCTGGCGCCCTGGAGCAGAACCGATTCCCGTCCCGCGGCGGCCAGGTGCGGCGCGAGCGGCTTCAGGACCTCGTGGAGCTCTATGGCGAGGGCGGCGCCGCAGGCCTCGGCCGCGGGGTCGGTCCCGTCGCCGGAACCGGTGTCGGCGGCGAGCACCTCGACGATGGTGAAGAGCTGTTCCTGGGAGCAGTCGTCGAGTCCCGCGTCGCGGACGGTGGCCGCGGCGGTCTCCAGGACCGTACGGGAGGTGGTGCCGCCAGCGGCGAGCACGGCGAGTGTGACGGTGTGCACGGCCTCCCGCAGCATGGCCGAGAAGCGGGTGGTGGTGGGGTGGTCGAGGGCGTCGGGCGCGAAGTGCGTCCCGCAGGCGGCGCATTCGACGACGGGCCCGGCGCTTCCCCGGGCGAGCAGCGGCAGCCCGAGGACGGTGAGGCGGTGGCGTCCTGTGAGGCGCCGGTAGTTGCGGTCGCCCCCGCAGCACGGGCAGAAGAACTCTCCGTCGCCGACGGTGTCCCAGACGGTACGGATGCCGTAGATGCGCAGTCTTACGGCGCGTTGTCCTTTGGCTGTCCGCACGTCGCACACCTCCGTAACCCCACGGCAACATTGCCGCGCTGGACGTGATGTTAGCCACATGCGTGAGGTGGCGTCAGTATCCCGGAGGTCAAAACCCCGGTATATGGCCGAACCCCGCCCACCCTCGGCGGGTGAACGGGGCTCTCGGGCCGGGCAGTTCAGCGGCGTATCGGACGTATGCCCGGAATGCCGCGTGGCGGGGTCAGCGGGTCGCGCGGTTGACCGCGGAGACGACCGCCTTGAGGGAGGCGCGCGTGGTGTTGGCGTCGATACCGATGCCCCACAGCACCTTGCCGTCGATCGCGCACTCGATGTAGGAGGCGGCCTGCGCGCTCGCGCCCTCGCTCATCGTGTGCTCGGTGTAGTCCAGCAGACGGGCGTCGATGCCGATGGCCTGCAGCGCTTCGAAGAACGCGGAGATCGGGCCGTTGCCCGTGCCGGTCAGCATCGTGTCCGAGCCGTCGACGGTGGCCTCGACGGTGATCGTGTCCTGGCCGTCGGAACCGGTCGTCGTCTGACCCGAGCGGATCTGTACGCGTCCCCAGGCGTTCTCGGGGCTCGGCAGGTACTCGTCCCGGAAGGTCGACCAGATCTGCGTCGGCGTGACCTCGCCGCCCTCGGCGTCGGTCTTGGCCTGAATGATCCGGGAGAACTCGATCTGCATCCGGCGCGGCAGGTCCAGCTTGTGGTCGTTCTTCAGGACGTAGGCGATTCCGCCCTTGCCGGACTGCGAGTTGACCCGGATGACCGCCTCGTAGGAGCGGCCGACGTCCTTCGGGTCGATCGGCAGGTAGGGCACCGCCCACTCGATGTCGTCGACGGTCTTCCCCTGGGAGGCCGCGTCGGCCTCCATGGCGTCGAAGCCCTTCTTGATGGCGTCCTGGTGGGAGCCGGAGAAGGCGGTGTAGACCAGGTCGCCCGCGTAGGGGTGGCGCGGGTGGACCTCCATCTGGTTGCAGTACTCGCTGGTGCGGCGGATCTCGTCGATCTGCGAGAAGTCGATCTGCGGGTCGACGCCCTGGGAGAAGAGGTTCATGCCCAGGGTGACCAGGTCGACGTTGCCGGTGCGCTCGCCCTGGCCGAACAGGCAGCCCTCGATGCGGTCGGCACCCGCCATGATCGCCAGCTCGGCGGCGGCGACGGCGGTGCCCCGGTCGTTGTGCGGGTGCACCGACAGGCAGACGTGCTCGCGGCGGGACAGGTTGCGGGACATCCACTCGAAGCGGTCCGCGTGGGTGGAGGGCGTCGAACGCTCCACGGTCGCGGGCAGGTTGAGGATGATCTCGCGGCCCTCCTCCGGCTGCCAGACGTCACAGACGGCCTCGCAGACCTCCAGGGCGAAGTCCAGCTCGGTGTCGGTGAAGATCTCCGGGCTGTACTGGTAGCCGAAGATCGTCTCGTCGCCCAGGATCTTGTCCGCGTACTCCATGACCAGGCGGGTGCCGTCCACGGCGATCTGCTTGACCTCTTCCTTCGAGCCGCGGAAGACCACGCGGCGGAAGGTGGGGGCGGTGGCGTTGTACAGGTGGACGGTGGCACGCCGCGCGCCGACCAGCGACTCGACGGTGCGCTCGATCAGCTCCTCGCGGGCCTGCGTCAGGACGGAGATCGTCACGTCCTCGGGGATCGCGCCCTCTTCGATGATGGAGCGTACGAACGCGAAGTCGGTCTCGCCGGAGGACGGGAAGCCGACCTCGATCTCCTTGTAGCCCATGCGTACGAGCAGGTCGAACATCTCGCGCTTACGGGCCGGCGACATGGGGTCGATCAGGGCCTGGTTGCCGTCACGCAGGTCGGTGGACAGCCACCGGGGCGCCACGGTGATGCGGTTGTCCGGCCAGGTGCGGTCGGAGATGTCCACCGCCTCGTAGCCGCGGTACTTGTGGACCGGCATCCCGGAAGGCTTCTGCAGCTGCTTCGCGTTGGTCACCGGGGTGGGGCCACCGACGGGGGCGGGGACGGCATCGGTGTGCGCGGGGGAATTCACTGCGGTCATGGCGTACGGCTCCTCTGAGGTCCAGCAGGGGCGGCCGACTGTGTCGCTGGCAACAGCGAACTCCGCGGGGAGGGAGCCGGCCTACGACTACAGGCCCTCGCCGCGGCAGCTAAGAAGGAGCAGCCCGAAACGCATGATGCGGCAACACTAACCGAGGGGCGCCTGGTGCGTCGGTCCGTATCAGTATGCGGGATCGCCTCTTCATGGAGGCGGAACAGTGATACATCACTCTATTTCGTCAATCACGATCGCAACCAGTGACAGCGCGGTGACGGAGTGCCACAGTCATTTGCATGCAGCCTCGACCGAACAACGGGCTCCAGCCCGTCTTCTGCACCATCGTGCCGCCCCACCTCCTCGACAAGCTGTCCCAGGCCGACGACCCCCTCCTGGCCGATCCCGCACGGCGCACCCTGGACGCCGACGCCGCCCGGCGCCATCACCGGCGGGTGACCGCTCTGGCCTGGACCCCCCAGGCCGTCCTCACCTCCGACCCGGTCCCGACCAAGCCCCACCGCACCCTCTACGACTGCGGGCACGGCACGGACCTGCCGGGCGTCAAGGTCCGTGACGAGGGCGAGGAAGCGACCCAGGACGCCAGCGTCAACCGTGCGTACGCGGGACTCGGCGCCACCTTCGATCTGCTGCTCACGGAGTACGGCCGCAGCTCGATCGATGGCAAGGGGCTGCCGCTCATCGGCTCCGTGCACTACGACGAGAAGTACAACAACGCGTTCTTCGACGGCGAGCAGATGGTCTTCGGGGACGGCGACGGCGAGATCTTCCTCGACTTCACCGTCGCGATCGACGTGATCGCCCACGAGCTGGCGCACGGCCTCACCCAGTACACGGCCAACCTCGCCTACCAGGGCCAGTCGGGCGCGCTCAACGAGTCCGTCTCGGACGTCTTCGGCTCCCTGGTCAAGCAGTACTCGCTGGGACAGAGCGCGGACCAGGGCGACTGGCTGATCGGCGCGGGGCTGCTCGCCCCCCGGGTCAGCGGCGTCGCACTGCGCTCGATGAAGGCTCCGGGCACGGCGTACGACGACGACGTGCTCGGCAAGGACCCGCAGCCCGGGTCGATGGACGACTACGTCGACACGGACGAGGACAACGGCGGGGTCCACATCAACTCCGGTATCCCCAACCGGGCGTTCTACCTGCTGGCCACGGCACTCGGCGGCAACGCCTGGGAGCGGGCGGGGCGGATCTGGTTCGACGTGCTGACCGGCGGTGAGCTGGGCCAGGAAGCGTCCTTCAAGGACTTCGCCAAGCTGACCGTCGCGGCGGCGCAGCACAGGTTCGGGGAGGGCGACGAGGCCGAGGCGGTGCTCAAGGCGTGGTCGGAGGTGGGCGTGCCGACCCGTTGACCGGGTAGATACACGCGGGGCCGTCCGAGCGGGGTCAAGGTGTCAGGCAGGAGCCGGTACGCATGCGCATCCAGGTGAGCCGGACCGGCGGGTTCGCCGGCATCGCACGCCACGGCGAGATCGAGACCTCGGGGCGGCCCGACGCCGGCGACTGGGAGGCCCTGGCCGAGTCGGCGCTCGCCGCCGGCCCGGGCGGCCCGTCCGCGGGTGTGCCGGACGGCTTCCGCTACCGGATCACGGTGGGCGACCGGACGGTCGACTGCGCGGACCCACGGCTGACCGAGGCGCAGCGGACGCTGATCTCCCGGGTCCTCAAGGAAGGCGCGTAGGCGCGGTCCCGCCGGGCCCGGGCGCCGGATGCCGAACAGCCCTGGACCGGCCTCAGAACCCCAGCCTCCGGGGCCTCAGCGGCTTCGCACGGCTGCGCCGGCCTCCGGCCGGCGGTCCGTGGCCCCGCTCAGAACCCCAGCTTCCGCAGCTGCTTCGGGTCGCGCTGCCAGTCCTTGGCGACCTTCACGTGCAGGTCGAGGAAGACCGGCGTGCCCAGGAGCGCCTCGATGTGCTTGCGTGACTTGGTGCCGACGTCCTTGAGCCGCTTCCCCTTCGGGCCGATGATGATGCCCTTCTGGCTGGGCCGCTCGATGTAGACGTTCGCGTGGATGTCCAGCAGCGGCTTGTCCGCCGGCCGGTCCTCACGCGGCAGCATCTCCTCGACGACGACGGCGATGGAGTGCGGCAGCTCGTCCCGTACGCCCTCCAGCGCGGCCTCGCGGATGAGTTCCGCGACCATGACCATCTCGGGCTCGTCGGTGAGGTCGCCCTCCGGGTAGAGCGGGGGGCTCTCCGGCAGCAGCGGAGCGATCAGGTCGGCCAGCAGGCTCACCTGCTGGTCCTTGACCGCCGAGACCGGGATGATCTCGGCCCACTCGAAGCCGAGCTCGTCGGCCAGCGCGGAGACGGCGAGGAGCTGCTCGGCGAGCGCCTTGGACTCCACCAGGTCGGTCTTGGTGATGATCGCGATCTTCGGGGTCTTCTTGATCCCGGCGAGCTCCTTGACGATGAACTTGTCGCCGGGGCCGAGCTTCTGGTCCGCGGGCAGGCAGAAGCCGATGACGTCGACCTCGGCCCAGGTGGTCCGCACGACGTCGTTCAGCCGCTCCCCGAGCAGCGTGCGCGGCTTGTGGAGGCCGGGCGTGTCGACCAGGATCAGCTGGGCGTCGTCACGGTGCACGATGCCGCGCACCGTGTGCCGGGTGGTCTGGGGGCGGTTGGAGGTGATCGCCACCTTCTGACCGACCAGAGCGTTCGTGAGGGTGGACTTGCCCGCGTTGGGGCGGCCCACGAAGCAGGCGAAGCCGGCCCGGTGGGGGGCAGTGTTCTCAGCCTGCTGCGCAGCAGCTTCTGTGTTCGGTCGAGCGCTCATGGCGCCCATTCTCCCCGATCCCGGCGGCGGCGTTGCACAGCAGGGCGCCGCCGGGCCCGAATCAGCCCGCGGCGGTCGTGGACCGGAGCGTCCCGTCGGGCCCCGCGAGCAGCACGGGAGTGTCGGGCCCGCCCAGGTCACGGACGGCTGCCCGGTCGGCGTCCGAGGAGGTCGCGGCCTCGGAGACGACGGCAGCCGCCTCCAAGGACGTGGCGCCGCTGGCCACCGCCATGGCGACGGCGGTCTGCAGCGCGCTGAGCTTCAGCGAGTCCAGTGTCACGGTGCCGGCGGCGTACGTACGCCCCGTCTCGTCCCGTACGGCGGCGCCCTCCGGCACCCCGTTGCGGGCGCGGACACTGCGCGCCAGAGTGACGATCTTGCGGTCCTCGGCGCCGAGGTCGGTGCTATCGGTCATGTGCTGAGCATACGAAGGGGGCGTGCGCCCGCCTCTCGACGGGGTCCGATCATCCCGGGACCGGGTACATCGAGCCGCGCCGGCCCTCGGGCGAGTCGAGCCACTGGAGCTTGGCCTCCGTGCCGGTGTCCGGGAGCGGCGTGTGGAGCACGATCACCAGGTCGGGGCGCGCGGGCACCCGCAGCTGGGTGGATTCCACGTGCAGGGTGCCGACGAGCGGATGCTGGAGTTCCTTGCGGACCTGGCCGCCCGGGGCGACGTCGCGCCGGTCCCAGAGCGCCGCGAACTCGGGGCTGAGCTCCTTCACCTCGGCGACCACGGCCCGGAATCCCTCGTCCCCGGGGTGCTCGGAGCACGCCGCCCGGAACTGGGCGACGACCTGGTGGGCGATGGTCTCCCAGTGCTTCGATCTGGCCCGGTACACCGGGTCGGTGAAGAACACGATCATGCAGTTCTGCACGATCCCGGGGCGCATGCCGAGCACCGCCGACGCCGCGTCGTTGTAGGCCACGGTGTTCCAGTAGCGGTCCATGATGTGGGCCGGGAAGGGCATCCAGGCGTCGATGAGCCGGTTCAGCCCCGCGCACATGTCCTGGTGGGCCGGGTCGACCTCCAGGGCCGGCGGATTGAGCCCGGCCAGCGCGTAGAGGTGGCGGCGCTCCGCGCTGCTGAGGCGCAGGACCCGCGCCACGGCGTCCAGGACCTGCGGTGACACGGTGATGTCGCGGCCCTGCTCCAGCCACTGGTACCAGGAGACGCCCACGCCCGCGAGGACGGCGACCTCCTCCCGGCGCAGGCCCGGCGTGCGCCGGCGCGCCCCTCCGTCCGGCAGGCCGGCCTCGGCCGGGGTGACCCGGGCCCTGCGGCTCATCAGGAACTCCCGCAGCTCGCCGAGCCGGTGGGACTTGCCGTCGGTGCCGGTCCGGACCGTGCCGGTCCGGACCGTGCCGGTCCGGATCTCGCTGTTCTGGGCCGGTGAAGCCACGTACTCCCCCTGGTGTCCGTGCGCGTGCCTGCCTGGTGGTGCGGCCAACAGGATAAGTGCCCGCTCCCCACGGATATTCCGGTGGATCCAGGCTGTGGGACATGCCGATCGAAACCCCGACTCATGCTTCCGTGTCCGCCGCCGCTCCCGTCGCTCCCGCGCCGCCCGCGCTCTCCGGGCGGGACCGGCTGGTGCTCTTCGTGCTGTGTGCCGCCCAGTTCATGGTGGCGCTCGACTTCTCCGTACTGAATGTGGCTCTGCCCGTCCTCGGTGAGGACCTGGGGCTGAGCCGGTCCGGGCTCCAGTGGGCCGTCACCGCGTTCGCCCTGCCGTCCGGCGGCTTCCTGCTGCTCTTCGGCCGGATCGCCGATCTCTACGGCCGGCGCAGGCTGTTCCTCACCGGTCTCGCCGTCTTCGGGGTGTCCTCACTGCTGGCGACGCTGGCCTGGGACCCGGCGTCCTTCCTGGCCGGGCGGGCGCTCCAGGGGCTCGGGGCCGCCGTGATCGTGCCGACCGGGATGTCCCTGCTGACCACGACGTTCCCGGAAGGCCCGCTGCGGGACCGGGCGCTGGGCATCAGCGGGACGCTGCTCTCGCTGGGCTTCACCGTCGGGATGGTGGCGGGCGGGGTGCTCACCGACACCCTCGGCTGGCGGTCCACGATGGGGCTGCTGGCCGGCGCCGCGGTCGTCGTGTTCGTCCTGGCGCCGAAGGTGCTGTCCGAGTCGCGTACGCCGGAGCGGCCGAAGCTCGACGTGCCGGGTGCCGTCACCGTCACCGGCGGTCTGCTCGCGCTGATCTACTCGCTGTCGACGGCCGCCGAGCGCGGCTTCGGTGGTGCGGACGTGCGGATCACCCTGGTGCTGGGAGTGGCCCTGCTGACCGCGTTCGTGATCGTCGAGTCCCGCTCGGCGGCCCCGCTCGTCTCCCTGCCGATGCTGCGGCGTCGTACGGTCGCGTTCGGCAACCTGGGCGGTCTGGCCACGTTCTCGATGATGAGCACGATCGTGTTCGTCCTGACCCTGTACCTCCAGGACCTGCTGCGCCTGTCGGCCCTCGGGACGGGCCTCGTCTTCGGCGTCCAGGGCCTGGCGTCGGTGGCCGCCGGGGTGTACGCCCCGAGGATCGTCGGCCGGATCGGCGCACGCCGGACACTGGTCCTGTCCCTGATCGGCCAGGGCGTGTTCATCGGGGCGCTGCTGGGCCTGGGCGAGGACTCCGGTGTCTGGCTGGCCACGGTGGCGGTGTCCCTGGCCAGCGCCTTCCACCTGGGCGCCATCATCGCCTACGGGCTGACGGTGACCTCCGGCGTGCCGAACGAGGAGCAGGGCCTGGCGACCGGTCTGGTCACCACGACGCAGCAGGTGGGTCTCACGGTCGGCATCCCGCTGCTGGGGGTGCTGTCGACCACGCAGGGGTCGCTGTTCGAGGGCGTACGGCTGGTGGTGGCCGTCGCGGCGGTCATTCTGGTCGCGACAGGGCTGGCGGTGGGCGCCGGTCTGCGCCGGGCCTGACGCGCGCGGCCCCGCGAGCCCCTACGGCCGGTCCAGGCGCAGCCGTTCCGCCTTGGGGAGCCCGGCCACCACAAGGTCGTAACTGTCCTCCACGAGCTCCCGGACCATCCTGTCCGGGAGCTCGGAGACCGTCACGGTGTTCCAGTGCCGCTTGTTCAGGTGCCAGCCGGGGACGATCGCGGCGTGCTCCTTGCGGAGCCGCAGCGCGTCGTCCGGGTCGCACTTGAGACTGACCTGCAGAGGCCGCCCGTCGAGCGCGCTCAGGGCGAACATCTTTCCCAGGACCTTGAAGACCGAGGCCTCGGGCCCGAAGGGAAACTCCTCCGCGCTCGCGTTGAACTCCAGGCAGAACGTGCGCAGCTCCTGGGGAGTCATGGCGATTCCGTTCCCTCCGGTTCCACCAGCACCGTGACGATCTTGTTCCTGCGGCCCGCCGGGGACTCCGCGGTGAGACGGAGCTTGCGCCCGTCGGGGAGGTCGACGATCGAGGAGGCTCCGGAGATCGGGACCCGCCCGAGCGCCTTCGCCAGCAGTCCGCCGACGGTCTCCACGTCCTCGTCGTCGTACGCGTCGAGGCCGAACAGCTCCCCGAGATCGCCGATGTCGAGCCGGGCGGTCACCCGGAAGCAGCCGTTCTCCAGCTCCTGGACCGGCGGGAGTTCGCGGTCGTACTCGTCGGTGATCTCGCCGACGATCTCCTCGAGGATGTCCTCGATGGTGACGATGCCGGCCGTGCCGCCGTACTCGTCGATGACGACGGCGACGTGGCTGCGGTCCTGCTGCATCTCGCGCAGCAGGTCACCGGCGTTCTTCGTGTCGGGGACGAACGCGGCGGGGCGCATCGCCGTGGAGACCAGGTCCGCCTCCGCGTCCCGGTTGATGTGCGTCTTGCGGACCAGGTCCTTGAGGTAGACGATCCCGACGATGTCGTCCTCGTTCTCCCCGGTGACCGGGATCCGCGAGAAGCCGGAGCGCAGTGCGAGGGTCAGTGCCTGACGGACCGTCTTGTACCGCTCGATGCAGACCAGGTCCGTACGGGGCACCATGACCTCGCGCACGAGGGTGTCGCCGAGCTCGAAGACCGAGTGCACCATGCGGCGCTCCTCGTCCTCGATGAGCGACTCCTGCTCGGCGAGGTCGACCATGGCGCGCAGTTCGGCCTCACTGGCGAACGGGCCCTTGCGGAAGCCCTTGCCCGGGGTCAGCGCGTTGCCGAGGAGGATCAGCAGCTGCGGGATCGGGCCCATGATCCTGGCCAGCGGCAGCAGGGCGTACGCCGCGGCCGTGGCCGTGTTCAGCGGGTGCTGGCGGCCGATGGTGCGCGGCGAGACCCCGATGGCGACGTAGCTGACGAGGACCATGACGCCCATGGCGACGGCGAGCGCCTCCCAGGTCTCCGGCAACTCCTTGAGGCAGGCGTAGGTGACGAGCACCCCGGCCGACATCTCGCAGGCGACCCGCACGAGCAGGGCCACGTTCAGATAGCGGGTGGGGTCGGCGGCGACCTGCTCCAGCTTGGCGCTGCCGCGCCGCCCGGCCCGGACGGCCTCCGCCGCACGGAAGCTGGACGTGCGCGCGATGCCGGCCTCGGCGCACGCCGCGAGCCAGCCGACGACGATCAGCAGGACCGCGCCGAAGACGAGGGGGACGCTCACGAGACGGTGGGGGCGGGGGACGGCCCGGTCAGGCCGCGCTCGCCGCGCCAGCCGTCGACGATCGCGGCCTGGAGGCCGAACATCTCGGCCTTCTCGTCCGGCTCCTCGTGGTCGTACCCGAGGAGGTGCAGCACCCCGTGGACGGTGAGGAGCTGGAGCTCCTCGTCCATCGAGTGCTGCGTCTCGGCGTCCTCGCCCTGCTTCTTCGCGACCTCCGGGCAGAGCACGATGTCACCGAGGAGCCCCTGCGGGGGCTCCTCGTCGTCCTTGGCCGGGGGACGGAGCTCGTCCATCGGGAAGGACATGACGTCCGTCGGGCCGGGGAGGTCCATCCACTGGATGTGGAGCTGCTCCATGGCGGCGGTGTCCACCACGATCACCGAGAGTTCGGACAGCGGGTGGATCCGCATCCGGGCGAGGGCGTAGCGGGCGATGTCGAGGATCGCCTGCTCGTCGACCTCGGTTCCGGACTCGTTGTTGACGTCGATCGACATGGTGCGCTGCGACTACTTCCCGTTGCGGCCCTTGGGGCCCTCTGCGTTGTCGTACTTCTCGTACGCGTCGACGATACGGCCGACGAGCTTGTGCCGGACGACATCCTGGGAGGTGAGCCGGGAGAAGTGCACGTCATCCACGTCCTGGAGGATCTCCTGGACCTGGCGGAGACCGCTCTTGGTGCCGGTCGGCAGGTCCACCTGGGTGACGTCACCGGTGACGACGATCTTGGAGTCGAAGCCGAGGCGGGTGAGGAACATCTTCATCTGCTCGGCGCTGGTGTTCTGCGCCTCGTCCAGGATGATGAAAGCATCGTTCAGGGTCCGACCACGCATGTAGGCGAGCGGCGCGACCTCGATGGTGCCCGCGGCCATGAGCCGGGGGATCGAGTCGGGGTCGAGCATGTCGTGCAGGGCGTCGTAGAGCGGGCGCAGATACGGGTCGATCTTGTCGAAGAGCGTGCCGGGCAGGAAGCCGAGCCGCTCCCCCGCCTCGACGGCGGGCCTGGTGAGGATGATGCGGCTGACCTGCTTGGACTGCAGCGCCTGGACCGCCTTGGCCATGGCCAGGTAGGTCTTTCCGGTGCCCGCGGGACCGATGCCGAAGACGATGGTGTGCTTGTCGATCGCGTCGACGTAACGCTTCTGGTTGAGCGTCTTGGGGCGGATCGTGCGGCCACGGCTGGAGAGGATGTTCTGGGTGAGCACCTCGGCGGGGGTCTCGGCCCCTTCCGCGTTGCCGTTCCCGCTCGCCCTGAGCATGGCGATCGAGCGTTCCACAGCGTCCTCCGTCATCGGCAGCCCGGTGCGGAGCACCAGCACCATCTCGTCGAACAGGCGCTGGATGAGGGCGACGTCCGCCGCGCTTCCAGTCGCGCTTATCTCATTGCCCCGGACATGGATGTCGACGGCCGGGAACGCCGTTTCGATGACGCGCAACAGCGAGTCGCCCGACCCCAGGAGCATCACCATGGGGTGTGCGGCCGGAATGCTGATCTGGGCGCGCGCCTGCGGCTGTGTCGGTGACTGAGTCATGGGCCGGCCCTCGGGCCTGCGCATACCTCCCGTTGCAGGGCAGTCGCTGCTCGACCGCCTCTGGAGTACCAGCGTACGACTCCCCGCCGACAACACCGAGAGGTTTTACCCGGTGATCATCAGGCTTTCACTGGCGGAAGCCGATGGTCGGGACGGCGCGGCGCAGGGGCCACGCCCTGCTGGAGGCGGGCAGCAGCTCGTCCAGGAAGGCGTAGCGCTCCAGTGCCGCCGGGTCCTGGTCGGCGCAGGTGCGTACCTGCTGCCACCAGCCGGCGATCTCCGCCCATCCGGGTGCGGACAGCGATCCACCGAACTCCTGTACGGACAGCGCGGCCGTCAGTCCCGCGAAGGCGAGGCGGTCGGCGAGCGGCCAGCCGGCCAGGGTCCCGGTGACGAATCCGGCCACGAAGACGTCGCCGGCCCCCGTGGGGTCCAGGGCCTCCACCGCGATGGCGGGCACCTCGGCGGCCGTACCGGCCTCCCGGTCCACCGCGTAGGCGCCCTCGGCGCCCAGGGTGACCACGGCCAGCGGTACCCGCTCGGCCAGGGCGTGGGCGGCGGCGCGCGGGCAGTCCGTGCGGGTGTAGCGCATGGCCTCCTCGGCGTTCGGGAGGAAGGCCAGGCAGTGCCCGAGGTCGGGCAGGGCGTCCAGGTCCCAGCGACCCGTCTCGTCCCAGCCGACGTCGGCGAAGACCATCGCGCCGTTCCGGGCGGCCCCGGCCACCCAGGGCTCGCTGCGGCCGGGGGTCAGTGAGGCGACGGCGGCGCGGGCCCGGGGCGGGCAGTGCGGGAACGTACTGCCGGGGGGCACGGCGGCGGCGGGGGCCGGCGCCTCGTGACCGTGCGAGACCATCGTGCGCTCGCCCTCGTACGCCATGGAGACGGTGACGGGCGAGTGCCAGCCGGGGACCGTGCGCGACATGGCCAGGTCGATGCCCTCGCCCTGTTCGAGGGCGTCCCAGCAGTACTCGCCGTAGTGGTCGTCGCCGAAGGCGGCGGCCAGTGAGGTGTGGAGACCGAGCCGGGCGAGGGCAGTGGCCATGTTGGCGACGCCCCCGGGGCTGGAGCCCATCCCCCGGGCCCAGGACTCCGTCCCGCGCACGGGTGCGCTGTCCAGCCCGGTGAAGATGATGTCGAGGAAGACCGTGCCGGTCAGGAAGACGTCACAGGCCGGATCCTGCGGGGCGCGCAGCCCGAGCAGCGGGTCGATGCCTGGATCAGCTGTACTCACCGTGCGCTCCCGGGCCTCGGCAGATCTGAACAGTGGAGGATGCGGCCAGTGTGCCGGATCCGCCGCCGCTTCCGGAGGGCCCGCGCCGTACCGCGCAAACTCACTCCCACCTGCATAAACATGCGCAACTACCCGCCTCGTTCATGCATAAACCTGAACGTGACCCAGATCACATCGAGCCGACTTTCCGTCGCCAGGGCGCGCTTGATACAAATTGCCCCGCGAGCACCGTTCGGGACAGTTGACGAGAGTGCCGCTTCTCCCGCTTTTCCTCGCCTCACCCTCCCCTGCCCTGCCCCGCTCCACCCTCCCCTGCTCCACCTCTGCCTTGCCCTCCCCCGCCTTGCCCCGCTCCACCCTCCCCTGCCTTCTTCCGCCTCTTCTGGCATGTCCTCAGGAACGCCCATGTCCTCGCGCCCTCGCGCCGCGTGGCCCCTGGTCGCCGTGTTCACCGCCGGTTACCTCGCCGCCTATCTCCTCCCCACCATCGTCGGCCGCCTCAGCACCTATCTGGGCCTGAGCTCCGCCCAGGCCGGCCTCGTCGGCAGTGCCCTCCTGCTCAGCTCGGCGTCGGCCGGCTTCGCGCTGGCGGGACGCGTCGAGAGATTCGGGTCGTGCAGACCGGCACGCGCGGGACTGCTGCTGGCGATGCTCGGCTACGGCTGCGCGGCGCTGACCACCTCGATGCCCCTGGTGATCGCGGGTGTCGTGATCGGCGGCTTCGGATCGGGTACGGCGACCGCGGTCGCGGCGTCCGGCATCGCGGCGCAGAGCGACCCGCACCGGACCTCGTCCCTCGGGCTGCTCAGCGTCTCGGCGACGGCGGGGGCCCTCTACCTGACGATCCCTCACCTGGGTGGCGGCCACCGGCTTCCGTTCGCCTCCATCGCGCTGGTCGCGCTGCTCGTCTGGCCCGCGACCTCCCGGCTGGGCGGCCCCGCCCAGGCCGGCGGGGCGTCGCCGGTGCAGGGACGGCTGCCGCACCGGCGGTCGGGGCTGGTCCTGGCGGGCGGGATGCTCGTCTGGTCCATGGCGCAGAACGCCCTGTGGGGCGTGAGCAGCCGCATCGGCGCCGTCCAGGTCGGTCTCTCCGAGGTGACCATCGGCGCGGTGTTCGCCGCCGCGCTGGGAGCGGGACTGCTCGGCGTGATGGGCGCGGGCGTCCTGGGAGCCCGGCTCGGCCGGGCGGTCCCGATCGGCCTCGGGACGATGATCATCGCGGGAAGCATCGTGCTCAGCTCCTCGGCCGAGGACCTGGGGTCGTTCGCGACCGGTGAGATCGTGTGGAACACCTTCTACCCGGTGGTCCTGTCGTATCTGATCGGGCTGGCCGCGTCGCTGGACGTGCGCGGCCGATGGGCGGTCCTCGCGGGTTCGGCGGCATCCGTCGGCACGGCCTGCGGCCCCCTGCTCGGCAGCGTGCTCTCCGAGCAGGCGGGCTACGCGGTGATGGGACTGGTCCTGGGGGCCGCCACGCTCCTGGTCGCGGCTCCCGTCACGGCGGTGGCGCTGCACACCGGCGGCCGGCCGCTGGTGCCCGGTTCCGTCCGGCGCAGGGGCGGTGCCCCGGCCGCGCTCCTCGCCGCCACGACCAACAGCCTCTCCGGCGCGGTGCCCAGGCTGGGCGCGCCGGAGCAGGAGGTCGCGGAGATCAGCGTGCCCGCGCTGCGGCGCAGGCGGCTGGTGCGGAGCGCGATCCGGGCGGCGGGACCGGACGGCGGTTCCGGTCAGTCGAACGTGTAGGCCTCGACCTCGGAGAGGTAGCGCGCCCTGCGCTCCTCGTCGTGGTCGAGGAAGGCCGCCTCGAAGGAGTTACGGGCCAGGGTCCGCAGCTGTTCGCGGTCCAGGCCGAGCGCCTCGTGCACGGCGTGGAAGGTGTCTCCGACGTATCCGCCGAAGTAGGCGGGGTCGTCGGAGTTCACCGTGCAGAGCAGGCCCGCGGCCATCATGGACCGCAGCGGGTGCTCCTCCAGGACGTCGATGGCGCGCAGCCGTACGTTCGAGAGCGGGCAGAGGGTCAGCGGGATCCGCTCGGACACCAGCCGGTCCACCAGCTCCGGGTCCTCCATGCAGCGCAGGCCGTGGTCGATCCGTTCGACACCGAGGACGTCGAGGGCCTCCCGGATGTACTCCGGCGGGCCCTCCTCGCCGGCGTGGGCGACCTTGCGCAGGCCGAGGGCCGCGGCGGCCGCGTACACCTCGCGGAACTTCGCGGGCGGGTGCCCGACCTCCGCCGAGTCCAGGCCCACGGCGCTGATGCGGTGCAGGTACGGCTTCGCGGCTTCCAGGGTCTCCAGCGCGGACCCGGCGGACTTGTCGCGCAGGAAGCACATGATCAGCTGGGTGGAGATGCCGTGCGTCTCCTCGCTGCGGTCCAGCGCCCTGCCGAGCCCCTCGATCACGGTGCCGATCGGGACGCCCCGGTCGGTGTGGGCCTGCGGGTCGAAGAAGATCTCCGCGTGCCGGACGCCCTGGGCGGCGGCGCGGGCGAGGTAGGCGTCGGCCAGTTCGGCGAAGTCGTCCTCGGTGCGCAGGACCGCCATGAGGGCGTAGTAGAGGTCGAGGAAGCTCTGCAGGTCGTCGAAGAGGTAGGCGGTGCGCAGCTCTTCGGTGTCCGCGTAGGGCAGGTCCACGCCGTTGCGTGCGGCGAGCGCGAAGGCCAGCTCGGGTTCGAGGGTGCCTTCGATGTGGAGGTGGAGTTCGGCCTTGGGGAGGTGCACGGGGTTCTCGTTACGTGTGGCGGGTGGGTACCGGGACCCTGATCAGGTCCTGGGCGATGGTCAGTTCGCCTTCGAAGCCGGCTGCCCTGGCCTGGCGCTCGAAGACGTCGGGTTCGGTGTAGCGCTGGGAGAAGTGCGTCAGCACGAGGTGCCGTACGCCCGACTCCTTCGCCACCCGGGCCGCCTGGCCGGCGGTGAGGTGACCGTGGTCGGCGGCGAGCCTGCTGTCCTCGTCGAGGAACGTCGACTCGATGACCAGCATGTCGCACCCCTCGGCGAGGGCGAACGCTCCGTCGCAGAGCCGGGTGTCCATGACGAACGCGAACCGCTGTCCGCGGCGGGGTTCGGAGACGTCCTCCAGCGGGATGCCGCGCAGCACCCCGTCCCGCTGGATCCGTCCGACGTCGGGCCCGCCGATGCCGTGCTCGGCCAGCTTCGCGGGCAGCATGCGCAGCCGGTCGGGCTCGGTGAGGCGGTAACCGTAGGACTCGACGGGGTGCGAGAGCCGGCGGCTGTCGAGGGTGTACGCGGCGGTGGTGGCGAGGACGCCGTCGGCGGCGACCGGAACCTCGGTCAGCTCGACGGACTCGCGGTAGGCGGTCGCGTACCGCAGCCGGTCGAAGAAGCGCTGGCCGCTCGCCGGGAAGTGGGCGGTGACGGGGTGCGGCACCTGGTCGAGGTTGATCCGCTGGATGACGCCTGCCAGACCCAGCGAGTGATCGCCGTGGAAGTGCGTGACACAGATGCGGTCGATGTCATGAGCGGCGACGCCCGCCCGCAGCATCTGGCGCTGCGTGCCCTCGCCCGGGTCGAAGAGGATGCCCTCGCCGTCCCAGCGCAGCAGATAGCCGTTGTGGTTGCGGTGACGGGTCGGCACCTGGCTGGCGGTGCCGAGGATCACGAGCTCTCGTACGGACACGGGTGGTGGCGCTCCCTAACCGGGGGGCCACTGCATCCCGCGGCCGCCCAGGACGTGGGCGTGCGCGTGGAAGACGGTCTGACCGGCGCCCGCACCGGTGTTGAGCACGATGCGGTAGCCGGTGTCGGTGAGCTTCTCGTCGGCGGCGACCAGACCCGCCTCGCGCAGCACGTCGGCGGCGGCCCGCGGGTCGGCGGCGGCGAGTGCGGCGGCGTCGGGGTAGTGCGCCTTGGGGATGACCAGGACGTGGGTCGGGGCCTGGGGGTTTATGTCGCGGAAGGCGAGGGTCGTTTCGCTCTCGCGCACGATGGTCGCCGGGATGTCCCCTGTAACGATCTTGCAGAACAGGCAGTCGGTCTGCGGTTCTCCCGCCATGGCCCGGCCTCCTAGGTCGTTCGGTCCTCGTGATCAGTACACCGGCATGCTATCCGCCCGGGGCGGGCGGGCGGCTGTCAGCTCCAGCGCCCGGTGCGTCCCATCAGGAGGGCCGCCGCTGCCGTCCCCGCGGTCGAGGTCCGCAGCACACTGGGACCGAGCCGGTACGGGGGCGCTCCCGCCTCGGCGAAGGCGGCCAGCTCCTGGGGGGAGACCCCGCCCTCCGGGCCCACGACCAGCACGATGGTGCCGTCGGCGGGGAGTTCGGCGGTGGCGAGCGGCTCGCTGCCGCTGTCCCGGTCCTCGTGCAGGACGCCCGCGAAGTCCGCCCCGGCCAGCAGGGCGGCGACCTGCTTGGTGGTCATGGCCTCCGTCACCTCGGGGAAACGCACCCTGCGCGACTGCTTCCCCGCCTCGCGCGCGGTGCTGCGCCACTTGGCGAGGGACTTGAGGCCCCGGTCGCCCTTCCACTGCGTGATGCAGCGCGCGGCCTGCCAGGGCACGATCGCGTCGACGCCGGTCTCGGTCATCGTCTCCACGGCCAGCTCACCGCGGTCGCCCTTGGGCAGCGCCTGGACGACGGTGAGGCGGGGCGCGGGTGCGTCCTCCTCGTGGACGCTTCCGAGTCCGGTGACCACGAGCCGGTCCTTGCCCTCGGCCGCTCGTACGACGCCTTCCGCCCAGCGGCCCCGCCCGTCGGTCAGGACGACGTCCTCCCCCGGCTCCATCCGCTTCACGGACACGGCGTGCCGGCCCTCGGGACCGTCCAGGACGTACTCCGGCCCGCCGGGCAGCTGTTCGACGACGAAGACAGGTGCCGTCACCGGGCACTCCTCACACTCACTGCCGCACGCGCGGCTTCCGATTCGGCGGCGAGCAGGCCCACGAGCTCCCCGGCGGGCAGCTCGCGTGCCATCCGGTGCCCCTGGCCGGCCCACAGGGCCATGCCCTGGGCGTCCCCGGTCTTCGCCGCGGCCTTGCGCAGCCCGCTGGTCAGCTGGTGCACCTGCGGGTAGGCGGAGGGGGCGTACGGCCCGTGTTCCCGCACGAACCGGTTGACCAGTCCCCGCGCGGGGCGGCCGGAGAAGGCCCGGGTCAGGGCCGTCGTCACGAACAGCGGGTTGGTCAGGGCCTGCTTGTGCAGGGGGTGCGCTCCGGACTCCGGGCACGGCAGGAACGCCGTACCGAGCTGGGCGGCGTCGGCCCCGGCCGCCAGGACTGCCGTGATCTGGGAGCCGCGCATGATCCCCCCGGTCGCGACGAGGGGCATCTGCACGGCCTCGCGGACCTCGGCGATCAGGGCGAGGAGCCCGGTGCCGGCGAGGCCGCCCTGCGGGTCGTCACGGTGCGTCGACTGGTGGCCACCCGCCTCGGTGCCCTGCACGCAGACCGCGCCGGCGCCCGCCCACGCGGCGTTGCGCGCCTCCTGGGCCGAGGTGACCGTGACGACGGTGAACGTGCCGGCGGCGGCGAAGGCGTCGAGGACCTCGCGGGTGGGGCAGCCGAAGGTGAAGGAGACCACGGGGACCGGATCCTCCAGCAGGATCGCGACCTTGGCCTCGTAACCGTCGTCGCCGCTGGAGTCCGGGTCGCCGAGCGGGGTTTCGTACCAGGAGGCCTCACCGGCGAGCTGCTCGCGGTAGACCTCGACGGCGCTGGGGTCGGCGACCAGCGGCTGCGGCATGAAGAGGTTGACGCCGAAGGCCCCGCCGGTCATCCGCCGGAGCTGCTTCACCTCGTTGTACATCCCGTCGGCCGTCTTGTAGCCGGCGGCGAGGAAACCGAGCCCTCCGGCCTCGGCGACGGCGGCGGCCAGCTCCGGACGGGAGACGCCTCCCGCCATCGGGGCCTGCACGATCGGGTACCGGCAGAGATCGGTCAGCGCCAAGGACATGCCCGCATCGTGCCACGTCCCGCGGATCGTGCCGAATCAGCCCCTTTCACACGGCGGACGCCCGCCGCACACACCGCACCGCCCGCCGGTACGGGACCGGCGGGCGGTGCGGTGACAGGGTTCAGCGGCCGTTGAAGGCGTCCTTCAGGCGGGAGAAGAGGCCCTGCTGCCCGGGCTGGAACTGACCGGTGGGCCGCTCCTCGCCGCGCAGCTTGGACAACTCCCGCAGGAGGCGCTCCTGCTCGGGGTCCATCTTCGTCGGGGTCATGACCTCGACGTGCACGATCAGGTCGCCGCGCCCGCCGCCACGCAGGTGCGTGATGCCGCGCCCGTGCAGCGGGACCGACTGGCCGGACTGGGTGCCCGGCCTGATGTCGATCTCCTCCAGCCCGTCGAGCGTCTCCAGCGGCACCTGGGTGCCGAGCGCCGCGGCCGTCATCGGGATGGTGACCGTGCAGTGCAGGTCGTCGCCGCGCCGCTGGAACACGGCGTGCGAGACCTCGTGGATCTCGACGTACAGGTCGCCGGCGGGGCCGCCGCCGGGGCCGACCTCGCCCTCGCCCGCGAGCTGGATCCGGGTGCCGTTGTCGACACCGGCCGGGATCTTCACGGTGAGGGTGCGCCGCGAGCGGATACGGCCGTCACCGGCGCACTCGGGGCACGGGGTCGGCACGACCGTGCCGAAGCCCTGGCACTGCGGGCAGGGCCGCGAGGTCATGACCTGGCCGAGGAAGGACCTCGTGACCTGGGAGACCTCGCCGCGGCCGCGGCACATGTCACAGGTCTGCGCGGAGGTGCCGGGTGCGGCGCCCTCGCCACTGCAGGTCGTACAGACGACCGCCGTGTCGACCTGGATGTCCTTGGTCGTGCCGAAGGCCGCCTCGTTGAGGTCGATCTCCAGGCGGATCATGGCGTCCTGGCCGCGACGGGTCCGCGAACGGGGCCCGCGCTGCGCGGCGTTGCCGAAGAACGCGTCCATGATGTCGCTGAAGTTGCCGAAGCCGCCGGCTCCGAACCCTCCCGCGCCACCGCCGCCGCCCGAGGAGGACAGCGGGTCGCCACCGAGGTCGTAGACCTGCTTCTTCTGCGGGTCCGACAACACCTCGTAAGCGGCGTTGATCTCCTTGAACCGCTCCTGGGTCTTCGGATCCGGGTTGACATCCGGGTGCAGCTCGCGTGCGAGCCGACGGAATGCCTTCTTGATCTCGTCCTGAGATGCGTCGCGGCGCACGCCTAGTACGGCGTAGTAGTCCGTGGCCACTTACGAATCCGCCAGGATCTGTCCGACGTAACGTGCCACTGCGCGTACCGCTCCCATCGTTCCGGGGTAGTCCATGCGGGTCGGTCCGACCACGCCGAGTTTGGCGACTGCCTCGTCGCCCGAACCGTAGCCGACCGCGACGACGGACGTGGAGTTGAGGCCCTCGTGGGCGTTCTCGTGCCCGATCCGTACGGTCATGCCTGAGTCCGTTGCCTCACCGAGCAGCTTCAGCAGCACGACCTGCTCCTCCAATGCCTCCAGCACCGGCCGGATCATCACAGGGAAGTCGTGCCCGAAACGGGTGAGATTGGAGGTGCCGCCGATGATCAGCCGCTCCTCCGTTTCTTCGACCAGAGTCTCGAGGAGGACGGAGAGCACCGTCGATACGGTTCCCCGGTCCTCGGTCTCGAAGGACTCCGGCAGGTCCTGCACCAGCCGCGGGACGTCCGCGAAGCGTCGTCCGACGACCCGGCTGTTGAGCCGGGCCCGCAGATCCGCCAGCGATGTGTCACCGAACGGCGCAGGGCAGTCGATCATACGCTGTTCGACCCGGCCCGTGTCCGTGATCAGGACGAGCATCAGCCGGGCCGGAGCCAGCGACAGCAGCTCCACGTGCCGCACCGTCGACCGGGTCAGCGAGGGGTACTGCACGACGGCGACCTGCCTGGTCAGCTGCGCGAGCAGCCGGACCGTGCGGCCCACGACGTCGTCGAGGTCGACCGCGCCGTCGAGGAAATTCTGAATGGCCCTGCGCTCCGGCGACGACAGGGGCTTGACGCCCGCGAGCTTGTCGACGAAGAGCCGGTAGCCCTTGTCCGTCGGAATGCGCCCCGCACTCGTGTGCGGCTGGGCGATGAAGCCCTCGTCCTCCAGCACCGCCATGTCGTTGCGGACAGTCGCCGGGGAGACCCCGAGGCTGTGCCGCTCCGTGAGCGCCTTGGAGCCGACAGGCTCCTCGGTGCCGACATAGTCCTGGACGATGGCGCGCAGCACTTCGAGTCTGCGTTCGCTGAGCACCGCGCACACCTCCAGCTGTGGTTCTTCGGCGTCTGCCTGGCACTCTGTGCGTTCGAGTGCCAGCAATCCCCCCGGTCAGTGTACGGGGGCGGGGTGGGCCCGGGGCAAGGGCGACCGGCCACGCCGTCGTGGGATCGCGCAGGTCGTTGCCGATAGCGTCGTCTCATGGACGTCTCTTGGGAAGAGTTCGGCTGGGAGCGGTTGGGCAACGGTACGGGACGGCGGCGCCTCCCCGTCTGGGACGCGACCGCCGCGCTGGTGGCGGGGCCGGACGGTGCGCTGCTCTACGACACCGGAGCGACGCTCCGCGAGGGGGTCGAACTGCGCACCCAGGCCGAGGCCCTGCTGGGCCGCAGGGTGACGCATATCGCACTGAGCCATCCGCACTTCGACCACGTGCTGGGCACCGCCGCCTTCTCCGGGGCGGAGGTCTACGGCGCGGTCGGCACGGCGGAGCTGCTGGGGCGGGGCGCCGAGGAGCTGCGCGCCGACGCGCTGCGGCACGGGATGGGCGAGGCGGACGCCACGGCGGCCACGGACGCCCTGGTGGCCCCGCGGCACCAGGTGAGCGGCGAGTGGACGCTCGACCTCGGCGGCGGCTTCCAGGTGCTGCTGGCCAATGTGGGTCCCGGTCACAGCGGCCACGACCTCGCGGTGCTGGTGCCGGGTTCCCCCGTCGTGGTGCTCTGCGGCGATCTGGTCGAGGAGTCCGGCGAACCGCAGGCGGGCCGGGACGCGGCCCCCTCCCACTGGCCGGCCGCGCTGGACCGGCTGCTGGAGCTGGGCGGCGAGGACGCGCTGTACGTGCCGGGGCACGGGGCGGTGGTGGACGCGGCGTTCGTGCGGGCGCAGCGCGAGCAACTGGCTGTGCGGTTCGGCGTGTCGTGAACACGGCCCCGATTATCGTGCTGCCATGCGCAGCTACCAGCCGGATCTGACTCCGCCGTGGAAGAAGTCCGCCCCCGCCCCCGAGGTCCCCGCCGAGCCCGATCTGGTGGTCGAGGAGGCCGTCACCGGCTTCTGCGGGGCGGTGATCCGGTGCGAGAAGACGGCCCAGGGCCCGACGGTCACGCTGGAGGACCGCTTCGGCAAGCACCGGGTCTTCCCGATGGAGCCGCGCGGCTTCCTGCTGGAGGGCAGGGTGGTCACCCTGGTGCGCCCGTCGGCCGCCGGCCCTGCACGGCCCTCCCGTACGGCCTCCGGCTCGGTGGCGGTGCCCGGGGCGCGGGCGCGGGTGGCCCGGGCGGGCCGGATCTATGTGGAGGGGCGGCACGACGCCGAGCTCGTCGAGCGGGTCTGGGGCGACGACCTGCGCATCGAGGGCGTGGTCGTGGAGTACCTGGAGGGCGTCGACGACCTCCCCGCGATCGTGCGGGAGTTCGCGCCCGGACCTGACGCCCGGCTCGGAGTCCTGGTCGACCATCTCGTGCCCGGTTCCAAGGAGTCCCGGATCGCCGCGCAGGTCACCGACGCGGACGTGCTGGTGGTGGGGCACCCGTACATCGACGTCTGGGAGGCGGTGAAGCCGTCGTCCGTGGGAATCCCCGGGTGGCCGGTCGTCCCGCGCGGCCAAAACTGGAAGACGGGCGTGTGCCGCGCGCTGGGCTGGCCGGAGAACACGGGCGCGGCCTGGCAGCACATTCTTTCCAAGGTCGGCTCGTACAAGGACCTGGAACCGCAACTGCTGGGCCGCGTCGAGGAATTGATCGACTTCGTCACCCTTCCTTCCTGATGTCCCGGGACGGTTGACGAGGATCCGGTACCGATCCCCGTGAACACCTGCGCCGCACACGCACCATCCGTTATTGAGGGATGACGGCAGGGCCGGGCACAGGGGAAGGCACGGGGGTCGGATGACGCGCGAAGTGTGGCGGGACAGTGCGGAGAACGAGGCGGCCTCCGCTGTCTTCCACCTCATGCAGCAGTTGATCGACCAGTACCGCGTCAACCGGCCGGTGATGCCTCTGGTGGTGGCGCAGGCGGAGGACGCCTCGGCCGGGCCGGAGATCGACAGCAGGGTCGAGCAGATCGTCCACCAGGTCCACCGGGCGAACCAGCTGCGGCGGGTCCCGGTGAAGCTGCTCGAAGGCGGCGGCCCCACGCCGTACGAGGCGGCGCTCTCCATGGTCCGCACCCTCACCGAGCGGCCCTGGGAGACCCGGGGCACCTCGCAGTACAAGCCCTTCGCCTTTCCCCGCTCCCGGCTGCTCGCCGCCATCGAGCAGGCCACCGCGACGGTCGTCGCCCAGCCGGACTGGCGCTCCGCCCGTGAGCGCGACGAGCGGATCCTGGAGCAGCTCGGCAGCCTGCGCTGGCGGGCGAACCGCTCGGGGCGCAACACGTGGTGGGACTCGCTGCGGGCCTCCGTCCGTCCGGAGACCTTTCTGGGGGCCGTGTTCATCGCCGTACTCAGCGTGCTGCTGGGTGAGATCGGCTGGGTGCTGACCACGCTGGTCGCCGCAGCGGCCCTGCTCGGACTGACGGTCGTACGGCTGATGACGAGGGCGGCGCCGCCGCTGCTGTGGCTGCGGCCGGCCAGCCGGTGGCTGGCGACCACGTCGTCGCTCGCCGCGTCGAGCACCGCGTACCCGTCGGACGGCTGGTCGCGCTTCTCCCCCAGCGGTTCGTGGCGGGTGATCCGGGCGCGGGCCGCCGCCGTCGCGGAGCGGGTGGCGGACGCGGGGGCGGGTGACGAGCACGCGCGCCAGTTCCACCTGGAGCTGCGGGTCCAGGCGCTGCTGGAGGACCTGCTGGACAGCTATCGGGCACACGCCCTGGACTGGCGGCGCGGCAAGCGCACCGTCCCGCCGGTGGTGTTCCTGCCCACGGCCACCCAGGACAACGGCGGCATCCTGCTGATCAACGCCATCAACAACGTGCGCTCGCGGCGCAGCGAGGTGGATCCGCTGCTGCTCCTGGCCTCCCTGCCGGCCGACCGGATCATGCGGCACACCCCGCCGCTGCCGCCGGAGCCGCCGGCGAACGCCGGTGCCAGTACGGGGGCCCGCGCACGGTACGAGACCTGGGTCGAGGACCTGAGCGTCGGCCAGGCCCCGGCGGCGGCGGTGACGCTGGCCTGGGTGCTGCGGCTGCCCCTGCCCATCGAGCAGCTGACCCACGAGCACGCCCATGTCCAGCTCGTCACCCACCGGGTCCGCCGGACCTGGGCCTGGTGGGTGATGTCGGGGAGGACCGTCACCCTCCTCCTGGTCTGCGCACTGCTGGGGACCTTCCTGTGGAGTGAGCACTGGAAGGAGACGTACTGCTACGGCCCGCTCGTCGGCCGCTCCACGGACGCGGTCCGGCTGGAGGGCCCCGGAGGGGTCAAGGAGTGCGTCGGGGTGGCGACGGTCCCCGAGGTGCGCTTCGCCGAGGGCAACGGCCTCCAGCTGAACGGGGTGGGCAAGGGCGTCACCTTCGAACGGATCGAGCAGGCGATACGGGAGCAGAACGCCTCCATCGGGCCGGGCGAACCGCGTGTCACCGTCGTCTACGCGGGCCCGCTCACCGGCACCGACAAGAACCGGGAGGACACCCGCAAGGGTCTGGAGGAGCTGACCGGCGTCTATCTCCACCAGCGGTTCGTCAACGACACGGCGAATCGTTCCGTCAAGCTCCGGGTCCTGACGGCCAACGGCGGCCAGGACATGCTGCGGCAGACCACGGCGGTCAGGAAGATCATCGAGGTCGCCGAGCGGGACCCGTCCGTCGTCGGCGTGGTGGGCCTCGGCCGCAACACCACGGACAGCGCGGCGGCCACCGGGCTCCTCCAGCGGGCCGGGCTGCCCGTGGTGGACACCACGAACTCCGGCAGCGACCTGGCGCGCCTGTACCCGAACTACTTCGGCCTCGCCGCGACCGACGAGGAGCAGGCGGACGCGGTCGGGCTGATCGCCGGCCGACTGGCGGACCGGCTGGACGATCCGCAGGCCGTCGTCCTGTCCAGGAAGGTGGGCAACGAGGACAAGGACCGCTACACCACCGAACAGCGCAGGGTCGGTCTGGAGATGCTGAAGAAGTCCGGCTTCACCGTGGCCGCCGACACCCAGTACTCCCTGTCCAAGGACGGCGGCTCCGCGAATCTCGACGCGCCCCTGCACGCGATCTGCGGGGCGGAACGCGTGCCCGACGCCCTGTACTTCGCCGGCCGGGTCGAGGACGTCAACACGCTGATGTCCGGCCTGGGACAGACCGCCGGCTGCTCGGACAAGAAGATCACGGTCTTCACCGGCGACGACCTGACCAAGGCGCGTTTCGACGACTCGACGAAGCTCGCGGACAAGGTCACGCTGTACTACGGCGCGCTCGCGCCCATGAGTCAGGGCGGCGGCCGGGCGTTCTACGAGGACTCCCGCAAGGCCCTGGAGTCGCTGCTCCCCGAAGGGCAGCGGCTCGCGGCGCTGCCGAAGGTGCGCCCGTACGAGGACATGATGTTCGCCAGCGGGCAGACCGTCATCTCCTACCAGGCCACGGCCGCCCTCTACGCGGCCGCGACCCGCAGCGACAACCCCCAGAGCGCGGCGGAGACGTGGGCGACGCTCTACTCGGTGGCCCTGCACGACATGCCGACCGGGACCATCACCTTCCGGGGGACGATCCCGTACGCCGACCAGAAGGTGCACGGTCTGAACATCGTCGAGGTCACCCGCCTGGGGCCGGACGCGCAGAGCCGCGTCGTGTGCGGACGGGCCGCGGGCGACCGGACGCCGCTCACCCGCGCCGACTGTCCGGTGGGGTAGGGAGTCCCCTGCGGCCTCAGTCCACCAGGTCCCGCACCACGGCGTCGGCCAGCAGCCGGCCCCGCAGCGTGAGGACCGCGCGGCCCTCGGCGTACGGTCCGGGCTCCAGCAGGCCGTCCGTCACCGCGCGGCCCGCGGCGGCGAGGCCGGCGGGGGCGAGCAGCGACAGCGGGCAGCCCTCGACGAGCCGCAGCTCCAGCAGGATGCGCTCGACCCGGCGGTCCTCGTCGCCGAGCACCTCACGGCCGGCCCCGGGCGAACGGCCCTCGGCCAGGGCCTGCGCGTACGCCCCGGGGTGCTTGACGTTCCACCACCGCACCCCGCCGACGTGGCTATGGGCTCCGGGGCCGGCGCCCCACCAGTCGGCCCCGCGCCAGTACAGCTCGTTGTGCAGGCAGCGGCCCTCGGGCGTACGGGACCAGTTCGACACCTCGTACCAGGAGAAGCCCGCGGCCGCCATCGCCTCGTCCGCGATCAGATAGCGGTCGGCGTGGACGTCGTCGTCCGTCATCGGGACCTCGCCGCGCCGGATGCGCCGGGCGAGCTGGGTCCCTTCCTCGACGATCAGGGCGTACGCCGACACATGGTCGGGCCCGGCGCCGATCGCCGCGTCGAGCGAGGCCCGCCAGTCGTCGTCGGACTCGCCGGGCGTCCCGTAGATCAGGTCGAGGTTGACGTGCTCGAAGCCGGCCTCACGGGCCTCGGCGACACACGCCTCGGGCCGGCCGGGCGTGTGGGTGCGGTCCAGGACCTTCAGGACGTGCTGCCGGGCGCTCTGCATGCCGAAGGAGACGCGGTTGAAGCCGCCCTCCCGCAACGCCGCGAGGTACGCCGGGTCGACGGACTCCGGATTGGCCTCCGTGGTGATCTCGGCGTCCTCCGCCAGCCCGAACTCCTCACGGATCGCCGCGAGCATCCGGACGAGGTCGGCCGCGGGCAGCAGCGTGGGCGTACCGCCGCCGACGAAGACCGTGCGGACCGGGCGGGGGTCGTCGCCGAGCACCTTGCGGGCCTGGCGGACCTCCTCGACGAGGTGGGCCGCGTAGTTGTCCCGGGAGGCCAGGGCGCCACCGGAGCCGCGCAGCTCCGTCGCGGTGTACGTGTTGAAGTCGCAGTAGCCGCAGCGGGTGGCGCAGTAGGGCACGTGCAGGTAGAAGCCGAGCGGCCGGCCGGCGGCGCCTTCCAGGGCATGGCGGGGCAGCGCCCCGTCGTCGGGCACGGGCTCACCATCGGGCAGTACGGAAGGCATACCGTCCATTGTCACTCGCCGGCGGAGCTGTCCCGCACATCCGCCGATCCGTCGACCTGGAGCACGAGCAGGGCCAGGTCGTCGTCCGGCGGGCGCTCGGCGAAGGTGTGGACGGCCCGCTTGATCCGGTCGGCCATCCCGGCGGCCGGAAGCCCCGCACAGCCGGCCAGGACCCGTGCGAGGCCGTCGCCGTCGTCGAACATCAGCCGCCCCGAGCGCCGCTCCGTGACCCCGTCGGTGACGCAGAGGAGGCTGTCGCCGGGCATCAGCACGAAGCTCTGGCTCTCGTACGCCACGTCGTCGACGACGCCGAGCAGCACCTGCGGCTCGGCGGCCGGGCGTACGGAGCCGTCGGGGCGCAGCAGCAGCGGGAGCGGGTGGCCGGCGCTCGCCACGGTGCAGCGCACACCGCCGTCCGGGAGCGGCACGAGATCGCCGTACAGCAGGGAGAGGAAGCGCGACTGGGAGCCGTCCTGGATCTGCTCGCCGCCCTGGAGCTGCTGGCCGCCCGCCGCCGCGACCATGAGGGCGGCGGCCTCGGCCGCCTCCATGGCGTCGTCCAGGAGGAGCCGGTTGAGCCGGTCGAGGACCTCGCCGACGCGGAAGCCCTCCCGGGACAGGAGTCGCAGCCAGGGGCGGGCGAGGCCGGTGACCACGGCGGCTTCGGGGCCGCTGCCCTGGACGTCCCCGAGCACGAAGCACCAGCGGCCGCCGGGGCACGGGAAGAGGTCGTAGAAGTCGCCGCCGACCACGCCGTCGTCCCCGGGCTCGTACACCAGCGCGCTGGTGACGCCGGGTATCTCGGCGACCTTGCTCGGCAGCAGGCCGCGCTGCAGGATGCGGCTGATGGTGGCCTGGCGGGTGTAGGCGCGGGCGGCTCCGACGGCGAGGCCGACCCGGCGCACGAAGTCCGCGAGGAGGGCGGCGGCCTCGTCCGGGATGTGGTCGGCGCCCTCACGGCCCACCAGGACGGCGCCGAGCGTGCGCCCGCCCGAGACGATGCGGTGGGCGAGCGCGGCGCCCCCTGTGCCGTCCCCGCGCTCCGCCGTGGCGCCTCCCGGCCACGGGATGGGCACGGGGCCCGTACCGACGCTGCCCGGCAGACGCAGCGGCTCCTTCTCCAGCGCGGGGCGCAGCAGCGCGGTACGCGCCTCGTCGCGGTGCCAGACCCCGGCGAGCCTGGGGGCGGCCGCCGGGCCTCCGCCCTCGCTCTCCAGCCAGATGGCGCACCAGTCGGCGATCCGGGGCACCAGGAGCCGGCCCGCTGTCGCCGCCACCAGGTCCTCGTCGAGCTGGCCCGCGAGGAGGCCGGACGCCTCGGCGAGGAAGGAGAGCCCGCCGCCCCCGGCCCAGCCCTCGTCGTCCCGCCCCGCGTGCCCGGCGGCGGGGGCGAGGACCCGGCCGGTGCGGGGGCCGCGCCCGCGGGTGGCGTCGCCGTCGGCCTGTGTGTCGGGCAGTCCGTAGCGGTCGTCGCCGGGGAGGCGGGCCCAGACGGTCTTGAGGCCGGTGCGGTAGGTGATGCCCCAGGACTCGGCGAGGGTGGCGACGAGCTGCAGCCCCCGGCCGTACTCGGCGGGGTCGGGGCGCTCGGCACGGTCGTCCCGCACCGACCTGGCGGGGTGGTGGTCGGTGACCTCCAGCACCAGCGCGGCCGGCTCGTGCCCGGCGGAGTCCTCCAGCCTGAGGAGCAGCTCGACCGTCGTACCGGCGTGCACGACCGCGTTGGTGACCAGCTCGCTCGCCACGGTCAGCGCGTCGTCGGTGAGCCGCTCGCCGAACTCGGCGGCGGACGGCAGGCCGAGCCCGGTCCACTCGGCGAGCGCCGCCCTCACGAATCTGCGGGCCGCGGCCGAGGCCTGCGGGATTCCGGGAAGGCTCGTGCGCGCGACCGGACGGGGATCAGCGCCCTGACCTGCTATGACGGTGCCGGGACGCTGAACGATGTCCCGCTGCAAGGGAATGGGCCCCACGGTGCGGCTCCTGACGGTCTCGCGATACGCGCTGACGTATCCCGACAGGGTGACAGACCGGGCGTGCCCATAAGCGCCGAGTGACGGAAGTGGCCCGGGCCGGGGAGGAACGGGCCGGGGCCGGTGGGTGCTCCCGCACCCACCGGCCCCGGCTCCGACCTGCTCCTCGGCTGTTACGCCTCGCGGGAGCCCGCGTACATGTCCTCGATGAGGTCCTTGTACTCACGCTCGACGACCGGGCGCTTCAGCTTGAGGCTGGGGGTCAGCTCGCCGTGCTCGATGTCCAGGTCGCGCGGCAGGAGCCGGAACTTCTTGATGGTCTGCCAGCGCTGCAGGCCCTCGTTGAGGCGCTGCACATAGCCCTCGATGAGCTCCACGGCCTGCGGCGACGCCACCACGTCGGCGTACGGCTTGCCGCCCAGCCCGTTCTCCTGCGCCCAGCCGAGGATGGTCGGCTCGTCGAGCGCGATGAGGGCGGTGCAGAAGTTACGGTCCGCGCCGTGCACCAGGATGTTGGAGACGAACGGGCAGACCGCCTTGAACTGCCCCTCGACCTCGGCCGGGGCGATGTACTTGCCGCCGGACGTCTTGATCAGGTCCTTCTTGCGGTCGGTGATCCGCAGGTAGCCGTCCTGGGAGAGCTCGCCGATGTCGCCGGTGTGGAACCAGCCGTCCGACTCCAGGACCTCCGCGGTCTTCTCGGGCAGCCGGTGGTAGCCCTCCATGAGACCGGGGCCGCGCAGCAGGATCTCGCCGTCGTCCGCGATCCGGACCTCGGTGCCGGGGAGCGGCTTGCCGACGGTCCCGGTGCGGTAGGCCTCGCCCGGGTTGACGAAGGAGGCGGCGCTGGACTCGGTGAGCCCGTAGCCCTCCAGGATGTGGATGCCGGCGCCGGAGAAGAAGAGGCCGATGTCGGGTGCGAGCGCGGCCGAGCCGGAGACACAGGCCCGGAGCCGCCCGCCGAAGGCCTCGCGGATCTTCGCGAAGACGAGGGTGTCGGCGACCTTGTGCTTGGCGCCGAGCCCGAACGGCACGGAGGCCCTGCCGGTGCGCCGGAAGTTGTCCTGCGACACCGTGGCGTACTCCCGGGCGACCCCGGCCGCCCACTGGAAGATCTTGTACTTGGCGCCGCCGCCGGCCCGGGCCTTGGCCGCGACCCCGTTGTAGACCTTCTCGAAGATGCGCGGGACCGCCGCCATGTAGGTCGGCTGGACCACCGGGAGGTTCTCGATGATCTTGTCGACGCGTCCGTCGACGGCCGTGACGTGACCGACCTCGATCTGGCCCGAGGTGAGCACCTTGCCGAAGACGTGGGCGAGCGGCAGCCAGAGGTACTGGACGTCGTCCGCGGTGATCAGCCCGGTCGCCACGGTCGCCTTGGCCATGTACGACCAGTTGTCGTGCGGCAGCCGTACGCCCTTGGGGCGGCCGGTGGTGCCCGAGGTGTAGATCAGGGTCGCCAGCTGGTCCGGGGTGATCGCGGCGACCCGGTCGGTGATCGCGTCCGGGTTCTTCACCAGGTGTTCGGCGCCCCGGGCTTCGAGGTCGGCCAGGGTGAGCACCCAGCCCTCGGGGTCGCCCTCCACGGACTCCGCACCGGCGGGGTCGATGACGACGACATGCGCCAGCTCGGGCAGCGCGGCCCTGCTCTCCCGGGCCTTCGCCAGCTGGGCGGCGTCCTCGGCGATCAGGACGCGGCTGTCGGAGTCGGCCAGGATGAAGGCGGACTCCTCGGTGTTCGTCGAGGGGTAGATCGTCGTGGTCGCGGCGCCCGCGCACATCACGCCGAGGTCGGCGAGGATCCATTCGACGCGGGTGGAGGAGGCCAGGGCGACCCGCTCCTCCGGCCGGACGCCGAGAGCGATCAGACCGGCCGCGATGGCGTGGACCCGCTCGGCGGCCTGCGCCCAGGTGAGCGACTTCCAGTCGTCCGGTCCCTGACCGGAGGCGGCGGGCACCGGATAGCGGTACGCCTCCCCGTCCGGGGTGGCCGCCACGCGGTCGATGAAGAGAGTCGCCACGGAGGGCGGTCGGCTATCGATCAAGGTCTGTGTGTCGCTCACGACGTCCTCCGGGCCTGCGGCATTGCTACGACCGGCTTATGGGTGCTGCTGCTTGTATGTCCTGCTTCTCGTTCCCGCTCGGCCTGCTTGTTTAACTGGCGAGTAACTAACGGGTGGTGATCAGAGTAGAGCGCGTCGGACCGTCGCGTAAGAGGCAACAGGCCGCCGCTTGATAACGAACCGGGCCCCTGCGCCGCGGACGTCCGCGGCACAGGGGCCCGTTGGGCTACTCCCGGGTACGCCCGACTGCGTACTCCCGTACGGCCCCGGGCGGGGCGGGCGGGGGAAGGGGTCGGGCGCGGGGCGGGCGCCGGGCGGGTGCTACTTCTTGCCCTTGCTCTCGCCGGCCGACTCGTCGGTCGACAGGACGGAGATGAACGCGTCCTGCGGCACCTCCACGTTGCCGACCATCTTCATCCGCTTCTTGCCTTCCTTCTGCTTCTCCAGCAGCTTCCGCTTACGGGAGATGTCACCGCCGTAGCACTTGGCGAGGACGTCCTTCCGGATGGCGCGGACGGTCTCACGGGCGATGACCCGGGAGCCGATGGCCGCCTGGATCGGCACCTCGAAGTTCTGCCGGGGGATGAGCTTCTGCAGCTTGGCGACGAGCCGGACGCCGTACGCGTACGCCTTGTCCTTGTGCGTGACCGCCGAGAAGGCGTCGACCTTGTCGCCGTGGAGCAGGATGTCCACCTTGACGAGCTGGGCGGACTGCTCGCCGGTGGGCTCGTAGTCCAGCGAGGCGTAACCACGGGTCTTGGACTTCAGCTGGTCGAAGAAGTCGAAGACGATCTCGGCGAGGGGCAGGGTGTAGCGGATCTCGACCCGGTCCTCGGAGAGGTAGTCCATGCCGAGCAGGGTGCCGCGCCGGTTCTGGCAGAGCTCCATGATCGCGCCGATGAACTCGCTGGGCGCCAGGACGGTGGCCCTGACGACCGGCTCGTGCACCTTGTCGATCTTGCCCTCGGGGAACTCGCTCGGGTTGGTGACCGTGTGCTCCGAGCCGTCCTCCATCTCGACGCGGTAGACCACGTTGGGCGCGGTGGCGATGAGCTCGAGACCGAACTCGCGCTCGAGCCGCTCGCGGATCACGTCGAGGTGCAGCAGGCCGAGGAAGCCGACACGGAAGCCGAAGCCGAGCGCGGCCGAGGTCTCCGGCTCGTACACCAGGGCGGCGTCGTTGAGCTGGAGCTTGTCCAGGGCCTCGCGCAGGTCCGGGTAGTCGGACCCGTCCAGGGGGTAGAGCCCCGAGAACACCATCGGCTTGGGGTCCTTGTAGCCGCCCAGCGCCTCGGTCGCCCCCTTGTTCAGGGAGGTGATGGTGTCACCGACCTTGGACTGCCGGACGTCCTTCACACCGGTGATGATGTATCCGACCTCACCCACGCCGATGCCGTCGGCCGGGGTCATCTCCGGGGAGGAGACACCGATCTCCAGCAGCTCGTGGGTGGCGCCCGTCGACATCATGCGGATGCGCTCGCGCTTGTTGAGCTGGCCGTCGACGACCCTGACGTAGGTGACGACACCGCGGTACGCGTCGTAGACCGAGTCGAAGATCATCGCCCGTGCGGGGGCGTCCGCCTGGCCGATCGGGGCCGGGACGTCCCTGACGACCCGGTCGAGCAGCGCGTCCACGCCGATGCCGGTCTTCGCGGAGACCTTGAGCACGTCCTCGGGCTGGCAGCCGATGAGGTTGGCCAGCTCCTCGGAGAACTTCTCGGGCTGCGCGGCGGGCAGGTCGATCTTGTTGAGCACCGGGACGATGGTGAGGTCGTTCTCCATCGCCAGGTAGAGGTTGGCCAGCGTCTGCGCCTCGATGCCCTGCGCCGCGTCGACGAGGAGGACGGTGCCCTCGCACGCGGCGAGCGAGCGGGAGACCTCGTAGGTGAAGTCCACGTGGCCCGGGGTGTCGATCATGTTGAGGACGTGGGTCGTGCCCTTGTCCTCACCCTCGGTGGGCGCCCACGGCAGACGGACCGCCTGGGACTTGATGGTGATGCCGCGCTCGCGCTCGATGTCCATCCGGTCGAGATACTGGGCGCGCATCTGCCGCTGGTCGACCACTCCCGTCAGCTGGAGCATCCGGTCGGCAAGGGTCGACTTGCCGTGGTCGATGTGCGCGATGATGCAGAAGTTGCGGATCAGCGCCGGGTCGGTACGGCTCGGCTCGGGCACGTTGGTAGGAGTCGCGGGCACGCAGGGTCCTGATTCTTGAGACGTCGGACGCCGTGTCTCGGGTCGATGTCGGGTCGGACGGATCGATACGTAGCCTCCATGGTCCCACGCCCGTGGGGCCGGGACCGGTTTGGGCCGGTCCGAGGGTGACTGCTACCGTGGGCAGCTGTGCCTCGTGGCCCTCAGAAGCGGCGTGGCGCACATAGAAGATCCAACGAACCTGAAAAGGCTCTTTCGTGGCGAACATCAAGTCCCAGATCAAGCGGAACAAGACGAACGAGAAGGCGCGCCTGCGCAACAAGGCCGTCAAGTCCTCGCTCAAGACCTCGATCCGCAAGGCCCGTGAGGCTGCCGCTGCCGGTGACGTCGAGAAGGCCACTGTGGCCGTCCGCGACGCCTCCCGCCAGCTCGACAAGGCTGTCTCGAAGGGTGTCATCCACAAGAACGCCGCCGCCAACAAGAAGTCGGCGCTGGCTTCCAAGGTTGCCGCCCTCCAGGGCTGAGCTACTGATGTGATCGCCGGAACGGACTCAGCGGGCCCTCTCTCCCGCTCCTGACCGGCACCCCGCGCCGCACACCGAACCTGCGTTCGCCACGCGGGTGCGGCGCACCAAGCGTGAACCGAAGGCCCCGGCCGCGTCCTCCCCAGGACGGCGGCCGGGGCCTTCGCGCGTGCCCCCTCGCGGGGTGGGGAGCTGCGGGACGGGCTGTGCCTCGGCCGGGCTGTGCCGGGCCGGGCTGCCCTGCCGCCGGCTGTCCCGGCGCCGGGCGGGGGTCGCGGGGCGGGGGTCGCGGGGCGGGGGTCGCGGGGCGGGGGTCGCGGGGCGGGGGTCAGCGGCCGCCGGAGCGTGCCGCGCGGGCTACCGCGACCACGGCCTTCTCCAGGGCGTACTCGGGATCGTCCCCGCCGCCCTTCACACCCGCGTCGGCCGCGGCGACCGCGATCAGCGCCGCCGACACTCCGTCCGGAGTCCATCCGCGCATCTGCTGGCGGACCCGGTCGATCTTCCAGGGCGGCATGCCGAGCTCGCGGGCCAGGTCCGCGGGCCGGCCGCCCCGGGCGGAGGAGAGCTTGCCGATCGCCCGGACGCCCTGCGCGAGGGCGCTGGTGATCAGGACGGGGGCGACGCCGGTGGACAGCGACCAGCGCAGCGCCTCCAGCGCCTCGGCGGCCCGGCCCTCGACCGCGCGGTCGGCGACCGTGAAGGAGGACGCCTCGGCGCGGCCCGTGTAGTAGCGGCCGACGACCGCTTCGTCGATGGTGCCCTCGACGTCTGCGGTCAGCTGCGAAACGGCGCTCGCCAGCTCCCGCAGGTCGCTGCCGATGGAGTCCACCAGCGCCTGGCATGCCTCCGGGGTCGCTGAACGACCGAGCGCCCGGAACTCCGACCGCACGAAGGACAGCCGCTCGGCGGGCTTGGTGGTCTTGGGGCAGGCCACCTCACGCGCCCCCGCCTTCCGCACGGCGTCCAGCAGGCTCTTGCCCTTGGCCCCGCCCGCGTGCAGGAGGACGAGGGTGATCTCCTCGGCGGGGGCGCCCAGGTACGCCTTGACGTCCTTGACGGTGTCGGCGGAGAGATCATGCGCGTTGCGCACGATCACGACCTTGCGCTCGGCGAAGAGCGAGGGGCTGGTGAGCTCGGCGAGCGTGCCGGGCTGCAACTGGTCCGGGGTGAGGTCGCGGACGTCCGTGTCGGCGTCGGAGGCGCGGGCCGCGGCCACCACTTGCTGCACGGCGCGGTCCAGGAGCAGGTCTTCCTGGCCCACGGCGAGCGTGACGGGGGCGAGCGGATCGTCGGTGGAACTACGTCTGGTGGCCATCGCGGTCCAGCATCCCACGCCCCTGTGACAAGGCCGCGGGGCAGCCGCCCCGGCGCATCGCTCACCCGGGCATACCGGAGAATGACCGGGTGAGCGATGTGAGACATGTGCTGGTGCTGCCCGACCGCGACACGGCCGAGGATGTCGCCGGGGAGCTGTCCGACCGGTTCGGCGTCACCGAGGAGCCTCAGCTCGTGCGGGACGCCCTGGCGGGCGAGGACGACGCCGAGGACGCCCAGTGGCTGGTGGTGGTGGAGGACCCGGCCGCACGGCTGGACCCGGCGGCGCTCGACGCGTTCGCCGCGGAGTACGAAGGGTGGCTGGAGGCGCCGTAGGGGCCCGGCCGGGCCTCGGTGAGCAGGGCGGGATCAGCCCTTGGGGACGATCTGGATGTCCATCTCGATCTTGATGCTCGGGCCGACAACGGCGATGCCGCGCGCCAGCATCGTCTGCCACGTCAGTGTGAAGTCCTCGCGGTGCAGCTCGGTGGTCGCCCGGCAGGCGGCCCGGGTCTCGCCCTCCAGGCCGTTGCCCAGACCGAGGTACTGGGTGTCCAGCGTGACGGTACGGCTCACACCGTGCAGGGTGAGCGCCCCGGTGACGCCCCAACGGGTGCCGCCGCGGTGGACGAAACGCTCGCTGTAGAACTCGAGGGTCGGGTAGCGCTCGACATCGAGGAAGTCGCCGGACCGCAGGTGGTCGTCACGCATCTGGACGTTCGTGTCGATCGACGAGGCGTCGATGATGACGTGCATGGCGGAGTCCTCCATGCGGTCGGCGATCCGCACGGCACCGGCGAAGGTGTTGAACCTGCCGTGGATGCGGGCCATGCCGATGTGACGTGCCGTGAAGCCGATCTGGGTGTGCGACGGCTCGATCTCCCAGTCTCCCGGGTCGGGGAGCTGCGGGGGCTGGGCCACCTGGAGGGAGACGTCGCCGAGGCTCGCGTGGCCGCCCTGGGCCACCGTGGCCGAACCGTGGAACGGAGTGAAACCCTCAGCCGTGACACCGAGGCGGTAGTCGCCGACCGGGACGGTGGCGACGACGTTCCCGAAGGGGTCCGTCTCTCCGCCGACGACCTTGCGGCCCGCGCTGTCGGTGACGACGAACTCGGCCTGCCGTACGGGCTCGGAGACGGGGTCCAGTACGCGGCAGCTCAGCATTCCGGCATTCTGCGGCACGGGGAGCCCAGCGAGGCCGTTGCTCTGTGGGGTGCCGGACTTCGCTCTGCTGCCTAGCCAACGGCCGAACATGTGCACGTACTCCCCAGGGGCGGTTCTCACCTCGGGCCCCTGACAGCCGGACGTCGTTGTCGGAGCAGCGGCCCGCCGACGAAAACGTATTCGATCACCGTTGCGATGTTCGAGGCAAACGCAGCAGCTCAGAGAAGGTTGTGCCGAGCTGTACCCAGCCGTGCGCCGCTGTACGCAGGTGCTACCAAAGGTCCGTATTGGCCGGGGCCCCGGCGCGGGAGCGGTCAGCCCCGGGGGCGCACCGTGGGCGGGCGGGTGAGCGCCAGACCGAAGTGGTCGCGGTAGGCGGCGAGCACCTCGGCGTCGTCCTTCAGCTCCGTCTCGTGCCGCTCGCCCCGCACGGTCGTGATCAGGGTGCGCCCGCGGAGCGTCACCCTGCCGTCCGCGGTGCGCCGGGAGCAGATGAGGGACCGTGCGAAGTGGGAGTCCGGCGAGGTGCGGTGATACCAGGACCCGGCTCGGAAGTCCGACAGCACCCGCGGCCGCAGGTCCAGCCGGAACTGGCGCGAACCGTCGCGCAGCAGATCGAGGTCTCCCTGCGGCGCCTCCCAAAGCCGGAACCTGCCGCAGGGATCGTCCTGCTCGGTACGGGCCTCCAGTTCGAGCGGGTGCAGGGCGTGGTCGCCGAAGCCGACATCGGCGAGCCACGGGCCCGTACCGTCGTCGGTCCCGACGCGCAGCGCGACGTGGTCGTACGGGATACCGAGGCGTCCGCCGTCGCCGAACACCCGCGCCTGGAGCAGGGTGACGCGGAAGCCCAGCTCTCGGAGCAGTGCGGCGAAGGCGCCGTTGAGCTCGTAACAGAAACCGCCCCGGCGGTCCGTGACGATCTTGTCGACGAGCTTCTCCTCCTCCAGCACGATGTCCTGGCCGAGATGGATCGAAAGGTTCTCGAAGGGCACGGTCATCAGGTGGCGGAGCTGCAGCTCGCGCAGTGCGGCGGCGTCGGCACGCGCGGGGCGGGTCGCACCGATGCGTTCCAGGTAGGCGTCCACCCGGGCGGGCGTGGGCGCGTGGGCCCGCCGCTGCGTTTCCTCGTTCATCCCTGAAGTCTGTCGCGGTACGCCGGACGGCGCCATGAGCCCGTGGACCTAGGACCGCCGACGGATGCGACGCCCCCTGCCGGTGGCTAGCGTGTCGGCCATGACGGAGCGAGAGCCGGCCCGCGGCCCGGAACAGCGCAAGCAGGACGTACTCGATCGCCTGGAGAAGGACGAGGACGTCTGGGTGGCGACGGCCTCCGCCGACGGTGTGCCGTGTCTTGTGCCGTTGTCGTTCGTATGGGACCGGGGCACGCTGCTGCTGGCGACCCGGCGCACCAATCCGACAGCGGTCAACGTGACCCCGCCCGGGCAGGCCAGGCTCACTCTGGGGCACACCCGTGATGTGGTGCTGATCGAGGGAACGGCCGAGATCGTGGAAGGGACGGACCTTCCCGCCGGGTCGGGGGACGCTTTCGCCGAGAAGCTCCACTGGGACCTGCGGGGACGCGCCGCCTGGGTGTATCTGCGCATCACTCCGTACACCGTCAAGGCGTGGCGCGAGGAGAACGAGCTGGCGGGGCGCGATCTGATGCTCGACGGCAGCTGGCTGGTCTGACGGCCGGCGCAGGGCGCGACTCGCCTTCATGACCGGCCTGCCGCACGCAGCCCCGCGCCGGACCCCGTCACCGCGATCGCACCGTGGACGTCGGTGCGCAGGACCTTCGCTCCCGCCGCCTCGAGCGCTTCGAGCGTACGGGCCGCCGGGTGACCGTACGGGTTGTCCCTGCCGCAGCTGATCAGCGCGAACCTCGGGCGGGCGCTGCGCAGGAGCGCGGCGTCCTGGTGGGCGGAGCCGTGGTGCGCGACCTTCAGCACGTCCACCCGGGGCAGCACCGGATGGCTGCGCAGCACCCCTTGCTGCGCCAGGGGTTCCAGGTCGCCGAGGAGCAGCAGGGTCAGCCCGCCGGACCGGACGAGCAGCGTGACGCTGGAATCGTTCGGCTCGTCGGTCACGTAGGCCGCTGCCGCTCCCGGCGCACCGGGCCAGAGCACCTGCCAGTCGAGGGGCCCCGTCCGGCGTCGCTCCCCCGCGACCGCCCGGACCATCGGGACACGCGCCGCCGAGGCCGTTCTCTTCACGAAGGCCGCCTGCTCCGGTGGTTCGTCGAGACTCGTGGTCTGGATCGCTCCGACGTCGCGGCCTTTCAGCACGCCGGGGAGGCCGCGCACATGGTCGGCGTGGAAGTGGGTCAGGAGCAGGAGCGGCACACGGGTGATGCCGAGGTCGCGCAGGCACCGGTCCACGAGGCGGGGTTCAGGACCGGTGTCCACGACCACTCCCGTGCCGTCCCCGGCGGCGAGCACCATGGCGTCTCCCTGTCCCACGTCACAGAGCGCGAAGGCCCAGCCCGGCGGCGGCCATCCCGTCACGATCCGGGTGAGCGGCACCGGCCTCAGCACCGCGAGCACCAGAAGGAGCGCGGCGGCGGAGCACACCCAGGGGTGGCGGGCCAGGCGGCGGGCCGTCAGCACCAGCAGAGCCGTGAGGGCCGCCAGGAGAGCCGCGCCGCGCCAGCCGCCCGGCCAGTCGGTCTCCGCCCCGGGAAGCGCGGCCCCGGTGCGGGCCACGGACGCGATCCACCCGACCGGCCAGCCGGCGATCCTGGCCAGCACCTCGGCGGCCGGCATGGACGCGGGGGCCACGGCGAGCGCGGCGAACCCCAGGACCGTCGCGGGCGCCACCGCGAACTCGGCCAGCAGATTGCAGGGAATCGCCACCAGGCTGACCCTGGACGCGAGGACCACGACCACGGGTGCGCAGACCGCCTGAGCGGCTCCCGCGGCGGCCAGCACCTCCGCGAGCCGTGCCGGGACCCCGCGCCGCTGAAGAGCACCGCTCCACCTGGGCGCGAGGGTGAGAAGCGCCCCGGTGGCCAGCACGGACAGCAGGAACCCGTAACTACGGGCCAGCCACGGGTCGTACAGCACCAGCAGCAGAACGGCCGCGGCCAGTGCGGGAATCAGCGATCTGCGCCGGCCCGTCCCGATGGCGAGCAGCGTGATCAGGCCGCAGGCGGCCGCGCGCAGGACGCTCGGCTCGGGGCGGCAGACGATCACGAAGGCCAGCGCGATGCCGCCACCCGTCAGGGCGGTCATGCGCAGGGAGATACCCAGCCGGGGTGCCAGCCCGCGGCGTTCGCTGCGCGACGCCGTTCCCGGCGGACCGATGAGGAGGAAGAGCAGGATCGACAGGTTGGCTCCGGAGACGGCGAGCAGGTGGGTGAGGTCGGTGGCCTTGAAGGCGTCGTGCAGGTCGGGCGGGACCCGTGAGGTGTCGCCGACCACCAGCCCCGGCAGGAGGGCCCGCGCATCGGCGTCGAGCCCGTCGGTGGCTTCTCGCAGGCCGGACCGCAGCCGCCCTGCCGCGCGTTGGAGGAGGGTGGGTTCGGTGGTGACCTGCGGCGGGTCGTCCGCGTCGGTGCCCAGCACGGCCGCGATGCGCTCCCCCTCGTGACGTGGTGGCGCGAGCCGACCGCTGATGCGGAGACCTGTCGAGGGCAGCAGCCGCTGCCACCGCGCCGCCGTGTCACCCGGGGCGACCATGACGAGAACGGGAGTGGTGAGCCGGGTGACCGTGCCGTCGGGAGCGGTCAGCCGGTCAATCTCGGCGTCCAGAAGAAGGGAGACGGGCGTGCTGTGATCCCCCTGCACGCGCGGCCGGGTCCGGCGGGGGTCGGAGGTGACGGTCACCTCCGCCTCGACGCGGGCGTACGACTCCGCCAGTCCGGGGACCGGCCCACTACGGGAATCCGCTCCGTGGAGCCCGGCTGCGGCCGCGCCGGCCGCGGCGCAGAGCAGCACCCCGGCGGCAACCGTGGTTCGTGTCCCGGCACGCCGGGGCGTCCTCGCCGCTCCTGACCCCGCAGCCGTCTCCGCCAGGCCCGCCGGATCCACCGCCCCCACGGCGCCGCGGGGCTCTGCTCGCGGCACGATCCGGGGTTCTGCTCGCGGCACGATCCGGGGTTCTGCTCGTGCCACGGTCCGGGGTACGGCGATGAGGCCGAGCCCAGCGCACCCGCAGAGGACCGCCCCGACCGCCACCCACCGGCCCGGCGCACCCAGTGCCAGGACGGAGGCCGCCCAGGCCGCCAGGGCCGGAGGGACCAGCCGCAGATCGGCCGGAGCCTCCTGGTGCGGGTCCGCGGCGCCCAGCCGGCCGCCCTGGTCCGCGTGGACGTCAGGTCCGGTCATGGCCTGACCAGCGGCCGGAGATCCGCGAACCGGCGGTCCCCGATGCCGTTGACCTCACGGAGTTCGTCGACGGAGCGGTAACCCCCGTGCTCGGTGCGGTAGTCGATGATGTGCTGGGCGAGCACCGGCCCGACGCCCGGCAGGGTTTCGAGCTGCTCGACGGTGGCCGTGCCGAGGCTCACCGGCGCCGCCGGCCCGGCCTGTCCCGGCGCCCCGGCGCCCGCCCCCGTGCCGCCCGCCGGCGGTGGGGCGGCGGGCATGCCCACCGCTACCTGTTCACCGTCCGTCAGGACGCGCGCCCGGTTGAGTGCGGAGACGTCGGTACCCGCGCGGACACCTCCCGCGGCGCGCAGGGCGTCCGCGACGCGGGAACCGGCGGGCAGATACTGGATCCCCGGTCGGCGTACCTTGCCGCTCACGTCGACGACGATCTGCCCGCCGGGCGCGGTGCCCGTCCGCGCCCCCGCGTCCTGACCGGGCGTGAGGCCCGGCAGAACCTTCGGGGCCCCCGGCCCGCCGTCCTGGACCGCGGCGGCCTCCGCGACCCGGTCGGGCGCGCGTACGGGCTCGGGACGGGCCGACCAGAAGTGGGCCGCCGCGAAAACCGCGGCCCCGACCAGGACGACGGCGAGGGCGGCGAGCGCCCGTGGCTCCAGACCGCACCGCAGCTGCACCCACAGGGGTAAGCGGTCCCGCAGTGCGGGCCCGGCTTCCCGCCACCAAGGCCTCCGCACGCCGGAGTCGTCGGGCACCGCGCGTCGCAGCGGGCCCGGCTGGACCGACGGGCCTGTGCCCGGACGCGCGTCGGACGCCGGGAGCGATGGCGTGGCAACTGCCCAGGAAGGTGCGACACGGACACGTCGGGGGCGTCCGCCGGGCAGCGCGGTGACCGTGCCCGCTGCCGGATCCGTGGCAGCCGTGGACGCCGGCCCAGCAGCCCCGGCCCCGGACGTCGGCCCAGCAGGCCCGACCCCTGACGCCGGCCCGGGCGCGGGCGCAGACCGGTCGGCGGCCATGAGCGCGTCCGCGCGGAGCCGGGAAGCTGCCGCCATCTCGGCGTCCGACCCGCGCAGAGTGGGCCGTCGGCGCCCGTGCCGTCCGCCGGAGGCGGCGCCGGGCGAGCTGCCCGCCGCTCCGCCGGGGCGGACACCGGACCGGTGCCGGGCACGCCCCGCCGGGCCGGACTCGTGGGACACACGGCGCGCGGCACGGTGCGTGGGCCGGTGCGCGGGCGGGTCCATGGCCGCGTGGGCGGGCAGATCCGCGGGCCGGTGTGCGGGCGTAGCGGCGTCGGCCCGGCTCTGCCGGTCTGTGGCACGGTCAGCTGCGAGAAGTGAACGGAGTGTCATGCCTCACGACGCTAGACACTCTCGGGAAAATCTGCCGAGCTGCCCCAATTACGGTGGATAACTCACCAGTTGTGGATAACCGCATCACCCGCCGGGGTGACGTTCAGCGCGGTGCGACCACGGCTCCCAGCAGCCCCGGCCCGGTGTGCGCCCCGATCACCGCGCCCACTTCGCTCACGTGCAGGTCCACGAGTCCGGGCACCCTGCCCCGCAGCCGCTCCGCCAGCCGCTCGGCCCCGTCCGGAGCGGCCAGATGATGGACGGCGATGTCCACAGCCCCCGTTCCGGCCCGCGCGGCGACGATCTCCTCCAGCCGTGCGATCGCCTTGGACGCCGTCCGTACCTTCTCCAGCATCTCGATGCGACCGCCCTCGAGTTGGAGGAGCGGCTTGACGGCCAGGGCCGATCCCAGCAGCGCCTGGGCCGCACCGATGCGGCCGCCCCTGCGCAGGTAGTCCAGCGTGTCGACGTAGAAGAACGCCGATGTGCCCGCCGCCCGCTTCTCTGCCGCGGCCACCGCCTCGTCCAGCCCGCCGCCCGACTCGGCGGTCTCGGCCGCGGTGAGCGCGCAGAATCCCAGGGCCATGGCGACCATGCCGGTGTCGACCACGCGCACCGGCACGGGCGCGTCCTTCGCGGCGACCACGGCGGCGTCGTACGTGCCGGAGAACTCGGCCGACAGATGGAGGGAGACGATGCCGGTGGCCCCCGCCTCGGCCGCGGCTCGGTACGCGGCCGAGAAGACTTCCGGACCGGGCCGTGAGGTGGTCACGGAACTGCGCCTCTGCAGGGCCTGCGCCAGCGACCGGGCCGAGATCTCCGTGCCCTCCTCCAGGGCCTGATCACCCAGGACGACGGTCAGCGGCACCGCGGTGATGCCGTGCCGTTCCATCGTCTGGGGCGGCAGGTAGGCCGTTGAATCGGTGACGATCGCGACATGGCGGGACATGAGCCGGAGGTTACCTTCCGGGGCGGCGGCACGGCAGCCCGGGACCGGCCTGCTGATCATTTCAGGTCGGTCCCTGAGCCGTACTTGACGTACCCCGAGCCTTTCCGAAGGCGTTCAGGACACGTTCGTGCGCGTCACCCGGACGCGTCCTGAGCCCGGGCCGCCTCTCCGTCTCCGCCGCCGACGCCTGTCAGTTCGTGGTCTCCGGCCTGGCCGACTTCTGCCACGGATAGCCCGTACGCAGCCGCGGGTCCGGAGGGGTGAGCGAGGGCGGCGTCTCCTCGTCGGCGGGTCCGCTCCAGCTGTGCCCGGCCGTATCGGTCTGTGCGGCCGGCTCCTCGGTCGTCCAGTGCCGCAGAGCCCCGGACTCCAGGTCGATCTGCGCGTTGAGCGCGGCCAGATCGTCGTCGGCGAACTGCCGGGCCCGGTCGCGCGCCGCCCAGCGCAGCGATTCGGCCGAGTGTGTGATGCGCTCCGTGCGCTCCTTCAGACCGGGCAGCAGCGTGGCCACGGTCGCCCGGTCCGGCTCGCGCTCCAACCGCTTGAGCTCGTTGTCGAGCTCGCGTCCGTGCGCGCTCAGGCGCTGGAAGAGTCCCAGCGACTCCGACAGGGAGGCGTCCTCCGCCGCCCCGGCGTTCAGCGCCTCCTGGGTCGCCCGCATCGACGTACGCAGCGTGAGCCTCAGCTGTGCGAGCTCCCCCGGCACGCCCGGCTGACCGTAGCTCTTGGCCCGCAGTGCGGTGTCCTCGACGGAGCGGCGCGCCTGCGTGATCGTCCGGTCCACACCACGCTTGGCGGCGCGCACCGTCTTCACTCCGGCGTACACCCCGAGCGCCATGAACGCCACGAACAGCAGCGTCAGGATCAGGATCACGGCTTCCATGAACGCCCCTCGGGTTGTCGGTCGGCAGCCGCGTGCGGTCGCCCCTTCTACCGTAAACGGAACGGGCAGGCCGAGGGTTCCACCGGAACCCCCAACCTGCCCGTAGGGGAAAGCCCTGGCACGCCCGCGAGGACCGCCGGGCCGCCCGCGCCGCTACGCGGGGACGATGTTGACCAGCTTCGGCGCCCGCACGATCACCTTGCGGATCCCGGCCCCGCCCAGGGCGGCGACGACGTTCTCGTCGGCCAGGGCCAGCGCTTCCAGTTCCTCGTCCGAGATCGACGGGGAGATCTCCAGGCGCGCCCTGACCTTGCCCTTGACCTGAACCACGCAGGTCACGGTCTCGTCCACGACGTACGCCGGGTCCGCGACCGGGAAGTCCTGGTGCACGACGGACTCGGTGTGGCCCAGCCGGCGCCACAGCTCCTCCGCCACGTGCGGCGCCAGCGGGGCGATCAGCAGCACCAGCCGCTCGGCGACCGACCGCGACAGCGGCCCGCCCGCCTTCGTCAGGTGGTTGTTCAGCTCGGTGACCTTGGCGATGGCGGTGTTGAACCGCATCCCCGCCATGTCCTGGCCGACACCGTCGATGGCCTTGTGCAGCGCCCTCAGCGTGTCCTCGCCGGGCTCCGTGTCCACGACGGTGACCTCACCGGTCTCCTCGTCGACGACGTTGCGCCACAGCCGCTGCAGCAGCCGGTACTGGCCGACGACGGCCCTGGTGTCCCACGGACGCGAGACGTCCAGCGGGCCCATCGCCATCTCGTACAGCCGCAGGGTGTCCGCCCCGTACTCGCCGCAGATCTCGTCGGGCGTCACGGCGTTCTTCAGGGACTTGCCCATCTTGCCCAGGACACGGCTGACCTTCTCACCGCCGTGGTAGAACGCCCCGTCGCGCTCCTCGACCTCGGCGGCCGGCACCGCGATGCCGCGGCTGTCCCGGTAGACGAAGGCCTGGATCATGCCCTGGTTGTACAGCTTGTGGAACGGCTCGACGGACGAGATGTGCCCCAGGTCGTGCAGCACCTTCGACCAGAAGCGCGCGTACAGCAGGTGCAGCACGGCGTGCTCGGCGCCACCGACGTACAGGTCGACGCCACCGGTCGGCCGGCCCTCGCGCGGACCCATCCAGTACTGCTCGATCGCCGGGTCGACCAGCCGCTGGTCGTTGTGCGGGTCCAGGTAGCGCAGCTCGTACCAGCAGGAACCCGCCCAGTTCGGCATGGTGTTGGTCTCGCGGCGGTACTTTCGCGGGCCGGCGCCGTCGCCCAGGTCCAGGGTGACGTTGACCCAGTCGGCGTTCCGGGACAGCGGGGTCTCGGGCTGGGTGTCGGCGTCCTCCGGGTCGAAGGTGCGCGGCGAGTAGTCGTCGACCTCGGGCAGTTCCAGCGGCAGCATCGACTCGGGCAGCGGGTGGGCGATGCCCTCCTCGTCGTACACGATCGGGAAGGGCTCTCCCCAGTAGCGCTGGCGGCTGAACAGCCAGTCACGCAGCCGGAAGTTGACGGTGCCCTCGCCGACGCCGCGCGCCTGCAGCCACTCGGTGATCTTCGCCTTGGCGTCGACGACGCCCAGGCCGTCCAGCGAGATCTCCTCGTTGGCGGAGTTGACCAGCTTCGCGTCGTACGAGCCGAAGGCGTCGTCCCAGGTCGAGGGGTCCAGGCCGCGGTCGTCAGCCGGCTCGACGACGCAGCGCATCGGCAGCTCGAAGGCGCGCGCGAAAGCGAAGTCGCGCGCGTCGTGCGCCGGTACGGCCATGATCGCGCCGGTGCCGTACCCCATCAGGACGTAGTCGGCGATGAAGACGGGGACCTTCTCGCCGCTGACGGGGTTGGTCGCGTAGGCGCCGGTGAAGACACCGGTCTTGTCCTTGGCCTCCGCCTGCCGTTCCACATCGGACTTGGCCGCGGCCTGCTTGCGGTACGCGGTGACGGCCTCGGCCGGGTTCGCGTGGCCGCCGGTCCACACCGGGTGGGTGCCCTCGGGCCAGGCGGCGGGGATGATCCGCTCGACCAGCTCGTGCTCGGGCGCCAGCACCATGTAGGTCGCGCCGAACAGCGTGTCCTGGCGGGTGGTGAAGACGGTGATGTCCCCTGCCCCGTCGACGGGGAAGCTGACGCGCGCACCCTCGGAGCGGCCGATCCAGTTGCGCTGCTGCAGCTTGATGGCCTCGGGCCAGTCCAGGCCGTCCAGGTCGTTCAGCAGACGGTCGGCGTACGCCGTGATGCGCATGTTCCACTGACGCAGCTTGGCCTTGAAGACCGGGAAGTTACCGCGCTCGGAGCGGCCGTCGGCCGTCACCTCCTCGTTGGCCAGCACGGTGCCCAGCCCGGGCGACCAGTTGACGGGGGCGTCCGAGGCGTACGCCAGGCGGTACTGCCCCAGGATGTCGGCGCGCTCGGCGGCGCTCAGCGCGCCCCACTGACCACCGCCGGGGACGGGGCGCTCACCGCTCTCGAACTGCGCGACCAGTTCGGCGATCGGGCGGGCCCGGTCGGCCTCGGTGTCGTACCAGGAGTTGAAGATCTGCAGGAAGATCCACTGGGTCCACTTGTAGTAGTCCGGGTCGATCGTCGCGAAGGAGCGGCGCTTGTCGTGCCCCAGGCCCAGCCGGCGCAGCTGGACCTTCATGTTCTCCATGTTGGCCTCGGTGGAGGCCCGCGGGTGTGTGCCCGTCTGCACGGCGTACTGCTCGGCCGGCAGGCCGAAGGCGTCGAAGCCCAGGGTGTGCAGGACGTTGTGCCCCGTCATCCGCTGGTGGCGGGCGTAGACGTCGGTGGCGATGTAGCCCAGCGGGTGACCGACATGCAGGCCGGACCCCGAGGGGTACGGAAACATGTCCATGATGAACTTCTTCGGCTTGGCGGCCAGCTCCGGATCGTCCGCCAGGTCACCGGTCGGGTTGGGAGCCTCGTACGTCCCCTCGGCGTCCCAGAAGTCCTGCCAGCGTGCCTCGATGTCGGCGGCCATCGCTGCCGTGTAGCGGTGCGGCGCGGCCACCTCGGCCGCGGAATTCGTCTCGCTCATGATCCTCAAAGCTCCATCGATCGTCATCTGCCGGCGCCCACGTCTACGGACACACGTCTACGGAAACGAAAAATCCCCTCGCACAGGAGGGGACGCCGCGCCGAGTCCGACCAGGCATTCTCACCGGTCGGGAATGATCAGCGCGGCTCGCTAAGCAGAAGGCGTACGGCACGCATGGCGTCAGGGTACCGCACAGGCCCGGGGCCCGGCCCGGCACATATGCGGCGGAGGGGCCGCCCGGGGCCCGCCGCCCCGCGTCCGGAAGGCACGCCACCCGCGCCAACCTTCCACACGACCCGCACACTCCGGAGGTTACTCCGCGTACTGCCTCCTATCGGGGCAACAGTTCAAACCTCGTACCGGCCGGTATGCGGCGACCTAGCATGCCGCAACGGGACCGCATTGCCGAGCCATTCGGAGTCGCCCCCCATGAAGCCTCATCGCAGGATCCGTACGTCCCCCTCCATGAGTCCCAGCCCAGGGATGAGCCGCCCGGTGCAGGGCGGGCTGACCGTCGCGGCGCTGGTTCTCATCCCTCTGCTCGCCGTCGCGGGGAGCGACGGCATGCGCGCCGCTTTCGACTTCACCACCGGCGTCCTGACGCTGGTGTCCCTCACCGCCGCGGTCGCCTGGGGCCTGCTGGCCACCGACCGGGTGTTCCTCTCGACCCGCCAGCGGATCGTCTGCCAGGGCATCCACCGGGCCGCCGCCGTCGCCTCCCTCGGATTCCTCCTGCTCCACGGCACGGTGAAGGTCGCCCTGGGGCACGTCGGTCTGCTCGGCGCCCTCATACCGTTCGGCACGGGCGTGAGCGGCACGGCCGGCCTCATCGGCTTCGGCTCGCTCGCCGGGCTGCTGATGATCACCGCGGCGGCGACCGGTGCCATGCGCAGCGCCTTCGCCACTCCGGGCAGGGTCGCCGGCCGCTGGCGCGCGCTGCACGCACTGGCCTACCCGGCCTGGTGCTCCGCGCTGGTGCACGGACTGTACGCCGGCAGGCAACCCGCGACCTGGGTCGTCGTGATGTACATGCTCTGCCTGACGGCGGTGGCCGCGGTGCTCGCCCTGCGGCTGCTTCCCGGTTCCACCAAGCGTCTGCTCACGGATCTGGTCACCGGCCTGATCCGTACGGACGGTCCTCCGTCCGCCCCCGACCCGGTCATACGCCCTTCCCCGCTCCCCCGCGCCGAACACACGGCGCCCCCGGCCGGCCGGGGCCTGCCCCCCGACGCACCCGGCTGGGGCGACGACGACCGCGGCGCGCGCGCTACCCCGGTACGTCCCAGGACGCTTTCGGCCCCGGCGCCAGGAGTCTTCGAACCGCCGAGGTACGAGCCCCAGGCGTACGACCGGCCGCCGTACGGACACCAGCAGTACGGGGCGCCTCCGCACGAACCCCCGCCGCGCAGCTCCGAGCGGCTCACCCCGAGCCCGGTTCCGGCGCCGGCTACGGGGCCCCGGCCCGGCATCTCCGCGGCGTACCGGGCCGTCTCCCGGCCTTCCGGCCGCCCGCCGGAGCCTGCGCACGACCGCTGGCCCGCTCCGACCCCCGCGCCTCCCGCGCAGGCGCTCAGGCCCGTGTACGCCCCGCCCCCCGGCCCCGCATCCGCCCAGGAGACCGAGCAGCTGCCGGGCCCGCTCTACCCGCCCTCCGCAGGAGAGCCCTGGAACACACCGGCAGGAGACCGACCGTGAACGCCCCCCTCCCCGATGTGCCCGAGGTCCGCGTCGTCGGGCTCCCCCAGCTGACCACCGGCTTCGACCTGGTGGAGCGTCTCGACCTCGCCATGCACCTGAAGGTGCACGGCCCGCTCGAACCTATGAGCGGCGAACGGCTGGCCGAACTGGCCGAGTCCATCTCACTGCGGGGCCGCGGCGGCGCGGGCTTCCCCTTCGGGAAGAAGCTCCGCGCGGTGGCGAAGGCCTCCATACGCCGCGGCGTACGGCCGGTCGTCGTGATCAACGGCAGTGAGGGCGAACCCGCCTGCCGCAAGGACACCGTGCTGCTCAACCGCACCCCGCACCTCATCCTCGACGGCGCCCTGCTGGCAGCGGAGGCGCTCGGCGCACGCACGCTGGTCGTGGCCGTCACGCGCAACTCGACGGAGATCTCCGTACGGACCGCCCTGGCCGAACGCGGCCTGTCCGACCGGCGTGGCCGGCATCTCCGCGCCCGGGTGGTGCGCACCCCGGAGCGCATGGTCTCCGGGGAGGCCTCGGCGGTCATCCGGGCGGTGAACGGCGGTCCCGCCCTGCCACCGGGCCGCCGCGAGCGCGCTGCGGAGTCCGGCGTGGGCGGCGCCCCGACCCTCCTGTCCAACGCGGAGACGTACGCGCAGCTCGCCGTCGCCGCACGGCTCGGCTCCCGCCGCTACGGGCACACCGGCCTGTCCGACGAACCCGGCACGGTCCTGCTCACGGTCTCCGGGGCGGTGGCCCGCCCGATGGTGATCGAGGTGCCCACCGGCGTGCCCCTGCGCTACGTCCTGGAGCTGGCCGGCGCCCCGCCGTTGCCCCAGGGCGTGCTCACCGGTGGCTACCACGGCAACTGGATCGACGCGCTCGCCACACACGACGCCATGGTCTCCAGAGCCTCCCTGGCCGCGGCGGGCGGAGCGCTGGGCGCCGGCGCCATCCTGCCGATCGGGCCGGAGACCTGCCCGATCGGCGAGTCGCTGAGGATCGCGAACTGGCTGGCCGCCGAGACCGCGGGGCAGTGCGGCCCGTGCAAGCTCGGGCTGCCGGCCGCGGCGGGCGGCCTCTCGGACGTGCTGAACGGCGGCGGCCCCGCCGCCCTGGAGGCGCTCCGTGAGGTGACCCAGGCGGTGAAGGGCCGCGGGGCGTGCAAACACCCGGACGGATCCGCCCGGTTCCTGGCCTCGACCCTCTCGGCGTTCACGGACGACCTCGCCGCGCACGTGCTGGACGGCGGCTGCGGACGGGAGACGCTCGGGGTGCTGCCGCTGCCTTCACCCGGCTACGAGGACCTGGAGGAGTCCATCCCGAGCGGCGAGAAGCTGGCGGTGGACTGGACGCTCTGCCAGGGCCACGGCCTCTGCGCGGACATCGTTCCCGAGCTGATCAGGCTGGGTCCCGACGGCTACCCGGCGCTCGCGGACGCCACTGTTCCGATGCATCTGCGGGGGCGCGCACAGCGGGCCGTACGGAGATGCCCCGCACTGGCACTCCGTATCGAACAGGCGCCGGCAGAACGTCCCGCGCTCCCGAGCGCACAGCGCAGGGCCCTGGGCAGCGGACGCGGCTGACGCACGCCCCGGCCGCGGCAGAGGTGACGGTCACGACAAGAAGCGGGTCATCCGATCCGGATGACCCGCTTCTTCACTGTGGAGCTAAGGAGAATTGAACTCCTGACCTCCTGCATGCCATGCAGGCGCTCTACCAACTGAGCTATAGCCCCGTGCTGTTTGCCGCCCGGTTCCCCCGGCGACATCGAGAACATTACACGGTCCCACCGGCCCATCAAAAATCGTTTCCACTCTGTCCGCATATGACCGGCGCGTACCGCCCTGACCAGCGGGTTGCTCCAGCCCTGAGGAGCGTGCGCCGGAGGCTCACGGCACGTCAGGCGGTGGCGAAGGAGTAGAACCTCTTCAGGGTGCAGTGCTCCTCGAGGAGCCGGCCGTAGATGGGTTCCCCTTCGAGCTCCCGGTACGTCTCGATGGGGTCGCCTTTTATGATCAGCGCCCGTGCGCACTCCTCGCACCAGTACTGGAACTCCGCGTTGACGGGGTCCATGTCCCGGACGATGGGCGTACCGCTGCCGCACCAGTCGCACTTCCTCCTGTGTGCACCCATCCGGTCAGCTCCGGGGGTGGCCGCAGGCCGTGCACACGGAGGGGCCCTCTCGCGAGGTGTCGGAACACCGGGTCGCGGTGGGTCCATGAGCGGCGGCGCGGTGACCGGCGGAGCGATGGGTCACGGTGGGGACAAAGGGCGGACCCGGGGCTCGTACGCGGCTCGCAGGCATCGCGCTCCCTCCCGATCGGTCCGTCGCCCCCTCCGGCGCTCCGATTCTGCCATGACCCCGCAAGGAGGTCAGCCCGAGAACCGCCCCGCTGGACGGCTTTGCCCTGAAGGAACGGGACCGGAGCGGCCGGCCGGCCTGCGAAGAAGGAGCCGTCGCGCCGTGTCGGCCCTTGTCCCAGGCGGGCCAGGGCAGTTGAGGCATGGCGGCGGGGACCACCGCACCGCATCCTCATGAAAGGCAAAAAAAGATCCCGCCCCCTGCTGGGGACGGGATCTTGACTGTGGAGCTAAGGAGAATTGAACTCCTGACCTCCTGCATGCCATGCAGGCGCTCTACCAACTGAGCTATAGCCCCGCTGTCCGCTGTGTTTCCCTGCGTTTCCGCGCTGCGAACAAAAAGAACTTTAGCCTGCGACGAGCCGGAAAGTGAAATCCGGCCCCCGGCGCCCCGAGGGGGCCTCCGGGCACCCTCTAGTCGTCGTCCCCGAGCACCGGTTCAGGAAGCGTCCCGGCGTTGTGTTCGAGCAGGCGCCAGCCACGCGCGCCCTCGCCCAGCACGGACCAGCAGCAGTTGGACAGCCCGCCGAGCCCCTCCCAGTGGTGGGCCTCGAGACCGAGCAGCCGGCCGATGGTCGTCCGGATGGTGCCGCCGTGGCTCACGACGACGAGCGTGCCCGCGTCGGGCAGCTTGCCGGCGTGCTCCAGGACCACCGGGGCGGCCCGGTCGGCGACCTCGGTCTCCAGCTCGCCACCGCCCCGGCGCACCGGCTCACCGCGCTTCCACGCGGCGTACTGCTCGCCGTACTGCCCGACGATCTCCTCGTGCGTGAGGCCCTGCCAGGCGCCCGCGTAGGTCTCACGCAGCGCCGAGTCGTGCGCGACGTCGAGACCGGTGACCGAGGCGAGCTCGGCAGCCGTGGCCGCCGCCCGCCGCAGGTCGGACGCCACGATCGCGTCCGGCTGCAGCGAGGCGAGCAGCCGGGCGGAGCGGCGGGCCTGCCCGACACCGGTCTCGGTCAGCTCGATGTCCGTGGAACCCTGGAAACGGCGCTCCAGATTCCACGCCGTCTGTCCGTGCCGCCAGAGGACGATCTTGCGGCCCCTGCCGCTGCTGCTGCCGTTCAGCTCTGGTCACCTTCCGTGCCGCCGTTGAGCTGGGCGTGCTCCTCGGCCTTGCCCCGGGTCTTGAGCGCGTCCTCCGGGAGGGCGATCTCGGGGCAGTCCTTCCACAGCCGCTCGAGCGCGTAGAACACGCGCTCCTCGCTGTGCTGGACGTGGATCACGATGTCGACGTAGTCGAGCAGGATCCAGCGGGCGTCGCGGTCGCCCTCGCGGCGCACCGGCTTGGCGCCGAGCTCCTTCTGCAGCCGCTCCTCGATCTCGTCGACGATCGACTTGACCTGGCGGTCGTTGGGAGCCGAGGCCAGCAGGAAGGCGTCGGTGATCGACAGCACGTCGCTGACGTCGTAGGCGATGATGTCGTGCGCGAGCCGGTCGGCCGCCGCCTGGGCGGCGGCGTTGATGAGCTCGATGGAGCGGTCCGTGGCGGTCACATGCAGGCTTTCGTCGGCGGTCAGATCGACCTCTAGGGTCTCACGGACCGCCGACAGCCCTTACGACGTCGGCTCGGCGATCTTGTAGTCCTGTCCGAGGGCGACGGACACGTCGGCGTTCGCGGCCGGCTTGCCCTTCTTCACAGCGCTCTCCGGCAGGCCCAGGGTCTTGGCGACCTCGACCGCTTTCGCCTTGTCCTCGGCGGCCCCGTAGACCACCTCGGACGACGCGGCCGTGTCCGCCTTGCCGCTGTCGACGAAGGAATAGCCCCCGTTGACGAGCTGCACCCTGGCGTTCTCCGTGCCCTTCGTGTCGCCCGTGGCGTTCTTGATGCCGACACGTACGGCCGCGTCCTGGTCCGGGGCCTTCACCTTGCCGCCCAGGACGTCCTTGACGACGCTCTCCGTGGCCGCGTCGGTGAGGGTTCCGTCGCTCTGGACCGGGAGCAGCTCCGTCTCGTAGTCGCCCACCTTGGCGTGACCGGCGAGCTTCGCGAGCGAGGCGCCCAGGTCCTGTTCCGGCAGGGACGGGTCGAGGATCTGCGCGAGGGTCTGGATGGTGACGGTCGCGGCCTTGGGGTCCTCGGACAGCTTGCGCAGCACGCTGCGCATGACCTGCCCGAAGCGCATCAGCTGCTTGGCCTCCGGCTCGTCCGCGCCCTGGTAGGTGGCGTACGCCACGGCCATCGGGCCGCTCAGCGTCTGCGCCTCCCCCTTGTTCACCAGGGGCGCCGCGCCCTTCTTGGAATCGGGCACAGCGGTGTCGGTGTCGACCTCGATGTTGCCCACGAGCTCGACGAGGTTCTCGAGGTACGGGGTGTCGAGGCGCCAGGTTCCGCTGATGCTGGTGCCGAGCAGTGTGTCGATCGCCTCACGGGTGCCGGTGGAACCGTCGTCGTCGACGGACTTGCCGAGCGTGGTGGTGGACCCGTCGTCCGCGGCCACGGCCAGCGAGTTGGGGAGCAGGACGGTGGTGCCCTGCCCGGTGGTGACGTTGTCGACGAGCAGCGCCGTCGAGGTGCCGCCCTTCTTGGTGTTGTGCAGGTGGACGACGATGACGTCCCGCTTCTGCGGTCCCGTCGCCGCCGCGTTCTGCTCGTCCTTGCCCGAGACTCCCGGGATCTTTCCGGCGAACCAGAGATAGCCCGCTCCGCCGACGACCACGAGAGCCACGACGACTATGAGCGCGACCATCCGGTTGTGCCCGCGCCGGCGTGCTTCCTCGCGCCGCTCGCTGCGGCTCTCGGTGAATTTGAGCCAGTCGATGACATCTTCGGAGTCCTCGTCGGGCTCCTCGATGAAGGAGAACTGCTCGGTGCGGTAGTCGCGGTCGGCGCGGCGTTGCCCCGGGAGGGATGCGTCCGCCGGCGGTTCCGGTTCACTCCGCTGTTCCGGGAACGGGGGCGGGGGCGCGGCCGCCGGGGCGGCGGGGGCCTGGGGCGCGTTCCACTGCTGGGTGGAGTCGTCCACGGCGGGCTGCCGGCCTGTGTCGTAGCCGTACGCGCCGTAGCCGCCGTCGTAGCCGTACCCCTGCTGCGTCGGCTGCGCCTGCTGCGCCTGCTGCGCCTGCTGCGCCTGCTGGGCCTGCTGGGCCTGCTGGGCCTGCTGGGCGGCGTACGGGTCGTACTGCTGCTGCGTACCGGCGTACGGGTCGTAGCCGTAGCCCTGCTGCGACTGCCCGTCCTGCTGGGGTTGCTGGGGCTGCTGGGCGTACGGGTCGTACTGCTGCTGGCCCTGCTGCTGATAGACCGGCTGCCCGTACTCGTCGTAGCCGATGATCTGCGGCTGCTGGTACGGGTCGTACGGGTCGTGTCGGTCGGTCACAGGTGCCCCTCTCCGTGGCTCATTCGCCGCGGTACAGCTGGCGCTTGTCGATGTAGCGGACGACACCGTCCGGCACGAGGTACCAGACCGGCTCCCCCTGCGCGACCCTGGCCCGGCAGTCCGTGGACGAGATCGCCAGCGCGGGCACCTCCATCAGCGAGACGCCGCCCTTGGGCAGCCCGTCGTCCGTCAGCAGATGCCCCGGCCGGGTCACGCCGATGAAGTGGGAGAGCGAGAAGAGCTCCTCGGCGTCCCGCCAGGTCAGGATCTGGGAGAGGGCGTCGGCGCCGGTGATGAAGAAGAGGTCCGCGTCGCCGTGGACGGCGCGCAGGTCCCGCAGCGTATCGATCGTGTACGTCGCTCCGCCACGGTCGATGTCGCTGCGGCTGACCGAGAACTGCGGGTTGGACGCCGTCGCGATGACCGTCATCAGATAGCGGTCCTCGGCGGGCGAGACCTGCTTGTGGCTCTTCTGCCAGGGCTGCCCGGTCGGGACGAAGACGACCTCGTCGAGGTGGAAGTGGGCCGCCACTTCGCTCGCCGCCACCAGGTGTCCGTGATGGATCGGGTCGAAGGTCCCGCCCATCACGCCGATTCGGCGCTTGCCGCGGCCGGTAGGCACTTCCTGCTCTCCCATGCGTGCAGACCCTACTGGCACAGCTGTTCGCCTCTGCCTCAGCGGTCTCGGTTGAAGCGGGTGGTGATCCACAGCAGGAGCAGCAGCACGAAGAGCGCGCCGCCACCGGTGAGGTACGGGCTGAGGCTTTCGTGGTTACCACCCTGCTCGCCTTCGGAGGCGAGGGTGACCAGCTGGTGCGCGGTGCTCGAGAGGCTCATCTTCTGCAGGACCTATCCATCGGGAATCAGGAGGGAGACGTCGCGCACATCGTATGCGGGCGCCACGGGCACGCTCACGCCGACTCAGTCGTTGTTGTCGTCGTTGCGGTATCCACGCAGGAGGAACCAGGCGAGCAGGGCGGCGCCGACGAGCGAGACGAGCAGCACGACGCGGAGCGTGTTGCCCGGCCCCTGGTCCTCGGAAACGGCGGCGAGCAAGACGGCGGTGTGCGGCATTCCGGGCGCTCCTCAAAGTTATCCACAGCCCCCCGCACACCGTAGCGCCAGCACATACGCTGGCTTTTGTCAGGGGGACGAGCAACGTCTCGTACGAACAGGGGGCCATCCATGACCGACGCCAGTCACGAGAGCGTGCCGAGCAGGCACCGCAAGCGATTCCCGGACATCTCCTCGCGGGCCTACGAGCATCCGGCGGACCGCTCGGCCCTGGTGGCCCTGCGCAAGCTGAGCGGTTTCGACACCGTGTTCAAGGCGCTGAGCGGCCTCCTGCCCGAGCGCAGTCTGCGGCTGCTCTTCCTCTCGGACTCCGTCCGGGTGAGCGACGCCCAGTTCACGCATCTCAACGACATGCTGCGGGACGCGTGTTACATCCTGGACCTCAAGAAGGTCCCGCCGATGTATGTGAATCAGGACCCGCAGCCCAACGCCATGTGCATCGGCCTCGACGAGCCGATCATCGTGGTGACGACCGGGCTGGTGGAGCTGCTCGACGAGGAGGAGATGCGGGCCGTCGTCGGCCACGAGGTGGGTCATGCCCTCTCCGGACACGCGGTGTACCGCACGATATTGCTCTTCCTCACCAATCTGGCGCTCAAGGTGGCGTGGATCCCGCTCGGCAATGTCGCGATCATGGCGATCGTGACCGCGCTGCGCGAGTGGTTCCGCAAGTCGGAGCTCTCCGCCGACCGCGCCGGCCTGCTGGTGGGACAGGATCTGCGTGCCTCGATGCGCGGGCTGATGAAGATCGCCGGCGGCAATCATCTCCACGAGATGAACGTGGACGCCTTCCTGGCCCAGGCCGACGAGTACGAGAAGGGCGGCGACCTCCGCGACTCCGTGCTCAAGATCCTCAATGTGCTGCCCCGGACGCATCCGTTCACCACGGTCCGGGCGGCCGAGCTGAAGAAGTGGTCGGAGACCCGCGACTACCAGCGCATCATGGACGGCCATTACCCCAGGCGCGACGAGGACAAGGACACGTCGGTGACGGACTCCTTCCGTGAGTCCGCGTCGCACTACGCCGACACGGTGCGCACCAGCAAGGACCCGCTGATGAAGCTGGTCGGTGACATCGCGGGCGGTGCGGGCGACCTCGGCGGCAAGCTCCGCGACAAATTCACCGGAGCTGCCGGCGGGGGCGCGGGCAAGGGCGGCGCTCCGGCCTCGGACGCTACGGACGGCTCCGAGGGGACCTGGCGACGCCCGGATCCCGAAGAGGGCTCCGGGTCGGGGAGCTGACGGCCAGCGTGCCGCAGAGCGCCGCCGCGGGCACTCCCGTGGCGTAGGGGTCGGTGCCGGCGGGCCCCCGGGTGTCCGCCCGCTCGCCCGCGAGCAGCGGACGCAGCACTCCCGTCGTATCGGCCGAGCACGACTGCGGGCCGGCCTGGACGTAGGCGCTGCGGACCTCCAGCCGGTGCAGCCGGATGTCCTCGCGGTCGAGCAGGAAGTGCAGGACGCGGCGCACGGTGAAGAGCGAGGCCCCGTCGGCCCGGTGGGGGCCGGACACGGCGGGCCGCAGCGCGTAGGTGAAGGTGTGGTCGGACACCACCTCCAGGGTGTCCGCCCCCGCTTCCGAGTAGGAGAGGGTGCCCTGGACCCTGATGTCGGAGTCGGCCAGTTCCACCTCGGCCGGATCGAAGCGCACCAGCCAGCCGGTCGCACTGTGCTCGCCGTCGTCAGCCGGTGAGTCCATGCTCCGGTCGAACTGCGCCGTCTGGTCCGGGTCGAGCAGCCGGCCGACCGGCCTCACGACCCCCGCGGTGAGCACGTCGGGGTCGAGGGATGAGCCCACCAGGTAGTCCTTCACCGTGGTCAGGGCGATGGTCACCTGGCTGTCCGAGAAGTTCTTCGTCCGCCGGACCGCCGGGAAGTTGATGCCCGCGGCGCCCGTCCGGTGCCCGGCGGCCGGGCCGTCGGCGAGGAGCGACTCGGCGGCCCCTCCGGGTACGGGGCTCCGGGGGGCGAGCGGAATCACCGTGGTCTGGAGGGGTTCGGCGCGCCTGCCGACGGGCGTCGGGTAGGGGTTGCGGAAGCCGAAGTAGACGGCGGTGGCGAAGGCCAGGGCGATCAGCACGACGAGAGCGATGCCCGCTCTGGAGCGGTGCCGGCGGGCGGGTCGGCCAGGCAGGGAGCGCACGGCGCGCGCGTGGTCGCCCATGCGCTCCTGGGCGGAGAACTCCTGCAGCCGGGCAGCACGGACGAACGACTCGTCGAAGACGAGTGAGCGGTACTCGTCCTCCCCGCCCGAGGGGTTCTCGGGCGGCCCTTCCGGCGGTTCTCCGCGGCCTGTCATGACTTCTCCCGATCTCCGCGCCACCGGCGAGGGCTGGCGCTGGGGTCCGCCTCAGCCGCTTGGCGTCGGGCGGGCCTGTCCGTCACGGGTTCGACACATGGACACGTGACTTGCCCTCTTCCCAGGACGGGAACGAGAGGAGGGATCACAAGGTCATACCTTCAGATTGGGTCGATCCTCATCACGGTAAACGCCCCGCAGGTGGGAGCGCAGGTGGAACGCCGCCGGGAGGACGGCCGGCTGGGCGGCCGGAGGGCGGCCGCGGAGGAAGGCCGTGGCACAGCGTCACCGGGCAGGCGTCACGCCGCCGGACAGGGGCCGCCGTCCGGCGGGAACGGCATCGGCATCCCCCGGGAGCGGCGCTCAGGGGGTGCGGGGAACGGCCGAGACAACAGGGCGGGAGTAGTCGGCCGAGGCCGAGGGAGCCACGCCCGGCTTGTCGACGCCGCTGGTCGCCGGGGGCGGCACCTGGTCCTGCCGACTGGCCGCGGCGCCCCGGTACACGGCGCTGAAGGCCAGCGCCACCATCCCGATCCCCATCATGAGGGCGAGCAGCCAGGCGACCGGCCGGTGCCAGCGCGACGTACCCCGGTAAGGGCGCAGGGAGCCGCCGTGACGCCCGTAGGGGCCGTTGTCGTCCTCGTGGACGGCGTCGGGGTCGTCTGGGTCGTAGAAGTCGCCGAAGGCCCTCTCGCGGCCGTACGCACCCTCCGGGCCGCAAGCGTCGTCGTAGAGGTCGTCGTCCAGGGCTCCGCCACCGGAGCGCGCCCTGCTCGCCTCGGCTTCGGCGCGGGCCTGCGCGGCGGCGAGCAGACGCTCGACCGCGGTGGGTTCGTGGATTTCGGCGGACCGGACGAAGTCCTCGTCGAACACCACGGAGGCGAAGTCCTCGTCCGCGCCCCCGCGGTCGTCGTCGGGCTCCCAGCCGTCCGGGAACGGCCTGCCCCCCACGTCGTCCGGCACAGCTTCAGCGTAGCCCCGGCGGGGCGATTTGGGCAGGGAGCCCGCAGATTCGCCCCCCGCCCGAGGGCTCCGGGCTAACGGATGTGGCCGTCTCCGGTGACGATGTACTTCGTGGAGGTCAGCTCCGGCAGTCCCATCGGCCCCCGGGCGTGCAGCTTCTGCGTGGAGATGCCGATCTCGGCGCCGAATCCGAACTGGCCGCCGTCCGTGAAACGCGTGGACGCGTTCACGGCGACCGTCGTGGAATCGACCAACTGGGTGAACCGCCGGGCCGCGGCCTGCGACGTGGTGACGATCGCCTCGGTGTGACCGGAGGACCAGAGCCGGATGTGCGCCACGGCGGACTCCAGCGACTCCACGACCGCGGCCGCGATGTCGTACGAGAGGTACTCGGTCTCCCAGTCCTCCGGAGTCGCCGGCACGACGGTGGCCTTGGACCCCTCGGCGTACGCGAGCACCCGCTCGTCCCCGTGCACCGTGACCCCGGCCTCGGCCAGCGCGTCCAGGGCGAGGGGCAGGAAGTCCGCGGCGACGTCCTTGTGGACCAGGAGGGTCTCGGCGGAGTTGCAGACGCTCGGCCGCTGCGCCTTGGAGTTGACCAGGATCTCGACGGCCATGGAGAGATCGGTCCGCGCGTCGACGTACACGTGGCAGTTGCCGGTGCCCGTCTCGATGACGGGCACCGTCGACTCCTCCACGACCGTACGGATCAGGGAGGCGCCGCCGCGCGGGATCAGTACGTCCACGAGGCCGCGGGCGCGCATCAGCTCGCGGACCGAGTCGCGGTTCTCGCCCGGGACGAGCTGCACCGCGTCCGCCGGGAGGCCGGAGCCGCCCACCGCGTCACGGATCACCCGCACGAGAGCGGTGTTCGAGGCGTACGCCGACGAGGATCCGCGCAGCAGCACCGCGTTCCCCGACTTCAGGCAGAGCGCGGCGGCGTCGACCGTCACATTGGGGCGGGCCTCGTAGATGATGCCGACCACTCCGAGCGGCACCCGCACCTGGCGCAGATCGATGCCGTTGGGAAGGGTGGAGCCCCGCACCACCTCGCCGACGGGGTCGGGCAGCGCCGCGACGTCACGTGCGTCGGCGGCGATCGCGCGGATGCGCTCCGGCGTGAGGGTGAGCCGGTCGACGACCGACTCGCTCGTCCCGGCCTCCCGGGCCTTCGCGACGTCCTCGGCGTTGGCCTCGACGATCTCGCTGGTGCGCACCTCGAGGGCGTCCGCGATCGCCAGCAGGGCGTCGTCCTTCGCCGCGCGCGGGAGTGGCGCGATGTCGTCGGCGGCTGCGCGTGCCCGGTAGGCGGCCTGGGCGACCGGGGACATGTTGTCGTACGGCGAAAGCGTGGTCATGCCCGCAGGGTAGTGCGCACACTGCGGGCATCCGTCACGTATCCCGTGATGCGAGACAGGCGTATCAGCGCCCGCACACCCGCTTCCGTACGCCCCCGTCAGTACGGGTGTACCCCGACGGGGGCGGCCGGTGGCGGTCCGTAGCCCTCGGCGATGCGCAGGTGGTAGGTCTCCCGGTCGATGACCTCCAGGCCGACGATCTCCCAGGGCGGGAGCTTCGCGCTGGACCGGTGTTCACCCCAAAGCCGCAGTGCCACCGCCGCGGCATCGTGGAGGTCCCGGGCCTCTTCCCAGTAGCGGATCTCCGCGTGGTCGTTGGCATACCGGCTGGTCAGCAGGAACGGATGATCGTGCGCCAGCTGTTCCAGCCCGCGCCTGACCTCCTTCAGCGGTGTCTCGCCGCCGGAGACGCTGAGGGTGATGTGCCACAGCTTGGAGCGGGTCAGCTCCTCGTCCGTCACCACCGGTTCCTGCTCGATGGTCTGGTCGATGGGCGTGCCGACGTAGTCGGCTCCCGCACCGACGCTGGTCAGGGCACGGCTGCCCGTTCCGCGGGGCAGTGCCCCCGGGCGCGCTCGTCTCACCGGCGGCCTCCTGTGAATGTGTAGCTGTGCCGACCCCTCTGTGTCCCCGTGACAAAGTTGACCAGCCCGGGGCGGCGTGTGGGGCGCTTTTCGTGAAGGTCTCCGCCCGAAGGCTGGACTTTCAGCCGTTTCAGGGGGCCGGGCGGGGCGTCAGGACGACGAGATCGTCCCTGTGTACGACTTCCCGCTCGTAGGCCGGGCCCAGCTCGCGCGCGAGGTCGCGGGTGGACCGGCCGAGCAGCTGCGGGATCTCCTTGGCGTCGAAGTTGACCAGCCCGCGGGCGACGGCCCGGCCGGCCGGGTCCCGCAGCTCGACCGGGTCCCCCGCGGAGAACTCGCCCTCGACCGCGGAGATCCCGGCGGGGAGAAGGGACGTGCGGCGCTCGACGACGGCACGCACGGCTCCGTCGTCGAGCACGAGGGCGCCCTGCGGTGTCGAGGCATGGGCCAGCCAGAGCAGCCGGTCGGCCGAGCGGCGCCCGGTGCGGTGGAAGTACGTACCGGTGTCACGCCCTCCGAGGGCGTCGGCGACGTGGCTCGCCGAGGTGAGGACGACGGGGATCCCGGCGGCGGTGGCGATCCGGGCGGCCTCCACCTTGGTGACCATGCCGCCGGTGCCCACACCCGCCTTCCCCGCGCTGCCGATGGTGACGCCTTCCAGGTCGGCCGGCCCGCTCACCTCCGCGATGCGGGAGGTTCCCGGCCTGCTCGGGTCCCCGTCGTAGAGGCCGTCGACGTCGGACAGGAGGACGAGCAGATCCGCGTGGACCAGGTGGGCGACGAGCGCGGCGAGCCGGTCGTTGTCCCCGAACCGGATCTCGTCGGTGGCGACCGTGTCGTTCTCGTTGACGACGGGGAACGCGCCCATCTCGAGGAGCTGGTCGAGCGTGCTGTAGGCGTTGCGGTAGTGGGCGCGCCGGCTGGTGTCGTCCGAGGTCAGCAGCACCTGCCCGACCCGTACGCCGTAACGGGCGAAGGACGCGGTGTAGCGGGCGACGAGGAGGCCCTGGCCGACGCTGGCCGCGGCCTGCTGGCGGGCCAGGTCCTTGGGCCTGCGGACGAGACCGAGGGGGGCGAGGCCGGCCGCGATGGCGCCGCTGGAGACGAGGACGATCTCGCGCTCCCCGCCGCTCCTCACCTTGGCGAGGACATCGACGAGCGCGTCCACCCGATCGGCGTCAAGCCCTCCCGCGGCCGTGGTGAGCGAGGAGGAGCCGACCTTGACGACGATCCGGCGGGCGTCGGTCACACCGGGCCTGCGCCCCGCGCCGCCCCCGGAAGGTGTGCGGAGCACACCTTCGGGCTCCCTTGCCGCGCCTTCGGATTCCCTTGCCCCTGACACGTACGCCCGTCCCCATCACGTCGTCCTGCTCGGTTCCGCTCAATCTACGCGAGGGGGCGGGGCGGGGACCGAGCCGTCTCAGCTGCTGTCACCGCGCGGACGTCATTACACAGACCGGCCGGTCCGGGTCACGTTTCGACATGCGCCCGAATGGGGTCATTTACGCAATCTCCACCTGCCATTCATGGAGCTACCCTCTATTGCGTGACAGATGAACTCTCCCGCCAGAAGCGCATTCTCCTCAGATCGGGCAAAAGCCCCTTCGATGTGGCTTCGCTCGAACAGTCCCTCGCCAGAGATGTCTTCGCGACCAACGCGGGCAATCTGATCTTCAGCGACGCGGCGCACAAGCTTCTGACGACTCCGCGGGCAGAGGTCTTCTCCAACGGCATCCGCACGGATCCGGCGGCGGCCGACCGCATGAACGAGGAGTTCGACGTCTTCGTCGTCCCCCTGGCGAACGCCTTCCGCCCGACGTTCGAGCGCCCCCTGAAGCGGATGACACAGCTGATCAAGAAGCTGCGCATCCCCGTCGTCGTCCTGGGTGTCGGTGCGCAGGCCGACCTCAAGTACGACGCCTCCCGGCTCAAGGCGATGGAGCCGACCGTCAGGGAGTTCGTCACGGAGGTGCTCAACCGCAGCGCCTCCATCGGCGTGCGGGGCGAGTTCACCGAGCAGTACCTCAAGAACATGGGCTTCCGGGACGTCGAGGTCATCGGCTGCCCGTCCATGTTCATGAACGGCGAGACGTTCACGCTCGAGAAGAACTCCGAGTCGCTCACGGCGGGATCCCGCATCTCGGTGAACGGATCGCACAGCGCCGTACGTTCGCACGGCCTCGACGCCATCATCCGTCAGGCCCACAAGCGCTACCCGAATCTGCGGTTCATCGGGCAGAACCTCCTCGAGGCCGAGCTGCTCCACTGGCGGGAGACGTCGAACCCGATCGGCGCCCAGACCTCGATGCCGACCCACCCGTCGCACCCGATGTACCGCGAGGGCAAGGTCCGCCTCTACGTCGACCCGGCCACCTGGATCGAGGAGCTACGCGCGTTCGACTTCTCGTTCGGCTCGCGCATCCACGGGAACATCGCGGCGCTGCTGGCCGGTGTCCCGAGCACCGTGCTCTGCAGTGACTCGCGGACCCTGGAGCTCTGCCGCTACTTCGGCATTCCGCACCGCAAGATCTCCGAGACGCCCAAGAACATCGACCCCGCCGAGCTCTACGAGGCGGCGGACTTCGGCGACCTGGTGAACGGCCACAAGGAACGCTTCCTCCGCTTCACCGGCTTCATGGAGAAGAACGGCCTGGAGAACACCTTCCACCACGGCGACAGGGGGAAGGCGTTCGACGCGCAGATGTCCAAGCTCGCCCTGCCGCCCGCCGTCCGGCCGTGGACCGACACCGACCCCGAGACCCTGAGCAGCCGCTTCAGCTGGCTGCAGAGCAGGCTCGAGGAGCTGACCGAGGAGAACAACGAGCTGCGGCGGGCCCAGCTCACCGGCAGGCCCGACCGCTTCGGCACCAGGGCACGCGGTGGCGCGGGCGCCACGTACAGGCGGGCCCGGCGCGTGGTGGGCAGGCCCGTCAGGAAGTTCCTCCGCCCGGAGCAGTGAGGGCGGGCCTGTTCCGCGTCCGCCCGGGTCCTAGTGCGCCCGGTGCGGGAGGCGCCGGGCCGACCGGGCGGCCCGGCCCGCCTTGCGGACCAGGCGACGTGTGATCGAGGTGACGGTCTGCTTCTTCGGCACCTCGATCCGCTTGCCGCCGACCCACTCCCGCACGGTCAGTTCGTACGCGGAGTCCGGCAGCCCCGCGCCCTCGCCGAAGTGCGGATAGGCGAGATACACCCTGCCCCGGAGCCCCTTGCGGACCACCTCGGGCTCGTGCTTGTCCGCCATGAACCGCAGGACGTCCAGGAGGAGATCCAGCCGGCCACGGGCCACGCAGGCCAGCCGGAGCCGCTCGTGGACCTTGAGGCGGCGCCCCAGACCCGCCGACCAGTAGGCCTTGAGCAGCGGGGCGGCCAGCTCCATCTTCTCCCTCCGCACGGCCTCGGACTGCCGCAGCAGGGACGGGCCGAACTGCGGCAGCAGGGTGATGACGAAGGGCCGGACCATCAGGTCGTCCCGCTCGCGCCCCGGCGGAAGCTGTGCCGCGATGAGTTCCGCCAGTGCCCGGGCGGAGTCGAAGCGCAGCCGGTAGCTCCCGCTCTGCGTGACGTGCTTGCCGTCGTCCCGGCCCACCAGGTGGTAGCAGGTGTAGTCGGCGACGACGGAGACCCCGTTGCCGCGCAGGTACGCCTCCATGGTGAAGAGCGCGTCCTCGCCGGTCTTCAGCCCTTCGTCGAAGGTCAGCCCGAGCCGCACGAGCATCTCCCGCCGGAAGAGCTTCTGCGCGCTCAGGGTGAACTTGATGCGGGAGGAGAAGAGGTCCGCCCGCTCGACGGTCTCCTTCCACATCGACTTCGGCGCTCCGCGGTTGACGCCGACGACCTTGCCGAGCACCACGTCGGTCCCGGCCCGGTCGCCCATCGCGACCAGCCGTTCCAGGGCCTCCTCGCCGAAGTAGTCGTCCGCGTCGAGGAAGAAGACGTAGCGCCCGCGGGCCAGCCCCAGTCCGACGTTGCGCGGCCCGCTGGGCCCGCCGGAGTTCTCCTGGTGGACGACACGCGTCTCGATCGCGGTACGGGCGGCGAACTCGTCCAGGTACTCCCCCGTGCCGTCCGTGGACCCGTCGTCGACGGCGATGATCTCCATCCGTCCGGCGGGCAGGGTCTGCGCCTCCACGGACTCCAGGCAGCGGATCAGGTACGGCATCGCCTCGTAAGCCCCGATGACGACGCTGACGTCTGGTGCGCTTGTGCTCATCTCTCCCCGGTCCGCACACTTCGCTCTTCAGGAGACTACGGCGGAACGACGGTTCACGCCGCGTTCCTCGCGCAGACACACGAAAGCGGCCTGCCCGTTCCCCCTTTGACAAAGGAGACGGACAGGCCGTTCATAAGGTTGCCTCCGGTACCGGACTACCTGTGGACACGTGCGGAACAACTCCGCGCGGGCCAGGAGCCCCCGGGCCCGATCAGCGTGCGCGCAGCTGCTCCCGGAAGGAGACACAGTCCTCGTAACGGGGCAGCAGGCCGCGCTCCTCCGCCTCGGCGAGCGTCGGCGCCTGCTCGTCCTTCGGGGAGAGCAGGGGCGCGATGCCCTCGGGCCAGGTGATGGCCAGACCGGGGTCGAGCGGGTTGATGCCGTGCTCACGCTCGGGGGCGTACCCCTCGGAGCAGAGGTACACCACGGTCGCGTCGTCGCTCAGGGCGAAGAAGGCGTGTCCGAGGCCTTCGGAGAGGTACACCGCGTGATGGGTCTCGTCGTCGAGCCGGACGATCTCCCACTGCTTGTACGTCGGTGAGCCGACCCTGATGTCGACGATGACGTCGAGAACCGCGCCCCGCACACACTTGACGTACTTCGCCTGGCTCGGCGGCACGTCCGCGTAGTGGATGCCGCGCAGGGTGCCGCGCTTGGACACGGAGCAGTTCGCCTGGACGAGGCTGAGTTCCTGTCCGGTCGCGGTACGGAAGTCCGCGCCCCGGAACCACTCGTGGAAGCTGCCGCGGTCGTCCGGGAACACCTTCGGCTCGTGAACCCAGGCGCCTTCGATGGACAGAGGTCGCATACGTCTCTACTTCTTTCTCGACTGACTGTTCTGTGCGCTGCGGCGTGCGCCGCCGGAATGGGAGGCCGGCCCGCCGTCATGGCGGGCCGGGCCCTCAGCCGAACAGGCCGCGCTTGATCCTTCCCGCCACGCGGCGGGGGAAGGATCGCTTCTTCGGGGCGGGGGCGGGCTTCTTCTTCGCTGCCGGCTTCGCGGCGGGCTTCTCGGCGGGAGCGGGCTCGGCGGCAGCGACGCTGCCGTCGTCCGCGACCCGGAGCACTGCGGGGAGCGAGCTCCAGCGCGGCTTGCCGCGCCTGGCCGAGGGCATGCCCAGCCCCATGTCCCAGACCTGGCCCGGGAGCAGGCCGTCGGGCAGCTCGGCGGTCAGCACGGCACCCTTGGGCGCCGCGGTGAGGGTGGCGTCCGCCTGGACCGTATCGGCGCCCGCGGACTTGAAGCGCAGGACCACGGGCTCGGTACCGGCCGAGGGGCCCACGGCGAGCGGCACCGGCAGCTTCACGCGGCCGCTCTCGATCCGGACGTCCTCGGGCGCGAGCCGTCGCACGTCCCGGTCGATACGGCCGGTGGCGAGGTCCACGTCGAGCGAGAGGTTGCCGTGCGGCTCGGTCCAGTAGGGCAGGACCACCCTGCGCGGCGAGCCGGTCAGGCGGCCGAGGCGGCTCTCCTCGACCTGGTCGGCACGGACCGATCCCAGACGGGTCTCCTTGGTCCAGCCGCAGGAGCTGATCCGGAAGAGGACGTCCCAGATGCCGTCCCCGAGCGGTGCCCCGTTCGCGGCGGTCTCCGGGTCGATCGTCGCGGTGGCCCGCAGTTCCTGCCGGAACGTGGAGCCGCTCCCGACCGGGATCCGCTCCCTCGTGAACTCCACGGGCTGGAAGAACTCAGCAGCCGTGGAGCGCTCACGCACGACGAGGTCGACCTTGGACTTCTCGACCGGCGCCACGATGCTGACCCCGAGGCCGGCGATCCTGCTCAGGGTGTCCTCGGCGAGCTGCGGGGCGAGGAGGTCCTCGCCTCCCTCGGAACGGAACGTCATCGGAGCGTCCGACACCTGGTACTCGGCGGTGAAGTCCACCTTCAGGGAGCCGCCGTCCCAGGCGAGGCCCTCGAGGCGGCCGACGGGCTTGATGCCGGACTCCCACCGGGCCAGCTCCTCGATGTCACCGAGGCGGTCGTCCACGATGAGGGCGGCGACTATCTGCTGGGTCGGCTGCATGCCCGCGGCGACGCCTGGGCCGAACCGCTCGGTGACCACACCGCGGATCTCGGTGAAGAGTTCCGCGCGGTAGTCCTCGGGGAGGCTCAGCAGCCGCTTGCCACGGAGCCGCTCCACCATCTCGTTGCGCAGCCAGCGGCGGTAGAGGCCGTCACGGATCTTCCCCGGCTCGGTGTACTGCTCGACGATGTCCAGCGCCTCACGGAGGTTGCCGTAGTAACCCACCGGGTCGAAGCGCTGGAAGCCGGCGTTCGAGGCGTCCTCGCGCTTGATGTGGTAGTAGCACAGGTAGTCGCTGAGGACGGAGATGTTCGCCGCCCGCAGGTAGGTCTCCACGACGAAGACGTGGTCCTCCAGGCGCCGGCGTCCCTCACGGAACTTGATGCCGTTGCTCTCCAGGAACTCCCTGCGGAACATCTTGTGCGGCGTCAGGCTGTCGATCAGCGGGGCGTTGGAGACGCTCGCCCGCGGGCGGTTCACGCGGAAGAGCTCCACCGGCACCGGACGGCCCTTGCCCGCCATCTTCCCGATGATGACGTCGGAGCCGTTCTCCACTCCGTAGCGGTACATGCGTTCGAGCGCCTCGTCGCCGAGCCAGTCGTCGTTGTCGACGTACATGACGAACTCGCCCTTGGCCGCCGCCGTCCCGACGTTGCGCGGCTTGCCCGACCAGCCCGACGACTCCTGATGGATGACGTGCATGTTCGGGTGGGCGGCGGCGATTTCGTCCAGGCGGGCCGGGGTGGCGTCCGTGGAGCCGTCGTCGACGAAGATCGCCTCGTACTCGTCGTCCGGCAGGGACTGCCGCAACAGGGAGGAAATGCAGTCCTCGATGTACTCGCCCGGGTTGTAGACGGGAATGACGACGCTGACCTTGACGGACATGCAGAACCTCATCTGGTAATCAGGAAAAATCGGCGCTGAATCCCACCCGGGACGCCCGTCCGACAGGATATATCCGGAGAGGCGCGTCCTTCTCCGGGGTGGATGTTCGGTAATCAGGCGAGGACAATGAGTAACGAGCCGGTACGGGGGTGAACGACGAGCCGCCGGGCCCAGAATGTGCCCGGCGGCGGTCGGAGTCCGGCGCCCTCAGGAACGGACGCCGGACGGGCCACGCATTCAGCTCTTGGCGCCTTCCTCGCTGTAGCGCTTCTTGAGCACACGCTTCTTGTTCGTGCCTTCTGCGTTCTTGCCCTTCTCGATGATGACGAGGTTGTGGTAGAAGTGCATGCCCACAATGTTGAGGTCGGTGTAGGACGGCTCGTAATCCTTGTCCACGAACTCCTCGTAGTTGAGGCCGTCGGCGAGCCTTTTCAGCATCGACATGCTGGTCTTCGGGTCGTCGCGGTCCTCGCTGCCCTGCCATTCCGGCCAGTACGAGGTCTGCGTGTCCTCGACGGCATAGATCCCGCCGTCCTTGAGCAGCGGGAAAAGCGTCTCGAACGTGGTCAGAATGTGCGGACTCAGATGGCTGCCGTCGTCGATGATGACGTCCAGCGTGCCGATCTTCGAGGCCACGCCGATGAGGGAGCCGGGGTCGGACTGGTCGCCGATGAAGGTCGTGATCCGCTCCTCGTCGACAAATGACTTGTCCTGGATGTCCATTCCGAAGATCTGCGCCTTGGGGAAGAAGTGCTTCCACATACGCAGCGAGGCGCCACCTTGCCCCGCCCTGCTGTAACCGCCGATACCGATCTCCAGCAGATTGAAGGACTCATCCTTCAGATGCTCGAGGTGTCGCTGATAGTGCTGCGCATAGCGGTGGGTTCCCCACTTGTCCGTCCTGAAGTGCTGGGCGAGCTTGCGCAGGTCGTGCGAGATCGCAGCAATTCCCGTAGGCGCGGCGGGGCGCGGAACAGTGGCGGGCGCACCCGCCAGTCTCCTCCGGAGGCGGCGCAGCCGCTTCCATCCCGCCTCTCCGACAATTGCCCTGACCATCTTCTTTGCAGCCGTCTTTGTTGCCATCGTACGGATCCCCTTCCGTATGGAACACTGCACAGGCATCACAACGGAGAGTCGTGACACCCAGAAGTCCAGCCCGTCAGCGATTCGTGAACCCAGGAGTTCGGAGTCGATTCGCCGGCTCGGCCGACACGGGAACAGCGTGGACGCCGAAATGCGTCAGCCCCGCACCGACCGGCTCGATAGGCAGTGAACTTACTGGGTCCGGGCAACAGTCGGCAATCACCACAGGTCACGGAGTTCCGTGGAGATCCTTGAAGGACTCCGCGAGCGCCTCCCGCCAATTCCGGATGGGCTCGAGACCGGCTTTCGCCCAGCGGTCGTGACCCAGCACGCTGTACGCGGGACGCGGAGCCGGCCGGGCGAACGCCGCGCTGGTGGTCGGGCGGACACGTTCCGGGTCGGCGCCCAGCTGCTCGAAGATGGCACGGGTGAAACCGAACCACGTCGTCTCGCCGCCGCTGGTTCCGTGGTAGATGCCCGCCGGTGCCGTACCGGCGAGGGCGCCCTGCCCCAGCCGTACGAGCCGGTCGGCCAGGTCACCGGTCCAAGTGGGCTGGCCCAGCTGGTCGTCCACGACGTCCAGCGTGTCCTTGATGCCCTCGAGCTTGATCATCGTACGGACGAAGTTGCCTCCGCCCGCTCCGTACAGCCACGCGGTACGGACGACGTAACCCGTGTCGGGCAGCAGGGAGAGGACGGCCCGCTCGCCCGCCAGCTTGGTCCGCCCGTAGGCGCTCCTCGGCGCGGTGGGCGCGTCCTCGGCGTAGGGCTCGCTCGCCTGTCCGTCGAACACGTAGTCGGTGGAGACCTGGAGGAGCACGATTCCGTGCTCGGCGCAGACCTCGGCGAGGAGCCGGGGGCCCTCCCCGTTGATGCGCAGCGCCTCGTCCTCGTGGGTCTCGGCGTCGTCCACCGCGGTCCAGGCGGCACAGTTGACGATCACGGACGGGCCGTGCTCCTCGACGGCCCGTCGCACGGAACCCGCGTCGGTGATGTCCAGCGCCTTGCGGTCCAGACCCACAGCGGTCTCGCCGACCCGGGCCAACCTGTCCAGGACGTCCTGCGCGAGCATCCCGCCCGCTCCTGTGACCAGCCAACTGCCGCTCATACCGCATCCCGCTTTCTGTTGTGCCTGCCGGCGTGAACCGTGAGCCGGCGCGAACCCGGCGGTGCGTGGGGCGCCGGAACCCCTTGGGGCCGGCTCCCGCGTCGCTCACCGCCGGGGTTCACCCCGCATCGTAGGGCGTAGGGCTCAGAGAGCCGCGCGGTCCTTCAGCGGCTCCCACCAGGCGCGGTTGTCGCGGTACCACTGGACGGTCTCGGCGAGCCCCTGCTTGAAGTCCTTGCGGGGCTCGTAGCCGAGCTCTTCCCTGATCTTGGCGCAGTCCACCGAGTAACGGCGGTCGTGGCCCTTGCGGTCCTCGACGTAGGTCACGCTGGTCTCCCAGTCGGCGCCGCAGGCCTCGAGCAGCAGGCCGGTCAGCTCCTTGTTGGAGAGTTCGGTGCCACCGCCGATGTTGTAGACCTCGCCGGCCCGGCCCTTCGTGCGCACCAGCTCGATGCCCTGGACGTGGTCGTCGATGTGCAGCCAGTCGCGGACGTTCGCCCCGTCGCCGTACAGCGGGACGGTCTTGCCGTCCAGCAGGTTGGTGACGAAGAGCGGGATGACCTTCTCGGGGAAGTGGTGGTGCCCGTAGTTGTTGGAGCACCGGGTCACCCGCACGTCGAGACCGTGCGTGCGGTGGTACGAGAGGGCGATCAGGTCGCTGGACGCCTTGGCGGAGGAGTACGGCGAGTTGGGCTCGAGCGGGTGCGTCTCCGGCCAGGAGCCCTCGTCGATCGACCCGTAGACCTCGTCCGTCGAGATGTGCACGAAGGTCTTGATCCCGGCCAGGTGCGCGGCGTGGATCAGGGTGTGTGTGCCGACGACGTTCGTACGGACGAACTCGGCGCCGCCGTCGATGGAGCGGTCCACGTGGGACTCGGCGGCGAAGTGCACCACCTGGTCGTGCTCGGCCATCAGCTTGCCGACGAGTTCGGGATCGCAGATGTCGCCCTGCACGAAGGCGAAGCCGGGGTGGTCACGGACCTCGTCGAGGTTGGCCGGGTTGCCCGCGTAGGTGAGCTTGTCGAGCACCGTGACAGCCACGTCGCCCGGCCCCTCGGGACCCAGCAGGGTGCGGACGTAGTGGGAACCGATGAAGCCGGCCCCGCCGGTCACCAGGATGTTGGTCGTCATGAGGAGATCTGCACCTTGCTGTGGTCGCCGAGTACGAGTCGGTGGGCGGAGGGGCTGCGGGGCGCGGGGGTCACTTCGACGTTGCGGCCGATGAGCGACGCCTCGACGCGCCGGACTCCGATGATGGAGGCGTCCTTCAGGACGATGGAGTACTCGATCTCGCTGTCCGCGATGTTGCAGCCTTCGGAGACCGAGGTGAACGGGCCGACGTAGGAGTCGCTGATCACCGAGTCCGCCCCGATGATCACGGGGCCCACGATGCGGCTCCCGGTCACCTTGGCGCCCTTCTCGATGCGGACCCTGCCGATGATCTCGCTGCCCTCGTCGACCTCCGCCTCCTCGGCGTACGGCTCGACGGTCTCCAGCACCGAGCGGTTGACCTCCAGCATGTCGGTGACGTTGCCGGTGTCCTTCCAGTACCCGGAGATCGTGGTGGAGCGCACGTTCCGCTGCTGGTCGATCAGCCACTGGATGGCGTGGGTGATCTCCAGCTCGCCCCGCCAGGACGGCTCGATCGAACGGACCGCCTCGTGGATGGAGGGGGTGAAGAGGTAGACGCCGACCAGGGCCAGATCGCTCTTGGGGGCCTTCGGCTTCTCCTCCAGGGCGACGACCCGTCCGTCGGAGTCGAGCTCCGCGACACCGAAGGAGGTGGGGTTGGGGACGTGCGTCAGCAGGATCTGGGCGTCGGGCCGGTCGCTGCGGAATTCCTCGACCAGCCCGCTGATGCCGCCGACGATGAAGTTGTCGCCGAGGTACATGACGAAGTCGTCGTCGCCGAGGAACTCCCGGGCGATGAGCACGGCGTGGGCCAGGCCCAGCGGCTCGTCCTGCGGGATGTACGTGACCTCGATACCGAACTCGGAGCCGTCGCCCACGGCTTCCCGGATCTCGTCGACCGTGTCACCGACGACGATCCCGACCTCGGTGATGCCCGCGTCGGCGATCGCCTCCAGGCCGTAGAAGAGAACCGGCTTGTTGGCGACCGGCACCAGCTGCTTGGCCGATGTGTGGGTGATGGGGCGCAGACGGGTGCCCGCCCCACCGGAGAGTACGAGAGCCTTCACGTTTTTCTGTCCCCATATTGAGAGTGTGGTGATCGAGTGCCGGACACCGGTGCGAACGAAGCATTGCTGACCGCAATGTGATTTTACTGTGAAATCCCTCGCTCCCCTGCCGCACGGGAAGGTAAGGCGCCGCGTCCACCCGGTCGCGCGGGCCCCGGGCGGAGCCGGCCCCATGGGCGGGAACATCCCTCTCCACGGCTCCGTCTACTCCGGACCCCCGCCCGATGCAGGCCAAGGAGTGAACACGGCATCACCGATGTACACCCCCGGCGACATGGCACAGCCGCCGGGAATCGCACTGTCGTTCACGTTCAATTGAGACAGCCGATACGGCGCGTTGGTTGTGCGCGACACACGTTTTCGGCCTGTGAGCTGCACCACAAAGGCCCGCCGAAACCCGTTTCCAGGTTTCGACGGGCCCATGCCCGATGTGTGCGCCTTACCGGGATCAGCCGCCCACGGGTTCGCCGAGGCTCCGGGCGACACCGATGTTGCGCGCCTCCGCCTTCGCTGCCAGTTCCCGGACCGCCGCGTCGAACTGTTCGATGGAGGTGGGCTCGTCGGGGCCGAGCAGATACTGCTTCAGCTCACGCCGGGCCTCTCCCAGGGAGTCGGCTGCCGGGTCGGTGACGGCGGCCATCAGCTCGTCCAGCTCGACCGCCGAGTTCGAGAGGATCACCGCGGCGCGTACGGCGGTGTTCTGGCGCCGGAATTCCTCCACGCCCATCGCGGCCGAGTCGGTCACCGCGTACGGCTTGCCGCTCGCGATGAAGTCCGAGACCACGCTGGAGATGTCCGAGACCATGGCGTCCGACTCGTTGAAGCAGTCGTACAGACGGGGTGCGGCCCCGACGATGACCTTGTGCTCCCACCAGCCGGTGGAACGCCAGTAGGCGTCGTTCCACTCTTCCCTGAGCTTCGCGGTCTCCGCCTCGATCCCGGGGTCGACCTTGGCGTCCCGGGACTGCTCGGCCTCGTCCCTGTCGGTCTGCGAACTGCCGGCGAGCTTGGACAGCCGCGTCTCGATGCTGAGCATCGCGGCCCGCGCCTCGGCCTGCCCGGCGCGCAGCGCGTCGCGCTCCGTCGCCCACCGGGGGTCGGTGGCGCGCTCGGCGGCGGCCTGCTCGATCATCGCGGTGATACGGGCGTGCACGGCCTTGGCCTTCCGGCTGCGGGTGCCGGTGAAGGGGTGAGGCTTGTAGAGCACCCGGACCGGCTCGTCGGCGGTGAGCAGACGCCTGACGATGTTCTCGCCCGCCAGCAGCAGCGAGGTGTTGCCGGGGTTGTCGTCCCAGCCTTCCCAGGTGGGGGCGTACAGCACGGTCGGGATCGGGTTCTTCGGGGCGCCGGTCCACGGCTTGATCGAGGCGAGCTGGGGGCGTCCCACCTCGACGATGTCCTCGTCGCGGATGCCGACGTCGGCCAGCGCGTAGCGGTCCCGCCCGGCCTTCCCGGCGGTCCACACCTCGTCGTAGACCTTGCTGTACGGGTTGACGCTGGCGAGCTTGTCGCTGTCGCCGTGGCCGATGAAGACGTGCTTCATCGTCGGGACCCGCAGCATGTGGATGTTCTTGCCGACGTTCGCCGCGTACAGGGCCACGCGGACCGACGAGAGGTTCAGGTTCATCAGGTGGACCCCGCCGGGCACGCAGAGCACCGGCACCGAGGTCATGGCCAGCTGCGGGACGATGTTCCGCTCACGCAGGAAGATCAGCGGCCGCCCGCCGAGCTGGGCCATCGTCTCCAGCCACATGTTCACCTGGTACGCCGAATCCTTGGATCCGGAGAAGTACATGATGACCGTCGGCCGGTAGGTGCCCAGCCAGTCGTCGACCGCCGCGAGGACCTTGGCCTCCGGCGGGACGAGGCGGCTGGGGCGCGCGTAGGGCAGCAGCGCGGCGAGGTAGAGGACGGCGAAGCCGAGCGTGAGCGCCAGGCCGCCGTACGCGAAGGCCGTGGTGCCGGTCTCGATGGCGATCAGCACGCCGATCAGGCCGAACAGGTCCAGGTGCAGCATCTTCTCGGCCGGACGGCTCATCAGCCTGCGCGGCGGGGCGTCCCCGATGGCCACGGCGCTGAGGTCGATGTTCCGCGTGACCACCGGCAGCTTGCGGCGCAGCCGGATGAGCGTGACTATCGCGCTCTGCGGTGCCTGGAGCCCGTAGAAGGCCAGCAGACAGGCCACGGTCACGTAGAAGAGCATCGCCTCGCCGTAGCCCATGCGCGAGAGCAGCAGGACCAGCAGCAGCTGGCGCACCAGGAAGCGGATCGAAAGACCCGCGCGCACCGCGGCGAGCCGGTTGATGAGATAGCTGCCGCAGCGGTGGAGATATTGGTCCGCCGCATACGTCACGAAGGCTGCTGCCGCGAAGAACCACAGGTTGGGGACTATGGCCGCGACCATGACGCACGGGAAGCCCAGACCCAGGAGAAGCGCGGCGGCCAGCTCCGAACCGCTGCCGACACGAGCCAAACGAATGGCTTTCGAAATCACGAAGTACCGCTCCTGAGAATGCCGACTGGATAACCTACGGGGAAATTGTGAAGAGCGCCTTCACGCATTCGGACCCCGCCGGTTTCGCCCTTACGGCGAACCGACGGGGTCCGAATAGTCGATCACTGATTATGGCACATCGATCTGACGGTCCAGCACCGAGGCCAGGGCCTGCTCGAAGCCGGACGCCTCGCTCGCCCCACGGGTCGGGTCCTGCTGGCGGACGTCGATCACATGGCCGGTCATCTCGGACAGCAGGACGTCCACCGACGTACGGGCCACGGCCTCGGAGGAGAGCAGCGAGCCCACCGGCTCCTCGCCGAACGCCTTGGTCCGCATCGGCGTCGCGGTCCGCTCGGGGTTGACGCAGTTCACCCGGACCCCGTCCGCCGCCCACTCGTCCGACAGCGCCTGGGTGAGGTTCACCATGGCCGCCTTGGTGGAGGAGTAGAGGCTGTACTCGGCGCGGCCGCGGGTGTAGCTGCTGGAGGTGTACAGCAGCAGCTGGCCCTTGGTCTCCGCCAGGTACTTGTACGAGGCGCGGGCGATCTGGACGGGCGCCAGGTAATTGACGTTCAGCGCCTCCTGGATCGTCGCGCTGTCGGTCTCGGCCAGCTTGCCGATGCGCAGCACGCCGGCGGTGTTGACCACGTAGTCGATGCGCCCGGTCTCGGCGTACGCCTTGGAGAGCGCGTCGTCGACGTGTTCCGGGTTCTCGATGTGGGTCCCCGTGGTGGAGCGCCCCAGGGCGTACACCTTGGCGCCGAACGACTCCGCGAGCGACGCGATGTCGGCCCCGATGCCGTACGACCCGCCGAAGACCACCATGGTCTTGCCGGTGAGCAGTTCCCGGTAGCCCGCCTCGCCCGTCGGCTGCGGAACGGCCGTCGAGGCCAGCTGGAACAGCTTGTCCGCGATGAAGACGTCGACCGGCTGGGTGACCTTCATGTTGTACTCGTCGCCCGCGACGACGTAGATCGGCACGTCCGGGAGGTACTTCAGGACTACCGAACAGTCGTCGGTGGCCTGGAAGTTGGGGTCACCCGAGGCCACCTCGTAGGCCCGCCGGATGGTCGACAGCTTGAACGCCTGGGGCGTCTGGCCGCGACGCAGCCGGGAGCGGTCCGGTACGTCCGTGATGAACGCGCCGTCCTCGCCGTGGGTACGGGTCACGATGATGGTGTCGGCGGACGGGATGGCGACGTCGACCGCCTGGTAGCGCTCGAGCGCCTCGACGCAGTCCTTGATCACCCGCTGGGAGAGCAGCGGACGCACGGCGTCGTGGAACAGTACGTTGCGGTCCTCCCCGTCGGCCAGGCCCTCGCCGAGTGCCGCGATGGCACGCTCGGTGGTCTCGTTGCGGGTCGCACCGCCCTCGATCACCTTGATGACTTTGGTCAGGCCGGCCTTCGCGACGATCTTCTCGACATCGGAGACATAACCCGGAGCCATCAGGACGATGACGTCGTCGATCGATTCGGCCTGCTGGAAGATGCTCAGAGTGTGCTCGATGACGGCTTTGCCGGCGATCTTCAGCAGCTGCTTCGGTATCGACAGACCCACGCGCTGACCGGTACCGCCGGCGAGTACGACTGCCGTGGTGCGGACTTGGGCTATGTACTGCTCAGACACAGACGACCTACCTTGCGAGGGCTGGGGAACATCCCGATGGTTACACTCTCCGTTACCATCTCGCAAGGTGGACGTCGAGTGCGCCTCACCCGGTGAACACCTGCCGTTCCCCTGCCACACAGGAGAAACACCTGAACGGCGGCCTTGCGGGCAGGTGACCGACGCCACACGCGTGAGCGGCACGGAGCACCTTTGAGCAGGCCTCCGCCCACCCGGATTTCACCCGGGCGGCCGATCGGCACCCTCCGTACTCCCGTGTCCCGCCCGGGCGGCTTCCCTTCACCGGGCGGGACCGCGTCATCAGTCGCTGAAGGGCTCGAACCCGTCGTACTCCCGCTGCGCGGCGTCGCGCTCGGACTCGCGCTCGCGGCGGCGTGTCGCGGCGGGGCGGGGTGCCTCCATGCGGTGGTCCTCGCCGCGGCGGCCCAGCATCTCGGCCCCGGCGGCCATGGTCGGCTCCCAGTCGAAGACGACCGCGTTGTCCTCGGCGCCGATGGCCACGCCGTCGCCGGCCTGGGCACCCGCCTTGCGGAGCGCGTCCTCGACACCGAGGCGGTTGAGCCGGTCCGCGAGGTAGCCGACGGCCTCGTCGTTGTTGAAGTCGGTCTGGCGGATCCAGCGCTCGGGCTTCTCGCCACGCACGCGATAGATGCCGTCGTCCTCGACGGTCACGGTGAAGCCCGCGTCGTCGACGGCCTTGGGACGGATGACGACCCGCGTCGACTCCTCCTTCGGCTTGCTGGCCCGTGCCTCGGCGATGATCCCGGCGAGGGCGTACGAGAGGTCGTTGAGGCCCTTGTGCGCGATGGCCGAGACCTCGAAGACGCGGTAGCCGCGCGCCTCCAGGTCGGGGCGGATCATGTCGGCGAGGTCCTGGCCGTCCGGGATGTCGACCTTGTTGAGGGCGACGATGCGCGGGCGGTTCTCCAGGCCCCCGTACAGCCGCAGTTCCTCCTCGATCATGTCGAGGTCGGAGACCGGGTCGCGGTCCGACTCCAGCGTCGCGGTGTCCAGGACGTGCACCAGGACGGAGCAGCGCTCGACGTGCCTCAGGAACTCCAGGCCGAGGCCCTTGCCCTGGCTGGCGCCGGGGATGAGGCCCGGGACGTCCGCGATGGTGTAGACGGTCGAACCGGCGGTGACGACGCCCAGGTTGGGGACGAGGGTCGTGAACGGGTAGTCCGCGATCTTCGGCTTGGCGGCGGAGAGCACCGAGATCAGCGAGGACTTGCCGGCGCTCGGGTAGCCCACGAGCGCGACGTCGGCGACGGTCTTGAGCTCCAGGACGATGTCCCGGCTCTCCCCCGGCTCGCCGAGCAGCGCGAAACCGGGCGCCTTGCGGCGGGCGGAGGCCAGCGCCGCGTTGCCGAGGCCGCCGCGGCCGCCCTGGCCCGCGACGAAGGTGGTCCCCTGGCCGACCAGGTCGGCGAGGACGTTGCCGGCCTTGTCGAGGACGACGGTGCCGTCCGGCACGGGCAGCACGAGGTCCTGGCCGTCCTTGCCGGAGCGGTTGTCACCGGCGCCGGGCTGTCCGTTCGTGGCCTTGCGGTGGGGGTGGTGGTGGTAGTCCAGCAGCGTGGTGACGGCCTGCTCGACGACGAGGATCACGTCGCCGCCGCGCCCGCCGTTGCCCCCGTCGGGACCGCCGAGCGGCTTGAACTTCTCACGGTGTACGGAGGCCACGCCGTGGCCTCCGTTACCCGCGGCGGCATGCAGCTCGACGCGGTCCACGAAGGTGGTCATGGTGGGTGCCTCCAGGTACTACGGAAAAATACGGGAATGTCTCTTGACGTAACGCGCCGAGGGCGGACCCGCTTCCCCGGTTACCGGGAAAGCTGAGATCCGCCCTCGGAAGGTGCTGTGTCGTTCAGCCGTTGCCTGACTCAGGCAGCGACGGGAACGATGTTCACGACCTTGCGGCCACGGTGCGTACCGAACTCCACCGCACCGGCGGTCAGCGCGAACAGCGTGTCGTCGCCGCCACGGCCGACGCCCGTGCCCGGGTGGAAGTGGGTGCCGCGCTGGCGGACCAGGATCTCACCGGCGTTCACGGCCTGACCGCCGAAGCGCTTCACGCCGAGCCGCTGAGCATTGGAATCGCGCCCGTTCCGAGTGGACGATGCGCCCTTCTTGTGTGCCATGTCTCCTCAGTCCCTTACTTCGCAGCCGCGGGGATACCGGTGACCTTGATCGCCGTGTACTGCTGGCGGTGACCCTGGCGACGGCGGTAACCCGTCTTGTTCTTGTAGCGAAGGATGTCGATCTTCGCGCCCTTGTGGTGGTCCACGATCTCGGCCTGGACCTTGATGCCGTCCAGGACCCAGGGGTCGCTGGTCACGGCGTCGCCGTCGACAACGAGCAGGGTCGAGAGCTCGACCGTGTCGCCAACCTTGGCGGTGGGAATCTTGTCAACCTCAACGATGTCGCCGACAGCAACCTTGTGCTGGCGACCACCGCTGCGCACGATGGCGTACACGCGGATCTCTCTCTCACTCGGAACGGATCCCCTGATGCCAGCCGCTCGCACGGGCCGGGGCCCGGGACGATCCGGAAGGATGAGCGGCCTCTCCCGGAAGGTGCGCGATGCGCGCGCCGGAGCCGGAAGGGATGTGCTCAGGGGGAGGTGCGTACGGAAACACACCGAGCGTTAAGACTACGGACAGCTGCCTTGCCGGTCAAACCGGCCCCGCACAGGCAGCGGAACCGCCCGGAAGGCTCCCTGGAGCCCCCGACAAGCGCCTGAGGACGGGACGGGCGTCTCCACCCCGTGGGGCGCGCGCAGGGCCCGTGGCGGGGCGCTCCGGCCGGTTCCGCGCCACCCTGCCCTGGCAGGGCTGTGCGGTGCCGTTGTGTGCCCCGGACCCGCCGCCGTGCGGGGCGGGCCCCGCACGCGGCTGTGGGCCCCGCCTCGGTCGAGGCGGGGCCCACAGCCACTGTCACTTCCCGGCCGGTCCCCTAGAGGTCGGTCGAGGCCGTCACGGAAGGCGACGACTGCTCGGCGGCGACGGTCTTCTTCGCCGCTGCCTTCTTCGTCGTCGTCTTCTTCGCCGCGGTCTTCTTCGCGACCGTCTTGGCGGCCGTCTTCTTGGTGGCCGCCTTCTTCGCGGTCGCCTTCTTCGCGGTCTTCCGCGCCGCGGTCTTCTTGACCGGCGCCTCCGATTCCGCTTCGGTGCCGGAACCCTCGGACGCGTCGGAGCCGGCATCCGTGACCACGACGGCCGCTGCCTCATCGGCGCCGGCCGGCGGCCCCGCCGGAGTGGTGACCTTGCGGGTCACCCGGCGACGGGCGCGCGGCGGGGCGGCCGGAGCGGACTCCTCGTCAGCCGCCGGGGCCTCGGAGACCGCAGCCTCGGGCTCCGCCGCCTTCTCCGAGGGAGCGGGCGCCGCCGGCGCGGCGGCCTCGACGACCGGGTCCTCGGCCGCGACGGGCTCCGCCGCGGGCTCGGCCGGACGGACCGGCGGTGTCACGTCGGCCTGCTTGGGCGAGCCCGCCGGGGCGGTCGCCTTCCTGGTCGCCCTGCGACGCGTACGCGCCGGAGGTGCGGCCTCGGCCTCGGGTGCGGCGGGAGCCTCCACCGGGGCCTCGGCCACCGGCTCGGGCTGCTGCTTCTCCTGGGCCGCCGGGGCCGCCGGGGCGGTCTCGGCCACCGGGGCGGGCGCGCCGGCCGGAGCCGTGACCTTACGGGTCGCACGCCGGCGGCCACGGCCGCGTGACGCCGCCGCCTCGGCCTCGGCCGGGCTGCTGTACAGCTCCTCGTCGGCGACGAACTCCGGCTCGGGCAGCGCCACCGGGGCGGCGACCTCGGCGGCCACCTCTGCCTCGGTCTCGGCCTCGGCCTCGGCCGGCAGCTCGTGCTCGTGCTCCTGGCCGTGCTCGTGCTCGTGGCCCGCGGCACCGCGGCCGCGCTTCTTGGACCGCTTGCCACCGCCGCCGCCGGCGGCCGTGGGCTGCTCCATGTGGACGATGACGCCGCGGCCGTTGCAGTGGACGCAGGTCTCGGAGAAGGACTCCAGCAGACCCTGGCCCACCCGCTTACGGGTCATCTGGACCAGGCCCAGCGAGGTGACCTCGGCGACCTGGTGCTTCGTACGGTCGCGGCCCAGGCACTCCAGGAGCCGCCGCAGGACCAGGTCCCGGTTGGACTCCAGCACCATGTCGATGAAGTCGACGACGACGATGCCGCCGAGGTCGCGCAGCCGCAGCTGGCGGACGATCTCCTCGGCCGCCTCCAGGTTGTTCTTGGTGACGGTCTCCTCGAGGTTTCCGCCCTGGCCGGTGAACTTGCCGGTGTTGACGTCGACGACGACCATCGCCTCGGTCTTGTCGATCACCAGTGAGCCGCCGCTCGGCAGATAGACCTTGCGGTCCAGCGCCTTCATCAGCTGCTCGTCGATGCGGTACGTCGCGAAGACGTCGACCTCGGAGGTCCAGCGGGACAGCCGGTCCGTGAGGTCCGGTGCCACGTGCGAGACGTAGCCGTGGATGGTGTCCCAGGCGTCGTCACCGCTGACGATCACCTTCGAGAAGTCCTCGTTGAAGATGTCGCGGACGACCCGGACGGTCATGTCCGGCTCGCCGTAGAGCAGCGTCGGCGCGTTGGAGCTGCTGGTGCTCTTCGACTTCTTCTGGATCTCTTCCCACTGGCCCTGCAGCCGCTCGACGTCGCGGCGCAGCTCGTCCTCGCTCGCGCCCTCGGCGGCGGTGCGCACGATGACGCCCGCGTCCTCGGGGACGATCTTCTTGAGGATGGTCTTCAGCCGGGCGCGCTCGGTGTCGGGCAGCTTGCGGCTGATGCCGGTCATCGAGCCCTCGGGCACGTAGACCAGGTACCGGCCGGGCAGCGAGACCTGGCTGGTCAGGCGGGCACCCTTGTGGCCGATGGGGTCCTTCGTCACCTGGACGAGGACGGACTGGCCGGACTTGAGCGCGGTCTCGATGCGGCGCGGCCCGTGGGCCATGCCGAGCGCCTCGAAGTTGACCTCGCCCGCGTAGAGGACGGCGTTGCGGCCCTTGCCGATGTCGACGAAGGCGGCCTCCATGGACGGCAGGACGTTCTGCACCTTGCCCAGGTAGACGTTGCCGACGTAGCTGGTGGCCTGCTCCTTGTTGACGTAGTGCTCGACGAGCACGTTGTCCTCGAGGACGCCGATCTGGGTGCGCTCGCCGCTCTGGCGGACGACCATGACGCGCTCGACGGCCTCACGGCGGGCCAGGAACTCGGCCTCGGTGATGATCGGGACGCGGCGGCGGCCCTGCTCGCGCCCCTCGCGGCGGCGCTGCTTCTTGGCCTCCATGCGGGTCGAGCCCTTGATGGACTGGACCTCGTCGAAGCCGGTGCCGGGCTCGCGCTCGGCCTCCTTCTTACGGGGCTCCCGGACCTTGACGACCGTGCGCTCCGGGTCGTCTGCGCCCGTGCCCGTGTCCTCACCGGCGGCGTCCCCGCTGCGGCGGCGACGACGGCGGCGGCGACGGCTGCTGCTGGAGCCGGAGGAGGACTCGTGCTCCTCGTCGTCCTCGTCGTCGTGCGCCTGCTGCTCGTCCTCGGAACGGTCCGCGGCGTCGTCCTGCTGCTCCGCGTCGTCCGTGTCGCCGGCCTCACCGCGACGGCGGCGACGGCCACCACGGCGGCGACGGCGCGAGGGGCGGTCCCCGTACTCGTCCGTCTCGTCGCCCTCGTGCTCGGCGTCCGTCTCGGCCTCGGCCTCGTGCTCGTCCTCGACGGGGGCGGCCGGAGCCGCCTGCTCGGCCGGAAGCGTCACCGGGGTCGCGGCCGGCTCGGTCTCGACGGCCTCGCCACGCCGGCGGCGACGGCGGCGCGAACCGCCCTGAGCCGCGGACTCGGCGGCCTCGGCGGGTGCGGCGGCCTCGGCGGTCTGCCTGCCCTCGGCCTTGCGCGGCGCGCGGTCCGCGGTCTTCTGCTCCTCGACCTCGTCGCTCTCGTCGTAGGCCGGGGCGGAACCCGCGGCGGCAGCGGCGGCCGCCGCGGTCTCCGGGGTCTGGAACATCGGCTCGGCGAAGACCGGGGCCTGGAAGACGGCCACGGCGGGACGCGTCGCGCGGCGTCCCTTGCGGGCGGGCTCCTCGGCCTTGCCGGTGAACTCGGGACGGCCGGCGGCGGCGGAGGCGCGGCGGCGCTGGCGGCCGCGCGGCGCGGCCTCCTCGACCTGCTCGGCCTCGGAGGCCAGCTCCTCGGCCACTGCGGCGGGGAGGTCCTCGCCCTTCTCGGCGGCCGCCTCGGCGACCTCCTCGACGGGCTGCGGGGCACCGGCCGGCGCGGACGCCTTACGGGAGGCACGGCGGCGGGCCCGCGCGGGCGGCGCGGCCTCGGCGGCCGGCGCCTCGACGGTCTCCTCGGCGCGGGCGGGCTCGGCGGCCTCGGCAGCCGGTTCGGCCACGATCGCGGCCGGGGACCCGGCGGTCCCGGCGCCCTGCGGCGCACCGGCCGGGGCCGACGCACGACGGCGGGTACGGCCTCGCGGCGCGGCGGGCTCGGCCGGCTCCGCGGGGGTCTCGGCGACGGGCTCGGGAGCCTTCACCGGCTCGGCCACGACGTCCTGCGCGGCGGTCCCGTCCGTCTGGGGGGCACCCGCCGGAGCGGTGGCCTTGCGGGTGGCGCGGCGGCGGCCACGAGGCGCCTCCACGACGGGGGTCTCGACGGCCTCTTCTGCCTCTTCCTCGGCCGGGGCCTCGGCGGCGGGCTCGACGACCGGCTCCACGACCTCGGCGGAGGCCTGCGGCGCGCCCGCCGGAGCGGTCGCCTTACGCACCGCACGGCGACGGGCACGTGCCGGCGGCGCGGCCTCGTCGGCCTCGGCGCTCACGGCAGGGGTCTCGGGGGCGGCGGCCGGGGCCTCGGCGGCGGGCTCGACGACCGGCTCCACGACCTCGGCGGGGGCCTGCGGCGCACCCGCCGGAGCGGTCGCCTTACGCACCGCACGGCGACGGGCACGTGCCGGCGGTGCGGCCTCCGCGGCGGGCTCCGCCTGCTCTGCGGAAGCGGCCGGTGCGGCCGGCGTGACGTCCTCGGCGGCGGACGCGCCCGGCGCGCCCGACGGCGGGCCGGCGGGGCGGGACGCCGCGCGGCGCCTGCGGCGCGGCGGCAGCTTGTCCCCGGGGGCGTTGTTGTCCTCCGCGTTTACGGGGTTTCCGGGTTCGTTCGGCTCGTGCATGCGGGCGGTTCTCCCGTCGCGCTCCCGGGCGCCGCGCCTTGTTCCGGTCCGACGCGATTCGCGTGATGTGCGCGATACCGCCGTCCGGGGCGCGGGCGCCGCACGGGAGCTGATGTCTGGCTCGCCGGTTCCGTGCTGCGCACGGCCTGGCGAAAGTCTTATGGGGCGGTGCGCGGCCCGACCCAGGTGGCTCCCGAGTCCGAGGGCTGCGCTACAACGACCGCCTTACGCGGAACCTGCACCTTCCGGCACCGTCGCGGCGGCTGCCGGATCGGCCGTGGAAACGGCCGGGGCTGCCTCGCGGTCGGGCGCGAGCGGGTCGGTCACCGTGCCGGACTCCTCGTCGAAGAGCCCCTGCGCCAGCCTGGTCACCGCTGCGGGGACCGGCGGCGCCAGGTCGGCCACAGCTCGGAGACCGGACAGGACGTCGTCGGGTCGCACGGCAGGTGTCACGTGCCGCACTACCAGCCGCAGTATCGCACAAGGCCTGTCCCCGGACCTATCAGGCTGTGGATCAAGGGCCTCCAGACCGGCGACCGCCGCACGGGCGTCGAAGGTCCGCATGCCGTTCTTCGCGCGGCGCTGGACCTCCACGGTCTCCGCGCCCAGGAAGGCGGCGACGGCCCTTTCGGCGTCCTGAACGGTGACGCCGTCCAGGCGCATCTCCCATACGGATGCGGTCAGCCGGTCCGCGAGGCCCGAGGTACGGGCCTCCACCGCGTCGATGACGTCGAGGCCCTCGGGCATCGACGCGTCGAGCAGCTTGCGCAGAGTGTCCGGATCTCGTGCCTCGGTGAGGGCGATCTCCAGGAATTCGGCCTCGCTGCCCGTACCGGTGGGGGCGGCGTTGGCGTACGACACCTTCGGGTGCGGGGTGAAGCCGGCCGAGTACGCCATCGGCACCTCGGAGCGGCGCAGCGCCCGCTCGAAGGCACGCTGGAAGTCTCTGTGACTGGTGAACCGGAGGCGGCCCCGCTTGGTGTAGCGCAGTCGGATGCGCTGCACCGCCGGTGCGGGCGGCGGGCCTTCGGGCTGTCGCTTGCCCAGTGGTTCTTCTCCTCGGTGCGGGGCGGCCGCGGTGGCGTGCCGCCCACGAAGTACGGGGTGCCCCGGGGTGCCGCTCCGGCTCACCCCCGCTTGACGGTTTTGCCGGCAAGCGGGGAGATCTCTGGTGCGGGCGCCGCGCTGGGGACAGTCGTTGTCCTACCCAGGGTACGCGCAGCGGACCCTCCGAGTTCCCGCGCGTCCGTGACCTGCGGTGGTCCCACCAGTGCGCGCCACGCGTCCCTGCGGGCCGCGCGGAGGGTCTCCCGGGCCGAGGCGAGTGCGCCGCGCGCCGCGCGTCCCGCCTCCAGCGCGACCCGCTTGACGGGCGCCCAGGCCACGTCGCGCAGGAAATGCCCCACCGGCGTGCACACCGCGCGGTAGACCCAGGTCACCGGCGCACCGACCAGGCGCCACGCCAGCCAGGCCAGGGCGCGGCCGACGGCGCGGGCGATGAACCCGGCGATCCGCCAGGCGACGCCGAAGGCCGCCGCGATCTCCCGGCCCACCGGCGCCAGGACCCGGCGGTACACCCACGCGAGCGGCAGGACGAGCAGGGTCATGGCCAGCCACACGACGGCGGTCCACAGCCCCCGGCCGGTGGCGGCGATCCCCTTTCCGGCCATCAGGAGCGTCCACGCGATGCCGTGCCCCACCGGGGTCAGCACGTGGCGGTGGACCCACACGAGCGGCAGTACGACCAGGTGGACCACGAGCCGGTCCGCCGCGATGCCGAGCGGCTTCAGGACGTACCGCCACACGCCGACGGCGGGCCACACCAGGAGGAGGGTGACGAGTCCGGTGACCGCCGGGACGAGCAGCTTGTCGTACACCCACCGCAGCCCGTGTCCGGCCGGGGTGAGCACGGCTCCGTAGAGCCACACCAGCGGGACGACGACCCCGTACCGGACGACCGGGACGACGACGTAGCGCCACAGGCCCACCCAGGGCCATACGAGAAGGGCCACGGTCAGCCAGGCGAGCGCCCTCCCGACCGGGACGAGCACCTGGCGGTACAGCCACTCCAGCGCCCGTCCGAGGGGGCGCAGCAGCACCCGTTCCGCGAGACGCCCTCCCGCGACGAGAAGATCCCAGAGCATCCGGACCGGCAGGACCAGGACGAGCACCACGATTCTGACGGGAATCCTGACGAAGGTCGTCAGACAGCCTTCTCCGCCTTCGTACGGCGCCGGCGTGCGGTGCTTGTCGAGGTCCATGCCGTTAGGGACGCGAAGACCCGTCCCAGGGTTTCCCGGCGGAGCGGGCGGGCGGCGGTCCGGAAGCGGGAGCGCGCTGCCCTGACAGCGGTCCGCCCCGCCGGGCAGGGGCCAGGCGGGGCGGGAACGGCTGTCACCCGTACGAGGGCGGGGTGTTACTTCACCACCGTGAGCGGCAGGAGCTTCTTGCCGGTGGGGCCGATCTGGATGTCCAGGTCGAGCTGCGGGCACACGCCGCAGTCGAAGCACGGCGTCCAGCGGCAGTCCTCGACCTCGGTCTCGTCGAGGGAGTCCTGCCAGTCCTCCCAGAGCCAGTCCTTGTCCAGACCGGAGTCCAGGTGGTCCCAGGGCAGGACCTCCTCGTACGTCCGCTCGCGGGTGGTGTACCAGTCGACGTCGACGCCGAAGGAGGGGAGCGCCTTCTCCGCGCTCCTCATCCACAGGTCGTAGCTGAAGTGCTCGCGCCAGCCGTCGAAGCGGCCGCCGGACTCGTAGACCTCGCGGATGACGGCGCCGACCCTGCGGTCACCGCGGGAGAGCAGGCCCTCGACGATGCCGGGCTTGCCGTCGTGGTAGCGGAAGCCGATGGAGCGGCCGTACTTCTTGTCGTCGCGGATCTTGTCCCGGAGCTTCTTCAGCCGGGCGTCGGTGTCCTCGGCGCTGAGCTGCGGGGCCCACTGGAAGGGGGTGTGCGGCTTGGGCACGAAGCCGCCGATGGAGACGGTGCAGCGGATGTCGTTCTGCCCGGAGACCTCGCGGCCCTTGGCGATCACGTTGACCGCCATGTCACCGATCTGGAGGACGTCCTCGTCGGTCTCGGTGGGCAGGCCGCACATGAAGTACAGCTTCACCTGGCGCCAGCCGTTGCCGTACGCGGTGGCGACCGTACGGATCAGGTCCTCCTCCGAGACCATCTTGTTGATGACCTTGCGCATGCGCTCGGAGCCGCCCTCGGGGGCGAAGGTGAGGCCGGACCTGCGGCCGTTGCGGGTCAGCTCGTTGGCCAGGTCCACGTTGAACGCGTCGACGCGGGTGGAGGGCAGCGAGAGGCCGATCTTGTCGTCCGTGTAGCGGTCGGCGAGACCCTTCGCGATGTCACCGATCTCGCTGTGGTCGGCGGAGGAGAGCGACAGGAGGCCGACCTCCTCGAAGCCCGTGGCCTTGAGCCCCTTCTCCACCATCTCGCCGATGCCGGTGATGCTTCGCTCCCGCACGGGGCGCGTGATCATGCCGGCCTGGCAGAAACGGCAGCCGCGGGTACAGCCGCGGAAGATCTCCACGGACATCCGCTCGTGGACGGTCTCGGCCAGGGGGACGAGCGGCTGCTTGGGGTACGGCCATTCGTCGAGGTCCATGACGGTGTGCTTGGACACCCGCCACGGCACGCCGGACCTGTTGGGTACGACGCGGCCGATGCGGCCGTCGGGGAGGTACTCGACGTCGTAGAAGCCGGGGACGTAGACGCCGCCCGTCCTCGCGAGGCGGAACAGCACCTCCTCGCGGCCACCGGGCCGGCCCTCGGCCTTCCAGGCGCGGATGATCTCGGTGATCTCCAGGACGGCCTGCTCGCCGTCGCCGATGACCGCGCAGTCGATGAAGTCCGCGATCGGCTCGGGGTTGAACGCGGCGTGGCCGCCCGCCAGCACGATCGGGTGGTCGACGGTGCGGTCCTTGGACTCCAGCGGAATGCCCGCGAGGTCCAGGGCCGTGAGCATGTTGGTGTAGCCGAGCTCGGTGGAGAAGCTGAGACCGAACACGTCGAAGGCGCCGACGGGGCGGTGGCTGTCCACGGTGAACTGGGGCACCTTGTGCTCGCGCATCAGCTCCTCGAGGTCCGGCCACACGCTGTACGTGCGCTCGGCGAGGACGCCCTCGCGCTCGTTGAGCACCTCGTAGAGGATCATGACGCCCTGGTTGGGCAGTCCGACCTCGTAGGCGTCCGGGTACATGAGTGCCCAGCGGACGTCGCATTCGTCCCACGGTTTGACGGTGGAGTTCAGCTCACCGCCGACGTACTGAATGGGCTTCTGCACATGCGGGAGCAGAGCTTCGAGCTGTGGGAAGACCGACTCGGCAGACATCTGAGGACCTTCGTAGCTGGCAGGGGTGACCATCAAGCGTAACCCGGTGGTCAGCCTTTCAGCGCCGCGCGAAGATCCGGCCGTGACGCCCGCGCCCAGACCTCGGGCAGCTCGCGTTCCCGTGCCGCCGCCGCGGCCTCCTCATGCCCGTAGAGGAGGCCCCAGGTGAACGCGGACTCCCCCGCGCCGTGGGCCTGCACCGCCAGGGTGCGCAGGGCGTCCCGGGCCACGACGCTGTCCTGGTGGTCGCCGAGAACCGACTGCACGGACTTCATCCGTTTGGCGAACTTCTTGGCCGGCCTGCCCAGCGCAGGCCTGGCGGCCTCGGCGGCGTACCGGACGCGTTTGGCGGCCTTGCGGGCCTCGTGCATGGCCACGTCGCGTTCCGCACCGGGCTGCTGGTCCAGGGCGTGCCCGACGCGGGCGGCGAGCCGTTCGTAGTCCTTGAGCACGGCGCGGGGCAGGGCGTCCCGCGGCGGCCGCGCGGCCCCGGGGAGCAGGGGCGGGTCGGCGAGGAGGGCGTCCAGGGAGTCCAGCAGGGCCAGATAGCGCTCCGCGTCGAGCACGGAGGTGACCCGTCGCCGTGAACCGGTGCGCCTGGCGACGGAGGTGAGCGTCAGCCGGGCGCTCACAGGGCCCAGGAGGAGGGTGTCGGGCAGCGCGGCGACATGGGACCGGAGCCGTTCGCCGAGGACTTCCTGGTCACGGTCGACCCCGAGCTCGGCGGCGAGCCACTTCAGCTCGGCGCGGAGGGGATCGGTGACGGTCCGGTCGAGCACCTTGCGGTACGTCCTGAAGGCGCTGCGCAGCCTGCGGGTGGCGACCCGCATGCGGTGCACGCTGTCGGGCAGGTCCCGGCGTACGGCGGGGTCGAGCTCGACGAGGGCCGTGACCTGGCGGCGTACGTAGGCGAGCACATGGTCGCCCGCGGTGCGTGGGGTGGTCTCCTTCGCCTTCGCCTTCGCCGACCGCGGCTTCCCCGGGGCGGTCTCGGCCAGCGCCCTGGCCAGCTTGGACGGCGCGGCGGAGGGACGGACACCGGCCTTGCGCAGCCGTCGCTCGACGGCGTCGAGGAGGGCGGGGTCGACGTCGTCGGCCAGCTCGACCTCCAGCTCGGTCCACGCCGACGTGGTGCCGTGTCCCTCCTCGGTGAGCCGCTCCGCGAGGACCTCGTCGACGCTCAGCTCGGCGAGCAGGGCTCCGTCCTCGTCGAGGAGGTGGTGGACGTCCCGCGCGGTGAGGATCCGGACGACGGGGGTCACCGGCGTGTTCCGCACCCGCGATCGGAGCAGCTCGCCGAGGGCGGGCGGCAGGGTGTCGGTGAGCGGCGACCGGATCTCGTCACGGACGTCGGCGGAGACGGGGAGCTTGAGGTGCCACCCGGCGTCGTCCCCGCCCGTTCTGCGGCGCAGCGTGAGCGAGTCCGAGGCCAGCCGGAAGTCCTCGGTGTCGTAGTAGACGGCGTCCAGTTCGCTGACGCCCCGGTGGACGACCGCGGAGACCCCGGCCGCACGGGTCAGGTCGGGCAGCCTGGTCTCGGGGGTCGCTTCGTACTTCCGCTCGATCTCACGCTTCGAGTCCGCCATATGACGAACCTATCCGCGATGCCCCGGGATATGCAGGACGGAGCCGGGCCGTCCGGCATGTGCCGGACGGCCTCGGCGCTCAGGCCGACATCGGCCGTTGCACCTTGATCGACTGGAGCAGTCCGACGGCCACCCAGACGGCGAACATCGACGAGCCCCCGTAGGACACGAACGGCAGCGGAAGTCCGGCCACCGGCATGATCCCGAGGGTCATCCCGATGTTCTCGAAGGACTGGAAGGCGAACCAGGCGATGATGCCGGCGGCCACGATCGTCCCGTACAGCTCGGTCGTCCCGCGGGCGATGCGGCAGGCGCGCCACAGGACGACGCCGAGCAGGACGATGATCAGTCCGGCTCCGAGGAAGCCGAGCTCCTCGCCCGCGACGGTGAAGACGAAGTCGGTCTGCTGTTCGGGGACGAACTGACCCGTCGTCTGGGATCCGTTGAAGAGCCCGGTGCCGGTGAGTCCGCCGGAGCCGATCGCGATGCGGGCCTGGTTGGTGTTGTAGCCGACGCCGGCCGGGTCGAGCGCCGGGTTGGCGAAGGCCGCGAAGCGGGCGATCTGGTAGTCGTCCAGGACGCCGAGCTGCCAGACGGCCAGCGCCCCCGCCGTGCCAGCGCCGAGGAGCCCGAAGACCCAGCGGTTGGACGCGCCGGAGGCGAGGAGCACGCCGAGCACGATGACGGCCATGACCATCACGGAGCCGAGGTCGGGCATCAGCATGACGACGGCCATCGGGACCAGCGCCAGGCCGAGGGCCTTGGCGACGGTCCGGTGGTCGGGGTGCAGCTGGTCGCCCGCGTCGACCCGGGCGGCGAGCAGCATCGCCATGCCCAGGATGATCGTGATCTTGGTGAACTCGGAGGGCTGGAGGGAGAAGCCGCCGGGAAGCAGGATCCAGGCGTGCGCTCCGTTGACGGTCGCGCCCAGCGGGGTGAGGACCGCCAGGACGAGCAGGACCGACAGCCCGTAGAGGACGGGCACCGCTCCCCGCAGGGTGCGGTGCCCGAGCCAGATGGTGCCGATCATCAGCGCGAGGCCGATACCGGTGTTGAGCGCGTGCCGGAAGAAGAAGTAGTAGGGATCGCCGTGCGTGAGGGACTCACGGTTACGGGTCGCCGACCAGACCAGCAGCGAGCCGACGAAGGACAGCGCCAGGGCCGATCCGAGCAGGGGCCAGTCCAGCCGCCGCACGACGGAGTCGCGGGCGGTGAGCTTGGCCCAGACGGAGCGTTCCTCGGGGGCGTAGCGCGAGACGGAGAAACCTGCCATCAGTCTCGCCTCCCCACGGTCCCGGCCAGGGCGCCCGCGAGCGCCTGGGTGCCGTCGTCGACGGGCGCGGGGGTGTACGGCTTGATCTTGGGCGACTCGATCTGGCCGTCCGGCTTGATCTTGGGCAGGGTCTTCTGGGGTGCGGGCAGCAGGGCCTTCTTGAGGTCCTGCTTGCCGTCGGCGTCGAGCCCGTAGAGCGCGTTGTAGATGTTGCGCACGGCGGGGCCGGAGGCACCGGAGCCCGTACCACCCTGGGAGATCGTCATGACGATCGAGTAGTCCTTGGTGTACGTGGCGAACCAGGAGGTCGTCTGCTTGCCGTAGACCTCGGCCGTGCCCGTCTTGGCGTGCATCGGGATCTTGTCCTGGGGCCATCCGCCGAACCGCCAGGCGGCGCTGCCCCGGGTCGCGACTCCCGCGAGGGCTTCGTCTATCTTGTCGCGCGTGTCTCCGGTGAAGGGCAGCTTGCCGTGGGCCTGGGGCGCGATCTCCTGGACGTCCTTGCCGTCGCCGCTGACGATCGCCTTGCCGACGGTCGGGTCGTACAGGGTGCCGCCGTTGGAGATCGCGGCGTAGATCGTGGCCATCTGGATCGGGGTGACGAGCGTGTCACCCTGGCCGATCGAGTAGTTGACGGAGTCACCGGCGCGCATCTTGTTGCCCTCGATGCACCCTTCGTACGCGATCTTCTCGACGTACGTGCCGTTCTTCTTGCCCTGCTTGCACCAGGACGCCTTGTTGGCGTCGTAGAAGTCCTGCTTCCACTGGCGGTCGGGAACGCGGCCGGCGACCTCGTTGGGGAGGTCGATGCCGGTCTCCTTGCCGAGACCGAACTGGTGGGCGGTCCTGTAGAACCAGTCCGCCGGGTCCTTCTTCGGCTTGTTGCCGCCGTCCTTCGCCCACTCCTTGTGTGCCAGGCCGTAGTAGACGGTGTCGCAGGAGACCTCGAGGGCGCGCCCGAGGCTGATGCTGCCGTAGCCCTGGGACTCGAAGTTCTTGAAGACCTGGCCGCCGATGGAGTACGAGCTCGGGCAGGGGTAGTTGCCGTCGAAGTCGTATCCGGCGTTCACCGCGGCGGTCGAGGAGATGACCTTGAAGATCGACCCCGGTGCGGCGGTGCCCTGGATGGCGCGGTTCAGCAGCGGGAAGTTGGACTTCTTTCCGGTGAGCTTGGCGTAGTCCTTGGCGGAGATGCCGCCGATCCAGGCGTTGGGGTCGTACGTCGGCAGGGAGGCCATGGACACGATGCGCCCCGTCTTGGCCTCCATGACCACGACGGCTCCGGAGTCGGCCTTGTAGAGCTCGTTGGTGTTGCGGTCCATCTCCTTGCGGGCCGTCTCCATCGCCTTGTTGAGCTCGTACTCGGCGACGGCCTGGACCCGGGCGTCGATGGAGGTGACGACGCTGGAGCCGGGCTCGGCCTCGTCGTTCTGCGCCTGCCCGATGACACGGCCGAGGTTGTCGACCTCGTAGCGGGTGACGCCGGCCTTGCCGCGCAGCTCCTTGTCGTACGTGCGCTCCAGGCCGGAGCGGCCGACCTGGTCGGAGCGGAGGTAGGGCGAGTCGGTGTCCTGCGCCTTGGTGACCTCTTCGTCGGTGACCGGCGAGAGGTAGCCGAGGACCTGGGCGGTGTTGGCCTTGCCGGGTGCGGCGTAGCGGCGTACGGCGGTGGGTTCGGCCGTGATGCCGGGGAAGTCCTCGGCGCGCTCCCGGATCGTGAGGGCCTGCTGGGTGGTGGCCTCGTCGGTCACCGGGATCGGCTGGTAGGGCGAGCCGTTCCAGCAGGGCTGCGGGGTCTTGGCGTCGCAGAGCCGGACCTTGTCCTGGACGTCCTTGGGCTTCATGTCGAGGACGCCGGCCAGCCGGGTGAGGACACCGACGCCGTCGTCCTTCATCTTCATCAGCTCGGTACGGCTGGCGGAGACGACGAGGCGGGTCTCGTTGTCGGCGAGGGGCACACCGCGGGCGTCGAGGATGGCACCGCGGACGGCCGGCTGCACGACCTGCTGGACGTGGTTGTTCTTGGCCTCGTCGGTGTACTCCTGCCCGTTGCGGATCTGGAGGTACCAGAGCCGGCCGCCGAGCGTCAGGAGCAGGGAGAAGACGAGGACCTGGATGACGACGAGGCGGATCTGGACCCGCTGGGTCCGGCCCGTCTCCGGGATGTTGCTCACGAGGTGCCCCCGGTGCTGGTGGGTCGGCAGGGGGTACGGGGGTCGCCCCCGGAAGAAGACAGCCTCACAGTCGCTTGACCCCCTTGATCCTTCCGGCGCGTGCGGCGCGGCTGCGGGCCGCCCGCAGGCGCATCCCGCTCCGCTGGCTGCCGATCCGCAGCCCGGTGCCGGTGGCCAGCCAGCCGGCGGCGACGTCGCCGCTGCCGGAGCTGTCGGCGACCGGGTCGTTCTCGGTGCGTCTGGCGAGCGCCATGATCAGCGGAACGGTGAACGGCGCCAGGAGCAGGTCGTACACCACGGCGGTGAACAGCAGGCTGCCCAGGCCCACATGACGGGCCGCCGTGTCGCCGACGAGGGCGCCGACACCGGCGTACAGCAGGGTCGATCCGAGCGCCGCGGCGACGACGAAGGCCATCGGGGCGAACGCCGACTTGAGCTGACCCTTCTCCGGGCGGGCCATTCCGGCGAGGTAGCCGATGACACAGAGCACCAGGGCGTAACGCCCCGCGGCATGGTCGGCGGGCGGTGCCAGGTCCGCGAGGAGGCCCGCGCCGAAACCGATGAGGGCGCCGCTGACCGGTCCGTACACGAAGGCGAGTCCGAGGACGACGAGGAGCAACAGGTCGGGGGTGGCCCCGGGCAGCTGGAGGCGGGCGAGGACGGAGACCTGGATGACGAGGGCGACCACGACCAGGGTGACGGAGAGCAGAGTCCGGTTGAAGCGCATGGGGATCAGCTCTATTCCTGGTCGTTCGCCGCGTCACCGGCGGCCGTGCCGGTGTCGCCGGAGGCGTCCGGGGAGGCACCCGGGGATGCGGAGGCGTCGGGTTTCTCGTTGACGTTCCCGACGACCTTTCCGCTGCCGTCGACGAGGTCGCCGTTCGGCTGGACGGTGACGGTCGGGGTGGGCTTGGGCTTCTCCGGCTTCTTGGGCTGCTTCGGCAGGACCATGTCCCGGGGGTCCTCGCGGGGCGCCTGGACGACGATGCCCACGACGTCGAGCTTGGTGAATCCGACGTACGGGCGGACGAAGACGGTCCGGGTGAGGTCTCCGCCGGACGGGTCGACGCGGACCACCTCGCCGACCGGCACGCCGGGGACGAAGGGCTTGTCCTTGCTGGACCCGAAGGTGACCAGCCGGTCGCCCTTCTTCACGTCGGCCTTGCCGTTGAGGAACTGGACCGACAGCGGCCGGGATCCCTGGCCGGTGGCGAAGCCGAGCTCGTCGGTCTTCTCCATCCGGGTGCCGACGGTGAAGTCGGGGTCGTTGGCGAGCAGGACCGTCGCGGTGTTCGGGCCGACGGTGGTGACCCGGCCGACGAGCCCTTCACCGTTGAGTACGGTCATGTCGCGCTCGAGACCGTCGTTCGCCCCGGCGTCGATGGTGATGGTCCAGGAGAAGCCCTGGGCCGCTCCTATGGCGATGACCTGGGCGGCCTTGATGCCGTACTGGCCGGCCCCGGCGGTCTTCAGCATGCTGTCGAGCTGGCGGACCTTGCTGGTGTTGCGGTCGTCGCTGCCGAGCTTCGTCTTCAGCGCGGCGTTCTCGTGCTCCAGGGCCGCGATCCGGTCGTGCCGGTCACCGGAGTCCCGTACGGCGCCGATGGCGTTGCCCACCGGGTCCACCGCCGCCGAGACGCCGTTCTCGACCGGCCCGAAGACCGTGGCGGCTGCCTGCCGCGCTCCGTCCACCGGCGACGCCTCGCCACCGCGGATATCCACCGTGATCAGGGCGAATGCGATGGCGATCAGCAGCACCAGGAGCAGCCGGCTCTCTCGTGTGTCCCTCACGTGCGGCGGCCGTGCCTTCCTCGTCGGAATGTTCGTGCCTGTATACCAACATTCCGCCGTACGGGACGGCAGTGCCCGTACGGCGGAACATCGTGTTCTAGCGTCGGGGCTGGGCGTCCAGCACCTGCTGGAGTGCCTCGAACTCCTCGACGCACTTGCCGGATCCGAGGGCCACGGAGTCCAGCGGGTCCTCGGCGATGTGGATCGGCATGCCCGTCTCGTGGCGGAGCCGCTCGTCGAGCCCACGCAGGAGCGCACCCCCGCCGGTGAGGACGATCCCGCGGTCCATGACGTCGCCCGAGAGCTCCGGCGGGCACTTGTCGAGCGTCGTCTTCACGGCGTCGACGATCGCGTTGACCGGTTCCTCGATGGCCTTGCGGACCTCGGTCGCGGAGATGACGACGGTCTTGGGCAGGCCCGAGACCAGGTCGCGTCCGCGGATCTCGGTGTGCTCGTCCTTCTCCATCTCGAAGGCCGAGCCGATCGTGATCTTGATCTGTTCGGCGGTGCGCTCACCGAGGAGGAGGGAGTACTCCTTCTTGATGTGCTGGATGATCGCGTTGTCCAGCTCGTCCCCGGCGACCCGGATGGACTGGGCGGTGACGATTCCGCCGAGCGAGATCACCGCGACCTCGGTGGTGCCGCCACCGATGTCGACGACCATGTTGCCGGTGGCCTCGTGGACCGGCAGCCCGGAGCCGATGGCCGCGGCCATGGGCTCCTCGATGATGTGCACCTGGCGCGCGCCGGCCTGCGTCGACGCCTCGATGACGGCGCGTCGCTCGACCCCTGTGATGCCGGAGGGCACACAGACGACGACCCGCGGGCGGGCCAGGTAGCGGCGCTTGTGGATCTTGAGGATGAAGTAGCGGAGCATGCGCTCCGTGATCTCGAAGTCGGCGATCACGCCGTCCTTCAGGGGCCGCACGGCAACGATGTTGCCCGGTGTGCGGCCGATCATCTTCTTTGCCTCGGAGCCGACCGCCAGGATTCCGCCGGTGTTGGTGTTGATAGCCACGACGGACGGCTCGTTCAGAACGATGCCGCGCCCCCTGACGTACACCAGCGTGTTGGCAGTCCCGAGGTCGATAGCCATGTCACGGCCGATGAACGACATTGAGTTCCCCTTGTTCCCCATGAGGATGCGTCGGGCCTTCCCAAGAAGCGAAGAATGGCTTGTTTTAGGTAGGCGAGGGTTGGCGCTGCGGGCGTGGAAGCTTCCATCGTAGTGCCGTATGCACGGACACAGCGCGAGGGTCCTTCGCCATGCGAGCAGAACGGCTGCCCGTTCCACCCATGGTGACGTTACGTCGGAGGGATGCGTTCCCGCGATACGTGACCCTATGCCGAAGGGCGACCGAATTACTTCGGTCGCCCCAGGTCATGAGCGCTGATTGGCGGAGCCGAAGTCAGGAAAGTCCGGGAAAGAAAAGCTTGAGTTCTCGCTCTGCGGACTCCTCGGAGTCCGAGGCGTGGATGAGGTTCTCCCGGGTGATCGTGCCGAAGTCACCACGGATCGAGCCGGGCGCGGCGGCGATCGGGTCGGTGGGGCCGGCCAGGGCGCGGACGCCCTCGATCACCCGCTCACCTTCGGCCACCAGAGCGACGACGGGACCCGAGGCCATGAACTCGACGAGCGGCTCGTAGAACGGACGGCCCTTGTGCTCGCCGTAGTGCTGCTCCAGGGTCTCCTGGTCGAGCGTGCGCAGCTCCAGCGCGGTGATCGTCCAGTTGGCCTTGCGTTCGATGCGGCCGACGATCTCGCCGATCAGCCCACGCCGCACGGCGTCGGGCTTGAGAAGGACGAGGGTGCGCTGAGTCATGTACGGCTCCTTGCAGACTTCCGGTGCGGGTGAGGGCGAGATTACAGGGGTACGCGAACGGCCCTGCGGCCGGGTTTACTCTGCGTCATCCTTGGGCCGGAGCCTCCGCGCTCCCCTGCTCCTCGGCCTGGGCGGCCCATCGCGCCTTGGCCTCGTCGATCCTTCGGCCGTAGTGCACCGAGGCCCACCACAGGGCACCGAAGATCACCCCGAGGATGAACATCATCGGGACGAAGAAGCCGCTCAGCACCAGCACGATCTGGAGCGCCCAGCCCAGCTGCACACCACCGGGACGGGTGATCACACCGCAGAGCAGGACGGACAGCAGCATGCCGATGCCGCAGACCGTCCAGACCATGGCCATGGACATGTCGTCGGACTTCATCGCCACGAGTCCGGCGAAGCCGATGACGAAGAATTCACCGATCAGCGTCGATGCACAGAGCGTACGCACAGGTCAGCGCCTTCCCAGGAGCAGCCGGGCCTCGCCGACCGTGATCACGGATCCGGTCACCAGGACTCCGGCGCCCGCGTATTCGGCCTCTTCCTCGGCGAGGGTGATCGCCGCCTCCAGCGCGTCGTCGAGACGGGGTTCGACCTGGACGCGCTCGTGGCCGAAGACCTCGACGGCGACGGCGGCCAGGGCGTCCGCGTCCATGGCGCGCGGGCTGGAGTTCTGGGTGACGACGATCTCGGCGAAGATCGGCTCGAAGGCTTCGAGGAGCCCCCGCACGTCCTTGCCGTCGCTCGCGCCGACGACCCCGATCAGCCGGGAGAAGCTGAACGCCTCGGAGACGCCCTCGGCGGCGGCGAGTGCGCCGGCCGGGTTGTGCGCCGCGTCCAGGACGACGGTGGGGCTGGACCGGACGACCTCCAGGCGGCCCGGTGAGAGCACCGAGAGGAAGGCCTTGCGGACGGCTTCGACGTCGAGGCTGCGGGCCTGCTCCGCGCCGATGCCGAAGAACGCCTCGACAGCGGCGAGCGCCACCACGGCGTTGTGCGCCTGGTGCGCCCCGTAGAGCGGGAGGAAGATGTTGTCGTACTCGCCGCCCAGGCCCCGCAGGGTCAGCAGCTGGCCGCCGACCGCGATCTCGCGGGAGACGATGCCGAACTCCATGCCCTCGCGGGCGACCGTGGCGTCCACCTCGACGGCCTTCTTCAGCATGACCTGCGCGGCGTCGACCGGCTGCTGGGCCAGGATCACCGTCGCGTCCTGCTTGATGATGCCGGACTTCTCACCCGCGATCTCCGCGGGGGTGGAGCCGAGCCGGTCGGTGTGGTCGAGCGAGATGGGGGTGACGACGGCGACCGAGGCGTCGATGACGTTCGTCGCGTCCCAGGTGCCGCCCATGCCGACCTCGACGACCGCGACATCGACCGGCGCGTCGGCGAAGGCCGCGTACGCCATGCCCGTCAGCACCTCGAAGAACGAGAGCCGGTAGGGCTGCTGGGCGTCGACCATCTCGACGTACGGCTTGATGTCGTTGTAGGTCTCGATGAAGCGTTCCGCGTCGATCGGGGCGCCGTCCAGACTGATGCGCTCGGTGATCGACTGGACGTGCGGGGAGGTGTAGCGGCCGGTGCGGAGCTCGAAGGCGCTCAGCAGGGCCTCGATCATGCGGGCCGTGCTGGTCTTGCCGTTGGTCCCCGTGATGTGGATCGAGGGGTAGGCGCGCTGGGGCTCGCCCAGCACGTCCATCAGGGCCGCGATCCGGGTCACCGAGGGTTCGAGCTTGGTCTCGCCCCAGCGTCCGGCGAGCTCCTGCTCCACCTCGCGCAGCGCCCGGTCGGTCTCGGGATCGGCGGGGCGGTCGGGAACCGCCTCGCCCTGCGGCGGACCCGACTGGGTGCGCAGCGTCCGGCTCCCGGCCTCGATCACCGCCAGGTCGGGGTCGCGCTGGGTCTCTTCGTCGACGATCTCCGCGAAGGTGTCGTCGGGGTCGGACGCGTCGTGCCGGTCTGAAGGGCGGGGCTCACTCACAGGGCCAGTCTACGGATGGCCACGGACAACGCGCGCAGCGCCCGCTGCCGCGCTCTCCCCGGACCCGGCCCCGGTGTACGGCGAAGCCCCCGCGCTCCCGGTCGGTCGGGGGTGCGGGGGCTCCGGCTTCAGATCATCAGGCCTCGGGCAGGTTCGCCAGCTGGGCGGTGATCCGCTCGATGTCGGCCTCGGCCTTGTCGAGCCGGCCACGGATCTTGTCGACCACGTTGTCGGGGGCCTTGGCGAGGAAGGCCTCGTTGCCGAGCTTGCCGGTGGCCTGGGCCTTCTCCTTCCGCGCCGCCTCCAGGTCCTTGCTGAGGCGCTTGCGCTCGGCCGCGACGTCGATCGTGCCGGACAGGTCCAGGGCGACGGTCGCCCCGGCGACCGGGAGGGACGCGGTGGCCTGGAAGCCGTCCCCGGCGGGCTGGAGTCGCAGCAACTGGCGGACGGCCGCCTCGTGCGGGGCGAGCGCCGTGCCGGTCAGGGTCAGCTCGGCCGGGACCTTCTGGCCGGGCTGGAGGCCCTGGTCGTTGCGGAAGCGGCGGACCTCCGTGACGACCTGCTGGACGAGCTCGATCTCCTTCTCGGCCGCGTCGTCGCGGAAGCCGGAGTCGCCCGGCCACTCGGCGATGACGATCGACTCGCGCCCGGTGAGCGCGGTCCACAGCGCCTCCGTGACGAACGGGACGATCGGGTGCAGCAGCCGCAGCATCACGTCCAGGACCTCGCCGAGGACCCGGCCCGAGACCTCGGCCGGGCGGCCGCCCGCGAAGAAGGTGGTCTTGGAGAGCTCGACGTACCAGTCGAAGACCTCGTCCCAGGCGAAGTGGCGCAGCGTTTCGCTGATCCTGGCGAACTGGTAGTCGTCGTAGAACGCGTCGACGTCGGCGACCGTCTTGTTGAGACGGGACAGGATCCAGCGGTCGGTGACCGACATCTCCTCGACCGGGGGCAGTTCGCCCTCGATCGTGGCGCCGTTCATCAGGGCGAAGCGGGTGGCGTTCCAGATCTTGTTGGAGAACTTCGCCGAACCCTGGACCCACTCCTCACCGATCGGCACGTCGGTGCCCGGGTTGGCGCCGCGCGCGAGGGTGAAGCGCAGGGCGTCGGAGCCGTACTTGTCCATCCAGTCCAGCGGGTTGACCACGTTGCCGAAGGACTTCGACATCTTCTTGCCGTGCTCGTCGCGGACCATGCCGTGCAGGACGATGGTGGAGAAGGGCGGGGTGCCGTCGTTGACGTACAGGCCGAACATCATCATCCGGGCGACCCAGAAGAAGAGGATGTCGTAGCCGGTGACCAGGACGGAGTTCGGGTAGAACTTCGCGAGGCTGTCGGTCCGTTCGGGCCAGCCGAGGGTGGAGAACGGCCACAGGCCGGAGGAGAACCAGGTGTCCAGGACGTCGCTGTCCTGGGTCCAGCCCTCGCCGGTGGGCGGCTCGTCGTCCGGTCCGACGCAGACCATCTCTCCGTCGGGACCGTGCCAGACGGGGATGCGGTGGCCCCACCACAGCTGACGCGAGATGCACCAGTCGTGGAGGTTGTCGACCCAGTCGAAGTACCGCTTCTCCATCTCCTGCGGGTGGATCTTGACCTTGCCGTCGCGGACCGCGGCACCGGCGGCCTCGGCGAGCGGGGCGACCTTGACCCACCACTGGAGCGAGAGGCGCGGCTCGATGGTGGTCTTGCAGCGCGAGCAGTGGCCGACGGAGTGGACGTACGGGCGCTTCTCGGCGACGATCCGGCCGTCGGCGCGCAGGGCCGCGACGATGGCGGAACGGGCCTCCAGCCGGTCCAGGCCCTCGAAGGGGCCAGGGACGGTGATGACCGCGCGCTCGTCCAGGACGGTGATGAACGGCAGGTCGTGGCGCGTACCGATCTCGAAGTCGTTCGGGTCGTGCGCGGGGGTGACCTTGACGGCACCGGTGCCGAACTCCGGGTCGACGTGGTGGTCGGCGACGACGGGGATCGTACGGTCGGTCAGCGGCAGCTTGATCTGCTTGCCGATCAGGTGCTGGTAGCGCTCGTCGTCGGGGTGGACGGCGACGGCGGTGTCACCGAGCATCGTCTCGGCGCGGGTGGTGGCGACGACGATGGTCTCGTCGCCCTCGCCGTACTTCATGGAGACGAGCTCGCCGTCGTCCTCCTGGTACTCCACCTCGATGTCGGAGATGGCGGTGAGACACCGGGGGCACCAGTTGACAATGCGTTCCTTGCGGTAGATCAGCTCGTCTTCGTACATCTGCTTGAAGACGGTCTGGACGGCCTTGGACAGGCCCTCGTCCATCGTGAAGCGCTCACGCGACCAGGCGACGCCCTCGCCGAGACGGCGCATCTGGCCGGAGATCTGACCGCCGGACTCGTTCTTCCACTGCCAGACGCGCTCGACGAACGCCTCGCGGCCCAGGTCGTGGCGGGACTTGCCCTCCTTGCCGAGCTCGCGCTCGACGACGTTCTGGGTGGCGATGCCGGCGTGGTCCATGCCCGGCTGGTACAGCGCCTCGAAGCCCTGCATCCGCTTCCGGCGCACCAGCGCGTCGATCAGGGTGTGCTCGAAGGCGTGACCCAGGTGGAGGGAGCCGGTGACGTTGGGCGGCGGGATGACGATGGAGTACGGCGGCTTGTCGCTGTGCTCGTCGGCTTCGAAGTAACCGCGTTCTACCCAGCGCTCGTACAGCTTCCCCTCTACATCGGCCGGCGCGTACTGGGTCGGCAGTTCGGGGGTGCTGGCTGGCTGCTGCGCTGCGTTCTCGGTCACGCCAGACAGTTTAGGGGCGTCACAGTCGTGCACTGAAACCGGTTTGTTCAGTAACGGTGTACGCCCGGATGCCCTATGTGAGCGCCGCTTCCGTCAGGATGTTCGGAACGCATAAGCATTCTGGAGGGGACAGCGCAATGAGCTACAACCAGCCGGGCCCGTACGGCGGGCAGCCGCCGCAGGGCCAGCCCGGACCGTACGGCCAGCAGCCGGGCCCGTACGGGCAGCAGCCCGGCCCGTACGGCGGCCCCCCGCCGCAGGGTCCTCCGCCGGGCCAGCCGCAGGGCCAGCCCGGCTACGGCTACCCGCAGCAGGCCCCCCAGGGCGTCCCGCCGCAGCAGCAGCCCCCGCAGGGCTACGGCTACCCGCAGGGCCAGCAGCCGGGCCCGTACGGCCAGCAGCCGCCCACTCCTCCGTACGGCGGCCAGCAGGCGTACCCCGGCATGCCTCCGCAGCCGGGCGCCCCGAAGAAGAAGACGGGCCTGATCATCGGCGCGGCCGTGGTGGCGCTGGCGGTCGTCGCGGGCGGGGTGTACTTCCTGACGTCGGGCGGCGGCAGCGGCGACGTGGCGGACTCCACCAAGGGGTACAAGCTCACGCCGACCGCCTCGGTGGACACCTACAAGAAGAAGGGTGACGAGGGTTCGTCCTCGGACACTCTGACGAGCAAGGAGAAGACCGAGGCCGCGGCCCTGGGCATCAAGGGCCCCCACAAGGCCGAGGCCCAGTACGCGAGCGGCGACCTCGAGAAGAACCCGCTCACGGCCAAGATGCTCATGCTCTTCGGCTACTGGGGCGACGTCTCCGACCCCGCGAAGGCCCTCGACGGCATGTTCACGCAGGCCAAGATGGGGATGGCCGAGAGCGACGACGCCAAGACCTCCCTGGTGGGAAGCCCCGAGGAAGTCACGCCCGCCGGCTTCGAGGGTGCGCTGATGAAGTGCCAGGACATGAAGGTCATCAACGACGAGGCCGACGGCACCGTGGCGAACGGTCCCAAGGAAATGGTGATGCCCGTCTGCATCTGGGCGGACTACAGCACCGTCGGCGCGGTCATCGGCGTCGACATCGGCGCGGCCATGACCAACAAGTCCATGTCGCAGGACGAGGTCTCGGCCCTCGCCGCCAAGATCTACAACACCTCCCGCACCAAGGTCTGATCCCGCACAGCGCGAAGGGGCGCCCGGCCACCGGCCGGGCGCCCCTTCGGCGTCTGTGGTGCGCTGCCGCTACGCGGACTTCTCGTGGCGGCCGCCGTCGTTCTTGCCGATCGTGCGCGGTTCGCGCGGGACCAGCGTCGGGTTGACGTTGTTGCGGACGACGTCCGGGGTGATGACCACGCGGGCCACGTCCTTGCGGGACGGGACCTCGTACATCACGGACTGGAGGACCTCTTCCATGATGGCGCGCAGACCGCGCGCGCCCGTCTGGCGGAGGATCGCCTGGTCGGCGATGGCTTCGAGCGCCTCGCGCTCGAAGTCCAGCTCGACACCGTCGAGTTCGAACAGGCGCTGGTACTGCTTCACCAGCGCGTTACGCGGCTCGACCAGGATCTGGAGCAGCGCCTCACGGTCCAGGTTGTGGACCGAGGTCAGCACGGGGAGACGGCCGATGAACTCGGGGATCATCCCGAACTTCACCAGGTCCTCCGGCATGACCTCCTGGAACTGGTCGCTCGCCTGGATCTCCAGCTTGGAGCGGATCGTGGCCCCGAAGCCGATGCCCTTGGCACCGGCCCGCGACTCGATGATCTTCTCCAGGCCCGAGAAGGCGCCGCCCACGATGAACAGCACGTTCGTCGTGTCGATCTGGATGAACTCCTGGTGCGGGTGCTTCCGTCCGCCCTGCGGCGGTACGGAGGCGGTGGTGCCCTCCAGGATCTTCAGCAGGGCCTGCTGGACGCCCTCGCCGGATACGTCGCGCGTGATCGACGGGTTCTCGCTCTTGCGGGCGACCTTGTCGATCTCGTCGATGTAGATGATGCCGGTCTCGGCCTTCTTGACGTCGTAGTCAGCGGCCTGGATCAGCTTCAGCAGGATGTTCTCGACGTCCTCACCGACGTAGCCGGCCTCCGTCAGCGCCGTCGCGTCCGCGATGGCGAACGGGACGTTGAGCATGCGGGCCAGCGTCTGCGCGAGGAGCGTCTTGCCCGAGCCCGTGGGGCCCAGCAGCAGGATGTTGGACTTGGCGAGCTCGATCGCGTCGTCACGATTCGCGCCGCCGCCGTTCTCCCCGGCCTGGACCCGCTTGTAGTGGTTGTACACAGCGACCGAGAGGGCCTTCTTCGCGGGCTCCTGCCCGACGACGTACCCCTCGAGGAACTCGTAGATCTCGCGCGGCTTGGGGAGCTCCTCCCACCGCACCTCGGAGGTCTCTGCGAGCTCCTCCTCGATGATCTCGTTGCAGAGATCGATGCACTCGTCGCAGATGTACACACCGGGTCCCGCGATGAGCTTCTTCACCTGCTTCTGGCTCTTTCCGCAGAACGAGCACTTGAGCAGGTCGCCGCCATCACCGATGCGTGCCACGAGGTGCTTCCCCTTCGCCTGGGAGCAGCCTGGTTCAGCGGCTCCTGGTGCCTCTATCCGACGGTACCTTGCCTGGCCCCCCGTTCGGGCCCCCCTTGGCACGGTTCACACGGCCGGGGCCGTGCGGGTGGAATGTGCCAAGGGGAAAGACCGACGTCAGACGGACGCGCCTGCTGTGGTCTTACGGGTGGAGACAATCTGGTCCACCAGACCGTACGCGAGTGCGTCGTCAGCGGTAAGGATCTTGTCGCGCTCGATGTCCTCGCTGATCTTCTCCAGCGGGGTGGTGGAGTGCTTCGCCAGCATCTCCTCGAGCTGGGTGCGCATCCGCAGGATCTCGTTGGCCGCGATCTCCAGGTCGGAGAGCTGCTCACGGCCGGTCTGCGAGGACGGCTGGTGGATCAGCACACGGGCGTGCGGGAGCGCCATGCGCTTGCCCGGGGTGCCCGCGGCCAGCAGGACGGCGGCGGCGGAGGCCGCCTGGCCCATGCAGACCGTCTGGATGTCCGGCTTCACGAACTGCATCGTGTCGTAGATCGCGGTGAGCGCGGTGAACGAGCCGCCGGGGCTGTTGATGTAGATCGAGATGTCGCGGTCCGGGTCCATCGACTCCAGGCACAGCAGCTGCGCCATGACGTCGTTGGCCGAGGCGTCGTCGATCTGCACCCCGAGGAAGATCACGCGCTCCTCGAAGAGCTTCGCGTACGGGTCGTACTCACGCACACCCTGCGAGGTGCGCTCCACGAAGCGCGGGACGACGTAGCGGTTGTCCACCTGCGGGCCGGTGTAGAGACCGCTCGCGGAGGCGCCGGAGAAGTTGTTCATGTGGGTGTTCACCATCCTGGTGGCGTTCATGTGGGCTGGAGGTCTCGGCGTACGAGAGGGTGCGGGGTGGTGCACGCCCGGATCAGGCTCCGGTGCCGCCGCCGCCCGGGATGCCCGACGCGACCGAGATGATCTCGTCGATGAGGCCGTAGTCCTTGGCCTCCTCGGCGGTGTACCAGCGGTCGCGGTCGCCGTCGCGGATGATCGTCTCCACGGTCTGACCGGAGTGGTGCGCGGTGATCTCGGCCATCCGCGTCTTCGTACGGAGCAGGTACTGCGCCTGGATCTTGATGTCCGAGGCGGTACCGCCGATGCCGGCCGAACCCTGGTGCATGAGGATGTCGGTGTTCGGGAGCGCGAAGCGCTTGCCCGCCGTGCCACCGGTGAGCAGGAACTGGCCCATGGAGGCCGCCATGCCCATACCGATGGTGACCACGTCGTTCGGGATGTACTGCATGGTGTCGTAGACCGCCATGCCGGCCGTCACCGAACCGCCGGGGCTGTTGATGTAGAGGTAGATGTCCTTGTCGGGTTCCGCGGCAAGGAGCAGAAGCTGTGCGGTGATCTTGTTGGCGATGTCATCGTCGACCTGCTGACCGAGGAAGATGATGCGCTCGCCGAGCAGTCGGCTGTAGACCTGGTCACCGAGGCCTCCACCGAGGGACGGCTCTCCGGCGGCGTAGGGCATCAGATTCGTCACGTATCCACCTGCTCGTCTCTGACGGCTCCGGCCGTCTCAGCGTCTTCGTACCGGGTGGGCCGGGACTACCCGACCCTTCCTCTTCATGGACCCTAACGCGCAGGTGGGACAACGCCATCCCGCTTCCCCAACTGTTCGCTGGGAGCGCAAGGTGAGCAGTCCGCACAAGGGTCCCGGGCGGTTCCCCCCCCCCGGGCGCGGGCCGATACGACGACGGGCCCCGGACTGATACGTCCAGGGCCCGTCGTGCGGATCAGATCAACGATCGGAGCGGGGCTCAGGCCTCGTTCTTCTCGTCCTTCTTCTCGTCGGCCGGCTCGGTGGTCTCCTCGGCGGCCTCGACCGTCTCGGTGGCCTCGTCCTCATCGTCTTCGAGCTCGACGACCTCACCGTTGGTGTCGGTGACCTTGGCGGCCTCGACCACGACGGCGAGCGCCTTGCCGCGGGCGACCTCGCCGACGAGCATCGGCACCTGGCCGCCTTCGACGACGGCCTGGGCGAACTGGTCGGGGCTCATGCCGGAGGACTGCGCGCGCCGCATGAGGTGCTCGGTGAGCTCCTCCTGGTTGACGTTCAGCTTCTCCTTGTTGACGAGCTCGTCAAGGATGAACTGGGTCTTGATGCCCTTGATGGCCTGCTCGGAGGTCTCGTTCTCGAACTCCTCGAGGGTCTTGCCCTGGATCTCGAGGTACTTCTCCAGGTCGAGACCCATCTGGCCGAGCTGGTGGTGCTCCAGGTTGTGCTTGCGGGTCTGGACCTCGTCCGCGAGAAGCTTCTCGGGGATCGGGACCTCGGCCAGCTTCAGCAGCTCCTCGAGGACGCGCTCCTGGGCCTGGGTGGCCTGGTCGTACTGCTTGGTGCTCTCGAGGCGCTTGCGGCTGTCCTCGCGGAGCTCGGCGAGCGTGTCGAACTCGCTCGCCATCTGCGCGAAGTCGTCGTCCAGCTCAGGCAGTTCGCGGGAGGCGACGGCGGTGACCTTGACGGTGACCTCCGCCTCCTTGCCCTCGGCGGAGCCGCCCTTCAGCTCGGAGGTGAAGGTGGCCTCGCCACCGGCCTCCAGGCCGGTCACGGCCTCGTCGATGCCTTCGAGGAGCTCGCCGGAGCCGATGGTGTACGAGACACCGGCGGCCACGCCGTCCTCGAGGACCTCTCCGTCGACCTTGGCCTCGAGGTCGATCGTGACGACGTCGCCCTCGGCCGCGGCACGCTCGACCGGGTTGGTCGAGGCGAAGCGCTCACGGAGCTGCTCCACGGCCTTGTCGACGTCCTCGTCGCTGACTTCGAGTGCGTCCACGGTGACCTCGATGCCGGAGTAGTCCGGAATCTCGATCTCGGGACGGACATCCACCTCGGCGGTGAAGGCCAGCAGCTCGCCGTCCTTGAGTTCGGTGATGTCAACCTCGGGCTGGCCCAGAACGTTGAGCTCACCCTCGTTGACAGCCTCGGTGTAGAACTTCGGAAGGGCGTCGTTGACGGCCTCCTCCAGCACAGCACCACGGCCGAACCGCTGGTCGATGATGCGGTTCGGGATCTTGCCCTTACGGAAGCCCTTCACCGTGACCTGCTGGTTGATCTTCTTGTACGCCGCGTCGAGGCTGTCCTTGAGCTCCTCGAAGGGCACCTCGATGCTGAGCCGAACCCGAGTCGGGTTCAGGGTCTCCACGGCGCTCTTCACGGTTCGGTCTCCTTGGTGGCTGACTTCTTGGGGTTCTGCTGGGCCGCCGAGAGGCAGCTTCGCGGATCGAGCCCGGTACATCAGACACACGGGCACGCAATTTGCATAGTAACGGCAAGCGGGAGGACTCCCACAATGCGATCTTGCTGGTGGTCGGGGTGGCCGGATTCGAACCGACGACCTTCCGCTCCCAAAGCGGACGCGCTACCAAGCTGCGCCACACCCCGTCGGTGCGACACGTAGGGTACATGCAGAAGGACGCCGCGCAGGCCGCTTCGCGCAGGCGTCCCCGGGGTCCGTCACGGGGGCACGCCGATACGGGTGTGCGCCCACCTCCCCCGACCCGCTACGATGCTTCCCGTACCGAGTTCCGCCGGGCCTTCCGGACCGGCGTCGCGGTGCTCGCGGGCGTAGCTCAATGGTAGAGCCCTAGTCTTCCAAACTAGCTACGCGGGTTCGATTCCCGTCGCCCGCTCCAACGGCTCAGGGCCGGGCGGAGGAAAAGTCCTCCGCCCGGCCCTGAGTGTTTTCCACAGCTCTCCGGGACCCGCTCACTCCCCCGGGGGCAGCGCGTCCCGCAACGCCTTCACGGCAGCGGCCGGGTCATACCCCTCGGGGACGCCCTCGACCATGACGATGTCGCCGTCGATGTGCCGTGAGCGCAGCGGCGCGATCTCCCGGTAGGCGGGTGAGTCCCACCAGGCGCGCGCCTCCTCGATCCCGGGGAAGCCGATCATCACGACGTGTCCGGGCCAGCTGCCCTCCTTCACCTCGTGCGGCGTGGCGTGCACGAGGTACCGCCCGCCGTGCACCTCGAAGGTGCCGGGGAGCCGCTCGATGTACTCGGCGATCTCCGGGTGCGGGTCGGCTTCCTGCAGGTGGGCTATGACGTAGGCGGGCACGATGTCCTTCCTGACGTACGGGCGGAGAACTCCCGCGCCCGTACGGATCCGGCGCCATGCCCCGGTCCGGCCGAGCGCGCTCGCCCCTCGCCCGTCGCATGCGTACGGCCCGGTCGGCGGTCCGTCCGCCGCACCGGGTTCTGACGGGGCCTCAGAAGCTGATCTGGTTGATCGTGTCGGCTATCGAGTTCATGAATCTGTTGATCGACGGCGCCATGCCCGTCGAGGCCAGGAAGAAGCCGAAGAGCACGGCGACGACCGCCGGCCCGCCCTTGATGGATCCACCGCGGATCAGCACCACCAGGACGATCCCCAGCAGAAGCACCACAGACAGTGAAATGGCCACGACTGATCACACCCTTGGTCGGTCCGCCTTGCCGGCCCGGTGGCGTGCGGCCAGCACACCTCCGTCGCGTACATCGTGCCACCAACTCCCCTGTGGCTGCTGCCGGGTGATGGAGAGGAATGACCGGATCGCGCCATCCTCGCGCCCGCGTGCAACCGGGCGCGCCCTGGTGCGATCCGGCGCACGCGGCGCTCTCCAGGGGGCGGAGAGGGGGCGCGACGAGAAGCTGTACGTCCGCTGTGCGCAGGGGAGTTCGAATAGTGGACCGGCGTGATCGTTTCCATATCCCCACACTTCATTCACAGCGATTTGCCAGGAGTTCGTGCGACGAAATTCACTCTCGTCAACCAGTCGCCGATATGCCCCATTTAAGACGGATGAATCAGCACGTAACGGGCGGTTGTCGGTGGTTTCGCATTCGAAAGACTGGGAACACGCGATATCTCCTGGGAGTTTTACGCATACCGATCGGCGGGTCTAAGGTGCATCAGATGTCCAAAGCTCCGAGCGAAATTCAGAGGGCCCCGATCACCCCGGAGAGCCGGGAGTCGGAGCCGAGACACGAGCAGATCCTGACGGCCCCGGGGGCGCCCTCTCCCGCCGTCCGGACCGCTCCTGCCCCCACAGAGGCGCCCGCACCGGCCAAGAGTCGTGACGCGTACTTCGACAATGTGAAGTACCTCGCGATCGTGCTCGTCGCCGTGGCCCACTCGTGGGAGCCGGTGATGGAGGGGAGCCGCGCGACGCGAGCGCTGTACATGGTCGTGTACACGTTCCACATGCCGGCGTTCATCCTCGTCTCCGGGTACTTCTCGCGGTCGTTCAACCTGAGCGCGCCCAAGGTGAAGCGGCTCGTCACCGGCGTCGCGGTGCCTTATGTGCTCTTCGAGACCGCCTATTCGCTCTTCAAGCGCTACGCGGGCGGCGAGGGCGACGCGCCCATCACCCTGCTCGACCCGCTGTTCCTCACCTGGTTCCTGATCGCCCTGTTCATCTGGCGGGTCACCACACCGATCTGGCAGTCGCTGCGCCACCCGCTCCCGGTCGCCCTGCTGATCGCGGCGCTCGCCTCGGTCTCGCCGGGCATCGGGGACGATCTGGACCTGCAGCGCGTCTGCCAGCTCCTGCCGTTCTTCGTGCTCGGCCTGCTGATGAAGCCGGAGCACTTCCAGTTGATCAGGCGGCGCGAGGTGCGGATGCTGGCCGTCCCCCTGTTCGCCGCGACCCTGGCCTTCGCCTACTGGATCGCGCCGCACATGCGGCTGGGCTGGTTCTACCGCAGCGACAGCGCCCAGGAGCTGGACTTCCAGTGGTGGGCGGGGCCCGTGATGACCCTGGCGATGTTCGGATGCGCGCTGGTGCTCACGGTCGCGTTCCTCGCCCTGGTCCCGCGTCGCCACATGTGGTTCACCGTGCTGGGCGCCGGGACGATCTGCGGCTACCTGCTGCACGGCTTCCTGATCAGGGGCGCCGACTACTTCGGCCTGTTCGAGCGCTACGAGTGGCTCTCGGGGCCCGTGGGGCTCGTCCTCCTCTCTCTCGTCGCCGCCGTCGCCGTGACCCTGCTGTGCACCCCGCCGGTCCGGCGCGCGCTCCGTTTCGCGACGGAGCCGGACATGAACTGGGCGTTCCGCAAGACCCCCGCCAAGCGCTGAGCCTGTCCGGATCGGCCCCCTCCCTCCGGGGGCCGGTCCCCTCGGCTCGTCAGTCGGCCGCCGGGTTGGCTTGATCCCGCTGTTCGGCGGGGGCGACGCCGCCGTCCAGCCCCAACAGGCCGCGCACCTGCGCATATTTCTCGCTCAGCCGGGTACGGGTCGCCGGCTCCAGGACCGCGAGCCGGTCCGGGTCCGCGTTGTGCGCCAGATCCGCCTCCTTGATCAGCAGCGCTCCGGGCGTGGCGAGAATCCGCCCGGTGTAGGTGAACAGGTCCTCGCCGTCCCGCTTGGTGACGGCGAGGACCATTTCTTTCACCCGCCGGTGCAGCGGGGCCTCGTCCAGCCACTGCCGGGAGAGCGCGCCGTCCTCGACCGCGTCGTGCAGCCAGGCGGCGGCGATCTGCTCCTCGCTGCCACCCCGGATCCGTACGCCCTCGGCCACCGCGGCCAGGTGTTCCGCGTACGGGCGCCCGGCCTTGTCGGTCTGCGGGCGATGGGCCTCGCGGGCGATCGCTTCCACCTGGGACAGGGTCAGATACGGGTTCGGCATGGGCCGACTGTACGACGGGCACCGCGGCACTCCGAAGGTCCTCCGAGGCACTCCGAATCGTTCGGTAAACTAATTACTGACGATTCCTTGACGCACTCTTGACCGAACGAAGGAGACGGGCTCATCGGACACGCAGACACGCTCATCGCCATGGGGGGCGCGTTCCTCGCCGCCGCCGTCCTCGCCCGCGTCGGCGGCCGTATCGGACTGCCGACCATCCCCCTGTTCATCCTGGCCGGGATCCTCCTCGGCCCGCACACACCCGGGGTCGTGCTCCTCGACGACCCGCACGACCTGGAGATGCTCTCGGCACTCGGTCTCGTGCTGCTGCTCTTCTACCTCGGCCTCGAGTTCCACCTGGACGACCTGAAGAAGGGCGGGCGCAAGATGGCGCTCGCCGGCGGCACCTATCTCGCCCTGAACGTCGGCGCGGGCCTCGGCTTCGGCTTCGCGCTGGGCTGGGGCACCTCGGAAGCGCTGGTCCTCGCGGGCGTGCTCGGGATCTCCTCGTCGGCCATCGTCACGAAGGTCCTGGTGGACCTCGGCCGGATCGGCAGTCCGGAGACGCGGCCGATCCTCGGCATCATCGTCGTCGAGGACGTCTTCCTCGCCCTCTACCTGGCCGCCCTGCAGCCGATCCTGTCCGGCGCCGACAGTCTCGGTGCGGCGGTGCTCGACGGCGGCAAGGCGTTCGGTTTCCTGCTGCTGCTCGCGCTGGCGGCCCGGTTCGGTACGAAGCTCATCGGCAAGCTGATGAACACCAAGGACGACGAACTCCTCGTCATCTCCTTCCTCGGTGTCGCCGTCTTCGTCGCCGGGGTCTCCGAGTGGTTCGGGGTGGCCGACGCGATCGGCGCGTTCATGGTCGGCCTGATGCTGGGCAGCACCACCTCGGGTCCCCGCATCCTGAAGCTGGTGCACCCGCTGCGGGACGCGTTCGGAGCGATCTTCTTCTTCGCCTTCGGACTGTCCATCAACCCCGGCGATCTGCCGAGCGTGCTCTGGCCGGTCCTGGCCGCCGTCGCGGTGACCGTGGCGATGAACGTCTTCGCGGGGATGGCCACGGCGAAGATCTACGCCTTCGGCCCGAAGGCCACGGCGAACATCTCCACCACCCTGCTGGCGCGCGGTGAGTTCGCGCTGATCCTCGCCACGATGGCGGCGGGCGCGGGCCTGGACGAACGGCTCTCCCCGTTCATCGCCGGGTACGTGCTCCTGCTCGCGGTCCTGTCTCCCCTGGCGGCCGGCCGGTCGCACTGGCTCGCCCGGATCCTTCCCGGAGGACGCGCGCGGGACCAGGAGGCCGAGAAAGAGGCGCTGCCGGTCTGACGTACGGATGCCCGGGTGCGAGGTCCGTTTCCCCGCACCCGGGATCGCGCACCCGGAAAGACTTCACGTTCGGGTGACGGCCGAACACTTGGCTTGACGCCTGTACGGTTTCGACCGGTTCCGTGCGGTTCAGCCCCGACGGGACAGCAGCAGGAGCGCGCGGTCGTCGTTGACGTCCTTCGCACAGGCCTCGATCAGATGCCAGGCGGCCCCCTCGAAGCCCGTGGCGACGTAGCGGTCGGCCTCGCCGGTCAGCCGGTCGATGCCCTCGGCGATGTCCCGGTCGGACGCCTCCACCAGGCCGTCCGTGAAGAGCATCAGGACGTCCCCGGGTGCCAGCGAGCCCTTCACCGCGTCGAACTGCGCGCCGTCGTACACACCGAGCAGCGGGCCCTCCGCGGCCTTCTCCTCCCACCGGCCGCTGCCCGCGTGCAACTGCAGCGCCGGGGGATGTCCGGCCGAGAGGAGTTCGTAGTCGCCGGAGTCCAGGTCCAGGACGAGATGGATGGAGGTGGCGAAGCCCTCGTCCCAGTCCTGGCGCAGCAGGTAGCCGTTGGCCGCGGGGAGGAAGCCGTGCGGGGGCAGGGAGCCGAGGAGGCCGCCGAAGGCTCCTGACAGCAGCAGGGCGCGGGAACCCGCGTCCATGCCCTTGCCGGAGACATCCGTGAGCACGACCTCCAGGGTGCGGCCGCCGTTGGTACGGGCGGCGACGACGAAGTCGCCGGAGAAGGACTGGCCGCCCGCCGGGCGGAGTGCCATCTCGCGGTGCCAGCCCTCGGGGAGCCGCGGCAGGGCGCTCTGGACCCGGATCCGCTCGCGCAGGTCGAAGAGCATCGTGCCGCCGCGTCGCCACGGCACCCCCACCCTGGCCCGGAACTGGGCGAGGACGAGCCCGAAGAAGCCGCAGGCCGCGACGACCAGGACGGTGCCCGGTGTGACCCGGGCAGGGCCTTCCGCGTAGGGGCCGAGGGCGACGGACTCCACGATCAGGGCCGCGGCGGCCGTCGCGTAGAGACTCAGCAGGCTGGCCGGCCGCAGCAGCAGTCCGCCCGCGACGATCGGCAGCGCCAGGGCGGTCGGTGAGCACCAGACCGGATTGATCAGCGTGGTGCAGGTGATCACCGGAATGATGATCAGCAGGCCGGCCAGGGCTATCCAGTCGGAGCCGTCCCCGCGGAAGTAGTCGACTCCGGACCTGCGCAGCGCGATGCGCGCCCGGTGCGCTGATCTTCGCCACCGGGCGGTGTAGGTGTCTGCTCCTCTGCGACGGGCCATTGCCGGGACCTTATCCACCCGACGGCCTCCGGTGCAGGGGGACCCGGTGACAATGTGTTCGAAACTGGTTCGCTCACGCCTCGCGGCCCTGGTAAGCAGGGGTCATGACTACGGAACTGCGGGTGCTGTCGGCGGAGGAATCGGATGCCTGGTTCGGCTGTCTCGAGTTGGCTTTCGGCGGGGTCCCCTTCTCGCCCGAGAGCCGCGAGATGTACGCCGCCCTGGCCGAGCCGCAGCGTGCGCTCGCCCACTGGGACGGGGCGGACTGCGTGGGGACGGCCGGTTCGTACAGCTTCCGTCTGACCGTGCCCGGCGGAGCCGCGGTGCCGACGGCCGGGGTCACGGGCGTGAGCGTCTCCTCGACGCACCGCAGGCAGGGACTGCTGACGGCGATGATGCGGCGCCAGCTGGACGACGTCCGCTCCTGGGGCGAGCCGCTCGCGGTGCTCCTGGCGTCGGAGCCCGGCATCTACGGCCGGTTCGGCTACAGCGCGGCCACCACGGAGACGAACCTGCGGATCGACACCTCCCGGGCGTCCCTGGCGCTTCCCCCGGGCACGGACGGGGTGCGGGTGCGCCGGTCGTCCCCCGCCCAGGCTCTCGACGCCTGCGAGGCGGTCTACGCGCAGCTGGCCGCGGTCCGCCCCGGCACTCCCGTGCGTCAGCCCGGCTGGGAGCGGGTGCCCGTGAACGACCCGGAGAGCGGCCGGAAGGGCGGCTCCCCTCTGCAGTGCGTGCTCGCGGAGCGGGACGGCGAGGTGACGGGGTACGCGACGTTCCACCTGCGGCCCGCCTGGGACGACGCCGGTCCCCGGGGCACGGTGGCGGTGCGTGACCTGGCGGCGCTGGACCCCGCCTCGTACGCGGCGTTGTGGCGCTTCCTGTTCGGGATCGACCTGACGACGGTGGTCGAGTGCCACAACCGGCCGGCGGACGACGCCGTGCTCCGGCTGGTCTCCGACGTCCGGCGCTGCGAGGTGCGGCAGCGGGACGGGCTGTACGTGCGGCTGGTCGAGCTGGATGCGGCACTGGAGGCCCGGCGCTACCGGGCCCCTGTCGACGTGGTGGTGGAGGTGGAGGACACCTTCTGCCCCTGGAACGCGGGGCGTTGGCGCCTGATCGCGGACGCGAAGGGCGCGGCCACCTGCCGGCGGACGGACGAGGAGCCCGAACTGGCTCTGTCCGTGAACCAGTTGGGGGCCGCCTACCTGGGCGGCGTGTCGCTGACGACGCTCGCGGCGGCCGGGCAGGTGCGCGAACTGCGGGCGGGCGCACTGGCGGAGACCGCCCTGGCGTTCTCCTCGGCCGTGCAACCGTGGTGCCCGCACGGGTTCTGAACCCGGTCGGCCTCCGGCCCGCCTAGCGGCCCGGTACCGACGGCTGGCAGGCCGGGCACCAGAAGAGGTTGCGGGCCGCCAGGTCCGCCGTACGGACCTCGGTGCCGCAGATGTGGCAGGCCTGCCTGGCCCGGCGGTAGACGTACACCTCGCCGCCGTGGTCGTCGACCCGCGGGGGCCTGCCCATCGCCTCCGGCAGGTGCTCGGGGCGGACGGTGTCGATGCGGTTGTTCCGCACGCCCTCGCGCATCAGGAGGCCGAGGTCGGTCCAGATCGCGTCCCACTCGCCCCGCGTGAGGTCCTTCCCCGGGCGGTACGGGTCGATGCCGTGCCGGAAGAGGACCTCCGCGCGGTAGACGTTGCCGACGCCCGCGACGATCTTCTGGTCCATCAGCAGGGCGGCGACCGTGACGCGGCTGCGGGAGATCCGCTGCCAGGCCCGCTCGCCGTCGTCGGCGCGCAGCGGGTCCGGGCCGAGCCGGTCGTGTATCGCGCGCTTCTCGGGGCCCGTGATCAGGGCGCACGTGGTGGGGCCGCGCAGATCGGCGTAATGGGCGTCGTTCAAGAGGCGCAGCCGGACCGTGTCGGTGGGCGGCGGCGCCGGAGCCGTGCCGAAGCCGAGCTTGCCGAAGAGGCCGAGGTGGATGTGGACCCAGACCGATCCCTCGAAGCCGAGGAAGAGGTGCTTGCCGTGCGCGTCGACGCCGGTGAGGGTCCGGCCGTCCAGCAGGGCCGCGCTGTCGGAGAACTTGCCCTGGGGGCTGCTCACGCGCACCGGGCGGCCCGCGAACCGCTCGTGGTGGTCCGCGGCGAGGCGGTGGATCGTATGCCCCTCGGGCACGGCATCTCTCCTGCGTGAACGCGCCTGTGCCGCCGGGCGGGGACCCGGCGGCACAGGGAAAGCGGGTGCGGGGGCCGGTCAGCCCTGCTGCGGGTGGTGGGCCGGGATCGGGGGGAGCTCGCCGGTGTTCTCGTACGCCGAGAGCATCTCGATGCGGCGGGTGTGGCGCTCCTCGCCCGAGTACGGGGTGGCCAGGAAGATCTCGACGAACTTGGTGGACTCCTCCACCGTGTGCATCCGGCCGCCGATGGCCACCACGTTGGCGTCGTTGTGCTCACGGCCGAGCGCGGCGGTCTGCTCGCTCCAGGCGAGCGCGGCGCGGACGCCCTTGACCTTGTTCGCGGCGATCTGCTCGCCGTTGCCGGAGCCGCCGATCACGATCCCGAGGCTGTCCTTGTCCGCGGCCGTCCGCTCGGCGGCACGGAGGCAGAACGGCGGGTAGTCGTCCTGGGCGTCGTAGATGTGAGGACCGCAGTCGACGGCCTCGTGGCCGTGGGCCGTGAGCCACTCGACGAGGTGGTTCTTCAGTTCGAAGCCGGCATGGTCGGAGCCGAGGTACACGCGCATGGTGCGAAGTGTGGCACGGACGGGGCGGGGTAATCGTCAGCGGGGTCGGGACCCACCGTGCTTTCCACGGGCCCGGTTCACACCGGGCTGTGCGCAACACCACACGGACAACGATCGGGTCAAGGAAACGGACTAGGGGGTTCCGATTTCGGTGCCCGTCGGGCTTGAATGCGTGGCCTTGCCTTCGCACCACCCCCGCCGAAGGCAACACCCGACACACGTGATCAGAAAACGTAAGGATTCGATCCATGACGTCGCAGACGACTCTGGCCGGACCGGGCCAACAGCCCGGCGAGCCGGGTAAGCCGGGTTCCCCGGACGGGCTCCAGGCCGGCCTCAAGAACCGTCATCTCTCGATGATCGCCATCGGCGGCGTGATCGGGGCGGGCCTCTTCGTGGGCTCCGGAGCCGGCATCGCCGCCGCGGGACCGGCCATTCTCCTGTCGTACGCGCTGGTCGGCCTGATGGTCGTCTTCGTCATGCGGATGCTCGGCGAGATGGCCGTCGCCCGGCCGAGCTCGGGTTCCTTCTCCGCCTACGCCGACCAGGCCCTGGGCCGCTGGGCCGGTTTCTCCATCGGCTGGCTGTACTGGTTCTTCTGGGTCGTGGTGCTCGCCGTCGAGGCCACGGCGGGTGCCAAGATCCTTGAGGGCTGGGTCCCCGGCGTACCGCAGTGGGCGTGGGCCCTGATCGTCATGGTGGTGCTGACGGCGACCAACCTGGTCTCCGTCGGCTCGTACGGTGAGTTCGAGTTCTGGTTCGCCGGGATCAAGGTCGTGGCGATCGGCGCGTTCGTCGTCGTCGGCCTGCTCGCCGTCTTCGGCATCCTGCCGGGCTCGGACAGCCCGGGGCCGGGCCTCGCCCACCTCACGGACACCGGCGGGTTCTTCCCCGAGGGGCCGGGGGCCATCCTCACGGGTGTGCTGATGGTCGTCTTCTCCTTCATGGGCAGTGAGATCGTGACGCTGGCGGCCGGTGAGTCCGAGGACCCGCGCCGCGCCGTCTCCAAGGCCACCAACAGCGTGATCTGGCGTATCGCGATCTTCTACCTGGGCTCGATCTTCATCGTCCTCACGCTGCTGCCGTGGAACGACGCGTCGATCGTCAAGGACGGTTCGTACGTCGCCGCGCTGAACGTCATCGGAATCCCGCACGCCGGCCAGGTCATGAACGTCATCGTGCTGACCGCCGTGCTGTCCTGTCTCAACTCCGGCCTCTACACCGCCTCGCGCATGGCCTTCTCGCTGGGACAGCGGGGAGACGCGCCCAAGGCGTTCGCCAGGGTGAACAAGCGGGGCGTGCCGCGGGCGGCGATCCTGTCGTCCGTGGTCTTCGGCTTCGTCGCGGTCTTCTTCAACTACCAGTGGCCCGACACGGTCTTCGCGTTCCTGCTGAACTCCTCCGGCGCGGTCGCCCTGTTCGTGTGGCTGGTGATCTGCTTCACCCAGCTGCGGATGCGCGGCATCATCCTGCGCGAGTCGCCCGAGAAGCTCGTCGTACGGATGTGGCTCTTCCCGTATCTGACCTGGGCGACCATCGCGATGATCTCCTTCGTCCTGGTCTACATGCTGACCGACGACGCCGGGCGCGAGCAGGTGCTGCTCTCGCTGCTGGTCGCCGCCCTGGTCGTGGGGATCTCGCTGGTGCGCGACGCCCGCAGCCGGAAGGCGAAGGCGGCGGCACCGGTCGAGTGATCGGTGCGCATACCTGACGGCGGATGTCAGGTATACCCGGAAGGCTCTCCCTCGCCCCGCGATCCCCGCGAGCGAACGGAGAGCCTTCGTCATGACCGCGACCCCCGCGATCGAGAGTTTCCAGACCGCCTTCGCCATCCGACCCGGTCTCCTGGTGGAGGCTTCGGACGCCACCGATGTCCTGGCCGCGGTGCGCGACGCCGCCGCGCGCGGTCTGCCCGTCGCCGTCCACGCGACCGGGCACGGGCTGCCCGGCCCGGTCGGGGGCGGGATGCTGATCCGTACCCGCCGGATGGACGGCGTGGAGGTCGATGCGGAGCGCCGTACGGCCCGCATCGGCGCGGGCACGACCTGGGGCGGGGTCGTCGCGGCCGCGGCCCCGCACGGGCTCGCCCCGCTGAACGGCTCGTCGCCGGGCGTGGGCGCGGTCTCGTACACGCTGGGCGGCGGGCTGGGGATCCTGGCCCGGGAGTTCGGCTACGCCGCCGACCATGTCCGCTCGCTCGACGTGGTGACCGCCGACGGTGTGCCACGCCACGTCACCGCGGACACCGAACCCGACCTCTTCTGGGGGCTGCGGGGCGGCGGGCACCGGCTGGGCGTCGTGACGGGGCTGGAGATCGGCCTGGTGGCCGTGGAGCGGCTGTACGGCGGCTCGCTGGCCTTCGACGGGGACGCGGCACCGGATGTGCTGCGGCGCTACCTGGAGTGGACGCGGACCGTGCCGGAGACGTGCACCTCCTCGCTGGCGGCGATGTGCTACCCCGACGTGCCGCAGCTGCCGGAAGCACTGCGGGGGCGGTACGTGATCTCGGTGCGGGTCGCGTACACCGGCACGGCAGCGGAAGGCGAGGCCCTGGTGGCGCCGCTGCGGGCGGTCGGGCCGGGGCTCTCCGACTCGCTGCGGGAGATGCCGTACACCGAGAGCCACACCATCCACAGCGATCCGCCGTTCCCGCACGCCTACTACGGCGAGGGACTGATGCTGCGCGACCTGGACGCCGGGACGGCCGGGCGGGTGCTGGAGCTGACCGGGCCGAAGGCCCCGATGATGACGGTGGTCCAGCTCAACCACCTGGGCGGCGCCCTGGCCGAGCGGCCCGCCCACGACAGCGCGGTGCCGCACCGGGATGCCGGCTTCCTGCTGCGGCTGCTGTCACCGCTGGACGGTACGGACGTGGAGGCGGTGCGGGCGCTGTACGCGCGGGTGGCCGGGGAGACGGCGCCGTACGCCCTGGGCCGTGCGCTGAACTTCGCCTTCGGCGGCGGGGACCGCACCGACGGCTTCCACGCCCCCCGGACACGCGAGAGGCTCGCCGGTCTGGTGTCGCGATACGACCCGGCGAGCCTCTTCGGTGGTGCCTACTGAGGTCCTCCGGCTCAGCCTCAGCGCCCGATGAGCTTCCAGGAGGCGGGGAGCGCGCCCATGGCCAGTGCGGCCTTGAGCGCGTCGCCGATCAGGAACGGCACGAGGCCGGCCGCGACCGCGGCGCTCATCGACATGCCGGTGGAGAGCGCCAGGTACGGCACGCCGACCGCGTAGATGATCAGGGAGCCGACCGCCATGGTGCCCGCGGTGCGCAGGACGGAACGGTCACCGCCCCGGCGGGCCAGGCCGCCGACGACCGTGGCGGCCAGCAGCATGCCGAGGACGTAGCCGAACGACGCGCCGCCGGGGCCCGAGGTGCCCTCGGAGAACCACGGCATGCCGGCCATGCCGACGAGCGCGTACAGGGCGAGGGAGAGGAAGCCGCGGCGGGCACCGAGCGCGGTGCCGATGAGCAGTGCGGCGAAGGTCTGGCCGGTGACGGGGACCGGGGAGCCGGGGACGGGCACGGCGATCTGGGCCGCGATGCCGGTGAGGGCGGCGCCACCGACGACCAGCGCCGTGTCCACGGCGTAGCGGTGCCGGGCTGCGGGCAGCAGGTCGGCGAGGACCGCTCCGGAACGGACGGGGGCGGCAGCAGTACTCATCGGGACTCCGCGGGTGAGGTCGGCAGGCTGGACTGGAGCCGACGTTAGCCGACGGCACATCCCTGGATCACCATCAGCCGCCCACAAAGCGGCGGTTGAGGGGTTAGTCGGGTTCGCACAAAGAGCGTGGCGCAATGACTCCTCGGCGTGATGCTGGTCACGGAGGTGGGGGTGTGCCCGGCACTCCGTTCGGGAAGGGGTGCCGCCCCGTGAGACTGTAGGTTCCCCATAAATGATCCGAGAGTGACCCGCAGCTCATGCACGACGCGCCCCCCACGCACTCCCCCGTACGGTCCGAGCCCCTGGCCCACGGCCTGAAGCAACGGCATCTGACGATGCTCGGTCTGGGCGGGGTGATCGGCGCCGGCCTCTTCGTCGGCTCGGGCGCCGGGATCGCGGTCGCCGGGCCCGCCGTCGTCGTCTCGTACCTGATCGCGGGCGTCCTGGCGATGCTGGTGATGCGGATGCTCGGCGAGATGTCCGCCGCGATGCCCGCGTCGGGGTCCTTCTCCGTCCACGCGGAGCGCGCGCTGGGCCGCTGGGCCGGCTTCAGCGTGGGCTGGCTCTACTGGTTCATGCTGGTGGTGGTGCTCGCCGTGGAGGCGACGGCGGCCGCACAGATCGCCCATGGCTGGGTGCCCGCGGTGGACCAGTGGCTCTGGGTGCTGCTGTTCATGGTGGTGTTCACCGTGGCCAACCTGACGGCGGTGAAGAACTTCGGCGAGTTCGAGTTCTGGTTCGCCGCCCTGAAGGTGGCCGCGATCGTGGCCTTCCTGGTCCTCGGCCTGCTGGCCGTCTTCGGCATCCTCCCGGACACGGATCCGGTGGGCCTGACCAACCTGAGCGGCCAGGGCGGCTTCCTGCCGAACGGCTGGGACGGCGTGGTCTCCGGTGTGCTGACGGTGGTGTTCGCCTTCGGCGGCCTGGAGGTCGTGACGATCGCGGCGGCCGAGACCGACGACCCGGCGCGCGCCGTGGGGCGTGCGGTGCGCAGCGCGGTGGTGCGCATCCTCTTCTTCTACGTCGGTTCGATGCTGGTGATCGTGACCGTGCTGCCCTGGACCGCGCAGCGGGCCGGGCTCAGCCCGTACGTGAAGGTGCTGGATTCGATCGGGGTGCCCTCGGCCGGGCAGATCATGAACATCGTGGTGTTCGTGGCGCTGCTCTCGGCGCTCAACGCCAATCTGTACGGATCGTCCCGGATGATCTTCTCGCTCGCCGAGCGCGGCGAGGCGCCGCGCGGGCTGCTGAAGGTGTCCGGCGGGCAGGGCGGCGGGGGCGGGGTGCCCCGTCGGGCGGTGCTGGCCTCGGTGGCCTTCGGCTTCGTGTCCGTGCTGCTCAATCTCGGATGGCCCGACACCGTCTTCCTCTACATGCTCAACTCCGTCGGGGCGGTCCTGCTGTTCGTCTGGGGCTTGATCGCCGCCTCGCAGCTGCGGCTCCGGCGCCGGCTCGAACGGGAGGCGCCGGACGCCCTGACGCTGCGGATGTGGTGCTTCCCGTACCTGACGTGGGTGACCCTGGCCGGTCTGCTGGCCGTCCTGCTGCTGATGCTCACCGACGACGCCGCCCGCCCGCAGGTGCTGTGGTCGGCGGGGGCCACCGGCCTGGTGCTGCTCGTGGCGGCCGTGCGGGAGCTGCGGACGAAGGTGTAGGCGGGTGCACACCTTGTGTGAGCCCGGTGACCGTATAGCGGACAACGGTTCCCCGTGGTCGGGGCTCGTGGCCAGACTGTGGGCCGTCCCCTGTCCCGACCAGTGAACAGAGCCTGTCCATGTCCCGGACCTCCGCGCCGCCCCCCACGGACGCCGCCGCCCCCACCGCCGACTCCGCGCTCACCCACGGCCTCAAGCAGCGCCATCTGTCGATGATCGCCCTGGGCGGGGTGATCGGGGCCGGACTGTTCGTCGGTTCGGGCGCGGGCATCGCCGCGGCCGGCCCTTCGATCGTCATCGCGTACGGCATCTCCGGCCTGCTGGTCATGTTCGTGATGCGGATGCTCGGCGAGATGTCCGCGGCCAACCCCGCCTCCGGCTCCTTCTCCGTCCACGCGGAGCGGGCGATCGGACCGTGGGCGGGCTTCACCGCCGGATGGTCGTTCTGGGTGCTGCTCTGCGTCGCCGTCGGGCTGGAGGGCATCGGCGCCGCGCAGATCGTCACGGGGTGGCTGCCCGGTACGCCGGAGTGGGCCTGGGTCGCCCTGTTCATGGTGATCTTCCTGGGCACGAATCTCGCCGCCGTGAAGAACTTCGGTGAGTTCGAGTTCTGGTTCGCCGCGCTCAAGGTCATCGCGATCACGCTCTTCCTCGTGCTGGGCGTCCTCGCGATCCTGGGCGTGCTGCCCGGCACGGACTCCCCCGGCACCTCGAACCTCACCGGGGACGGCGGCTTCATGCCGCACGGCTCGGAGGGCCTCATCATCGGCCTGCTCGCCTCCGTCTTCGCGTACGGCGGCCTGGAGACCGTCACCATCGCCGCCGCCGAGTCCGAGAACCCGGTGCAGGGCGTCGCCAAGGCGGTGCGTACGGCGATGTGGCGCATCGCGGTCTTCTACATCGGCTCGATGGCGGTCATCGTGACCCTCGTGCCGTGGGACGACCCCACGGTCGCCGAGGTCGGCCCGTTCTACGCGATGCTCGACCACCTCGGCATCAGCGGCGCCGCCGAGATCATGAACGTGGTCATCCTGGTCGCCCTGCTCTCCGCGATGAACGCGAACATCTACGGCTCCTCGCGCATGGCCTGCTCCCTGGTCGCCCGCGGCCAGGGCCCGAAGGTGCTCGGCAGGATCTCCTCGGGCGTCCCGCGCAACGCCGTGCTCGCCTCGTCCGTCTTCGGCTTCCTGTGCGTGCTGCTCAGCTACTGGCGCCCCGAGGACGTCTTCCCCTGGCTCCTCAACATGATCGGCGCCGTGATCCTGGTCGTCTGGATCTTCATCGCGGTCTCCCAGCTGATCCTGCGCAGGCGGACGGAGCGCGAGGCCCCGGACCGGCTCGTCGTGCGGATGTGGCTCTTCCCGGTCCTGACGATCGTGGCGCTGGTGGCCATGGCCGGCATCTTCGTCCTGATGCTGCGCCAGCCCGACACACGCGACCAGCTGCTGGCGACCGGCGCGCTCACCGCGGTGCTGATCGTGATCGGCCTCGTGCGCCAGAAGCGGGCGGAGCGCCGCGCGCCGGCCGGGAGCTGAGCGCGCGGTCCGGCCCGCCGCCGGCGACGCGCCTCAGCCCGCCTGGGCCCGCAGGAGCACCGCGCCCGCCTCCGTGCGGAAGTAGAGCACCGAACGGCCTGACCTGCGGCGCCCGGCCAGGCCCGCGTCCAGCAGCACCTTCAGGTGGCGGCCCACCGATCCCAGCCCCTGACCGGTCAGCGCCACCAGTTCCGTGGTGCTCCTGGGGCGGTCGAGCAGCACGAGGACACCGGCCCGCGCGGGCCCCAGCAGCCGGCCGAGGCTGTCGGGGACGGCGGGCCGGTCCGCGTCCGACAGCGTTCCGGAGGAGGCGTACACGACCGCGTAGCGCCGTGCGGCGGCGTCCCAGGAGACCCAGCCCTGGCGTGGCGTGACGGGGACGAACACCAGTTGTACGCCGGCGAGTTCACGGGGCGGGTAGTCGCGCGGGTTGATCTGGAGGCGGCTGCCGCCCAGCCAGCGCATGCCGGGGTTCAGCGTGTCCAGCGCGGCCGCCCAGCCGCCCTGGCTGAGCTGCCCCGCGCGCGCCACGACGTCCGCCTCGATGATCCGGCGGCGACGCGGCCAGTCCGGGAGCACGATCCGCTCCCATACCCATTCCAGCAGGTCGGCCGCCTTCCGCGGCAGGTCGTCCCGGTGGAGAACCGCCGGGAGCGGGCCGCCCCGGGACACCTCCAGGTCGGCGCGGGCCCCCTCCGGGGAGGTCTCGCGCACCCGGGCCAGATCCTGGGCGAACGTGGTCCCGCCGACGGGTGTGGGGGTGAGGAAGTCCGCGATCCAGTGGCCGCCGAGCCCGGTCCGTACGAGCTCCGCGGTGACCGGGTCCTCGGCCAGCCGCTCCCGGTAGGCGGGCCGGTGGGCGTCCGACCAGGCGCGTTCGGCCGGGTTCGTGGCCGCTCCGCTCTCCAGGAACTGGAGGGTCGCGGTGGCCTCGGCCAGTTCCGACACGACGAAGCGCCCGGCGGCCAGGGTGTCCGCGTTGACCTGCCACCAGCCCATGGTTTCGCCTCCGCGCGAAACAGTAACGGCCGTGCGGAACCCCGGCCGAGACTTCCCGGCATGCTCACCTACCGGGAAGTGTTCCGTGTGCCGCAGTTCGGTCCCCTCTTCGCGACGAGCGCACTGCAGGGTGCCGCCACGACGACGAGCGGGCTCGCCCTGGGTGTCCTCGTGTTCACCACGACCGGTTCGCCGCTGCTCTCCGCGCTCTCCATGTTCGGGGCCTCACTCGCCCAGCTGATCGGCGCGACCCTGCTGATGTCGGCTGCCGACCGGCTCCCGCCGCGCGGAGCGCTGAGCGGCGCGGCACTCGCCTTCGGCGTCGGTACCGCCGTCCTGGCCGTGCCCGGGCTGCCGCTGCCGCTGGTGTTCGCGGTCGTCCTGGGCGAGGGGATCGTCGCGGCGGTGACCGGCGGGGTGCGGTACGGACTGCTCGACGAGGTGCTCCCCAAGGACGCCTATCTGCTGGGGCGTTCGGTGCTCAACATGTGCTCCGGCACCATGCAGGTCTGCGGCTACGCGGCCGGTGGCATCCTGGTCGCCGTGCTGTCCCCGCGCGGCACGCTCCTCGTCGCGGCCGCCCTGTACGCCGCCGGCGCCGCGGCGGCCTGGTTCGGTCTGGCGCGCCGCCCGCCCCGGGCGACCGGCCGGCCCTCGGTGGGCGAGACCTGGCGGATCAACGTCCTGCTGTGGTCCTCGGCGCCCCGACGGCGCGTGTACCTCTCGCTCTGGGTGCCCAACGGGCTGGTCGTCGGCTGCGAATCGCTCTTCGTGCCCTACCGGCCGGACCGGGCGGGGCTGCTCTTCGCCTGCGCGGCGCTGGGGATGCTGGCCGGGGACACGGTGACGGGCCGCTTCGTGCCCGCACGGTGGCGCGGACGGCTGGGCACACCGCTGCTCCTGCTGCTCGCCGCGCCCTATCTGCTGTTCGCCCTGCGCCCGGCGCTGCCCCTGGCCCTGGTCCTCGCGGCGGTCGCCTCCACCGCCTTCTCCGTGAGCCTGGTGTTCCAGGAGCGCCTGATGGCACTGACCCCGGACGCGATGACCGGCCAGGCCCTCGGCCTGCACTCCTCCGGAATGCTCGCCGTGCAGGGCGTGGCGGCCACGCTCGCGGGCGCCCTCGCCCAGCGGTCCTCCCCCGCGACGGCGATCACCGTGATGGCGGCGGCCTCCCTCGTGGTGACGACGGCCCTTGCGCCGGGGCTGCGGCGGGACCGCGTACAGGCCGCGCCGCCCCACGTGACCGTCATCCGAGAGCGAGCTCCAGCAGCGGCAGTTCGCGCCCCGGGATCGAGCCGGAAGGCGTGGCGCCGATCCGCACCGCGCCCATAGCCGTGTAGAAGGGCTCGGCGTTCGGGTCGGCGTCGATGGTGAGCCGTACGAAGCTCAGCCGACGGGCGCGCGCCATGGTGTGCTCGAACAGGAGCCGGCCCACGCCCCGGCCGATGGTGTCCGGCTCGACGAACATCATGGCGAGTGCGCCCTCGGGCGGTTCCCCGGCCAGGGTGGTGAAGCCCAGCACACGGCCGTCCTCCTCCGCGACCACCGCGCGGCCGCCGGCCGTGTCGCCGGGGCGGACCGTCAGTTCGTCACGGCAGGCCGCCATGAACGCCTCGTCGTAGCCCCAGTGGGCCTTGGACCGCAGGGCCAGCTCTGTCAGCGCCGCGGCTTCCCCGGGACGCCCCGGTCGTAGCTCCATGCCTTCCTCCTGTGCCGGCTGCCGAGTACCGTACGCGTGGCCGTACATGAGGCAGCAAGGTTCCGTCCGTCCCGGCGTGACCCCGTGTGGCTCCGGTGGTCGCTCCGCGCCCACCGAGGAGCCCGCATGGCTTTCCCGCACCCGCGCCGCCGCTCGATCCTTCTGGCGACAGCCGCCGTCTCCGCCGCCGCCGCGGCCCCCGCAGTCGCCTCCGAACCGCAGGGGGGCGGAAAAGGCCCGCTCGTCATCGGCCACCGGGGCGCCGCCGGGTGGCGGCCCGAACACACCGCTTCCGCCTACACCTTCGCGGTGCGGGCCGGGGCGGACTGGATCGAGCCCGACCTGGTCCCCACCAAGGACCACGTCCTGGTGGTGCGTCACGAGAACGAGATCTCCGGCACCACGGACGTGGCCCGGCACCCGGAGTTCGCCGGCCGCCGCACCACGAAGACGGTGGACGGCCGCGCCGTCACCGGCTGGTTCACCGAGGACTTCACCCTCGCCGAGCTGAAGACCCTGCGGGCGGTGGAGCGGCTCCCCCTGGTCCGTAACCGCAACACCGTCTTCGACGGCCGCGAGCGGATCATGACCTTCCAGGAGGTCGTCGACCTGGCCCGGGCCCTGTCGAAGGAGCACGGGCGCCGGATCGCGGTCTTCCCGGAGACGAAGCACCCGACGTACTTCCGCTCGGTCGGGCTGCCCCTGGAGCCACAGCTCATCCGGGCCGTACGCCGCAACCGGCTGACCGCACGCGACTGCGTCGTCCAGTCCTTCGAGCCGTCCAGCCTCCGCGAGGTGGCCGCCGCGCGCCTCGGTCTCCCGCTGTGGCAGGCGCTGGGGACGGGCGGCGGACCGTACGGCCACCCGGTGACGTACGAGGAGATGAGGACGCCGGCGGGGCTGCGCGAGATCGCCTCGTACGCCGGGTGGATCGGCCCTGACAAGTCCTCGCTGGTCCCTCCGCTCACCCTGCTGGAGGACGCGCACGCCGCCGGGCTGAAGGTCGGGGCCTACACCTTCCGCGCCGAGAACCAGTACCTCCCGGCCGAGTACCGGAAGGGCACCGCGCCGAACGACTTCGGTGACGCGTTCGCCGAGTACGCCTTCCACTTCGGCCGGGGCGTGGACGCCGTCGTGACGGACTTCCCCGATCTGGCGGCGATCGCCCGCGACGCCCTCCGGTCCTAGGACGAACGGCTGATCACCTTCGGGCCCTCCTCCTGCTAGCCTGCAATTGCGCAAGACTTGCAATAACCACCAGGTAGCAGTTGGAGGGTTCGAACCCATGGCCACGTACACGCTTCCGGAACTCCCGTACGACTACGCGGCGCTCGAACCGGTCATCAATCCGCAGATCATCGAGCTCCATCACGACAAGCACCACGCCGCGTACGTCAAGGGTGCGAACGACACCCTGGAGCAGCTGGAAGAGGCCCGCGACAAGGAGGCCTGGGGCGCGATCAACGGCCTCCAGAAGAACCTCGCCTTCCACCTCTCCGGCCACATCCTGCACTCGATCTACTGGCACAACATGAGCGGTGACGGCGGTGGCGAGCCCCTCGCGGCGGACGGTGTGGGCGACCTGGCCGACGCGATCGCGGACTCCTTCGGTTCGTACGCCGGCTTCAAGTCCCAGCTGACGAAGGCCGCGGCCACCACGCAGGGCTCCGGCTGGGGCGTCCTCGCGTACGAGCCGGTCAGCGGCAAGCTGATCGTCGAGCAGGTCTACGACCACCAGGGCAACGTCGGTCAGGGCTCGGTGCCGATCCTGGTGTTCGACGCCTGGGAGCACGCCTTCTACCTGCAGTACAAGAACCAGAAGGTCGACTTCATCGAGGCCATGTGGCGCGTCGTCAACTGGCAGGACGTGGCGAAGCGTTACGCCGCCGCCAAGGAGCGCGCGGACGTGCTGCTGCTCGCTCCCTGACCTGAAAAAGCCACCCGAGCGTCCTGCCTCGTGATCGTCTTCTCAACCTTCACCCGGCAGGCGGATCAACGGAGAACCCCCGCGAGGACATGACTCGCGGGGGTTCTCCCATGCCACGGTTCACGCGGTCGGCAACACCCGGGGCCGGGGGCCTGCACCCCTGCGCCGCCGGTGCGAGACTGGCAGGGTGACGGACACCGGCCGGCGGACGGACCGGCGCTTGGAGCGAGCCATCCTGGAGCTGCTGGAGCGCCGTGGACCGACCGCGACGATCTGCCCCTCCGATGCCGCGCGAGCGGTGTACGAAGGGGACGGCGACGGCTGGCGCGCGCTCATGGAGCCGGCCCGCCGCGCGGCCCGGCGGCTGGTCGCGGCCGGCGAGGTCGAGATCACCCAGGGCGGCCGCCCTGTCGCGCTGGAAGACGCCCGCGGTCCGATCCGTATCCGCCGCGTCGGCTGATCCGCCCGGTGCGGGCCCGGAGCCCGCACCGGCGGACGGGGTCAGTCGAAGACCGGGCCCTGTGTACGGGTCCGCTTGATCTCGTAGAAGCCGGGGATCGAGGCCACCAGCAGTGTGCCGTCCCAGAGCTTCGCGGCCTCCTCGCCCTTCGGGGCGGGGGTGACGACCGGACCGAAGAAGGCGATCTGCTCACCGTCGGCGCCGGGCACGGCGATGACCGGGGTCCCGACGTCCTGGCCGACCTTGTCGATGCCCTCCTGGTGGGAGGCGCGCAGCTCCTTGTCGTACGCGTCGGAGTCGGCGTAGTCGAGGAGCTCGGCCGGCAGGCCCACGTCGGCGAGCGCGCCCGCGATCGCCTCGCGGGTGGGGCCCTCACCGTTGTTGTGGATGCGGGTGCCGAGGGCCGTGTACAGCGGGCCGACGATCTCGTCTCCGTGCTTCTGCTGGGCGGCGACGACGACGCGGACCGGCGCCCAGGCCTGGGTGCGCATCATGTCCTGGTACTCCTCGGGCAGCTCGTCGAGCCGGGGCTCGTTGAGCACGGCCAGGCTCATCACGTGCCAGCGCACCTCGACGTCACGGACCTTCTCGACCTCCAGCATCCAGCGGGAGGTCATCCAGGCCCAGGGACAGAGCGGGTCGAACCAGAAGTCGGCCGGAACCTTGCCGGTGGCCGTGCTGTTCTCGGGCATGTCTCTCCTCATGAGGTCGTGGCTGCACCTGTGAGCCGGAACACCACGGGGCCCTCCCGCCATTCCCGCGCGCGGGCGCCGGGGGCCGCATGGGAGGATCGAAGGTCTTCGATCGAGACACAAAGGAGTGCTCCGTGCCCGGTGAGAACCTGTCCCGCGACGAGGCCCGCGAGAGGGCCGAGCTGCTGACCGTCGACGGTTACGAGGTCGCCCTCGACCTCCGCTCCGCCATCGGTGAGCCCGACGGGGGCGACGAGGCCGGTCCGCGCACCTTCCGCTCGCAGACCACGATCCGCTTCCGCGCCGGCCGTGCGGGGGCCTCGACCTTCGCCGATCTGATCGCCCCGTCCGTGGACGCGGTGAGCCTGAACGGCAAGGACCTCGACCCCGCGGCCGTCTTCGACGGCGTCCGTATCGCTCTGGAGGACCTCGCCGAGGGCGAGAACGTCCTGGTGGTCGACGCGCGGTGCGCGTACAGCCGGACCGGCGAGGGCATGCACCGCTTCGTCGACCCGGAGGACGGCGAGGTCTACCTCTACACGCAGTACGAGCCGGCGGACGCGCGGCGTGTCTTCGCCAACTTCGAGCAGCCCGACCTCAAGGCGCCCTACCGCTTCGAGGTGACGGCGCCCGAGGGCTGGCGGGTCTGGAGCAACGGCGCGGAGGAGTCGCAGGAGGGCGAGGTCCACCGGTTCGCGGAGACGCTGCCGATCTCGACGTACATCACGGTGGTCGTCGCCGGGCCGTACCACTACGTGAGCGACCTCTACACCCGTACGTTCGACGACGGTTCGAAGCTGGAGGTCCCGCTCGGCGCGATGTGCCGCAAGGGTCTCGCGCGCCACTTCGACGCCGACGACGTCTTCCTGATCACCAAGCAGGGCCTGGACTTCTTCCACGACAACTTCGACTACCCGTACCCCTTCGGGAAGTACGACCAGGCGTTCGTGCCGGAGTACAACCTCGGCGCGATGGAGAACCCGGGCCTCGTCACCTTCCGCGAGGAGTACATCTACCGCGGAAAGGTCACCTCGGCCTCCTACGAGCGCCGTGCCAACGTCATCCTGCACGAGATGGCGCACATGTGGTTCGGCGACCTCGTCACCATGCAGTGGTGGGACGACCTGTGGCTGAAGGAGTCCTTCGCCGACTTCATGGGGACGTTCTCGATGGTGGAGGCGACCCGCTTCGCCAACGGCTGGACCACCTTCGCCAACAACCGCAAGGCGTGGGCCTACCGGGCCGACCAGCTGCCGTCCACGCACCCGGTCACGGCCGACATCCGCGACCTGGAGGACGCCAAGCTGAACTTCGACGGCATCACGTACGCCAAGGGCGCCTCGGTGCTCAAGCAGCTCGTGGCCTATGTCGGACGGGACGCGTTCCTGGAGGGGGCGCGCCGCTACTTCAAGCGGCACGCGTACGGCAACACGCAGCTGGGCGACCTGCTCTCAGTGCTGGCCGAGACGTCCGGGCGCGACATGACGGCCTGGTCACGCGCGTGGCTGCAGACGGCGGGGGTCAACGTCCTGACGCCGGCCGTGAGGTACGACGGGGAAGGCCGGATCGCGGAGCTCTCCGTGACCCAGGAGGCCGCCGCCTCCCATCCGGAGCTGCGGCCGCACCGGATCGCGGTCGGCCTGTACCGGCTCTCCCCGGAGGGCACGCTGGTGCGGTACGCCCGCGCGGAGACCGATGTGGCCGGCGAGCGGACCGTGGTCGCGGAGCTGGCCGGGAGCGAGAGGCCCGACCTGGTCCTGGTCAACGACGACGACCTCACCTACTGCAAGGTCCGCCTCGACGAGGGCTCCCTGGCCACCCTGCGCGCGCACCTCGGTGACATCACCGATCCGCTGGCCCGGGCACTGTGCTGGTCGGCCCTCTGGAACCTGACGCGGGACGCGCTGCTTCCGGCACGGGACTTCGTCGCGCTGGTGCTGGCGCACGCCGGCCGGGAGAGCGACATCGGTGTCCTCCAGATGCTGCACGCCTGGGCGCAGTCGGCGCTGGTGCACTACGCCGCGCCGGCCTGGCGCGAGGAGGGCGGCCGGGCGCTGGCCGAGGGCGCGCTGGCGGAGCTGCGGCGCGCGGAGCCGGGCAGCGAGCACCAGCTGACGTGGGCGCGGTTCTTCGCCGCCGTCGCCGCGTCGGACGCGGACTTCCAGCTGCTGGGCGAACTGCTCGACGGGTCGGCCGTGATCGACGGCCTCGACGTCGACCAGGAGCTGCGGTGGGCGTTCCTGTCCCCGCTGGCCTCGCACGGCAAGGCCGACGAGGCCGCCGTGGACGCCGAACTCGCCCGGGACGACACGGCGTCCGGCAAGCGGCACCACGTGCGGTGCCTGGCCTCCCGTCCCTCGGCGGCGGTCAAGGCGCAGGCGTGGGCGACGGTCGTGGAGTCGGACAAGCTGTCCAACGCTCTCGTCGGCGCGACGATCGCGGGCTTCGGGCAGCCGTCGCAGCGGGAGCTGCTGGCGCCGTACACGGCCTCGTACTTCGAGGCGATCGAGCGGGTCTGGGCCGAGCGTTCCATCCAGATCGGCATGGACGTGGTCAAGGGCCTGTTCCCCGGGCTCCAGGACGACCCGGCGACCCTCACCGCGACGGACGCGTGGCTGACCTCGCACCCGGACGCGGCACCGGCGCTCCGGCGGCTGGTCCTGGAGGCGCGGGACGATCTGGCACGGGCGCTGCGGGGTCAGGAGCGCGACGCGGCGGCGTGAGATTCCGGCGCGCGCCCCGCACACGTGTGTGGGGCGTGCGCCGTACAATCCCCGTCGCGACCACCCTTTTCGGCGTTCGAACTGCCGTACTTCAAAACGGCGTTGTCCTGGAACGTCGACGGGCGTGTAACACGGGTTAGCGCGGCCCGCGGCTGCGGGAACCTCCCCGGCATGAACCGGAACGCCCCTCTCTCCTCCAGCCCCGTCCATGAAGTGACCCACCGCGTGCAGTCCGCCGCGCAGCTGCGCTCGCAGGGTGTGACCGCCGCGCAGACCGCGGCCCAGTGCCTGCCCGGCGGTCCGTGGCAGCAGCTGCTCCCCGGCGTGTACCTCCTGCACCCGGGACCGCCCACGAACGACGACCGGGTGCGTGGCGCCCTCCTGTACGCCGGGCGGCCCCCGGCCGCCGCCCGCCGGACCGTGCCGGCCCAGCCGGGGCCCGGCTACGGCGAGGCCATGGTGACGGGCCTGGCGGCGCTGGCCCTGTACGGCTTCACGTCGGCTCCCCCGGTGATCGCGCTGCACCGGATCGACGTGCTGGTGCCGCGCACCAGGCGGCTGCGCTCCACCCGCTTCGTCCAGGTCACCAGGGCCGCCGTCCTGCCCCGGCCGCAGCGCCGGCTCGGGGTGCCGCTGGCTCCGGTGGAGCGGGCGCTCGCGGACGCGGTGGCCTCGCTCGCGGACGCCTCGACGGTGCGCCGGATCCTGACGGAGGCGGTGCGTGGCGGGCACTGCGAACCGGCGTCCGTCGTACGGGAGCTGAACGACGCCAAGCTGCTGGGCCGCGCGCACGTGGTGGACGCCGTGGACGCGCTGCTCGTCGAGGGCCGGGCGATGGCGGAGGGCCGGCTGTACGAGATGGTGCGCGCCCACGGTCTGGCCCAGCCGCTGTGGAACGTGGAGCTGTCCCTGCCGGGCGGCAGCTTCCTGGGAGGGGTGGACGCGTACTGGCCGGAGCAGGCGGTCGCGCTCGAACTGGGCACCCGCTCGCCCCGGGAGGAGCATGTCGCCTTCGCCGCGGAGCGGGAGCATCTGGAGCGGCTCGGGGTGACGGTGGTGCGGGTGACGCCGAAGCAGCTGCGTGACTCGACGGAGCAGCTGTCGGTGGTGCTGCGTACGGCGATGATGGCGGCCGAGGACCGTGAACCGGCCGCCTACGTGGTGGTCCTGCCCCGGTGAGCACGGGCCGGTGGCGCGATCGCTCCGGTGGCGGATCTACGCCATGTCACTTTCTCGTCCCCGCCAACTCTCCACAAACCCCTGTCATTTACGAAAGGCTGAGCGGTCATCGGGTACCGAATTCCGGACTCTCTCTTTCTTTCACAAAACAGGGATGCTGATGACCAAGGAATCCCCCAGCTCCATACCCGGGGCGAGACGCGCGGCACGCATCGCGGCCGCAGCCGGTCTGGTGGCCGCGCTGGCCGCCTCCGGCGCGGCCCCGGTCTTCGCCGCCGACGACCCGGTGGCTTCCCCCGTGAAGCCCGCCGCCGCGGGTGCGAGCGGCGACAAGCTGGGCGAGGCCGACGCCGATGTGCTGGCGAAGGCCGAGGCCAAGGGCGAGAAGAACATCACGATGATGGTCGCCACCACCCCCGGTGCGACCGAGAAGGTCGCCGACCAGCTGGACGCCGTCAAGGGGTCCGTGCTGGGGCAGACGTACGACAAGCTCGGCTATGTCCGGGCGACGGTGCCGACCGCGACCGCCGAGGCCACCATCAAGGCGGCGCAGAAGCTGTCGTCGGTCCAGGGCATCGATCTCAAGCAGGAGATCAAGCTGGACGACCCGACGCCCACGGGCGACCGGGCCGCCGGAGCGAAGCAGCAGAAGGCCACGGGCAGTTACGCGGCGCCGAACAGGAAGACCCCGGCGAAGAACCCGTACAACCCGTCCTTCGAGACGGGCGCGGTCGACTTCGTCGAGCAGCACCCGAAGGCCGACGGCCGCGGGATCACCATCGGTGTGCTGGACTCCGGTGTCGACCTCGGCCACCCCGCACTGCAGAAGACCACCACCGGCGAGCGCAAGATCGTCGACTGGGTGACGGCCACCGACCCCGTCAGCGACGGCGACGGCACCTGGCTGCGGATGGACCAGGCCGTGTCCGGCCCGACGTTCACGAGCGGCGGCACGACGTACTCCGCGCCGAAGGGCTCGTACGCCTTCCGCGTCTTCAAGGAGTCCGCCACCCGTGGCGGCGACATGGCGGGCGACCTCAACCGTGACGGCGACACCACCGACCAGTGGGGCGTGCTGTACGACCCGGTCACCGGCACCACCCGTGTCGACCTGAACAGCGACGCGGACTTCGGCAACGACGCCGTGCTCAAGCCGTACAAGGAGAAGCACCAGGTCTCCTACTTCGGTGAGGACGACCCGCGGACCGACGTCGTCGAGCGCATCCCGTTCGTCGTGGAGACCCGCAAGGACGTCGCCGTCGACGCGGCCGGCAACACCGCCGACTACGTCAACATCGGCGTGATCGAGAGCGAGCACGGCACCCACGTCGCGGGCATCACCGCGGCCAACGGCCTGTTCGGCGGCGAGATGAACGGCGCGGCGCCCGGCGCCAAGATCGTCTCCTCGCGCGCCTGCACCTGGTCCGGCGGCTGCACCAACATCGCGCTGACCGAGGGCATGATCGACCTCGTCGTCAACCGCGGAGTCGACGTCGTCAACATGTCGATCGGCGGTCTGCCGCCCCTCAACGACGGCAACAACGCCCGCGCCGAGCTCTACAAGCGGCTCATCGACATCTACGGCGTCCAGCTGGTCATCTCGGCCGGCAACGACGGCCCGGGCGTCAACACCATCGGTGACCCCGGCCTCGCCGACCACGTCATCTCGGTCGGCGCGTCCATCTCCAAGGAGACCTGGGCCGCCAACTACGGCTCGAACGTCACCAAGAAGTACGACATGCTGCCCTTCTCCTCGCGCGGTCCGCGTGAGGACGGCGGCTTCGCGCCGATCCTGACGGCCCCCGGCGCGTCCATCAACACCACCCAGACCTGGATCCCCGGCGGTCCGGTCAAGGAGGCGGGCTACTCCCTCCCCGCCGGCTACTCCATGCTGCAGGGCACCTCGATGTCCTCGCCGCAGGCCGCCGGTGCGACGGCGCTGCTGCTGTCCGCCGCGAAGCAGAAGCACATCGAGCTGCCCCCGGCCGACCTGCGGACCGCGCTGACCAGCACCGCCACCCACATCAAGGACGTGCCCGCGCACGCCCAGGGCTCCGGGCTGATCAACATCGTCGGCGCCTGGAAGCAGATCGAGAAGCAGGGCGCCGCGGCGCACGAGTACACCGTGAAGGCCCCGGTCGACACCGCGATCGACTTCGCGCTGAAGACCCCGGGCTTCGGCACCGGCCTGTACGACCGTGAGGGCGGCCTGAAGGCCGGCCAGAAGAAGTCGTACGACGTCACCGTCACCCGCACCACGGGTCCGGACAAGGCCGTCAAGCACAAGCTGTCCTGGAAGAACAACGACGGCACCTTCTCGCTGACCGGTTCGAGCACCGTCTCGCTGCCGCTCGGCAAGCCGGTGACCGTCAAGGTCCAGGCGAAGCCCCGCACGGCGGGCGTCCACAGCGCGATCCTGGTGGTGGACGACGCGAAGACCACCGGCGTGGACCAGCAGATCCTCTCCACGGTGGTCGTCGCCAAGGACCTGGTGAAGCCGGGCTACGCCTTCTCGACGAGCGGCTCGGTGCAGCGCAACGGCACCACGTCGTACTTCCTGAACGTCCCCGAGGGCGCCGAGACCCTCGAGGTCGCGCTGAGCGCCCTGCGCTCGGGCAGCCAGACGCGGTTCATCTCCATCCACCCGTACGGGGTCGCGGTGGAGGACAGCTCCACGGTCTACTGCTACCCGAACTACGAGAACCCGGCCAACACCTGCCGCCCGGACACGCGCTCCTACAAGGACCCGCAGCCCGGCGTCTGGGAGATCGAGGTCGAGTCCCGCCGTACGTCGCCGCTGCTGGACAACCCGTACAAGCTGGATGTCTCGCTGCTCGGCGCCACCTTCGACCCGGCGGTGCAGACCATCGCCGAGGCGAAGATCGGCACCCCGGCCGCGGTGGACTGGACGGTCACCAACAACGCCGGTGACCTGGAGGGCTCCCTGAAGGGCGGCTCGCTGGGTTCGGCCGACGTCGAGCGGCCGTCGATCGCCACGGGTGGCGAGTACACCAAGACGGTCACCATCGGTGAGGGCGTCGAGAAGCTGGACGTCGCCATCGGGAACACCTCGGACGCCAACGCCGACATCGACCTGTACGTCTACAAGGGCGACACCGAGGTCGGTGCCTCGACGACGGCGGGCTCGGAGGAGTCGGTCAGCCTGGTGAACCCGGCGGCCGGCACCTACACCGTCGTCATCGACGGTTACTCGGTCCCGGCCGGGACCACCGAGTACGACTACCGCGACGTGTACTACGCACCGTCGCTCGGCGAGATCAAGGTCGACGAGTCCAAGGCCGTGAACCTGGCCAACGGCGCGTCCGCCCAGGTCGGGGCCGAGGTCGTGGTCGCCGGAGCGGCTCCCGAGGGCCGGCAGTTCTTCGGCGAGGTCCAGCTCGTGAACGCCCGCGGCACCGCGGCGGGCACGGGCAGCGTCGTGATCGAGAAGGTCACGCCGTAGCCGTAGCGACGGTGTGATCCGCACGACACCGGAACACTGTGGGGCGGGGGCTCGCAAGGGCACCCGCCCCACACCGCTGTGCGCGGCCTGTCCGCCTGCCGGACAATGGATTGGACATGGGGGCCATGGACATAAGCATCATGGACCGGCAACCGTGCCCGTTCGCACATCCGTGAGGGAGTCCCAGTGAAGGTCGGAATCGTCGGCGCCACCGGTCAGGTCGGCACAGTCATGCGCAGGATCCTGGCCGAGCGGAAGTTCCCCGTCGCCGAGCTGCGGCTCTTCGCCTCCGCGCGTTCCGCGGGCTCCACCATCGCTTACGAGGGCACCGACATCACGGTCGAGGACGCCTCCACCGCGGACTACACCGGGCTCGACATCGTGCTGTTCTCCGCCGGCGGCGCCACCTCGAAGGCGCTGGCCGAGAAGGTCGCCTCCCAGGGCGCCGTCGTGATCGACAACTCCTCCGCCTGGCGCAAGGACCCCGAGGTCCCGCTGGTGGTGTCCGAGGTCAACGCGCACGCGGTCAAGAACCGCCCCAAGGGCATCATCGCCAACCCGAACTGCACCACGATGGCCGCCATGCCCGTGCTGCGCCCCCTGCACCAGGAGGCGCAGCTCGACGCGCTGACCGTCGCGACCTACCAGGCGGTGTCCGGTTCCGGTGTCGCCGGTGTCGCGGAGCTGCACGGCCAGGCGACCAAGGTCGTCGCCGACGCGGACAAGCTGACGCACGACGGCGACGCGGTCGACTTCCCCGAGCCGGCCGTCTACAAGCGCCCGATCGCCTTCAACGTACTGCCGCTGGCCGGCTCGATCGTGGACGACGGCTCCTTCGAGACGGACGAGGAGCAGAAGCTCCGCAACGAGTCCCGCAAGATCCTGGAGATCCCGGAGCTCAAGGTGTCCGGCACCTGCGTCCGGGTCCCGGTCTTCTCCGGCCACTCCCTCCAGATCAACGCCCGTTTCGCCCGTCCGATCAGCGTCGAGCGCGCCTACGAGCTGCTGAAGGACGCCGAGGGCGTCGAGCTCTCCGAGATCCCGACCCCGCTCCAGGCGGCCGGCAAGGACGCCTCCTACGTGGGCCGTATCCGCGCCGACGAGACCGTCGAGCACGGCCTCGCGCTGTTCGTCTCCAACGACAACCTGCGCAAGGGCGCCGCGCTCAACGCGGTCCAGATCGCGGAGCTGGTGGCGGCGGAGCTCAAGGGCTGACCACCCGCACCACGGAAGGGCGGCCCCCGATGCCCGGGAGCCGCCCTTTCGCGTGTCTCAGAGGGCGAGGTGACGCCTCAGTGCGGCGTCGATCTCGCTCATGCGCTGACGCGGCACTGTCCCGACGCGCTTCAGAACGCGCTCGGGGGAAACAGTCCGGATCTGCTCGCACTGCACCTTCGAGTCCCTCGGCAGGCCGCTCTCGGCGGACCGGAGCAAGGCCTGGAACGTAAGGACGCGAGCGGTGTTCGAGGTCAGGGGCACCACGGTAATCACCCCACGGCCGTTCGACACGACCGACTGATTGGCCGCGTTGTTGGACACGATCACAGCCGGCCTGACCTTGTCGGCCTCGCTGCCCCGGGCGGGTTCCAGGTCGACCAGATGGATATCGCCTCTACGCATCGACGATTCCGTCCCCGACCGTGCGGTCCCACAACGCGGCGTCCTCGCTCGCGTCCCATTCCTCGAAGGCCTCGGTGTACTCCGCTTCGAGCCCAGCCTCGCGCAGCAACTCGATCGCGGCGTGTATCACCGCCGAGCGGGAGTCCGCCTCGGTCTTCGCGGCGTACTCGTCGACGAAGGCGACATCCTCCTGCGGCAAGCTCACACTGATCTTCATGCCTTGCATCCTACCAAGGTAGGAACACTGTTGCTACCTGTAGGGGTCAGGCCCGTCGTACCTCGAAGTGGAAGCAGCCGTACTCCACGGCCCGCACATGCACCAGTGCCACGTCGGGGTCGGCGAAGGCCTCCGCCATCGCCTCGTCGAAGCCCCGCTCCTCGTCGGCCGGGATCTCCAGCAGCCGGCCTCCGACGATCCTGCCGTCCGCGTCGTAGCGCCGGACCGCGCGCAGCGCGCCCGCCCGCGAGAACGGGTAGCCGGTCCGGTCCGCCGCCGGGCCCTCGCACTCCTCGGAGTGGATGAAGACCGGACCCTGCTCGTCGTACGCCCCCGGGCGCGCCCAGGTCTGAGCCGCCCAGCGCCGCAGCGGCGCGTACGACACGAGGGCGATCCTCTCCCCGGGCCCGGCACCGCGCAGGCAGCAGCGGAGGGGATCGCCGCCCTCCGTCGCCGTGTACGGGACGCAGGGACGTCCGGCGTCGTCGGTCGTGCGCAGCTCTTTCAGAGCGTCCGGCCCGATGGGCCGTGCCTCGTAAGTGGTCATGACCCGAGGGTGGCCCGATCGGCTCCACCGGTCCGGCGGAAAACGGACATCGCGCTGTGCCCGCCTCACGTGGAAGGATGGCGAAAAACGTCGCATATCAAGTCGCACACCAAGGAGATGACCGCGTGCCTGGCACGAATCTGACCCGCGAAGAGGCACAGGAGCGGGCGCGCCTGCTGACCGTGGACGCGTACGAGATCGATCTCGACCTCTCCGGCGCGCAGGAGGGCGGCACCTACAGGTCCGTCACCACCGTGCGCTTCGACTCCGCCGAAGCGGGTGCGGAGACCTTCATCGATCTGGTCGCGCCCGCGGTGCACGACATCGTGCTGAACGGCAAGGACCTGGACATCGCCGCCGTCTTCCGGGACTCCCGGATCACGCTGAAGCACCTCCGGGCCGGCGCCAACGAGCTGAAGGTCGTCGCCGACTGCTCGTACACGAACACCGGTGAGGGGCTGCACCGGTTCGTCGACCCGGTCGACGAGCAGGCCTACCTCTACACCCAGTTCGAGGTCCCGGACGCCCGCCGGGTGTTCGCGAGCTTCGAGCAGCCCGACCTGAAGGCCACCTTCCGGTTCACCGTGAAGGCGCCGTCCGGCTGGACCGTGATCTCCAACTCGCCGACCCCGGAACCCGAGGGCGACGTCTGGTCCTTCGAGCCGACGCCGCGCATCTCCACGTACATCACGGCCCTGATCGCCGGTCCGTACCACGCGGTGCACAGCAGCTACGAGAAGGACGGCCAGTCGGTGCCGCTCGGCATCTACTGCCGGCCGTCGCTCGCCGAGTACCTCGACGCGGACGAGATCTTCGCGGTCACGCGGCAGGGCTTCGAGTGGTTCCAGGAGAAGTTCGACTACGCGTACCCGTTCGCCAAGTACGACCAGCTCTTCGTCCCCGAGTTCAACGCCGGGGCCATGGAGAACGCCGGCGCGGTCACCATCCGCGACCAGTACGTGTTCCGTTCGAAGGTCACGGACGCGGCCTACGAGACGCGCGCCGAGACCATCCTCCACGAGCTGGCCCACATGTGGTTCGGCGACCTGGTCACCATGGAGTGGTGGAACGACCTCTGGCTGAACGAGTCGTTCGCCACGTACACGTCCATCGCGTGCCAGGCGGACGCCGAGGGCTCGAAGTGGCCGCACTCCTGGACCACGTTCGCCAACTCCATGAAGACATGGGCGTACCGGCAGGACCAGCTGCCGTCGACACACCCGATCATGGCGGACATCCAGGACCTCGACGACGTCCTGGTGAACTTCGACGGGATCACGTACGCGAAGGGCGCCTCGGTCCTGAAGCAGCTCGTGGCGTACGTCGGCAAGGACGCGTTCTTCAAGGGCGTGCAGGCGTACTTCAAGGCGCACGCGTTCGGGAACACGCGCCTGTCCGACCTGCTGGGCGCGCTGGAGGAGACCTCCGGCCGTGACCTGAGGACCTGGTCGAAGGCGTGGCTGGAGACGGCCGGCATCAACATCCTGCGCCCGGAGATCGAGACCGACGAGAACGGCCACGTCACCTCGTTCACCGTGCTCCAGGAGGCCCCCGCGCTGCCCGCCGGGGCGAAGGGCGAGCCGACGCTGCGCCCGCACCGGATCGCCATCGGCTGCTACGACCTCGACGCTGCCGGGAAGCTGGTCCGCACGGACCGGATCGAGCTGGACGTCGACGGGGAGCGCACCACGGTGCCGTTCCCGGCCGGCACGGCGCGCCCGGCGGTCGTCCTGCTCAACGACGACGACCTCTCGTACGCGAAGGTCCGCCTCGACGAGGAGTCGCTGCGGGTCGTCACCGCGCACCTGGGTGACTTCACGGAGTCCCTGCCCCGCGCCCTGAGCTGGGCCTCGGCCTGGGACATGACGCGTGACGGCGAGCTGGCGACGCGCGACTACCTGGCGCTGGTCCTCTCCGGGATCAGCAAGGAGACGGACATCGGCGTCGTGCAGTCGCTGCACCGCCAGGTGAAGCTGGCCCTGGACCTCTACGCCGCCCCGGAGTGGCGCGAGGCGGGTCTGAACCAGTGGACCGAGGCGACGCTCGCGCACCTGCGCGCGGCGGAGCCTGCCAGTGACCACCAGCTGGCGTGGGCCCGTGCCTTCGCCGCGACGGCGCGCAGCCCGCTCCACCTGGACGTGCTGCAGTCGCTGCTGGACGGCACCCAGGAGATCGAGGGCCTGGCCGTCGACACGGAGCTGCGCTGGGCGTTCGTGCAGCGCCTCGCCGCGACGGGCCTCATCGACGACGAGGAGATCGCCGCCGAGTACGAGCGCGACAAGACGGCCGCGGGCGAACGCCACGCGGCGTCCGCACGCGCGGCCCAGCCGTCCGAGGACGCCAAGGCCGAGGCGTGGGCGTCGGTCGTCGAGTCCGACAAGCTGCCGAACTCCTTGCAGGAGGCGGTCATCGGCGGCTTCGTGCAGACCGACCAGCGTGAGCTGCTCGCTCCGTACACCGAGCGGTACTTCACGGCGGTCAAGGACGTCTGGGACTCGCGCAGCCACGAGATGGCCCAGCAGATCGCGGTCGGCCTCTACCCGGCCCTCCAGGTCTCGCAGGAGACCCTGGACGCGACGGACGCCTGGCTGGACTCGGCGCAGCCGACCGCCGCGCTGCGCCGGCTGATGTCGGAGTCGCGCGCGGGCGTGGAGCGTGCGCTGAAGGCCCAGGCCGCGGACGCGGCGGCGGCCACCGCGTAGCGGGACCCGCACGGCTAGGGGGGGGCGTCTCCGCCGGGAGGCGCCCCCCTTCCGTGTCCCCTAGGCCCGGCGCTCCCGCGCGTCCTGCGGGTACCAGCGCAGCTCGACGGTGTTGCCGTCCGGGTCCTGTACGTAGACCGACTGCGCCAGGCCCCGGGCGCCGAACCGCTCCCCCGGGCCGTCGAGCACGGTGAAGACGCCGGAGTCGATGACCTGCCGCCAGTCCAGGGGCTCGACGACCAGGCAGATGTGGTCCACGTTGGACTCGCCCCGGGGACCGCTGAGCAGATCGATGATGGTGGTCGGGCTGACCCGCACCGAGGGGAACGGGACCTCGCCGGAGCGCCACTCGTCCACCCGGACCGGCTCCAGGCCGAGAGGCCCGCAGTAGAACTCCAGCGCCCGCTCGACGTCCCGCACATTGAGCACCAGATGGTCGAAGGCCTTGACGCGCAGCATGGGCCGCCCTTTCGGTGGTGACGCCGTCGGTTCCCGCTCGTTGCCGGACATCCTCCCCCGAAGGGCCCTCGTGCCGCTGCCCGATGAGAACCGCCCGGCGGACGGGCGCCTGGTGCGCAGCCGTCCGCCGGGCGGGAGTTGTGGGCGCCCGGCGTCAGCCCTTGGACTGCTCGTAGCGGCGGGCCAGTTCGGCCGCGCCCGCCTCCGTCGGCGAGCCGTGGAGGCGCATCCTGGCCACGCCCCCGTCGGGGTAGGCGTCCAGGCGTACGTGGGTGACCACGGCCTCGGTGCCGAGGACGAAGCGGTGCAGGGTGTCGGGCTGGAGCCGGGTGCGCGGGAGGATCTCGAACCACTCGCCGCTCTCGCCGTCGCGGCCCTGGAGGCCGATCCAGCCGGCCGCGTTCCCCTTGAGGTAGGCGGTGTCGATCTCGACGGCGCGCACCGCGCCCTGGGCGGGCAGCCGGAAGCGCACCCAGTCGTTCGTGTCACGGACCCGGCGGCGGCGGTTCTCCCAGCCGTCGTCCATCTTGCGGGAGGTGCCGGGCAGGATGATCTGCGCCGGCGAGGAGTAGAAGCGGTCCGAGGCGTCCTCGTACATGCCGCCGTTGAGGATCGAGATCAGGTCGATCGTGCCCAGTGCCGCGAGCCAGGCCGGGTCGGGGACGACCTCGCCGTGGACACGGAGGCGTGCGATGCCGCCGTCGGGGTGCTGGCAGATCCGCACGTGGGTGTAGCGGCGGCCGCCCGTGACCTCGAAACCGTTGGCGGCGTGGCCGCGCACGGGGGTCGGCGGGACGAGCTCCTCCCACTTCACGTCGTCGGCGAGGAGCTCCTCCGGCCCGGGGGCGCCTTCCACGGCCGTCGCCTGGACGGAGACGCGCTGCGGGTAGTTGCCGCGGAAGTGTGCGGTGTCGACGACCATGCCGCGGATGATTCCGGGTGTGCCCAGCCGGACGATCGCCCAGTCGTGGTCCTCGGGCGCGGGGAAGGGGTGGTGCGCGTCCACGCCCCGGCGGCGGCGGGTCTCCCAGCCGTCCATGATCTTGCCCTTGTGGCCGAAGCGCTCGGGGTCGAAGACGGCGGGTTCGCGGATCAGGAGGTTCTCGCGCTCGGCGAAGAACTCGTCGTTGGCCGCGATCACCCCCGCGCCGAGGCGGCGGTCCGCGAGGTCGACCAGCCCGGTGAAGGGGAAGTCGCCGGTCCGGTAGTCGGCGTAGGGGTCACCGCCGCCGTAGGGGGCCGCGTCGTTGGCGTGCGGGTCGGTGGAATGGGGCTCCGTCTGGATCTTGTCGGTGGGCATGTCCCTACTGTGCTGCCGCGACACCGATCAGGTCCATCGAAAGTTTTCGTACGATTCTTTCAGTTCTTCTGAACGTTCTGCTGGACGGTCCGCTCCGCCGCCCGCTGGAGCGCCCCGAGCACCCGGGCGACCGCCGGACCGCGCTCCGCCCCCTGCCGCACCGCCGCGACGACATGGCGGCAGGGCCGGTCCTCCTCCAGGACCCGCATCACCACGCCGTCGCGCGGCCGGTCGGAGGACGACACCATCCGGGGGACCAGAGCGACGCCCATGCCCGCCCGGACCATGGCGAGGATCGCCGTCCAGCCGGCCGCGCTGTGGGCCTGCTCGGGGACGAATCCCGCGGCCTCGCACGCGGCGGTGGTGATCTCCGACCAGGGGCCGGACCCGCCGAAGATCCAGGCCTCCCGGGAGAGGTCGGCCAGCCGCAGTGCGGGCACCCCGGCGAGGCGGTGACCGGCGGGCAGCGCCACGTCCAGCGGGTCGGCGAGGAGCGGCAGCAGGGCGAAGCGGGGATCCCGGGCCGTCGGGGCGTGTGCCGCCAGGGAGAGCGCCAGGTCCACCTCGCCGGCCGACAGCAGCTCGTACGCCTGGGCCGCCTCCGCCTCCCGTACGCGCACCTGGGGCCCGGGCCGGTCCCCGGCCTCCAGCAGCCGCACGGCCGGTACGACGAGCGCGGGAACGGCGGTCGAGAAGGCACCGACCCGCACCTGGCCCGCCTCTCCCCGCAGATAGCCGGTCAGCTCGGCGTCGGCCCGCTCCAGCTGGGCGAAGACGGCCTCGGCGTGGCGCAGTACGAGATGGGCGGCGTCGGTGAGCCGCACGCGGCGGCCCTGCGCCTCCAGCAGCGGTACACCGAGCTGCCTGGAGAGGTTGGTGAGCTGCTGCGAGACGGCCGACGGGGTCATGAGAAGCGCTTCGGCCGTGGCGGTGACCGTGCCCCGGTCACGCAGGGTGCGCAGGATGCGGAGCTTCTTGACGTCCCACTCGGTCATGGCCGAAACCTACCCGTCGCCCGGACATGCCGATGCGCCGCGCGGTACGTCGTACCGGCGGCGCACTCGGAAGAGCCTTCTAGGCCTGCTTCTTGGACTTGTCGAGGACCATGACGAGTCCCGCGATCACCAGGAACAGGACGATCGGGAGCGCGACGTAGAGGCCGAGGGTCTCCAGCACGTTCAGCCCCGGGCCCGGGTCGTCACCGTCGTCGCGGGTCAGCGCGAGCGCCGGGGACGACATGAGCAGCATCATCAGCGTCGTACCGGCCGCGACGGCGCCGGCGCGCATAGCGTTCTTCTTGTCCACGGTGCAAACGTAGCGAACGCCTACGAGGGGCGCGCGCCCGGGGGTGCCGTACGGGACTCGTGGCCATCCGTCAGGACGGCCATGAGCCGGTGCAGCCGGGGCGAGGCGGTGATCTCCTCCAGCGTGACGGGGTGGCCTTCCGCGTCGGCGACGGGCAGGCGCCAGTTGGGGTACTGGTCCCATGTCCCGGGGAGGTTCTGCGGCCGGCGGTCGCCCACGGTGTCCGGGAGCCACACCCCGGTCATCCGGGCGGGGGTGCGACGCAGGAAGCGGTGGACGGCGCGGACGGCCGCCTCCTCGTCGCCGTCGCCCTCGGGCAGCAGCCGGAGCCGGGCCAGGTAGGCCAGCCACTCGGCGGTGTCCGCGGCGTCCTCGGCCAGCTCCTGTTCCAGGCTCCGGGTGAGCAGCCCCAGCCGGTGGCGGAGCGTCACGTGATCGCCGGTCAGGCGGGCGGCGGTGGACGGCAGGTCGTGGGTGGTCGCCGTGGCCACGCAGTCCTCGCGCCACTTCTCGGGGACCAGCGGCCGCCCCGTGCCGCCCCAGTCCCGCTCGAACCAGAGCACGGAGGTGCCGAGCACACCGCGCCGGGCGAGCGCCTCGCGTACGCCGGGCTCGACGGTGCCGAGGTCCTCACCGATGACGACGGCACCGGCCCGGTGCGCCTCCAGGACGAGGACGGCGAGCATCGCCTCGGCGTCCTGGCCGACGTAGGCACCCTCGGTGGGCGGGCGCCCCTCGGGCACCCACCAGAGCCGGAAGAGGCCCATGACGTGGTCGATGCGCAGCGCTCCGGCGTGGGCGAGGAGGCCGCGCAGGAGGTCGCGGAAGGGGCCGTAGCCGGACGCCGCGAGGGCGTCGGGGCGCCAGGGGGGCAGCCCCCAGTCCTGGCCGTGGGCGTTGAAGGCGTCGGGGGGCGCGCCGACGGACATGCCCTGCGCGAAGGCGTCCTGCTGGGCCCAGGTGTCGGCGCCGTCGGGGTGGACGCCGACGGCGAGGTCGTGGACGATCCCGACGGTCATCCCTGACTCCCGCGCGGCGCTCTGGGCCGTGGCGAGCTGGGTGTCGGTGAGCCAGGCGAGCCGGCAGTGGAAGTCGACCCGGTCCAGCAGCTCGGTGCGGGCGCGGGCGCTCTGCGGGGAGCGGGGGTCCCGCAGCCCTTCGGGCCAGGCACGCCACAGGGGGCCGTGCACCTCGGCCAGGGCGCACCACAGGGCGTGGTCCTCCAGGGCCTGTCCCTGGCCGGCGAGGAAGTCGCAGTAGGCGGCGCGGCGGCCGGGGGTCAGGGGGACCTCGTGGACGATCTCCAGGGCCTGCTTCTTGAGCGCCCAGACGGCGTCCCGGTCGATCAGGGCGCCCTTGTTCAGCACGGCCTCGCGCAGGGCAGCGGCTTCCTGGCGCAGGTCGTCCAGGGCCGCCCTGCCGGGCTCGGCGACGTGGCCGTACTCCGGGATCGACTCGATGTGCAGATGCACGGGGTCGGGGAAGCGGCGGGAGGAGGGGCGGTACGGGGAGGGGTCGGTCGGGCTGCCCGGTACGGCGGCGTGCAGCGGGTTGACCTGGACGAAGTCACTGCCCAGGGTCCGTCCCGCCCAGGCAGCGAGGTCGGCCAGGTCCGAGAGGTCGCCCATGCCCCAGGAACGGGCGGACAGCATCGAGTAGAGCTGGACGAGGAATCCGTGCGTGCCGGCGGGCGGCTGGGGTACGCGGTCCGGAGCGACGACGAGCGTGGCGGTGGCGTAGCGGCGGTCCGCGGTACGGACGGTCAGCCGGTGGACGCCCAGGGGCGGTTCGGTCCACCAGGTGGGCGTCGTCGGCGTGTTCGCGTCGGGTGCGGGGGCGGGGAGCACCCGCATGCGCAGGGGCGACCGGGCGTCGGTGGCGCCGGGCTCGGGGTCGACCGTCAGGAGTGCGCCGGGCGGCAGCGCGGTGAGCGCGGCCGGCAGCGGCTCTCCCGACCAGGCCACCACCGTCGGCGGGAGCAGTCGGGAGGCCGCCGCCGATTCGGCTGCGGCGAGTGATCTCCGCACCTCCGCGGGAGTGCCGGCGTCGACGCCCAGGGCGGCGAGCACGGCCGTGACCGTGTCGTCGGGGACGGACACCGTGACATCCGCGGACGGGGAGAAGGAGGTGGCGACGCCGTGCAGTGCGGCGAGCCGGGACAAGCCCATTCAGACTCCTGGGGACTCCATGCCCCCTGCGGTGCCAGGTGCTGTCGGCTCGCTGGTCAGAGGGGCGACGGCGGCGAGCGGTGGCTCGCTCGTGAGGGGTGTGGCGTCGGCGAGCGGGGGCTCGCTGGTGAGCGGGGGTTCGCTGAGGAGCGGGGCGCTGTCGGCGGACGCGGGTTCACCGATCAGGTGGGAGACATCGGCGAGCGGCAGCTCACTGATCATCGGAGGGGCGGTGAGGGTCGGGGACTTCTTGCCCGCCAGCGGATCGGAACCCATGGGGCTAGGCACCTGTTTGGAGAGGGCGGAGAGCAGAAGCTGCGCGGAAGCGGGCATGTTGGCCTCCTGGCCGTGGACAACAGGACACAGCAGACCTACCCAGCGGGCGCGGGAGCAGACGTGGACGTGACATAGGCGTTATGACAACGATTCCAACGTGCCGTGGGTCACACTTCGTTCCCCGGCGCGTCAGGTATGGGCCGTTTTCAGCCACTCGGCCGTGCCTTCCCCCGCGGCAAGGGCGTCCTGGACCCGTTCTCCGGCCGCGCCGCCCGCCGGGCCGTCGCCGCGCTCACCCGGCCGGGTGAGCGCGGCGGCCTCCGATACGTCGACGGCCCGGTTCCTCAGGCGGAAACGCCGTCGATCCGGGCCATCACGTCGTCCGCGCCGAACGGCTGCAGGTAGGGCAGCCAGCGCGGGTCCCGGTGCCCGGTCCCGATGATCCGCCAGGCGAGGCCACTGGGCGGCGCCGGCTGGTGGCGCAGCCGCCAGCCGAGCTCCGGCAGGTGGCGGTCCGCCTTGACGTGGTTGCAGCGGCGGCAGGCCGCCACCACGTTGTCCCAGGCGTGCTGCCCGCCGCGGCTGCGCGGGATGACGTGGTCGACGCTGGTCGCGGCGGCCCCGCAGTACATGCAGCGGCCACCGTCCCTCGCGAAGAGCGCCCGGCGCGTGAGCGGGACGGGCCCCCGGTACGGGACCCGCACGAACCGCTTGAGGCGGACCACGCTGGGCGCCGGCACGGCACGGGTGGCACTGTGCATGAAGGCGCCGGACTCCTCGAGGCAGATGGCCTTGTTCTCGAGGACGAGGACGAGCGCGCGGCGGAGAGGTACGACGCCGAGCGGCTCGTACGAAGCGTTGAGAACCAGGACGTGCGGCACGGTGGATGCCTCCTTGTACGCCGGCGACGCGTGGCTCGCGCCGGGACGATCCGATCTCAGTCTCTCCTCATGCCTGGTCCGAGCGCCACCACGTGCGGGTAACGGGCCGGAGGGATTTTTCTCACCGCCCGGCCGTACGCACGCCCCCGGGCGCACCGGAACAGGTGTGTGAACCGGTCGGCGGGCCCCCTGTGGGATCGGCCACACCCACCGTGCGCCCGGGTGAGACGTGTCTCTCCCCCCTCGACGGCAACGAACCGGCCCCCCGCCTTCGTTACTGTGGTTGGTCTGCTGTCGCCCCATCTGGAGGTCCCCGCCGTGTCCCTGTCCGCCCTCCTGGCCGCGGCTCCGTCCCCCGGGGCCGCGGGCTCGCTGGACGAAGCCGCCGAGCGGGCCGGGAACGCCGCAGGCTGGGTCGAGGAGAACTGGTCCACCTGGCTGAACACCGGCCTCCGGATCATCCTCATCGCGGCCATCGCGATCGTGCTGCGCTACCTGATCCGGCGCGCCCTGACCAATCTCATCGACCGGATGAACCGCAGCGCCCAGGCGGTGGAGGGCACGGCCCTCGGCGGCCTGCTGGTCAACGCGGAACGCCGACGCCAGCGCTCCGAGGCCATCGGCTCCGTGCTCCGCTCGGTGACGTCGTTCCTGATCCTCGGCACCGCGGCCCTGATGATCCTGGGCGCCTTCCAGATCAATCTGGCCCCCTTGCTGGCCTCGGCGGGGGTCGCCGGTGTGGCACTGGGCTTCGGCGCGCGCAACCTCGTCACCGACTTCCTCTCCGGCGTCTTCATGATCCTCGAGGACCAGTACGGCGTCGGCGACACGGTCGACGCGGGTGTCGCCTCCGGCGAGGTCATCGAGGTGGGCCTGCGCGTCACCAAGCTGCGGGGCGAGAACGGCGAGATCTGGTACGTGCGCAACGGCGAGGTGAAGCGGATCGGCAACCTCAGCCAGGGCTGGTCCACAGCCGGTATCGACGTCACGGTCCGCCCGACGGAGGACCTGGAGTCGGTCCGCAAGGCGATCGCCGGCGCCGGCGAGACCATGACCAAGGAAGAGCCCTGGTCGGAGCGGCTGTGGGGCCCGGTGGAGGTGCTCGGTCTGGACGCGGTGCTGCTCGACTCGATGACCCTGCGGGTCACCGCGAAGACCATGCCCGGCAAGTCGCTGGGCGTCGAGCGCGAGCTGCGCTGGCGCATCAAGCAGGCGCTGGACGCCGCCGGGATCATGATGATCGGCACCATCCCCCTCCAGACGGACGGGGAGGCCGCCGCCGACCCGACGGCGGCCGTGGCGGCCCCCTCGGCGTACGCGTCGGCGACGTCGCCGCAGTCGCTGGCGGCGACCCCGATACCGCCCGCCAACCTCACGAAGTAGCCGGCACCGGACGTCCGGTGCGCACAGCGCCCCCGCAGGTAACACTTTGGTTGCCTCGGGGGCGCTTCCCATTGACGCCCCGGTGACGCCGCCATACCTTCCTCTCACCGATAGGAAAGTTTCCTAACAGAGGCAGGCGCGTCGCTCATGGCCGGAACCACACCAGGCACCCCCAGCGTTCTGCGTGCCATGAACGACCGGGCGGCGCTCGATCTCCTCGTCACCCAGGGGCCCCTCACCCGCACGCGCATCGGCGAGCTGACCGGGCTGTCCAAGCCCACCGCCTCCCAGCTGCTGGCGCGTCTGGAGGAGGCGGGCCTGGTCCGCTCGACGGGCAGCCAGAGCGGGCGCCCCGGACCGAACGCCGTGCTCTACGAGATCGACCCGGCCTCCGCCCACGTCGCGGCTCTCTCCGTCGGGCCCACCGGCATAGACGCGGTGGTCGCCGACATCACCGGCACGGTGGTCGGCTCCTGCCGCGTGGAGGCCGAGGCGGTCGCGGAGGACGTACGGCACCGCACCGCCCAGCTCGTCGCCGAGGCCGTGGACGGGGCCCTGCGTCCGACGGGTCTCGGCCATGACGACCTCGCCGCCGTGGTGGTGGGCACGCCGGGCGCGATCGACCCGCACACCGGGCAGCTGCGCTACGCGCCCCATCTGCCCGGCTGGCACTCCCGCACCCTGCTCGCCGACCTCGCCGAGGTGGTCGGCAGGCCGGTCGTCATCGAGAACGACGTGAATCTCGCCGCCGTCGCCGAGCAGTACGAGGGCGCCGCACAGGACCACGACCACTTCGTGCTCGCCTGGGTCGACGAGGGCGTCGGCGCCGCGATCGTGCTGGGCGGCACCCTCCTGCGCGGCGCCACCGGCGGCGCGGGGGAGATCGGCTACATGCCGCTGCCCGGCGCCCCGCTCGCCCGGGGCGGCGCCGCCGACTGGGCGGGACCCGACGCGGGGGGCGGCTTCCAGAGCCAGGTCTCCTCCCCCGCCGTACGCGACCTGGCCGGAGGCAGGCCGCTGGCCGAGGCCCTCGCCGACGAGGCCGTGTCCGCCGAGGTCGCCCGCAGACTCGCCACCGGCCTCGCCTCCGTGGTCGCCGTGGTCGACCCGGAGCTGGTCGTGCTCTCCGGCTCCGTGGCCCAGGCCGGCGGGGACGACCTGCGCAAGCGGGTCGAGGCCGAGATGACCGGACTGGCGCTGCCCAGGCCGCTGCTCCGCATCAGCGACATCGAGGGCGACCCGATACTGACCGGCGCGCTGCGCACCGCCCTCGCCCAGGCGCGCGACAGCACCTTCGACACCGCCTGACTCCTCCCGACGACCCGCCGTACCGCCCGTACCCGGTGGTGCGTACGGCACCCCCATGCCCGGTGAGCCGCTGCGCGCCGTGGTTCCGAGCCGTACCTCCACGCTTCACCGCCCGTCCCCTCTCCCCCGTGAAGGAAGTCCGCCATGGCGCTACGGCGCATTCGTACCCGCGTGCCCCTGGCGCTCGGCGCAGCGGCCCTGCTGCTGTCCGGCTGCGCGAATCCGAGCACCGGCAGCAACACCGACGACCCCACGAAACCGGTCACGCTGAAGTTCTGGCACGGCTGGTCGGCGCCCGGCGAGGTCAAGGCGATCAACGAGAACATCGCCCGGTTCGAGAAGCTCCACCCCAACATCGACGTCGTCTCCACCGGCAACGTCAGCGACGAGACGATCAACCAGGCGCTGCGGGCCGGCGGCGGCGACGCACCCGACGTCGTCACCTCGTTCACCACCAACAACGTCGGCCAGTACTGCTCCTCCGGCATGTGGGCGGATCTCGACCCCTTCCTGAAGAAGAGCGGGATCGACAAGGCGAAGGTCTTCCCGAAGACCCTGCTGGACTACACGCGGTACGAGGGCGTCCAGTGCGCGACGCCCCTGCTCGCCGACGCCTTCGGCATGTACTACAACAAGGACGCCTTCGAGGAGGCGGGCATCAGCCGGCCTCCTCGCACCATGTCCGAGATGAAGGCCGACGCGGCCAAGCTGACGCGGAAGAAGAAGGACGGCTCGCTCGAGCGCGCCGGCTTCATGCCGAACTTCCAGCTCTACCAGAACTCCCCCGACCGGATGTTCGCGCAGTGGGGCCCCGAGTACTTCGACGGCGAGGGCAAGGCGAAGCTCGCCGACGAGCCGAAGACCGAGCAGTTCTTCACCACCATGCGCGGGATCTCCGACGCGCAGGGCGGCTTCGACGCCTTGGAGCGGCTGCGCGCGACCTTCGGTGACGAGATGTCGTCCCAGAACGGCTTCCTGACCGGCAAGCTCGCCATGCACCTGGACGGCGAGTGGCGCGGTCTGATGCTCGACGAGGCGAAGGCGGAGTTCGACTGGGGGGTCGCCCCTCTGCCGGTCCCCGACGACCAGGCCGACACCTACGGGCGCGGCTATCTGACGGGCACCGTCGCCGGCATCGCGCACAGCAGCCGGCACCAGAACGCGGCGTGGGAGCTGGTGAAGTACCTGACGACCGACACCGAGGCGGTCGTCCACTTCGCCAACGCGATCCACAACGTGCCGTCCACCTTCGACGCGCTCAAGTCGCCCGACCTGGACGCCGATCCGGCCTTCCGCGCCTTCATCAAGATCGCGCAGAACCCGCACAGCCAGGCAGTCCCGCCCTCGAACAACGGCGGTCAGTACATCACCTCGTTCGGCGACTTCTCGCAGTCCGTCGAAGCGGGCCGGACCAAGGACCTGCACCGGGCCCTGAAGGACCTCGACGAGCAGATCGACGCCGACAACCTCCAGTCGGAAAACTGAGGAGCCGAGTCATGGCACTTTCCCTCTCCACCCCGGCGAAGTCCGCCGGACAGGGGACCGAACCGGCCCCCCGCAACTCCCCCCTGCGGCGCAAGCGGAACCGCGAGCGGCTGCGCACCCTGGGGTTCCTCTCACCCTGGCTGGTCGGCTTCTCGGTCTTCTTCGGCTACCCGCTGATCGCGACCGTCTACTTCTCGTTCATGCACTACAACCAGATCAAGGCGCCCACCTTCGTCGGGCTGCGCAACTGGAGGTACGTGCTGGAGCAGATGCCGCTGTTCGGCCCGGCCCTGTGGAACACGCTGTGGCTGGTCGTCGTGATGGTGGCCCTGCGCGTGGTGTTCGGTCTTGGTATCGGCCTGCTGATCACCAAGATCAAGACGGGGGTCGGGCTGTTCCGCACGGCCTTCTACATCCCGTACCTGGCACCGCCGGTCGCGGCCACCGTCGCCTTCGTCTTCCTGCTCAACCCGTCCACCGGACCGGTCAACGAGGTCCTCTCGTGGATCGGCCTGCACGGCCCGAACTGGTTCAACGACCCGAACTGGTCGAAGCCCTCGCTGGTGCTGCTCTCCCTGTGGGGCATCGGCGACCTGATGGTCATCTTCATGGCCTCGCTGCTGGACGTGCCGAAGGAGCAGTACGAGGCCGCCGACCTGGACGGCGCGGGATCCTGGACGAAGTTCCGCTACGTCACCTGGCCCGCCATCACGCCGATCGTGCTGTTCGCCGTCGTCACGGGCGTCGTGCAGACGATGCAGTACTACACGCAGGCCCTCGTCGCGGGGAAGCTCGCCTCCGGCGTCTCCATCGGCCCCGGCACCGTGATCCAGCCCGGCTACCCGGACCACTCCACCCTGACGGTGCCGCAGCTCGTCTACTCGATGGGCTTCCAGAACTTCAACACCGGTGCCGCGTGCGTCCTCTCGCTCGTGCTCTTCGCCATCGCCATGGCCGTCACCCTTCTGCTGATGCGCAAGAGCGTCGGCCTCATCCCGGCGGAGGACTGAAATGACCACCACCCTGACCAGGCCGGACACCGCCGTCGCGAGCCGTCCGAGCGGCCCCGACGCCGCCCGGCACCGCCGCAAGCGCGTACTGAACTGGATCGCGGTCCACTCCGTGGCCGTCGCGCTCGCCCTTTTCTTCGTCCTGCCGTTCGTCTTCGTCCTCCTCACCTCGGTGATGAGCGACGAGCAGGCGATGAGCGGCGACCTGTGGCCCGACTCCTGGAACTGGTCGAACTACTCGACGGTCTTCCACACCCCGGGATTCCTCGACTGGTGGCGCAACTCGCTGATGTACGCGCTCGTGGGCACGGTGTTCACGGTGTGCTCGTCGGTGCCGGTCGCCTACGCGCTGGCCAAGTTCCGCTTCCGCGGCCGGCGTACGGCGATGATCCTCGTCATCTCCACGATGATGCTTCCGCCGCAGGTCATCATCATCCCGATGTACCTGGTGTGGGCGCAGCAGTTCCACCTGTCGGGCTCGCTGTGGCCGCTCATCATCCCCATGGCGTTCGGCGACGCCTACTCGATCTTCCTGCTGCGGCAGTTCCTGCTCACCATTCCGCAGGAGTACATCGAGTCGGCGAAGGTCGACGGATGCGGTGAGTTCCGCACACTCCTCAAGATCGTCGTACCGATGGCCAAGCCCGGCATCGCGGCCATCGCGCTCTTCCAGTTCTTCTACTGCTGGAACGACTACTTCGGACCGCAGATCTACGCCGCGCAGAACCCGGGCGCCTGGACCCTGAGCTACGGCCTGGAGTCCTTCAAGAGCGCCCACGCGGTCAACTGGAACCTGACGATGGCCGCGACCCTGCTCGTCATGGCGCCGGTCATCATCGTGTTCTTCTTCGCACAGAAGGCCTTCGTCGAAGGCGTCACCCTCACCGGAGTAAAGGGCTGAGAAGCATGAAGCTCGCAGTAGTTGGCGGCGGGTCCACCTACACCCCCGAACTGATCGACGGTTTCGCGCGGCTGCGGGACACCCTGCCGGTCGAGGAGCTCGTGCTCGTCGACCCGGCGGCCGACCGGCTGGAGCTGGTCGGCGGCCTGGCGCGGCGGATCTTCGCCAAGCAGGGCCACCCGGGCCGGATCGTCACCACCTCCGACCTGGACGCCGGGGTCGCCGGTGCCGATGCCGTGCTGCTCCAGCTCCGCGTCGGCGGGCAGGCCGCCCGCAACCAGGACGAGACGTGGCCGCTCGAATGCGGCTGCGTCGGCCAGGAGACCACCGGGGCGGGCGGTCTCGCCAAGGCGCTGCGCACCGTCCCGGTCGTCCTCGACATAGCGGAGCGGGTACGCCGCGCCAATCCTGACGCCTGGATCATCGACTTCACCAACCCCGTCGGGATCGTCACCCGGGCCCTGCTCCAGGCCGGGCACAAGGCCGTAGGGCTGTGCAACGTGGCGATCGGCTTCCAGCGGAAGTTCGCCGCGCTGCTCGACGTGACGCCGGGCGAGGTCCACCTCGACCATGTCGGGCTCAACCACCTGACGTGGGAGCTCGGGGTGCGCCTGGGCGGCCCGGACGGCGAGGACGTCCTGCCGAAGCTGCTCGCGGAACACGGTGACGCGATCGCCGGCGACCTGCGCATGCCCCGGCACATCATCGACCGCCTCGGTGTGGTCCCGTCGTACTACCTCAGGTACTTCTACGCGCACGACGAGGTCGTACGGGAGCTCGGCACGAAGCCGTCCCGCGCGGCCGAGGTCGCCGCGATGGAGAAGGAGCTCCTGGAGATGTACGGCGACCCGGCCCTGGACGAGAAGCCCGCACTGCTGGGCAAGCGGGGCGGCGCCTTCTACTCGGAGGCGGCCGTCGACCTGGCGTCCGCGCTGCTCGGCGGGGGCGGCTCCGCGGTGCAGATCGTCAACACGTACAACAAGGGGACGCTGCCCTTCCTGCCGGACGACGCGGTGATCGAGGTCCAGGCCCGGGTCGACGGCACGGGCGCCACACCGCTCGCGGTGCCCTCCCTGGACCCGCTGTACGCCGGGCTGATCGGCCACGTCACCGCGTACGAGGACCTGGCCCTGGACGCCGCGCTGCGCGGCGGGCGCGACCGGGTGTTCAAGGCGCTGATGGCCCACCCGCTGACCGGCCAGTTCGAGTACGCCGAGGCGCTCACCGACAAGCTGATCGCGCACAACCGGGAGCACCTGGCGTGGGCCTGACCGCACATGTGCTCGCGATCGACGCGGGCAACAGCAAGACCGACGTGGCCGTGATCGGCGCCGACGGGACCGTCCTCGGCACCGGGCGCGGGGGCGGCTTCCAGCCGCCGGTCGTCGGGATCGGCACGGCCGTCGACGGGCTGGCGGAGGCGGTCGGGACCGCCCTCGCGCAGGCGGGGGCCGACGGCGTCGGCCATGTGTCGGCCTGCCTCGCCAACGCCGACCTCCCGGTCGAGGAGCGGGAGTTGGCCGAGGCGCTGGAGGGCCGCGGGTGGGGCGGCACCGTGGAGGTGCGCAACGACACCTTCGCGATCCTGCGCGCGGGGGTCGACGAGCCCCGCGGCGTCGCCGTGGTGTGCGGTGCGGGGATCAACTGCGTCGGCATGCGGCCGGACGGGGCGACCGCCCGCTTCCCCGCGATCGGCCGGATATCCGGTGACTGGGGCGGCGGTTCGGGGCTGGCCGAGGAGGCGCTGTGGTTCGCGGCGAGGGCCGAGGACGGCCGCGGCGAGCCGACCGAGCTGGCGCGGACCCTGCCCCGGCACTTCGGGCTCGACTCGATGTACGCCCTGATCGAGGCGCTGCACCTGGGGCACATCCCGTACGCCCGCCGGCACGAGCTGACACCGGTGCTGTTCTCCACCGGTGCGGCCGGCGACCGGATCGCGCGCGGCCTCGTGGACCGGCTCGGCGACGAGGTGGTGGCGATGGCCGCCGTCTCGCTGGCCCGGCTCGGCCTGCTGGAGGAAGAGGTGCCGGTGGTGCTGGGCGGCAGCGTGCTGGCGGCCCGCCACCCCGCTCTGGACGACAGGATCGCTGAACTCCTCGCCGCGCGCGCGCCGAAGGCGGTGGTCCGGGTCGTCTCCGCTCCGCCGGTGCTGGGCGCCGGGCTGCTGGGTCTCGACCGCACGGGGGCCGCCACCGCGGCGTACGACAGGCTCCGGGCGCAGTACGCCTGAGAGGGCCGGAGGCGTCGGGCGTCCCGTGGGCTGTGCCGCGCGGGGCGCCCTTCGCGTACGGGAACCGATCAGCTGTCCCGAACGTGTTCATGGTAGGGAGATCAGTCCGCTCGACGGCCCGCCCGGCCGATCGCCTTGATCGCTCGCCCTCGGCCTGATCGAATACGGGGGGCGGGGGCGGGATCCGGGCGTTCCTGGTGGACTGCGGCCCCTGGGGCCATACTTCTGGCCAGGACGAGTCGTCCCCCGATCGGCCGGGGGGCCGGGCCGTCGTCATGACCGAGGGGGAGGTCACGTGACATACCCGCCGAGCGGGGCCGCGCTGCGGGAGCCGGAGCCGGATGTGCCGTCCGCGCCCGTGACCGTGCCCGCGCAGCGCCGTGGTGCCCCGTCCGTGGCCGTCGACCGGCTGCGCGCCGCTGCGACGACCGAGCCGGGCAGGCTGCAGATCTTCGGCGCCGTACTGGCCCTGCTGGTCGTGGTGTTCGGCGCGGTCACCGTCACGGAGGTCTCCGGACGGTCCTCGTCCGCCGACGACGTCGTGAAACGCAGTCAGCCGCTCAGCGCGGCCGCGGCGAGCATCTACCGTTCGCTGGCCGACGCGGACACGATGGCCGCGAGCGGCTTCCTGGCGGGAGCGCAGGAGCCCAAGGACGTCCTCGCGCAGTACGACGCGGACATCAAGGAGGCCTCCCGGCTGCTGGTGAAGGCCGCGGCGAGCACCGACGCCTCGACCTCGTCGCACCGGGAGATCACCGCGCTGGGCGAGCTGCTTCCCGAGTACACCGGGCTGATCGAGCGGGCCCGGGCCAACAACCGGCAGGGGCTGCCGCTCGGCGGCGCCTATCTCCGGTACGCCAACCAGAAGATGACGAACGAGATCCTCCCGGCGGCCGAGCGGCTGTACGCGGCGGAGACCGGCCGGCTCTCCACCGACTCGGCCGACGCGCGGCGCTGGCCCTTCCTCTCGCTGGCCACCGGGATCGTGGCGCTGGCCGCGCTGGTGTGGATGCAGCGGCGCAACTACCGCAGGACGAACCGCGTCTTCAACCACGGGCTGCTCGCGGCGACGGCCGCGGCCACGGTGGTGCTGCTGTGGCTGGCCGTGGGGCACACGGTGGCCAGGGCGGAACTGCATAGCGCGATGGTGAACGGGCAGCAGTCACTCGACGTCCTCAACAAGGCCAGGATCAACTCGCTGAAGGCACGGGCCAACGAGAACCTCACGCTGGTCGCCCGGGGTGCGGTCCTGACCCCGGACGGCAAGCAGGACAAGTACGAGACCGACTACAGCACGGGTATGAAGGCACTCGGCACACAGCTCGAGAGCGCGGAGAAGCTCGCCGGCGACGACTCCGGGGGGAGTGAGCCGGTGGAGGCCGCCATCAGCAGTGTGTACGAGTGGCAGGACCGCCACAAGAAGGCCAGGGCGACGGACGACCAGGGCGATTACGACAGCGCGCTGCTGCAGATCATCGACCCGCAGAACTCCACGGGTGAGTCCTTCGAGAAGGTCGACGACGCGCTGGAGACGGCTCTCGCCCATGAACAGGACCAGTTCGACGCGGCGGCCGAGGACGGCCGCGGGGCACTGGGCGGGCTGCCGGCCGGGGCCGCCGTCCTCGCCGTGCTGGGTGCGGTCGCCGCGATAGTCGGGGTCAACCGCAGGCTCTCGGAGTACCGGTGAGGGGACGAGCGATGACCAGGCCGAAGGGCTGGGCCGCACGCGGCAGACTGCGCGGCTGGGGCGGCGTGACGGGCATGGCGGTGGCCTGTGCCGTCACGGCCTCGCTCACCCTGCTGCCGCTGGCGCACGGCGAGGGTTCGCTGGGCGGGCTGCACACGGGGCAGGGCGCCACCTCGGCGGTGCCTGCGATGGCAGAGGAGTGCGAGGACCCGGAGGCGAGCCTGCCGGCGTCGAGCGCCGACGGCCCGAGCATCGAGAAGATCAGGAAGCGCGGCAAGCTGATAGCCGGTGTCGACCAGAACAGCTTCCGGTGGGGCTACCGGAACCCGGAGGCCGAGTCCGGCACGCTCGAAGGCTTCGACATCGACCTGGTGCGGGCCATCGCGGAGAACATCCTCGGCGACCGGGACGCGGTGATCTTCCGTGCCATCCCCACCAACCAGCGCATCGCCGCGCTGGAGAACGACAAGGTCGACGTCGTCGTGCGCACGATGACGATCAACTGCAAGCGCGCCGAACAGGTCGCGTTCTCCACGGCCTACTTCCAGGCGGGCCAGCAGGTCCTGGCGCCCAAGAAGTCGACGATCACCGGCTACGACGAGTCCCTCAAGGGCAAGCGGGTCTGCACGGCGGAGGGCTCGACGGCGTACGACGCGCTGAACGAGAAGTCCTTCGGCGCGGTCTTCGAGGACGAGCACGACGACACCGAGCTGGACGAGGACCAGCTGACCGTCCCCAACCAGCTCGACTGCCTGGTGCGGCTCCAGCTCGGCGAGGTCGACGCGGTGGTCACGGACAACGCGCTGGCGGCCGGCCAGGCGGCCCAGGACCCCGCGGTGGAGCTCAAGGGCGACAAGCCGTTCACCACCGAGTACTACGGCGTGGCCGCGAAGCTCGGCGCCGACGACCTGGTGGCCCGGGTCAACCAGGTGCTGGCCGAGTACCGCCAGGGCGGTGCGGACAGCGCCTGGATGAAGTCGTACCGGACCTGGCTGGCGGAGGGGCTGCCCGGCATCAAGGGCCCCCCGGCACCCAAGTACCGCAGCAACTGAACCTGTCCGGGCCCTGGGGCCCGGCGGACGGAACGGAGAGGTGATCGATGGGCGTGGCGGGATCCTTCCCCGGTTTCGCGGGGAGGCCCCCCGGCCCGGTCATGGACCGGGACGAGGCGGACCGTGCGCTGGCCCGGCTCGGTGCGGAGCACGAGGCCATCGAGACCTCGCTCCTCGCCTTGCAGGACCACGCCGGCCGCCGGCTCCTGGAGGGCGCCGATCTGACCGGCGTCACCAAGGGACGCTGGGCCACGACCGAGCAGGCGATCACGCTGCTGTGGGGGTACTTCGACGCCTACGCGGGGGCGCTCGCCAGGGCCCGGGAGATCCGGGCCGGGCGCCGCTACCCCGGCAAGGACGACCTGGCGGCCCTCACCGACATCCTGCGCGGTGACAGCGTGACCGTCGCGAACCCGGGAGCGGTCAGCCCGGGGCCCTCCGGCGGCGGGCCGGCCAGACTCTCCGAGCGGTTCACGCTGGAGGAGCTGGTCGCCCGGATGAACGACCTGTACGCCCGTTCGCTGGACATGGTCGTCGCCGCGGACTCCGTGTGGTCGGCGCTGCCCGCCCGGATAGACCTGCTCGCCGCGGAGCTGCGCCGCACGCGCTCGCTGGCGCACTCCGTAGGAGTGCGCCCCGGGGAGCATCCCGCCGGGGACGACCTGGAGTCGATCACCCAGGAGCTGACCACCCTGCGGGCGCAGGTGATCTCCGATCCGCTGGCGTTCTGGACGCCGGTCCCCGGCAGTGCCGCGCCCGGCGGAGGACGTCCCGACACCACACGCTACGACCGGGCGGCCCGCGCCCTGGAGGACGTACGGCGGGAGATCGAGGCGGTGCTCGCGGTCCGGCAGGACGCCGAACAGCGCCTGGTCCAGCTGCGCGACGTCCTGTCCCGCGCGGACCGTACGCTCTCGGAGGCCCGGTCCGCGCGCGGCGAGGTGCTGGCGAAGATCGCCGCCTCCGAGGTTCCCGCCGTGAGCGGCCCGCCGACCGCCCTGCAGGAACGGCTGGCCGCCGCCTCCGAATACCGCAGGCACGCCCAGTGGAACCGGCTGTCGCCGCTGCTGGACTCACTGGAGCGGGAGGCCGAGGACGAACTGCTGCGCGCCCGGGACTCGCTGACGTCCGTGACGGCGCCGCTCGCGGTCCGTGCGGAGCTGCGCGGCAGGCTCGACGCGTACAAGGCGAAGGTGGCCCGGCACGGTCTCGCGGAGGACCCGCTCCTCATCGAGCGGTACGACGCGGCCCGCCGGATGCTGTGGAGCGCCCCGTGCGATCTGCGCGTCGCCGAACAGGCTGTGCTGCGCTACCAGCAGGCCGCCACCGATCTGCTGACACCGCGCCGTCGGGACGAGTACGACGGACAGGGGGAGACATCATGAGTACGGAGTGCCAGCGCCCCACGTGCGAGGGCAGCTACGAGGACATGGGCGGCGGCGAGCTGTACTGCGACACCTGCGGCCTCGCGCCGGTCGTCTCGCCCACGGGCATGGTGAGTTCGCCGCCCACCGGCATCGCGGGCGGTGGCAGGGCGGCGGGCGGCCGGGGAAGCGGCAGCACCTCGCAGCGGACCGGCTCGCAGGCGTCCGCCCGGTCCTCGTCCCGCTCGTCGACCTCCCGGCGCTCGGTGTCCGGGCGGCTCTCCCGCTCCCTGTCCGGAAGCTCCACGTCCCGCTCGGTGTCGGTGCGTTCCTCGGGCGTCTCGACGGGTTCCTCCTCCGGGCGCGGCCGGCTGGGCGCGGGCCTGGTGCTCGTGCCCGACGTGCCGCGGCCCGACCCGCACACGGCGGTGATGGAGAACCCCGAGGTCCCCGAGCGGAAGCGGTTCTGCTCGCGCTCCGACTGCGGTGCTCCGGTGGGCCGGGCCCGTGGCGCGCGGCCGGGCCGCACCGAAGGGTTCTGCACCAAGTGCGGTCACCCGTACTCCTTCGTGCCGAAGCTGCGCGGCGGCGACATCGTGCACGGGCAGTACGAGGTGGCGGGCTGCCTGGCGCACGGCGGGCTCGGCTGGGTCTATCTCGCGGTGGACAGGGCGGTCTCCGACCGCTGGGTGGTCCTCAAGGGCCTCCTGGACACCGGGGACCAGGACGCCATGGCGGCGGCCATCTCCGAGCGGCGCTTCCTCGCGGAGATCGAGCACTCCAACATCGTCCGCATCTACAACTTCGTGGAACACCTGGACCAGCGCACCGGTTCGCTGGACGGCTACATCGTCATGGAGTACGTCGGCGGGAAGTCGCTCAAGGAGATCGCCAACGAGCGCCGCACACCGGCCGGCAAGCGGGACCCGCTGCCGGTGGAGCAGGCCTGCGCGTACGGCATCGAGGCGCTGGAGGCGCTCGGCCACCTGCACAGCCGCAACGTGCTGTACTGCGACTTCAAGGTCGACAACGCGATCCAGACCGAGGACCAGCTCAAGCTCATCGACATGGGCGCGGTGCGCAGGATGGACGACGACGAGTCGGCCATCTACGGCACCGTCGGCTACCAGGCGCCCGAGGTGGCCGAGGTCGGCCCGTCCGTCGCCTCCGACCTCTACACGGTCGCGCGGACCCTCGCGGTGCTGACCTTCGACTTCCAGGGGTACACGAACGTCTTCGTGGACTCGCTCCCCGACCCGGACAACATCGAGGTGTTCCGGAGGTACGAGTCGTTCTACCGGCTGCTCGTGCGGGCCACGGACCCGGATCCGGCCCGCCGGTTCTCCTCGGCCTCGGAGATGGCGGAGCAGCTGACGGGTGTGCTGCGGGAGGTGGTCGCCCTCCAGACGGGCCGCCCGCGCCCGGCGCTCTCGACCCTGTTCGGTACGGAGATGCGCGTCACGGACACGGCGTTGTTCCCGGAGCTGACCGGCGACGTGTCGCGGCTCGGCGCCCGGACGCGCCCGTCCGGCGGCGCGGGACGCGTCGGACGCCGGCGGGCGGCGGCGGCCGTCCCCGCGGCCGCCCTCCCCGCCCCGCCGCTGACGGCCGCCCCCGCCGTCGCCCCCGCACCGCTGGGCCCACCGCCCGGAGCCGCTCCGCTGTACGCGCCCGCCACCCATGTCCGGGGCAGCGCGGGAAGCGGCGGGGTGGCGTATCCGCAGCCCCAGGCGGCCGTCCCGGCGCCTCGCTCGCCGGTCCAGGGGCCGGGGGCGCTCCCGGCCGTGGACCCGGGCGCCGGCCCCCGGCTCGCCCCGTTCGACGCGAGGGCGACCTCGCTGGCCCTGCCCGTGCCCCGGGTCGACCCGAACGACCCCAACGCCGGTTTCCTCGCCGGGGTGATGACGTCGGCGCCCGCGGAGCTGATCTCCGCCCTGCACTCCGTGCCCGCCCCCTCGCTGGAGACCCGGCTGCGGGAGCTCCGCGCCCGCCTGGAGATGAGCGAACTCGACTCCGCGGTGCGGGCGCTGACGGCGGTGGAGGCCCAGCACCCGGACGACTGGCGGGTGGTCTGGTACCGCGGGATCACCTCGCTGGTGACCGGTGACAACGAGAACGCCGCGCTGTCCTTCGACGCGGTCTACGACGCTTTCCCGGGCGAGCCCGCGCCGAAGCTCGCGCTGGGGGTCTGCGCGGAGGTGCTGGGGCAGCTGGACAACGCCGCGGAGTATTACCGCCTGGTGTGGGCGACGGACCCGAGCTTCGTCAGCTCGGCGTTCGGTCTGGCCCGGGTGCAGATCGCCGCAGGCGACCGGCCCGCCGCCGTGCGCACCCTGGAGTCCGTGCCCGAGTCGTCGATCCACTACACGGCGGCCCGGGTCGCCGCAGTGCGGGCCCGGCTCCGTGAACGGGTCCCGCACGAGCCGCTGTTCGACGATCTGTCCGCCGCCGCGGACCAGGTGGCCGCGCTGCGGGGTTACGGCCTGGACGCGGTGAGACGTGAACAGTTGTCGACCGAGGTACTCGGCACGGCGCTCGACTGGGTACTCTCCGGTAGTCCCACGGCTCAGCCGTCGGCTCAGCCCTCTCCCGCAGCCGCGGGACCGAGGACGGTGCTCGGCAGCGAGCTGGACGAGCGGGGCCTCAGGTTCGGTCTCGAACGCTCGTACCGGATGCTCGCCCGGCTCGCGCAGCGGGGCGACGAGAGGATCGAACTGGTGGAGCGGGCCAACCGTTTCCGCCCCCGGACCTGGGTGTGAAGATGTCACAGAGCCACCAGCAGGCCTCCTTGCCGGGGTGCCCCAGCTGCGAGGAACCGCTGGAGCCGGGCGACCTGTTCTGCGGGGCGTGCGGGTACGACCTCTCGGCCGTGCCGGCGCCGCCCGCCGACCGTCCGACGGTCGCCATCACGGTGCCCGGACAGGGCGCGGCTGCGCCCGTCGGCGCCGGTCCGGTGGAATGGCCCTCCGCCTCCGAGACGGACAGCTCCGACCTGCCGGCGCCCACGCACCGCCCGGCGGATCTCCCGGGGGTGGACTCGGGCGGCAAGCCCCTGCCCGCCGCGGAGGGGGCGGCGGTCCGCTACGACGAGCCGGACGCCCCGGAGGGGGCCGCCCGGGCCGGTGCCGTCGGCGACTTCGAACTGGCCGCCCCCGACCCCCGTACCGCGGAGCACGCCACCGCCGGTGGGGCCGCGTCCGGTGCCAAGGTCTGTGTGGCCTGCCGCTCGGGCCATGTGGACACCGACGGCTACTGCGAGAACTGCGGCCACGCCCAGCCCCGCGAACGCGACCACATGGAGCAGGAGCTCGGCTCGGTGGCCGCGGTGAGCGACCGTGGTCTGCGCCACCACCGCAACGAGGACGCGTTCGCGGTGTCCTCCACCGCGCTGCCGGACGGTTCGCCGGCCGTCGTCGCCATCGTGTGCGACGGCGTCTCCTCGGCGAGCCGCCCCGACGAGGCGTCGGCCGCGGCGGCGAGCGCCGCCAACGAGTCGCTGCTGGAGTCGCTGCCGCGCGGCACGCACGCGCAGCAGGCGATGCACGAGGCGATCCTGGCGGCGTCCGAGGCCGTCAACGCCCTGGCCCAGGACCCCGGTCAGGCGTTGGAGCACGATCAGCACCGCCATCAGAACGCCCCGGCCTGCACCCTGGTCGGCGCGATCATGGCGGGCGGTCTGCTCGTCGTCGGCTGGGTCGGCGACAGCCGTGTCTACTGGGTGCCCGAGGACCGCTCCCATCCACCGGCCCGGCTCACGGAGGACGACTCCTGGGCGGCGCAGATGGTGGCGACCGGCCTGATGAACGAGGCGGAGGCGTACGCCGACGAGCGCGCCCACGCCATCACGGGCTGGCTCGGCGCCGACGCGTACGAACTGGAGCCGCACACCGCGTCGTTCAAGCCCGACCGGCCCGGCCTGGTGGTGGTGTGCACCGACGGTCTGTGGAACTACGCGGAGGCGGCGGCGGAGATGGCAGCGGTGGTACCGGCCGACGCGTACGAACGGCCGTTGCACGGCGCACAGGTGCTGGTCGGTCATGCCCTCGACGGCGGGGGCCACGACAACGTAACAGTGGCGCTGCTGCCGTTCGCCGTGGCGGCGCCAGGGGCAGGATCGGCCTGAGCCGCTCGCGGTCCGCCGGCTGCCGGCCGGTGTTCCGCCCTGTCCCCGCGCCCTGCTCGTCCCGTGCCCCGTGCCCGCGTCCTACGCCCTGAACTCTGTCCGTCCGCCCACCTGTCTTCTTCCGACACATGTGGAGCATCGAGGAGCCGATCAGATGGCCAACTTCTCCAAGTCCGGCGTGCCGCAGTTCTCCGTCGAGGTGTACCAGAACGAATACCTCCCCGAGGGCGGCCGCGAAGTCAACGCGATCGTCACCGTCACGTCCACGGGCGGGGGGACGACCGGCGGTGTGCCGCTGGCCGACGGTGCTCCGGCATCGGGCCGCCTCCCGGGGCGGGCGCCGGACGCCGCCGTGGTGCTCATGGTCGACTGTTCGGGCTCGATGGACTACCCGCCCACGAAGATGCGCAACGCCCGCGACGCGACGGCGGCGGCCATCGACACCCTGCGCGACGGCACGCGGTTCGCCGTGGTCGCGGGGACGCACGTGGCCAAGGACGTCTACCCCGGCAACGGGCAGCTGGCGACGGCCGACCCGGGGACCAAGGCCCAGGCGAAGGAGGCCCTGCGCCGGCTGAGCGCGGGCGGGGGCACGGCGATCGGGACCTGGCTGCGGCTGGCCGACCGGCTGCTGGGGGCCGCCGAGGTGGACATCCGGCACGGCATCCTCCTCACCGACGGCCGCAACGAGCACGAGTCCCCGGAGGATCTGCGGGCCGCCCTGGATTCCTGTGCGGGCCGGTTCACGTGTGACGCGCGGGGTGTCGGCACCGACTGGGAGGTGAAAGAGGTCACAGCGATCGCCTCCGCCCTGCTCGGCACGGCGGACATCGTCGCCGACCCTGCGGGGCTTGCCGCGGACTTCACACAGATGATGGAGAACGCGATGGGCAAGGAGGTCGCGGACGTGGCGCTGCGGCTCTGGACGCCCGTCGGTGTGGAGATCGTTTTCGTCAAGCAGGTGGCCCCCACGGTCGCCGATCTGAGCGGCCGCCGCACCGAGGCGGGACCGCGTGCGGGCGACTACCCGACCGGCTCCTGGGGCGACGAGTCCCGGGACTACCACGTGTGCGTCAGGGTTCCGGAGGCCGGGATCGGCCAGGAGATGCTGGCGGCCCGGGTCTCGCTGGTCCTGCCGGCTCCGTCCGGCGGCGGCGCCCCGCAGACCCTTTCCCAGGGGCTCGTACGGGCCGTGTGGACGGACGACATGGTCGCGTCCACCTCGATCAACCCCCAGGTGGCGCACTACACAGGCCAGGCGGAACTGGCGCAAGTCATCCAGCAGGGACTTGATGCGCGTAAATCGGGAGACTTCGACGGCGCGACAGCCAAACTGGGCCGTGCGGTGCAGCTCGCGTCGGGCTCCGGAAACGCGGATACTGCGAAACTGCTTTCGAAGGTGGTCGACGTCGTCGACGCGGCGACCGGTACTGTGCGACTGAAAGCGAGGGTCGCGGAAGCGGACGAGATGACACTCGAAACGCGCTCGACCAAGACAGTTCGCGTCAAGAAATAGCGACACGGACGACAGCGAAACCGACCGTACGGAGAGCCGCCCCGGCCGACCGGACGGCGCACCGAACAGCATGGCGGCCTCCGGGCCGGACGAGGAGAGGGGGAAGCGCCGACATGCCGACCTGCCCGAACGGACACCAGTCGGGTTCCGAGGACTGGTGCGAGGTCTGCGGACACCGCATGGCCGGAACGGGCGCGCCCACGGGCGCGGTCCCGCCGCCGCCTCCCCCGCCGCCCGCACCCGGTTACGGCTACCCCCCGGTGCCCGGCACCGGGGAGCCGACCGCCCAGGCCGAGCTCTGCCCGCAGTGCCGCACCCCGCGTGAGGCGATGGCGCCGTACTGCGAGGAGTGCCGCTGGAACTTCCTCACGAACACGGCGACGTCGTACACCCCGCTGGCCCCGCAGGGCGGCGTGGGTGGGCCGGCGCCGGGCCTGAATCTGCCGCCCGGCTTCCAGGCGCAGCAGGGCCCGCCGCAGCAGCAGCGGGACCCGTTCGAATACCAGGGCTCCCGGCCTTCGCAGGTGAACCGGCCGGCCGAACCGCTCTCGCCCGACCAGGGCAGCCGCCCCGGTCCGCCGCCGCCCCCGCCCTCCTTCCAGCAGGGGCCGCCGCCTCCGCCGTCGTTCCAGCAGCAGTCGCCGTCCCCGTTCGAATCGCAGGGGCAGGGGCAGCAGGGTCCTGGGCCGCAGGGTCAGCAGGGCCCGGGGTCGCAGGGCCCGGGGTCGCAGGGCCCCGGCCAGCAGGGCTCTCCTTCGCCGTTCGAGTCCCAGGGCCCCTCGTCGCCGTTCGAGTCCCAGGGCCGGCCGGGCCAGCAGGTCCCCGGACAGCAGGGTCCCGGTCAGCAGGGCCCGGGCCCCCAGGGTCCCGGACAGCAGGGCGGCCCGCCGTCGCCGTTCGAGCCGCAGCGGCAGGGGCCACCTCCCCCGCCGTCGTTCCAGCAGCAGTCCGCGCCGCCCGCACCCCAGCGGCCGCAGGCGCCGCAGCCCGGTGGCGACGACGACTGGATGCTGCCGCCGCCCTCTCAGCAGCAACAGCAGCACCCGCAGGCCTTCCAGCAGGGCCCGCAGACGCCGCAGGCCCCTCGGGCGCCTCATTCTCCGCAGCAGCAGTTCCCCGGTCAGGCGCCCGCCCAGGGCGGACTGGACCAGGGAACGGTCAGCTGGAAGGCCGTCGTCGGCCCGGACCGCGACTACTTCCTGGCGATGATGCAGCGCAGCGGCCCCGAGGCGACCGGGCTCAACCTGCCCGCGTACTCCCCGGAGCAGCACCTTCCGCTCACCGGCAGCCAGATCACCATCGGCCGCCGCCGGCACAGCACCGGCGAGTCCCCCGACATCGATCTCGCCGTGCCGCCGGAGGACCCGGGCGTCTCGCACCAGCACGCCGTGCTGGTGCAGCAGCCGGACGGCACCTGGGCCGTCGTCGACCAGAACTCCACCAACGGCACCACGCTCAACGGCGCCGAGGAGCCGATCCAGCCCTATGTCCCCGTCCCGCTGCAGGACGGTGACCAGGTGCACGTGGGGGCCTGGACGACGATCACGGTCCGCCGCGACTGAACCTCCGGAGCCGGCCGGGGTCAGGAGCCCTAGGACTCCTGACCCCGGCCGCCGTGTCTGCGACGATGGACGGGTGACAGAGATTCCGCGCGACACGCTTCAGGAGCAGACCTTCTACGAGCAGGTCGGCGGCGAGGAGACCTTCCGGCGCCTGGTCCACCGCTTCTACCAGGGCGTCGCGGACGACCCGCTGCTGCGACCGATGTACCCGGAGGCGGATCTGGGTCCCGCCGAGGAACGGTTCACGCTGTTCCTCATGCAGTACTGGGGCGGGCCGCGCACCTACAGCGATCAGCGGGGGCACCCCCGGCTGCGGATGCGGCACGCCCCGTTCCAGGTGGACCGGGCGGCGCACGACGCCTGGCTCGGCCACATGCGGGTGGCCCTCGACGAGCTCGGCCTCCCCCCTGAGCAGGAGCGGCAGTTGTGGGAGTACCTCACCTACGCGGCCGCCTCGATGATCAATACCGCGGGCTGAACCATGTGCGGAATCCGGTACTCCAGAGCCGCATAACGGTCACGATCGCATCAAGGTGCACCCGCAAGCGGTTTCCAGGAGCCCGTGCACTCTGAAAGCATCCGGTACGCGCCGGGGGGCGTGCGAGGCGTGCGGCTGCTGAGGGTTCGGGGGATCAGGTGACGGGGTTCGTCCTTCTGCGGGTGCGCGCGCACCGGCTCCTGCTCGCCGCCGCCGTCCTGGCCGTGCTGCTCACCACCTGTGTGCTGGCCGCGCTCACCGCGTTCTCGGGTTCCATAGGCGACGCCGCTCTGCGGCACACGCTCACCCACCGTTCCGCCGCGCAGGCCTCGCTCCTCGTCTCCGCCGATGTGGACCGCGAGCAGCGGGGCGAGGCCGACGCCGAGGTGCGCCGGGCGGCCCGCGACACGTTCGACGGGCTTCCGGTGACCGTGCGGAAGCTGGAGAGTTCGGGGTCGTACGCGCTGCCGGACGGGCTCGGGGCGCCCGCCGCGCGGCGCGACGAGCCCGATCTGACGCATCTCGCCTCGCTCGACCGCAGCCGGATCCGACTCACCGCGGGGCGCCTGCCGGAGGCCGGGGCGGGTGACGCCGAGGAGGGCGTGCAGGTCGCGCTGCCCAGCGCCGCCGCCGAGGCGCTGAAGCTGAAGCCGGGTTCCCGCCTCACCCTCACCGACCGGCTGAAGGAGACGTCGCTGCCGGTCGAGATCACCGGCATCTACGAGCCGGCCGATCTGGACGACCCGTACTGGCAGCTGGACCCGCTCGGCGGGCGCGGCGCCCGCAAGGTCGTCTTCACCACGTACGGCCCCCTGCTGGCCGACCCCGCCGTGCTCGCTTCCGGCCGGGTCAGCGCCGGTCCGGTGTCCTGGCTGGCCGCCGCCGACTTCCGTTCGGTGACGACCGGCCGGACCGAGGCGCTGCGCCGGGCGGCGACGGACGGGCCGAAGGCGCTGTCCGCCTCCCCGGTCTTCGGGGACGGTGCCACGGTGCGGACCTCGCTGCCGACCGTCATCGGCCAGATCGAACGGGCACTGCTGGTGTCCCGCTCCACGATCATGATCGTCGCGGTGCAGCTCGTCCTGCTCGCCGCGTACGCCCTGCTGCTCGTGGCCAGGCTGCTGAGCAGCGAGCGTGGCGGCGAGACCGAACTGCTGCGGGCCCGGGGCGGGTCCAGGGGCCGGATCGCCTCACTGGCCGCGATCGAGGCGTTGCTGCTCGCGGTGCCCGCCGCCGTCGTCGCGCCGTTGCTCGCCGGTCCGCTGACCCGGTTGCTCGCGGCCCGGAGCGAGCTCGGCAGGATCGGGCTGCGGCTCGACGGCGGGGTGGACGGCACGGTCTGGCTGGTGGCGGGCGCCGTCGCGCTGGCGTGCGCGCTGGCCGTGGTGGCGCCCGCCCTCACGGCGGGCGCGGGGGGCCGCCGTGGGGCCCGGGCCGCGGGGCTGCCCACTCCGGTGCGGGCGGGCGCCGACATCGGGCTGCTGCTGATCGCCGGGGTGGCGTACTGGCAGCTGGACCGGCAGACCGGGGCAGGGAGCGGTGCGCTCAGCGGTGACCGGGAGGGTGACCTGGGCATCGATCCGCTGCTGGTCGCCGCCCCCGCGCTGGCCCTGCTCGCGGGCACCGTCCTGACTCTGCGTCTGCTGCCGCCCGCGGCCCGGCTCGCGGAGCGCCGTGCGGCGGGCGGGCGGGGGCTGTCCGCGGCGCTGGCGGGCTGGCAGTTCAGCCGCCGGCCGCTCCGGGGCGCGGGCCCGGTGCTGCTGCTGGTCCTGTCGGTCGCCATGGGCATGCTGGCCATCGGCCAGGGCGCGTCCTGGGACCGTTCGCAGGGTGACCAGGCGGACTTCAGGTCGGGTGCGTCGGTGCGCATGGTGGGGACGCTGTCGGGCGACCCCGCGAAGGCCGCCGCGTACACGGATCTTCCGGGCGTACGGGAGGCGGCTCCGGCCTTCCGTACGACGGCCGATCTCTCCGGCGGCCGGACGGCCGAGGTCCTCGCCCTGGACACCGCGCACGCGGACGAGCGGATGCTGATGCGGGAGGACCTGTCCGGCACGTCTCCGCGGGAGCTGTTCGACGCGATCGCGCCGCCGAGGACCGCGCGGGCCGGAGTGGTCCTGCCCGAAGGCAGTGAGCGGGTGCTGTTCGATCTGCGGATCCGGGACACCTCGGCGCCCGGCGGGAGGTCCCCGTCCTCGTCGACGGCGCTGGTGAGCGTGCTGCTGGAGGACCGTTACGGCATCGGGTACCGGATCGGGGCGGGGGCCGTGCCCGTCGACGGCCGCGCGCACAGCGTGTCGTTCCCCGTGTCCGCCGCCGGTGAACTGGCGGTGACGGGATTCGAGCTGGACGGGGAGGTGCCCGCCGTCCGCCCCGAGAGGCGGCTTGTCGACGTGACGCGGCTCCGGGCCCGCACCACGGACGGACGTGAGGAGCCGGCGCCGACTGCTGAAGGAGTGCGCTGGAAGGCGGGGACGACGGTGGCCGAGGGGAGTGAGACCCGCCCCGGCGAGGCCGCTGAGGAGGTGGCCGGCTCGGGTGCCGCCCCGTCGTTCCGGTACGGCACCGGCGCCACCCCGCCGGACGACTCGTTCTGGGGCAGCGGCGCCGCGGTCGGCACCCTGCGGATCACGGCGGTCCGTCCCGCGGCCCCGTTGCTGAAGGCGGTGGCCACCGACGCGTATCTGGCGTACGCGGGGGCGAAGCCGGGGCAGGAGATCGACCTCACGCTGGCGGGCAACACGGTCCGGGTGAAGCTGGTGACGTCGGTGCGACAGCTCCCGACCACCGGCCCCGGGGCGTCCGCCGGTGTACCCGAGGGCGCCTCGGAGGAGTCGTCCACGAAGCCGGGCGGCAGCCTGCTGCTGGATCTGAAGGCGGTGTCGGAGGTGCTCGCCCACCGGCCGGGCGCCACCCTGGCGCCCACCGAGTGGTGGCTGAGCGCCGCCCCCGGCGACGGCCCGAAGGTGGCGGCGGAGCTGCGTGCGCTGCCCGGCACCGATCCGGCACAGGTGCGGGTGCGCGACGAGGTGGCGCGGGAGCTGGCGGACGACCCGCTGGGGGCGGGGCCGCAGTCCGCGCTGCTGGCCGTCGCCGTGGTGGCGGCCGCGCTGGCGGCGGTCGGCTTCGCCGTCGGCCTGGTGGGCTCGCAGCGCGAACGGGCGGCCGAGTTCGCGGTGTTGCGCGCGCTGGGCGCACCCCGCCGCCGGCTGGCCCGGACCGCGGCCGCCGAACAGGGCGTCCTGATCGCCGTCGCCCTGCTGATCGGACTCGCCCTCGGGGCGGCGCTCACCAGGGCCGTCGTACCGCTCGTCGTGCTGACCGGGCAGGCCGCGAGGCCCGTGCCGGACGTACTGGTGCTGCTGCCGGCCGGACAGGTCACGGTCCTGCTCGCCTCGGTCGCCGCGGTGCCGCTGCTGACCGTCGCCGCGATCACACTGCGCCGCGCCGATCCCGCGGTGTCGCTGCGCCACCAGGGGGACAACTGACATGAACGCCGCCAAGATCCCGGCCGCCTGCGCCCCCTGGGTGCGTACGCGGCTGCGCACCGCCCCTGGTATCTCCGCCGCCCTCGCGGTCCTGGTGTTCCTGACCGCCTTCCTCGCCGCCGCGTTCCCGCGTTCCGTGGACGCGTACGAGACGAAGGCCCTGCGCCATGACGTCACGACGGCGGCACCCGGGCAGAGCGTGCTCGAAGTGGCCACGCCGCCGCCCTCGCTCGCCGCGCCGCGTCCGGTGCGGGAGCAGGCCATGCGGGAGCAGTCCCTGGCCGGGATCGACCGGGCGCTGGTGAAGGCGCTTCCCGGCCCCGTGCGGGCCGATCCGCCGCTCTCCTCCTACGGGGTGCACACCACGAAGCCGGTCGTCGCGGAGGAGCCCTGGCTGCCCCGGCCCAACGCGATGCCTCCCCAGCTGCACTACGCCGTCCCGTCGGCGCTCGGCGAGCACAGCGAGCTGGCCGCCGGGCGCTGGCCCGCCTCCCACGGCGAGGTGACCGCCGCCGAGGGTGAGGTGGAGGCGGCCGTCACCGAGGAGACCGCGAAAGAACTGAGGATGAAGCCGGGCTCCACGCTCGCGGTGCCCACCCAGGGCGGCAAGCCGCTGACCGTACGCGTCACGGGCATCGTGACCCCACTGCACCCGAAGAGCGGCTACTGGTCGGTCGCCCCCCTCTACCGCGCCCCGTCCCTGATGCAGGACCCGGCCTCCCCGACGCCGGTCCTCTACTGGACGGGGACCCTGCTCCTGGCGCCCGGCACAGGCCCGGCGCTGCTCGACACGATGGGCGAACCGGAGCTGTACTGGCGTCTCGCCCCGGACCCCTCCGGGCTCACCGCGGCCGACGTCCCCCGGCTCCGCGACGCCGTCGCCGGGCTGGAGAACGGCCCGGCGCTGCTGAAGCTGCGTGCCCTGGTGGGGCCCAACACGACGCTCACCACGGACCTGGACGCGATCCTCGACGCGTACACGGCGATGCGCGCCGCCATCGGGCCCGTGGTCACGGTGGCCGCCGTGGGGATCGGCGCGGTGGCCGCCGTCGTCCTGCTGATGACGGGCGGGCTGATCGGCGCGCGCCGCCACCACGAACTGGCCCTGCTGCGCTCCCGTGGCGGCTCGCTGCGGGGCATCGGCGGGCGGCTGCTCGCCGAGACGGCGGTGGCCGTGCTGCCCGCTGCCGCTCTCGGGCTGCTGCTGGCCGTCCTCCTCGTCGGGGAGGCCAGGTTGCTGCCCGCCGTGGCGGGTGCGGCGGCCGTCGCGGTGCTCGTCTGCCTGGTGCTGCCGCTCCGCACGGCCCTGCACCACCGCAGGCCCCTGCTGCACGGCGCCCGCGACGACATGGTGGACGCCAAGCCCTCCCGCCGTCGTACGGTGGCCGAACTGACCCTGCTCGTCCTGGCGGTGGGCGCCGTCGCCGCACTGCGCCGCCGTGGCACGTCGACGGGCTCGGGCGCCGATCTGCTGGTCAGTGCCGCGCCCGTCCTGGTGGGGCTGATCGCCGCGCTCGTACTCGTACGGCTGTATCCGCTGCCGCTGCGCCTTGCGGCCCGCCCGGTGGCGCGGCTGCGCGGTGCGGTCGGCTTCCTGTCGCTGGCCCGCGCGGGCAGGGCCTCGTCGAGCGGCACGCTGCCCCTGCTGGCCCTGCTGATCGCGCTGACCACCGCCGCGTTCGGCGGCTCGGTGCTCGCGGGGGTCGCGGACGCCCGTGACGAGGCGTCGCTGCGGGCCGTCGGCGCGGACGCCCGGATCAGCGCGGAGGGCGGGCTCTCCCCGCTCTCCGAAGGCTTCGTCCGTGAGGTGCGGGCGCAGGACGGCGTCGAGGACGTCGCCCCCGTGCGCATCGAGTACGGCACCCCGCTGGCGGCCGGCCCGGACGTCAGGTCGGATACGAAGCGCGCGACGCTGATGGGCGTCGAGCCGGAGTCGTACGCGCGACTGGCGCGCGGCACCGGGCTGCCGGCCTTCCCCGTGGCCACGCTGGAGAGCGGGCCGGGGCAGGACAAGGTGCTTCCCGCGCTCGTCTCGCCCGCGCTCGGTGAGCGGCTCGGCGAGCGGCCGCACACCATCCGGTCGCAGGCGGGTGACATCAGGGTGCGGGTCGCCGGGGTGCTGACGCGCACCTCCGCCGTGAGCGATTCCGAGTTCCTGATCGTCGACGCGAAGGGGCTCGCCCAGTCGGATCCCACGACCTTGCTGGTCACCGGTTCCTCGCTCGACGGGCGCCGGCTCACGGCCACAGCGCGCGACGAGGGGCCGGAGTTCGGGGTGCGGCTGCGGTCGGCGGAGCGCGAGAGGTTCGTGGACACCCCGATGCAGTCGGGCGCCGAACGGATCTACGGGGCGGCGGTCGTGGCGGGCGCCGGATACGCGCTGCTCGCCGTGGGGCTCTCCCTGCTGCAGACCGCCCCGGAGCGCACCACGCTCCTGGCCCGGCTGCGCACCATGGGGCTCACCACGCGGCAGGGGAGGCGGCTGCTCGCGTTCGAGGCGATGCCGCAGGCGCTGCTGGCCGCGTTCGGCGGGCTCCTCGTCGGCTGGGCGACCATCGCCCTGCTGGCACCGGGCGTCGATCTGGGCGCGCTGGCACTGGCCGGCGGCGATCCCTCGACGCCTCACACCGCTTCGCTGCGGGCCGACCTCCTGTCGCTGGCGCTCCCGGCGGCCGGGGTGGTCGTCCTCGCCGCCGCCGTGGCCGGAGTCCAGGCGTGGTGGGCGAGCCGTCGTGGATCGATCAAGGAACTCAGGGCAGGAGACACCCGGTGACATCGTCGACAGAGACCACCCTGGCGGAACTCGAACGACGGGCCGCGGCGCGCCGTGACCGGCCCTCGTACGGGCACGACGCCCTGATCGCCTGCGACCGGCTGGTGCGCATCTTCTCCACGGACGGGGTGGAGGTGCAGGCGCTCCAGGGGCTCGACCTGCTGGTCACCGAGGGCGAGTTGATGGCCCTGGTCGGCGCCTCGGGCAGTGGGAAGTCGACCCTGATGAACATCCTGGCGGGCCTGGACGTCCCCACGGCCGGGTCGGCGAAGGTGGCGGGCTGCGACCTGCTGGCGATGGGGCAGAAGGAGCGGCTGCGCTACCGCCGCGACGTCGTCGGGTTCGTCTGGCAGCAGACCTCCCGCAATCTGCTGTCGTATCTGACCGCCGTACAGAACATCACGCTCCCCATGCAGCTGCGTGGCGGCGGCCGTAACCGCGAACGGGCCGCGCGGGCCGAGTCGTTGCTGGAGATGCTGGAGGTCGCGGACTGCCGCGACCGCCGCCCCGCCCAGATGTCCGGCGGCCAGCAACAGCGGGTGGCGATCGCGGTGGCCCTGGCCAACAACCCGTCGGTGCTGCTCGCCGACGAGCCGACCGGTGAGCTGGACTCCGCGACCGGCGAGCAGGTGTTCGCCGCGTTCCGGCGTGCCAACGAGGAGCTCGGCACGACGATCGTCATCGTCACCCACGACCAGGCGGTGGCGAGCGAGGTACGCCGCACGGTCGCGATCCGCGACGGCCGTACGTCGTCCGAGGTGCTGCGGCGCACCGAGGTGGACGCGGCGACGGGGCAGGAGTCCCAGGTGGCGCGGGAGTACGCGATGCTCGACCGGGCGGGGCGGCTTCAGCTGCCGGCCGACTACACGGAGGCCCTGGGGATGGAGCACCGGGTGATGCTGGAGCTGGAGCAGGACCACATCGGGGTGTGGCCGGACGCGGCGAAGGAGTAGGCCCGGGCGGGCGGCTTCAGGCCGTTCCGACCGTCACGGCGAGCGCGCCGAGGCCGGCACCGCCCGCGCCGCGCAGCGCGATCGAGCCGAACGGCGTGCGCAGCCGCAGCCAGGATCCCGCCGTGAGCAGCGCGACGGGGAAGTCGGGCGCCGGACGGAGGAAGCCGAGGGACTGGGCGGCATGGACGGCGCGCAGCGGGAGCTCCGTGTCCCCGACCGTCCGGGACCAGATGTCGTGGCCGATCAGGTCACGTTCCGCCCGGGTGCGCCGGTCCTCGGGCAGCGCCGCGTCACGGGACCGGAACTCGGCCACGGCGTCGGTGAGCCGGGTGCGCAGGTCGACGGGGCCCGGCAGCCCGGGGCGCTCCCGCCAGCCGCTCCGCGGCGGCAGCAGCCCGGCCCAGGGCGGGCCGGTGACGGGCGCGGGCAGGGGGCAGGCCGCTTCGCCGGCCCCTTCCGTGTCGAGCGCTTCGAGGAGCTCACCGGCCGAGACCGTGACGTCGAAGTCGTGCGCCCCGGACAGCCGGGCCGTCCGGATCGCGAGGACCTCGAACGACGGCGGCCGGCCGAAGACGGCCAGCGCCCCGCCGCCCGCCTGGAGACGGACGGCGGCGGCCCGGTCGTAGTGCAGGAGCCGGCCGAGGAAGGCGGCGAGATCGGCCGCCTCCCTCACGTCGGCGAACCGCGCCGACCGCACAGGCACTGTCATGCGACGGCGGGCTCCTGGTCGAGGTACTCCTGCAGGAAGAGCTTCTCCTCGGCGGTGATCCGCCGGGGCCGCTCCTCGGCCAGGTTGTACGGCACGACGACCGTCGACGCCCGTACGTACACCTGCTCGGGGTCCTTGACCTCGTAGGCGATCGTCAGCGACGCCGCGGTGATCTTCGTGACCCATGACTCGATGGTCACCGGGGCGTGCCGGTGGACCAGCGGGCGCACGTAGTCGATCTCGTGCCGGGCCACGACGGACCCGCCGGCGAAGGACGGCGAGCCGTCCCCCGGCGCCAGCCGGAACATGAAGTCGATGCGCGCCTCCTCCAGGTAGCGGAGGAAGACCACGTTGTTCACGTGGCCGAAGGCGTCCATGTCCGACCAGCGCAGCGGGCAGCTGTAGATGTGACGGGCCAAGTCGATCAGCCTCGCGTGAGCTTCTTGTAGGTGGCACGGTGCGGGCGGGCCGCGTCCGCGCCGAGACGCTCGACCTTGTTCTTCTCGTACGACTCGAAGTTGCCCTCGAACCAGTACCACTTGGAGTCGCCCTCGTACGCCAGGATGTGCGTGGCGACGCGGTCCAGGAACCAGCGGTCGTGGGAGATGACCACCGCTGCTCCGGGGAACTCCAGCAGCGCGTTCTCGAGCGAGGACAGGGTCTCGACGTCGAGGTCGTTGGTGGGCTCGTCGAGGAGCAGCAGGTTGCCGCCCTCCTTGAGCGTCAGCGCCAGGTTCAGGCGGTTGCGCTCACCACCGGAGAGGACACCGGCCGGCTTCTGCTGGTCCGGGCCCTTGAAGCCGAACGCGGAGACGTACGCCCGCGAGGGCATCTCGACCTGGCCGACGTTGATGTAGTCCAGCTCGTCCGACACGACGGCCCAGAGGGTCTTCTTCGGGTCGATGTTGGCGCGGGACTGGTCGACGTACGAGATCTTGACCGTGTCGCCGACCTTGATGGCGCCGGAGTCCGGCGTCTCCAGGCCCTGGATCATCTTGAACAGCGTGGTCTTGCCCGCGCCGTTCGGACCGATGACGCCGACGATGCCGTTACGCGGGAGCGTGAAGGACAGGTCGTCGATGAGGACCTTGTCGCCGAAGGCCTTGGAGAGGTTCTCGACCTCGACGACGATGGAACCGAGCCGCGGGCCCGGCGGGATCTGGATCTCCTCGAAGTCCAGCTTCCGCATCTTGTCCGCCTCGGCCGCCATCTCCTCGTAACGGGCGAGACGTGCCTTGGACTTGGTCTGCCGGCCCTTGGCGTTGGAGCGGACCCACTCCAGCTCTTCCTTGAGCCGCTTGGCGCGCTTCTCGTCCTTGCGGCCCTCGACCTTGAGGCGGGTGGCCTTCTTGTCGAGGTACGTGGAGTAGTTGCCCTCGTAGGGCAGGGCGCGGCCGCGGTCGAGCTCGAGGATCCACTCGGCGACGTTGTTCAGGAAGTACCGGTCGTGCGTCACGGCGACGACGGCGCCCGCGTACTTCGAGAGGTGCTGCTCCAGCCAGTTCACCGACTCGGCGTCGAGGTGGTTGGTGGGCTCGTCGAGGAGGAGCAGGTCCGGGGCCTCGATGAGGAGCTTGCAGAGCGCCACGCGGCGCTTCTCGCCGCCGGAGAGGTTGTTGACGGGCCAGTCGCCGGGCGGGCAGCCCAGGGCGTCCATGGCCTGCTCCAGCTGGGCGTCGAGGTCCCAGGCGTTGGCGTGGTCCAGGTCCTCCTGGAGCTTGCCCATCTCGTCCATGAGCGCGTCGGAGTAGTCCGTCGCCATGAGCTCGGCGACCTCGTTGAAGCGCTTGAGCTTGCCCATGATCTCGGCGGCGCCGTCCTGGACGTTCTCCAGGACGGACTTGTTCTCGTCGAGCTTCGGCTCCTGCATGAGGATGCCGACGCTGAATCCGGGCGAGATGAAGGCGTCACCGTTGGACGGCTGCTCCAGGCCGGCCATGATCTTCAGCACCGTGGACTTACCGGCACCGTTGGGCCCCACGACACCGATCTTCGCGCCGGGCAGGAAGTTCAGGTTGACGTCATCGAGAATCACCTTGTCGCCGTGCGCCTTGCGCGTCTTGCGCATGGTGTAGATGTACTCAGCCAAGAGAAACCGTCCGGCAGCAATAGAGGTGTGGGCAGATACACCCATCTTGCCTGACGTCCGCACCCGGACGGAAACCCGTCCGGTTCCCGGTACGGGCCCGGCCCCTGCCGGACGGCCCGGCCGGAAGGCCCGGGGAGCACGAAGGGCCTGGTACGGAGGTCCGTACCAGGCCCTTCACCGGCGCATTCCCGCTGCGCCTGTGCTCAGTCACTCACCGCTGGTCTGCGGCTTCTTCCGGCGGAGCAGGAAGACCGCGCCGCCGCCGAGGACGACGAGGGCGATGGCGACACCCGCGATGACGGGGGTGGCGCTGGAACCGCCGGTCGCGGCGAGGTCACCCTCCGCAGCGGGCGTGCTCGCGGCGGGCGTGGGCTCGGAGCCGGTCTGGGTGGTGACGTCGTCACCCGGGGCGGGGGTGCCGGCGGTCTCGCAGTCCAGGACGCCCTTGAAGTTCTTGCTGAAGCCGCCGGGGCCGGTGATCGTGAAGTCGTAGGCCTCGTCCTCGCCGACCGGGACGGTCACCGTGCGGGTCTCACCGGCCGGGATGGTGTGCTCGGTGCCGGCGAGCTCGAAGGTGAACGCCTCGTCACCCGTGTTGCTCGCGGTGATGTCCACGCCGCCCTTGGCGCAGTTCTTCTCCGCGGTCACCGCGGGGACGGCGCCCTTCTCGGCCCAGGTGGCGGTGGCCGTCGCGGAGACGGTGGACTCGCTGGAGCCGGCGAGGATCATCGTCTGGCTCTTGATCAGTCCGGCGAAGACCCGGCCCACGGGCACGGAGGTCGAGGCCTGGACGGAGAACGAGGCGGAGCCGTCGGTGGCGTCCTCGGGGACGGAGAAGTAGAGGTCGGTGCCGTCGGCGGCCTCGGTGACGGGCTTGCCGGCCTTGTCGGTGACCTGGACCCCGCTGGCGGCGGCGTCGGCGGGCGGTGCGACCGAGACCTGACCGGCGTCGGTGTGCACGGTGATCGGACCCAGCTTCTCCCCGGCCTTGCCGGAGACCGCGGACGGAGACAGCCCCACGGACGCCTTGGGCTCCGCGACGTTCTGTGCGTTCGCCTCCAGCCAGTCGGCGAGCTTCTCGGCGTTCGCGTCCTTGGCCGTCACGTCGGCCTTGTCCGAGAAGCGCCAGATGGCGACCTGGGTGCCGGCGGCGGCGGTCTTCTCGTCGAGCGGGCCGGTACCGGCCTGCTCGGCGAGCGCCGCGAAGTCGTTGACCTGCGGGTAGGAGTGCTGCAGGATCCAGCGCACCTTGCCGGCGTCCTGGTTGGTGCCGAGCGAGGACTGGTCCCAGGGGGTCTCCAGGTACTTCGCTCCGTCCTTGGTGGGCGTGTGGAAGTCGATGCAGTACGTCTGGATCGTGCCGCCGCCGTCGACCTTCATCTCGAACAGGCCGGCGGGCAGCTCCTGGGGCTTCTTGCCCTCACCGGTGTTGAGCTCGGCGGTGCCGTAGGTCTTCAGACCGTCCAGTACGGCGACCGCACCACCCTGGTGCTGACCCGACTCGTCCGTCGGCGCGGCCGTGGCGGCCGTCGCCCCGACGATCGTTCCCGCAGCGACCAGCCCGGTGGCCAGCACCGCGGCGGCCGTCCTGACGAGACCGCGGCCGTGGCCCTTGCTCCGGCCCCCGGGGGAGCCCTCCGTCGACGACGAAGTGCGTGCTGAAGACACAGAAAACACAGAATTCCCCTCCGGGCGAGACCTTCACGCTTGAGGCGCGTGTGGGAGGTGTCTCGCCAGCAAACTCAAGTGCCGCATGAGTACTGGGGAATCGTAAGGAGCGAGCGAAGGGGAATCCCCCTTCATGCCATCACATAAGCATTCCGACTCGTAATCGTTATAGCCCTGTTCGGCGCGCCCCCTCCCCTTCAGGACACCGATGCCATTTCCGTGGCTGGTTTCTGACGATGCGTAGGCGCCGTCAGGGAGGAGTCGGCTCTGACGACGCGCCGGAACGCCGCCGTCCCCCTGGTCAGATCGTGTCCCACCGCCACGGCCTCGATGTCCACGGAGGTCTTCCACACCCCGTCCCGCTCCTCCTCGCGCACCTTCAGACGGCCGTGCACGACGAGCGGCTCTCCGACCGAGACCGAACCGGACAGATTCGCCGCGAGCGTCCGCCGCGCCCACACCGTGTAGAAGCTGGTGCGGCCGTCCGTCCAGGCCTGCTGCTCCCGGTCCCACCGCCGGGGCGTCACCGCCAGCCTGAATCGCGCCGTCGGCCCCGTGGCCGTCTCCCGGAAGTCCACCGCGGTCGCGGCGTTTCCCACCAGTGTCACCGACGTCTCGTTCATTTCCGGTCCCCCGATTCCTGCCGCATTCCGTCCGCTTCCCGGCCCGCAGTCCGCCCTGCACCGATGCGGTGCACGGACGTGCGGTCCGGTGCGGCTGTCCGACCCGCTGCGAACCATCCTGGACGGAAAGGGGGAATCCCGCCGACGCCTGTGGATTACCCGCCGGTTGTGGACAACTCCGTCACCGCCACATATCGCTCCCGCACCTCGCGGTAGCGGGCCAGTTCCGCCGCCACCGGGTCGAGGACCCTGACCCTGCCGCATCCGGCGGCGGCCTCGCGGAGCCGCCGTTCCGCCTCCTGCCCGTACCGGCGCGCGGGCCCCCGCGCCGCCGCCGCGCACGACCACTCGACGAGCGGCCCGCCGACCACTCCCGCCAGCATGAGCAGGGCCGGGGTGAGCAGGCCCGGTTCGAGCACGCCCACGATCTGGCCGAGCAGCCACAGTCCGCCGAAGATCTGGAGCAGCGTCATCGAGGCCTGCGCGAGCACCGCCGCGGGCCACCATGCCGGGCGGGGCGGCCTGGCGTGGCGGCCGCCCGGGGCCCCGGCGACGGGCGCGGTGGCCCTGCCCCCGGAACCGGAACCGGAACCCGCGGGACCGGAACCACGCTTGCCCTGCCCCGCCGCCGTCGTCGTCCCGCCCGCGCCCTGTGCGCCCTGGCCCCCGGGGGCGGACCCCGTGTCCGCGCCGCCCCCGCGGCCTCGGCCGCCGGCTCCCGCCTGCGCGTTGCGTGACAGCTCGTCCAGCGCCTCCGGCAGTCCCTTCGCGCCGTTCACCGCCGTCTCGCGCACGGCCTGCGCCCACGGCGTGGGCAGCCCGTCCACCGCGTCGTCCGCCAGCTTCCGTACCGCCTGCTCCACGCGCTGCCGGGCGGTGAGTTCCTCCTCCGGCGGTGCGAGGGCCTGCGCCATCAGGTCCAGGCCGCCGCCCAGCTGCCGGGTGGACTCGTACCAGCGCCACAGCCGCAGCCAGGGCGTCCCGCAGGCCCGCCCCGCGTTCCTCCGCCACTCGCGCTCCGCCGCCTGGCCTGCCGCCGCCGCGCCGACGGCTTCCGAGAGCCGGTCGGTGAACTCCTCCCGGGCCCGCTCGCCGAGCCCCGGCCGCCCCTCTGCGACGTACACCGGCCGGAGCCGCGCGGCGGCTGCGTCCACGTCGGCGGAGAGCCTGCGCGCCGCCGCCGTACGGGCCTGCACGAACCTGCCGAGCACCTCGCGCAGGTCTCCCACCCCGGCCCCGGTGAGCGCGGACAGGGACATGACGGTGACGCCCGGCTCCCCGTGCTCCCCCACCGCCATGCCGTCCTCGTCGAGCAGGCGGCGCAGGTCGTCCAGGACCAGGTCGGCGGCCTCGCCGGACAGCCGGTCGATCTGGTTGAGCACGACGAAGGAGATCTCGGCGTGCCCGGCGAGGGGCCGCAGATAGCGTTCGTGCAGGGCGGCGTCGGCGTACTTCTCCGGGTCGACGACCCAGATCACCGCGTCGACCAGGGCCAGCACCCGGTCCACCTGCTCGCGGTGGCCGGTCGCCGCCGAGTCGTGGTCGGGCAGATCGACCAGGACGAGCCCCTGCAACGCCTCGTCGGTGGCCGTGCCGCCCTGCACCGGCCTGCGACGGAGCCGGCCGGGGATGGCCAGCCGGTCGAGCAGCCCGGCGGCGCCGTCGGTCCAGCTGCAGGCGATCGGGGCCGAGGTCGTCGGCCGGCGCAGCCCCGTGTCGGAGATCTGGACGCCCGCGAGCGCATTGAAGAGCGTGGACTTACCGCTGCCGGTGGCCCCCGCGACGGCGACGACCGTGTGCCGGGAGGAGAGCCGCTGGCGCGCCGACGCCTCGTCGAGAACCCGGCCCGCCTCGGCGAGGGTGTCCCCGTCGAGCCGGGCGCGGGACAGCCCGACCAGTTCACGCAGTGCGTCCAGCCGTGGCCGCAGCGGGCTGCCGGGCAGTCCGTACGCCTCCACCTGGGGTCCCGGCTCGTCGTCCTCGGGAGTCCGCTCGGCCTCGGAACTCTCCTGCGCGGCCTCGGCGGCACGGCGCGCGATGAGCCCGTCGTCCCAGCGCCTGCCGTCGTCCCGCCCGGCGTCTTCCACGCCCTCGCGCTCCGGTCCCTGTCCGTGGTCGCGGTCCTGGTCAGTGACGGCAGTCATCGCTGCCACCTCTCCTTCTGCAGTACGGACAGCGCGGCGATGAGTTCGGCCTGCGGCTCGGGTGCGACGTCGAGCGCGTCCAGCGGGGCGAGCCGCCGGTCGCGCTCGCCGTGCATGACCTGGTCCAGGCAGTCGGTGAGCAGCGCCCCGCCCTTGTCGCGGAGGCGCAGCGCCCCCTGGGCGCCGATCCGTTCGGCGAGCTGCTCCCCGGCGCCCCTGGCGCGGCGGCCGCCGAGGAGGGCGGCGGCCAGCAGCGCGGCCACCGTCTCGGCGTCGGGCGCGGCGCTGCGTTCGAGCAGCCGCGCCTCCTCCTCGGCGAGCTCCTCCAGGACGCGCCGCCAGCGCCGTACGGCCATGGCGATCCGGCCCTGGATGTCCTCGGCGGGCCCCCACCCGCCGGCCTCCCTGCCGGCGTCCTCGAACCGGAAGATCCCGGCGGCGGGCTCCCGCTGCCAGACGTTGCGGATCTGCTCGTCGGAGGCCGCCACGGCGCACTGGAGCAGAGCGATCAGGCTCTCCACGAGTGCGTCCAGCAGCTCCCCCGCGGTGCTGTAGAGCGGATATCCGCGCCACCGGGTGCGGGCTCCCCCGGCGAGCACCGCGCCGTCGCGGAGCCTGCGTCGCACGCGCGAGAGCTCCTTCCCGTACGCCTCCTCGACCACGCCGGTCAGCCGTACGGCCGCGGCGTACTGCGCGGCGACGGCCCCGGCCAGCTCGGGCATCCGTACGTTGAGCGAGTCGATGACCCCGGACGCCGTACGCCCCACGGCCTGCTGACGGGCCGCCGGGTCCTGCGCCCGGTGCGTGAGCCAGGCGCGCAGGGGTGCGACGGCGGTGGTGGGCAGCAGTCCGCTGCCGCCGCCTGCGGACTCGGGGAGCTCCGGGATGGTGAAGCGGGGCACCTCGCCGAGGCCGGCCCGGGTGAGGAGGGCGGCGTACTGCCGGGACACCTCGGCGATCACCTGGTGCGGCACCCGGTCCAGGACGGTGACGAGGGAGGCGTCGTACTCCTTGGCGGTGCGCAGCAGATGCCACGGCACGGCGTCCGCGTACCGGGACGCGGTGGTCACCATGACCCAGATGTCGGCGGCGCAGATGAGTTCGGCGGCCAGGACCCGGTTCCGGACGACGAGGGAGTCGATGTCCGGGGCGTCCAGGAGCGCGAGCCCCCGGGGCAGGGTCGCCGCGGTCTCCACACGCAGCACGGTGTCGTCCCGGTCCCCGTCGGCCCCGAGGTGGTCGAGCCCGTCCGGGTCCGGGATCTGCCCCGGTGGCAGCCACACCCTGGTCAGCTGCGGCAGCACCCGCACCCCGGCGAACCAGTGGTGGTCGTCCGGGTGGCAGACGAGTACGGGCGTCCGCGTGGTCGGGCGCAGCACACCGGCCTCACTGACCCGGCATCCCACCAGCGAGTTCACGAGCGTGGACTTGCCGGCTCCGGTGGATCCGCCGATCACCGCGAGCAGGGGTGCCTCGGGATCCTTGAGACGGGGTACGAGGTAGTCGTCGAGCTGGGCGAGCAGTTCGGTCCGCGTCTGCCGGGCGCGCGGGGCCCCCGGCAGGGGAAGTGGAAGACGCACGGCAGCGACACGGTCGCGCAGGGCGGAAAGTGCGTCGATGAGCTGGGGCCGTACATCCATGGTTACCACATGTGAAGAATGCCCAATTTTGACGCCTTTTTGAAGCGTATAGGCCCCTCTGCGCGGCGGATCCATCCTGGGGACAGAGGGGACGAGTGGGGCGCAGGCATAACGAGTGCACAACACCCGGGGCGTGAGGCGTGAAAAGCGATGCACGAATCGCACCCACCTGCGATTATCGGTTCGCTTCACCGAACCTCCACATCGTGCCACGCAGGTGAAGCAACCGGGACGAGGTGATCTGAGCCCTATCCTTGTCCCCGCAAGGTCACGGATGGCTTGAACCAGCGCCCTCCGGGACACCCGGCCCCCGTAGCTCAGTGGATAGAGCAGGCGCCTTCTAAGCGCTTGGCCGCAGGTTCGAGTCCTGCCGGGGGCGCAAGTCTCCGCCCTCCCTTTGGGAGGGCATTTTTGCTGGTCAGAGCATGTTTCGCGAGGCACGGCGAAGCCCCGGACACTCCCCTGACGATCATGGGGAAGGTCCGGGGCCGTCCGGCTGTCACCGGGTTTTCGCGGGTGGCCCTGTCGAATACGTGTCGAAGTTTTCCGCGAGGTGCGTCAGCCCGCAGCTGGCGGCTCGGAGAGATCTCCCGCGGCCTCCAGGCGCCGTTTCAAGTCAGGCAGCTGCCCCTCGACGCACCGGGCGTAGGTGGCCAGCAATACCGGCACGCTGTTGCCGGCCCATTCAGCCACCTGGGCGGGCGGGATCCCATCATTGAGCCACTTCGTGAGGCGCGTGTGCCGGTTGTCGTACACCCGCCTCCCAGTGGGCGACTCGAACACGTGCGGAGGCAGGACGGCCTTCCGCGCACTGCGCCACGCCCGGCGGATGACCGAGCCGGCGAGAATGCCGCCCGTCTCCCCCTGGAACAGCAGATCACCGGGCTTGAGCTGCTCGTCCTCGACGTGCTGCCGCAGGATGCGCGTCAGGGCGGGGTGCCCCGGCACGGTGCGCGTCTCACCTTCGGCACGGCCCTTCAGGTCACGTTCCTCGTGGATCTCCCCGGTGTCGGTCCACTGCTTGCCGACCTCCGGGGTCGCCGTGTGGATCAGCAACTCACACCACTGGTCTCGGGTGTGGGGGTCAGGAAGCATCACGTCCTGCACTCGCATGGCTACGGCTTCCTCCGGCCGCAGAGCGCAGTAGTACAGCGTGGCGAAGAATGCATGCAGCCGCGTTCCCCCGCGTGGCCGGCGACGGATCCAGTCGAGGAGCGCCGCCGCCTGGTCCGCGTTCATCAGAGACCGCTTGTCCACGGCGTTGCTGGTCTTGGTGACGGTCGTCGCTTCCTTGCCCTTGGGGAGCGGGTTGGTCCGCAAGACGCGCCGCCGGATTGCGTGCTTCATGACGACGTTGAGAATCCGGCGGTTGCGCTTCCTGGACCAGGCCGCCGCCTGCTTGCCGTCGAGACGCGTGTCGACGGCTCGCAGGACCTCATCAACCCTCTCCGGCTCCTCCCAGACGGAGACCGGCAGGGAGTTGCGCTCCACCCACCTGAGGATGGTCACCACGTCTCGCGGGGCGTCCGCACGGCGTGTCGCATTGAACGCCCATTCGCGCAACGCGGTCCGGACGGCCACCGGGGCGATCTGGGTCGGCTGGGTACGCAGCAGTGCGATGGTTACCGCAGTGAGGGTCTTGGCGGTGTTCTTACGGCTGTTGCCGCCGAGCTCCGGCCACCGGGCATCCACGTACCCGACGGCGAACGCGTACCAGCTCATCGAAGCCGACTTGGAGCGGTGGGACACAGGCAGCCCGGTGGCGATGACGAAGGCCTCGCCCTTCCCCGTGGCCCGAATCAGTTCGGAGCGGAAGCCCTCAGCGAGTGCGACGGTGCCGAAGGGTTCACGCCAGCGCTTGCCCGCGACCTCCCAGCGCACGGTGTACGTGGTCTTCCGGGCCCCCTTGTACGTGAGGATCTTGTAGACCTTCACGTCGTACGTGGTCTCCATCAGGCGGCGTCCTCACGGTCGTCGAGCCAGTGGTCGAGATCGCTCCGCCGGATCCGGAGGTCGCCGTTCGGAAGCTTGATGCAGCGCGGTGCACGCCGCTTCGCTCGCCAGTCGTAGAAGGTCGAGCGCGAGACGCCCAGTTCCTCGCAGACCTCCGCGAGGGTCAGCATCTTGCGCGACCGGACAGCCGTGGTCATTCCGTGTTCCCTTCGCTCCGGAGGGCTTCGCGGGCGGTCTCGCGGTTGGTGTGCAGGTCGCGTGCGATGGTCGCGGCGAGGGCGGCCTCGCCCGGAGTGTGGCCGTGGCCGGCGTACTGCCAGTCGGTCAGGACGAGGACCGTGTCCGGTTCGCGGTCGTCGAGGCCGAGGACGGACGCCTCCTGGGCGGCGCGGAAGTCGGCGCGTTCCTGACGGAGAGCGCCGATGGTGGTCGAGTACGTGCGCGACTTGGACGAGAAGTGCCCGCGGAAGCCGAGCATGTGAGCCCAGGCCCAGAGCCGTCGGTCCGGGTACAGCGCGTCGAGGTCGCGGCACGCGGTGATGAGCCGCCGGGTGTGGTCGGGAACGCCGTGGCGGTCGAGTTCGGCGAGTTCGCCGATGCGGCGGTCCAGGGTGCCGGTGTTCTCGGCGGCCTTGGTGGCGTACTTGGCGACGTAGGAGGCGACGGCCTGTTCGGTGATGTCGGAGCCGTCCCCGAACGCCTTGACCGGGCGAACGTCGAGCTGTCGGCCCCATCGGAACGTCCGGGCGGGCCGGTCGTCGGCGGCCGGAACCGAGACAGACGTGTACGAGTGCGCGGCGGCGGCCCGGAGCGCGTCGGTGAGCACGTCGACCGTGGCCCAGGTGGGCGGCGCTGTGCCGGGTCCTTCGGGGCCGTCGACGCGTACGACGGCGTGGAAGTGCAGGGCGCCGCGCTTCTGGAACTCAGCCACCTTGCCGTACGAGACGCGCAGGTGGTCGGCGAGCTCCCGGCGGGCCAGGCCGCCGCGGGCGGCGAGTTCGCGGCGGAGCCGGGTGGTGAAGCGCTGCCAGAGCTGTCCGGCGTGGTTGTTGAACAGGACGGCGCCCGCGTAGTCGTAGGCGTCCGGGTCAAGGGCGGTGCCCAACTCCGGGGCATCTAGCGCGTGCCGGTCGCCGCAGCGGCAGGGGCCGCCGTAATCGGGCCGGTTGTGGACCGGGCCGAACGAGGGAGCCGTGAGCGTGGCGAAGACGCGCGGGTGATCGCGGACGGTGGCGGGGATGTCGCGGCGGTCGTCCCCGGCGAGGCCGGCGCGGATCAGGTGGTAGGTGTCACCCGCGTAGGTCCAGGCGCAGGAAGGGCAGCGGGAGGCCCGGCGGTTGCCGCAGGCGAGGCGGAGACGTCCGCCCGGCTCGTTCTCGGTGGAGTAGTGATGCAGCGTCTCGCCGGTGGTCTTGTCCTTGGTGAGCGTCCAGCCGGTCAGATGGATCGGGTCGGAGCAGCCGCCGGTACGGCGAATCTGGTCCTCCCAGCGGGCGTAGTCGGAGGCCGAGGCCACCCGGAGGATGTCTCCAAGGGTGATCGGGCCGAGCGATTGGGCGGGCGTGGGCGTCTTCAGTGCCGCGGATGAGGCCCTATGGGCCATGCTGAGTGTTCCTTCCGGTTGCGAGATCGATCGGTGGGGACGGCTCCCGGGCGGCGGATGCTTGGCGGTATCAGGGCCGCCCGGGGGCCGGTCAGCGTCGCTTGGCGTCAGAGGCGAGCAGGGAGCGCAGGACGACGGCGCACACGGCGACGGACGCGCCGGTGATGGCGACCGCCAGGAACAGCGAGAGCAGGACGGCGCCGAGGACCAGGACCACGGCCGTTCCGGCAGCGACGAGGGCGAGGGCGGTACCGGAGGTGAGCTGGACGACCGGGCGGGACGGGGCCGGGGCGACGGTCGCCGGAGGCGGGGCCGGGGTGCACGAGGTGATGGCGGTCGGCTCGGCGATCACGGGCCGTGAGACGAGCCCGGTCGGGGTGGGCATGGTGGGGATCTTCGGGCGGAGCATGGCGGAGCTCCCTACTTGATGGCGGTGTCGATGACGGGGGCGAACAGGCTGTCGGCGATGAGGTAGCCGCCGAGGAGCAGCACCAGGACCAGCCAGAGCGGCGGGCGGAAGAGCTTGCAGCCGAGGTAGCCGACGACGGCGAGAGCGAACCAGAGCGGGACCTGCATGGCGTTGTCTCCTAGCGGACGCGGCAGCGGTGGGTGCGGGCGGCGAGCTGCGCGGCGGTGCCGCTGGAGTAGTCGGCGGACCAGCCGCAGCGGTCGGCGGTGCAGACGGCGGCGTGCACGGTCCTGCCGTTGCGGTCGCGGTGAGTGCCGATCTGCACGGGGCCGATCCGCATGACGGAGTGGAAGTTGTCACGGGCGGGCATGTCAGTCGGTCTCCTCACGGGTTGCGGTCGGGTCGGGGAATCTGGCACGGATGCCGGCGGCGGTGGCCGGGTCGGTGGTGCGCCGGGCGGCTTCCTCGGCGAGCAGGTGGGCGAGGTAGGGCCGGTCGGCGGCGGTCATCTCGCGGGCGCCGTCGAGGTAGTCGGAGGCGGTCAGGTCGGCGGGGTCGGAGGTCATCTGTCGTCCTGTCTTCCGGGTCAGGTGAGCTGGGCGGCGATGGCGTCGGCGAGGTGCGGCGGGACGCCGAGGCGGGCGCGCAGGGTGTCCGTGTCGATCGGGGCACCGGTGCGGTCGCGGTAGTCGGCAGCGACCTTGCGGGCGTGGTCGACGAGGACGGCGGGAACCGCGGGGGCCGGGTCGGCGGGCGGAAGCGCCGGCGGTTCCGCCACCGGGGCCGGGGTGGGCGCCGGGTCCGGCACGGGTTCGGCTTCCGGCTCGGTGTCTGTGACGGAGTCGGTTTCCGGTGCGGGTGCCGGCTCATCCGGGGGCCGGTGGTCGGCGGAGTGGGCGAGGAGGGTGCCGCCGAGGAAGGCGAGGGCGGGCCATCCGGCGATGCCCAGGCGCAGCAGGGCGGGCGGGTCGGCCAGGTCAAGGAATCCGGCGGTGGCGACGTTGGCACCGAGGGAGGCGAACAAGGCAATGAGGAACCAGGACCAGGCCAGCCGGGACGGTCCGTCAGCGCGGAGGCGTCGCCAGGCGGCGACCAGGAGCAGATCCACGCTGACCGGGTAGGCCCAGGCCTTCCAGCCGTCCTGTCCGGCAGCGGCGGCCAAGTCGTGCAGGTGGGCGAAGGACAGGGCACCGGCAATCACGGCCTGGACCAAGACGGCGTCGACACGCAGGACGTGACGGGCGGCCATCAGGGCTCCTCCCCGGTCGGCGGCTCGGGAAGCGAGGCGGCCAGGGAGGGGCTGACGATGTCGACGAAGTCGAGGTCTGCGCCGCTGGTGTCGGCGTAGAGGGCGAGCTGGCCCAGGAGCAGGACGGTGCGGGCGAAGTCCTCGCAGTCGGGGCACATGACGCGGGTTCTCCCTTCATCAGGCATGGCGGGGGTAGGGACTCGGCGCGAGGGGCGGTCACGTCGGCCGAAGGGACGAGCGAGTCAGGCGGTGGCCGGAGAAGGCTTGACCGACAGCACGGGAGCGGCGGCGGGTCCGGCGAGGGCGGGTCGGAACGGCGCCAGTTCGGGCAGGGCCGGGGTCCGGTCGGCGTGCCGGTTGCAGAGGTTCACGGCTTGGCGGAGCGAGGTGTGCGGAGCCCGGATGCGGTGCCAGCCGCCGGAGGAGTCACCCGCAATGGCGATCCCCTGCATCTCGGCCGGGATCTGGATGGCGGCGAGGACGGCGTCCGGGGAGATGTCACCGAAGGCCATGTTGGCGCTGGTCTCGTCGTTGACGCGGTGGGCGGTGCGGCCGGTGAGCTGAGCACGGAGCATGGTGATGCCCTTGCCGAGTTCGGAGCCGAAGCGCTGTCCGCAGATCTCCAGGTAGATGCCGGCCGCGCGGCCGAGCTGGGCGAGGCGGACCAGGGCAGTGATGATGCGGTCGCGCCGCTTCTCCTCCTCCTTGCTGGCGAACAGGGCGAGTTCGGCGACCTCGTCGACCAGGACCACGATCGGGGTCGGACGCAGTTCGTCGGGCAGATCCCAGATGTCGGCGGCGATCTCCGCGTCCGGCACGTCGACCGTGATCCGCTGCTGGGCACGGATGAGCTGATAGACGTCTGCCATCCGAGTCACGAGCGCGTCGAGCAGTTCGGCGGCGGTGTCGGGGTTGTCGGCGAGGGCGGAGAAGCGGCGGGCCAGCGGGAACAGCTCGACCCCCTGTTTGCAGTCGATGCCGACGAGCGCGACGTCCATCGGGGCGAGTCCGACGACCAGGTTGCGTTGATAGACGGACTTGCCGGATTCCGTGGCTCCGAGGGTGAGGGCGTGAGGTATCGCCCGGTAGTCGCGGTAGTGCACCGAGCCGTCCTGCCGTAGGGCTACGGGAACCCGCATGGGCCGGGTCTCGGTCGTGGCTGGCATCTGCACCCGCTTGAGCACGTCGTAGCCGGTCATCCGCACCTCAACGACGCCGGATCGCAGCTCACACGAGGTGACGCCGTACATCGAGAACGAGTGGCGGAGCCGGTCCGAGGCGGCGGCGATGTCGAAGGCGTCCTGTCCGGGGCGCAGTTTGAGCCGTAAGACCAGGCTGGTGCGAGTCGGCCGCAGCCGCAGGATGCGCGGCGGCCGGGGCTCCGGCATAGGGCGGTTGGTGGCCCATGCCAGGGCGAGCCGCCATCTCGCGGGCGGTACGGTCAGCCCGCACGCGTCCATGACGGAGCCGTACCGGACCAGGACCCGCAGCGTGGCCAGGGCGACCCCGAAGGCCAGCCAGTACCAGGCGGGACGCCGCCACCGCAGGAGACCCGCGGCGGCGACGACCAGCACCAGAACGACCGTGAAGCCGGTCATGATCAGGCCGCCTTCGGCCCTGCGGCGGCGTTGACGTTGGCGAGCGAGGTGACCGCGATCGCACGGAACGCGATGCCGTGCCGCTTCTGACCGTTGAAGTCGTTCTCCCAGGGCCGGGCAAGCAGGCCGGTGAGCGCGACCGACGTGCCCATGGCCAGCTCACCGCTGATCCCGGGCTCCGGGACGGTGATGGACAGGATCTCCACCTCCTCGTTCACCGCGAACATCACGTCGACCGTCATCAGCTTCGAGCCGGACTCGATGTCCATGGCGATCTCGCCCGTACGGCGGTCCTTGACCTTGGGCTGCGGGGTCTTGGCGACCATCACGATCGCGGCGGAGGTGTCGACGGGAATCTGACGCATAGCGAAGTACTCCTCTATAGATGCTGAACTCCGCCACTCATGTACATGAGTGACATGGAGAAGAGTGCATCACTCCTGTACATGAGTCAACCCGCCGCGTAGAAGAACTCGCGACGGGCTGTGAGGAGTTGAGCGAGCGTCAGTCGTCGGCAGGGATGCGGTACTCGAAGACGAACTGGTCAGCCGCCATGAGCGTGTCGCACACCTCGACCACGAGACCCGCAGTCGTACGGGCTTCCCGGATCAGATGAATCACGGCGGCACCCGGGCTCAGCGCAAGCTCCGAGGCTTCTGCCTTCGAGGCCGGCCGCGCTTGCAGCGTCTCGACAAACTCCGCGAACTCGTGTCCGTGGTCTTCGAGCCGGGCGTAGATGCCACCACCACCGGGGTTCTCGGCGAACAGCTCCGGGATCTCCTTCACGACGTCCCACGGCAGGTAGGACGTGGCAGTCTCGACCGGAACGCCATTGCGGAAGTAGAGACGCCGGCGGGCCAGCACTTGCTCACCGGCAGGGACACCCAGCCGCTGGGCGGCGTCCTCGGGAGCCTCCATGGGCCCGATATAGAGGACGCTCACCTTTGCGGTGGCGCCAGACTGCGCGGACTCGGCAAGGTAGGCCGCCTGTCCTCCCTGCCGGAGCGAGCGCCGGAAGCGGTCGGAGGAGCGGTGCCGCACAGGAGGCCGGTTCTTCACGATCGAGCCCTTGCCATGCCGGGTCTCGACGAGTCCACTCGCCCGCACCTCGGCCATCGCCTTACGGATCGTCCCGCCCGACACGCCGTAGCGATCCACCAGCTCGGATTCGCTCGGCACCATGCCACCAGGCTTCAGAACCCCCGCCCGGATCTGCTGCACGATCTCTTCTGCGATCTGCACGTACCGAGGCCCGGCCGTGCCCCCTCCAGCAGCAGTTCCCATAGTCCTTCTCTGCCTCCTAAGCTCCTCTACATGAGTCAACCACAGGAAGCGACACCGCCTCCCCTGCACTCCGTGTCCGTAGCGGGAGTGGTGGTGCGCGAGGACGGCCGCCTCCTGGCGATCCGCCGAGCTGACAACGGCACCTGGGAGCTCCCCGGCGGCATCCTCGAACTCGACGAGACCCCAGAGGCCGGCGTCACCCGCGAGGTCCTGGAGGAGACAGGCATCCACGTCGAGGTGGACGAACTCACCGGCGTCTACAAGAACATGACCCGCGGAGTCGTCGCCCTAGTCTTCCGCTGCAAGCCCTCAGGCGGCACGGAACGCACCTCCAGCGAGTCCACCGCGGTCTCATGGCTCACACCCGACGAGGTCACCGAGCGCATGTCCGAAGCCTTCGCCATCAGGTTCCTGGACGCCTTGGACGGCAACGGCCCGCATGTACGGAGCCACGACGGCAAGCACCTCATCCCAGCGGGATAAGACTTTCTCTCCATCATCAAGGCCCGCGCAAGCGCGGGCGCGCGCCGCCTCTGCGGCGCGGCCTGCCTCCTGTCTGCGCCCCGGCTGGCCGCGCCCCGGCGGCGCGCTACGTGTATGCGGGCAGAAACGAGGAAGTTGCCCTCGGGCCAAAGCGATGCCTCCGGCGGGGGATCGGCCAGCACCGGGATGGAGGGGGCGCCGTTCCCGACTGCGGGCCCGAAGTGGCGTGCGCGGGGAGCTCCCATCCCGTCCACCGTCGACCCAGGCGAAGCCGAGCAGACGCGGCCCATGGCGTCCAGGTCGTTCGTACAGTGGCGCGCTCCACCTGGACGCCATAAACCACGCCCGCTCCACGGTGTGTGGGTTGACGGCGGACGGGATGGGAGCTGAGGAAGGTGGTGGGTTGCGGGAGTCTATGTCGTGATCGTTTAGATTCCCGATTTGCCTCAAATCCCCTTCGTGGGCTACAACTTGAATGCTTGTAGCTCAGTGGATAGAGCAGCCCTTTCGCGAAGGGCAGGTCGCGGGTTCGAGTCCCGCCAGGCCCACAGGAGGCGGGGATCACACGTACCCCGCCTCCGTCAACGTCTAGGGAAGGGGTGTCGCTCATGCGCTGCCCCTCTTGTGCCGCTACAACATGTGTCGTTGTTGCCGAAGTGAGTGATCACGGATCGACGATCAGGCGTCGCCGCAGGTGCTCCGCGTGTGACTTGCTGTTCACCACTTTGGAGTGCGCAAACCTGGTCACGGTCCCGCAGTACAGAGTGCGTGTCCCGTTTTCCCGTTGGTCTGTGATCACGAAGGTGCGCACCGCAGCGCAACGGCAATGCCAGGTGATCGACTCAATCGCCCACCGCGAGCGAACCAGAGGCCAATCACTAGGCGTCTCGCTTCACCATCACCTCGCACAGAGCCAGACCCCGGAATCCAGCGAGCTAGGCGCAACGTCGCCTTCTCGCTGGCGTCTGCTTCGGGCCGGGGCTGAGCCAGCGTTCTGCCAATCTTCGTTCGGACTGTGCGTGTGAGGAGTGCGATGCGCGGCCGGCCCCATGGCGCATCTACGCCCACGTGTGGTCACTCGTTCGCGATCTCTCTATTAACATCCTCAGTGGAGCCTTCATCAGTCTGGTAGGCGCAGCGGCCCAGCGAATCCGACGTCGGCGCGCGGAGACTGATCCCAGGGCCGTGTCCGACGAAACCGAATGACACCGGCGTCGATTGGGCGTCGTTCTGTCAGGCAAAACGTCAAGAAGCTCGTTGATGTCTGACACCAGCGGCTGACACCAACAGGCACGGACAACCGCGATCGGTGCCGAACGTCGACGACCGATCAGCCGAGGATTCCAGCCGGTCGACCTACGTCGATGGCCCCCCGTGATCGACCTGATAAGGATCAGACCATACTTCCAGGACCTGGCCTACACGGGCGCCAGCCACACCGTCGGCTGGCGCCCGTTACCTTGACTCGGTCATTTAGACTCCAAAGCCCGCCCGCCCAGCCACAGGGGCGATCAGACTGGCCCATCGGCTCTATCTAGATCGCGCAAGAGCTCCGCCGAGTCTGCTACAGCCTTACGCGTCCGGTCCTTGGCTGCCGCAAGTCGCCTCTTCCGGAACCACCGGGACCGCTGAGGATGCCACAGAGCTTGGTAGATCATCTCGGCGGCCTCGTTCAGGCCTTGCAGATGATGGGATTCCAGCCACCCACCCCCCTCGTCGGGGCCGCCGTGCCGCTCGTAGTTACGACGACTCTGCCTGTAGAAGGCAGACCTCGTAGTTACGTACCAATTCGATAGGTCACGAGACACCCCGGCGATCATGGAGGCTGATTCGAATGCGTGCAGGGCCCTCCGGAGCCGAGGCCAGGCCTCGGGGTCTTCTGCACGCCAAACAAGCTCATCCAGTTCCGTCATAGCGCTCCGAACGTCAGCACGAGCTTTACGGCGTTCGGGGCTCGCACTCACGTATTGGCCTACAACGCCACCAACGCTGCCCGCACCAAGGAGTTGCAGCCATCCAGCAAGATCAGCCATCAGGCGACGGTAACAGAGCAATGAGTGCAGTCGCACGGAGTCGGAGTCGGGGTCGGAGCCGCCAAGGCTACATGCATCTCAACCGATATTTCCGGGCCCTTTAAGTCTCTTGGTGACTTCATTGATTCTCTGAGTGCACTCCATCAAAACATCAATGGAGGGAGTGTTGTGCCCATGGGTCACCCTATTTCGCACTTGGCGCAGGAGGTCGATCTCTCCAATGGTAGCGTCATCGAATCCCGCCAAATTGCGCAGCAGTCGCCCAGTCGGGATCATGCGATCATTCGGATCACCGCCATTAGCGAGGTTGATTTCCCTCAGGACCTTTTCGAGCTCCACCCAACTTGACAGGAAATGCCCAATTTCGCGGTGTCGCACGGCTTCCTCTGGGCTTCCTCCACCCTTGCGCGTATGCACTTCCCCACGCAGAGAATCATAATCTGCATACCGGGATGGATCTTCCGAAAGGAGGGAATCGATAACCTGCTCAGCTAGTGGCCGCATCTCCAGATTTTCATGCAGCGAATTCAGGTAGGGCGACAAGCCCTGAGGCGTCTGCTTCCCGGTTTTTACCAACATGGCGAAGAGGTCGTCTACGCGCCCAAGGCCAGATTCACCCACAGGCTGATCAATTAGGTGATTCACGCGGCTGAGTAGGTGCGCAGCCAACTCATAATGGTTCAGGAACTTCCGCTCTTCGCCTGCTACTCGATTTTCGCCTGCCTCCTGTAGCATTCTAAGTGAAATTTCACCAGCCATCACTAGGCCGTTAAGCTGATCCAGGATGGAGTGCTCCCGTTCGGACAGGTCACCTCCGAGTTGCTTATAGTCCAAGTCATGCTCAACTTCTGACCATGCATGCATCAGAACGGAAGCTACCTGGATTTCGATGCGCGCCTTCGCGTATCTTTTGTCAGCGTCGCTCAAGCCGTGCTCTTTGAGCTGAACGCGGTAGTGCGCTGCCGAGTAGCCGGAAAATATTTTGTTGGACTTCCGCGCTTCAAGGTCTGGGAAGACCTTCTTCTTCTCTAGTTGAGAGAATAGCCGCAAGATCGCCTTCTCTACCTGATCCTGCTCCCCAGGAAAATAGAGCGCAACGCGCACCCCCGCCAAATCGGCGATATCGTCATAAATGTCATCTACTTTCCCGTATTTCTTATCATCAAACCTTCCGCGACATTTATCCTCCAGCCGAGAGGCGTCTTTAGCGCGATAGGTAACAATGGAGCGGACTCCAGAAGCCCTCAGATCCGCCTCCAACATCTGCGAGGCCAGGCGAGCCGCCTGGTTATAGAAGTCGTATTCCTTGGTGTAGCGTTCGATGAATTCACCAATCAAATCCACAGCGACCACCCGGCGTGTCTACAGACGATAGGCATGTTGTACATACAGCATGCCTCAAAACATGTGGACCAGTGCTACAAATCGTGGAACCCACCGGGGTGGACTTACCGTCGACGACTCCGCCGGTGGGAGAGCCCCAAGGAAGGTTCTTCATCAGCCGCGACCCGATCCAATGCGCGAGGGCGGCAACCGAGAAGCTGACGATGACGGCGGCCGTATGCGCATGACGCGACGTCAGTTGCTCCGCCGGTTCACGAGCCAGCCCGAGAAGAAGAACCCTGTTGTGGTTGCCAGGAGGCGCCAGCCTTGTCCTTGGTCCACCGCACCTTTGGCGCGGAGTGGCTTGTCGCCAGTTGGTTGTATCGGGGACGCGGGCGGTGCACAGATCGAGGCGGCCCCAGAGACCACGCTCGGCTCCGTGGTCGCGCGGTACAGCGGCGAAGTACGGCAGCCCCAGCAACCGGCATCACTCCGCACCGGCTCTCGGGCAACCTGTATGACCTACCCTGGCCGATCCCTACAGAGCTACGGATCAGAAGGTTCTGACATCCACGGCTGACATCAACGACGACGGACGGTGGCGTACACCAACAATCCTGTTCGGCCGTCGCTCCAGTCGACCACGACATTCGGAGCGGTCTCGGATCGAACTACTAATGCGGTGCTCACCCGGTGTTGCCGTCAGGGACAGTGACGGCAGCGCTGGCGGACGGCAGCGGCACTCGGTGGCCCGGAGCGGTGCCGACATAGGACGATTGGGCCGGCTCACCGATGTCTGCCGCATCCTCTATTAGCCCCTGATCGCTCAAGCTGATCCAGCGATGAGTACGCGTGGCCGACGAGCCTTGACGTGCCGGCCGCAGACGAGGGGCGGCAGAGTTGGGCGGCACCCTCAGCCCCGCCCGTCGGGGACATCGTCGTGCGGCATCCGGCGCCCCCTTTCGATCTTCGCCAAAGTGTTACGTGCCGGGTCAACTTAGAAACGCCACCGTGGGAATGAGTGCACCGCCGATCCGAGCGAAGCCCATTCGAGTTGCAATCTCCCCTTCTGGTCGCGGCGTGCGAACCACACGATCTCACGGTGACTCAAGACATCTAGAATCTCCTCGTCCGATAGAATTTCTTCCCAATCGCCAGCTGTTCGCGCAACGAAAATAGAAGCGTCTTCGTCACCCGCAAGATGCGCTGAGGTTTCATTAAGTTGTGCGTTGTACCGTATCCAGTGAGTATCAAATGCGATCGCACATGTCATGGGCGTCTCCAGGAATGCCGTCGCTGCGTCAAACCATCCTTGAGGTTTGACTCTACTGAGTTCGTCGACAACTCTACGGACTCGGTGCGTCATTTTCTTTCCAGGGCGGTCCGCACGAGGACCGTCGCCGCGCAGGTAGGCGTGGTAGTCGTCGAATCTCGCTTGTCCGCCTGAAATAAAGGCGATCCCGTTTTCTTTCTCGGCAGCCTTAACGCGCAAAGCGACATCGGTGCCCTCAAGGAACATGGCCAGCATCTCAATTTCGTCGTGAACGCGAATGCGTGGGTGCTTCGACCATTTGTCGCGAAATCTGAGGTAGGCGATGAACTCTGGGCCGTTCCTGAGAGTGTCTACCACGAGGGCCAGGTCGGCCACCGCGACGATCCAAGGCGAAGCGTCCTCCGGCAAAATGCCAAGCTGGTGAAGCATTGCGAGGTTGCTTCCAGCTTCTCCGAGCCCGTCAAGTGTGGGAATTACATAGTGTACGTTCTCAATGTTGGTGAGAGTCGGTGAGATAAGAGGTCCAGACCGGCCTGACGTTGTTCGAACAATCTGATACTTATGGGCCGAGCTGCCGAATATGGCCTCTCGGTCCCGCTGTAGTTGACTCCACGCTTCACTGATCAGATTTTCGAACTGAGATTTCAGCCTCCTGACGTCACCACGTAGACTGGCAAGTTTCAGTGGCGCCCCTTTTCCCTCGACAAGGATGGCGGTGCTACCCGTGGTCACGAGGCCATCCATTTCGAACTCAGAGCCAGTATCTGTCTCCCGTACGAAGACTCCTGAAGCTTTTGAGGCGGTAGGAAGGTGTTTACTCAAAAGGTGCACTGCATAGTCGTCAACTACCTGTGCTCTCTTTGCTGACCAATCAGCAGGGAAAGTCCTCGAGAGCAGGGATTCCATGGTCGCTACTGAGTCGACATCCAAAGCGTTGGGATTGGCTAGTAGGACGCGCGAAGTAGACTTCTTGGAAGCTGTTTCCTCCGGTGGCCAAATAAGAAACGGGCGAGTCCGAATTGGGTTGTCTGCCAGTGGGCCGAGGGGTTTGTCCCAGTCTCCTACAGTCGAGCCCAGATGTTGCACGATCGCAGTTGCCCGCTTGTTGTATTTGCCGGCATCGTCCGACAGGTACTCATCCAGATCTGAGATCGGGACACTCAGAACCGCCGGGACCACCAGCAGTAGAGACTCGTAGTAGTGGTAGCGCCACTCGCTCGTTGCGCTGGCCACGTCCACGGGTCGGCCGCCCGTTGCATTGCTGGCGAAGTCCCAGCATGCGATGTTCGCGTCTCTTAGTCCGCCGCGCCACCGTTGATGTATGTAGTCCGCTACTTTCTCAAGGTCAGCGTATCGGAAGCCCAACTTGTCTACGAAGCGCCTGCCGTAAGCGCTGGCCAACTCATTGGCAGTGGCGCGTGCAAACTGAGGTGCCGAGGCACCTCGTACTGCGAGCCATCTTTGTATGGTGATTGCGCGCAACGTGTCGTCCGCAGTTAGCTCATTCGAGCTGAGTTGATAGGCTTCACTCAGGGTGAGAGCTACATTCCTAATCTCCGCTACGAGCCGCATGCACTTCAAAAGGTCTGTCGGCCCCGGGTAACGCCCAGCATGGTCCCGTTGGCGCGCGACAGCCGCTGTCAGAATCTCATGGTCCAACGAGTTGGGTGTGGAGTCAGGTTCGTAGTACCTACCCCATTCCTTGAATTGCGTCAGGAAGGTAGTGACGCAAAGGAGAGGCACGCCTTGCACGGTTCCTACTAGCTCTTCCAAATCCTTCAAAAGGGAGGATTGGAGTTCTGCAAAATGCTGAGCTGCCGCGGGGGCCAGTGTGTGCAGTTCCGTGACGTCTTGAGCGCTAGGGGTGAACAGTCGTCCATTTTCAACCGGTGTGAAGGAGTCGGTGAATCGCGAAAGCAGCAACGCAAATGGTTGACCGGTTGATGCGAGCCAACGTGACCAGTTATCTACTGCCTTGGACCCTAGAATCGGCGGCACTCGGGCTTCACGTGCCGATAGGGCGCCCTTGACTTGATCTACCGGAGGAGCAATCCCACCTTTAGCATAGTTCGTGCTAGCAGCGCGTCTCGGCTGTGATTGCGCTGCCGCTTCCTTCGGCTTCCGACGTTTACCCCGTGCCGACACCTTAATTCCCCCCACTCTGCCTCGCCGGTTATCCGAGCGAAATAGGTCGTGCTTCAGCATCTTGTTACATCAAGGCTCACGGTAGCGAGTTCGTGGCGTAGCCTGCGAGCGTTTTGGTCAGCATCTCGGCAGGTCTGAGTCTGCGCGCGATCACTCAGCCGGGGGTGAGGCGGCCGTGCAGGGGGCGTATGTGTGCGCTCCCTGAGACGTGGCATGAGGACGCAGGCTCGAACTACATGTCGTTACCCGCATACGTGGCCTGCGAGAGCCTGGTTGACCCCACCACTCATGACAGCACCATGCGGGCGGTGACTCGCGGATCTTGTGCGATCTCAGCGGGAAGCTGGGTGGCTGGGCTCAGGCGAGCCGCTAGTACTTGCTCCACCGTAAGGCCCGTGGCCTTACGGAGATCTGCACCATAGAGCAAGGCGCCGGTGAGATCTGCTCCGTCGAACCGCGCCCCAGTGCAGTTGGTCCCGGCAAGAACGGTGCACGTGAGGTCGGCTCCATCGAGCAGGGCACTCGTGAGGTCGGCGTCAACGAGTGCTGCGCGAGTGAGATTTGCCCCGATAAACCAGGCTCCAGTGAGATTCGCTCCGACAAGGCCCACGTTCGTAAGGTTCGCCCCATGGAACGTAGCTCCAGCGAGGTCTGCCTCATCAAAGGTGGCACCTTCAAAGTGCAGGACAGACAGGTCAAGCTTCTGGTGTGGGCTGATGTGTTTGCGAACTTCTGGTCGGCTTAGAACGCGCAGGGCGCAGCCCACGTCAGCCTCCGGGCGGTCGGGGCGCTGCGTCGAAGAGACGACAGATCCTGATCCGCGACGGGCAGCCTGGCGGGCAACGGTGATGCGATCACGTCGGCCTGCAGTCGATGTCGCTTCTTGGTGGCCGGGGGCACGGCGGCGGAGAAACACGTTGAGCACTTGCACCGCGTGGGCCGTCTGGTCGGGAGCATCTTGGATGATCTGCTCCAGAGCCAGGACGCCGCCGATACGGACGTACAACTCCTCAGAGCCGAGTCGTTCCAGGGCTTTGATGAAGCGGTCGGTGACCTGTCCACGATGAGTCAGCCTGTAGTTGAACGCCGTGAACAGCAGGGCGATGCCGGCTCCCAGGACAGCGAGGAGCTGCACGACAGACGTGCGAAACCCGGTTACCAAGGCAGCGGAGCCTGAGCGTAGGTCTTGCTCGCTCAGGTAGTCACCGTCCAACCACCACGGGCCTCGCCATACCAGCAACACCGCACCGCAAGCGACCGCAACGGCCCCCAGGAGCAACATCATCTGTCGTGTGCGCATGATTCATCTCAGCGCATCAGAGCCAGCCAGGGAGCGGAACGTCCATTTCAGGGCTCGCATAGCCCGATGCAGACCACGGCTGCTGCACCGCCCAGGGGCGCGGCACCGACCGACAACCCTGGTGCCTCAGCCCCGATTCGAACGACACGGGCACGGCCGCCAACTCTACCACAGTGCACAGGCCCAGGCCAGCAACAGGTCTATTGGCATGGTCGGATCCTGCCACCCATCATCATCCGACCGTCTCAGTTTCCGTCTCATTCATCGGCGTCCGGATTCGTCCACCGCTGTCCAGCAGCAGCTGGCTACCGTCAACGCCAGATCGGGCTTGAACGCAGGTGAACGCTGCTGCACACGGCCTCGCAGCCCACCACCACAGTTGGAAAGCGTGTTGGCCGTGCCCAGGTTCAGCAGGCCGATTCTGGTTGGGATTGCCTTACGCCAGTGCACGCCACCAGTGTGCTGCCGTCCGCGTCGAGGAACAGCATGAAGATCCACGATCCGTCGGCAGTCCTGATCTGCCCCAGTCGAACCGGTCGGCTGTATAGGTCGAGGCGTTGCACGGCCCGGGCCAAGCCGGAGGTCTCGATGCCCCTCCGAAGGGTGTGACGGAGTCGGCGCCCGTAGACCGTCGCGAGTGATTTAGGTGAAGTCGTTCCGTCCCAGACGACGTATGAAGCGTCGGCGCGGAGTGCAGCGAGAGCGGCCGACGACGTGTCGTCGCCACCACCCAGCAGCCGTTCGAGCTGCTGCCGTTCCATGGCCTCTCCCTGAGGCATAGACGAACCTCGTATCGAACCGCTCAGCAGATGTCAGCCCACCTGGCCCGGCTCGAACGGGCTGGTCCCCTCCACAACGGGCCGGTGCTGCGGGTCTACAGCGCGCCGGCCGACGCAGGCAGACTCATGGTAGGACGGCCGTCAGCGCCCTTGCACCGGTGTTTCCCACACAGAAGATGGAGCAAGGCTGAGTGTCTAACTGCGTGACAACGCCGACGAACACCGGCGGACGAGCGCGGACGTCAGCGGACCATCGGCGCAGGTGAGCAACGCACCAGCCCGAGGCCGAACGCCCACCTAAGTTGCTTCGGGACGAAGAGGTCGTCGGGTTTACGGAGCTCCTGTGTGCTCAATAGTCAAAACGCCGCCATCTAACGCGTCACGACACCAGCAGATCTGAGTACAGAGCCCCGCAGGTGACGACTACGGAGATCTTGAAGAAACTCTCCCCCGGCAGCAGGTCGGTATTCTGATCATTTAGACAGTCGAAGATAACAACCACCGTCGGCCAGTTGCGGCTGTGGCGAGTGAGCGACCCTCGCCGAGAATATTAACGTCGACAGCTTGTTCACCATCAGATGCCGCGGAGGAGAGGGAGCTGGGTCACGCGAGCACGCAAATGGGTCGTCAGGAAATTTGGAGCACTTATGTCTTCAATAACTGTTGGAAGTGCTTCGTGCAGCTTGGTGACTGTTTCATGGACGACGCCGAGTACGCGCTCCTCGCCCACGCCGATGTTTAGGGCGAACCGCTTGAAATGATCTTCGGTGATGTAGCGCATATCCTTTTGCTCTGCAATTGACAGGGTGAGACCCTTTCTTTGGAAATCTCTGTAAGACGTCGCAGAAAGCATGTCGTAGGCAGGGGACAGGCGTGGCGTATATCCGTCCTCGTAGCGAAGTGACCAGTTCTTTAGATGTTCGTCATTATTGCCTGCAGCGATACACAAGACGATACGTCGCACATACTCTTCGAGATCCTGAGGGCAGTTGTCAAGGATGATCCGAGCAATGTCTTCGTGCCGTCCGTGGTCCTTGTCTGCGGGGAGCACGTTGAAAATCTGTGCGAAGTCTTCCTGGTGAATTCGTCCGCCGGCGACACCTCTGTCGAAGCGCCGGATAGCGAAGGCGGTGCTGCCTCCTTCACGGTAGTCGTCTTCGATTCCCGTAACGGCGGTCAGTGGGACGAGCTGTTGGTCGGGGACATCGATACCGACAGATTTCGCCCAGCTCATGACGATAAATTCGTTGACGGGAAGCTCGTCCAAGACGGCGCCAGGCAGTTTGACGATCCATTCGCCAAGTTCACCGGTCGCAGGAAGCCGAAAGGTGTCCCTGTCTTGCTGCATGGAAAACTTTGGCTGCATGCCTGACAGGGAGAAGCTGAGGGGCTGGTTCTGGGCAGCCACTTCGGCCTCTTCGAGTGCCTCCGACATTTCATGCGGAAGATCACCTTCGACCTCGATGCGTACAGCGCCGGGGAGGTCGTTTCCGAGATAAACGAGGAGGAGGAAGTCATTGGCGTTGCGACCTAGGCGCTGATTGTAAATCCGACGCAGAGCCGAGCCGCGCTCGGGAAGAAGGTTCGCGAACCAGCTAGGCACGCCGGTGATTTCGTCCGCTGCGGCATCGGGATCGTATTCGAAGGCCAACCCTAGGATGGGATGGTCTGGGTCGATATCTTCATAAAGGAACGCCGAGCGGCCGCTTCTGTAAGTGAGCGTTCCGATATAGCGGTCACCTAGCAGTACGCGAGCGTTAACGGTCTTCTTGGCCATCGGGGCCCCTTGATGTATCGGTTAGCGTCGGCTTGCGTCCTGCGCGAAATCCCCGCCGGGCAAATGACTGAATTCGTTTGTTGATCGCGAGCTTCAGCACCTCTTCACGATGCTCGACAAGTTCGAAAATTCGGTTATCTTGGAGAAGGCGAACGCTCCGCTTATCGAACAAGTGATATTCGAGGGATCCGAAATCCTCGTACGAAAGGGCCAGCAGCCCTTGCCTGAGGTCATTGGCAGGTGCCGGAGGATGCAAGAGGAAGCACCCTAGCGTGAGCTCCGGCTCGTAGTCGTGCGGCACGAAGGGCGCAAAAGCAGGGGCACCGCTGTCCAACCATGGCGTCAGGACCTGTGGTGCTTCCAGAGGAAAACCCGGATCGACCCGTAGATCGGGAATCGCAGTAATGGAGACGGGCCAGGCATGCAGCATGCCCAGAGCATTGAGTCGGCCGTGCACAGTGGAGAGATCGGTGGCCCAAAGGCTGGATGTGTAGCGCTGAGCGTTTCGCGGAGATGTATGTGCCAAGAGCCGTTGTGCTTCATCAAAGGCCGTTTGCTCCACGGGAGCTTGCATAGCCTCATGCATCTGAAAACTATCGTCGGCGCGCCACACCCACCGGCGCAGTAGCTCTCGGGCTTCGTGGTCGGCGGAGCGCCGGCAATGAGCAAAGAGACGCACTGCGGCAGGAAGCGCCAGGGGCTGTGGCAGCAAGCGGACATGAGGGATGCGGGCGGTTTGGCGCAGGTAGTCCACGACGGAGCTAAGAACCTGGCGTGCCCGCCGCTCTGCGATCTCCCGGTCGTGGAGTGACATGCTGTGATAGGCATCCAAGGCTTCGCCTTCGGTCACTGGCATGGTTGCACGTCCCATTGGTGCTGAAGCCACGGCGCAGTGTGCGGCGGCTTCCTCGCTCAGCCTGCCGAAGCCTAGCCCTTCCACCCGCTGCACAATGCCCCGCAAGCCCTGGGGCTTGGATCGGGGCCGGGACTTCGCGCGATCGATATCAGCTCTTGTAAGGGATGATCCTCCCTGATTCAAGCGTTGGAACAGCTCGAATCGCTCGTCAGCAAGACTCATCACCACCGTCACGGGAATGCTATAGCTGGTGAGGGTATGGGAGAGAGTGCGTACATGACTCTGGTCGGTTTCTGAGAGGAATGGACGCTCCCTCAGCCAGGCTTTTAGACGCTCACCATGTACCAGCACGGGAACGGGAAGCATCAACAGGTGGCTGGCGGGCCCGGGAACGAAACGGCGCCCCTCAAGGTCGTAGCACAGTTCGTATGGCGAGCTTTCACGGGCGTCCCATGCTCCGATGAGCGAGGACAGACGCTGAAGCCCGTCGATGACCATCCAGGCTTCTGAGTCTTCCGGCGCATGGATGGTGCGGCCGCCCAGTTCCAGCTCCTCCTCTGGCGCCGGCCCCTCGTACACGACAAGCTGGCCCACAGGAAATCCTCGAGCCAGAGAGTCGAAGAAGTCAGCGATCTGTTGAGGACCCCAGACCATGGGCCTGGAGAAGGAAGAGCTACGGAAGCGACCGCTCAGCCCCGCACCGACGAGCTGGTGCAGGGAAAAGACCATGACACGCTGCTGCATGCCTTGCGCCACCACTACCGCCTCTGCTGTCAGATCTGAACTCTTGTGAATAGTAGAACGGCCTGTGGGTTTGCCCTGAGCCAGGCGCGCAGTTCAGTCCGCGATGGCCAGCCGTTCAGGCTCAGCATTCCCTGGAGTCTCACGGTCTGGCATCGCGCATCCGTTGAGCCGGTCAGGCAGGAGACTCGCTGTTGCTGGGCTGGCCGTTCGCTGACGGTGCGCGGGTCTGCGTGGGGGCTGGTGGATGTGGGCTGATCTGCCGGATGAACCGCCTGCGGTCCGTCCGGTGCCAGACCCGATCCGTTGACGACTGACGCTGCCGCGCGACCAAGCCCGAAGGGACTCTGAAGCTGCTAGTTGCTGAACCAGAAGGCTGTCCGGTCGTGGGCCAGTGCAACGGAACGGATCGCGGAGTCCGAGACCTTACTCGGACTCCGCTATCCGTTCCGTTTCCGCCGGTGAAGCCGTTGCCTGCCGACGCCTTCAGAAGCGGTGAGGTTCGCTCGCGTCCAAGAGGTGACCGCGGCTGGTGGCTACGCGGAGTACGTCTCGTAGCGCTCCGGTAAGTTCCTTCGCCAGGAGTTGCATGTCCCCCGGGTTTGCGCGCTCGTCACCGAGGGTTTCCGCGGCTTGCTTCAGCAGTGCGGCCGCTGTCTCGAGTTGCTCCGATTCGATGTTGTCGGCCAGACGGGACATGTAGCCGTTTCTGTCGTCGGTGCTCAGGTAGCAGGGCTTGCCCTCCGGTCCCGTCCACGGGAGGAGCCGCAGCTCGTTCTGTGTCGTCATCCTTGCGTCTGCCTCTCGTCGAGCACGTGGTGAGTGGTGAAGACCCCGTCGACGCGGTCCCCCGGGAACACCAGAAGTGCGACCTCGACGACGCGGCCGGCGGTGTCGGCGGCGACGCGTGTGATCGCGAGCACCGCAGTGGTGGGGTTGATCCGGAGGGTGGATGCCTCATCTGGCGTCGGCGGGCGCGCCGAGACCGTCTCCCGGACTTCCGCCGACAGAGGGCTCAGCACAGCGAAGCTCTCTTCTGTCCGCGCATATGAGGAGTCGTCACCGAGCGGCCCGGTGGGATCCAGGCCGCACGGGACATAGATGCGGGCCAGGCTATGCGGGGACTCTCCCTGGTAGCTGATGCTGAGAAGCTCCGTCAGGGGGCTGCCGTTCGGAACTCGCAACAGGGTTGCCAGGTGCCCGTGCGCCTCGATCGTGGTGACGCGGTCCGTGACATGCAGAGCTGCCTCAGCGGCTGTCCACGGGTCCAGCGTCCCCCAGCCACCGACGTACATGATCTTCCGGAGGCGGCGGCGGACGAAGTTCCCCTTGCCGTGGATCTTTTCGACGAGGCCTTCACCCTGAAGCACCGCGAGAGCGCTCCGCAGGGTCGCCGTGCTGACTTCGTATTGGCGGGCCAGTCCGACTTCGGACGGAAGGCGGTCGCCGGCCTTGATGCGGCCGGTCGTGATCTGATGCTTGAGGTCATCGGCGATGTCGTGATGGCGAGAACTCATGGTCTGCATCACCGCCTTCTCTGCATCCGCACGGCGACGAGCCGGGTCCGCGCGTGCATAGTCAGCAGCTCGCCCGACTCGAACAGCAGTTGCTTGGAGCCTTGGGGTAACTGGAAGAGGTTGCTCACCCGGCATGCCCGGCCGCCGACTTGGATGACGTCGCCGCGCTGCACAGTGGTCGAGGTGATCTCGATGGGCTGGGATACCAACGCACCGCTGATCGCCCGTTGCCTCACCGCTGTGCCTCCGCCGGCGTGGGCTGGCGGGGCGTGGGGTGGCATGGGCAGCCGCACATCTCGTAGATCACCGGCAGGTCGACGGGTGCCACCGCCGGGGAGGACTCCCCGCAGGCGTCGTGAGTGCCGATCCGGCATGCGGTCGATCGGTAGGGGACGGGCGTAGCGTCCGTGACGTGGCACTGGCGGCGAGGAGGCATCAGCGGACTCCCCCGAGGCGCGACCAGGCTTCGGCCGGCAGATGGGGCGCCATGACCATCGAACGCCGTGGCCGTTCACGCTTCTCCCAGGCCAGCACGCACGGGCGGACGAGTACGCTGTCCTCGCCGGCGAGCGAGCCCGCCAGGTTCGCCAGGTCTCGGCCCTGCCATCGGACCGGCGTTAGCACCTTCGCGGGCCCAGAGGAGGCACAGGCCAGCGACGGCCTGGTGGACGTTAAGGGGCGGCGGTGCCTGCCCCTGGGAAAGTGCCGCTCTCTGGTGAGCGAGACGGCACGGCGGATACGGTTGAGCACGCTGGTCAGCTCCTATCGCTGATGGCCCGGTCCCCCGACATCGCCCGTCACGGGGACCGTTTTGCGTACGACCGCCCAGAGGGTGCGGCCGTTCATGCTGGTGGCGAGGAGGCCGAAGCTGTCGGCTTCCGCCACCACCTCCAGGACCTCCCGCCATGACTCGGCGGAGAGTGCGTCCGGCACCTCCGCTTCCACCGACGTGTGGCGGGGGTGTTCGTCCACTCGCGTGAGAAGCCCGAGGGCGGACAGGCGGGCGGCGAGGGCCGCCGCGCTAACTCCCGAAGCGGGCACAGGGCAGCCTCCGTCACCAGCGATCACTTTGAGTGAAGCTAGTTAACTAGATTAGAGCTAGTGGACTAGATTTTCCACATGCCTGAGCAGCCGCCCTATCTCCGCATCGCCGACGAACTCCGGCAGCGCATCGCGGAGCACGTCTGGGAGCCGGGGGACCGCCTGCCCTCCCGCGCCCAGATCGGCGAAGAGTGCGGCGTGGGTGAGAACGTGGTCCGCCGAGCGCAGGAGTTGCTGATCTCCCAGGGCGTGCTGGAGGGTCGCGCCGGATCAGGCACGTACGTCGCCGAGTCGCGGCGGCGCGTGCGGGTGGTCCGTTCCTCGGCGCGCGAGCAGCCCAACGGGTCCCCTTTCCGCTCGGACATGAAGGCTGTCGGCAGGCAAGGGGATTGGGAGAGTCGGACCGACGCCAAGGTGCCGGCGCCGGCGGAGATCGCGGCGCGGCTGGGCATCGCCGAGGGCGAGCTGTGCGTCCGTACGACGTACGAGTTCCTGGCGGACGGCAGACCCGTGCAGCTGTCGACGAGTTGGGAGCCGTACGAACTCACGGTCGGCACGCTCGTCGTCCTCCCCGAGGGAGGGCCACACGCCGGGGCGGGTGTCGTGAACCGCATGGCCGCGATCGGTATCACCGTCGGCCACGCCGTAGAGCAGCCGGAGCCGCGGCAGGCGACCGCCGAGGAGGCGTCGCTACTCGGCATCCAGAAGGCCGCGCTCGTCACGCACATCCGGCGGACGTACTACAGCGACGGGGGACGGCCCGTCGAGACAGCGGACATCGTCGTGCCCTCCGCTCACTGCGAGATCGTCTACGAGATCCCGATCAACCGCTAACGGGACAGAGCTGCCTCATGCCGTAGCCCCTCGGCTCGTATCGTGATGCCATGCGCAACGAGCGGCACGATGAGCGGCTGTCAGACGAGGAGTTGGAGTTGTTTCTCCAGTACCTCCACAGGTTCGCGAACCATGACCTCGATCTCTTCGCCCTCATGCAGGCAGGAGACTCTGAGCACCCCGCCTACGTGTCCTTCAGCAGGAAGCCGGAAGCGGGTGTCGACCCTTCGGCCTACCGGCGGCCGTAGACCGACTCCGGGCCAGGTCGAATGCGTGTCGAAGTCACCGAACCTCCGCGCTCAGCATCCGGAAACGGCCAGGTCAGGCCCACCCATCTGCCGGTCAGCTCAAGCGCCTTCTAAGCGCTTGGCCGCAGGTTCGAGTCCTGCCGGGGGCACACATCGCGCACCACTGTGAGGCCCTCCACCCCGGAGGGCCTTTTCGCTGGTCAGAGGCACGATACCCAGCGGTGCGTAGCAGCAACGTAAGCGCCGGACCGGCCCTCGGGCGGTGGCGAGGGCCGGTCCGGCGTTGTCCGGCTGTCACCGGGCAGGGGTGGGGGGCAGGGGCGCTCGGCGATTACTTCTGCACCGGCGGGCAGGTGCCCGTGTCCTCACCGATCGAGTTGATCTCGGCGTTCGAACGGGAGTCGCCCGCGTAATCGACCTGGTCCGTGCACTTCGTGTCCGGGTCCTTCGGCGTGCCCGACGCCTCACCGGACTTCTGCACCGGCGGGCAGGTGCCCGTGTCCTCACCGATCGAGTTGATCTCGGCGTTCGAGCGCGAGTCGCCCGCGTAATCGACCTGGTCCGTGCACTTCGTACCCGGGTCCTTCGGCGTACCCGACGCCTCACCGGACTTCTGCACCGGCGGGCACGTACCCGTGTCCTCACCGATCGAGTTGATCTCGGCGTTCGAACGGGAGTCGCCCGCGTAGTCGATCTGGTCCGTGCACTTCGTGTCGGACTTCGCCGGCGTGCCGGACGACTTGCCCTCCACCGTGTCGGACTGCTGGGTGCTCGTGGCCGTCACCGATGAGCTGCTCGCGGCAGAGGACGCGTTGCCGCCACCGTCGTTGCTGCATGCCGTCAGCGCCAGGCCGAGGGCCACCGCGGTCATGGTCAGTACCGAGATCTTCCGAGTGCGCATGCTGGTCTCTGTCCTCTGCGTGGGGGTGTCGCGGGCGAGTGGGCCGGGCGACCGTTCGCCCGTGTGGCTTCCGTCCTCCCAGACGGCCGGTGCGGTTGCCCGAGTTGCCTCTTGATCGTCTTCAGGACACGTTCGTGACATGACAGTGGTCGCGTCGTGAAGTCCCCATCGGGCGTGTCGCCTGCGGAGAGATCACCTCGACACCCTCCGGTGGTACGCGGCGTGACGGGGCGCGAGCGGAAGCATCGCCGCAGGTGGCGGTTGCGTACCCCTCGAACGCCGCTCCGCACGGTTGCCGGTGCAGCCGGTACGGATGCAGGGCACCAGCTCCCGTCAGTACACGGCCGCGGTCAGGGCGTCGAGCGCGCTGTGCTGACGTGCCGCGTCCGCCTTGTCGAAGGGACCGTTCCAGTGGAACCCGTAGAAGTTCCCGCTGCGGTCGAGGGTACGGAGAGCATCGGCCTGCCGGTCGATGAAGGCGGAGTAGGGGCGACCGGGCAGGGCCCGGTCCAGGGCGCCCAGGTTGCGCATGAACGCGCCCTTGAAGGAGGGCCCGTCGGCGCCACCGTCCGTGGCGTCGTCGTCGGGCTCGGAGAGGATGCCGCCCGGAGCGAGCAGGGGCGAGGCGATCACGGCTTCCGCGATCCGGCGGGCCTGGGCAAGGGCGGACGCGTCGCCGGTGGCCCGGTGGAGTTCGACGAGGCCGCCGAGGATGACGCCCTGGTTGTAGGTCCACGTCGCGGTCCGGCCGGTGTTCACGCATTCCGTGTTGAGCCCGTCGTTGACGAGATCGTCGCCGTTGATGAGCTTCTTCGCCTGGAACCAGTCCCAGACGTCCTGTGCGCGGGCGAGGTGCGTGGTGTCGCCGTCGAGACGGTTGTGGATGCCCGCCGACAGGGCGATGAAGAGCTCGTTGGTGATGGTGTTCTTGTACTGGTGCGCGTAGTTCCACCAGATGCCGCCGCCGCAGGTGCTGTCGTGGTGGGCCCACATGTGGTTCGCGTCGGCGATGGCGGTGTCGAGGTAGCGCCGGTCGCCGGTGAGGTCGTAGGCCTTGAGCCAGGCAAGCCCCCACCATCCGGTGTCGTCGAGGTAGTCGTTGCGGAACTGGCCGTCCTTCACGCCGACGTTCTTGTCGTAGATCTCGGCGGCCAGCTGCTCGATGTCGTGGCCCCCGGTGTCGCCGGGCGCCTGCCAGAAGTCGAGGAGTGCCTGGAGGTCGTTGGCGTTGTTCCACCAGCCCGTGGTGTCGAAGTCACCGCTGTCCGGGTTCCACCAGGTCATGAGCCCGTCGACAGCGGCCACGGCGTCCTGGTGGCGGTCGGCGCCGGGCCGCGCCGTGGCGGGACCGGCTGCCACCAGGCAGAGGCCGACGGCCGTGGCCAGGACAGCGAGCAAGGGCCTGTGGGTGCGCATGGGGGTGTTCCCTTCGTCGGGTGCGGGTTCAGTCGGGTGCGGGATCAGGCAAGGCCGCGAAGCGGTGTGGCGAGCTCATGGCCGCGGCCTTTGTCGTGCATCCAGCAGTGGGCCCAGTGGCCGTCGGACAGTTCCGTACGGGGCGGGAAGGCGCGGCGGCACTCGTCCATGGCGAACGCGCAGCGTGGGTGGAAGCGGCACCCGGCGGGCGGGTCGGTGAGGTTGGGCGGTTCACCGAGCGCGTCGTCCTCGTCGTACGGCGCGGAGGCGTGCTCGCCGAGCCGGTGGGCCGGGTCGGGAGAGGCCTCGACGAGCATGCGCGTGTAGGGGTGCCGCGGCGTGTTGATGACGGCGTCCTTGGGGCCGCCCTCGACCATCTGACCGGCGTACATCACCTGGATGTCGTCGCACAGGTACCGGGCCGACGCGATGTCGTGGGTGATGTAGAGGAGGGCGAGGCCCTGCTCGTCCCGGAGCCTGGCGAGCAGGTTGAGCATGTCGAGGCGGATCGACACGTCCAGCATGGAGATCGGTTCGTCGCCGAGCAGCACTTCAGGGCGTACGGCCAGGGCACGGGCGATGACGACGCGCTGCCGCTGCCCACCGGACAGGGAGTGCGGGAGCTTGCCGAGGTAGTCGGATGCCGGCGTGAGCCCGACCTGTTCGAGGAGTTCCGCCGCGAGTCCGTCCGCCTCGGCCCTCCCACGGGCGTGGCCGTGGATCAGCAGCGGGCGGCGCAGGGTGTAGCCGACCGTGTGACTGGGATGCAGCGAGCCGAACGGGTCCTGGAAGATCATTTGTACGGCCCGGTGGTAGTCGCGGCGCGGACGTGCCCGTACGTCGACCGGCTTGCCGTGGAGCTCCAGCGCGCCGGACGTCGCGGTGTACATGCGGGCGAGGAGCCGGGCCACGGTGGTCTTGCCCGAGCCGGATTCGCCGACGAGGGCCACGATGCGGCCGCGCTCCAGAGTGAGATGGGCGTTCTCCACGGCGTGGACCCGTGCTCCGCCGGTGGCGTCGAAGTGTTTGGTGAGATCGAACGCCCGCAGGACCGGCGTGCTCATCGGCTCTCCCGTGTCGTGTCGTCGAGATGGCAGGCCACCGCGTGTTCCAGCTCCGGGCGCTCGGTGCGGCAGCGGTCGAACACATGGGGGCAGCGTGGGTGGAAGGCGCAGCCCTCGGGGAGGCGGGTGAGGTCCGGTGGTGAGCCGGGGATGCCGTGCAGTACCTCGACCGGCGCGTGCAGTGGCGGGAACGACGCCTTGAGGCCACGCGTGTAGGGGTGCCGGGGCCGGTGGTAGAGCGTGGCGGCCTCGGCGGTCTCGACGATGCGGCCGGCGTACATCACGGCGATACGGTCGGCAGTCTCGAGCAGCAGGGACAGGTCGTGGGTGACGATGACGACGGCGAAGCCGATGCGCCGCCGCAGTCGGAGGATCTGGCCCATGATCCGGCGCTGCATGATGACGTCGACGGCGGTGGTCGGCTCGTCCATGATGACGAGCTCGGGTTCGCAGGCCAACGCCAGCGCGATGGAGGCACGTTGTCGCATGCCGCCGGAGAGCTCGTGGGGGTACGCCCGCGCGCGGCCCGCGGGGATGCCGACCATGCCGAGGAGTTCGGCGATCCGTTCATCGGCCTCGTCACGTCCGATGCCCGGCCGGTGCTCCCTGAGTACGTCGCCGAACTGGGCCCGCAGGCGCATGACCGGGTTGAGGGCGTCCATGGCCGACTGCAGGACCACGGCGATCCGCGTCCAGCGCAGGCGCCGCATCTGCCTGTCGTCCAGGGTGAGCAGGTCGGTGGCAGTGCCGTCGCGGTGGTAGACGAGCTCACCGGCCGTTGTGGCGGCGGGCGGGCGCTGCAGGCGTGTGAGGGCGGTGATGAGAGTGGACTTGCCGGAGCCGGACTCTCCGGCGATACCGAGGATCTCGCCCCGGTGAACGGTCAGATCGATGTCGGCACAGGCAAGGACCGGTGGCGTGGTCAGGTACTCCACGCGCAGTCCGCGTATGTCCAGCACCGGTTCCGAGGAGGGAGTTCCGGTGCTTGCGGAGCCGGACGGTGTGGGTGTGGTGAGGGGCATGGTGTCTCCCTGAGCCCGTCGAGGGGCTACGGACGGATCGGGGAAGGGGCGGGCTTCACGCTGGTTCGGCGGGCGGCCTTGCGCTGGGTACGCGCGTCGGCCAGGCGGGGGTTGGCGATCTCGTCGATGCCGAAGTTGATCAGCCCGGTCGCCGTGCCGAGGGCCGCGATGCACAGACCCGGTGGTACGAACCACCACCACTGCCCGTTGAGGATCGCGTTCTGCTCCTGGGCATTCTGGATCATGGTCCCCCAGGAGGGGTTGTTCAGGTCCGAGACACCGAGGAACGCCAGGCCCGCCTCGGCGAGGACTCCGCCGATCAGGGCGTGCAGGAACATCGCGAACACCCAGCCGGACAACAGCGGGAAGACCTCGACGAAGACCATGCGCAGCCGGCTCTCCCCCAGCATGCGGGCGGCGTGGGCGAAGTCGCGGTTGCGCAGACTCAGGGTCTGGGCGCGCAGAGTACGGGCGCCGCCCGCCCAGCCGAAGACGCCGACGATCACGGCGATGGCCGGCGCGCTGATGTTCTCGGCGTATCCGGCCACCACCAGGGTCAGTGCGAAGACGGGCATGACGATGAAGAGGTTGGTGACGAAGTTCAGGACGGTGTCGACCCAGCCGCCGAAGAAGCCGGCCGTCACGCCGAACACGATCGCGAGTCCCGTCCCGATCAGGGCGGAGACGACGCCGACGAGCAGAGATCCGCGGGATCCCGCGATGACCTGGGCCAGGACGTCCTCGCCGGAGGCTGTCGTACCCAGGAGGTGGCCGGTGCTAGGCGGCTTGTTGACCTCCAGGTAGTCGAGGGTGTTCGGGTCGCTGCCCAGGACGTGCGTGGTGAACCAGGGCCCGAGGACGGCGCCCAGCACGCACAGGGCGAAGATCGCCGCCCCGGCCTGGACCTTGCGGTTGCGCAGCATGCGGTGGCTCCTCAGTTCTGGCGCCGGGTGCGGGGATCGAGGAGGACGTAGAGGCTGTCGACGAGGAAGTTGGCCACGAGGACGGCCAGCGTGGTGAACAGCAGAATCCCCTGCATGAGTGGAAGGTCGCGGTTGCTGACGGCTCCGGCGAGCAGGTTGCCCATGCCCGGATATCCGAAGACGGTCTCCGTGACGACGGCCCCGCCGATCACCGAGCCGATGGCCAGGGCGAAGCTGGTGAAGGTGGGCAGGACGGCGTTGCGGGCCGCGTAGCGGAACATGACGCGGGCGGGCGACAGCCCCTTGGCGCGGCCGAGCAGGACGTAGTCCTCGCTGGTCGTGGTGAGCGTCATGTTGCGCATGCCGAGCAGCCATCCGCCGAAGGAGGAGAAGACCATGGTGATCACGGGCAGGAGCCCGTAGTGCAGCGTCGAGAGCCAGAAGGCGGGGCTGCCGGACTCCGCGTCGGGGTCCGCGCCGCCTGCGAGCGGTGCCCAGCCGAGGACGAAGGCGAACAGCCACAGCGCGAACAGCGCCACCCAGAAATACGGGACCGAGCTCAGGAACGTGGACAGCGGGCTGAGGACCGAGTCCATGCGACTGCCCGAACGCCACCCGCAGAGGGCGCCGAGCGCCGACCCGACCAGGAAGGACAGCACGGTGGCGGTGCCGACCAGGAGAAGGGTCCAGGGCAGGGCGGAGGTGATGAGCTCTCCCACCGGAGTCGGGTAGTTCGTCAGCGAGATCCCTAGATCCCCGTGGAGAATCCGGCCCAGGTACGAGAGGTATTCGCGGACGAGTCCCTGGTCGGTGCCGCCGAAGAGCTTCTGGATGGAGGCGACGGTCTCGGGCGGAACGGATCCGCCGCTCTTCGTGGCGATCTGCTGGGTGATGGCATCGGTCGCGTTGCCGGACATCAGACGCGGCAGCCCGAAGTTCAGAGTGACGGCGGACCACGCTGCCACGAGGTAGAAACCCAGACGCCCGGCCCAGCCGCGCAAGTGCCCGGAGCGCCTGCGGCCGCGGGCCGCGGGGGCGGGCGAAACCGGTGGCGCGAGAGTCGTCCCGGTCATGCCGCCACCGACTTCAGCGAGCGCAGCAGCGTGGCGGCGGCGGGCGCGGAGTTGACGCCCAGGGGAGAGTCCCCGTCCTTGTTGGCCGGCCAGCCCGTCCAGTACGCGGTCGTGCGCGCGGCCCAGTTGCAGGACCAGATGAAGGGGATGGCCGGCACCCTGTCGGCCATGATGCGCTGGAGTCCGGCCACGACCCGCCGGGTTTTGCCGGGGTCGCGCGTGGCTGCCAGGTCGGTCAGCAGATCCGCGGTCTCCTTGTCGTCCCAGCGGATGGCGTTGAACAGGGTGCTCCTGCCGATCGGCGTCACCGTGTTGGCGTCCATCAGCAAGCGGAAGTGGTTGTAGATGGAGCCGCCTCCCTGAGGTGAGAGATGCAGGTCGAACTGCCCCTTGTTGATGCGGTCCACGAGGGTGGGCACGTTGACCGCGGAGAGCTGCACGTCCACGCCCAGGTTGCGACGCCACTGGTCCGCCACCGCCGCCGCCTGCATGCGGTGGGAGGGGATACCCGCGAAGCAGGCGAGCTTGACGGTGTAGTGACGCCCGTCGCGGTGCTCGAGACGTCCGGCCGCGACCTTCCAGCCGCCGCGCGCCAGTTCGTGGTGCGCCGCGTCGGCGTCCGCGTCGGGTACGACCGCGTACTCGTCCAGCAGGTAGTCCCCGAAGACGTTCGGGGCGAGACCCGCGGCGTTGGCGGGTGCCTGGTCCGTGGCCACCAGGCGCGAGACGACGCGCCGGTCCAGTCCGAGGTTGAGGGCGCGCCGCACGTGCACATCGCCCCAGGGGCGCTTCGCGTGGTTGAAGAAGATCCCCGCGAACGACCCGTTGGGAGAGGGGACATAGGAATTGAGGTGCGGGTCGCGCGCGTCGAAGTAGCGGGCGCCGCCTGGCCAGGAGATGTCGAGGAAGTCCAGTTCGTGCGCGAGGATGCGCAGTTTGGCGTTGTCCTCGCCGACGGTCCGGAAGCTGACGAAATCCGGGGCCATGGGGCCGCCCCAGTAGTCGTCGCGCACCTTCATGCGGACCTGCGCGGTGGAGAAGGAGTCCACGGTGCAGGGGCCCGTGCCGACCGGTTGCGGATTGTCCCAGGTGGTGACGGAGCGGTGTTCCCAGTGGCGCTTCGGCACCATCTTGAGTGTGCCGAGCGGAAACAGCTCCTGGTAAGCGGGCCGGTCCCAGCGCAGGGTGACGGCGTCGGGGCCGGAGCGTTCGGCGTGGGTGTAGGTGACTCCGGCCGCGTTGGTCTCCGGGATGCGCAGCGGCAGCTGGAAGCTGTAGAGCGCGTCTTCGGCGGTGAAGGGCGCGCCGTCGGAGAAGAGCACTCCGGCGCGGACGCTCAGGGTGAGCGCGCGTCCGCCGTCGCTCCACTCGTAGGACTTCATCAGCCAGGGTTCGACGCGGCCACCGCCCATCTCCACGGCCCACAGGGCGGGTTCGTACACGAAGTTGGCCAGTGAGCCGATGGTGGACGCCGGCGAGAAGACGTTGAAGTTGCGCACCATGGAGGAGTTGCGGTTGGACAGCGCCAGGGTCCGCGACCGGCCGCCCCTGCCACTGCCGGGGAGGGTGCAGCCCGAGAGCAGGGCGGCCGTCACCCCCAGGCCCGCACCCGAGGCCGCCATCATGGATCGCCGTGACAGGTCAGGCAACGAACTTTCCTTTCACTTCCGGCGACCGCGCACGCCAACCACCCTTTCTCTGAAGGGGAGTTGAGATACCGGCGCGCGTCAGACATCGTTGTCAGAAAGCGCATTCTGATAACGTTCCCTGAGAACGTAACCAGGGGGCAATTTCCCGTCAACCCCTGCGCAACGCCCGGATCCGCCATCCACCGAGAGGCTTCCCATGGGATCGGAACCCACCATGCGCGACGTGGCTCGTGTCGCCCGCGTGAGCGTCTCCACCGTCTCGCGCGTCGTGAACGGCGAGCGATACGTCGGTCGCGCCACCAAGGAGCGGGTCGAGAACGCCATCGCGCAAATGGGGTTCCAGCCCAACGACATCGCCCGCACGCTGCGCCCCGGCCGCACCAGCGCGACACTCGGACTCGTCGTCGAGGATCTCGGCAACCCGTTCTCCGCGGCGGTGGCCGACGGAGTGGACGAAGTGGCCCGCGACCGTGGTTTCGTGGTCCTGCTCGGCTCCACCCGCCGCGACTTCGCCCGCGAGCAGGAAGTCCTTCAGGAGATGGCCCGCCGCCGCGTCGACGGCCTCCTCGTGATGCCGCGCCCGGAGGACCACACGCACATCGAGCGGGACCTCGCCGGGCGGTGCCCCATGGTCTTCCTGGACCGTCGGCCCAAGGGGGTCGAGGCCGACGCCGTGACCCTGGACAATCGGGGCGGGGCCCGCCGTGCGGTCGCGGAGATGCTCGAGCGCGGCCACCGGCGCATCGGCTACATCGGTGGCGCGGCCGGTGTCACCACGGGAGCACATCGCCTGGCCGGCTACCGGGCCGCGCTGCGCGAGCACGGCGTCACCCCGGACACCTCGCTGATCCGCCTGAGCAACCACGACACCCAGGACGCGCAGGAAGCCGCCGCCTCGCTACTCGCCGGCGCGCACCCTCCGACGGCGCTGTTCGCCGACAACAACCGTATGACCGTGGGCGCGGCCCTGGCCGTGCACCGCTACAGGAGCCCTGTCGACCTGACCGGTTTCGACCCTCTCGAGCTCGCCGAGTTGCTGCACGTCCCGCTGACCCTGGTCACCTACGACGCCCGGGCGCTGGGACGGATCGCCGCCGAGCTGCTGTTCCGGCGTATGGACGGCGACGAGGCGAAGCCCCGGCGTATCACTCTTCCCACCGAACTGACTCGTTTCGGGAGCACCGACCATGCATGACCGCCGCGCCCTCACCGAGGACCGCCTGACCCGCCAGCTGCGCGACCGCATACGCCCGGCCATCCATCCGGAGCGCGTCCCGGTGGAGGTCCGGACCGCAGCCGTGGACGGCGAGCCTCCCTCTGTGCAGACCGCCTTGGCCACTCTCGACTACCTGCCCCATCGTGCGGGCGAACCATGGGGCCGGCCGTGGTCCACCACCTGGTTCCATGTGCGGGCGACGGTTCCGGCCTCCTGGCGCGGGCGGCGGGTCGAGCTCGTGGCCGACCTCGGCTTCGACCGCGGCTCGGTCGGCTTCCAGTGCGAAGGGCTCGCCCATACGGCCCAGGGCACACCGGTCAAAGGGCTCAACCCGTATTCGGACTGGCTGCCCGTCAGCCGTAGCGCCGACGGCGGGGAGCTGGTCGAGTTCTACATCGAGGCCGCCGCCAATCTCTCGGCCATCGGCACCCCGGGAAGCGGGTTCGACTTCCGTCCCTCCCTCCAGGGTGACCCCCGCACCGCTTCCACCGGGCCCCTCTACCGGACGCACGCCTTCGACCTGGTGGTCGTCGACACCGTCGTGTGGGAACTCGTGCAGGACCTCGAGGTACTCCAGGAGCTCATGGGCCAGCTCGACCTGCACGACGCGCGGCGATGGGAGATCCTCACCGCCGTGGAGCGCGCGCTGGACCAGCTCGACCCCGAGGACATCGGTGCCACGGCCTCCGCGGCCCGCGATCAGCTCAAGGGGGCCATGTCGGCTCCGGCGCATGCCAGCGCGCACCGCCTGAGTGCCGTCGGGCACGCGCACATCGACTCGGCATGGCTGTGGCCCGTGCGCGAGACGGTACGCAAGGTCGCCCGCACCTGCGCCAATGTCGTCGACCTCCTCGACGAAGACCCCGAGTTCGTCTTCGCGATGAGCCAGGCCCAGCAGTTCGCCTGGCTCCGGGACCATCGGCCCGACGTGTTCGCCAGGGTGCGGGAGAAGGTCGCCGAGGGGCGCTTCGTCCCCGTGGGCGGTATGTGGGTGGAGGCGGACACGAACCTCACGGGCGGCGAGGCGATGGCCCGTCAGTTCGCGCACGGGAAAAGGTTCTTCCTGGAGGAGTTCGGTGTGGAGACCGACGAGGTGTGGCTCCCGGACTCCTTCGGATACAGCGCCGCGCTCCCCCAGCTCATGAAGCTCGCCGGTGCCGACTGGTTCCTCACGCAGAAGATCTCGTGGAACACCGTGAACCGCTTCCCCCACCACACCTTCTTCTGGGAGGGGATCGACGGATCGCGGATCTTCACCCACTTCCCGCCCGCCGATCTGTACAACGCACAGATCACCGGCAGCGAAGTCCACCACGCCGCACGGAACTTCGCCGAGAAGGGCCACGCCAGCCGTTCCTTGATCCCCTACGGTCACGGCGACGGCGGTGGCGGCCCCACCCGGGAGATGCTCGCCCGAATCCGCCGCCTGCGCGACCTGGAGGGCTCACCGCGGGTGGAGTTCTCCTCCCCCGCCGCGTTCCACACCGCGGCACGCGCCGAGTACCCCTCCCCACCGGTATGGACCGGCGAGCTGTACCTGGAGTCGCACCGGGGCACGTACACGTCCCAGGCCAGGACCAAGCAGGGCAACCGCCGCTGTGAACACCTGCTGCGAGAGGCGGAGCTGTGGGCCGCCACCGCGGCCGTCGGTACCGGCCTTCCCTACCCGTACGAGGAGCTGGACCGGCTGTGGAAGGTCGTCCTGCTCCACCAGTTCCACGACATCCTGCCGGGTTCCTCCATCGCCTGGGTCCACCGCGAGGCCGAGGCGGCCTACGACGCCGCCGCCCAGGACCTGGAGCGGATCGTCGCCGAGTCGCTGGCCGCCGTGACGGCAGGAGGCAGGGCGAGGCTCACGGTCAACTCCGCACCCCACACACGCCGTGGTGTGCCGGCCATGTCCGCGCAGCCGCCCGCCGATGTCGACGCCACCGTTCTCGTACGGCCGGACGGAGACGGATGGCGGATCGCCAACGGCGTGCTGACCGTCACGGCGGACCGCGACGGGCTCATCACCTCGGTCCATGACCACACCGCCCGCCGCGAGGCCCTCATGCCCGGCGAGCGGGCGAATGTGCTCCAGCTCCACCGTGACCTGCCCAACCAGTGGGACGCCTGGGACATCGACGAGAACTACCGTGATCACACGGTCGAGTTGACGGGCGTCGATGCCATCGAGGTCGTCGAGCACGGCATCCGCGTGACCCGGCGATTCGGGTCGTCCGTGGTCACGCAGACCATCGAGCTGCGGCCCGGCGCCCGCCGGGTCGACTGCACCGCGGAGGTCGACTGGCACGAGCGGCAGAAGCTGCTCAAGGTGGCCTTCCCGCTCGATGTGCACGCGGAGCGCAGTGCCGCCGAGATCCAGTTCGGCCATGTCTTCCGCCCCACTCACTCCAACACCACCTGGGACGCGGCCAAGTTCGAGATCCCGGCGCACCGCTGGGTGCACGTCGGCGAGCCCGGCTACGGGGTGGCCGTCGTCAACGAGGCAACGTACGGCCACGACATCACGCGTGTCCCCCGGCGCGGTCAGGGTTCGGGCACCCTGGTGCGGCTGTCGCTGCTGCGGGCGCCCCTCTCACCCGACCCCGGGGCGGACCAGGGCCGGCACGTGCTCCGCTACGGGCTCGTGCCGGGCGCGCACATCGCCGACGCGGTGCGCGAGGGATACGCGGCGAATCTGCCGGAGCGGTCCGTCACCGGCAGGCCTGTCGCACCGCTGGTGCGCAGCGACAGCGCCGCCGTGGTCGTCGAGTCCGTCAAGCTCGCCGACGACCGCAGCGGCGACGTGGTCGTCCGGCTGTACGAGTCCCTGGGCGGACGGGCCGTCACGACTCTGCACACCGATTTCCCCGTGGTGCGCACCTGTGAGGCCGACCTGTTGGAGCGGCCGACCACCGACCTGGACGGGCCTCTGCACCTGCACCCCTTCCAGATCCGCACCGTACGGCTGTGCCGTGCCTGAACCCCTGTCCTCGCGCAAGGAGACCGCTGTGCCCGACCTGCCCAACTCCGTCGAGGTCGTGACGGGTACTCACGACGTCCGCCTCGCGACGCACAAGGGTGACGGAGTGTTCACCGCCGGCGGCGCCCGTATCGAGGTGACCCATCAGGGTGACGCCCTGCGTCTCACGGCGGAGGCACCGCCCGAGGGACTTTCCCTGATCGTCCTGCGCTGGCGCGTGCCGACGCCCGCCGACGCCCTCGTCCTCGGTGACGCCTGGGAGCGCGCCTACGGAGATCTGCAATGGCGGCCGCTTCAGCCCGACCGTCCCCTTCCCTGGTACGCGCTGGTCTCCGCCGGCTTCGACGGGCCGACCACCGGCTGGGGGGTGCGCACGCGCGCCGGCGCTATGTGTGCGTGGACGGTCGCACACGACGAAGTGACGCTGTGGGCGGACCTACGCTCCGGGGCGCTGCCGGTGCGACCGGGCCGCCGGGTCGTCGACGTGGCGACGGTGGTCACCGCGCGGGCCGACTCCCCTTTCGCCGCGCACCGAGACCTGAGCTCGGCGATGTCCCCCGACCCCCTCCTCCCTGCGGAGCCCGTGGTCGGGTGCAACAACTGGTACTACGCCTACGGAAAGGGGTTCGGCCCGAACGCGGTGCTGCGCGACGCGCGAACCGTCGTCGAGTACGCCGACGGGCACCCCGTGCGGCCCTACTGCGTCATCGACGACGGCTGGACCGAGGGCGGGGGCTCCGCACCGGGCGGCCCCTGGGACAGGGGGCTGCCCGGGGTGTTCGACGACATGGCCGATGTCGCCGCCCGCATCCGCGAGACGGGCGCCCGCCCGGGCCTGTGGTTCCGCCCGCTGCTCTCGTCCGTCGAGACCCCCGCCACCCGCCCGGGCACGATCCTCGACGGCGGGCACCCCCTGGACCCCTCGACCTCGGCCGCTCTCGACACGGTCACCGCGGACGTCTCCCGCTTCCGCTCCTGGGGCTACGAACTCCTCAAGCACGACTTCTCCACCTACGACGTCACGGGACGCTTCGCCTCCGGTCAGCCCGCCCGGCTCGTCGACCGTGACTGGACCTTCGCGGACCGCTCCCGGACCACGGCCGAGATCCTCGTGGACTTCTACCGCGCGATCGCCCGGGCCGCGGACGGCGCGCTCGTCATCGGCTGCAACACCGTCGGACACCTCGCCGCGGGCCTCGTACACCTGCAGCGCGTCGGCGACGACACCTCGGGCCGCGACTGGCGACGTACCCGCCGCATGGGCGTCAACGCGCTCGCCTTCCGTCTCGCGCAGCATGGCCGCCTCTTCCACGTGGACGCGGACTGTGTGCCCTGCACGCCGGAGACTCCCTGGTCGGCACATCGCCAGTACCTCGATCTCGTCGCACGCTCCGGTACGGCGCTCTTCGTCTCCGTGGACCCCGCGGCCCGGACCGCGCAGGCGGACGATGACCTGTCCGCCGCCGTCCGCAGGGCACTGGACGGCGGCGAGCCCGGTGGCATCGAGCCGCTCGACTGGCAGCGCACCACGGTCCCCCGGCACTGGGCGGCTGGGGACGGTCCGCTCCTGTACGACTGGAGCGACGGAGGCAGTGGATGGCCCTACCCCGTCTGACAGGCCCGCCTCCCTGTGTGGCGACCCCGTCCTGACCTCGTGGCCGAGGCGCCCAGCCGCCTCATGACGGGTACGGGTTCGCCTCCCGCGCCGTCCGGAGGGCACCCGCCCACCAGGCCAGCTGCTCCAGCAGCGTCTTGGCGTACTCCGGGGCGCCGGGGTCGAGGGGGCGGCCGTCCTCCCACGCCGTGTAATAGTTCGGGAAGGCGAGACCGTCCCGGATCGTCACGGCGTGCAGTTCGGTCAGCACGTTCTCCAGGTGCAGAACCGCGTGCCGGCCGCCTGCGGCCCCGCCGTAACTGACGAAGGCGACGGGCTTGGCCGCCCACTGGGTGAAGTGCCAGTCGATCGCCGCCTTCAGCGACGCCGGATAGCTGTGGTTGTACTCCGGCGAGACCAGGACGAACGCGTCAGCGCCCTCCAGGGCGGACGTCAGTGCCGCCATCCCGGCGGGACGGGGGTAATCGTCCCCGGCGTACTTCGGTGAGGCCGCCGGCAGCTCCAACGGAATGTCGATATCGGCCAGATCGACGATGTTCACAACGAACGCGCCGTGGTTTCGCGCCTGTTCGGCGACCCAGGAGGCCACGACCGGTCCGAACCGACCTTCGCGGACGCTTCCGACGAGGATCACCAGTCTGTACGTGTCGTTGTCCATGCCCACCACGATCCGGCCGCCCCTGCGGCCGCGACCAGACCGTGCTCAGGCTGGCCCCCGCAGGGCCACCCTGAGCCCTCCGCCGTCCCCGCGCAGCGCCCTATGCTCGGCACATGGGTTCGCCGTTGGGAGATTTCATCCGGGCCAGGCGTGACAGCGTCCAGCCGGAGTCGCTGGGGCTGCCGGACCACGGGCGCCGCAGGGCACCGGGGTTAAGGCGTTCGGATCTCGCGGGGCGGGCCGGTATCAGCGTGGAGTACCTGACCCGCCTGGAGCAGGGCCGTGACCGCAATCCCTCGGTCGCGGTGGTGAACGCGGTCGCCGACGCGCTGGGTCTCGACACCGCGGAGCGCGGCCACCTGCGTTACCTCACGAAGATCACCGGCGGCGAGTGCACCGCCCACACCCAGCCCTCACCGGCGCCCCGCGAGGTCCGTCCGCCGGTCCTGGAGACGCTCCGCCTCATCGAACCCGGCATCGCCGTGGTGACCAACCGGCTGGGCGACGTCCTGGCCCGCACCAGTGCGTACGAGGCGGTGACGAGCGGGACCGGGCTGCTCGACAGCGACGCCCCGAACCTCACCCGTTACCTCTTCACCGACCCCCGTGCCCGGAGGTTCTTCGCCGACTGGGACGACGTCGCCGACGAGCAGGCCTTCGACCTGTGGCTCGCCCCGTCCATCGAGAACACCGAGTGGTTCACCGCGGAGCTCGCCCCCGTCGCCGGCCCCGACTTCACGGGCCGCCTGAACGGCCATGTGGTTCCGCGACGTGGGGTCCTGCGCCTCAACCACCCGTCCGGGGAGGAACTCCGGCTGCTCCGCGAGACGCTCGACCTCTCCTCGGACGCCCAGCAACTGGTCGTCTTCCTCCCCGCGGACGAGAGAACGGCCGAGGCGGTCGCCCGGCTCCGCGCCCTGCCACCGCACGGCCGGCTCCGCGCCCTCTCGTGAAGGCCCCCTGGCCACCCCTTACGCCGTCGTCAACAGGGCACCGGCCGATTGCCCTCACCTCCGTCGTCCTCCGATTCCGCGACACCGGCCGGGGCCAGGGAGCGGATGCCCGGTATCGGTGAGGGCAGTAGCCAGAGGAGTGACAGGACTCCGCCGACGGCTGCGATGAGGAGGGTCGCCCTCAGACCGAGGAGGGTCGCGAGCACGCCGCCGACGACGGCGCCGACAGGGCGGATGCCGTAGTTGATCGTGCTGTACGCACCGGCGACACGGCTGCGCATGCCATCGGGGATCACGGCGGCCTGAAGCGAGTTGAGGTTGACGTCGAACAGCATGACGCCGAAGCCGGAGAGGAACTCGGTCGCGGCCAGTGCTCCGGCACGGAGCCAGAGAGGGCCGTCCGCCGCTGCGGCGATGGCGAGCGGCGCCGGAAACAGCACCGCGCCCACGACGATGCTGCGCCCCACGCCGATCCGCCGCGAGATCTTCGGAGCGAGTACCGCGCCGAGCAGGGCACCGGTCGCACCGATCCCGAACGCGATCCCGATCACTCCCGCGGAGAGCCCGAGGCTCCGGTTGGCGAACAGCACGATCAGACCGCTGCCCGCGACGAAGGTGAAGAAGTTGACGGTCGCCGCGCAGCCGAGACCGGCCCGCAGAACCGGGTGCCGGATGATGAACAACAGGCCTGCCCCGGCCCGCCGCAGCAGGGAGGGGGCAGCGGCCCCCGCGGAGCTCACCGGGGGTTCGTCGACCGAGACCTGGCCGACCAGGACCGCCGACACCAGGAAGGTCAGGGCGTCCACCACGAGGGTGACCGGTGCGGTCAACGCCTGGACCAGTGCTCCCCCGATGGCCGGGCCGGCGACATAGGACACGGAACGGCTGGTGCTGAGTTTGCTGTTCGCGTCGACGTAGGACGTACGCGGCACGAGGCGTACGAAGAACGGCGGGTAGGCGGTGTTGAACAGCACCCCGGCGGCACCGGTCAGCAGTGCCACGGAGTAGAGCTGCCCCAGTGTCACCGCCCCCAGCAGGTAGGCCACCGGGATGCTGAGCAGCACCGCGGCGCGTATCAGGTCGGCGAGGATCATCAGGCGGCGTTTGCGGGCCTGTTGGTCGACCCACGCCCCCAGAAGGATCGCGAGCAGGTTCGGGGTCCAGCTCAGTGCGGTCAGCCATGCCACTTCGTTGGGTGACGCGTTCAGAGCGCCGACGGCGATCAGGGGCAGAGCCAGTTCGGTGATCCGGTCGCCGAACTGTGAGACCGACTGACCGGCCCAGAAGCGGCGGAACAGCCGGTCCCGCCACAGCGATATTTCTGGGGTACGGTCCGGGCCGCTCATGAGGCCGGTCCGGCCTGCTCCTCGTCGTTCTCCGGCAGGACGTAGCGCATCAGCCGGACGCCGCGGCTGTCGGCCGGCCGCTCCTCCGGGTCGCGCGTGACGTACGGCGCGAGAACGCGCTCGATCGCGTCCTCGATGGCGGCGAGCTCATCGGCGGAAACGACGACGCGGGTGTTGGCCAGCCCGGCCATCCTGCGCCAAGCCGTACCGAGTCCGGGTTCGACCTCGGCCGCCCACCGGCTCGGAACATCCGCATGGCGCTGGAACAGCTGCTGCGACAGCACCCGGGCCGCCGCCTGTCCCTCCTCGTCCGCCGGATCCTGCGGCGACTCGAACCGGAACCCGCGTGCCACCGCCTCCCATCGCCGCTTGCGGCGGTCCGGTCCGGGCTCGCTGTCACGGATCAGCCCGAAGCCTGCCAGGTGGCGCAGATGCCAGCTGGTCACCGTCGGGGTCGCTCCCACGTGGGGCGCGAGTTGCGTCGCGGTCGCCGGCCCGTGCCGCTGCAGGTGATCGAGGATCGCCAGCCGCACGGGATGCGCCAAGGCCCTCATCGCGTGTGGGTCGGTGATCTCGACATCGCCCAGGTGATTACTGGAGTTCATGACGTGAGAGTCTCCTCTCACGATTTGTGAGAGTCAACGCTCAGAACGACCGCTCTCGATGCCGGCTCCGCGCCGTCAGCGCCCCAGCCGCTCCAGCAGCGCCGGCACGTCCGCGAACGAGTCCACCACGTGGTCCGGGGTCCCCTCGGCGGCCTCGTGGGTCTCCGGCCGGTACTTGCCCGTCCTGACCAGCGCCCCGGTGATGCCGTGGCGCTGGGCGGCGAGTACGTCCGTCTCGATGTCGTCGCCCACCATCAGCGTGCCGTCCGGGCCGGTGCCGAGGTGGGCGAGTGCGGCCGCGAAGAAGGCGCCGGAGGGCTTGCCGGTGATGACGGCCTCGGTACGGGCGGCGCGCTCCAGGCCGGTGAGGAACGCCCCGGTATCGAGGTCGAGCCCGTCGGCGGTGCGCCAGTACAGGTTGCGGTGCATGGCGACGAGTGCCGCGCCCTGCTGGACGAGGCGGAAGGCGCGGTTGAGCGCCGCGTACGTGAAGGCGTCGCCCGCCCCGCCGAGGACGACGACGTCGGGCACGGCCCCCTCGGTGTCCTCCTCGACGAGGGCCACCCCGGACAGGTCGTCCCGTACGTCACCGGTGTTGATCAGCAGGCAGCGGGCTTCGGGATGGTGCTCCCGGAGATGGGCGGCGGTGACGGCGGGCGCGGTGAGGATGTCGCCGGGGCCGACGGGGAAGCCGCAATCCGCCAGCCGTCCGGCGATCCGGGCGCGCGTCCGCGACGTGGTGTTGGTGACCAGCGCCAGGGGGACGCCGGCGGCGCGGAGCCGTTCCACGGCCTCCACCGCTCCGGGCAGCGGCTCCCAGGACACCGTGAGTACGCCGTCGATGTCGATCAGGACCGCGCCGATCGGCTTCATGTACCCGACCGTCCCCGACTTGCCCGGCGGGCGCAAATGCGGTTGCTTCGAAGGTGGGGGTGCGCGTGTGTGTTCCGCTCTTCCTCGCTTGGAGGTGAACCACCGTGCTGTTCACCGACCGCACGGACGCCGGGCGGCGGCTCGCCGTGGCGCTGCGGCACCTGGAACGCCGCGATCCCGTCGTCCTGGGGCTGCCGCGCGGCGGCGTCCCGGTGGCGTACGAGGTGGCGCAGGACCTCGGCGCCCCGCTCGATGTGATCGTGGTCCGCAAACTCGGGGTGCCCTACCACCCGGAGCTGGGGTTCGGCGCGATCGGCGAGGGTGGGGTGCGGGTCATCAGCGACGAGATCGTCCGCCATGCCGGTGTCCGGGAGAAGGACCTCGACTCCGTGGAACGCGCCGAGGAGGCGGAGCTCGTGCGGCGGGCACGGACGTACCGCGAGGGCCGGCCGCGCCTGCCGCTGAAGGGGCGCACGGTGGTCGTGGTGGACGACGGGGTCGCCACCGGAGCGACCGCGCGCGCGGCCTGCCAGGTGGTGCGGGCGCAGGGCGCCGCCTCTGTCGTGCTCGCCGTGCCGGTCGCCTCACCGGATGTCGCCGACAGGCTGCGCGAGGACGTCGACGAGGTCGTCTGCCTCTCCACACCGCACCTCTTCTCCGCGGTGGGTGAGTGGTACCGGGACTTCTCCCAGACCTCGGACGAGGAGGTCGTCTCCCTGCTGGCACGGGCTTCCGGGGGTGCCGCCACGGCCGAGGAGGTCGAGGTGGACGCGGGCGGGGTCCCGCTCTCCGGGGACCTCGTGCTCCCCGCGGGCGCGGGAGCGGTCGTGGTGTTCGCCCACGGGTCGGGCAGCAGCCGCCACAGCCCGCGCAACCGCGCCGTGGCCACGGCGCTGAACCGTGCCGGCCTGGGCACCCTGCTCTTCGACCTGCTCACGCCCGGGGAGGAGGTCTACCGCGCCAACGTCTTCGACATCGGGCTGCTGGCCGGGCGGCTGGCGGACACCACCAGCTGGCTCCGCCGCCGTGTGTCCCTCCCGGTCGGCTCCTTCGGGGCGAGTACGGGTGCGGCGGCGGCTCTGCGGGCCGCCGCGGCGGCGGACTCGGGCGTCGGCGCCGTGGTCTCCCGCGGCGGGCGCCCCGATCTGGCCGGAGCGGACCTGTCCGCCGTACGCGCGCCCACCCTGCTCGTGGTGGGCGGCGCCGACACCACGGTGATCGACCTCAACCGGCAGGCGCAGGCGGCACTGCACTGCGAGAACCGGCTGGAGATCGTCCCGGGCGCCAGGCACCTGTTCGAGGAGCCGGGCGCCCTGGACCGGGTCGCGGAGCTGGCCGAGAACTGGTTCACCACGCACCTGGTCCGGTCGGCCGGCTGAGCGGGGAATCGTCTCGGGAGGTGCGGTACATCGCCGCTCATATCCTGTTCGGGGAACAGTCCGAGGCGGGGGTGTGGTCATGCGGGTCCGGCTGGTCGGGGGCGGAAGCCTTCACGCGTACGCCGACGGGATCCGGCGGGTGTACGCCGAGGTCTTCTCGGCGCCGCCGTGGAACGAGGACCCCTCCGCGGGCGCGCTGTACGTCGAGCGGCTCGCCGCCGACGCCGTGCGCCCCGGGTTCACCGCCGCGCTGGCCACCGACGGGGACGCCGTGGGCGGCTTCGCCACGGCCTGGACCACGCCCGGTACGTTCCCCTCCGGCCGCAGCTACGGGCACGTCGCCGAAGCACTCGGGCCCGGCCGCGTCGGTGACTGGCTGTGCGGGGCCCTGGAGGTCGACGAGCTGGCCGTCGCCCCGGAAGCGCGCGGCACAGGGCTGGGCGCGGCCCTGCTGGCGGCGGTCACCGAGGCCGCCCCGGACGGGCGGTGCTGGCTGCTCACGTCCGTACACGCCGGGGCGACACTGCGCTTCTACCGGCGCGCGGGCTGGCACCAGGTGCCGGTGACGGTGCCCGGCCGGGCGGGGCTCGTCGTCCTCCTGGGGCCGGGCCATCCCGCAGCGCACGTGTAAGGGGAGCGATGCACGACCGTTACGTGAATCGATTCAAGATCCCGGAAGATAGTGGCCGCCCCGAAGGCTGTCAAGGGCGCCCACCCACTCCCCCGTTCAGGTCGCACATCCCCCCTCTCCTTCCTGGAACTTCCCGCCATCAACCCATTGACGGCGCCCGTCATCCCCGTTTAGCTTCCGAACAACCTCATTGAAACCTTTCACGGCGGGTGGAGCGGAACAGTCCCACCGCTGAGGAGCTCCCATGAACCAGTCCGCCCCGGACCCGGTCCCGGTCCTGGCCCTGAAGGGCGTGAGCAAGTCCTTCGGTGCCGTACGGGCCCTGCAGGACGTGTCCCTGGAGTTGTTCCCCGGCGAGGCGCACGCTCTCGCCGGTGAGAACGGCGCCGGCAAGTCGACCCTGATCAAGGCCCTTGCCGGAGTGCACCGCCCGGACAGCGGCGAGGTGCTCCTCGACGGCGAGCCCGTCGTCTTCCACGGTCCGGCGGACGCCCGTGACGCCGGCATCGCCGTCATCTACCAGGAGCCGACGCTCTTCCCCGATCTGTCCATCGCCGAGAACATCTTCATGGGCCGTCAGCCCCGGCGCTCCCTGGGCCGGATCGACCGCAGGGCCGTGCACGACATGACCGCCGGGCTGATGCGCAGGCTCGGGGTCGACCTGGCACCGGACCGGCCGGCGCGCGGACTGTCGATCGCCGACCAGCAGATCGTCGAGATCGCCAAGGCGCTCTCGTTCGACGCCCGCGTCCTGATCATGGACGAACCGACGGCCGCCCTGACCGGCAGCGAGACCGCCAGGCTCTTCTCCGTCGTCCGTACGCTGCGCTCCGAGGGCGCGGCGGTGCTGTTCATCTCGCACCGCCTCGACGAGATCTTCGAACTGTGCCAGCGCGTCACGACCCTGCGCGACGGCCGGTGGATCTCCTCCGAGCCCCTGGAGGGTCTCACCGAGGACGACCTGGTGCGCCGGATGGTCGGCCGAGACCTCGACGACCTCTACCCCAAGCAGGACGCCGAGGTCGGCGAAGTCGCCCTGTCGGTGCACCGGCTGACCCGCGAGGGCGTCTTCCGTGACGTGTCCTTCGACGTCCGCCGCGGCGAGATCGTCGCGCTGGCCGGGCTCGTCGGCGCCGGGCGCACGGAGGTCGCCCAGGCCGTGTTCGGTGTGGACCGCGCCGACGCGGGCGAGGTGAAGGTGGCCGGCACGGTGCTGCGCCCCGGTTCACCGACCGCCGCCATGGACGCCGGGCTCGCGCTCGTACCCGAGGACCGGCGCCAGCGCGGGCTGGTCATGGATATGTCGATCGAGCGGAACATCGGCCTCACCGGTCTGGGCGAGGTCCGCAAGCGCGGGCTCGTCAGCCGGGCCCTGGAGCACGAGCGGGCCGCCGACTGGGCGGTGCGCCTCCAGCTCAAGTACAACCGGCTGGCCGACACCGTGGGTGTGCTCTCCGGCGGAAACCAGCAGAAGGTCGTGCTGGCCAAGTGGCTGGCGACCGGGCCCGCCGTGCTGATCGTCGACGAGCCGACCCGCGGGATCGACGTCGGCACCAAGGCGGAGGTCCACCGGCTGCTCTCCGCGCTCGCGGCCGACGGCCTCGCCGTACTGATGATCTCCTCCGACCTCCCCGAGGTCATCGGCATGGCGGACCGGGTGCTCGTGATGCACGAGGGCCGGCTCGTCGCCGAGATCCCGCGCGAGGACGCGACCGAGGAGTCGGTCATGGCCGCGGCCACCGGACGCAACGAGAGGGCAGCGGCATGACCACCACCGTCGAGAGCCCCCCGGACACCGCGAAGGCGCCGGAGCGCAGTGCCTCCTCGCTCGTGGACGCGGTCTTCCGGGCGCGGGAGATCTCCATCGCCGGGGCGCTGGTCCTGCTGATCCTCGGCACGTACCTGGCCAACCCGCGCTTCCTGTCCGACCAGGGCGTCAAGGACCTGCTGCTCAACGCGTCGATCCTCGTGCTGCTCGCGGTCGGCCAGTCCGCCGTCGTGATCACCCGCAACATCGACCTGTCGGTCGGCTCCGTGGTCGGCCTGTCCGCCTTCGCCTGCGGCAAGTTCGTGGCGGGCAGCGACCACGGTGTGCTGACCGTGATGCTGCTCGGCATCGCCATCGGCGTCGTCTGCGGCCTGGTCTCCGGCGCCCTCGTCAGCTTCGGCAGGGTGCCCGCGCTCGTCGTGACCCTCGGGATGCTCTACATCATCCAGGGCGTCGACTACTGGTGGGCGCAGGGCGAGCAGATCAGCGCCGCCGACGTCCCCGAGGCCGTTCTGGGCCTGGGCAGCGGCAGCGTCCTGGGCGTCCCGTACCTCCCGCTGATCGCACTCGTCCTGCTCGCGGCGACCGCGTACTTCCTGCGCGCCTACCGCTCGGGACGCGAGCTGTACGCCATCGGGTCGAGCCCCGAGGCGGCCCGTCTCGCCGGTATCCCGATCCGTCGCCGGGTGCTCGCCGCGTACGCCTTCTCCGGGGCCGTCGCCGGCTTCGCCGGGGCCCTGTGGCTGGCCCGCTTCGGCACCGTCGTCGCGGACAACGCGCACGGCTGGGAGCTGACCGTCGTCAGCGCCGTCGTCGTCGGAGGTGTCGCCATCACCGGTGGCACCGGCACCGTCTGGGGCGCCGCCCTCGGCGCCCTGCTGCTCACCACCATCGGCAGCGTCCTGGTCGTGCTGAAGGTGGACTCGTTCTGGCAGGGCGCCATCACCGGTGCGCTCCTCCTGCTGGCCATCAGCGTCGACCGGATCGTGAACCTGCGGATGACCGCCGCCCTGAGGAAGAGGAACGCCCGCCATGACCACGGCGCCTGACACCGAGCCGGCCCCCACGCCGCGGGCCGCGACGAAACCCACTCCCCTGCGCTCCCTGGCGCTGCGCTGGGACACCGCGGTCGGTGTCCTGCTGGTGGCGGTCCTCGTCGTCGGGCTCGGTTCCACCGAGGGCTTCGGCTCGACCGAGAACCTCGCGTTCGCCTTCAACGACATCGCCGAAGTCGCCGTCATCGCGCTGCCGATGACCCTCCTGGTCGTCGCCGGACAGGTCGACCTGTCGGTGGCCTCCATGCTCGGCCTGGGCAGCGCGCTGACCGGCGCGCTGTGGGAGGCGGGCTGGGCCTTCGAGATGATCGTGCCGGTGGTGCTGCTGGTGGGCGTCGCCGGAGGCCTCCTCAACGGCTGGCTGGTCACCAGGGTGGGCCTGCCGTCCCTGGCCGTCACCATCGGCACCCTGGCGCTCTACCGGGGTCTGGCCTCGGTGGCGCTCGGCAGCGACGCGGTGACGGACTTCCCGCAGGTCTACGCGGACTGGGCGGTCGACACCACGACCGTCCCCGGCACCTTCCTCACCTACCCGGTGCTGCTCTTCGTGGTCCTGGCCGCGGTCACCGCGGTGGTGCTGCACGCCACCGGTTTCGGCCGCTCGCTCTTCGCGATCGGCGCCCAGGAGGAGGCCGCGTACTTCGCCGGCATCCGGGTCAAGCGGATCAAGCTGCTGCTCTTCGTCGTGACCGGTCTGTTCTCCGCATTCGCGGGCGTCATCTTCACCCTGCGCTACGGAAGTGCCCGCGCGGACAACGGACTCGGCTTCGAGATGCTCGTCATCGCGTCCGTCCTGCTCGGCGGAATCGACTTCGACGGCGGGAAGGGCACGCTCTTCGGCGCGGTCGCCGGTGTCCTGCTGATCGGCCTGCTGAAGAACCTGCTCACGCTCAACGACATCGCCAACGAGGTGCAGGTCATCGTGACCGGTCTGCTGCTCGTGGCGTCCGTGCTGACCCCGAGGATCATCGCGACGGTCGTCGAACGCCGGCACAGGCGGGCCGCGAACGCCCCCGCACCCCAGTCGTCATAACGCCCCTCCCCCGTACCTCTCCGAAAGGCACACGCCGCCATGATGCTCCGCAATGCCGCTGGGCGCCGCGCCGTCGCGACCGCAGCCACCGCCGTCTCCCTGGCCCTCGCCCTCACCGCCTGTTCCGGCACCACGAAGGACAGCAAGGAGAGCGGGAGCGCGAAGGCGGGCAGCTCCGCGAAGGCCGACCCGGACGCCCCGCTGAAGAAGGGGCTGAAGCTCGGCTTCCTGCCCAAGCAGATCAACAACCCGTACGAGAAGATCGTCGACGAGGCGGGGATCGCGGCGGCGAAGGAGTACGGCGGCACGGGCAAGGAGGTCGGCCCGTCCGACGCGAACGCCTCCTCGCAGGTCTCCTACATCAACACCCTCATCCAGCAGCGCCAGGACGCGATCCTCATCGCGGCGAACGACCCGAACGCGGTCTGCGGCCCGCTCAAGCAGGCCATGAAGAAGGACATCAAGGTCGTCGCCTACGACTCGGACACGGCGAAGGACTGCCGCCAGCTCTTCATCAACCAGGCCGGCTCGGAGGAGATCGGCCGCAGCCTGGTCCAGCACCTGGGCGAGCAGATCGGTTACAAGGGCAAGGTCGCGATCCTGTCGGCGACCCAGAACGCGACGAACCAGAACACCTGGATCGAGTACATGAAGGAGGAGCTGAAGCTCCCCGAGTACAAGAACATGGAGCTGGTCAAGGTCGCCTACGGTGACGACGCGGACCAGAAGTCCTTCCAGCAGACGCAGGGCCTCATGCAGGCCTACCCGGACCTCAAGGGCATCATCTCCCCCACGACGGTCGGCATCGCCGCCGCGGCGCGCTACCTGAGCGACTCCTCGTACAAGGGCAAGGTCGTGCTCAACGGCCTGGGCACACCGAACCAGATGCGCAAGTACGTCAAGGACGGCACCGTCGAGCAGTTCTCGCTCTGGAACCCGGAGGAGCTCGGCTACCTCGCCTCGTACGCGGCCGCGGCGCTGGCGTCGGGGCAGATCACCGGTGCGGAGGGGGAGAAGTTCACAGCGGGCAAGCTCGGCGAGTACACGATCGGCAAGGGCGGCGAGGTCATCCTCGGCGAGCCGACCGTCTTCGACGCCAAGAACATCGACACGTTCGACTTCTGACCGGAGGGGCCGGATCCATGCAGCGCGTCTGCTTTCTGCTGAAGGTCCGTGAGGACCGCAAGGACGAGTACCGCGAGCGCCATGCCGCGGTGTGGCCGGAGATGCTCGCCGCGCTGTCGGAGGCGGGCTGGCACAACTACTCGCTCTTCCTGCGCGAGGACGGCCTGCTGGTGGGCTACCTGGAGACGGAGGACTTCGACGCGGCCCGGGAGGCGATGGCGGCGACCGAGGTCAACGCGCGGTGGCAGCGGGAGATGGGCGAGTTCTTCGAGCAGCCGGAGGCCGCCGACGAGGCCATGGTCCCGCTGACCGAGGTGTTCCACCTCACCTGACCGGTGGTGCCCGCCCCGGCTGTCCGCGACAGCCGGGGCGGACGTACGTCAGGACGCGGCGAGAGCACCCCGCACGTCCGGGTACTCCACCTCGTCGGGGAGCTCGAAGCCGAGCTCGGTCAGCCGGGCCGCGACATCCGCGGGGCTCCTGCCCGTGAGGCTCGCGCTGCGCAGGACGTGCTCCAGGTGGACGTCGTCCAGGTAGGAGCGGTCGAGGGTGTCCAGCAGCCTGATGTCCGCCTCGTCGGCGGTCTCGGGCAGCTTCGCGTTCCCGTGCAGCCGGTGGCCCAGTTCGGTCAGCCTCGCGGTGATCTCCGCGGGGCTGCGTCCCGTGGCGAGGGACGCGCGCAGGATGTGTTCCATCCGCGGTCCGACGACGGTGTTCCTCCGCAGCCAGGGCCCGCGGCCGTCGAGGTTCTCGCTGAGGATGACGAAGTCATCCTGGTCGGGGGACTCGGGCACCGGTACGCCCGGCGTCCCGAGCCCCAGCACCTCCAGCCGGTCCACGATGTCCCGGGCACTCCGCCCCGTCTCCCTGGCGACGGTGAGGACGTGGCCCATGGACGGCGGCCTGTAGCGGCCGAGCCGGCATGCGCCAGGGGCGTCACCGACCCTGAGCAGCCGTTCGTCGTCCGGCTCGGGGGTGTACGGCAGCCGCAGGCCGAAGGAGGCCAGCCGCGCGGCGGCGGCGTGGGGGCTGCAGGACAGAGCGGCGGCCGCCTCCAGCACATGTCCGGCGGAGACCTCGTCATTCCAGTCGAGCCACCTGCCGTCGCCCCGGGCATTGGTGCGGATCAGCATGACGTCACGGGGGTCCGGGGTCTCGGGGAGCGGCCCGCTGCCACCGAGCCGGTAGCCGAGAGCCGTCAGCCGGCGCCCGACGTCGGCGGGGGCGCGTCCGCTGTGCTCCGCGGTTTCCAGCACCTGCCGCAGGGAGACGGGCGCGGCGACGTCGATCCAGCGCTGAAGGAACGAGTCGTTTCCCTCCCTCCTGGTCAGCGCGGCGTCGTCGGGGGTCACGGTCTCGGGGAGCGGGCAGCCTGCGTCCTGGATGTCGGGGTAACCCAGTGCGGTCAGCCGCGCGACGACCTCCGCGGGGCTCCGCCCCAGCAGGGCTGCCGCGTACAGGACATGGCCGTACGGGACCTGCTTTCCGGGTTCCAGCACGGGTCGCTTCCCGTCGAGATCACGGCTGGTGAGCAGGGTCTCTTCCGGGTCCTGGGTCGTGGGGGCGTCGGTCATCGTGCGGGCCTTTCTCTGCGGCTGGGCGGGCGGGGGCGGGGCGGGGTCCGGGGCGGCCGTCATTCGGAGACCGCGACGTACCGGCTGCTCCACTCGTCCTCGTCGTCTTCGTCCTCGTCCTCCCTGCCGGTGAGGTTCACCCGCACCCCCAGCGGCTCCAGCTCCGTCCAGATCCGCAGCATCATGTCCTGGCTGAGGTAGTGGTGCGAAAGGTCGATCTCCCGCAGATGGGCGAGGGACTGCCCCTCCAGGAGTGCCTCCGCGCCCTCGTCGCCCAGCGTGCCCATCGACAGGCTCAACGAGGTGAGCCGGCGCACGACCGGGGCGGTGGCCAGCGCCGCGGCCAGCTCGTCCTGCACCGGGCTGTTCTGCAGCCCGAGATGGCGCAGCGCGGGCTTGCCGACGCCGGCGAGCAGCGGAGCCAGGTCCTCGACCGTGGTGCCGCCGCCGTAGTCCTCGTCGCCCAGCCACAGCTCCAGGTGCTCCAGGGACGGCAGGGAGGCGGCGGCGATCTGGGCCGCGGCCTCGCGGGGCAGCCCGCCGGATTCGACGCGCAGCACCCGCAGCCCTTCGTGGCCCGTCACGGGGAACTCCAGGTCCTCCCCACCGCGCATGGCCAGCTCCCGCAGCCCGGGGAACGCCTCCAGAAGCTCCGTGAGACCGCCCAGCCCGATCGTGGAGATCATCGCCTCCTCGTCCTCCAGATCGCCGAGGAACAGCGCTTCGAGGCCGGTGAACCGGGACCGCATGTTGAGCAGTTCGTCCGGGCTGCTCCCGCCCTCGCTGTCGTACCAGGGGCTGCCGAAGATCAGAGCCCGTACCTTCTCCAGGTCGACCGACTCGGTGAACCGCTTCCAGTAGGACTGGGAGCGTTCGTCGGTCGGGTACGGACCGCAGTGGAGGCGCCAGGCGACGGCGTCCGCGTCGGGCAGGTCCGCGGGGTTCGCGTGCTGCGGGAAGGTGAAGGCCGGCAGTCCGTGGAACTGCTCGACGTGCTGGACATAGGACAAGACAGAGCTCCTGACAGTCCGTTCGATGGCTGTTCGATGTGTTCTATCAGGAGCCTCAGACATGGAAGGGCCCGGCAGGGGCGAGCCCCCGCCGGGCCAACGAGCGGCCGCTTCAGCCGAGTTCGCCTTCACCCTCGCCGCCCGGCGGTTCGTCGCCGCCGCCGTTCCTGATCCGGTCGGCCTGCTCGATCGCCGTCGCGAGCCTCTCCACCGAGCTGTCCTCGGTGGAGGACGCCAGCTTCCGCGCACGGCCGGCGAGTTCGCCGAGCGTGGGCGTCCCCTGGAGGTCACCGCCGCGCAGGGTGTCCGCGAAGTAGGCGGCCACCGCGGTCACCTGGAGCCGTGCGCCGGCGTCGTCCCAGAGCCGGCCGTCGATCGCGCCGGTCTCCACCGACCCGGTCTCCTCGTGCGACTTCCTCGTCCTGGGGTCCAGCCACCGCACCGTCGCCGTCGCCACATGGCCGGAGGCGCCTTCACGGAGCCGCACGGCGTAGAGCGCGGTCACCGTGTGGCCGGGTCCCACCTCGCCGCCGTCGACGCCGTCGTCCCGGAAGTCGTCGTCGGCGACCTTGCGGTTCTCGTAGCCGATGAGCTCGAACTGCTTGACCGTCTTACGGTCGAACGCCACCTGCGCCTTGGCGTCACGGGCCCGGAGTTCGACGTGGGCGGGCAACTGGTCGACGAACACCTTCCTGGCCTGGGTCTCGTCGGCGATGTAGGTGGTGTTGCCGTCGCCCTTGTTGGTGAGCTGTTCCATCAGCGCGTCGCCGTAGTCGCTGCCGACACCGACGCCGAAGAGGGTGATGCCGTACTCCTCGCGTGCGTCACCGATGCGTTCCACGATCGCGTCCGCGTCGGTCTCACCGGTGTTGGCGAGGGCGTCGGAGAGCAGGACGACCCGGTTGGTGGCGCCCTTGCGGTGGCCCTCGACCGCCTCGTCGTACCCCTGCTGGACGCCTGCCGCCACGTTCGTGGAATCGGCGGGTTCCAGCTCCTCGACGGCGTCCCGGACCTTGGTGCGGTTGCCCCCGAGGCGGGTCATCGGCAGCCGGGTCTCGGCCTCGCCGCTGAAGGTGACCAGCGATACGGAGTCGTCGTCGCGCAGCTCGTCGGCGAGGATGCCCAGCGAGGTCTTCGCCAGGTCGAGGCGGCCCGGCTCGGCCATGGAGCCGGAGATGTCGACGACGAAGGTCAGGGCGGCGGGCGGGCGTTCGCCCGCATCCGAGGCGGCCTTGGTGGCCAGCCCGACCCGTACGAGCGTCCAGTCGGCGGCGTCGGTCCTGGCACCGTCGAGGTTCACCGAGAAGCCGTTGCCCTCCGGCCGCTCGTAGCCCTGGCGGAAGCTGTTGACGAATTCCTCCGGCCGCACCGTGCCGGCTTCGGGCAGCTGTCCGTCGCCCAGGGTGCGGCGCGCGTAGCCGTAGCTGGCGGTGTCCACGTCGAGGGCGAAGGTCGACAGGTAGTCGGGCGCCACGCTCTCCCGTGCCGCCCCGTCCTCCGCCTGACCCGCCCCGTCCTCGTCCTGCCCCGGCACGGCGGACGGAGCGGCGGGGGGCTGTTTGCCCCCGGCCGGCCCCCCGCTGCCGGCGGCACGGTCGATGGTGGCGGTGTCGTTGCTCGTGCCCGACCCGCCGCAGCCGGTCACCAGGATCCCGCCCGCCAGCAGAAGCGCGAGCGCTCCCCGATACGTCCTTGCCCTGCGGTCCATCCGTACCCCCCACGTCGTAGACATCTGCGAATGTGACGTGTGAGGGGGCCGGGCGGAGTCGTCGGAAGCGTTGCGGAACCGTCTCGATGGTGCAACGACGGGCGCTGATGTGGCGGAACATCAGGGTCAGGACACGATGTCCTTACGACTGAACCCGCGGAAGGCGAAGGCGAACAGGATCAGGGCATAGGTCACCGATACGGCCGCGCCCTTCACCATCCCGCCCCATGCGAGATCGGGCTGGAGCGCGTCGGCCCAGGCGAACTGCCAGTGGGCGGGCAGGAACTCACGCCAGGTACCGAGCGCGGTGACCGCGTCCAGGACATTGCCGACGATGGTCAGTCCGACCGCACCGCCCACCGCGCCGAGCGGTGCGTCCGTCCTCGTCGACAGCCAGAACGCCAGCCCTGCGGTGACGAGCTGGGAGACGAAGATGAAGGCGACGACGAGCGCGAGGCGCGGCACGGTGTCCGAGGTGGCGAGCGCCCCCCCGGTGGGCAGCTTCAGCGGCCCCCAGCCGTACGCCACCGCTCCCGCGCCGAGGGCGACGAGCGGCAGCAGCACCATCGCGGCGAGGCTGAAGCCGAGCGCCACGACGAGCTTGCTCCACAGCAGCCTGGCCCGGGGGACGGGGGCCGCGAGCAGGTAGCGCAGCGAGGACCAGCTGGCCTCGGAGGCGACCGTGTCCCCGCAGAACAGTGCGACCGGCACCACGAGCAGGAAGCCGGCGGAGACGAAGAGGCAGGTCGCCGCGAAGTTCGCGGCGGATTCCGTCGCCACGTCCATGAGGTTGATCCGCGATCCGCCGCCTCCGCCGCCGCCCTCGCCGCCGCCGGGTGTGCCGCCGACCGCGAAGGCGATGATCAGGACGAACGGCAGGGCCGCCAGCACCCCGAACATGAGCAGGGTGCGCCGTCTGCGCAGCTGCCGCATCGCCTCCACGCGCAGCGGCAGGGTGCGGCGGGCGTGGTAACCGGGGGCTTCGGCGAGTGCCTGGATCTCAGTTGCGGAGCTCATGCGGATCCTTGGGAGATGAGGGTGAGGAACGCGTCCTCCAGGCGGCGGTGCGGCCCGACACCCGTGATCGGCACGTCGAGACGGACCAGTTCGGCGACCAGCTGCGCGGCCGTGGCGCCGTCGAGGCGGACCAGCAGGCCGTGGCCGTCGTCGAGGCGGACGGCGGAGCCGATGCCCGCCAGGGCGGCCACCTTGTCCACGAGCGGTTCGGCCACCTCGGCGCCCGTGGTGACGAGCAGCATGTCGCCGGAGCCGGTGATCTCGGCGACCGGACCGGCCTGGACGAGCCGGCCCCGGTCCATGACCACCAGGTGGGTGCAGGACTGTTCCACCTCGGAGAGGAGATGGCTGGAGACGATCACGGTCCGGCCCCCGGCCGCGTACCGGATCATCACGTCCCGCATCTCGCGGATCTGGGGCGGGTCGAGACCGTTGGTCGGTTCGTCGAGGATGAGGAGGTCCGGCATGCCGAGCATGGCCTGGGCGATGGCGAGCCGCTGCCGCATCCCCTGGGAGTACGTGCGCACGGCGCGGGCCAGGGCGTCGCCGAGTCCGGCGATCTCCAGGGCCTCGTCGATGTGGGCGTCCTCGGCGGGCCGCCCGGTGGCCTGCCAGTACAGCTCCAGGTTGGAGCGGCCGGACAGGTGCGGGAGGAAGCCGGCGCCTTCCACGAAGGAGCCGACGCGGGACAGCACGGGTGCTCCGGGGCGGATCGCGTGCCCGAAGACGCGGATCTCACCGGCGTCGGGGGTGATGAGCCCCATCAGCATGCGCAGGGTGGTGGTCTTGCCCGCACCGTTCGGTCCGAGGAGGCCGAGGACCTGCCCCTTCTCGACGCGGAAGCCGAGGTCGCGGACCGCGTACCGGTCGGTGGACCTGGCGTACTTCTTGGAGAGCCCGGTGATCTGCAACGGGACCCCGGTCAGCGCCGGGTCGGGGGCGGGCGCCGAGGTACGCCGGCGTGCGGTGAGCAGGACGGCGGCGGCGATGACGAGCCCGGCCGCCGGGAGCCCCCAGGTCCACCAGGGCAGAGCGGCCGCGGCGGTCTTCACGGCGGGTGCCGTGGGGACGGTCAGGGGCCCGTCGAGGGAGACGGTGTATGTCGCGGGCTCGGCGGGAGAGGCGTAGGCGAGGTCGGTCGCGGAGAGGACGAGGCGGAGGCTGTGCCCGGCCTCGACCTCGTGGTCGACGGCGGGCAGGGTCAGCTCGACCGGCTTGCCCTGCTCCTCGGGGGTGATCCGGTAGGGGGAGACGAGCTGGGAGGGCAGGACCTGCTGCTTCCCGTCCGGCGAGACGTCGTAGACCTTGCCGAACAGCACGGCGTCGCCCTGGTCCGCCTTCACGTTCACGCGGACGGTCGGCGACCCGGTGACGTGTACGGCGCTGTCCAGCGGGGCGGAGTCGAAGCGGGCGTACTGCCCGGGGAAGTCGAGGGAGAACCCGACGCCGAGCGACGACAGCTGGGAGAGTCCGCCTCCGACCCCGGGGACGGCGGAGATGGAGGGCGGGCTGGCACCGGCGGGGTTGCGGAAGGTCTGCGTGAGGCCGCCGGCGGCGTCCTTCGCCCCGCCGGTCGCGGGCTGCTGCCCGGCCCCCGTGAGGGTGATCCTCCGTCCGCCGCTGCTCAGCCCGGGGTACGTGGCGCTACTCGCGCCGCGCTTCAGAGCGGCGCCGTCGGTGGAGTCCACCCCGCCGGTGCGGGTCACCCGGAAGCCGGGCCCGGTGTCGGCGCCCTTCTCCTCCTTCAGATACCGGTCGAACCAGTCTCCGACGCGGCCTTGGACGCGGTCGCCCTCGTCGTCCCCACCGTCGTGACCGCCCGCGATCCAGTCGACGGAGACGGGTGCGCCGTTGGCCTTGATGGCCTCGGCCATGGCATCGGCCTGGCCGAGCGGGAACAGGGAGTCGCTCTGCCCCTGGAGGATCAGCGCGGGCACGTCGATCCGGTCGGCCACGGCCTCGGGGGAACGTTCCGTCAGGAGGGCGCGCGCGGCGGCGTCCGGTTTGCCGCTGACGGCGACCCGCTCGTACATCTCGCACAGCTGCTTCTGGAATTTCTGGCAGCCACCGCCGGAGCTGACGAAGATCCCGGCCCAGAGCTTCTTGAACACCCCGTCCGGGAAGAGCGCGTCGGCGAGGTTCCAGTAGCTGATCACCGGTGCGATGGCGTCGACCCGGTCGTCGTGACCGGCGGCCAGCAGCGACACCGCGCCACCGTACGAAGCGCCGGTGACGCCGACGCGCGGGTCACCCTTCGCGTCGAGCTGCACCTCGGGCCGGCCGGCCAGCCAGTCGATGAGGCCGGACACGTCCTTGACCTCGCCGTCGGGGGCGTTGAGCGTGATCTCCCCGCTCGTCCTGCCGAATCCGCGGGCGGACCACGTCATGACGGCGTACCCGTCGGCGGCCAGCTTCTCGGCCTGGGCGCGCACGTCGTTCTTGCTGCCGCCGAAGCCGTGCCCGATGAGGACGGCGGGCCGGCGCTGCGTGCCCCCGGACGTGAAGTACGACGTGTCGACCGACACCCCGTTCATCTTCATCATCCGGTCCTGCCGGTGCACGGTCGGGGGGCTGTCGTCGGCGACGGCGGTCCAGGTACCGGCCCCCACGAGCACGGCGAGGGCGGCGACCACCGCGGCCCACCGGCCTGGGGTACGGGGCAGCCGGTGCCGCCACCGGGAAGTCGGTTTCTCCATGACTCGACCCTAAACGGAGCGCGCGGTGCACCAGGATGCCCCCAGGGGGAGCTCCCCGGCCTCCCTGAGAGGTACGGCACACCCCGCCCGTACTCCGCATGCGGTACACCACACGCGCGAAAGGCCCATACGTGAACATCCGCCCCGCCACCACCACCGCCGAGCTGCTCGCCGCCGCGCATCTCTACGACGCCGAGCCCCGCCCCGAGTGGGCTGCCCGCTTCCTGGCGGCGGAGGGCCATCTGATGCTGATCGCGTACGTGGACGATGTCCCCGCCGGATTCGTGTCGGGCATCGAGATGCTGCATCCGGACAAGGGCACGGAGATGTGCCTGTACGAACTCTCCGTCGACGAGGCGTACCGCCGCCGCGGCATCGGCCGGGCGCTGACGGAGGCCCTGGCGGCGCAGGCCCGGGGGCGGGGCTGCTACGACATGTGGGTCGGGGTGGAGCGGGACAACGAGGCGGCACTCGCCACCTACCGCTCGGCGGGTGCGGCCGACGACGGGGTGTTCGCCATGCTGACCTGGGAGTTCGGCGGTACGGACGCTCCCGGCCCGGCCTGAGCACGGGCACCCACCCCTGACGAACGTCGCATACGGCCCCTGCCGTTCGGCCCGGGTGCCCGGCCCACTGCCGCTCGTACGTTCGGCGGCATGAAGAACCCACACTCCCTGGCCGCCCGCCTGCTCTGCGGGGTGGCTCTTCTGGCGGTGGCCGCCGGCAGCGTCGTACTCCTGTCACCGGGTGGGCTCGGCCGGGCCGAGCCCACCGAGGTGACCCGGGGCGCCTCCGTGTCCCTGTACCGGTCGTTGACGGCGGCGGTCGCTGACGTGCCCGACCGGCTGGCCCACCTCCTGGAGCCGCTCACCGAGTTCACCCTGGTCGCTCTGGGCCTGCTGCTGCTCCTGCTCGGCTGGACGGCCGTACGCCGCAGGGACGCGCGCCTGGCTGCCGGAATCATCCTGACCGGCGCCGGAACCGTCGTGGCCTACGCCGTCAGCGAGGCGCTGAAACTGGTGGTCGACGAGGAACGCCCCTGCCGGGCCGTGCCCGGGGCCGAGGCGGTGGCCGCGTGCCCGGAGGCCGGCGACTGGTCGTTCCCCAGCAACCACGCCACGCTGGCCGCCGCCCTGGCGACGGGGCTTGCGATCCGGCGGCCTCGTCTGGCCGCCGTGACCGTGCCGTTGGCCGTGGCGGCGGCGCTGCTGCGGGTCCTGACCGGGGTCCACTACCCGCACGACGTACTGGCCGGCTCGCTGCTGGGCGCAGCCGTCGTGGCCGCGCTCCTGATCGTGACGCAGCAGCCGGCGGAGCGCGCCGCGTCAGCCGTTCTCCGTCGTGTGCGCGGGCACGACGCCCGCCTCATGGGCCACGACGGCGGCGGCGGCCCGGTTCTCCACCCCGAGGCGGGACAGGACGGAGCTGACATGCGCCTTGACGGTCCCCTCCACCACGTGGAGCCGCCGGGCGATCTGCCCGTTGGACAGCCCGCTGCCGAGGAACGACAGCACCTCGCGTTCCCTGGGGGTCAGCCCGGCGACCTTCTCCCGGGCGACGGTCCGGCGCCCGGCCCGGTCACCGGCTCCGCCGGACGCGAGGTGCGCGACCACACGCGCGGCGACCTTCGGTGACAGATAGGCGGCGCCGTCGGCCACCGCCCGTACGCCCGCGAGGAGTTCCTCGGGCTCACCCGACTTGATCAGGAAGCCGGCGGCCCCGCAGCCGAGGGCCCGGAGGATGTAGTCGTCCTCGCCGAACGTCGTGAGCATGATGACGCCGGTGGCGGGAGCGGTCCGGTTGATCTCCGCCGCGGCGTCGATACCGTCGGTCCTCGGCATCCGTACGTCGAGCACGGCCACGTCGGGGCGGTGGCGCCGTACGAGCTCCACCGCCTCGTGTCCGTCGCCCGCCTCGGCGACGATCTCGATGTCCGGGTCGGTGGACAGCACGGCCCGGACACCGGCCCGGATCATCGGCTCGTCGTCGGCGATCAGCACCCTGGTCATCGCGCGCTCACCCGGCCAGGGCGTCGAGCGAGACCAGCGTGTCGTCGCGGAAGCAGAGCCGGTAGGCGTCCCCGGACCGGCTGTCGAAGCGGTCGGCCGTCATCGCGTAGAACTCGCACGTCACTCCTCGTCCCTCGGGCCGCTCGCCGCCGGACGGCCGGTGGACCGACTCGCGGTCCGGCAGCACCCGCTGCACCTCCGCACGATCCTGCCCCACCCGGAGGCGGGCGTAGTCACCCGGATCGAGTGTCGACCGTGCCGCCGCCACCATGTCCCACCCCGTCACCGCGGCGCCCAGCACCGCGCCCACGCCGAGCGGGGCCAGGAGCGCGGTGGCCAGGGTGCGGCGCGCACGCCGCCGTGCCGTGCGGTACTCCGCCGGTGCCGCAACCGAGGGCTCAGGTGTGCGACGGTCCGGTTGCCGGGCCGGGAGGCGGCGCGGCAACCGGGCGGACACGGCGAAGCCGCCTTCGCGGGGCCCGCATTCGAAGGTTCCGCCGGCGAGCCGGACCCGTTCGTCGAGCCCGACGAGCCCCCGGCCTCCCTGCCCCGGCGGCCGCCCGGCCGGGGACTTCGCGGGACCGTTGACGACGCACACCTCGCTCCTGGTCTCCGTGTGCCTGACCTGGACGGTGGTCGCCGCGCCGGGCGCGTGCCTGGCCACATTGGTCAGTGCTTCCTGCACGACCCGGTGCACGGCCCGCGCGACGACTGGAGGTAGCCCGTCCGCCTCTCCGTCCATCCGCAGTTCGACCCTCAGCCCGGCCTCGGTCGCATCGCCGACCAGTTCACTCAGCTCCCTGCCGTGCGGCCGCAACGGCGGCGGTTCCGCGTGGCCGCTCAGGACGCCGACCACTTCGCCCAGGCGCTCGACCGCCGTGGCCGCCCGTGCCCTGATGTCCTTGGCGGCCCGCCGCTGCTGGTCGTCGAGCCCGGGGGCCAACTGGAGAGCGCCCGCGGACAGGGCGATCAGGCTGAGATCGTGACCGAGCACGTCGTGCATGTCCTGCGCGATGCGGGCCCGCTCCGCCAGCCGCGCCTGCTGGGCGACCAGCTGCCGCTCCCGCTCCAGCCGTTCAGCCCTCTCCCAGCCGGCCCGGGCCAGCTCCTGGTACTGCCGCCAGAACCGCCCCGCGAACCAGGGCAGCAGGACGCCCAGAACCATCACCCCGACGAACCGGGTACCGAGCGCGAGCAGGGGCGGCACCAGCGAGGCGGTCACCACTCCGGCGGCGAGCACGGCGGCCAGCGAGCAGAGCACCGCTCCGGTACGCCCGGGGCCGCGCCCCGCCAGGAACGCGGCGACCACGGTCGGCGCGGCCCACCAGGGGCTCACCAGGCTCAGCCCCCCGAGCACGGCCACAGCCGCGGGCACCAGGACAGCCGCTACGCGTTCCCCGCTCACGTTCCCGCGCGGAATCAGGTTCAGGTTCACCGGCCCGACGGTACGGAATCCCGGGTCCGGCGGGCACTGCCGAAAGTCATGGTGCTCACGGGGCGGCGGGAACCGGACGGGGAGCCCTGAGATCGAGCGGTGTCTCCACGGGCAGCAGGGCGGCGGCCCGATCCCGCTCCCCCGCCCGGACCGCCGCATGCACCTCGCGGGCCAGGGGCGTGACATCGCGTACGGACACGGTCCACTCGTCGGCGTACCGCCGGGCGGCTTCCCCGGAGAGCCCGAGCTGGAGCGAACGGTACGGGAGCGGGTTCAGGTCGAGGTCGCGCTCGGGGTCCCACTGGACACGCGCGGGAGCGGACCGCAGCGCGCGCTTCCACGCGCCCTGGTCCTCGTGCACATCCCTTACGTAGTGCGAGAGTTCGGCGTTCTCCAGTGCCCAGGCGAAGCCGTCACGGGTGATCTCGACGGCGAGCACGGTCTCCTGGCCCTCCTTCGCGCCCCAGCCGCAGCGGTACATCATCCAGAGGAAACTCGGCTTGATCCAGGTCATGCGGTCACGCTTCCAGGCCGGCGGGAAGCGCCCGTCGCGGGCGGCGGGCAGTCCGATGGCCGGCCGGTAGGCCTGGTACACGGTGACGGTCGATTCGGTGTGCTGCGCGCGGATCTCGTAACGGGGCGGGTGTGTCCGGTCGTTCATGCGTTCCAGGATGCGGGCCCCGGCGCGTGACAGCACCTGGTTTTCGCTGCGCGGTACGGCGCGTACGCAGCCCTGACACTCCTGCCGCCGGCACGGGACGGTGGTCCAGAATCAGGGTATGGACGTGCCCGCACTGCTGGAAGCCGCTTCCCTGCTGGTCCCTGAGGACATCGCCACCGAGAACGACCTCACGGTGAACGACGTCTGGGATCTCCTCACCGGGGACGAGTGGGAAGTTGCCCTGGGGCTGCTGGAGGAACTCGGTGGCTTCCGGCCGCTCCCCATCGGCTTCTGGGAGAGCCTGGCCACCGCAGCCGAACACCTGCGGCTGGACAGGAGCGCGGCCTGGTGCCACTGGCGCTGCTACGAGACGCGCAACGGCATCATCCGAGCCGTCCTCACGCTCCGCCCGGCCACCGAAGCGCGCCGGCAGACGCCCTTCTCCGGTGCCGGTGTCCTGCGGCCGATGTGGAACATCGGTAACCGGGCCCCGACCGGCGAGCCGGCCGTCGACATCGCCCGGCTGTGGGTGGAGTTCGCGCCTTCCCTGGCGCCCGGTGGACGAGCCTCGGTACGGCTTGCCCCCCTTGATCCCACACAGTGGCAGCATGTTCGGCCGGGCCGATCGATCACCATGCACGAGGACCGGACCGTGGCGGGCACGGCGGTCGTCCTGGAGGTCCGTCGGCCCACCACCACGTCCACCGCGTAACAGGGAGCACCGTTCCATGGCCCGCACCACCCCGCCCCGTCCCTTCGACGTGGAAGCGGCTTTCCCCGCCCTCGCGGCCCACCGGCGCACAGCCACCCGCCTGCACCCCCGTCATGGCTCACCAGGGGCACACGAGAGTTCGGTGGCGGGCCCCCTGCTGTGGCCGGCCGGCGAACCGTGGCCGGTGTGCACGGCCGTCCACCCGAAAAGCACGGGCCACCTGCTCTCCGACGTGCGGCTGAGCCGCAGGATTCTGGAGGACTCCCGCGGGCGGGAGCAGACAGAGGAGGAACGGCACCTCCTCGAGGGCATGAGCGAGGGCAACCACATCCCGGAACTTCAGGACGACGCCCCGCTGCCGATGCTGGCCGTCGCCCAGCTGTACGCGCGCGAGGTCCCGGATCTCGCGGGGCCAGAGGGGCACGATCTGCTCCAGGTCTTCTGGTGCCCCTTCGAGGTGCACGGCGCCGACCGCACGATCGACGTCGTACTGAAGTGGCGACGGTCCACCGATGTCGGCGCCGTACTCATGCCTCAGCCCGAACCGCCGGTGGTCGGCCGGAAGGAATGCGTGCCGAACACGTGCGTCGTACACCCCGAGCGCGTCGTGGAGCACGAGTACCTCGGCCTGCTGGAGGAGGAACTCCAGGAGGCGATCGACGAGTGGGAGGAGGCGCGCCTCGACGAGGACGATGCGGACGAATACAACTCCGCTCCACCAGCAAGCTACGCGACGTATGAGGAGTTCGAAGAGGCGATGGCCGCAGCCGAAGCTGCCGAGCCCGAGCAGATCAACTACATGAGCGATCTGTCGATCGCCCCTGGCTGGAAGGTCGGCGGCTTTGCTTCATGGCACCTGACCGACCCCGCTTCGGTCGACTGCGAGGTGTGCGGGGCTGCGATGCCGCCCCTGCTCACCGTGAACATGTGGGAGTGTGACGGGGCCTCACGCAGCTGGCTGCCGATCGAGGACCGGGACGCCGGAAATGCCCGACACGTGACCAACCCGACATACGTCTACCTCGGCCGCGGCCTGATGCGCGTGCACACCTGCCCGGCCGATCCCGGCCACCCGCACCGCCTCAGCTTCCAGTAACCGCTACGGGCGCCGCGTCGGTACGGGCCGCAGAGCCGGCCAGCGGTCGAGGACGGTGCGGCGCAGGTCCGCCGCGAGGACGCCGAGGCTCCGCAGTCCGTCGTGGTCCGTGGTCATGCCGGCGACCACCCCGAGCCGGTGGGCGAGGCGTTGGCGGGCGGTCGCCGTGCCCCAGGTCCAGTCCTCGTCCGGGACGCGGGCCAGGTGGTCGGTGGTGCCTCGGTGCGCTCGCTCGACCAGGGCGTCGCCCCGGATCAGCCAGCCCGCGCAGGCGTCGGCGAGGCCGGTGTCCGGGAGTGGGGTGCCGGTCTCGGTGTGCCAGGCCGTGCGGTAGGCGGTTTCCGCCCGCTCCAGCAGGGGCGCGGCTGCCCTGGTGACGCACCAGCAGGTCGGGAATCCGATGCGGAGGTAGGCGAGTTCCATCAGGCCGCTGCCCAGGGACGCCTGCTCGAAGTCGATGAACCTGACCCCGTCCGGGGTGTGCAGGTCGTTGCCGGGGCACGGGTCGCCGTGGAGGAGCGCGGTCCCCTCCGCCCGGCCGAGGCGCTCCACGAGGGCGTGGAGTTCGTCCCGTACTCCTGGCGGGGCGACCGCCCCGAGGGTCTCGGCCAGGGTGAGGAACGACGTGACGTCGGCACCGGTCGGGCCCTGCCAGCGGGGCAGCACTCCCGCGTCGCCCGGACGGGCGGTGCTGTGCAGCCTCGCGAGGGCGGCCGCGTAGTCGACGATCCAGCCGGCGGGCGGCCGCCGTTCGTCGAGGTGTTCGATGACCAGGACCCGCTCGGCCGGATCGGTGCCCAGGAGTGCGGGCACGACCGGGGTGCCGGAGGCCCGGCCGGCGATGGTCAGGGCGGCCACCTCGCGGGCGTACCGCTCGTCGGCCCCGGGGCCCGCCACCAGCTGCTTCAGCACCGCCGGGCGCCCGGGCAGCTCGATGCGCCAGACCTGCGAACGCGGGCTGCTCTCCAGGCCCACCGGATGGGCGGGTGAGCCCAGACGCGCCCTCAGGGTCTCGCCGAACGGAAGCCGCGACGCCGTCACCATGCGGTCAGTCTTCCAGTCGGCGAGCGCCCGCGTCCGCCGTGTCAGTGATTGCGGGGGAAGCCGAGGTCGACGCCCGCCGGGGCGTCGGCCGGGTCGGGCCAGCGGGTGGTGACGACCTTGCCCCGGGTGTAGAAGTGCACGCCGTCGTTGCCGTAGATGTGGTGGTCGCCGAAGAGGGAGTCCTTCCAGCCGCCGAAGGAGTGGTAGCCGACGGGGACCGGGATCGGGACGTTGACGCCGACCATGCCGGCCTCGATCTCCAGCTGGAAGCGGCGGGCCGCCCCGCCGTCGCGGGTGAAGATCGCGGTGCCGTTGCCGAAGGGCGAGGCGTTCATGAGGGCGACGCCGTCCTCGTACGTCTCGACGCGCAGGACGCACAGGACGGGGCCGAAGATCTCGTCGCGGTAGGCGTCGGAGTCCGTGGAGACGTTGTCCAGGAGGGACAGGCCGATCCAGTGGCCGTCCTCGAAGCCCTCGACCGTGTGGCCGGTGCCGTCGAGGACCACGTCTGCGCCCTGGGCGGCGGCGCCGGTGACGTAGGAGGCGACCTTGTCGCGGTGGGCGGCGGTGATCAGCGGGCCCATCTCGGAGGTGGGGTCCGTGCCGGGGCCGATCGTGATCTTCTCGGCGCGCTCGCGGATCTTCGCGACCAGCTCGTCCGCGACGGAGTTCACGGCGACGACCGCGGAGATGGCCATGCAGCGCTCCCCCGCCGAGCCGTACGCCGCGGAGACGGCGGCGTCGGCCGCGGCGTCCAGGTCGGCGTCCGGGAGGACCAGCATGTGGTTCTTCGCGCCGCCGAGTGCCTGGACGCGCTTGCCGTTGGCGGAGGCGGTGGCGTGGATGTACCGGGCGATGGGGGTGGAGCCGACGAAGGAGACGGCGGCGACGTCGGGGTGGGCGAGGAGCCCGTCCACGGCGACCTTGTCACCGTGCAGGACGTTCAGCACGCCGTCGGGCAGGCCCGCCTCGGCGGCGAGCTCCGCCAGGAGGTTGGCGGCCGACGGGTCCTTCTCGCTGGGCTTGAGGACGAAGGTGTTCCCGCACGCGATCGCCAGCGGGAACATCCACATCGGCACCATGGCCGGGAAGTTGAACGGGGTGATGCCCGCGACGACGCCGAGCGGCTGCCGGATCGAGGAGACGTCGACCCGGCTGGAGACCTGGGTCGACAGCTCGCCCTTGAGCTGGGTGGTGATGCCGCAGGCCAGCTCGACGATCTCCAGGCCTCGGGCGACCTCGCCGAGCGCGTCGGAGTGCACCTTGCCGTGCTCGGCGGTGATCAGCGCGGCGATCTCGTCACGGTGGGAGTCCAGCAGGGCGCGGTAGCGGAAGAGGACGGCGGTACGGGCCGAGAGCGAGGAGGTGCCCCATGCCTCGTACGCGGTCCTCGCGGCGGACACCGCGGCGTCGACCTCCTCGGTGGAGGCGAGCGCCACCTGGGTCGTGACGGCGCCGGTCGCCGGGTCGGTGACCGGACCGTAGTTGCCCGACGTGCCCGCGGCCCGCTCGAAGGGCCTGCCACCGATCCAGTGGTTGACGGTCTTCATGACGGGGTCTCCTTCACAGGTGGCGGCGTCGGGCTGCGATCTGCCGGTCGTACTCTTTCCTGGCCTCGACCGCCGACGGGCGGGTCGCGGTTTCGGCTACCGGAACATCCCACCACGCCTGTGCCGGGGGAGGCCCCGACACTGTGTCTGCCGTTTCGGTCTCGACGTAGACACAAGTCGGACGGTCCGCGCCGCGCGCCTCGGCGAGGGCCCGGCGCAGCTCCCCCACCGATCCGGCGCGCAGTACGTCCATGCCCAGCGAGGCCGCGTTGGCGGCGAGGTCGACGGGCAGCGGGGTGCCGGTGAACGCCCCGTCCTCGGTGCGGTGCCGGTAGGCGGTGCCGAAGCGTTCGGCGCCGACGGACTCGGAGAGGCCGCCGATGGAGGCGTATCCGTGGTTCTGGAGGATCACGAGCTTGACGGGCAGGCCCTCCTGCACGGCGGTGACGATCTCGGTGGGATTCATCAGATACGTGCCGTCGCCCACCAGCGCCCAGACGGGCCGGCCGGGCGCCGCGAGCTGGACGCCGAGGGCGGCGGGGATCTCGTATCCCATGCAGGAGTAGCCGTATTCGACGTGGTACTGGCGTGGGGAGCGGGTCCGCCACAGCTTGTGGAGGTCGCCGGGGAGGGAGCCCGCCGCGTTGATCAAGATGTCGTCCTCGGTGACCAGCTCGTCCAGCAGTCCGAGGACCTGCGCCTGGGTGGGGCGGGCGTCCGGGTCGCCGGTGGCGAAGGCCTCGTCGACGCGGCTCTCCCAGTCTTCCTTGGCCTCGGTGTACTCGCTCTCGTAGGCGGGGGCGACGCGGTGTCCGCGTGCGCCGAGGGCCTCGCCGAGGGCTTCGATCGCGGTGCGGGCGTCACCGACGAGGGGGAGCGCGGCGAGCTTGTGGGCGTCGAAGCCGGTGATGTTGAGGTTGAGGAAGCGGACGGCCGGGTCGGCGAAGAGGGTGCCGGACGCGGTCGTGAAGTCGGTGTAGCGGGTGCCGATCCCGATCACCAGGTCGGCCTCGCGGGCCAGCGCGTCCGCCGTGGCGGTGCCGGTGTGGCCGATGCCGCCCACGTCGGCGGGGTGGTCGTGGCGCAGGGAGCCCTTGCCGGCCTGGGTGGAGGCGACGGGGATGCGGGTGGCGGCGGCGAACGCGGCGAGGGTCTCCTCGGCGGCGCTGTGGTGGACGCCGCCGCCCGCGACGATCAGGGGGCGCCGGGCGGCGCGCACCGCCCGGACGGCCTGTTCGAGTTCGTACGGGTCGGGGGCGGGCCTGCGTACGTTCCAGACGCGCGTCGCGAAGAACTCCGCCGGCCAGTCGTACGCCTCCGCCTGGACGTCCTGCGGCAGCGCGAGCGTGACGGCGCCCGTCTCCGCCGGGTCGGCGAGGGTGCGCATGGCCTGGAGCGCGGCCGGGATCAGCGCCTCGGGGCGGGTGATCCGGTCGAAGTAGCGGGAGACGGGGCGTAGGCAGTCGTTGACCGACACGTCACCGGTGTGGGGCACTTCGAGCTGCTGGAGCACGGGGTCGGCGGGGCGGGTCGCGAAGGTGTCGCCGGGCAGGAGCAGCACGGGCAGGTGGTTGACGGTGGCGAGCGCGGCGCCGGTGACGAGGTTGGTGGCGCCGGGGCCGATGGAGGTGGTGACGGCGTGGGCGGAGAGCCGGCCCGACTGGCGGGCGTATCCGACGGCGGCGTGCACCATGGCCTGTTCGCTGCGGCCCTGGAGATACGGCATCGCGGGGCCGGCTTCGACGAGTGCCTGTCCGACGCCCGCGACGTTGCCGTGGCCGAAGATGCCCCAGGTGGCGTTGATCAGACGGTGGCGCCGGCCGTCGCGCTCGGTGTACTGGCGGGCGAGGAAGGCGATGAGCGCCTGGGCGGTGGTGAGCCTGCGGGTGGGCTTCGGAGCGGCTCGGGGCGTGCTGCGTGGTGTGGTCACCGGGCACCTCCGGTGCCGTGGAGCGGCAGCCGTGGGTCGACGGGTTGTGCGGGCCAGGTGTCGCGGATCCAGCGGTGGTCCGGGTGGTCGCTGATCAGCCACTCGCGCTTCTCGCCCGGGCCCGCCATCACGTTCAGGTAGTACAGGGTGCGGCCGGGCGGGGCGATGGACGGGCCGTGCCAGCCGTCGGGGATGAGGACGGCGTCGCCCGTGGCGACTTCGGCGAGGACATCCGTGCCTCCGGGGCGGGACGGTGAGACCCGGTGGTAGCCGAGGCCGTCGCCCTCGACCTCGAAGTAGTAGATCTCTTCCAGCACGGACTCGGTGCCGGGGTGGTGCTCGTCGTGCTTGTGCGGGGGGTACGAGGACCAGTTCCCGCCGGGGGTGAGGACCTCGACGGCGATGAGCCGGTCGCAGTCGAAGGTGTCGGCGGCGGCGAAGTTGTTCACCTGGCGCGAGCAGGCGCCGGCGCCGCGGAGCTCGACCGGTACCTCCGGCGCGGGGCCGTAGCGAGCGGGGAGTCGTCGCTCGCACTTCGCTCCTGCCAGGGCGAAGCGGCCTCCTGCGCCGGAGGCGATCTGGGCGCGGGCGTCGCGTGGGACATAGGCGAAATCGGTCGCCGCGCTGAACACGTCTTTCCTGCCCAGCAGTTCAAAGATCTCACCTGCTGCCTGCACCGTACAGCCACCGGACAACGGCAGGATGATCCATTCGCTCTCCCCGGTTACCAGGGTATGAACACCTCCTGGTTCGAGCTCCAGGACGCGCAGACTCGACCGTTCCCACCCGGCGCGCTCCGGGTCGATGTCGAGGGCGTAGGGGCCGCGTGCGGCACGGCCGGCCCTGAGGTGGTACCGCTGCTGCTCGTCGGTGGTCGTCATGGCTCCATCCCTACCCGTCGTCCCGTCCGTTCACGGGCACCCGTGGCCGGGTGCGTTCACAGCAGCCCCACGGCCGTGTCGACCGCCCCCGTCACGTCCCCGTCGGCGGGGTAGAGCAGCGAGCGCCCGACCACCAGCCCCTGGACGGTCGGCAGCCGCAGCGCGCCGCGCCATTTCTCGTACGCCGTGTCGGGGTCTCCCGTGACCTCGCCGCCGAGCAGCACGGCGGGGAGGGTCGAGGCCCGCATCACCCGCTCCATGTCGTCGGGGTCGTCGGTGACGGGGACCTTGAGCCAGGTGTACGCGGATGTCCCGCCCAGGCCCGAGGCGATGGCGATGGAGGTGGTGACGGCGGTGGCGCCCAGGTCGGTGCGGAGCCCGGCAGGGGTGCGGTGGCAGAGGAACGGCTCGATGAAGACCGGCAGCCGGAGGGCGGCCATCTCGTCCACGGCGCGGGCGGCGGTGTGCAGGGTGTCCAGGGAGCCGGGGTCGTCGTGGTCGATCCTCAGCAGGAGCTTGCCCGCGTCGTAGCCGTGGCGGGAGAGGTCGGCGGGGCGGTGGCCGGTGAAGCGGTCGTCGAGCTCGAAGGCCGCTCCCGCGAGCCCTCCGCGGTTCATGGAGCCGAGGACGACCTTGCCCTCCAGGGCGCCGAGGAGGAGCAGGTCCTCCAGGACGTCCGCGCCCGCGAGCACTCCGTCGACGCCGGGGCGTGCGAGGGCGAGGCAGAGGCGTTCGAGGAGGTCGAAGCGGTCCGCCATGGCCAGGTCGTCGTCGCCGACGGCGAGGGCGCCGCGCGCCGGGTGATCCGCCGCGATGATCATCAGGCGTCCGGTGGGGCCGAGGAGAGGGCGTCTGCGGCGGGCGGCGGCGGCCTCGGCGACGGCTTCGGGGCGGTGGGCGCGGAGCCGGACGAGATCGGCGACACCGGCCGCGGCGGGCGGGGTCACGGGGTGGCTCCCGTGGCTCCAGCAGTTCCTGTGACTCCCGTGCCTCCAGGTGCGCCTGAGGGTCCCGTGGCTGCGCCGGCCGTGCCCTCGGCGAGGGCCTGTTCGACCTCGTGCGGGTACGGCATCGCGGACGAACAGGCGAGGCGGGAGGCGACGATGGCCCCGGCCGCGTTGGCGTAGCGCATGATGTGCGCCGTGTCCCAGCCGGCGAGGAGGCCATGGCAGAGGGCTCCGCCGAAGGCGTCGCCTGCGCCGAGACCGTTGACGACGTCGACGGGCAGGGGCGGGATCTCGGCGGTGGTGCCGTCGCGGTGGACCGCGAGGACACCCCCGGGCCCCTGTTTGACGACGGCGAGTTCGGGCCCGGCGTCGAGCAGGGCGCGGGCGGCCGCGTGCGGTTCGCGTTCTCCGGTGGCGATCTCGCACTCGTCGAGGTTGCCGACGGCGACCGTGGCGTGGGCGAGTGCCTCGCGGTAGTGGGCGCGGGCGGCTCCGTCGTTCCCGGCGCCCTCCTCGCCCCAGAACATGGGGCGCCAGTCGAGGTCGAAGACGGTGGCCCGCGGGTGGCCCGGCGCGTCCGGCGGGGCTGTCGCGCCACGGGCGCGGAGCGCGGTGAGGGTCGCGGTGCGGCTGGGTTCGGCGCAGAGGCCGGTGCCGGTCATCCAGAAGACCCGGGCCGCCCGCACCGCGTCCAGGTCGAGCTCGCCGCTGTGGATCTCCAGGTCGGGTGCCTTGGGCTGCCGGTAGAAGTAGAGCGGGAAGTGGTCCGGCGGAAAGATCTCGCAGAAGGTGACCGGGGTCGGATACTCCGCCACGGCGCTCACCCACCGGTCGTCCACCCCGAACTCCCCCAGCGCCTGGTGGAGATAGTCGCCGAACGCGTCCCGGCCGGTCCGGGTGATCACCGCCGTGCGCCGTCCCAGCCGGGCAGCCGCCACCGCCACGTTGGACGGGGAGCCGCCGAGGAACTTCCCGAAGGTCTCGACCTGGGCCAGCGGTACACCGGTCTGCAGCGGGTAGATGTCCACCCCGATCCGCCCCATGGTGATCACGTCGTACGGCTCAGGCATACGCATCCCTTCGACCCGTCGCTCCGGCCCGGCACGTCCTCCCGGGAGGCGGCCACGGCCGGACGGCCGCTCCCAGGTCTAGCCCTCGCCCGGAACCCTGTCAACACTTTGTCCGGACATTCGGACGAACTCTTGACACTCCTCCCCGAGGACTGGAGTGTGGGCGATATGACCTCCTCCGTACCCCCTCCGGCCCGCATCCGCATCGGTTCGGCACCCGATTCGTGGGGAGTGTGGTTCCCCGACGATCCGCAGCAGGTGCCCTGGGAGCGATTCCTCGACGAGGTCTCCGAGGCGGGATACGAGTGGATCGAGCTCGGCCCTTACGGCTACCTGCCGACCGATCCCGCCCGGCTCGCGGACGAGACAGCACGCCGGAATCTCGCCGTCTCCGCGGGCACCGTCTTCACGGGATTGCACCACGGCCCCGCGGTCTGGGACCGGACCTGGGAGCATGTCGCGGGCATCGCGGCACTCACCCGGGCGATGGGCGCCGGACATCTGGTGGTCATCCCGTCGTTCTGGCGGGACGACAAGTCGGGCGAGGTGCTGGAGGACCGCACGCTCACCGCCGGGCAGTGGCGCGACCTCACCACCCAGACGGAACGCCTGGCCCGCGAGGTCCGGGACCGTTACGGGCTGCGGATCGTGGTGCACCCGCACGCCGATACGCACATCGACAGCGAGGAGAACGTCAACCGCTTCCTCGACGCCACCGACCCCGACCTGGTCTCGCTCTGCCTCGACACCGGTCATTACGCGTACTGCGGCGGGGACAGCGTGAAGCTCATCAGGACCTACGGCGAGCGGATCGGCTATCTGCACCTCAAGCAGGTCGACCCGGAGGTGCTCGCGGACGTCGTGGCGAACGAGGTGCCGTTCGGTCCGGCCGTGGCGCGCGGCGTGATGTGCGAACCGCCGGGCGGAGTGCCCGCGCTGGAGCCCGTGCTGGACGCCGCGCGAGCCCTGGGCACCGACCTGTTCGCCATCGTCGAGCAGGACATGTACCCCTGCCCGCCCGACAAGCCGCTGCCCATCGCCCGCCGCACCCGGGAGTTCCTCCGCATCTGCGGGCCCGCGCGGCCGTCCTCCTGAGCTTTCTCTTCAGCCTCCCGGTCCCCACCCGCCGCAGCAGTCACCCCTCTGTCACGTATGTCCGCGTTCCGCTGGGTCCCTGTCACGGACTCGCGACGCCCCCTGCCCGGGCCGGGCCGCTCTCGTTCACCGGAGCAGAGGCGCACGGACGTACAGAGAGGTGTCATTCATGACGGACAGAACGCTCTGGTCGTACAAGGACATTGCGGCACACATCCGGGTCCAGCCGGACACGATCCGTTCGTACCGCAAGCACGGGCTCCTACCGCCTCCCGACGACGTCCGGAACGGGAAGCCCTACTGGTACGTGGACACCGTCCTGGCGTGGATCGCGTCCCGGCCCAGCAACCGGGGCCGCTGAGCCGGCCGGACGCGAACGCTCAGGCCCCCTGCGCCGGTTCGATGACCGTGACGCCCGCTCCCGGGGCGGTGCCCATCGCGGCGAGGGCCGCCGGGGCGGCGTCCAGCGCGATGGTGGAGGTCACCAGCAGATCCGGCCGCAGGGTGCCGGCCCGGACCATGTCCATCATCGGCGGGTAGTCGTGGGCGGGCATGCCGTGGCTGCCGAGGATCTCCAGCTCCAGCGCGATCACCCGCGCCATGGGTACGACGGGGTCACCGGCCGCCGGCGGCAGCAGCCCGACCTGGACGTGACGGCCCTGCCGGCGAAGGCTCCGCACCGAGGCGGCACGGGTGACCGGGGACCCCAGCGCGTCGAGCGACAGATGCGCACCGCCGCCGGTCAGTTCGCGTACGGCTTCGTCGGCACCGACGGGGTGGTCCGAGGCGTCCACGCAGGCCGACGCGCCGAAGGCACGCGCCAGCTCCAGAGCCGGCCGCGAGACGTCGACCGCGACCACCCTGGCCCCGCACGCCACCGCGATCATCACGGCCGACAGCCCGGCCCCGCCGCAGCCGTGCACGGCGACCCACTCCCCCGGCGCCACCCGCCCCTGTCCCACGACGGCCCGGAACGCGGTGGCGAACCGGCACCCGAGCCCGGCGGCCGTGGCGGACGACAGCCCCTCGGGCACCGCGACCAGATTCACGTCGGCCTGCTCCAGTGCCACGTACTCGGCGAACGACCCCCAATGGGTGAAACCCGGCTGGGTCTGCCGCTCACAGACCTGCTGGGCGCCGGCCGCGCAGGCGGAGCACCGGCCGCAGGCACAGACGAAGGGCACGGTGACCCGGTCGCCGGGGCGCCAGTTGTGGACACCGGAGCCCGCCTCCTCGACCACCCCGGCCAGTTCGTGTCCGGGTACGTGCGGGAGGACGATGTCCGGGTCGTGCCCCATCCAGCCGTGCCAGTCGCTCCGGCACAGCCCCGTGGCCTCGACCCGGACCACGACGCCCCCGGCCGAGGGGGCGGGGTCCGGGAGGTCCCGGACCCGGGCCTCCTGCCCGAACTCCTCGAACACCACTGCCCGCATCCGCCCCGCCTCCCATGGCCCGGCTCACGCCGCCGGGTTCCTCAGGGCCGCGCCGCCCCGCGATCCGGCGAATCTACGCGCCGGCCCCGATCTTGTCCCGCCCCCGGCCGCCTCCCCCGGCCGTCTCCGATGTGCCGCTGCCTGGCGCCCCTGATGTGCGACACGCCCGGTCGAGTGACGCCAGGGGCACCTTCATACCCCCTAGGGGTATAGTTGTCCGTGCGGGTAGGCGCACCGGGCTCCCCGGCGCCCCCTCGCGCCACATCCGCCACACATCAGTGCCTGCGAAGAGGAGAACGCCATGACCGCCGAGACCGACACGCCCCGGACCGCCGGCTCCTGCTGCTCGTCCACCGGTTCCTGCCACGACGGAGCGGCCGACGCCCAGGCGGGCGGCGTCACCACGGTGTACGAGGTGAAGGGCATGACCTGCGGCCACTGCGAAGGAGCGGTCACCGAGGAGGTGTCCGGGATCGAGGGAGTCACCTCGGTGCAGGCGGAGGCCGCCACCGGCCGGGTGACCGTCACCGCCGCGGCGCCGCTGACCGACGACGCCGTACGCGCGGCCGTCGACGAGGCGGGCTACGAGCTGGTGGGCCGCGCCTGAGGATCGGCGGCCCGCGCCTCACGCGGCTCGCATCGAGGGCACCCGGGGGCGGCCTCACGCCGGTTCATGGAGATCTCAAGGTGGCCCCTGCCGTCATCCACCCTTCGAGGCGTACTCTGTGCACCATCAGAAGCAACCGCTTCCAGGCGTGCGGCCACCCTGTGGCCACTCTGCCGCTGACCACGTCCTGGCAGGTCAGAGCCATGTTCGCGGGTGCGGCAGCAGACGCCACCGACGGCCTCCGTCACGACGGGCGGTCTGCGGTTGTGCTCCTTCACATAATTTCTACAAAGAGACTTAGATCACACCGATTTGAGGGTAACCATCTGATGAGTTGGTGAGTCTAAGAGTGCGATGCCAAGGATGTCTTGGGGGACGTCCGACGGAGTGTCTTGGGGGACGCTCCGGGCAAGCGTGGCCGGGGCACGTGCACCGGGGAGCTTTGAGCGGCCCTCCCGTGCGTACGTACCCCGGCAGTCGCACAGCAGGACCGAACTGAATACGCACCACAGGAAAACAAAGGGAGTTCAGGCTCCCGCGCAAACGCCCGGCCGGATCCCGTGGGGGGAATCCGCTCCGGGATATGGGAAGCGCCCTGTCCGTCGACCCGTGGGGGGATCGGCAGACGGGGCGCTTCTCGCGTTCCGCGGCTTCACCGTGTGAGCCGCTCAGGGTCCCTGCGGGGGCTCGGGTCCGCTGTCCTTCCGCAGGACCGCGGACCGCACTCATCGGCTCAGCAGCGCGGCCACCGTCGACAGGTGCTCCCACTCCGTGGCGCCTCCGGTCAGCCTCCTCGCCACCCGGGCCCAGGCCGCCCCGTCCGTGCCGAGCCGGGTCCGTACGAGAACGGCGAGCTCGGCCCGCGCGGCAGCGGCCTCGGGTGGTGCGTCCATGCGGCGGCCGGCCGCGTTCAGATAGGCGAGCATCCGTACGGCCGGGGTCGCCAGACTCAGCAGGTCCGCGCCGGTCAGCAGACCCTTGGTGAGCAACCCGTCCAGCTGCGTGGCCGGTGGGCAGTTGTACCGGCCGCCCAGCCCGTGCCGGGCCCGCTCCCGGGTCAGCCGCTCGCCCTCCGGCAGCCCGTCGGGCCCCGGCTCCGGCAGCAGCGCCGCGTGCCGCATCCGTACGCTCTCGGGGACCACGGACAGATTGATCAGATCACCCCAGTACGGCAGCGGGTCCTGTTCGTGGGCGGCTTCGAGCGCCTCCCAGTCGACGGGCTCACCGGGCGGAAGCGCCTCGACGATGCCGCGCGCCTGGGCGGCGTGACGGGCCCGCCGCAGTTTCACGAGGAGCTTCTCCGGGGCCAGTTCACGGTCGAGCCGAGCACGGAGCACCGCGGCGGGGTCGGCGGACGCCAGCGCCTTCGCGCACAGCGATGCGGCCGCCCGCCCCAGCACGCTTCGGCCCGCGAGGCCGGCCAGCCGGTCGGCCCCGCCGTGTTCGAGCAGCCGCAGACAGCCCAACAGCTGGTGTCCGAGACCCAGTCGGGCACCTTCGCGGACGAGGAGCTCCTCGACCAGGCCGGGTTCGGCCGAGCACAGCCAGGTCAGGCCTCCGGCCGGGCGGGCTCCACCCCCGGCACGCCACTCGGCCAGTACGCGGGCCCCCGACGACGGCGGTTCGGCTCCCCGCTGAGGGCGGGAGCGGGTCACGATCCGGTGGACGGTCGGCCGGTGCGTCAGGTGCCGCAGGACCACGAGGTCGATGTCCGGGTCGTCGAGATCGGCCAGCCGCGCCGCCGAGCCGTCCTTGAGCCAGCGGCACTGTGCCGCGAGTACGCGGAGCGCGTCGGGATCACGACCGGCGAGCAACCGGTCGAGGAGGTGGCGCGGAGTGCGGTCGTAGCGCAGCAGGTACGCGGCGAGGAGCCACGGCCCGTCGGGGCCCAGCCTCGGCAGCACCGCGTCGACCACCTCGGCGTCGGCCAGGCACAGCAGAGTGCCTTCCGGCCACGGCCACAGATGGTTGCCCCGCTCCAGCAGCTTGATCGCCTCGTCGGGCGTGCGCGGCCGGGGCGTGGCCGGGAGCCAGCTCTGCCGCGGTGTGGGGGCCTCGGCCGGCGAATGGGCCGCGGTGTGCGGGGCGGGCCCGTCACCGGAGCGTGCCAGGCGCAGCAACTCGGCCCAGGTGGGCCCCTCCGAGGCGCCGGTGGATCCGGACGCGGCGGACGCCGACGCGGTGGCGGCCAGGCGCAGCCACGCCTCCGGATCGGCGCCGAGGTCGGCGCGAAGCCGACGGGCGAGCGTGGCTCGCCAGGCGTGGGCGAACGCGAGGCGCCGCCAGTCGTGAGGGAACAGCAGCAGGTGGCCGGCCGGCAGCAGGGTGAGCAGCTCGTCGGCGGGCAGAACGCCCTGGACGTAGGCGTGTTCGGTGAGGAGGGCGCCGGACCCGTAGGTCCGCGGACGCTGCGCCCGTACCTCCGCGAGGGTGGGCGCGACGTGGACGGCCCCTTCCCCGGACGGGGCGATGCCGTGGGCCGCGCAGGCTTCGGCGAACCATTCCGGGGTGCTCAGCCCAGGGGCGTCACTCCAGTCGCACTCGGCCAGCACGCGCAGCACATCGGGGTCGTCGGGCAGCGGTGCGCCGACGGGAGCGAGGGAGTACAGCAGGTCCAGGGCCGGCAGGGCCAGGGACCGTTCGTAGCGGCTCAACCGCGACGGTGCCGGAGCGCAGGCGCGTGCTTCCGGCGAGGGGCGCTCCTCCTCGACACCCGGCACGGCGGCGACCCCACCGGTGGTGGCCGGGGCGGCCCTGCCCGCGTCCGCGATCAGCTCCGCCACGGATCCGCGGTGCTCGGGCAGCAAGCTGTCGAGTGCGGCCCAGATCCCGGCATCCTCGCCCAGGTGGGTGTCGGCCAGTACGCGGAGCGCGGCCACGGCCTCGTCCGTCAGCAGGGCCCGCTGGGCGAGCGCGCCGAGGGCGGCCATCGCGTGGACGGCGGGTCGCGCCCCGCGTATCAGCTCGACCGGGTCCAGCAGGCCGGCATCGACCATGCCCTCCGCCCAGCGGGCAGCACTGTCGTCGAGCGTCTCCTCGGCCAGGCGCTGTCCCGGCAGGCCGGTGTTCCCGGCACGGCGGCCGTCGGCCCGCCACGGCTCGTTGAGGACGCTCAGGCGAAACGCCAGGCGCTGCGCGTCGCTCGCCGCTTCGTGGCGGGCCAGCTCCTCGCACGCCTTGGGCATGAACGGGCTCTTCGCATGGGCCAGGGCCAGGGCGTCGATGTCGTGGACGTACGGCTCGGAGAGCAGGTCGCGCAGGGTGCTGGTGCCCCGGGTGGTGGCCAGCAGGGCGGGCAGGCGCGCGGGATCCTCGTACGGCTCGCACCGGTCCCGCAGACGACGTACGGCGTCCGCGGTGCGGCCGTCCCGGCCGGGCTCCTCGCCCGCGCCGCCGGAGTCGGCGTCCGACAGGGCCGCACCGACCTCGCTCACGACATCCCGGCCCAGGTGACGGGCCACGGAGGGGTCGTCGAGCAGGGCTCGTACGGCGTGCGGCCCAGTGCGCTCCCAGACTCTCAGCAGCGCGTACTGCTGAGCGACCCGCCGGGGTCCGGACCGCAAGGCCGAGGCCACCAGCTGTGGATCTCCGGAACCGAGCAGCGGCGCGAGCCAGGTACGCGGCACGTCGTCGCGCGGTGAGGCCAGCTCCGTGCGCAGCGTGTCGTCCATCGGCTCGGCGGGGAGCCGGTGCGCGACGGTACGACGCAGGGACTGGGTGGCGCGGGGGTTGCGGTAGACGGCCGCCGCCACCTCGGAGTCGCCGACGGTGAGCAGACGGGCCAGGATCCGGGTGTCGAGCCGCGGGTGGCGGGCCAGGGCGGCGCGGACGCGGGAGTCGCCGTGGTCGAGGACGGCGGTGACGAGGGACGGCGCGGGAAGCGTCCCGCCGGCGAGCAGCTCCGCCGCCACCTGTTCGGGAAGGCCGGCCAGGGCGACGGCGGCGTGCCGCGGCTCGGCGTGCTCCAGCAGCAGGCCGAGCGTGGCGTGGACGCTCCGGGGCGCGGGCGGGACGACCGCACCCTCGGCGGGGGGCTTCTCAGGCACCGGCGCCTCGGCGAGCACTTGGGGCAGGCTGCCCCGGTGGCCGACGAGCGCGTCGTGCAGGCCACACCACCGCTCCACGTCGCCGCCGAGCTGACTCCCGGCCAGCTCACGCAGCAGCAGAGCGGTTTCGCGGTCGGCTCCGCCCGCGGCGGCGACCTTGGCCGCGACCGTACGTGCCGGACGCGTCTGCTGTACGGCCCTGAGAGCGGCGCCCGCCTCGTCCTGGACCGACGCGGCGCTCCCGTCGCTTCCGGGTGTGCCGGAGGACGCGCCGAGGAGTGCGCGCAGCACGCGGCCGGCGGGCCCGGCCTGCATTTCTGTCATGGTCGACATGCTAGGTCCGGCCCGGGACCCGGCCGCTCCCCGGAACGCCGAATCGCCCCGTACACCGCGCTCGATGATCGAGCACGGTACGCGGGGCGAAGGCAGTGGACCTCGAAGGTCCGGTACGTCAGCGGCTCCGGCGAGGCGGGACCGACGGGTGGTCGGGGATCAGCGGCCCTCGACCGGGACGAAGTCGCGCAGGACCTCGCCGGTGTAGATCTGGCGCGGGCGGCCGATGCGGGATCCCGGCTCCTTGATCATCTCGTGCCACTGGGCGATCCAGCCGGGAAGGCGGCCGAGCGCGAACAGCACGGTGAACATCTCGGTCGGGAAGCCCATGGCGCGGTAGATCAGGCCCGTGTAGAAGTCCACGTTGGGGTAGAGGTTGCGCGAGACGAAGTACTCGTCGGAGAGCGCGTGCTCCTCCAGCTTGAGCGCGATGTCCAGCAGCTCGTCGGACTTGCCGAGCGACGACAGCACGTCGTGGGCGGCGGCCTTGATGATCTTGGCGCGCGGGTCGAAGGACTTGTACACCCGGTGGCCGAAGCCCATCAGGCGGACGCCGTCCTCCTTGTTCTTCACCTTCTGGATGAACGAGTCGACGTCGCCGCCGTTGGCCTGGATGCCCTCGAGCATCTCCAGCACCGACTGGTTGGCGCCACCGTGCAGCGGGCCCCACAGGGCCGAGATGCCGGCGGAGATCGAGGCGAACATGTTCGCCTGCGAGGAGCCGACCAGACGCACGGTGGACGTCGAACAGTTCTGCTCGTGGTCCGCGTGCAGGATGAGCAGCTTCTCGAGCGCCGAGACGACGACCGGGTCCGGCACGTACTCCTGGGCCGGCACGGAGAACGTCATCCGCAGGAAGTTCTCGACGTAGCCGAGGTCGTTGCGCGGGTAGACGAACGGGTGACCGATCGACTTCTTGTACGCGTACGCCGCGATCGTCGGGAGCTTGGCCAGCAGCCGGATCGTCGAGAGGTGACGCTGCTCCTCGTCGAACGGGTTGTGGCTGTCCTGGTAGAAGGTGGACAGCGCGCTGACGACCGAGGACAGCATGGCCATCGGGTGGGCGTCGCGCGGGAAGCCGTCGAAGAAGCGCTTGACGTCCTCGTGCAGCAGCGTGTGCTGGGTGATCTCGTTCTTGAAGGCCGACAGCTCGTCGACCTTGGGAAGGTCACCGTTGATCAGCGTGTAGGCGACCTCGAGGAACGTCGAGCTCTCGGCGAGCTGCTCGATCGGGTAGCCGCGGTACCGCAGGATGCCCTGCTCACCGTCGAGGTACGTGATGGCGGATTTATAGGCGGCTGTGTTGCCGTATCCGCTGTCCAGCGTGACCAGGCCCGTATTGGCCCGGAGCTTCCCGATATCGAAGCCCTTGTCGCCGACGGTGCTGTCGATCACCGGGTAGGTGTACTCGTCATCGCCGTACCGCAGTACTACAGCGTTGTTGGTGTGCTCGCTCACGTCATCCCTCACCGACGTAGTGCCTCTTCTTCGAGGTGCCCTGACTGTCTCCACCCTCCCCCATTTGGCGCAGGAGAGTGCACTCGGGGTCGTCCATTGGACCTACCGACGGCACTGAGTGCCGCCAACTTGCCCATCCTGCCCCCTCCCATCCGGTTCCGGAAGGGCTCAGTGATGTATCCCACCGTTTTGATCGATCATTTTTCCGGGAAGTCTTCCGACGCCTCGCCGCGGAGCCGGAAATCCAGTGCCGTGCAGCGCCTGCCTGCGGAAACCGTGCGGACCGCCTGGCCGATGGCCTTGCGCGAACCGACCAGTACGACGAGCTTCCTGGCCCTGGTCACGGCGGTGTACAGCAGGTTCCGCTGGAGCATCATCCAGGCGCTGGTGGTGACCGGGATGACGACCGCCGGGTACTCACTGCCCTGCGAACGGTGGATGGTCATCGCGTAGGCGTGGGCCAGTTCGTCCAGTTCGTCGAAGTCGTACGCGATCTCCTCGTCCTCGTCGGTGAGAACCGTCAGCCTCTGCTCGTCCGCGTCGAGACCGGTGACGACACCGACCGTACCGTTGAAGACGCCGTTCTCACCTTTGTCGTAATTGTTTCTGATCTGCGTCACTTTGTCCCCGACCCGGAAGACCCGGCCGCCGAACCGCTTCTCGGGCAGGCCGGGACGGCCCGGGGTGATGGCCTGCTGGAGCAGTCCGTTGAGATGGCCCGCGCCCGCCGGGCCGCGGTGCATCGGGGCGAGGACCTGCACGTCACGACGGGCGTTCAGGCCGAACCTGGCGGGGATGCGACGGGCCGCGACGTCCACGGCGAGCACCCCGGCGTCCTCCGTCTCGTCCTCCACGAAGAGGAAGAAGTCGTCCAGGCCCTGGGTCAGCGGCGGCACCCCGGAGTTGATCCGGTGGGCGTTGGTGACGACACCGGACTTCTGGGCCTGCCGGAAGATGGTGGTCAGCCGGACCGCCGGAACCGGGCCGTCCTCGGCGAGCAGGTCCCTCAGCACCTCCCCCGCACCGACCGACGGCAGCTGGTCCACATCGCCGACCAGCAGGAGATGGGCACCGGGTGCCACCGCCTTGATCAGCTTGTTGGCGAGCAGCAGATCGAGCATCGACGCCTCGTCGACGACGACCAGATCGGCGTCCAGCGGCCGGTCACGGTCGTACGCCGCGTCCCCGCCGGGCTTCAGCTCCAGGAGCCGGTGCACGGTGGACGCCTCGGCGCCGGTCAGCTCGGAGAGCCGTTTTGCGGCCCGCCCCGTGGGGGCGGCCAGCACCACCTTCGCCTTCTTGGCGCGGGCCAGCTCGACGACGGAGCGGACGGTGAACGACTTCCCGCAGCCCGGGCCGCCCGTCAGCACGGCGACCTTCTCGGTGAGGGCGAGCCGGACGGCCGCCTCCTGCTCCGGCGCCAGCTTCGCCCCCGTACGACCGGCGAGCCAGGACAGCGCCTTGTCCCAGTCGACGTCACCGAAGGCCGGCATCCGGTCCTCCGGCGTACGCAGCAGACGCCGCACCTGTGCGGCGAGGGAGATCTCGGCGCGGTGGAAGGGGACGAGATACACGGCGGTGACCGGCTGCCCGTCCTCGGGACCCGGCACCTTCTCCCGCACGACTCCCTCGGGGTCCTCCGCGAGCTCGGCCAGGCAGTCGATGACGAGACCGGTGTCGACCTGGAGCAGCTTCACGCCGTCCGCGATCAGCCGCTCCTCGGGGAGGAAGCAGTGCCCCTGGTCGGTGGACTGCGACAGGGCGTACTGCAACCCGGCCTTGACCCGCTCCGGGCTGTCGTGCGGGATCCCGACGGCCTGGGCGATGCGGTCGGCGGTGAGGAATCCGATGCCCCAGACGTCGGACGCCAGCCGGTAGGGCTGGTTCTTCACCACGGAGATCGAGGCGTCCTCGTACTTCTTGTAGATGCGGACGGCGATGGAGGTGGAAACGCCGACGGTCTGGAGGAAGACCATGACCTCCTTGATCGCCTTCTGCTCCTCCCAGGCCGCGGCGATCATCTTCGTCCGCTTCGGCCCGAGCCCGGGCACCTCGACGAGCCGCTCCGGCTGCTGCTCGATGATGTCCAGGGTGTCCACCCCGAAGTGGGTGGTGATGCGGTCGGCCATGACCGGCCCGATGCCCTTGATCAGGCCGGAGCCGAGGTAGCGCCGGATGCCCTGGATGGTGGCGGGCAGGATCGTCGTGTAGTTCTCGACGGTGAACTGCTTGCCGTACTGCGAGTGGGAGCTCCAACGCCCCTCCATCCGCAGCGACTCACCGGGCTGCGCGCCGAGCAGCGAACCGACGACGGTGAGCAGGTCCCCTGCCCCGCGCCCGGTGTCGACGCGGGCGACCGTGTAGCCGTTCTCCTCGTTGGCGTACGTGATCCGCTCCAGGACCCCGGTCACTTCGCAAACACCTTCGGGGCTGCCCCGCCTGTCGTCAACTCCCCTACCGGGCATGGCCCCACCTGCGCTTCCTACATGAACGGCCCTTCGGAGACTATCGCTCGCCGCTGACAGGCAGACTGGGATGCACCTACGGGACCCGCGTGGGGGCCGCATATGTGGTGGCGCTGCGTCCGACCGGTCATGCCGATGTCGAACTGACCCGCCACGGAAGGAACGGCGCCGGGACCGTGTGCCTGCCACCCCTCGGGTTTCCGTGGTCCGCAGGGGATGATCCGGTCGAGGCCCGCCATTCCGGCGTCCGAGGCGTCAGTGCCGGGACGGCCTCCGAACCGAAGAGGACCGCCTCGCAGAAGGCGGTCCTCCGGGGTCGTGTCAGGGAGTGTCAGGTCAGTCCGGTCTCCTCGCTCGCGCGGCGAAGTGGACCGGTTCGAGCGAGAATCCGGCTTGCCCGTCGACGAATTCGGACACCCCGACCGCCACCTTCGAGCAGACGACCCAGCTCACGGCGTCCACACTGCGCAGTGCGAGCGCCAGCAGCGGATTCGGGCGCGGCCTGAGGTAACCCGTGGCCGCGATCTCCTCCAGAAGGGCGTCATCGGCCGACTCCAGGCTGAGACCACGAAACGTGCGGCCGACGTTCATCCGCTCCACCGCCTCGAACCGGATGCCGATCGGCTCCGCGTCCTGCCCCTGACCCGACAGACTACGGATGAGCAGTTGGGAGTGCCCGACGCCGTAGAGCCACAGCTGGAAAAAGAGCGGACTCGACCAGAGGACGTGCTTCCCCGAAGCCTGTCCCTCCGTGTCGCCCCCTGCATCTCGGGCGTCGGCTTGAGCGAACTGCCCAGCCCCGCCTGGCGTCAACTTCCCCCTGGGCACTGTCCCACCTGCACTTCCTACGTGGACGGCCCTCCGGAGGCTGTCGCGGACAGAGAACTCATTCACGGCCACGACATCGTCACGCGAGTCCTCCAACTACATGACCCCAGTGCAAATGAGGATCGCGGGGACCACCACACGTGACGTGTTGCAAAGGGGCTGGTACCTGATCGATCCAAGCACGGCGGTGTTGGACATGGTTCCGACGGTATCGGGTGGGCCCGACAGCCCGTGCCGGGACTGCCTTCCCTGTGGCATCAGGACCGCCGGGCAGCTTCGTGAGGACCGGGAGCGGGGGCAGCCGGTCCGCCTCTTCGGGCACCTGTCGTGCCCTGTGGCTTCCTGACTCGGCACCGTTGCCGCGTTTAACGTCCGGGAGTGAGCCTCTGGACTTCTCTTGAGCCCGCCTCCACGACAGTGGACCCGGGTGGCAGTGCGACGGTGCGGCTGCGTCTTCGTAACACCGGTGACGTGGTGGAGGAGTACCGCTTCGAGGCGGTGGGCTCTCTCGCGCCCTGGACCGCTGTGGAGCCGCAGTCGCTGCGGTTGTACCCGGGGACGACGGGCTCGGTGGATCTGACGTTCACGCCGCCGCGTACGCCGGATGCGACGGCGGGGCCGAATCCGTATGCCGTGCGGATCACGCCCACGGAGCATCCGGAGGCGACGACGGTCCCGGAGGGGAACGTCACCATCACTCCGTTCACCGAAATGCGGGCGGAGTTGATTCCGCCGACGGTGAAGGGCCGTTTCCGTGGCCGCCCGAAACTGGCCGTGGACAACCTGGGCAACACGAAGCTGACGGCTTCGGTGAGTGGCAGTGACAACGGCGATCAGCTGTCGTACGACATCCACCCGGGCAACGTGCAGATCGAGCCGGGCCGTGCGGCGTTCGTGAAGACGACGTTGAGGCCACAGCAGATCATCTGGTTCGGGTCGGCGGAGCAGCGGCCCTACACCCTGGCCGTGCAGCGGTCGGGGGCGACGCCGCTGGACGTCGAAGGCACGTACGTGCAGCGGGGTTTCCTGCCGCGCTGGCTGGTGGCCTTCCTCAGTCTCCTCCTGGCGCTGGCGATCGCGTTCGTGATGCTGTGGATCGCCTACAAGCCCCAGGTCCGCAGCACCGCCACCGAAAAGCACCCGGACGCCGTCATCAGCACGCTGCCGCCCTCTCCCTCACCGTCCGCCGGTGCGCCGAAGGCACCGTCCGCCGAGGCCACGGCCCCTCCGGCCGCGACGCAGCAGACGGACGGAGCGGGGGCGGGAGGCGGCGGTTCCGAGGAGGAGGAGACCGAGGCCCCGGAGAGGACCGCGGCGACCGCCGTCCAGCAGCTCGCCGCGGACGATCCGAGCGGACGGCACATCTGCTATCGCGTCCATGTGGCGGGCCAGGGCTGGACCGATGCCGTGTGCGACGGGGAGACGGCCGGCGCAGAGGGCAAGGGGAAGCCGATCAAGGCCGTCAACATCGCCGTGTCCGGAACCCAGGGCACATCCGGCGGCGCCTTCGTCCATGATCCCGCGTCGGCCAATGGCACGGGGCACTACCCCGACCCGTGGTCGAACGCCGCCGACGGCATCGACAACTACGTCGGCAGCACCAAGAAGGACGCGCCGAACATGCTGGGGTTCAGCGTCAGCGTCGACGGTGGCAAGGGTGCCGTCTGCCAGTCCACCTACGTCCACGACGACTCCTGGCTCGGCCTGGAATGCGACGAGCCCGGGAACGGGTACGACTTCACCTACGCCGGCACCCACGACAACGAGTCGTGGATCGAAGCGGTCAGGCTCACGGTGTGACCGGACGTTGACCGGCGCCCGGTCAGGAACGGCGTCCTAAGTCGAAGCTGATGTGGAAGTTGCCACCCTCGTCCTTGGTCAGCTCGCCCCCCGCGATGAAGTACTCACGCTCCGGGGGAAGTCCCTTCACCTTGTTGTACGTCCGCACGGTGTTGAACGTCGATTTTCCGTTGACCGTGCTCATCATCTGCTTGTACGTGTCGCTGTTCTCGGCGAAGGAGACCTCGGGTTCGTCCCCGAGCATGTCACCGAGGGGCTTCTTGGCCTGTTCTCCTGAGATGTTCTGCCGGTAGATGCGGTCCGGCAGCTCGTCCGGGATCCCGGCGGAGGCGGTCTTCTCTTCCGCCAGGCCCCCTTGACCTTCTTGTTCAGCGCCTTGTCACTGAGCTCGCCGCTCGTGCCGAGCACCGAATCGGCCGCTGTCCGTCCACTGCGAGTTCAAAATCCTCGAAGGGTCTTCCGTGCCGAACCCGCACTGGAAGAGAGGTCTTGGCTGCGCGATTCGCTCCACTTCGAGGGAGATCGCCAGACCGTAGGTGGTGCCGCCTCCGGCCTACGAGGACAAGTGAGCAGTCCGGACCAGGGGGGAGGCCGCTGTGACGGCTACGACGTTGGCGCCGACGATCACCCCGATGGCTGCCCAAGCGGCCGTATCGAGGTGCTGGTGGAGCACGATGAGGCCGACCAGGGCGGCGAAGACCGGGTTGACGCTCATAAACACGCCGAAGAAGTGTGCCGGGACGCGTCGTAGTGCCAGCAGGTCGGCGAGAAACGGTACCGCCGAGGACAGCACTCCCGCTGCCAGTGCGCAGGCGAGGGCAGTGGGGGTGGGGGGATGCTGCCAGAGCACCAGGACGCCGACGGGGACGTAGAGGGCGCCGGAGACGGCCGCGGCGGCGGCCGAGCCCTCCAGGCCGGGCAGGCGCTGGCCGACGGTGCGGTTGAGCAGGATGTAGCAGCCCCAGCACGTTGCGGCCAGCACTGCCAGGCCGATGCCGAGGTAGTCGGTGGAAGGAGAGGGGCGAGTGAGAACGACGACGGCGGCCGCGGCTGCCAGCGCGCACATGGCGTCGATCCGGCGGCGGGAGCCGGCCAGGGCCACCGTGAGCGGGCCGAGGAACTCCAGTGTGACGGCCAGTCCGAGTCCGATGCGGTCGACGGCCGTATACAGGGACAGATTCATCACGGCGAATACCAGCGCCAGCGCCAGCACCGGCCGCCATTGCGCTGCGGTGAAGGCCCGCAGTCGCGGTCTCCCGGCCGCCCACAGCACCCCGGCGGCCACCCACTGGCGGATCGCGACCACCCCCGTCGGGCCGAGTACCGGGAACGCCAGCGCTGCCACCGATGCCCCGACTTGGTTCGACAGTCCGCTGCCCAACATCAACGCCACCCCGACGCGAGGGCTCCCGCCCCGGCCCGGTGTACCGCCGTCGGCGGCGGCAACAGCCCGCCCGGCGTCCTGTGAGGTCTTCAGCACCATGTCCTCACCGTGCAGCCTTCACGGTTATACGCAAAATGCATCCGCAGCGCTATTGATACGCTGAGCGTATGGATGACGGAAGCCGAGGGAACTCCACCGGACTGGAGCTGAAACACCTGCGCTGCCTGGTCGCCATCGTCGACACCGGCAGCTTCACGGACGCGGCCTTCGAACTGGGCATCTCCCAGGCCGCCGTCTCCCGGAACCTGCTCGCCCTGGAAAAGATCCTCGGAGTGCGGCTGCTGCACCGCACCAGCCGCACGGTCGCGCCCACCACAGCAGGCGTGCAGGTCCTCGCCCGCGCCCGCCCACTGCTCTCCAGCGCCCACGAACTCGTCACCGAAGCCACCGCCGGCCACAGCCACCTGCACATCGGACACGCCTGGTCGGCCTTCGGCCGTCACACCACCGAATTCCAGCGGCGCTGGCGCCACGAGCACCCCGAAACCCAACTCCGGCTCATCCGCCACAACTCCTCCACCGGCGGCCTCGCCGAAGGACTGTGCGACCTCGCGGTCATCCGCGCCCCACTCAACCTCAAACCCTGGTCACACGCCCTCGTCGGCCAGGAGCACCGATACCTGGCCCTCGCCTCCGACGACCCGTGGGCCCGCCGACGCAGTATCCGCCTGCACGAAGTCGCCACCCGCGCCCTGGCCCTCGACCGCCGCACCGGCACCACCACCCTGAACCTGTGGCCCGAAGACGGACGACCCACCGTCGAGTACACCCACGACATCGACGACTGGCTCGCCGCCATCGCCACCGGTCGCTGCGTCGGCGTCACCCCCCAGTCCACCGCCGCCCAGTACCGCCGCGACGGCATCACGTACCGCCCACTGCGCGACGCCGAACCCGTCCCTGTCCAGCTCATCTGGCGCCGACAGGACCCCCACCCTGCCACCCACGCCGCCGTCGCTCTCGCCATCGACCTCTACCGCGAGAACCGCCAAGCCCCGGCACTACCGTAGATGCGTGGTGCTTGACTGCTATGGAATGCCGTCGCGGGTGGGCGGTGCATCTCTCGATGTGGTCGCCGACGAGGCGGTCACCTGCCTGGGTGGAGATTCTCCCGTGGATACATCAAGGGCTTCCTGGCGCAACACGACGCACGACTGGGCCGGCTCCGTGGACCTCGACCATCTGTCGGACATTCGGCGGCATCCGGCCGTGTTCGCTCCCGGGGGGACCCTGCACCTGGTCCTCGAAGTCGTCGCCTACGCGGCCGACGAGGCGGAGTGCGGCGGCGGAGGGCACTGCCGCGTCACTCTCCACCCCGACGGCTCCGTGTCCGTGGCCGACGACGGGCGAGGCACCGACACCCGGTACGACGAACACGGCCAGGCCGTCAGGAAGCCGGTCATGGCCACGAAGGACCTGCGGTTCTTCGACTTCCCGGAGGCCCGGACGCTTCCTGACGGCCATCCGCGCCGTGGCATGTCCGCGGTCGCCGCGCTCTCTGACTGGCTCGTCCACACCAACCGGCGCCGCAACGGATCCTGGACCCAGCGCTACGAGCGAGGTGTCCCGGTGACCGGCCTGGAACCCGTCGCCGACGACGGTACGACCGGGACGGTCGTGCATTTCCACCCCGGTGAACTCCTGGCTCCGACGGGCCGGTCGGCGGGCGACATCGCCCGACTGGCCACGGTGTGGCCGCAGCTGGCCGTGGACGTGAGGGGCTGACCCCGGCCGCCGAAGTCGACGCAGGCTCAGCCCGACCGGCCCAGCCGTCGCCGTACGCGCCGGACCTGGCCGTTGTCGGCGACCGTGTCGAGGATCCGGCGTCCGGCGCCGGCCTCGTACGCCGGGCCCTCCAGCCGGAGCAGGGCGCCGCCGCGGACCACGGCGTACGCGACCGGCGCCTCCGCCTTCGGCAGGGTGACCGGGTGGCGTCCGTCCGGGAGCTTCAGACGGGCGGGCAGGCGCAACGCCGCCGTCGGCCCGTCGGCGGCGGGGACCACTTCGGCGGTGACCGTCAGGGCGGACACGGTGACCTTGACGGGCGCCGGGTCTCCGGGGCTCGCCGCCACATAGGGCAGCGGGAGCGAACGGCCGCCGCGTCCGGCGTTCGACGCGGCGGCACCGGCCGTGTCGGGGCCGAATCTCCGCAGGCGCTGGTCCATGTCGAGGGCGAGCTGGCCGACCCCGGCGGTCCGGTACGGGAGCGCGAGCCGGCCGCCGGTCAGCGCCGGACCCGCCGCAGGACCGCCCGGGACGCCCTGGCCGGTCACCCGGACCATCCGGTCGATGCCCAGCAGTTGGACGAACGCCCACACGTCGTAGACCCCGCGCTCGAGCCGCCGTCCGCCGGCCAGACTCCGCGGGTCGAGGCGGAGCCGCCCGGAGGCGAGGAGCCGGGACCGGCCCTCCCCCAGGGGCTGGAGCCTGACCTCCAGGTCGCCGTCCGGGTACCACCAGTCCTCCCGGTCACGGTCCTTGACGACCAGTTCCGCGTACGCCATCCGGAGCGGGTCGCGGACCTCCCATCCGCCTTCCGTTCCCGGTACGCCGGTCAGCAGCTCCGGGTCGAGCCACCACTTCCCGTCGCGCTCCGTCAGGACCAGCGGCTCGCCGTCGCCGCGCAGCAGTTCCAGCGTGACGTCGGCGACGAGGCAGCCGTCCTGCCAGTGCGGTGCGCCGAGCTCGCTGCGGGCCGTCACGGTGCGGACGTGCTCCGCGAACGCGACCGCTCCGGCGAAGTCGCCGCGTTCCAGCAGTTCGGCCCTCACCCCGCTCACCGCGGGCAGCCCACGCCGCACGGCGGGCGGGAACTCCTCCAGCGCCACCTCGCGCGCCGTCCCGAACCGCTGTCGCTGCTCGGCCGGGTCCTCGCGCAGGATCTCGGGCTCGCGGGCCCTGGACAGGACCTCGACGTGATAGAGGCGGTGCAGGAGCCGGTTCTGGAGGGCGTCGACGTCGTCGGAGGGGCTGGTGCCGTCCTTGATCTGCCCGATGACGGTACGGAGGTTGGGCCAGAAGCCGTGCCGCGGATTGAACCGGTGGCGGGTGTTGTTCCCGCCGTCGTCCCGCTTCATCCAGTAGTAGCAGGGGTAGTCGGCCAGGACCGAGATCCGTTCCGCCTTCAGGTAGGCGGCGGTGACGAAGGCCAGATCCTCCATGATCCACGGGCCCTCGGGGAAGCGCAGCCCGTGCTGCTCGACGAAGGCCCGCCGGAACATCTTGTGCGGTGACATGCTCTGCATGAGCTCGTCGTTCTCGATCGTGCAGCTGTCCAGGGTGTACCGGAACAGCCGCCGGGGCCGCACCATCGTGCTGGACATCTTGCCGATCACCACGTCGGCCCGGTTGCGCGTCGCGTGCTCGTACAGCCGCTCGAGGGCCTCGGGCCCGAGCTTGTCGTCGTGGTCGACGAACTGCACGTACTCGCCCCTGGCGTGCTTCATACCGAGGTTGCGCGGGGCGCCCGGCCAGCCGGAGTTGGGCCGGGTGTGCACCTGGACGTGGTCGTGCCCGGTCGCCAGCTTCTCCAGCCGTGCCAGGGTGTCGTCCGTGGACCCGTCGTCGACGTAGATGACCTCGTACTCGTCGGCCGGAAGGCTCTGGCCGAGCAGCGACGGGGCGCACTCGTCGACGTATTTCCCGGTGTTGTACACGGGAACGATCACGCTGACTTTGACTCTCGGCATTCCACGGACCTTCACGTTGGCGGGCGCAGGGCATCCGAACCCTCCCTCCCCGGGCCGGACGAGGAGGGGTCGAAACCCTGATCCGGTCCTCCGAACCGTCCGGACGGCTCACGGACGGCTCATGCAAGCGGAATGGGGCCCGGCCCACAGGCCGGACCCCCCTCGCTTTCCCCCTCCGTCGGGCTTCCCGATCCCCCCGGACCCCTCCCCGGAAGTCCCGACGCTGAGTACGACCGGGGTAGGTACGTAAAGGTTGCACGCCTTGACGATCTCTTTACCTTTGCGTGGCCAACCGGCTCTCAGCAGGCGTGTTCCAGGTAACGTGCGGCCACTTCGGCGATCACTTCGGCTCCGTCACGGGCCCAGAGCCCCTCGTTGAAGATCTCGACCTCGATCGGCCCGTCGAAGCCGGTCGCCTCGACCTGCCGGCGCATCGCGCGGAAGTCCACGCTCCCGTCGCCCAGCTGGCCGCGGCCCACCAGGACTCCCGCCGGAAGCGGAGTGATCCAGTCGGCCAGCTGGAAGGAGTGGATCCGGCCGCCCGCGCCCGCCCGGGCGATCTGCGCGGGCACCTGGTCGTCCCACCAGATGTGGTACGCGTCCACGACCACGCCGACCTGCTCGGCCGGGAAGCGCTCGGCGAGGTCCAGGGCCTGGGACAGGGTGGAGACGACGCAGCGGTCCGAGGCGAACATCGGGTGGAGCGGCTCGATCGCGAGGCGGATGCCGCGCTCGGCGGCGTACGGGGCGAGCTCCGCCAGCGCGTCGGCGATGCGCTCCCGGGCGGCGTACAGGTCCTTCTCCCCGTCGGGAAGACCGCCCGAGACCAGGACGAGGGTGTCGGTGTTCACGCCCGCCGCCTCGTCGACCGCCGCACGGTTGTCGTCCAGGGCGCGGGCGCGTTCGGCGGGGTCGGTGGCGGTGAGGAAGCCGCCGCGGCAGAGGCTGGTGACGGTGAGGCCCGCGTCCCTCATGAGCTGCCCGGCACGCTCGACGCCGTACTCCTGCACCGGGGCGCGCCACAGGCCGACCTGGCCGATGCCCGCCTTGGCGCAGCCCTCGACGAGCTCCGGCAGGGACAGCTGCCTGACCGTCTCCTGGTTGACGGACAGGCGGGACAGATCGGCGGTCATCGGCTTCCTCCGTGGACGGACAACAGGGCGCGCATGCGGTCCTCGGCCAGCTCGGGGTCCGGGAACAGGCCGAGGCGGTCGGCCAGTTCGTACGCCTTCGCCAGGTGCGGCAGTGAACGGGCGGACTGCAGGCCGCCGACCATCGTGAAGTGGTCCTGGTGGCCCGCGAGCCAGGCGAGGAACACGACGCCCGTCTTGTAGAAGCGGGTGGGGGCCGCGAAGAGGTGGCGCGACAGCTCGACCGTGGGGTCCAGGAGCGCGCGGAAGCCTTCGGTGTCCCCGGTGTCCAGGACACGCACCGCGTGCGCGGCCAGCGGGCCCAGCGGGTCGAAGATGCCGAGCAGGGCGTGGCTGAAGCCCCGGTCGTCACCCGCGATCAGCTCGGGGTAGTTGAAGTCGTCGCCGGTGTAGCAGCGCACCCCGCTGGGAAGGCGGCGCCGTACGTCGATCTCGCGTTCGGCGTCCAGGAGCGAGATCTTGATGCCGTCGACCTTGTCCGGGTGTTCCGCGATGACCTTGAGGAAGGTGTCGGTGGCGGCGTCGAGGTCCGCACTGCCCCAGTAGCCCTCCAGCGCGGGGTCGAACATGGGGCCGAGCCAGTGCAGGACGACCGGCTCCGTGGCCTGGCGCAGGAGATGGGCGTACGTCTCCAGGTAGTCCTCGGGGCCCTTCGCGGCGGCGGCCAGCGCGCGGGAGGCCATCAGGATGGCCTGGGCGCCGCTCTCCTCGACCAGGGCGAGCTGCTCCTCGTACGCGGCGCGCACCTCGGGCAGGGTGGCGGGGCCGGTGAGCTGGTCGGTGCCGACGCCGCAGGCGATCCTGCCGCCCACGGACCTCGCCTCGGCGGCGGAGCGGCGGATCAGCTCGGCCGCGCCGGCCCAGTCCAGGCCCATGCCGCGCTGCGCGGTGTCCATGGCCTCGGCGACGCCCAGGCCGTGCGACCAGAGGTGACGGCGGAAGGCCAGGGTGGCGTCCCAGTCGACGGCGGCGGGGTCGTCGGTGCTGATGTCGGCGTACGGGTCGGCGACGACGTGCGCGGCGGAGAAGACCGTACGGGAGGCGAGTGGCGCCCCGGACGGTGCCAGGTCGAGCGGGGTGGTCCGGGGCTCGTAGGGCCCCTGCGGGAGGTGGATGGTCACAGGCTCAGCTCCGGCACGTCGAAGCGGCGGCCCTCGGCGGAGGACTTGAGGCCGAGCTCGGCGAGCTGGACGCCCCGGGCGCCGGCCATCAGGTCCCAGGTGTAGGGCTCGTCGAGGACGATGTGGCGGAGGAACAGCTCCCACTGGGCCTTGAAGCCGTTGTCGAACTCGCCGTTGTCGGGGACTTCCTGCCACTGGTCGCGGAACGGCTCGGTGACGGGGAGGTCGGGGTTCCAGACCGGCTTGGGGGTGGCCGAGCGGTGCTGGACACGGCAGTTGCGCAGGCCCGCGACGGCGGAGCCGTGGGTGCCGTCGACCTGGAACTCGACGAGCTCGTCGCGGTTGACGCGCACGGCCCAGGAGGAGTTGATCTGGGCGACGGCGCCGCCCGCCAGCTGGAAGGTGCCGTACGCGGCGTCGTCGGCGGTGGCGGGGTAGGGCTTGCCCTGCTCGTCCCAGCGCTGCGGGATGTGGGTCTGCACATGCGCGGAGACGCTGGTGACCTGGCCGAACAGCTCGTGCAGGACGTACTCCCAGTGCGGGAACATGTCGACGACGATGCCGCCGCCGTCCTCCGAGCGGTAGTTCCAGGAGGGGCGCTGTGCCTCCTGCCAGTCGCCTTCGAAGACCCAGTAGCCGAACTCGCCGCGCACGGAGAGGATCTCGCCGAAGAAGCCGCCGTCGATGAGGCGCTTCAGCTTGAGCAGGCCCGGGAGGAAGATCTTGTCCTGGACGACGCCGTGCTTGATGCCGGCGTCGCGGGCGAGGCGGGCCAGGTCGAGCGCGCCCTCGACGTCGGTGGCGGTGGGCTTCTCGGTGTAGATGTGCTTGCCGGCCGCGATGGCCTTCTTGATCGCCTCGACACGGGCCGAGGTGACCTGGGCGTCGAAGTAGATGTCGATCGACTCGTCGGCGAGCACCGCGTCCAGGTCCGTCGACCACTCGGTGAGGCCGTGCTGCTCGGCGAGCGCCTCCAGCGCGTGGGCGCGGCGGCCGACGAGGACGGGTTCCGGCCACAGCACCTCGCCGTCACCGAGGTCGAGGCCGCCCTGCTCGCGGATCGCGAGGATCGAGCGCACCAGGTGCTGCCGGTATCCCATGCGTCCCGTGACGCCGTTCATGGCGATGCGCACTGTCCTGCGTGTCACGAAAGTTCCTCCATACAGCCGTAGCAAGCGCTTTCTATGCAGTATGACGCTAGCCTGCCGACAGTGGCCCGGACAAGGGGGGCCGCGCCACAACTCCTCGGAGGAGAGCGATGACAGTCACCCTGGCGGACGTAGCGGCCCGCGCCCGGGTGTCCCCGGCCACCGTGTCCCGCGTCCTGAACGGCAACTACCCGGTGGCCTCGTCCACCCGGGAGCGGGTCCTGCGCGCGGTGGACGATCTGGACTACGTACTGAACGGCCCGGCCAGCTCGCTCGCCGCCGCCACGTCCGACCTGGTGGGCATCCTGGTCAACGACATCGCCGACCCGTTCTTCGGCATCATGGCCGGAGCGGCGCAGAGCGAGATCGGCGGCCCGGGCGACGGAACCGGCCGCGCGGGCGGCGAGAAGCTCGCCGTCGTGTGCAACACCGGCGGCTCCCCCGGGCGCGAACTCACCTATCTCACCCTGCTGCAGCGGCAGCGCGCCGCGGCCGTCGTCCTGACCGGCGGCGCGCTGGAGGACCCGGCCCACCAGGCCGCGATGGCGGTGAAACTGGCCAAGCTCGCGGACGCCGGCACCCGGATCGTGTTCTGCGGACGCCCTCCGCTGCCGGGCACCGACGCGGTGGTCGCCGCGCTGACCTTCGACAACCGGGGCGGCGCCAGGCGCCTCACCGAGCATCTGATCGCCCTGGGGCACCGGCGGATCGGCTACGTCGCCGGGCCCCTGGAGCGCACCACGACCCGGCACCGGCTGGAGGGCCACCGCGAGGCCATGAAGGCCGCGGGGCTGTACGGGGACGAGGAGAACGTCACCGTCCACGGCCCGTACGACCGCAGCTCCGGCTACGACGCCACCCTCGAACTCCTGCGCAGGGAACCGGACGTGACGGCCGTCGTCGCCGCCAACGACACCGTGGCACTCGGTGCCTGTGCGGCGGTCCGGGAGCGTGGGCTCCGCATCCCCGAGGACGTCTCGGTGGCCGGCTTCGACGATCTGCCCTTCTCCGTGGACGCCGTACCGGCCCTGACGACCGTACGGCTGCCGCTGTTCGAGGCGGGGGCGCGGGCGGGCCGGCTGGCGATGGGTAAGGAGACACCTCCGGCGGGAGGCACCGCGACGATCGCCGCGGAGCTCATGGAACGCGGATCGACGGCGCCGCCGCGGGTGGGATGAGGAATCTCCCCCGCGAACACGGGTACTGGTCAGACCGCACCGATGAAAGGACAGACACCGTGAAGCTCGCTTTCTCCACCCTCGGAGTTCCGGGGATGCCCGTGGCGGACGTGGTGCGGCTCGCCGCCGGGAACGGCTACCAGGGGGTGGAGCTGCGCGCCCACACCGAGGAGCCGGTACACCCCGGCCTGACCGCGCTCGAACGGGCCGCCGTGGCCGAGGAGTTCAAGCGCGGAGGCGTCGAGATCCTCACCGTCGCCGGGTATGTGCGCGTGGCCGCCGAGGGTGAGGACGGGCCGGTGATCGCGGCGCTCGCCGAGCTGGTGCAGCTGGCGCACGACTTGGGCGCGGCCAACGTCCGAGTGTTCCCCGGCGGCGGGGACCTGGACCCCGCGGAGGCCGACGCGATCGCCGCGCGGCGTCTGGGAGCGGCCGCGCCGCACGCCGCCGACCTGGGCGTACGCATCCTGCTGGAGACCCATGACTCGCACCGCGCCGGGGCCGACGTGGCCCGGGTCGTGGGCACCGTCGGACACGGGCAGATCGGCGCGATCTGGGACGTCATGCACACCTGTCTGGCCGGCGAGGAGCCCGCGGCCAGCCATGCGGTCCTGGCCCCGCACCTGGGATACGTACAGGTGAAGGACATCGCCTCCGCCGAGGACACCGTGCCGCTCGCCCTCGGCGCGGGGACGCTGCCCCTGAAGGCCTGTCTGGACACGCTGGACCAGGACAGCTGGGTCTGCTGGGAGTACGAGAAGCGCTGGTACGCCGATGCCGCTGAGCTGCCGGACCTGCTGGCGGCGGGCCGGGAGCACGTCCTGCGGCTCGGCGCGCCGAAGCAGTAGGTTCAGACGGCCGCCTCCCGGACCTCCGGCAGCGGTGGAGCGGCGACGCGACGGGGCCTCGCCAGGGAGGTCAGGGCCACTCCCGCGACCAGCAGCGCCGCCGCGCACCACCGCAGGGGGCTGACCGTCTCGCCGAGGAGGAGCGCGGCCGAGGACATCCCGAAGACGGGCACGAGCAGGGTGAACGGGGCCACGGACGAGGCCGGGTGGTGGCGGAGCAGGAAGCCCCAGGCCGCGAAGCCGAAGACGGTGGAGATCCAGGCGACGTAGACGACGGTGCCGGCGCCGCTCCAGTCGAGCGCGGCCAGGGCCTCGGCGTCACGGTCCCAGCCCTCGAGGAGCAGGGACAGGGCGAGGAGCGGCAGTACGGGCACGGTCGACACCCAGACCATGAAGTTGAGGGAGTCGGCCGGCGCCGCCTTGCGGGTGATCACGTTGGAGACACCCCAGCAGGCCGCCGCCAGGATCACCAGGGCGAAGGCGAGCACGGGTCCGGACGCCCCCTCGTCGACGGCGGCCACGCCGATCCCGGCGAGCGCGACGCCCATGCCCAGGACGCGCGCCCCGCCGGGCCGTTCGGACAGCACCAGGGCCGCGAACAGGGCGGTGAAGACGGCCTGGACCTGAAGGACGAGCGAGGAGAGCCCGGCGGGCATCCCGCGGTCCATCCCGATGAAGAGCAGCCCGAATTTGGCCACCCCCAGGGCGAGACCCACCCCGACGATGTACTTCCACGCCACCGTGGGCCTGCCGACGAAGAACACGGCGGGCAGCGCGGCGACGAGGAAGCGCAGGGCGGAGAAGAGCAGGGGCGGGAAGTGGGCCAGACCCAGCTCGACGACGACGAAGTTCACGCCCCAGACGGCGGCGACCAGCGCGGCCAGGGCGATGTGGAGGGGACGCATGGACCGAGCATCCGATGCCGGGACCATGTAGCACCAGCGCGGATTTCTTCATGGTTGGATTGAGGATCGCTAACGCTTTCCGTTCGCCCGGAGGTCCCGGTGCTCGACCTGTCCCGGCTGCGCGCCCTGCACGCCGTCTCCGTCCACGGCTCGGTCGCGGGCGCCGCCGCCGCTCTCGGCTACACCGCGTCGGCGGTCTCCCAGCAGATCACCAAGCTGGAGCGGGAGACCCGCACGACCCTGCTCGAACGGCGCGGGCGCGGGGTGGCGCTCACCGAGGACGCACTTCATCTCGCCTCCACCGCCCAGCGGTTGCTGGCGATCGTGGAACAGGCCGAGACGACGCTGGAGCAGCGCAGGGGGCAGCCGACGGGGCGGCTCTCCATCGCCGCGTTCGCCTCGGCGGCGCGCGGACTGCTGCCCGGGGTGCTGGCGGAGCTGGCACGGGAGCACCCGGCTCTGGACGCGCGGCTCACCGAGGTCGACCCGCATCTCTCGGTCGACCTGGTGGCGAAGGGCGTGGTCGATCTCGCGGTCGCCCACGACTGGGACATCAGCCCGCTGCCCGCACCGGAGGGGGTCGCGCAGGCGGTGCTCGGGGACGACCGGTGCGATCTGCTGGTGCCGGAGGGCCATCCGCTCGCCGGCCGGGAGGCGGTGCGGCGGGAGGAGCTGGCCAAGGAGCGGTGGGTGTGCCAGCCGCCCGGCACGGTGTGCCACGACTGGCTCGTACGGACCCTGCGTGCGGCGGGGTGCGAGCCGGACATCCGGCACCGGGCGGAGGAGAACCATACCCAGCTGGCGCTGGTGGCGGCCGGGCTCGGCGTGGCGATGATCCCCCGGCTGGGGCGGGGCCCCCTGCCGCCGGGTGTGGTCGCCGTGCGGCTGGATCCCGTACCGGTGCGGCGGCTGTACGCGCTGTGGCGTACGGAGGCGGCGCGGCGGCCCGCGATCATCGCGGCGGTGTCGGTGCTGCGAGGGGCCTCCGAAGCATTCCGGGAAGCGGACTAGGACAGCACGGCTCACCCGCCTGTCCGTCCCGGGATGCACAACAACTCTTGCGCAGTTTTTATTGCGCATATTTTCTTTTCTACCTAGGCTCAGGAGCATGGCCAAGGAGAAGAAGCCGCCGAGCATCACCGATCTCGACGCTCTGAAGGTCTTCGCCCACCCCCTGCGGATCGCCCTCTACCGGCACCTGAAGACGGCGGAGGCCGCCACGGCCTCCCAGCTCGCGGAGCAGGTGGACGAGGCGGTGGCGCTGGTCAGCTACCACCTGCGCAAGATGGCGGCCCACGGCTTCCTCGTCGAGGCGCCGGAGCTGAGCACGGACGGCCGTGAACGCTGGTGGAGGCTCGCGTCGGACCGGGGGTGGAGCTTCCGCAGCTCGGACTTCACCGGGGACCCCGAGGGCGCGGCGGTGGTCGGGCAGGTGACACGTCATCTGCTCGCGACCCGTGCGGAGCGGTACTCCGCCTATCTCGACCAGCAGGCGGCCTGGCCCGAGGAGTGGACCGACGCCGCGTTCAGCTCCGAGTACACACCGCGGCTGACAGCGGCGGAACTGGCGGGGCTGGGCGAGGAGATCGCCGCGCTCGTCCGGCGTTACGGCGAACGCGGCCGGGCCGCCGAGGCCGCCGGCGACACCACGGGCCGCGAGCACGTGGCCCTGCATCTGTACGGCTTCCCCTTCCGCTCCCCCGGCGGCACGGCATGACACGCCCCGCCGCGATATCGGCCCCGGCCGGGTCGCCACCCGCCCACCGGGACGCGAACGTGCTGCGCTGGCTCGGCGCGCTCACCCTCTCGCTCCTGGGCGACAACGTGTACTTCCTGGCCCTCTCCTGGGCGGCGATCCACGTCGGCGGCCCCGCCGAGGCGGGGCTGGTCCTGGCCGCCGGGTCCCTGCCGCGCGTCGTACTCATGCTGGGCGGAGGCGTGCTGGCCGACCGGCTGGGGCCGCGCAGGGTGATGATCGGCAGCGATCTGACGCGCTGCGCGGTGATCCTGGCCATGGCGGGCACCTTGGCCGTCTCGACCCCGGGCGTGTGGCTGCTCGTGCTGCTGGGCCTGGTCTTCGGCGCGGTGGACGCCTTGTTCCTGCCGTCGGTCGGCGCCCTGCCGCCGCGGATCACCGGGCCGGACCAACTGGCCCGCGTGCAGGGCCTCCGGGGCCTCGCCACCCGGGCGGCCACCATCGGGGGTTCGCCGCTGGGCGGCCTGGCCCTGGCACTGGGGGGCCCGGCCTCCGCGTTCGCGGTCGCCGGCGCGATGTTCGCGGTGTCCGTGCCCCTGCTGATCGCCCTGAAGGTCGCGCCCCTCCCCCGGGCCGACGGCGAGGACGCCGGGGCGCGCGGCACCCCGTGGCAGGACCTCGCCGACGGGCTCCGGCACATCCGGCGCGACCGTGTCCTGGCTCCGCTGGTGCTCGTCATCGCGATCGGCGACCTCGGCTTCGCCGGCCCGCTGAACATCGGCCTGACCCTCCTGGCGGACGAGCACGGCTGGGGCGCCGCCGGACTCGGCTGGATCGTGGGCGGTTTCGGCCTGGGGGCGGCCGTGGCCTCCCTCCTTCTGGCCGCCCACGGCGGCGTCCCGCGCGCGGGGCTCGTACAGCAGGGGTGCCTGGCCCTCGGGGCGGTGGCCATCGGCGCGCTGGCCTTCGCCCCCTCGCTCGGCGTCGCGGTCGGGGTCGGCGTCACCATCGGTCTCACCGCCGGGCTCAGCGGGGCCCTGTGCGCGGCCCTCCTGCAGACGGCCGCCGATCCCGCGTACCTCGGCCGGGTCACCTCGGTGGCGGCCCTGTCCTCGCTCGGCCTCGCCCCGCTGACGTATCCCCTCAGCGGAGCGGCCATCGCCGCCTGGGGGACGCAGCCGGTGTTCACCGTCAGCGCCGCGTTCGTGGCGCTCGGAGCGCTCGTCGGGCTCGGCACCCGGTCGTTGCGGTGCGCCGAGCTGCCCGGGCCGAGGGCGGGAGCGGCCGAGGCGGCGCCGTCCCGCCCGGCCGGAGACTGAGGGCCTCTGCCGCCGGCCCGTTGCCGGGCATGCCCACCCCTTGTCCCGCGTGTCATGCCCGTTCTCGGACCGCCCCCTTGACTGGTAGTTACTTTCCATATATCCGTACCTTCTTGGAAGTTTCTTTCAGCACCGGAAGGGGCTCACGTGCACTACCGCACCTCCAGACGCACCCTCCTCACCGCCACCGCGGCGACCGCAGCAGCCGCGGCAACCGGCGTCGCGGCTCTCCCCGGCGCCGCGCAGGCAGCCACCACGGGCACCTCCACGGACAGCCGCCTCAAGCGGCTCATCGCCCGGATGAGCCTGGAGGAGAAGGTCGGCCAGCTCTTCGTGATGCGGGTGTACGGGCACTCCGCGACCGACCCCGACCAGGCGGACATCGACGCCAACCTCGCCGAGATCGGGGTCCGGGACGCCGCCGAGCTGATCTCCACGTACCACGTCGGCGGAATCATCTACTTCGCCTGGGCGCACAACACCCGCGACCCGCACCAGATCGCCGAGCTCTCCAACGGCATCCAGCGGGCCGGGCTCGCCGGTCCCACCCCGCTGCCGCTCCTCGTCTCCACCGACCAGGAGCACGGCATCGTGTGCCGCGTCGGCGAGCCCGCGACGCTGCTGCCGGGTGCGATGGCGCTGGGCGCCGGCGGTTCACGCTCCGACGCGCGCGCGGCGGGCAGGATCGCGGGGGCCGAGCTGGCGGCGCTGGGCATCAACCAGAACTACGCGCCGGACGCGGACGTCAACGTCAACCCGGCCAACCCCGTCATCGGCGTACGCTCCTTCGGCTCCGACCCGGAGTCGGTCGCCGGGATGGTCGCCGCGCAGGTGAAGGGTTATCAGAGCGCCGGGATCGCCTCCACAGCCAAGCACTTCCCGGGCCACGGGGACACCAGCACCGACAGCCACACCGGTCTGCCCGTCATCTCGCACACCCGCGAGCAGTGGGCCGAGCTCGACGCCCCGCCGTTCCGGGCGGCCGTCGCCGCGGGCATCGACTCGATCATGACGGCCCACATCGTGGTGCCCGCCCTGGACCCGTCGGAGGACCCGGCGACCCTGTCCCGGCCCATCCTCACCGGCATCCTGCGCGAGGAGCTCGGCTACGACGGTGTCGTGGTCACCGACGCGCTCGGGATGGAGGGCGTCCGCACGAAGTACGGCGACGAGCGCGTCCCCGTCCTCGCGCTGCGGGCCGGCGTCGACCAGCTGCTCAACCCGCCGCACCTGGACGTCGCGTGGAACGCGGTCCTGAACGCGGTGAGGAGCGGCGAGATCAGCGAGGCCCGCATCGAGGAATCGATCCTGCGCATCCTGCGGCTGAAGACACGGCTCGGCCTGTTCCGCGACCCGTACGTCACCCGGCGGGGCGTCGACCGCACGGTCGGCATCCCGTCGCACCTCGCCGCCGCCGACCGGATCGCCGAGCGGACGACGACACTGCTGGCCGACAGCGGTTCGCTGCTGCCCCTCTCACGCCGGTCCCACAGGAACCTCCTGGTGGTGGGGGCCGATCCGGCCTCCCCCTCCGGCACGACGGGGCCCCCGACGACGACGCTCGCCGGGGCCTTCGAGGAGCTGGGGTACGCGGCGACGGCGCTGTCGACGGGCACGGCCCCGACCCAGGCGAAGATCGCCGAGGCGGTGGCCGCCGCCGAGGGCAAGGACGCGGTGATCGTGGGCACGTACAACGTCACGGCGACCAGCACCCAGCGCACCCTGGTCAGCGCGCTCGCGGCTACCGGCGTCCCGGTGATCACGGTCGCGATCCGCAATCCGTACGACATCGCCCACCTGGCCGATACGGGCTACGCCGCGAGCCTCGCCACGTACTCCTGGACGGACGTCGAGCTGCGGGCCGCCGCTCGTGTGATCGCGGGGCGGGCCCGGCCGGAGGGCAGGCTGCCGGTCCCGGTGCAACGGGCGGACGCGCCCGCGCAGACGCTGTACCCCGTGGGCTACGGGCTGTCGTACCGGAGCTGAGCCACACCCTCTCCGTAACCACCCCAACGAGCTAAAAACACCCGTGCACCTGGCGTGTGCCCGCCCCGGCGGGTCACGCTGGGTGCACGTCCGTGTGGACGCACCGGGGGGACGTTCTATGGGGAAGTGCCGTGTCGCAAGGGTCTCGCGCGCCCTGCTGCCCGTCGTCATGGCGCTCTGCCTGAGCGCCTGCCGGCAGCCGGCGGGCGGTGCGCCGGAGACGCCGTCCGGCCGGTCCCATGACGGCGCGGCGCCCTCGGGTCACGGCGTGGAGTTCCTGGGTCCCGGGGACTGCAGCTCGCGGGGCCAGGTCTTCCGCGAGGTGTCGTGCGGCAGCGAGAGGGCGGGGGCCCGGGTGCTGGCCCGCCACACCGGCACGCCGTCGCACGGGCCGGCCTGCCCGCCACCGACCGACTTCGTCCTGCACATCTCCCCCGGCGGCGCCTCCCCGTCGGGGAGCCCCGCCGCCGCGCCCCGCGGGTACGCGTGCATGCGCAACCTGGAGCCCCCGCACCCCGGCGATCCCGGCCAGGGCGGCGGCCCGCTGACGGTCGTCGGCGACTGTGTCCACGGCTTCCACGGGGGCGAGGTCAGGGAGACCGCCTGCGACGGATCGGGCGAGCGGCCGCCGGAGTTCGAGATCGGCTCGGCGGTGGCGCGGCGCGCGCTCTGCCCCGGCACCACGGATCTGTACGTGCGGTTGGGCGGGGACATGCCGGTGGGCTGCGCCCACCGGATGTGAACATCCGGCAGGCCCAGCCCACTTCGGCGCGGAGCGGCCCTACGGCCGCAGCGTGCCCCGGTCCCGCTGGAGTTCGGCGTCACGCACGTCCAGGCGCGCGTCGAACTTCGCGAGGGGCTTCGCCTTCGCCGGATCGGCCTCGACGGCCGCGGGAGCGACTCCGGCCCAGCGCAGGATGGCGGCGGTCGCCTTGGCCTTCTCGTCGGCGACGAGACCGGCGACCTTGGAGCCGTGGTTGCCGCCCGGCACCGTGTAGACGTAGCTGTCACGGGCGCCGTGTCCGAGGCGGAAGGGCTCGGCTCCCCACGGGTCGTTCTGGCCGTAGACGTACAGCATGTGTTCGGCGTTGTTCCGGACCCAGCTGTCCACGTCCCGCATGGCCGAGGGCTGGAACTTCATCGGGATGGAGCGCGGCACGAAGTTGCGCGGCGGCTGGTAGCCGTAGCGGCTCAGATTCCCGAGCCAGGGCTGCTTGATGTCGGGCGAACCGAGCTGCGTACCCGCCTGGTAGTAGTACGGCGTGTAATTCGCCAGGCCCTGGTCGGCGTAGGCGGAGAAGCCGGAGATGCCGTCGACGGAGTCCCAGATCTCCTGGTCGGTGGCGTTCGGGGCATCGGCCGGGATGGAGTCGCAGTCGGCGAGCAGGCTGTACTGCCAGTAGGCCCAGACGTAGTCCATGACCACGGCCTCGTACGCCTTGTCGAGCGTGCCCACGGTGTCGAAGGTCAGGCCGTTCTCGGCGGCGTACGCCTCGAACTTCTTCTCCAGCGGCTCGCGGCGCACGAGGGCCTCGCGCTGGACACCGCTCAGCCGGTCCCGGCACTCCTCGGTGCCGACGCGGGCGAAGAACCGGTCGTACGCCGAGTCCTCCTTGTTCACCACGTCGTTGGGCGCGACATAGGCGACGACGCCGTCCATGTCCTTCGGGTAGAAGCGCTCGAAGTAGGTGGCGGTCATGCCGCCCTTGGAGCCGCCGGTGGTGAGCCAGTTCTCGGAGTAGATCTTCTTCAGCGCCTTGAAGACCCGGTGCTGGTCGCTGGCCGCCTGCCAGATGTCGAGCTTCGACCAGTCGGCGGGGGCCGGGCGGGACGGGGTGAAGAACCGGTACTCCAGGGAGACCTGGTTGCCGTCGACGATCTGCGTGGGCTCGCTGCGGCTGGGGTTGGTCGAGACGTTGTAGCCGCTGGTGAAGAAGACCGTGGGCCGGGTCGTGTCCTTGTGCAGCAGGGTGAGCCGCTGCTGGAACGTGCCCTTGGACGGATGCCTGTGGTCGACCGGCTGGGTGTAGTTCAGGACGAAGAAGCGGTAGCCGGGGTAGGGCTTCTCCTCGATCAGACTCATGCCCGGGATGGCCAGGATGCGGTCCTTGATGTCCTCGCTGCTGCTCTCGCCGCTGCTCTCGTTGCTGCTGAGGCCGCTGCTCTGCTTCACGGCCGGTTCCGCGGCTGTGGCCGCACCGGCCGAGGCTCCGGTCGCACTCACTGTGCCTATGAGCACCGCGAGCGACAGAACGCCTCTGAGCGCCTTGCGCATGCACCCTCCCCTTGATTCACGACAGTCGCCGTGAACCTAGCGGTGGTCACACCCGTCACGCCAGACCCACTCGCGTGTCAGCATCCGATCCACCCCGTGGAGCCGGAGGATCCCCCGACGGAACCGGAGGCGCGGACGCAGCGGTTGAGCGCGTGCACCGTGACCGGGCCGGCCAGTGCGGTGAACCTGCCGCTGTCGACGACCGCCCGGCCGCCGCGCGGCTGGAGCGAGACCCGCATCGCCCTGCGTGCGCCCGGCTTCTTGGCGACGGTGACGGCGCACGCGTAGGCGCGGCTCTTGTAGACGCGCAGCGAACCGGTGGAGAACTTCACCGTCTTGACCAGCCGCCCGGAGCACGGCGACGCGGCGTGCGCCGGGGCCTGCCCAACGGGGCCCGTCACCAGCACCAGGGCCCCGAGCAGCGGCAGGAGGAGGAACGACGCCGTCCTGCGCCGGCCCGTCGCCGGCCCCCGCCGCTTCGGCCCCGTCCGTCCCGACGACCTCAGCTGTCTCACCACACGGTCCACCCCATCCACCCCTCGAACATATCGTCCCCCATCAGACACACGTACGCATGGGTGTACGACGCGGGAGGACGGCGTTCAGTTGCGGAGGGGCGTCACACTCCCGCCGGGGCGTCCTCCCCTATGCCCTCCCCTATGAAGGTGCGCCACAGTCGGGCGTACGTGCCTTCCCTGGCCAGGAGCTCGGCATGCGTGCCGTCCTCGGCGACCCTGCCCCGGTCCATCACCACGACCCGGTCGGCACGCGCCGCCGTCGTCAGCCGGTGGGCGACCACCAGGGTGGTGCGCCGTCCCGCCAGCCGGTCGGTGGCCTGGTTGACCTGCGCCTCGCTGGCGAGGTCGAGCGAGGCCGTCGCCTCGTCGAGCAGCAGGATGTCGGGGTCGACCAGTTCGGCGCGGGCGAGCGCGATCAGCTGGCGCTGGCCGGCCGAGAGGTTGCGGCCCCGTTCGGCGACCTCGTGCAGATAGCCGTCCTCCAGGGTGGCGATCATGTCGTGCGCGCCGACGGCCCTGGCCGCCGCCTCCACCTGGGCGTCGGTGGCCTCCGGGAGCCCGTAGGCGATGGCGTCGCGGACCGTGCCCTCGAAGAGGTATGCCTCCTGCGGCACGACCCCCAGCCGGTGCCGGTACGCCGTCCTGTCGAGCTGCCGCAGATCCGTGCCGTCCGCCGTGACCCGTCCGCTCGTCGGGTCGTAGAACCGGGCGACGAGCTTGACCAGCGTGGACTTGCCCGCCCCCGTCTCACCGACGAAGGCGACCGTCTGGCCCGCCGGGATCCGCAGATCGATGCCGGTGAGGGCCTCCTCCTCGTCGGCGTAGGCGAACGAGACGTTCTCGAAGGCGATCTCGCCGCGCAGCGACGTCACGTCCACCGGCTCGTCGTGGTCGGCCGTGGAGGTCGGCTCGCGCAGGAGTTCCTGGATGCGGCCGAGGGAGACGGTGGCCTGCTGGTAGCCGTCGAAGACCTGGGACAGCTGCTGCACGGGAGCGAAGAACAGATCGATGTAGAGCAGATAGGCCACCAGCGCGCCGGTGGTCAGCGTGCCGTTGTCGACACGGCCGGCGCCGACGATCAGCACGGCGGCCGCCGCGACCGAGGCCAGCAGCTGGACGAACGGGAAGTAGACCGAGATCAGCCACTGACCCCGCACCCTCGCCTGGCGGTAGTGGTCGCTGCGCGCCGCGAACCGCTCGGCGCCGTCACGCTCGCGCCGGAACGCCTGGACGATCCGCAGACCGGAGACGGACTCCTGGAGGTCGGCGTTGACGACGCCGATGCGCTCACGGGCGAGCTCGTACGCCTTGACGCTCTTGCGGCGGAAGAAGAACGTCCCGACGATCAGCAGCGGCAGCGTGGCGAAGACGACCAGGGCCAGCTGGATGTCGAGGACGAGCAGCACGACCGTGATGCCGAAGAAGGTGACCAGGGAGACGAAGGCGGTGACCAGACCGGTCTGAAGGAAGGTGGAGAGCGCGTCCACATCCGTGGTCATCCGGGTCATGATCCGGCCGGTCAGCTCGCGCTCGTAGTAGTCGAGTCCGAGCCGCTGGAGCTGGGCGAAGATCTTGAGGCGCAGGGAGTACAGCACGCGTTCGCCGGTGCGGCCCGTCATCCGGGTCTCACCGATCTGGGCCGCCCACTGCACGAGGACGGCCAGCAGGCCGAGACCGGCCGCCGCCCAGACCGCGCCGAGCGCCATCTTCGTGACGCCGTCGTCGATGCCGTGCCGGATCAGCACCGGCAGGAGCAGTCCCATGCCCGCGTCGACGGCGACCAGCGCCAGGCTCACCAGCAGCGGGGCTCCGAAGCCGTGCAGCAGCCTGCGCAGGCCGTACGACTTCTCCGGTCGCACCGCGCTCGCCTCGTCGATGCCGGGGGCGTCCGTGGCGGGCGGCAGCGCCTCCACCTGGGCGAGCAGCTCGGGGGTGGCGGGCATACCGGCGGCCGCCGCGTCGCGCTGCTCCTCCTTCCGGATCCACAGCCCGGGGGTGAGACCGCGCTCGGCGTCGAACTCCGCGTCCAGCTCGTCCAGGAGCGCGCGGTCGTCCTCCGGTTCCGCGGTGACCGACGGCTGGTGCCCGGGTGAGGTCCCGCCCATCTCGTCCGGGTCGGTGAGCAGCCGGCGGTAGAGCGCCGAGCGGCGCTCCAGCTCCGCGTGCGTGCCGATGTCGGCGAGCCGCCCCTGGTCGAGGACGGCGATGCGGTCGGCGAGGCCGAGCGTGGACCTGCGGTGAGCTATCAGCAGGGTCGTGCGGCCCTCCATGACCTGGGCCAGGACCTCGTGGATCTCGTGTTCGACCCGGGCGTCGACGGCGGAGGTGGCGTCGTCGAGGAGCAGCAGGCGGGGGTCGGTGAGGATGGCGCGGGCGAGCGCGACGCGCTGGCGCTGGCCACCGGAGAGGGTGAGCCCGTGTTCGCCGACCTTGGTGTCGTAGCCCTCGGGCAGTTCGGAGATGAAGCCGTGCGCCTGGGCGGCGCTCGCGGCGCGTTCGATCTGCTCCTGGGTGGCGCCCGGGTATCCGTACGCGATGTTGGCGCCGACGGACTCGGAGAAGAGGAAGCTGTCCTCCGGTACGAGCCCGATGGCGGCCCGCAGCGAGTCCTGGGTCAGCTCGCGGACGTCGTGGCCGCCGACCAGGACGGCGCCGTGCGACACGTCGTAGAAGCGGGGCAGCAGCAGCGAGACGGTGGACTTGCCGCTGCCGGAGGCCCCGACGACGGCGACGGTCTCGCCCGGCTCGATGGTGAGGGAGAAGCCGTCCAGGACCGGCCGGTCGTCGTCGTAGCCGAAGCGGACGTCGTCGAACTCGACGCTCGCGGGGGCGTCGGCCGGGAGCGTCTTGGTGCCGTCCTCCATGGACGGCTCGGTGTCGATCAGCTCCAGGACGCGCTCCACACCGGCGCGGGCCTGCTGGCCGACGGTGAGGACCATGGCGAGCATCCGGACCGGGCCGACGAGCTGGGCGAGGTAGGTGGAGAAGGCGACGAACGTACCGAGCGTGATCTCGCCCCGGGTGGCGAGCCAGCCGCCGAGGGCCAGCATCGCGACCTGCCCGAGTGCGGGGACGGCCTGGAGCGCCGGGGTGTAGCGGGAGTTCAGCCGGATGGTGCGCAGCCGGCCCGCGAAGAGCCTGCGGCTGACCTCGCGGAGCTTGCCGGTCTCCTGCTCCTCCTGGCCGAACCCCTTGACGACCCGGACGCCCGAGACGGCGCCGTCGACCACTCCGGCGACGGCGGCGGCCTGGCTCTGGGCGTACCAGGTGGCCGGGAAGAGGCGCGCCTTGGATCGGCGGGCGATGAACCACAGCGCGGGGGCGACGGCGAGGGCGACGAGGGTGAGGGGCAGCGAGAGCCACGCCATGATCACCAGGGAGATGAGGAAGAGCAGGATGTTCCCGATGGTCATCGGAAGCATGAAGAGGAGGCTCTGGATGAGCTGGAGGTCGCTGGTGGCCCGCCCGACGACCTGCCCGGTGGAGAGCTCGTCCTGGCGCTTCCCGTCGAGCCGGGTGAGGGTGCCGTACATCTCGGTACGCAGGTCGTGCTGGACGTCCAGGGCGAGCCGCCCGCCGTAGTAGCGGCGGATGAAGGTGGAGATGTAGACGAGGACGGCCGCGCCGATGAGCAGTCCGGTCCAGACGCCGAGGGAACGGGTGTGGCTGCCGACGACGTCGTCGATGATCACCTTCGTGATGAGGGGGACGAGTGCCATCACGGCCATGCCCGCGAGCGACGAGCCCAGCGCGAGGACGACGTTGCGCCGGTAGCGCCAGGCGTATCCGCTCAGCCGCCGGCCCCATGCCTGTGTCTCGGGGGCCTGCGTCCCGGCGCCCTGCTTCCCGGAGTCCTGCGTCCCGGCGCCTTGTTTCTCCGCGCCCTGTTTCTCCGCGCCTTGTTTCTCCGCGCCCACGCGTGCCTCCTGTGTCGCCCCGTCGCCCCGCCTGGGCCTACCGCAAGACTCCAACGCGGCCGGCCCAAGATTTCATCCTCCCGCAACAATTCTCGGCCGATGGGCGGATCCCGGAGGCCGGTGGTCCTAGGACTCGGGCGGCGGAAGCGGCGGCGCTCAGTGGGCGGCGGGCCCGATGTCCTTGTGGACGGCCTTGGAGACGGCCTGAATGGTGTCGATGCCGTCCTCCATCGTCTTGTTGTCCTGCGTGAGCACGGTGATCACGTAGTCGTGGCCCTTGCCGCTGAACGCGCCGACGCTGTGCACGCGCCAGCCGTGGGTGGAGCGCTCCAGCCAGCCGTTCTTGAGCTGCACCGTCGCGTCGCCGGGGGCGCCGGCCGGAACGCCCCAGCGCTGTTCCGGGACGACCTTGCGCATCCGGTCCAGGACGAAGGTCCGCGAGCTGTCGTCGAGGACCTTGTTCCTGGCCGTCACGAGGGTCAGCAGACGCTGTTCGTCATGGGCGGTGATCTGGGTGAGCCCCCATGCGCCCTTGGCGTCCAGTGCCGTACGGGTCATTCCCGCGGCCTTGAGGAAGCCCTTGACCTTCGCGGGGCCGAGCTCGTCCCACAGCTCGGTGGTCGCGTCGTTGTCCGACTCGGTGATCATGGCCGTGGAGAGCTTGCTCTCGTGCGGGGTGAGCGGCCGGCCGGTCTTCTGCGCGTCCCAGAGCAGTGCGGCGAGGACGGTGACCTTGACCACGCTCGCCGAGTCCACCTGCTGGGCGGGGCGCAGCGTGCAGCTCGTACGCGTCCGGTGGTCCTGCACCGCCAGGGCGGTGGTGGACTTGTGCCCCTTGAGGGCCGCGGTGATGTCCTTGGACATCTTCGCGGCGAGCCCGGCCCGGTCCGAGGCGCAGGAGACGGCGGGGGCCGGTGCCGCGGTGGCGGGCGACGCCACGGCCGCCGGGACGAGAGCGCCACCGATCAGGGCGGCGCCGAGCGCGGCGCCGGTGTACCGGGTCATCCGCTGGTGAGTCATACCGTCCTCCGCACTGTCTCGTCGGCCGCCCCTGCGGAGCACCCGGACATGATGCGCGGAACGGACAAACCGAGCTATGGCCTGGGACACAGGCGGGAGGCCGCCCCCGGCGCCGGTCCCGCGCCGCAAGGCCTCCGGGCCGGGCCCCGTGACCGACGCCACGCCGCTCACCCCCGCCGGGCCCCGGGCCGGAAGCCGGTCGGGGACACGGCGGAGGGCCGGGGTCACAGGCGGAGGGCCGGGGTCAGAGGTGCGTCGGCTCGAACATCTTCAGCAGCGCCGGGAGCACGACGACCGCGGGCCCGGGGGCCGCCAGGGCCTTGCCGAGGTCGGCGGCGAGGGTCTCCGGCGTCGCACGGACCGCCGGGACGCCGAAGGACTCGGCGAGGGCGACGAAGTCCGGGCGGGAGAGTTCGGTCGCCGTGGCCTCGCCGAAGGCGCCCGTCATGTACTCCCGCAGGATGCCGTAACCCCCGTCGTCGACGATCAGCCAGGTGACGGGCAGGTCGTACTGCCGCACGGTGGCGAGCTCGGCGATCGAGTACATCGCGCCGCCGTCGCCGGAGACCGCGAGCACCGGCTTCGTCGGGTCGGCCGCGGCGGCGCCGATCGCGGCGGGGAAGCCGTAGCCGAGGCCGCCCGCACCCTGGGCCGAGTGCATCGTGTTCGGACGGCGGGCGTCGAAGGCGGACCAGGCCCAGTAGGCGAGGATCGTCATGTCCCAGAAGCTGGGCGAGGTGTCGGGCAGTGCCTCGCGGACCGAGGCCAGCACCTGCTGCTCCAGCGTGAGGTCCTGTGCCGCGATGCGCTCGTGGACCCGCTCCAGCAGCTCCCGGACACGCTCGGGCGCGGTGTCGTCCTCGCGGGGCTCCACGGCGTCCAGGAGGTCGGCCAGGGCCTCGCGGGCGTCGGAGTGGATGCCGAGCGCGGGGTGGTTGGACTCCAGCTTCCCCGCGTCGGCCTCGATCTGGACGACCCGGCCGCGCGGGGCGAACGTGTGGTAGTTCGAGGAGAGTTCACCCAGTCCCGAGCCGACGACCAGCAGCACGTCCGCGGACTCCAGGAAGTCCGTGGTGTACCGGTCCTCCAGCCAGGACCGGAGCGAGAGCGGGTGTTCCCAGGGGAAGGCGCCCTTGCCGCCGAAGGTGGTGACGACCGGGGCGTTGATCTTCTCCGCGAGCGCGCGCAGCTTGCCGGAGGCGTCGGAGCGTACGACTCCGCCGCCCGCGATGATCACCGGGCGCTCGGCGTTCGACAGCAGGTGGGCGGCCGCGAGCGTCAGTTCGGGGCGCGGATACAGCTCGCGCGGGGTGGCGTCGAGCGCGCTGACGACGGGCAGGATCGTCTCGGCGAGCAGCACGTCCTGCGGGATCTCGACCCAGACCGGGCCGTGCGGGGCGGTCAGCGCGGACTCCCAGGCGGCGGCGATCGCGGAGGGGATCTGTGACGCCGTGCGCACGGTGTGCACGGACTTCACGATGTCCCGGAAGGACGCCTTCTGGTCGCGGAGTTCGTGCAGATAGCCGTGGCGTCCGCCGCCGAGTCCGGCGGTGGGGATCTGGCTGGAGATCGCCAGCACGGGCGCGGACGCGGCTGCCGCCTCCTGGAGCGCGGCCAGGGAGGTCAGGGCGCCCGGACCGGTGGAGAGGAGCAGGGGCGCCACCTCGCCGGTGATCCGTCCGTAGGCGTCGGCGGCGAAGCCCGCGTTGTTCTCGACGCGCAGTCCGACGTACGAGAGCGAGGAGCGGCGCAGCGCGTCGAACATCCCGAGCGCGTGCTGGCCGGGCAGCCCGAAGACGGTGGTGGCGCCGAGGCCCTGGAGGGTCTCGACGACGAGGTCGCCGCCGTTGCGTCCCGGCGGGGGGTTCAGGGCGGCCTCGGCCTGCGCGGCGGTGAGCTGCGGCCGGTCGTCGTGGTCGTGACTCACTGGGTGCGGCCCTCCGCGATCTGGCGGGACATGATCGTCGTCAGCTCGTACGCCGTGTGCGAGGCGGCGACGGAGGTGATCTCGGCGTGATCGTACGCCGGGGCGACCTCGACCAGGTCCGCCGAGACGAGGTGGCAGGACGAGAGCCCGCGCAGGATCTCCAGGAGCTCGCGCGAGGTGAGGCCGCCGGCCTCCGGGGTGCCGGTTCCGGGGGCGTGCGCCGGGTCGAGCACGTCGATGTCGATGGAGATGTAGAGCGGGCGGTCGCCGATGCGCTGCCGCAGCTGGTCGGCTATCTCGTCGACGCCGCGCCGCATGACGTCGGCGGAGGTGACGATGCCGAAGCCCATCTTGGCGTCGTCGGTGAGGTCCTGCTTGCCGTACAGCGGGCCGCGCGTGCCGACGTGGGACAGCGCCTCCGTGTCGAGGATGCCCTCCTCGACGGCGCGGCGGAACGGGGTGCCGTGGGTGTACTCGGCGCCGAAGTAGGTGTCCCAGGTGTCCAGGTGGGCGTCGAAGTGGAGCAGGGCGACGGGACCGTGCTTCTTGGCGACGGAACGCAGCAGGGGCAGCGCGATGGTGTGGTCGCCGCCGAGCGTCATCAGCCGGGCGCCGGTGGAGAGCAGGTCGTCGGCGGCGGCCTCGACGGTCTCGACGGCCTCGTTGATGTTGAACGGGTTGGCGGCGATGTCACCGGCGTCGGCGACCTGGGCGAGGGCGAAGGGGGAGGCGTCCTGCGCCGGGTTGTAGGGCCGCAGGAGGCGCGAGGCCTCCCGTATCGCGTTGCCGCCGAAGCGGGCGCCGGGCCGGTAGGAGACGCCGCTGTCGAAGGGCACGCCGACGACGGCGACATCGGCGGAGCCGACCTCGTCGAGCCGGGGCAGCCGGGCGAACGTCGCGGGTCCGGCGTACCGCGGGACGCGGGAGGAGTCGACGGGTCCGCGCGGCGATTCGTTGCTGCTCATGGGTGCGGGTGCCTTTCGTTGTGCCATGCGCGCCTTGTGGGCGTTCATACGGTATTCAGTCTGCCAGGGGCCCGTCTGGGCCGGTGGACGGGCGGTCAGACGGCGACCGGGTCCGGGGCGGCCGGGTCCTCGGTACCGCGCCCGGCCAGGCGCTCACGCCAGGCGGTCAGCACGGCGGGATCGGTCGGCCTGGTCGCCAGCGAGACGACGACGTACACCGCGAGTGAGGCGATCAGCCCGTAGTAGACCGGCTCGTTGGCGAGGATTCCGTAGGCGGCCATCAGTCCGATCACCGCGACACCGCCGACGGCCACGGCCGCCAGCGCGCCCGCCGCCGTGCCCCGGCGCCAGAGCAGGCCCCCGAGGATCGGCACCAGCAAGCCGCCGACCAGCAGGTTGTAGGCGACGGTCAGCGCCTCGACGACGTTGTTGAGCGCGATGGCGATCACGATGACGGCGACGCCCATGATGAGGATGAAGGCCCGGTTCCCCTTCACCTCGTCCCGCTCCTCGCCGCCTTCCCTGGCGACCACGCCCCGAAGCCGCGACCAGATGTCGTTGTTGGCCACGGTCGCGCAGGCGATGAGGGCGCCGGAGGAGGTGGACATCACCGCGGCGAGCGCGGCGGCCAGCACCAGTCCCCGTACGCCGACCGGCAGTTCGTCCTTCACGATCGTCGCGAAGGCGGCGTCGGCGCTGGGCAGCTTCGGGTACATCACCTTGGCCGCCGTCCCTATGACGGCACCGGCGACGGCGTAGACCAGACAGTACGTACCGGCGACGGTGCCGCCCCAGCGTGCCGTGCGGTCGCTGCGCGCGGTGAACACGCGCTGCCAGATGTCCTGGCCGATCAGCATGCCGAAGGTGTAGATCAGGACATACGTGAAGATCGTCTCGCCGCCGATGCCCAGCGGGTCGAAGTACTCCGTGGGCAGCTTCGCCTTCATCTCGCTGAAGCCGCCCGCCTTGACCACGGCGATCGGCAGGAGCAGGAGGAGGACGCCGATCGTCTTGACGACGAACTGCACCATGTCGGTGATCGTGATCGACCACATGCCGCCGAGCGTCGAGTACGCGACGACGATGGTGCCGCCGAGGATGATCGCGACGGTCCGGTTCACGTCGAACAGGACGTCGAAGATGGTGGCGTAGGCGATGGTCGAGGTGACCGCGAGCATCAGCGTGTACGCCCACATGACGACACCGGAGATGACCCCGGCCCGGCCGCCGTAGCGCAGGTCGAGCATCTCGGAGACGGTGTAGACCTTCAGCCGGGCGATGCGCGCGGAGAAGAACACGGACAGGGCGAGCAGCCCGAGGCCGATCGTGAAGACCATCCAGGCGCCGGAGAGCCCGTACTGGTAGCCGAGGCCGACGCCGCCGATGGTCGAGGCACCGCCGAGGACGATCGCGGCCATGGTGCCCGAGTACATCCAGGGGCCGAGCCGCCGTCCCGCGACCAGGAACTCGCTCTTGGACTTGGCGCGGCGCATGCCCCACCAGCCCATGGCGAGCATGCCGAGCAGGTAGACGACGATCACGGCGTAGTCGACAGCCATGGGCTTCCCTCCGTTCCACGCGTTTCAACAGGTTCGTGAAGACGGTAGGTGGCCGGAAGCCGACGCTAAAGTGTACGTTTCCTCCATCCTCATGAAGCTGAATGGATGGACCATCCATGCCGGACTCCCCCGCCGGGCCGCCCGCCCCTCCCATCGCCCTCTCCGAGCTGCTGGCCCGGGAGGAGCTCGGGCTGCGCCGGATCGCCGGTCCGGACCACGCGGATCTGCTGTGGGTGCACACCTCGGAGATGGCCGACCCGTATCCGTATCTGCTCGGCGGTGAGCTGCTGCTGAGCGCCGGGGTGCAGCTCACGGACGCGGACACCTACGTGGCCCGGCTGGTGCAGGCGGGGGCGGCGGCGCTCGGCTTCGGAGTGGCCCCGGTGCACGACACGGTCCCGGCCGCCCTGGTGGAGGCGTGCGACCGGCACGGGCTGCCGCTGCTGGAGGTGCCGCCGGAGACCCGCTTCACCGCGATCGCCCAGGCGGTGTGGCGGCTCATGGCGGAGGCCCGCCACCGAGAGCTGCGCCGGGTGACGCGGGCCCAGCAGGCCCTGGCGACGGCGGCGGCCCGCCCGGAACCGGTGCCCGCTGTGCTGCGCCAGCTCGCCGTGCAGCTGGAGGGGCGGGTGGCGCTGCTGACGGCGGACGGCGGTGTGCTGCACGCGGCGGGCGGGCGCCCGGCACCGGATGTGCAGACGGCCCTGGCCCGGCTGGCCCGGGTGGTGGCGCCCACGCCCCCCTCCGGCACTGGGCCCACCGCGCCCTCAGGTTCCACGGGCCCCGCCCCGGACCGTAAGCCGAGCCCCTCGTCGGCGACCGACACCCGGGGCGGCACCCACCTCTTCGCGTACGCGCTCGGCGGCGGGCAGGGGCTGGCCCTCGCCCTGGCTACGCCCCGGCGCGACTTCGGCGACCACACCGTCGCGGGGATCGCCGTCGTCCTGCTCTCCCTGCTCACCGCCCCGCACCAGGGCGCCGACGCGGCGGGCCGCTCGGCGGCGCTCGTACGGCTGCTGCTGGGCGCGGCCCCGAAGGACGTGGCCCCGCTGCTGGGCGACGGCGACGCCTGGACGGTGGTCCACGCACGGCGGGCCGACGGCACCCCGGCCGGCGCGCTGAACGCCGGGGCCCTCGGCGCCGCGCTGGGCTCCGCCCTCTCGGACGTGGACCGCGAGACCGTACGGGTCCTTCTCCCCGGCCGCCACGAGGCGGTGCCCCCGCAGCCCGGCTGGACCCTCGGCGTCTCCGGCCCCGCCCCGGTCACCGCCCTGCCCGACGCCGACACCCAGGCGGCCCGCGCCCTGGGCCACGCCGAGGCGACCCGCGCCGCGCTGACCACGCACCGCCCCGGCACCGGAGGCCTGGCCGCCCTGATCCCGCCCGACCGCGCCGAGGCCCACGCCCGCGCGCTCCTGGCCCCCCTCACCGAGCCCCTGGCCGAGACGCTGCGCTGCTGGCTGAGCCTCCACGGCAGCTGGGACCGCACGGCGGTGGCCCTCAAGGTCCACCGCAACACGGTCCGCCAGCGCATCGCCCGGTGCGCGGCGCTGCTGGACGCGGACCTGGACGACATGGACGTACGGACGGAACTGTGGTTCGCACTGCGGGACCATGGGCCCGCGCGTACGTGAATCCGCCCCCTGGAACACACCCGGCCGCCCGTGCCTTATGTTCGGAGCGACCACGACTGACGCTATGGACGACTGAGGCGACGGACGACGCATGGCACGGGATTACGACAGCCAGCTACTGGAGTCGGTGGGGGTACGCCGACGCTATGATCGGCCGTCACTCACGGTCGGGCTCGGGCTCGGCAGCACGACGTCACCGACCAGGTGGCCGACGATCTCGATCTGCGGGCATGGCGCTGGCGGCCTGCCGCCTTCAACTGCCCGTCCTCCAGCGCTAGCTTTGGACCGGCCACTCCAGCGTTTCGCCGCTGAATCCCTGGGTGAGCTCAACGGCCTCCGCCTTCTCGCCCCTGGTGATGAGGAACGCCGTGCAGATCTTCGCCGACTCCCCCGAGTTCAGCCTCTTCTCGGAGTCCGGGGTCGGGCAGTTCGGCCGGGTGGCGTCGCCCATGAGGACGAAGACGGCCTTGGCGCGGTCCCCTCGGTCCGTCCTGATGACCAGGCTGTTGCCCATCTCATCGATCTTCATGGCCCGTCTTGCCGCTCTTGGCCACACGCACACGGGAACCCTGGGGGCCCGGCAACTCCGCTGGTTCCAGGCCGGAGTTGTCCAGGTCGGCCGCCGTCCCCATCTGCACCTTCGTGGGCGTGACCGTGTACTGGCTGTCCGCCGACGTCATCAGCATGCTGTCCTGCAGCGGGCTGGGCTCCCCCAGGCGGAAGGACGTCTTGTCCTTCGTCGCGTCGGGGCTGGGACTGTTCCCGCCCTTGGCCGGGGCCGAGTCGTTACAGCCGGTCAGCACCACAGCCGGCGCCAGAGCGGGACCGTCGGCCTGGCGGCGGGTTGCGGCGACTTTCACACTGCGCTCCGCCCGCTGTCACGACGCCGAACAAGCTGCTCGGCCAGGCGCTGAGCCCGCCAGGGGAGGCCCCCTGGCGGGTGCACTGAGGACTGCCTACGCCGACCGCCCGGCCCCCACCCGGTCTGGCCTCGGGCGACAACTCAGCCCTTGTTGACCTTGATGACGACGGTCTTGCACACCTTGTCGGCGAAGGTCTGGTTCTTCTCGTCCCACAGCGGCCACAGCCAGCCGAGGTAGCACGCGAAGCTGTCCAGGAAATGCGCGAGCTTGCGTACGAACGCCATGCCGAACCCCAGCGGCCTGCCGTCGGCCTCCCGGTGCAGGCTGATGCCGAGGACCTTCTTGCCGGTCGTCTGGCCCGTCTTGCCCTCCAGGTAGAGCTGGAAGAAGGCCATGCCGAGGGCGTAGACGACGCCGATCGCGAAGAAGACTCCAGGCTCGGCAGTCGCCGGGTCATCGCTGCCCGCCAGGTCGATGAAGCCGAGCGCGTACATCGGGCCGGCGATGATCAGCACATCCAGCAGGTACCCGCCCAAGCGCTGCCCCCCAGTGGGCCAGCGGCGGCAGCCCTGCCCCCGGCATGCCGGGCGGCGGGTACGCCCCGTACGGCTGCTGCGGGTACCCGTACGGAGGGGGCGGCGCCTGCTGCGGGTAGCCGTACTGCGGCGATGCGCCCTGCTGCGGGTAGCCGGGCTGCTGGGGCACGCCCTGCGGTGCCTGCTGCGGGTAGCCGGGCTGGCCTTGCGGGGGTTGCTGGCTGTAAGGGTTGTTGGGATCGCCGAAGCTCATGGCGAAGCTCTCCAGTTCCGAGGTGGGGACGGAGCGACCTGAGCGGAGGGCTGTTTCACGCCACGCGCAGTTGCCCCCCGTGCAGCCGCGATTGTGCGCGATCATCGTGTTCGTAGGACTGTCTGCTTGTCTAATCCGACCAGGACCTGTCCGGCCGGGCGAGGTATGTCTTCCTACCTACGCGACCCAGCAGTAGACGCCTCGTCCCTGGAGCCGTGCGCTGCTGACGAGCGCGGCCAGATCGCACAGGATCACTTCGGCGATCTCCGTGTCGATGAGCTCGCCGTCCTCCGCCCGCTGCAAGGACCATGCGGCGGCGGCATCCTGCAACTCGGACCGTTCGGCCTCGGCGAGTGCCGTGGACAGGCGGGGCGAGATCGCGAAGACGACGCACCCGTCATCGTCGTCCTGGCCGGCGACGAGACGGGGCTCATCCGCTTCGACGAGTTCCTCGACGCTGCCGCCGGCAAGCAGGCACTCCCACTCGACCACAGCCTCTTCGGGATCGAAGTTGCCGAAGGAGAGCGACGCGAACGCGCGTGGCCCGGTCCGGAGAGCCAGAGCCGCGGACGCGTCGTCCGGAGCAGCGAAGAACTCGACGATGACGCTCACCCCGACATCATGCCGGACCGCCCGCGCCCGCGTCCGGCCGGACAGCTCCTGGCATTTCGTCAGGCTTGAGCGACATCCGTACCAGTGTTCCCGCCTCACTGATCAGCAGTTCCGGCACATGGTCCTCGTAGAAGCGGATCTGCCCGATGACGCCCTCGGTGCTGCTGTGCCGCGCCAGTTGCTCCAGCAGCGGCTCCAGGTCGGGTAGACACTCCGCGTGCACCTCCTGGCGTGCGGTGAGGGCCCATCCGCTGTCTGTCCGGTGCAGCTCACCCACCAGCAGGCCCCCGATGCGCCACGCAGGTCCACGCTCGGCAAGGAGGGGGAACACATCGCCCGGTCCGGTCAGTTCAGTGCCGAGATGCCACTCCAGCTCGTCCACGACCGCGCTCGGCACCGTGGCGCGGAGATTCAGCGAGAGCTCGACTGCGTACATGTCACCCATCCCGGCAGCCTATGCACGCGCGGTGGGCGCAAAAATGGGGGGCAGCCCCGAGAACGGTCTGCTAGGAATACGGATTCCTCTTCAGCCGACACGACTTGGACGCCATGCCCCGCGCCGTCACACTCATCCGTTCCACCGCCCTCTCCGACGTGGCCGAGTACGCCTACGCCGCCACCGCACCCGCCGACGCACGGCTGATCTTCCTCGCCGGGGCGTGCCCGCTGAACGAGGACGGGTCGACAGCGGCCGTCGGCGACTACGCCGGCCAGGCGGCGAAGGCCCTCGAGAACATGAAGACCGCACTCGCGGCGGCGGGGGCCGGTCTGGAGGACGTCATCAGTACGCGCGTACTGGTGGCCTCCACGCGGCAGGAAGACCTGGTGACCGCCTGGGAGGTGGTCCGGGACGCGTTCGGCGACCATGACGTCCCGAGCACGTTGCTCGGCGTCACCGTGCTCGGGTACTACGACCAGCTCGTGGAGATCGAAGGCGTCGCCGCCGTGCTCGACGCCTGATCATCACGGGGCAGCTCAGTCCCTGCGTCGTGCCGTCCGCTGAGAACTGAGGCCCTCGCCGTGCGCCCGCCTCCCAGAACGGCAACGCGTCCAGCACCCGGTGACGTACACACGAGGCCATCGCGGCCTCCTGCGGGCCGAAAAGGACGCTCGCGTCGCCCCTCGCGACCGCAGGGTCGAACTCCTCCGCCATCGCCCGGTGCGGGCGCCCGTAGCTCTCGGCCCGGGGCGGCTCGCCCGTCAACCCGTGGAGTTGCGCCGGCCCCAGGGGCGCTGGGCTCAGCCGGTCTTCTTCCGGTCGAACCACATCGTCGCCACCGCCGGCACCAAGCCGGCCCAGAACAACACGAGCGGAACCGTGCGTTGCGTCCAAGGGATCTGGGTGATCAGCAGCGCGCAGAGCATGACCCACGCTGCCTGACCAAGGACGACGCGGGGCCAGGTACGGCGCCGGATGAGCGACAGCAGGTTGACCTGGATGCCGGCGCGCAGGCGGCGGTACCGCAGCAGGGCTCCCAGGACCCAGATGGCTGCCATGGGGATGAGGTCCCAGAGCCGCTGGCCGAGCACCAGCGGCAGCTCCCGCTGGGTCTCCCCCTCCGTCGCGAACAGGTCGATGCCCGCGGCGGAGAGGGCCAGGCAGAGCAGGGCCAGCCAGCGGACGCCGCGCAGCAGGCGGTAGGAGGCCTCGTCCAGGCCGCGCTGCATCAGCGTCGAACCGGGGGCGGAGGACAGCGCGTCGGCGTACAAGGTGGCGGCCTCCGTCGCCTTGACGCCGGGGGCCGTCGCCGCCTTCTTCGCCTGCCGGGTCAGGGCATCCTCGTGCTGCGGGTCGATCCGGAGGATGGCCCCCTCCCACTGGTCGGCAGCGGCCCGGTCGCCCGTCATGTCAGCGATCAGCAACGCCACTTCGTAGGCGTACACCTCCTCGGGACCCAGCCGGATGGCCTCCCGGACGAGCTCGTCGGCCTCCCGCAGACCGGCCGTCATGTCCTCGCGCCGGGCCGTGCCGCCGTTGGCCTGTCCGGAGCTGATCATTCTGATGCGCCACAGCCAGTCGGCGAGCAGCGCGTAGCCGTGCCAGTGGCCGGGGGCCAGGCGGATCACCTCGCGCAGCACGCCCTCGGTCTCCGGGAAGCGGCCCGACGCACGCAGGGCGTGGGCGTGAATGGTGAGAGCCCCGATGTCCTCGGCATCCAGTGCCAGTGCCCGCTCGGTGGCTTCCAGTGCCTTCGCGCCCTCCTTCTTGTCTCCGAAGAGGTGGCTGCGGGCAAGCTTGACCCAGGCCCGGATGTCTTCAGGGTCCTCCGCCAGCCGCCCGGCCAGCAGTTCCCTGGCCTCCTCGTACCGCTTGAGGTCGATGAGCAGGTCGGCCCGCTCCACGGTGGGGTGCAGTATCGCGGTCACAGCTTGCGCCTCTTCTTCAGATACGCCATCAGGTCGTCGTACATGCCGCCCTCGTTGGCGAACATCGCTACGTTGCGCGCGGAGGCGAACCACGGCTCGGCGGACGGTACTGCGTCGCGCGCGGCGGCCAGCAGGTCCTTCATGTCGATCATCCGAACGGTACCGGTGCGCGCCGAGTCCAGCAGTGCCCGCTCGGCCGCGGCCTCGCAGACATGGGCCAGGTCCGCGCCGGACAGACCGTCGGTGATTTTGGCCAGCTTGCCCAGGTCGATGTTCTTGATGGGCCTGTCCCGCAGGTGGTGGCGGAGGATCGCCTCCCGGGCGGGCCCGTCGGGTGGCAGGACGAGGATCGTCCGGTCCAGGCGGCCGGGGCGACGCAGGGCGTTGTCCACGTCCCAGGGCACGTTGGTGGCTGCCAGTACGAAGACGCCCTCGTTCGCAGCCGAGTCGATGCCGTCCAGTTCGCTGAGCAATTGGTTGACCGTGTTACGCATACCGCTGTGCGCGGTGCGGCTGCGCTTGGCGCCGAGGGAGTCCAGCTCGTCCAGGAAGACGACGCAGGGCGCCTGGCGGCGCGCGGTCTCGAAGATCTCGTGCATGTTGCGTTCGGAGTTGCCGATCCACATGTCGAGGACGTCGTTCACGGACACGGACAGGAATGCGGCGCCGAGTTCACCGGCCACTGCCCGCGCGACGAACGTCTTGCCGCAGCCGGGCGGCCCGTACAGCAGCAGCCCGCCGCGGAGGCTCTTCCCGTACAGCTTGCGCAGCTCGGGGTTGCGCAGCGGGGCGAGGAAGGCGGCCTCCAGGCGGTCCTTGACGTCCTGCATGCCGCCGACGTCGGCCAGCCGCAGGGTGCCGGGCTCCTCGACGTCCCACGCGTCGGCACCTGCGGAGTCGTCCTGCCCGTCCGCGCGGATCGGCGTCTCGGCGAACCGCGGCGGCACCGCGTCCCCGACCTGTTCCGCGGCGGCCTCCCAGTCGAATTCGGCCTGTTGGCGAGGGGTTTGCTCCGACGCTGGGGGTTCCTCCGCCGGGGACGCCACGCCCATCGCCCGGGTCATCAGGGCCCGGGCCTGGGCGTCACCCGGTGCGTGCTGCAGGGTTACGGCCGCCTCGGCGACGGCGTCATCGGACCGCCCCTCCTCCAGCAGGAGCTGGGCCAGGTGCAACCGCAGCGGCACATCGGCGGGAGCGGCGGCGACCGCGGCACGCAGGCTCTGTATGAGAGGGGAGTCGTCCGGCATGATCGTCAGACTAACGCCGTGCTATGACGCCCCAGGCCATCCACCCGCGGGGCCGCTGGCGGTCGTTGGGGAGTTACGGACAGCGAGTGGCCCTGAATGTCCGACATGCGTGTCCGTAACTTCCCAACGACCGGAGTCACGGCGCCGCACGCGGGTCAGCGCAGGGCGTGCGGGCCTATGACCGCGAGGAGGCGCAGTTTTTCGTGGCTCTCGCTGCCCGGGACCGCCGTGTAGACGAGCAGGCGGTGTGACTGGTCCGGGTCGAGGAGGTTCTGGCAGTTCAGTTCGAGGGCGCCGACCTCCGGGTGGACGAAGCGTTTGACGTGATGGGGGCGGACGCCGACCTCGTGCTTGTCCCACAGGTTGCGGAATTCGTCGCTTCGGGCGAGGAGCAGCTCGGCGTAGTGGGTGGCTCGGGAGCCGGGGCCCCGTAGAGCGGCCACTTCACGCAGGCCGGACGCGAACATCCGGGAGAGAAAGGCGTGGTCCTCCGGGGCGTAGAGCTCGCGGGCGGCCGGGTCGGTGAACCAGCGGTAGCCGATGCTGCGCGCCGGGCCGGTGTAGCGGGTCGTGTCGCCGGTGAGGGCTGTGCCGAGCGGGGTCTGCCGCAGCGTCTCCCCGAGCTCGGTGACGACCTCCGCGGGCGTGTCGTCCAGCCGGTCGAGGATGCGCAGCAGGCCGGGGCTGATGTGCTCGCTGACGGTGCCTGTGCCGCGTACGGGCGGGGCCTGGCCGGCGAGGCGGAACAGGTGGTCCCGCTCGTCGAGGGAGAGGTGCAGTCCCTGCGCGATCGAGGCGATCATCGGCTCCGAGGGCTGGGGGCCGCGTTCGCGCTCCAGCCGGGCGTAGTAGTCGGTCGACATGTGGCAGAGCTCGGCGACCTCCTCGCGCCGCAGGCCGCTGGTCCTGCGCCGCTGTCCGCGCGGGAGGCCGACGTCCTCGGGTTGCAGCAGCTCCCGGCGGCGCCGCAGGAACGCCGCGAGCCCGGCTCGGTCGATCTCCATGCGTTCTCTCCCTCTCGTACGGATCCTTTGTAGCGCGCGCACCCGTGCTTATCCACTGATCGTCGATCCCCCTCTACGACAGGGGGTGCGGGGCGGCGGCGGGCGTGTCCCGGCGCAGTCCGTGCAGGTCAGCTCTAGCCTGGCCCCGCCGGCCCCGCGTATCGGTGGATCGGGAGTCCCTGGATAGGTCCGGTCGTCGGGGTCACGGTGGGGGCAACGACTTCATCAGGGAGTGCACTCATGCCACGACAGGACATCGACATCACCGTTCCCGACCTGACCGGCCGGCGCGCCGTCGTCACCGGAGCGAGTGACGGGATCGGGCTCGGCATCGCCACGCGGCTGGCCGCCGCCGGCGCGGAGGTCGTCATGCCGGTGCGCAATCCGCGTAAGGGCGAGGCAGCAGCCGCCAGGATCCGTGAGCAGGCCCCCGGCGCGAACGTGTCGCTGCGCACCCTCGACCTCTCCTCGCTCGCCTCCGTCGCGGAGCTCGGCAAGACCCTGCTGGACGAGGACCGCCCCATCCACCTCCTCGTCAACAACGCCGGCGTCATGACCCCGCCCGACCGGCAGACGACGGCCGACGGCTTCGAGCTGCAGTTCGGCACCAATCATCTGGGCCACTTCGCCCTGGTCAACCACCTGCTGCCGCTCCTGCGCGCCGGGCAGGCCCGCGTGACGTCGCAGGTCAGTGTCGCCGCCAACAGCAACGCCATCCAGTGGGACGACCTGAACTGGGAGCGTTCGTACAAGGGCATGCGCGCGTACAGCCAGTCGAAGATCGCCTTCGGCCTCTTCGGGCTCGAACTCGACCGCCGGAGCAGGGCAGCGGGCTGGGGCATCACGAGCAACCTCTCCCACCCGGGAGTCGCGCCGACGAGCCTGCTCGCCGCCCGCCCCGAGGTCGGCCGTGCCAAGGACACCCTGGGCGTGCGACTGATCCGCGCCCTGTCCGCCCGCGGCGTCGTGGTCGGAACGGTGCACACGGCGCAGTTGCCGGCCCTCCACGCCGCCACGTCACCCGAGGCCGTGGGCGGCGGGTTCTACGGACCGAGCGGCATCGGGCACATGGGTGGCGGCCCGGCGGAGCAGAAGCTGTACGGCCGCCTGCGCGGCAGGGAGGACGCGCAGCGCATCTGGCGGATCTCCGAGGAACTCACGGGCGTTCGCTCGTGGGGATAGGGCCCGCTCCTGGGGACGGGGCCGGACGGGGCGAGGCCGCCTCTGTTCAGCCGAGCAGCGACGGGAACGCCGTGGCATCACCTGCCGTCGGCGGGCCGGGCCGTCCGTCAGCAGTGGCTCGCCGCCGTGTGGCGCGGGTCACCGGAACTCCTAGGTCCGGCCGGAGAGGTAGGGGGTGTGAGGTGTAACGAACAGGGAGATCGGGAGCGCATGCGTGCACGGATCAGGGCGGGCGACCGCGAGGCGTTCGCCGCGCTCTACGAGGAGTGCGCGCGGGCGGTCTACAACCACGCCTACCGGCTGACGGGCGACTGGTCGACGGCCGAGGAGGTGTTGTCCGAGACCTTCCTGGCGGCCTGGCGCACCCGTCACGCCGTCGAACCGGAGGGCGACTCGCTGCGGCCGTGGCTGCTCGGGATCGCCACGAACAAGGCGCGCAACGCCAACCGCGGCACCGGGCGGCGCCTGGCCTTCCTGGCCCGCCGCCCCGCCCCGGAGCCGGTGGCGGACATCGCGGACGCCACGGCAGGGCGTGTCGACGACGGACGGCGACTCGCCGCGGTGCGGCAGGCACTGGGCGGGCTCCGCCGCCAGGAACGCGAGGTGCTGGTCCTCTGTGTCTGGTCCGGTCTGGACTACGCCGAGACCGCCGAGGCCCTCGGCATCCCGGTGGGCACCGTGCGGTCGCGGCTGTCCCGTGCCCGTGCCCGGCTGCGCCGGCTCACCGACGAGGAGCTGGGCCGGGCACCGGACGGGTCCGCGCGGGAGGCGCGATCCGGAGAAGCGGTCCCATCAGGCCGGGAACCCCGCCCCGGCCGCGGAGAGGTAGGGAGCAGGGCCCCGTTCGTGGCCCTGCCCATCCAGGAGGAAGCCCGATGAACGACCGTACCTCCGGCCCCGAGCAGGCCGAACGCGAGGAACTGGACCGGCTGTTGCCGGCCCCGGCCGAACGGGACCTGCCCCCGGGCCGTCATCTCCACCACAAGGACACCCTGATGCGTCTGATCGACCAGGACGACGACCGCGCCACCGCTCGCCCCCGTTCCCGCCTCCTGCGCCCTGCCGTTCTGCTGCCCGCCGCCGGACTGGCGCTGGGCGGGGTGCTGTTGACCACGCTCGCCGTCATCGGTCAGGACAGCGCTCCGTCACCGTCCGCAGCGGCCAGCGGCTCCCACGCACCGGCCTCGGGCGGTGCGGCCGTACTGCTCGACCGGATCGCGTCGGTCGCCGGGGAGAGCGACGAACAGACGGTCACCGGCGACCAGTTCGTGTACGTCAAGACACTGCAGACCGGGAGCGAGGGGAAATTCGGTGGTCCGCTGAAGCTGGGCAAGCCCCACGAGCGTGAGGTCTGGATGGCGCAGAAGGCGGGACCGGTGATCGATGTCGGCCTGATCCACGAGGAGGGCTCGTACCTCCCGATCACCGTCGGGGTCCCGGACGGCGAGACTCCCGTCGGCTACCCGGCGGGCCTCAACCGGCCGACGTACACGTGGCTGGCCTCGCTGCCCACCGACCCCGACGTCCTGCTCCGGCGGCTCACCACCGAGATCACCCGGGACCAGGACGCGCGCGACACCCCGGCCGAGGACCGGAACCAGACCCAGGACACCTTCGACGCCATGGGTGAGCTGCTGCGGGAGACGGTGATGCCGCCGAAGACCGCGGCCGCTCTCTACAAGGCGGCGGCGAAGATCCCCGGCGTGACCGTGGACCCCGACGCGGTGGACGCGGCCGGCCGGCACGGGATCGGTGTGGCCCGCGACGACACCCGGGCCGGCTGGCGCACCGCCTGGATCTTCGACCCGGCCACCCTGGAGTACCTGGGCGAGCGCACCTACCTCATCCGGGACACCACCATGGGCAAGAAGGGCACCCTGCTCAGCAAGTCGGCGGTCCTGGAGCGCGGGGTCGTCGACGCCCTCCGCGAGAGGCCGTCGGACGAGAGGCCGTCGGACGAGAGGCCGTCGGACGAGAGGCCGTCGGACGAGAAGCCGTCGACGACCTGATCCCGGCGGGGACCTGCCGGGGCGTGACCAACACGCCCCGGCACCGGCCTCTTCCGCACCGCCCTCGTCACGCCCGGTTGCGCGTGGGCTTCAGCCGGAGTGCCGAGACGAGGAAGAACACACCTCCGAGGAAGGCGTAGCCCGCGAGGTTCACCAGCGTGGGATCGCCGCTGCCGGCCTGCGTGATGAACGAGGTGCCGGCGAGTACGGAGATGGCGCCACTGATGATCATCGGCCACTGGCCGCCCAGTGCCCGGCGAACGGCACCCGCGACGAGTTGGACGAGCCCGGAGGCGACGGCCCAGGCTCCCCAGATCCGCAGGACGTCCGGAATGCCGGATGTGACGGCGACCGCCAGGCCGATGACGGCGAGCGAGCTGATCGCGATGTTCACGTGGAGGGCCGGCGCCGTACCGCCGTTCGCCTTGGCGGACCGTACGTCGACGACCGCGGCCGCCACGTCGAACAAGGGATAGATCAGCAGGAGCGCCACACTGAGCGGTCCCAGGGTGTCGGCGGTCGCGAACAGGAGCCCGGCCCAGACCGCGGCGAACGCGAAGCGCCCGACATACAGCTTTCGCAAGGTCGCGGGGACGCTGGGGGGCGCGGTGCTGACGAGAGTGTCCACGTAAGTGCCTTTCGGTGACGCGCAGGGATACAGCCGAGCCGTCCACCACATGCGAGGGAGAACGTTCGGTCTCATCGCATTAGAGGCCCCCGGCCCGGGCCTGTCAAGACCGAACGTTCTACCTCAGGGGTTTGGTAGCCTGGCCGCATGAGCCGAGGCCCAGAAGGCGGCAGCACGTCCGAGGCACGGGCGCGGCTGCTCAGCACAGCGATCAGGATCTTCTACGCGGAGGGGATCCACTCCGTCGGCATCGACCGGATCACCGCGGAGGCGAAGGTGACCCGGGCGACGCTGTACCGGCACTTCACGGGCAAGGAAGAGCTCGTCCTGGCCTATCTCGACCAGGCCGACCAAGGAATCCGAGCGCAGATCGCCGCCGCCCGGGCAGGCAGCCGGTCGGCCCCCGACGAGGTCCGGGCCGTGGCCAGGTCCATCACGGAGGGCATCCGGTCCCCCGGTTTCCGCGGCTGCGCGTTCCTCAACGCGGTAGCCGAGTATCCCGATCCGACACACCGTGTCCATCAGGCCGTCCTGGCCCACCGGGAGTGGTTCCTGAACACCGTCACGGACCTGCTGGCACAGACCGGCGACGCGCCCGCCGGGCCCGCCGCCCGGCACCTCGTCATGCTCCGGGACGGCGCCATGGCCGCCGGTTGCCTCTTCGATCCGGAGCTGGTCTCCGAAACCTTCCTGCACGGCGTCGAGGGAATCCTGAGCTCCCGCGCCGCCGCCGAGGGCTGAGCGACGCACCGTCGGGGGCCGGGCACTTCCCCGCCCGAGCGGCGCGCCCCGCCCGATATGGTCGCCGGCATGCGCGGTGTGCGAGTGGTGCTGATCGGGGGCACGTCGAACGTCGGGAAGTCGGCCGTCGCCCGCGCGGTGGCGGACAGGCTCGGCTTCGAGTGCCTGTCGACGGACAACCTGGCCCGGCACCCGGGTAGGCCCTGGCGGACGCCGGAGTGGGAGGTGCCGCCGCACGTCGCCGAGCATTACGGCAGTCTCACGGTCGATGAGCTGATCCGGTCCGTCCTCGACCACTACGACCGGCTGTGGCCCCGCATCGAAGAGCTGATCACCGCCCGCGCGGCCGAGGACGGCACCGGGACGGGCCTGGTCCTCGAAGGTTCGGCGCTCCGGCCCGTGCCCGTCGCGGAGCTGGAAGTCCGGCATACGGCCGCGGTATGGCTCACCGCGGACGAGGCGGTGGTACGCGCCCGGGTGCGCACGGCCGGCCGCTACGAGGCGGCGACCACGGCGGAACAGCACCTGATGGACCAGTTCCTGGCCCGGACCGGGCGCTACCAGGAGCTCATGCTGGATGCCGTCGACAGGCTGGGCCTGGACCGCGTCGACACGGGGGCGGGACGATCGGTCGCGGAGTCGGCCGACCTGGTACTCGCCACGGTCGACAAGCAGGTCACCGCAGGGCGCTCACCCGGCGGGGGCTGACCGGACAGCTGATCCCACGCCGGTTTGAGCGCCCTGCGACGGGTGTCAGTGCGCCGCGAGGTCAGCGAGCAGCTCGGCGGCGGCCTTCGGATGGACGAGCCAGCGCAGATGGCTCCCCTCGAGCGTCCGGACGTCGAAGGGATTGTCCGGTGTGAGCGCGTCGGCTTCGCGGATCATGCGGTCCTGCACGGCGGGCGGAACGCTGGCGTCGGCGGCCAGGCGCACATAGGTCCTGGGAATCCGGCCCCAGGTCGCGGCCTGCGCCCGGTCGGCGGACGTACCGGCGTCGAGGTTCTCGTCGGGCTGGAAGGTGTTCAGGAAGGTCCTGAACTCGTCATCGGTGAGGTCGGCGGCGAACGCCTGCCTGAACGCGGCGAGCGCCACCGGGTCGGCGGTGCGGAAATTGACCCGCAGCAGGCCCAGTTCGGCCGGGTTCCCGACGAGTGCGGCAGCCAGTGCTCCCGGATCGACGTCCGCCATCTCCGGCTGGGCGTAGTAGTCGGCCACGTCCAGATCGACGGGGCACCAGGCGGAGACGTAGACGATCCGGTCGACCAGCTCGGGCCGGGCGTTGGCGACGGCGGTGATGGTGATGCCGCCCCTGCTGTGGGCAACGAGAACGGTGGGGCCGTTCCGCTTGGCCCGCTCGAGGGCTTCGATCACGCGGGCGACGTTGTCCGCGAGCGTGACGCCCTTGATGCCCCCCGGTTCGGCGGCGAGGGCGTCGAAGTCCTGGGGAGCCTGGTAGGGCTCGGGAAAGGTCGCCTCGAATCCATGGCCCGGCAGGTCGACCGCGACCGATCGATGCCCCAGGAGGGCGAGTTCGGCCTGCAGCGGTGCGAAAGAGAACGAATTCGCGAAGGCCCCGTGGACAAGGACGAATGTCGGCAGATTCTGCATGCCTCACCCTCCAACAGAACGATCTTCCGAGCAACACCCCTACCAGGATTCACCGCTCCCCGGCCCGCGCACCACCCCTACCAGGATTCACCACCCCCGGCCCGCCCGGAATGTCGGCTCTTCCAGCATGTGCAACCGGGGGTTGACCAACTCTTCCCGCGCCCCTAAGTTTCTCGCAACCCGCTGGTACATCGATTAACCACCCTGGTCAACGTCCTGGTTGGAGACATCCCGCTGTGCGCTCACCCCTGAGTCGGCGCGGTTTCCTTGCCGCTGGTTCCGGCCTCGCCGCCGCTGCCGCGCTCCCCGCAATGTCCGGCTGCTCCACGCTCGCCTCGGCCGATTCCGACCCCGGCTCCCTACTCGTCCACACCCAGCTCGGGACCACCGCGCCGGGCTCCGCCACGTACACCGCCGTCGTCAAGGCCTTCGAGAAGGAGAACCCGGGCATCCGGGTCAAGAACCTCGTCAACGGCGACGACCTCCCCCAGGTCTACGAGACCTCACGGCTGGCCCGTAAGGAGCCGGACGTGGTCATGGTCAACCTGTACGACAAGACGCTGGCCTGGACCGACGTCGGTGCCACCGTCGACGTCAAGGGCTACCTCGACGACTGGGGGCTGCGCGACCGCGTCCTGCCGGCCGCCCTGACGGAGTGGACCGACGGACAGGGCAGGCTCCGCGCCTTCCCGTACTTCGCCACCAACTGGCCCGTAGCCTTCAACACCCACCTGCTCGACCGGGCCGGTGTCGGCTCCGTCCCCACCACCGGGGACCAGCTCATCGGCGCCGCACGGAAGTTGCGCGCCAAGGGCATCGCACCCGTCACCGTCGGCGGCAACGACTGGACGGGGCAGAAGCTGCTCGCCCAGATCATCCAGACCTTCCTCACCCCCGAGGAGGCCAGGCAGCTCTACACGACCGGCGACTTCAGCGGCAGCCGGGGAGCCCGCGCGGGCATCGACTACTTCGTGACCCTGCGGGACGCCGGCGTCTTCGCCGACAAGGCGCAGGGGCTGACCTCCGACACGATGACCACGCAGTACAACACGGAGGCGGCGGCCATCCAGTCCGCGATGTCCTCCGCGCTGGCGAAGATCCCGCCGAAGGCGGCCGGGCACACCGAGATCGGCGGCTGGCCGCTGGCGCCGGGTGCCGCCCACGAGAAGCCGACCATCCTGCGCTCGTACACCCTCATCGGCTTCTGGATCAGTCCCAACGGGGTCAGGAAGCTGTCCTCCGTCGAGAAGTTCCTCCGCTTCATGTACCGCCCCGACGTGGTGTCGCGCTTCATCACCGAGAGCGGCCGGGACATGGCGCTCGTGACCGACACCGTCAGCAAGGACTTCCCGCTGGTGGCCGAGGCCCAGCAGCTCGGCGAGCGGGTCGGCCAGGTGCTCCTCCCCGACCTGTACGTCCCCCCGACCGCCACCCAGCCGCTGATCACCGCCACCAGCACCGCCTTCACCCGGGGGACGAGCGCGGCCTCCGTGCGCTCCGCCCTGGAATCCGCCTACCGCACGGCCTGATCCGCGCGCCCGAGCCATTGCGAGTCCTCCCATGACGATGCTCTCGTCCGCCCCGGGCGGCGCCTCGGTCCGCGGACCGGTCCCTCCCCCGCCGTCCGCCCTCACCACGAAGCGCCGTACGCAGGGCGGGGTCATCCTCGCCGTGCCCGCGCTGGTCTGGTACCTCGTCTTCATGGTCGGCCCGCTGGTCGCCATCTTCGTCATCGCCGTCCTGCACTGGCCCGGCATGCTCCAGCCGGTCTCCTTCGCCGGCGCCGGCAACATCAGCGCGGTCCTGGACGACCCGGTCTTCTGGGACGCGGTACGCAACACCGCCGTGCAGCTCGCCGTGGCCGTGCCTCTGATGATCACCGGGGCGTACATGCTCGGGTACTACGTCGCGCAGAAGCCGCCTGGCCACCGCGTCCTGCGCTATCTGCTCTTCATCCCCGGGCTGATCTCCACCCCCGCCAAGGCCATGGTGTTCTACGCGGTCCTCTCCCCCGACGGCCTGCTCAACGGCGCCCTGGACAAGGCCGGTCTCGGCTCGCTGACCGACGCCTGGCTCGCCTCGCCGTCCACCGCGCTCGGCTCCCTCATCCTCCTCGACGTGTGGAGCGGCATCGGGTTCACCGCCGTGCTGTTCGCGGCCAGGCTCGGCAGCGTCCCGGACGAGATCGGTGAGGCCGCGCAGCTCGACGGCGCCGGGCACTGGCGGGCCATGTGGCGCATCCACTTCCCCGTCATACGCGACTTCGTGGGCGTCGTGACGATGCTCCAGTTCCTCTGGACGCTGTTCGGCTCCGCACAGAACGTGCTGCTGCTGACCCAGGGCGGGCCGGGGAGCTCGTCGACGACGCTGTCCTTCCTCGTCTACCAGAAGGCGTTCATCGCGGCCGACCTCGGCTACAGCCAGACCGTCGGTGTGGTCCTCTTCCTGGTCGGTCTGGCAGGGCTGCTGACCATCCGCCGTGTCTTCCGCCAGAACTACTGATCGGAGCTGGTCCCATGAAGTTCGGAAGGTCCTGGCTGCCGGCGCACATCTTCGCGTGGCTGTACATGGTGCTGCTGGTCGTCCCCCTCTACTACCTGCTGGTCTCGGCGTTCAAGACGAACGACCAGATCTTCGGGAGCCCGTTCTCCCTCCCCACCTCCCTCTCCACCGCGAACTTCACCGAGTCGTTCTCCTCAGCTCACCTCGGGCCGGCGATCCTCAACTCGATGCTCGTGACCGTGCTGGCGCTGCTGCTCACCCTGGCGCTCGCGATACCGGCGGCCTTCGCCATCGCCCGTGCGGAGGGGCGGATCGGGGCCCTGGTGGAGCGGGTGTTCTCGCTGGGCTTCCTGATCCCCACGTTCGCCGCGCTCTTCCCGACGTTCCTGCTGGCCGCAGCCACCGGGCTGTTCCACACCCGCGCGTTCATGGTGCTGTTCCTGCCGGCCACGGCGATGCCGCTCTCCGTCGTCATCCTGGTGCAGTTCATGCGGACCATCCCGCGCGAGATGGAGGAGGCGGCGCGCATGGACGGCGCGTCCACCTTCGCCGTCCTGCGGCACGTCTACACACCGATGTGCATGCCCGGGATCGCGACCATCCTGCTGCTGAACTTCCTGACCTTCTGGAACGAGTACCTCTACTCGCTCGTCATCATCGGCCCCGACCCGGACCTGCGGACCGTGCAGGTCGCCCTGCCCACGCTCAAGTCCCTGACGGGTACGGACTACGGCATTCTTACGGCGGGCACGGTGCTGACCCTGGTCCCGGTCTGGGTGGTCTACACCGTGCTCCAGAAGCGGATGCAGCAGGCCCTCGTCAGCGGAGCGGTGAAGATGTGAACAAGCCCCTCGAAGGGCGTACCGCCGTACGCCCCACCATCAAGGCCGTGGCCGCGGCGGCGGGTGTGTCCACCGCCGCGGTGTCCCAGGCCGTCAACGGCACCGGCCGGATCTCGGAGGCCACCCGACGCCGGGTCCTGGACGCGGCCACGGAGCTGGGCTGGTCCCCGAGTGCCTCCGCGACGGCGTTGCGCCGGGCCCGTACGCGGACGATCGCGCTCGTCGTCCGGCGGCCCACCGACGTGCTGGGCTCCGACCCGCACTTCAGTGAGCTGATCACCGGTCTGGAGGGCGAGCTCGCGCCGCGCGGTTACGGTCTGCTGCTCCACCTGGTCGCCGACATGGCGCAGGAGAACGCGCTGTACGAACGGCTCGTCGCGGAGGGCCGGATAGACGGCGCCGTGCTGACCGACGCCCGCGCCGACGACCCGCGCCCGGACCTGCTGCGCGGCCTCGGGCTGCCCGCCGTCCTGCTGGGCGCCCCCGACGCCGGATCGCCCGTGCCCCGGGTGGGACTCGGGCAGCAGGGCGCGGGCGTGAAGGAGGCCGTGGCCCATCTGCTGGAGCTCGGTCACCGCCGCGTCGCCTATGTCGCGGGCCCGGGCGAACTGCTGCACACCCGGCTGCGGTTGCACGCCTTCGAGGAAGCCCTGGCCGAGGCGGAACTGGCGCCCGTCGCCGTACGTCACAGCGACTTCACCGAGCAGGCCGCCGTCGCGGTCACCGAGGAGCTGCTGGCCCTGCCCGACCGGCCGACGGCCCTGGTGTTCCCGAACGACTCCATGGCCGTCTGCGGCATCGGCACGGCGCAGCGCGCCGGTCTCCGGGTGCCGGACGACCTGTCGGTGGTCGGCTACGACAACCTCTCGCTCGGCCGCTGGGTCCACCCCCGGCTCACCACCGTCGACCAGCAGGTGCAGCGCGTCGGCGCGGCCGCCGCCCGCACGCTGCTCGCCGGCTGCGGGGAGGACGTGCCCCCGCCGGTGCTCGACGGCCGTCCCCGTCTCGTCGTACGGGAATCGACGGGCCCGCTGACCTCCCCGACCTGAACCGCCGCACCACCCCGGTACCCCCCGCACATCGAAGAGGACCCGAAACACCATGCGACGCCACAGCGCCCAGCTCACCCACGACCCCGCCGTCCTCCCGTGGCTCGGCGCCAACTTCTGGTCCCGCACCGGCGGCCCGCTGATGTGGCGGAACTACGAGCCGAAGACGGTCCGCGAGGAGCTGGCCGTGCTCGCGGAGCACGGTCTGAACATGACCCGGTCGTTCTTCTACTGGCCCGACTTCCACCCGGAGCCCGGACGGATCGACGAGGAACTCTGCGACCGCTTCCGGGACTTCCTGGACGCCCACCACGAGCTGGGCATGGGCACGGTCCCCACGTTCATCGTCGGCCACATGTCGGGCGAGAACTGGGACCCGGCGTGGCGTGGTGACCGGGATCTGTACGAGGACGTGTGGCTCGTCGGCCGGCAGGCGTGGTTCGTGTCGCAGATGACCCGCCGCTTCAAGGACCACCCGGCGGTCACGGGCTGGCTGATCACCAACGAGATGCCGGGTTACGGCCGGATCCACCAGGTCGACCCGCCGTCGAGCGACGTCGTCACCGCCTGGGCGCAGTTCATGTGCGACGCGGTGCGCGCCGCGGGCGGCACCCAGCCGGTGTCTCTGGGCGACGGCGCCTGGGGCATCGAGGTGACGGGACGCGACAACGGCTTCTCGCTGCGGGAGACCGCCGAGTACGTCGACTTCGTGGGGCCGCACGTCTACCGTTCCGACACGGACCGGCCGCGCCAGCACTACCGGGCCGCGTTCGAGTGCGAACTCGCCGCCGTCACCGGCCAGCCGGTCGTCCTGGAGGAGTTCGGGCTCTCCACGGACACGGTCTCGGCCGCGAACGCCGGAATCTTCTACCGGCAGACCCTGCACAACTCGCTGCTGGGCGGGGCCACCGGCTGGATGGCCTGGAACAACACGGACTACGACGAGCTGTGGGAGCAGTCGCCGTACGACCACCACCCCTTCGAGATGCACTTCGGGATCACCGACAGCGCAGGGCGTCCGAAGGAGCCGCTGCGTGAACTGGCCGCCTTCGCGAGGGTGTTGGAGCAGGTCGACTTCCCGCGCTGCCGCCGTACGGACGCGGACGCGGCTCTCGTCGTGCCCGCCTTCCTGGAGCGGGGCTACCCCTACAGCAGGCCCGCCGACCGCCCGCTGATCTTCACCTCGCTGCACCAGGGTTATGTGGCGGCGCGCGGCGCGGACCTGCCGGTGGCGTTCGCCCGGGAGGCCGACGGGCTGCCGGACGACGCCTCGCTGTATCTGCTGCCGTCGACCCGCCAGCTGACCACCCGCACCCGCCGCGCACTGGAGCGCAGGGCGCGGGAGGGGGCCACGGTCTACCTGTCGTTCTGCTCGGGTGAGTACCCGACGACGCGCGGCCCGTGGTTCCACGACCTCGACGGGCTGTTCGGGGTGGAGCTCCAGCTGTCGTACGGTGTCGCCGAGCCGATCGAGGACGACGTCCTGGAGATGACGTTCGGCGAGGACTTCGGCTCGATAGCCGCGGGCGAGGTGCTGACGTTCCCGGTCGCGGGCAACGAGGACAGCCGCGCCTATCTGCCGGTCGTCCCGGACGGCGCGCGGGTCGTCGCCACCGACGCGCACGGCCGCCCGGCGCTCCTGCGGTACGAGACGGGCGCGGGCCGCACCGTCCTGGCCACGTATCCGCTGGAGCACATGGCCGCCCGTACGGCCCGTGCCAACCCCGAGCAGACCCACCGGCTGTACGCGGCGCTCGCCGAACTGGCCGGTGCCGCGCGCCCGGTGACGGTGGACACCCCGTACGTCAGCGCCGACACGCTGGTCCGCGAGGACGGCGCACGCTTCGTGTGGCTGGTGAGCCAGTCCGGCGAGGAGCTGGCCGTGCGCCCGTCGGCGGACGGGGAGCTGCGCGAGCTGACCGGTGGGGACCCGGTGCGGGACGTGACGCTCGCCCCGTACGGCGTGCGCGTGCTCGAAGTGCGCTGACCGCCCGATCCTTGAGGAGCCTCCCGATGTCCGATCCCCTGTTCCGCAGCCCGGAAGCGGCCGTCCCCGACCGGGTGCGCGATCTCCTGTCCCGGATGACGCTCACCGAGAAGGTGGGCCAGGTCAACCAGCGGATGTACGGATGGGACGCGTACGAGCGCACCCCGTCCGGTCACCGGCTGACGAACGCGTTCCGTGCGGAGGTGGCGGCCTACGACGGGATGGGCGCGCTGTACGGGCTCCAGCGCGCCGACCCCTGGTCCGGGGTGACGGCGGAGACGGGGATCGGCGCCGCGGACGGGGCGCGGGTCTCGGACGCCGTGCAGCGGCACGTCGTCGAGAACACCAGGCTCGGCATCCCGGTGCTGCTGGTCGAGGAGATGCCGCACGGCGTCCAGGCGCTGGACGGGACGGTGCTGCCGGTGAACCTGGCGGTCGGCGCCACCTGGAATCCGGAGCTGTACGAGGAGGCGGCGGCCCTCGCCGCCGGGCAGCTCCGGGCCCGTGGCGGCCATGTGGCGCTGGTGTCCGCGCTCGACCTGGTGCGGGATCCGCGCTGGGGCCGTGCGGAGGAGTGCTTCGGGGAGGACCCGTATCTGGCGGCGCGGTTCACCGAGGCGCTGGTGCGCGGGGTGCAGGGGCCGGCCGGGGACCGCATCGGGCGGGACCGGGCGGCCGTCGTGCTCAAGCACTTCGCCGGGCAGGGGGCCACGGTCGGCGGCCGCAACAGCGCGGCCACGGAGCTGGGCGCGCGGGAACTGCACGAGATCCATCTCGTGGCGGCGCTGGCGGGCGTACGGGCCGGAGCCGCGGGACTCATGGCGGCGTACAACGAGTTCGACGGCGTCCCGTGTGCGGCGAGCCGCCACCTGCTGACCGGGATCCTCCGGGAGCGGTGGGGCTTCGACGGCCTGGTGATGGCCGACGGGCTCGCGATCGACCGGCTGGTGCGGATGGCGGGTGATCCGGCGGCGGCCGGTGCGACGGCGCTGCGGGCCGGGACCGACCTGAGCCTGTGGGACGACTGCTATCCCCGGCTGGCGGAGGCGGTCCGGCGCGGGCTGGTCGACGAGGCCACGCTCGACACGGCGGTCGGGCGCGTCCTGGCGCTGAAGTTCCGCCTCGGGCTCTTCGAGGATCCGTACACCGGCGTCCGGGTGACGGACCCCGCGCGCGTGGAGGAGCTGAGTGAGCGTGTCGCCCGCGAGTCCGTGACCCTCCTCGAACACGACGGGGTGACGCTGCCGCTGGCCGGCCGGCCCGTCGGGACCGTCGCGGTCATCGGGCCGAACGCCGACTCCGTGCCGCAGCAGATCGGGGACTACACCGCGCCGCAACGGCCCGGCACGGGCAGCAGTGTGCTCGCGGGCCTCCGGGCCGCGGCGCCCGCCGGCACGGACGTCACGTGCGCCCGGGGCTGCGGCCTCGTCGGCGGCGACCGGTCGGAGCTGCCGGAGGCGGTGACTCTCGCCTCCGCCGCCGATGTGGCGGTGCTGGTCCTCGGCGGGTCGAGCGCGCGCGGGTCCGGGACGCGCTTCGACGCGAACGGCGCGGCCGTCGTCGCCTCCGGGAATCCGGTGGAGATGACGTGCGGCGAAGGCGTCGATCTGGCCGAACTCGCTCTGCCCGAGGGGCAGTCGGCGCTGCTGGAGGCGGTCTCCGCGACGGGCACCCCGGTGGTCGTGGTGCTGGTCCAGGGCCGGCCGCACGCCCTGCCGGACCTCACCGGCAGGGCGGCGGCGGTACTGAGCGCCTGGTATCCGGGCCCGTGGGGCGGAAGGGCGGTCGCGGACGTGCTGTTCGGCCGGTCGGGACCCCAGGGGCGGCTGCCGGTCTCGGTGCCCCGCTCGGCGGCCCAGCTCCCCGTGTTCTACAACGGGAAGGACCACGGCTACCGGGGTTACGTCGACCAGCCCGCCACCGCTCGTCACGCGTTCGGCCACGGGCTGTCCTACACGACGGTCGAATACGGCGCGCCGCGGCTGTCCGTTCCCTCCCTGGCGGCGGACCTGTTCGACGGGCCGGCACCGCTGAGCTGCACGGTCCGCGTCGCCAACACGGGCGCCCGGCCGGTGCGGGAGACCGTCCAGCTCTACGTGCGCCGGGTGCTCGGCGGGACGTCGTGGCCGCGGGTGCGTGAACTGCGGGGCTTCGTCCGGGTGGAGCTGGCGCCGGGCGAGAGCACCGAGGCCGTCTTCCCGGTGGACGCGGCGGTCCTCGCCTCGTTCACGTACGCGGGGGAATGGGCCGTGGAGCCGGGCGAGTTCGCGGTCGGGACGGGGCCGTCCTCACAGCTCACCCAGGACGCCCGGCTCACGGTGACGGCGGCACCCGTCGGAGGGGGCACGGGGCGCCGGTGACGGCGTACGCGCCACAGGGACCGGCGGCCCTCCCCGTCCTGTCAGGCCGTCCCGGGCCCCGCCTGCACGGACCTCGCCGTGCCCGGCGCCGCCTCCGGTGAGGGGGCCGCGGCTCCCTTCGCCGTACGGACACGAGCGCGGTCGTTGCGCCCGCCGCCCCGCACCAGCAGCACGCTCACCGCGGCCAGGAAGCCGACGACGGTGAGGCCGACCAGGCCGCCCTTCGTCGAGCCGGTCGTGTCCTCGATGATCCCGAAGGCGGTGGGGGCGACGAACCCTCCGAGGTTGCCGATGGAGTTGATCAGCGCGATGCCGGGGGCGGCGGCCCGGGCGTCGAGGTAGCTCTGCGGGATCGTCCAGAAGACCGGCGATGCGGGCTTGAAGCCCACTGCCGCCAGGCAGAGCGCACCCAGGCCCACCCAGGGTGAGACGAAGACCGCGAGCAGGGTGCCGCAGCCGCCGACGAGGAGAAGCACCACCAGGACCGGCCGCCGTTTGCCGATGCGGTCCGAGATCCGCCCGCTGACGTACACGGCGAGGATCGCGCAGATCCAGGGCACGGACGTCAGAAGTCCGACCTGGAGGTCGTTCAGGCCGCCGATGTCGTCGACGATCGAAGGCAACCAGAACGTCACCGCGTACAGGGCGACGTTGATCGCGAAGTAGATCCACAGGAAGAGCAGCATCTGGGGGTCGGCGAGCAGCTTCCAGCGGGAGACCCGGGCCCTGGAGCCGCGCTGTGCGTCCCGCGCGTCCTGTTCGGCGTCGATGGTGGCGACGAGGCCGGCCTTCTCCTCGTCCGTCAGCCAGGTCGCCTTCTCGATGCTGGAGTCGAGGTAGCGGTAGACGACGAAGCCGAGGACCACGGAGAAGACGCCCTCGACGAAGAACATCCACTGCCACCCGGAGTGGCCCCAGAGTCCGTGCATCTCCAGCAGCGCCCCGGAGATGGGACCGACGATGACGGTCGCCGTGCCGGAGCCCATCAGGAACACGGAGGTGGCCCGGCCGCGGTGGGAGTCGGGCAGCCAGCGGCTGAAATAGTAGATGACGGCCGGGAAGAAGCCGGCCTCGGCGACGCCGAGCAGGAAGCGCAGGGCGTAGAACATGCCCGGGCTGTTGACGAAGGCCATCGCGGTGGCCACGACGCCCCAGCTGATCATGATGCGGGTGAGCCACACCTTGGCCCCGAACCGCTCCATCATCATGTTCGAGGGCACCTCGAAGATGGCGTACGCGATGAAGAAGATCCCCGCGCCGAGTCCGAACGCGGCGGCGGACAGCCCTACGTCGGCGCGGAGCTGGTCCTGGGCGAAGCCGAGGTTGACGCGGTCCATGTAGTTCGCGACGAACATCACGAAGAAGAGGGGGACCACGCGGCGGAAGATCTTGCGGATCGCGGACCGGACGACGGCCGGGTGCTGGACTTCGGGGGTGGGGGGAACTGCGGACACGAGCGGCACTCCTTCGTGCGGCCGGACCACCGCCGCACCCGCGGCGGTAACTGCTCGCCGTCGGTGCGGTGGGGACGAGGAGGTGGGAGACGGTTACCAGCGCGGCACGGACGGGGCGACCCACTGCGGGTCGGTGACGCGCATCGCGGCCGCGTCGTCCCGGTCCTTGTACGTGCCGTCGTCGTCGAGCCACCGCTGGTGGAGGAACGCGAGCTTGTCCCGGTCGAGTTCGACGCCGAGGCCGGGTGCGTCGGAGACGGCGACCTTCCCGGCGTCGAAGGTGAGACGCTCGGTGAGGACGTCCTCGGACTGCCAGGGGTAGTGGGAGTCGCAGGCGTGGCGGAGGCCGGGGACGGTGGCGGCCACATGGGTCATGGCGGCGAGGCTGATGCCGAGATGGGTGTTGGAGTGCATGGACACTCCGACGCCGAACGTGCTGCAGATGGCGGCCAGTTGCTGGGTGTTGCGCAGGCCGCCCCAGTAGTGGTGGTCGGAGAGGACGACCTGGACGGCGCCCTGGGTGAACGCCTCCTTGATCTCGTCGAACGTCGTCACGCACATGTTGGTGGCGAGCGGCACGCCGGACTTCGCGGCGACCTCGGCCATGGCCGGGACGCCGGTCGCCGGGTCCTCCAGGTACTCCAGGACGTCCCGTAGCTCCTCGGCCACCTCCAGGGAGGTCTCCACGGACCAGGCCCCGTTCGGGTCCAGCCGCAGCGGGTGGCCGGGGAAGGCGGCGGCGAGGGCCTTGACCGCGGCGATCTCCTCGGCCGGGGGGAAGACGCCGCCCTTGAGCTTGAAGGAGGTGAAGCCGTACCGCTCGGTGAAGGTGCGGGCCTGCTGGACGATTCCGGCGGGATCGACGGCGGCGCCCCACCCGTCCTCCTCGCCGGACGGCTCGCCCGACGGGCCTGCGGGGTGAGCGGCGTACTTGTAGAAGAGGTACGCGCTGTACTCGACGGCGTCCCGCACCTTGCCGCCGAGCAGCGCGTGCACCGGCAGGCCGAGCGCCTTGCCGAGGGCGTCGAGGCAGGCGACCTCGAAGGCGGAGACCACGGAGAGGCGCAGTTTGTCGGCGGTCTGGACGCCGCGCAGTCCGCCGACGTCGACCTGGCCGGTGACCCGGGCGGCGTCGACGGCGACCTCGTCGGCCGCGCCGAACAGGCCGTTGAGGTCGCTGACCTGGTGGCCGATCAGCTGCTCGGCGAGGGGCCGGGCCAGCTCCAGGTATTTGGTGTCGCCGTACGTCTCGCCGAGGCCCGTGGTCCCGTCGGCCGTGACCACCTCCACGATCAGGCGCGGGGTGTACGGCTGGTGGACGCCCGCGGTGTTCAGCAGCGGCGGGTCGGCGACCAGGATCGGGGTCAGCGTCACGTCCGTGATGGTGAGGTTTCGGGTCACAGGGAGGCTCCTACGAGGTCGAGTCCGGTGGAGAGCAGGGTCTTGAGCTCGGCCAGGTCGGCGGCCGAGGGGTCGGTGAGCGGGGCGCGCACGGGCCCGACGGCCCGGCCGCGCAGCCGGGCGGCGGCCTTCACCAGCGACACGGCGTATCCGGGGACGCGGTCACGGAGCTCGACGAGCGGGACGTAGAAGTCGCGCAGCAGCTTGTCGACGGCGCCGGAGTCGCCGTCGCGCAGGGCGGCGAAGAAGGCGTTCGCGATTTCGGGCGCGAAGGCGTGGACGGCGGAGGAGTAGGCGGGGACGCCGACGGTGGCGTAGGCGCGGGCCTGGATCTCGGCGGTGGCGGCGCCGTTGAAGAACAGGAAGCCGTCAGGGGCGGCGAGGGTCAGGCGCTGGAGGCGGTCGAGGTCGCTGTGGCCGTCCTTGACACCGATGACGCCCGGGATGCGGGCGATGCGGCGGAGCGAGTCGGCGGTGTAGGTGACCTGGCCGCGCTGGTAGGCGATGAGCGGGAGCCGGGTGCGGGCGGCGATGTGCTGGAGCTGGGCGACCAGCCCGTCCTGCGGGGCGGCGGTGAGGTAGTGCGGCAGGACGAGGAGCGCGTCGGCTCCGGCTTCCTCGGCGATGCGGGCGAACCGGGCGGCCTGCGCCCAGCCGTAGCCGGTGCCGGCGACGACTGGGAGGCGGCCGGCCGCCTCCTCGACGGTGATCGTGACGGCCTGTCGGTACTCGTTCTCGTCCAGCGAGAAGAACTCGCCGGTGCCGCAGGCGGGGAAGACGGCCCCCGGGGCGGTGGCGAGCTGCTCCGCCACGTAGTCGCGGTAGCCGTCCGGGTCGAAGGATCCGTCCTGGTGGAAGCTGGTCAGCGGGAAGGAGAGCACGCCGCCCGCCATCCCGTTCCGCAGCCGTCGTGCCACGGCCTCCGCGGCCTCCATGCCGGTGTCGAGACTCACGTCATCTCCCCATGTAGACGTCATCCATGTATGAGGATGGAGATTAGGGAGGTGAACCGCAGGGCGTCAATGGGTGTGCACCACCCTTCTCCGAGCCCGATTACGATCGGTGCATGCCTGACACAAGGGGAGAGGCGGGCGGCGTCCGCGAGGTGAAGTCCGCGGCACGCACGGTCGAGTTGCTGGAGGTCCTGGCGGCACGCGGCGACCGTCCGGCGCGCCTCCAGGAGCTGGCGGACGAGCTGGGAGTGCCGCGCAGCTCGATGTACGCGCTCCTCCAGACGCTGATCTCACGCGGTTGGGTCCGCACGGACCTGACCGGCTCCCTGTACGGCATCGGCATCCACGCCCTGCTCACCGGCACCAGCTACCTGGATTCCGATCCCCGGCTGAGGGCGGTTCGGCCGTATCTCGACGAGGCCTCCGAGGCGTTGGGCGAGACGATCCACATGGGACGGCTGGACGGCCGTGACGTGGCTTATCTCGCGACCCGGGAGTCGCACGAGTACCTGCGGACGATCAGCCGCGTCGGACGGCGGCTGCCGGCGCACGTGGGCGCACTGGGCAAGGCGCTGCTGGCCGAGCGACCGGACGGGGAACTGCCCGAGGGGCCTTACGAGGCGCTGACGCCGAACACCCACACCGACCGGGGCACCCTGCTGGCCGACCTCGCGGAGATCCGGGCGCGCGGTTACGCGGTGGACCGGGAAGAGGGCGTATCCGGGCTCGTCGGCTTCGGGTTCGCCCTGCGGTACGACAACCCGCCGCAGGACGCCGTCAGTTGCTCGGTACCCGTGGCCCGGCTGACACCGGAGCACGAGGAGCGGATCGTGGCGGTGATGCGGGAGATCCGGGCGAAGACGGAAGCGGCGGTTCCCACCGGGAGCGGGGCGGCGCACTGGCGCTGAAGCCCGCCACCCCGGCGACGTCCCGCTACGGCCGCCCGGCGCGCAGGCCGTCGATGACGATGGCGAGCATGCGTTCGCCGCGTTCCTGCCAGTCGGGCCCGTCGGCCTTCCACAGGAACGACACCAGCAGCAGGACCTCGTCGGCGTCGGCGTCGGGGCGCAGCTCCCCCGCCTCCTTGCAGGCGGTCAGCAGCCGGTCCAGTGCGGCGATGACCGGCGCGTAGTACTCGTTGCCCAGGTCGGCGCGGGTCGCGGCCTCGACGGCCAGGGACGCGCCGTGCTTGATCCGGCCGTAGGCGGCGAGGCGGCCGAACCAGAGGCGGAGCGCGGCCAGCGGTTCGTGCTCCGCGAGCAGGGCGGGGGCGGCGTCGACGAGGGCCTCGACGTCCTCCCGGTAGACGGCGACGAGCAGTGCCTCGCGGTTGGGGAAGTGCCGGTACATGGTGCCCTGGCCGATGCCGACCGCCTTCGCGATCGACTGGAGGGTCGCGTCCGGGGTTTCGGTGAACGCGGTGCGCGCGGTGTCGATGATGCGCGCCCTGTTGTCCTGCGCGTCCGACCGCGTGGCGCGGCGGCGTGGCTCCGTCATCGGCTCTCCCTCGTCCCGGGCCTACGGGCACCGATTGCTTATACGGACACATGTCCGCTACCGTGGAATCCGTACTGGACACGTGTCCGCTTAACAGTCTAGAGCGTCTTGGACGGAGATTCGGCATGCCTGGAACCGAGGGCAAGGTCGTGGCGATCACAGGGGCGAGCAGCGGGATCGGCGCCGCCACCGCGCGCCTGCTGGCGGAGGGCGGGGCGAAGCTCGTGCTCGGCGCCCGCCGGGAGGAACGGCTCGCGGCCCTGGCCGACGAGCTGCGGGAGAAGGGGTGCGAGGTGGCGTTCACCTCGGTCGACGTCACCCGCCGCGAGGACCCGGCACGGCTGGTGGAGCTCGCCCGTGAACGCTTCGGCCGGCTGGACGTCCTCGTCGGCAACGCGGGGATCGGCCCGGTGTCGCCCCTCGACGACCTGCGGGTGGACGACTGGGACGCGATGATCGACGTGCACGTCAAGGGACTGCTGTACGGCATCGCGGCAGCCCTCCCCGTCTTCCGGAGGCAGGGGCACGGCCAGTTCGTGCACACCCTGTCGACCGCGGCCTACCGGACGGTGCCCACCATGGCCGTCTACTCGGCCTCCAAGGCCGCCGCGCGCACTCTCACCGAGGGCCTGCGGCAGGAGGCCGGGCCGTCGATCCGGGTCTCCGCGGTCTCACCGGGATTCGTGGCCACCGACTTCGTCGACTCCGTGCCGGACGCGGACCTGCGTGCGCGGATGAACGAGTCGAAGGAGGAGACGGCCATCCCGCCGGCGGCGGTCGCGCGTGCCATCCGGTTCGCGATCGAGCAGCCCGACGACGTCGACGTCAACGAGATCGTCGTCCGGCCGACCGCCCAGGCCTGAGCCGACCGCCCAGCCCTGAACCGACCGCCCAGCCCTGAGCCGACCGCCCCCCCCTGAGCCGGCCGCCTCACCGCTCGTCGCGCAGCCGGAGGAGGTACGTCGCGGTCAGCGCGACGGGACGGTCCTCGTCGTGCGACAGCTCCACGAGGGCGTCCGACGCCTTCGCCCCGGGGACGGCGGCGAGCGCCTGGGTCAGCCGTCCGCGTCCGGGCGCGTCGGTGGCCTCGTGGGCGAGGCGGTCGACGAGCATGGTCGCGATCCGGTCGGCCGTGGCGGTGTCGCCCGCCAGTGTGCTCAGCGCGTCGGCCGCGTCGATGTCGTTCCTTCCCTCCACGATCATGTCGACGAGCATGGGGACCGCTTCGGCCACGCCCCGTGCCCCGAGCGCCAGTGCCGCATACCCGCGCACCCCGGCGTCGGGGGCGGCGAGGGCCTGGCTCAGCCACTCCGTGGCCTCGGCGCCGGGCATCTCGGCGAGGGAGCGGACGGCGCGTTCGCGCACCTCGGCCACCGGTGAGCCGAGGCCCTCCGCCAGCAGCGCCGTCGCTCCGTCGCCCGATCGCGCCAGGGCCCACCGAAGAGCTCCCGCGACGTTCGGCTCCGTCTCGCGCAACGCCGCTTCGGCCAGGGCCTCCACGGGCACCGGGACCTCGTCACCCGAGGAGAGGGCCGCGCTCTGGCGTACACCGGCGCTCTTCGAGCCCAGCGCCTGGAGGAGCGCGACGACCTGGAGGACGTCCTCCCAGACCTCGGGATCCGCGGCATCGATCCGGCGCAGCCGTGTGAGCAGCTCGGTCTCGGCCGCGATGCGTTCGCGTGTCCTGCCGATGAGGTCGTCGACGAGCGCCGCGGGCGTGAAGCCGGGATCGTCGAGCGCGCGCCCGATCTCACGGAGCGAGAGACCCAGTGACCGCAGGCTCTCGATCTGGAAGATCCGCCGGATGTCCTCCCCGGAGTACTCCCGATAACCGGAGCCCGTCCGGCCGGCGGGCCGGACCAGGCCGAGCGACTCGTAATGCCGGAGCATGCGGGCGCTCACCCCGGACCGTCGCGCCACCTCACCGATCAGCACGCTCCATCGTCCCCCGGGCCGGACCCGCCGAGAGCCACGGCGCGCTTCGCCTCCTCGATCGCGTACCCGAATCCGGCGTCCGGGTCGCGCAGCAGCCGTCGCGTGGCCAGCGCGTGCGCGCGCACGTGCGGCTCCGGGGCCGCCGTCGCCGCGCGCACGGGCGGCAGGATCACCTCACCCAGCGCGACCAGCGCCCGGCTGAGGCTCAGCTGCGTCTCCCGCCCACCGCGCCCGAGCTGGGTTGCCAGCGCCGCGGCCAGGGCGGGCTCCTCGCCTTCCGGCACCAGCACGACCGCGGCCCGCCAGGCGCTCCGCGCCACCTCGTCGTCGGCGTCGGCCAGCAGTGCCGGTGTGATCACCGGCCACGCCTGCCGGTCCCCGATCTTCGACAGCGTGTGCAGTGCCTGGCTCCGCGCCTGCGAACGCTCCGAGCCGACCTCGCGGATCAGCCGGGGGAGCGTCGCCGGCACCGGATGGCGGGTGAGCGCCCAGGTCAGCATGTCGCGGACGAAGAACTCGGGCTCGATCGCGCAGCGCTCGACGAGCGTGCCGACGAAGCGCGGGTCGGGCGCCGTGCCGACCGCCAGAGCGGCCCGCAGCCGCACGGACGAGCGGCCGTCCTCCAGCGCCCGGAGCGCTCGCTCCGCCTCCGTGTCCTGTCCCGTGATCGTCATCGTGACCACCTCCTCGCCCTGGATCGAAGTCCTTGTCACCGTGTCAAGGTCAACCCGGACCGCCGCGCCCGGAACGGCGGAAGGCCTCCGCGCGCACATGGCGGCGGAGGCCCCGGGAGGCGGCGGCCGGGCATGAAGGGCCGCGACGGCACTACAGGGGGACCGGGGTGTCCCGGCACACGGGCAGGCGGTACGCCGCCGAGGCCCGGAAGCACCTCAGGGCGCGGGCGGGAGCGCGGCGCCGGGGTCAGGCCGACCGGAGATCCACGCGCCTTCGGCCGGCCGGAGGCCCGGCGCGGCGTCGGCGCGCGCCACCGGAGGTCCCGGGCGACGCCGTCCTCGCGGTGCTCTCACCGAACCCGCGCGGAGGCCCGGCCCGAGCGGTCGTCCTCGTCCTCCTCGTCCTCGTCCTCGTCCGGCACGTGGACGTCGAAGACGTAGATGTTGATCTCGACGACCTCCAGACCGGTCATCGACTCCACCGCGTCCGTCACCTGGGCCCTGATCCGTTCGGCCAGCTTGTGGATCTGGACGCCGTACTCCACCTCCACGTCGACGTCGATCGCGGCCTGCTTCTCGCCCACTTCCACCTTGACGGCACGCCCGGCCCCGGAGGACCCCGACCTCCGTCCGGTGACCGCGCCTATGGCCTTCGAAGCCCCGCGGCCGACCGAATGCACGCCGTCGGTCTCGCGAATGGCGATTCCGGCGATGGTGGCGACGACGCCGTCGGCGATGGTCGTCGTGCCGCGCCCGGCCTGCCCCGTGCTCCTGTCCGCGATTGAACTCCCGCCCTGGGTCCCGACATCAGCCATGACTGCCTCACAGAGAATTGATGCGACGAGGCTGCTCGCGTCCCCGTCGGCTCCTCATTTCACTGTGCGCCTGCCCGCCGCAGCCCGCCATCGAGGCGTACACAGCGCTCGTGGCGGCCACGCTCCGCGACCGGGCGCCCGGTGGAGCCGACCGTGCTCAGCGTCACCCTGGACAGCCACCGTGACCGCCGGGTAACTTTTGACCAGGACTGAGCAAGCGCTTAGCCACCGCGACCGACGCTGAAGCTGACACCAGGAGGCATCCCGTGCGCCGTACGGTTTACAACGAGGACCACGAGGCGTTCCGGGAGACCATCCGCGCCTTCATCGAGTCCGAGGTCGTCCCCGTCTACGACGAGTGGTTCGCGGCCGGCCAGGCGCCCCGCGACTTCTACTACAAGCTCGCCGAGCTGGGCATCTTCGGCATCGAGGTGCCCGAGGAGTACGGCGGCGCGGGCGTGGAGTCCTTCAAGTTCGAGGCGATCCTGTACGAGGAGACCGCCCGCGCGGGCATCTCCTTCGGCGGCTCCGGCGTGCACGTCCTGCTCTGCCTGCCGTACCTCAAGGCGTACGCCACCGAGGAGCAGAAGAAGCGCTGGCTGCCGGACTTCGTCTCCGGCAAGTCCATGTACGCGATAGCCATGACGGAGCCGGGCACCGGTTCGGACCTGGCCGGCATGAAGACGACCGCCAAGCTCTCCGAGGACGGCACGCACTACGTCCTCAACGGCGCCAAGACCTTCATCACCGGTGGCGTGCACGCCGACAAGGTCATCGTCTGCGCCCGCACCGACGCCCCCAAGGCCGACGACCGCCGCCACGGCATCTCGCTCCTGGTGGTCGACACCAAGTCCGAGGGCTACTCGGTCGGCCGCAAGCTCGACAAGCTGGGCCTGAAGGTCTCCGACACCGCCGAACTGGCCTTCGTGGACGTCAAGGTGCCCGTCGAGGACCTGCTGGGCGAGGAGAACAAGGGCTTCTCCTACCTCGGCCAGAACCTCCCCCAGGAGCGCCTGGGCATCGCCGTCGGCGCGTACGCGCAGGCCGCCGCCGCCGTGCGCTTCGCCCAGCAGTACACGCAGGACCGCACCGTCTTCGGCAAGACCGTCGCGTCCTTCCAGAACACCAAGTTCGAGCTGGCCGCCTGCAAGGCCGAGGTCGACGCGGCCGAGGCCGTCTGCGACCGGGCGATCGAGGCCCTGGACGCCGGTGAGCTCACCCCCGCCGAGGCCGCCTCGGCGAAGCTGTTCTGCACCGAGGTCGCGCACCGCGTGATCGACCGCTGCCTCCAGCTGCACGGCGGCTACGGCTTCATGAACGAGTACCCGATCGCCCGCCTCTACACGGACAACCGGGTCAACCGCATCTACGGCGGCACCAGCGAGGTCATGAAGTCGATCATCGCCAAGTCCATGGGCCTCTGAGAACGGCTACGTTTCTCCTTCATGAGCGCAGCACTTGAATCCCTGCTCGATCTGCTCGACCTGGAGCAGATCGAGCAGGACATCTTCCGGGGCATGAGCCGTTCCGCGGTCGTGCCCCGCGTCTTCGGCGGCCAGGTCGCGGCCCAGGCCCTGGTCGCCGCCGGGCGTACGGTCCCCGAGGACCGGGGGGCCCACTCCCTGCACGCGTACTTCCTGCGCCCCGGGGACCCCGGCGCGCCGATCGTCTACAGCGTGGACCGGATCCGCGACGGGCGGTCCTTCACCACCCGCCGGGTCGTCGCCGTCCAGCACGGCAAGCCGATCTTCCACCTCTCGGCGTCGTTCCAGGTGCACGAGGAGGGCATGGACCACCAGGCCGTCATGCCCCCGGCCCCGGACCCGGAGACCCTGCCGACCGCGGCGGAGATGCTGCCCCGGTACGCACACCGCTTCACGGACCCGCGCATGGTGGACCGGCTGCTGGAGGCCCGCGCCGCGGTCGACCTGCGGTATGTGGACGCCCCGCCGTTCGCCACCGCCGGTGAACCGCGCGAGCCGCGCTCCCAGGTCTGGTTCCGGACCCACGGCAAGCTGGCGGACGACCCGCTGCTGCACGTCTGCATGGCGACGTACGTCTCCGACATGACGCTGCTCGACTCGGTGCTGCTCGCCCACGGGCGCGGCGGCTGGTCGGTCGGTGACGTGGTGGGCGCCAGCCTCGACCACGCGATGTGGTTCCACCGCCCCTTCCGGGCGGACGAGTGGCTGCTGTACGACCAGGAGTCGCCCTCCGCGTCCGGCGGGCGCGGTCTCGGCCAGGCCAGGATCTGGACGGCGGACGGGAAGCTGGCCATCACGGTCATCCAGGAGGGCCTGGTTCGCGTCCCGAGGGACTGAAGCCCGCGTATTCGGACATACTGCCCCCCATGAGTGACGACGGGTCCGGCGGCAGCGAGTCCACGTTCACCGTCGTCGTCGCGGCGGTCGCCAATCTCGGCATCGCCGTGGCGAAGCTGGTGGCGGGGCTGATCAGCGGTTCGAGCGCCATGCTCTCGGAGGCAGCGCACTCGGTCGCCGACACCGTCACCGAGGTCATGCTCCTCACCGCGCTGAAGCGCAGCGAGAAGCCCGCGGACGAGGACCATCCGCTGGGCTACGGCCCCGAGCGGTACATCTGGGCGATGCTCGCGGCGGTCGCGACGTTCGTCGGCGGCGCGGTGTTCTCCCTCTACGACGGCATCCACACCCTGCTGAAGGGCGAGGAGCTCGGCGATCCGCTCGTGTCGTACATCGTGCTCGCGGTCGCCTTCCTGCTGGAGGGCTTCTCGCTGCGTACGGGTGTCCGGCAGGTGCGCGGTGAGGCCGCGCGGCTCCGGATGCCCGCGCCGCGCTATCTGCGCCGGACCCCCGACACGGCGGTCAAGGCCGTGGTGATGGAGGACTCGGCGGCGCTGGCCGGGCTGCTGCTGGCGGCCGGCGGCCTGCTCGGCGGGCAGCTCTCGGGCTCCGGGGTGTGGGACGGCATCGCCTCCGTCCTCATCGGCGTACTGCTGGTGTACGTGGCCTGGGTGCTCTGCCGGTCCAACGCCCAGCTGCTGATCGGCCGTCCGCTCCCGGCCGGGATGCGGGACGGGGTGCGCGAGGAGCTGCTGTCCGTGCCGCACATCGTCGAGGTGGTGGAGCTGACCACGCTGATCCAGGGGCCGTCGGAGATGCTGATCGCGGCGAAGATCGACTTCCGGGACGCGTCGACGGCCGCGCAGATCGAGTGGGCGTGCGAGGAGGCGGAGCAGCAGCTGCGGGAGCGGTACCCGTCGATCCAGCGGGTGTACCTGGATCCGACACCGGGGCGCGCCCAGCGCCTGGCGGCGCGCGCCGACGACTGAAGAGGGAGCGGGCAGCCGCCACGCCCCCGGACCACTGTCCGCTACGGGCCAGATCCAGCCAGAGGCGCGTCCGACAGAACATTCGGCGGCGAGATCGGCCAGGACACCGCACGTTCCGCCCCGCCTGCCGCCCCCACGCCGGTGATCGACCTTACTCACCGCCATGCGGGAATGCGTCCGACGTGAGACCCGCACGCCTCGCTGCGCACGTGTGGCCACACGCCGCAGCCGCCCCTGCGGGCCACAGTGTGTCAAATGGGGATGTTTCCGTTGGGTGTGCGCGAGCGGCGCACCACATTCTGCCCATGTACCTTTTTACCTTTCATGTCAATTTTTGAAATAACTCGGTGCTGATTGAAATTGTCCGAGGGCTCGAATTCAAGCCATGATCAGCGGATTTATTGCATCTGCGGCCAGGAACCGATGTCCTTCTCAGGGTTGCCTCAACTAGCCCTGGCCGCGCGCGGGCAGGCGCATCCCCCCATCCACTGAGGACCTTTGTGATGACGCACATATCGGAGGCCGGCCCCTGGGTACTGGCGCTGGCCATGACGGCCGCCGCCCTCGCCCTGGCGCTCCTCCTCCTCCGCACGCGCCGTTCGAACGCGGCACTGCGTGCTGAGGCTCGCACCGAAGCACGAACCGCGGCCGGCAGGTACCAGGCGCTGGAGACCGAGGCGCGGTCCGGTGCACAGGCGGCGGCACAGGCCTCGGAGGCCCGCTACCGGTCGATGGAAGCGGCCCTCCTCGCCGAGGCGCAGGAAGCCGAGCGCGCCAGACTCGCCGCCGAGCAGCAGAGCGGCCGGATCAGCGGGGAGCTGGCGTACTTCGTCGACACCCGGCTGCCTGCCCTCGTCACGCACCTGAGGCACCGTCATGTGCCGGTCCCCGGAACGCAGGACCCGGCGCTCACCCACACCGACATCGGGACCCTCCTGGAACGGGCCCTGAACCAGGTCGCCCAGGTCGTCGTCGACACCGAGCAGCGGGTCGACGCCGGCGCCCAGGCCGTGCTGCGGGCCACCACCGCCGAGATCCAGGCCAAGTCCTACCGCCTCCAGGAGATGATCGAGGAGGCGCAGTTCACCTTCGACGATCCGGAGATCGCGAAACGGCTGGTGTCGATGGACCGCACGAACGAGGAGAACCTCCGGCAGATCCAGGCGACCGGGGTGCTCTGCGGGGCGTGGCCGGGGCTGACACGGGACGACTCCCACCTGGGTGACATCGTTGCCGGAGCTCAGTCCCGCATCGCGGGCTACCAGCGCGTCCAGATCACCAGCCAGCTCTCCGACCCGGTCGGGGTGGTGGCGCGGGCGGTGGAGCCGCTCGCCGTGATCGTCGCCGAGCTGCTCTCCAACGCGGTGCACCACACGCCTCAGGGCACGCGGCCCGTCGACGTCAGCCTGCATCAGGTGCAGGCGGGGGCGTGCGTCGTGATCGACGACCCCGGCGTCGGCATGACGGACGAGGAGCGTGAGTTCGCCGCGCGCATGCTGTCCGGTCAGGAGGGTGTCCTGCTGACCCATCTGGGAGATCCGCCCCGCGCGGGGTTCGCCACGATCGGCCGCCTTGTGCAGCAGTTCGGTTTCACCGTCACGGTGGACAAGCCCTCGTCGTACGGCGGCGTGCGAGCCGTGGCGTTCATCCCCGATCACCTGCTGATGCTGATGGATGAGGTGGCCCAGCCCATGTCGGCCATGTCCCCCGCCCTGCGCAAGCCGGAGCCGCCCAGGCAGGAGAGCCCCGCGCCGTCACCGGCCACCGGGCCCGCCGGGGCGATCGACCTGCCGCGGCGGCGACGCCAGCGGGCCGCTCAGGACACGGACCGGCCCGCCCAGCAGGGCCCGGACCCGGTGCCCGCGATCAGCCCGGACCAGGCGGCCCGGACGTGGGGCGCCTGGCAGACCGGCACCATGCGCGGATTCGAGGACGCGCACACCGACCAGGAAGAAGGCACGCAGTCATGACCGTCGTTCCCAAGCGCCCCCTTCTCAGGGACATGTCCTGGGTGCTCACCCCGCTCCTGGAGGTGCCGGGGGTCGTGCACGCTCTGGTCCTCTCCGGGGACGGGATGATCCAGGGCGCCACCCAGGCCCTCACCCGGGAGGCCGGGGAGGGCGCCTCCGCCATGGCGTCGGCCGTCCAGGGCGCCTGCAAGGAGCTGGTCAGGAAACTGGCGGGGCAGGAGGAGAGCCCCGTACTGCACCAGGTGGTGGTCAGCACGAACTACGGGTTCGCCTTCCTGATCCCCGCGGGCGACAACACGGTCATGGCGGTCTTCGCGCAGCCGACCGTGGACATGGGCGTCATCGCCCACGCGATGCAGGTGCAGGTCTCGAAGCTCGGCGACAAGGTGATGAACTCACCTGCGCGGGCCCGGGGATGACGCCGGCCCCCCGCCGGCGGCTGGTGCCGTCGTTCCTGGCCACCGACAGCGTCCAGCCGACGCGCAACACGCTGGACCGCCTGACGCTGCTGTCGTCCACCGGCGTCACCGCCGTGGACGACCTGACGCACGCCCAGCGCCGGCTGGTCGAACTCCTCCGGGGCGGCCCGCTGGCGCTGGTCGAGGTCGCCGCACGCCTCGCGCTGCCGGTGAGCCTGGTGCGCGTCCTCGTCGCGGATCTCGTCGACAGTTCGCACCTGCACGCCCGCGCCCCCATCCCCGAAGCGAAGGCGCACGATCCCCAGCTGCTAGAGAAGGTGCTCGATGGACTCCGCAGTATCCGATAACACCTTCCTCGACAGCGACGAGCAGACGCTGGTGAAGATCGTGGTGACGGGACCCTTCGGCGTCGGGAAGACGACGCTGATCAACACGCTCTCCGAGACCGCGCCGCTGCACACCGAGGAGGTCATGACCCAGGCCGGTGCGGCGGCCGACGATCTCGCCGGTGTCCGGGACAAGGCCACCACCACGGTCGCCATCGACTTCGGCCGCAGGACGCTCCCGGGTGACCTGGTCCTCTACCTGTTCGGCACCCCGGGCCAGAAGAGGTTCAAGCCGCTCTGGGAGGACATCGCGCGCGGCGCCCTGGGTGCGGTGGTCCTGGTCGACACCCGCCGTCTCGACGACTCGTTCGACGTCATCGACATGATCGAGCAGCAGGGGCTGTCCTACGCCGTGGCCGTCAACAACTTCCCCGACTCGCCCGACTACCCGCCCGAGGTACTCCGCGACCACCTGGACCTGGAGCCGCACACCCCGCTGGTCGTCTGCGACGCCCGCGAGACGTCGTCGGCCGTGGACGTACTGATCGCGCTGGTGACCCACCTGCTCGCCGCCCACCCCGTCCTGGAAGCCTCATGAGCACCTACCTGCCCCTGGCCGTCCCCCTGCACAGCCCGGACTTCGCCGCGGATCCCGGGCGTGTGTACGCCCGCCTGCGCGCGTTCGGGCCGGTCGCCCCCGTCGAGGTGTCCCCGGGCGTCAGCGGCTATCTCGTCACCGACCGCGACGCCGCTCTCGCCATACTCAACAACCCCGAGGTCTGGTCGAAGGACCCGCGGGTCTGGGAGAGCGGCCTCCCGGCCGACTCGCCGGTGAAGCCGATGATGGGGTGGCGGCCCAACGCGCTGTTCAACGACGGCGCCGAGCACCGCCGCTACCGGTCGGTCATCACCGACAGCTTCAGCCGGATCGAGCCGCACGACCTGCGCCGGCAGGTCGCCGAGATCGCGGACGGTCTGATCCAGGACTTCGCCGAGGCGGGTGAGGTCGACCTGGTCGGCCAGTACGCCCGCCCGCTGCCGCTGGTGCTGTTCAACGCGATGTTCGGCATGCCGCCCGAGGACGGGCCCCGTCTGGTGGCCGCCATGGGCGGCCTGTTCGAGTCCGAGCCCGAGCACGCGATCAAGGCGAACGAGGACTTCGGCCGGTACATGGACGAACTCATCGCGCTCAAGGTGCGGCAGCGCGGCGAGGACCTGACGAGCTGGTTCATGGACCACCCCGCCGGTCTGGCGCCGGAGGAACTCGCCCACCAGGTGATCCTCACGATGGCTGCCGGGCAGGAGCCGACCACGAACCTGATCTCGAACGCGCTGTCGCGCATGCTGTCCAATCCGGACTACTACAGCAGCCTCTCCAACGGCGCCCGCACCGCCCGCGACGCCATCAACGACGTGCTGCGCCACGAGCCGCCGATGGCGAACTACAGCGCGCACTACCCGCGGCGCAACATGCAGATCGGCAGCACCTGGATCCCCGCCGACAGCCTCGTGCTCATCTCGTACCACGCGGCGAACACGACCCCGGACGGTCACGACGGCGGCGAGCGCACCGACGGCGGCGCGCACCTCGCCTGGTCCTCCGGTCCGCACGCCTGTCCCGTCAAGCAGCCCGCCCTGCTCATCGCGATCACCGCGATCGAGAGGCTCACCAGCCACCTCGGGGACCTCGAACTCGCCGTACCCCGCGAGAGCCTGCAATGGCGCCCCGGCCCCTTCCACCGCGCACTGGCACACCTCCCGGCCCGCTTCGGTCCCATCACGCCGCAGAAAACTGGAGTCACCCCATGGAGCAGCCCCTCGTCCTCGACCCCGCCGGTCGCGACATCCACGGAGAGTCCGCTCTCCTCCGCGAGCGCGGACCGGCGGCCCGGGTCGTACTCCCCGGCGCCATAGACGCCTGGGCCGTCACCAGCCACTCGCTCCTCAAGGAGCTCCTGACCGACGACCGCGTGACCAAGGACCCCCGCGCCTGGGCCGTCTGGCAGCGCGGCGAGATCACCCCGGACATGTGGGTGTACACCTGGGTGGCGGTCTCCAACATGTTCACCGCGGCGGGGGCGGACCACCGCCGCCTGCGCAAACTCGTCACCCCCGCGTTCACCGCACGCCGCATCGAGGCGCTGAGGCCCGTCATCCAGGAGATCGCCGATCGACTGCTGGACGACGTGGCGGTCGACTCCGACGGCAAGGCGGACCTGCGCAGCTCGTTCGCCCACCCGCTGCCGATGCAGGTCATCTGCCATCTGTTCGGGCTGCCGGAGGAACTCCGGCCGCGCATGGCCCAGTTGGTCGAGAAGGTCTTCGACACGACCATCGAGGACGCCGCGTCGAACTTCGCGGAGCTCCAGCAGATGCTGACCGGACTCATCGCGAGCAAGCGGCAGAACCCCGGGGACGACCTGACCAGTGTCCTGATCGCCACCCGCGACGACGACGGCACGCGTCTGAGCGAAGCCGAGCTGACCGACACCCTGCTGCTCATCATCAGCGCCGGTTTCGAGACCACCGTCAACCTCATCGGCAACGCCGTCCGCGCCCTGCTGGAACACCCCGAGCAGCTCCAGAAGGTCACCGAGGCCGGTGCGAAGCGCTGGAACGACGTCGTCGAGGAGACCCTGCGCTGGGAGCCGAGCGTGGCCCATCTGCCCCTGCGCTACGCCGTCGAGGACATCGACCTCCCGGACGGGCAGCGCATCGCCCAAGGGGAGGCGATCCTCGCGTCCTACGCCGCGGCGGGCCGGGAGCCGGCCCAGCACGGCCCGGACGCCGACCGGTTCGACATCGACCGGTTCGGCCGGGAGCACCTGGCGTTCGGTTACGGCGTCCACTTCTGCCTCGGCGCACCGCTCGCGCGCCTGGAAGCCGATGTCGCCCTGACCACCCTGTTCGCCCGGTACCCGGACCTCTCCCTGGCGACCCCCGCCGCGGACCTGCCCTCCGTCGAGTCGTTCATCGTCAACGGCGCCCAACGCATCGACGTCACGCTGGGCCGTCCCACCCCGGCCTGAGAACCGGAGAGGCAACAGTCCGGCCGGCGGCGGTCGTCCACCGGCCGGCCGGACTCCCTCCCGCTGTCGTTACCCCCGGTGCTCGGCGGGGAACAGCCCGGCCGCGTCCAGCAGGTAGTCGGTCATCGGGTCGTAGAAGCGGGGGTCGGTGACGTGGTCGTCGAGCGGCACGGTGACCTGGAGGGTGCCCTCGGCCTCGCCCAGGAAGAGCGCGGGGTCGTTGCAGTCCGCGTAGCCGATCGAGTCGATCCCGCGCTGCCCGGCGCACCCGGCCCACCCGTGGTCGGCCACGACCAGGTCGGGCCGGGGCCGGCCCTCGCGCTCCAGGCCGTCCAGGATGGCGGCCATCGGCACCGGTGAGTGCGTGTGCCACAGGGTCGCGCCGCGCTCCAGGACGGCGACGTCCGCGAACTGGAAGACCATGCCCTCGTCCGCCATCAGGCCGCCGGGGATCCGTACGATCTCGCATCCGGCCGCCCGCAGCGCGTCCGCGGTCTGCCGGTGCACGTCGAGCAGCCCGCCCGGGTGGCCGGTGGCGAACAGCACCCGTTCCCCGTCGGCCGCCGCCTTCCGCAGCCGTGCGGCCATCCGGTCGAGGGCGTCGACCGTCAGCTCGGGGTCGATGGTGTCCTGGCCCTGGCGGTGCTCCGGGTCGTCGTTGACCCCGCATCTCTCGGCCATCACGGCGAGGACGTCCTGCTCGTCGGTCCACCGGTCGCCGAGCTCCAGCCCCAGCCAGAAGTGGCGGTTGCCGTTGGCGAGCTGGCGGTAGTGGGAGAGGTTGTTGTCGCGGGGAGTGGCGACGTCGCCCGCGATACGTGTGCGGACGAGGTGCTCGACGAGTTCGGCGCGGCTGGGTATCGGCATGCACCCATTGTGCCGTCGGCGACGCGCTGTGTGCCCGGTGTCTCGTACGGCGGAATCCTCCGCGGCACGGTGCGCCGCGCGCCTACGCGGATCCTGCCCGCACCCGCGCCCCGGGCAGGACCCGCCCGTCGAGCGGCGGGACGGGGTCCTCGGCGGACCCGGCGGGGACCCCGCCCCTTCCCGCCATCCGGCACCCGAGGCAGCCGGGGTGCCCGATCCGGGCGGCGGTGTCGCGGGACCGCCAGTCCTGGCGGCTCGGCGGGCGCGGCCCGGTGGGCTTGCCCCAGCCGGCCAGATGCAGGGCCCAGCAGGTCGCGGCCGCCAGCACGAGGACCGCGAGCCCGAGCCACAGCAGCGTGGCGGACGTGGCGATGACGGCCGCCCCCAGCACCGCGGAGCCCAGGACGCCGATGGCCGTACCGGTCCAGCCGGCCACGGTGTGGCCCAGGTCGTGGTCACCGTGTGCGCTCACGTCGGCTCCTCAGGGTGTGATAGTTCAGCGACCGGATCCCGACGACCCGGCGCCAATAACTTACGAGCTAAGTAACTTAGATGCTAAGGGGATTTTGCGTGGACGGCAAGAAGCGCCCGGAGGCGACGGCCGACCAGGCGCTCCAGGCGATGGACCGGATGATCGCGCTCGCGCAGTTCGGGCAGCACGACATCGCCGGGCGGCTTGGCCTCAACACCACCGACCTGACCTGCCTCGGCTTCGTGATGGAGGCCGCCCTGGCCGGCACGCCGCTCACCGCCGGCGACCTCGCCGAGCGGGCACGCCTGACGACGGGCGCGGTGACGGGCGTGCTCAACCGCCTGGAGAAGGCGGGCTACGCCCGGCGTCAGGCCGTGGCCGGCGACAGACGCCGGGTGCGGGTGGTGATGGAGGAATCGGCGCAGGCGCGCGTCCTCGAGGTGTACGGGCCGTTCTACGCCCGCCTGGGCAGCCTCTTCGCCGACTACGGGCCGGACGAGATCGCCGTACTGGCGGACTGGTTCACCCGCGCGCGGTCGGCCATGCAGGAGTCGCTCGACGAGATCAGGGGCGGGACGGACGGGAGCGGCGCCTGACCGCTCCCCCGCGCTTACGAGGCCGCCGCCTCGAAGGCCCCACGCGCCAGCCGGTGCAGCAGGGCGGCCGTGGCGGCCCTGCCCGGGAGCGCTTCGGGGCGGGTCAGGTGGGGGGTGGAGTTCAGCAGGCCGAACACCGCGTGGACGGTGACCCGGGCCTCGTTCTCCGCGAGGCCCGGGTAGAGGGCGCGTACGGCCTCGACCCAGACCTCGACGTACTGCCGCTGGAGCTGGCGCACGCGCTTGCGGTCGGTGTCACGCAGGCGGTCCAGCTCGCGGTCGTGGAGGGTGATCAGGGGGCGGTCGTCCAGGGCGAAGTCGATGTGGCCCTCGATGAGCGCGTCCAGGAGCGCGTCCGGGGAGCCGTCGCGGGAGGCGCCGCCCTCCGTGACACGCAGCTTCCCGCCGGCCAGCAGGCGCTCGCTGATGCCGACGAGCAGTTCGGCGAGCATCGCGTCCTTGCCGGGGAAGTGACGGTAGAGGCCGGGGCCGCTGATGCCGACCGCCGCCCCTATCTCGTCGACCCCGACACCGTGGAAGCCGCGCTCGGCGAAGAGGCGGGCAGCCTCCCGGAGGATCTGCTCGCGGCGGGTGGGAGCCGCGACACGGGCGGCGGCATGGGTGCTCATGAGGATTCATTCTAGACAGGCGGGTTAGCGCTCGTTAACCTGAGCACCATGCGTTAACGCTCATTAACTATCGCGGTACGGGCAAGGGGGCTCGACAGGATGCAGCAGGCACCGGTCCTGGTGAGCGCGGCCGATCCCGCCTCGGAGGCCTGGCAGGCCAACGAGGCGGCGCATCACGCGCTCGCCGAGGAGCTGCGCACGCGGCTCGCCACGGCACGGCTCGGCGGGGGTGAGAAGGCCCGCGCCCGGCATGTGGCGCGCGGCAAGCTGCTGCCCCGGGAGCGGGTGGACACGCTGCTCGACCCGGGCTCGCCCTTCCTGGAGCTGGCACCGCTCGCGGCCGAGGGGCTTTACGGGGGCGCGGCGCCGGCCGCCGGGGTGATCGCCGGGATCGGGCGGGTGAGCGGCCGGGAGTGCGTGATCGTCGCCAACGACGCGACCGTCAAGGGCGGCACGTACTACCCGATGACGGTGAAGAAGCACCTCCGCGCCCAGGAGGTGGCCCTGGAGAACCGGCTGCCCTGCCTGTACCTGGTGGACTCGGGGGGCGCGTTCCTCCCGATGCAGGACGAGGTCTTCCCCGACCGGGACCACTTCGGGCGGATCTTCTACAACCAGGCCCGGATGTCGGGCGCCGGCATCCCGCAGATCGCGGCGGTGCTCGGTTCGTGCACGGCGGGCGGGGCGTACGTCCCGGCCATGAGCGACGAGGCCGTCATCGTCCGGAACCAGGGCACGATCTTCCTGGGCGGCCCCCCGCTCGTGAAGGCGGCCACGGGTGAGGTCGTCACGGCGGAGGAGCTGGGCGGCGGCGAGGTGCACTCCCGGACGTCCGGGGTCACCGACCATCTCGCCGAGGACGACGCGCACGCGCTGCGGATCGTGCGGAACATCGTCGCGACCCTCCCCGGCCGCGGGCCGCTCCCCTGGTCCGTGGAGCCGGCCGAGGAGCCGAAGGCGGACCCGGCGGGCCTGTACGGGGCGGTGCCCGTCGATTCACGTACGCCCTACGACGTGCGGGAGGTCATCGCCCGCGTGGTGGACGGCTCCCGCTTCCAGGAGTTCAAGGCGGAGTACGGCCAGACGCTGATCACCGGCTTCGCCCGGATCCACGGCCATCCGGTCGGCATCGTCGCCAACAACGGCATCCTGTTCTCGGAGTCCGCCCAGAAGGGCGCCCACTTCATCGAGCTGTGCGACCAGCGGGGCATCCCGCTGGTCTTCCTCCAGAACATCTCGGGCTTCATGGTCGGCCGGGACTACGAGGCCGGGGGCATCGCCAAGCACGGCGCCAAGATGGTCACGGCCGTGGCGTGCACGCGGGTGCCGAAGCTGACCGTCGTGGTCGGCGGGTCGTACGGCGCGGGGAACTACTCCATGTGCGGCCGGGCGTACGGGCCGCGCTTCCTGTGGATGTGGCCGAACGCCAAGATCTCGGTCATGGGCGGCGAGCAGGCCGCCTCGGTGCTGGCCACCGTCAAGCGCGACCAGATCGAGGGGCGCGGCGAGGAGTGGCCCGCCGAGGAGGAAGAGGCCTTCAAGGACCCGGTCCGCGCGCAGTACGAACAGCAGGGCAACGCCTACTACGCCACCGCCCGGCTCTGGGACGACGGCGTGATCGACCCTGTGGAGACCCGGCAGGTGCTGGGTCTCGCCCTGACCGCGTGTGCCAACGCCCCGCTGGGCGAGCCCAGTTTCGGCGTCTTCCGGATGTGATGTGAGGACTTCCATGTTCAGCACTGTTCTGGTCGCCAACCGTGGCGAGATCGCGGTCCGGGTCATCCGGACCCTGCGCGAGCTCGGCGTGCGGTCGGTCGCCGTCTTCAGCGACGCGGACGCGGACGCCCGGCACGTCCGGGAGGCGGATACGGCGGTACGGATCGGGCCGGCGCCCGCCGCCGAGAGCTATCTGTCGGTGGAGCGGCTGCTGGACGCCGCCCGCCGCACGGGCGCCGAGGCGGTCCACCCGGGTTACGGCTTCCTCGCGGAGAACGCGGGCTTCGCCCAGGCGTGCGCGGAGGCGGGGCTGGTCTTCATCGGCCCGCCCGCCTCCGCGATCTCGCTGATGGGCGACAAGATCCGCGCCAAGGAGACCGTCGCCACGGCCGGGGTGCCGGTCGTGCCCGGCTCCTCCGGGAGCGGACTCACCGACGACCGACTGGGCGCGGCCGCCCGGGAGATCGGGATGCCCGTCCTGCTGAAGCCGTCGGCGGGCGGCGGCGGCAAGGGCATGCGGCTCGTGCGCGAGGAGGCGCTGCTCGCCGACGAGATCGCGGCGGCCCGGCGCGAGGCGCGGGCCTCGTTCGGCGACGACACGCTCCTCGTGGAGCGGTGGATCGACCGGCCGCGCCACATCGAGATCCAGGTCCTGGCCGACGGCCACGGCAACGTGGTGCACCTCGGCGAGCGCGAGTGCTCGCTCCAGCGGCGTCACCAGAAGATCATCGAGGAGGCTCCCTCGGTCCTGCTCGACGAGGCGACCCGGGCCGCGATGGGTGAGGCGGCCGTGCAGGCCGCCAGGTCCTGCGGATACGTCGGCGCGGGCACGGTCGAGTTCATCGTCCCGGGCAGCGACCCCTCCTCGTACTTCTTCATGGAGATGAACACCCGTCTCCAGGTCGAGCACCCGGTCACCGAGCTGATCACCGGGCTCGACCTGGTGGAATGGCAGCTGCGGGTCGCCTCCGGCGAGCAACTTCCGTACGGCCAGGCGGACATCACGCTCACCGGGCACGCCGTCGAGGCCCGGGTCTGCGCCGAGGACCCGGCGCGCGGCTTCCTGCCGTCCGGCGGCACGGTGCTGGCACTGCACGAGCCGCAGGGCGGCGGGGTGCGGACCGACTCGGGGCTCAGCGAGGGCGTGCCAATCGGCAGCACGTACGACCCGATGCTGTCGAAGGTCATCGCGTACGGCCCCGACCGGGCGACCGCCCTGCGCCGGCTGCGGGCGGCGCTCGCGGACACGGTGGTGCTGGGCGTCCCGACGAACGCCGGGTTCCTGCGGCGGCTGCTGGCCCATCCGGCGGTGGCGGCGGGCGATCTGGACACCGGCCTCGTGGAGCGGGAGGCGGACGGCCTGGTGCCGGACGGGGTGCCGGAGGAGGTGTACGCGGCGGCGGCGCTGCTGCGGCAGCCGTCCCCCGCTCCGGCCGGCGGCTGGGTCGATCCGTTCTCGGTCCCCAGCGGCTGGCGGCTGGGCGGCACCCCCGCGGAAACCTTCCACCACTTCCGTGTCCCCGGCCATGACCCGGTGCGCGTAGGGCTGCGTACGGGCGCGGGGGCCACGGCGGCGCTGACGTTCGGCCACGCCGGGGACCGGCGGGAGCCCGCGGACGCGTGCGGTCCGGTGCCCTCGCTGCCCGGTGCGGAGAGGTCCCGGCTGGTGGAGGCCTCCGGGCGGCGCCTCGTCGTCGAACTCGACGGCCTGACCCACACGTTCAGCCTGGCGCCGTCCCCGGAGGGGGTCTGGCTCGGCCGGGACGGGGACGCCTGGCACGTCCAGGACCACGACCCGGTGGAGGCGTCCCTGAGCGGCGCCGCGCGTTCGGGCGCCGACACGCTCGCCGCGCCCATGCCCGGGACCGTCACGGTGGTGAAGGTGGCGGTCGGGGACGAGGTCGTGGCCGGTCAGAGCCTGCTGGTCGTCGAGGCGATGAAGATGGAGCACGTCATCTCCGCCCCGCACGCCGGGACCGTCACCGAGCTGGACGTCACCGCCGGTGCCACGGTCGCCATGGACCAGATCCTGGCCGTGGTGGCCCCGAGGGAGGAAGCGTGACCGACACCGGACTGCCCATGACGGTGCCCGCCCCGGGGCTGCCCGCCCGGGTACGTATCCACGAGGTCGGCGCCCGTGACGGACTGCAGAACGAGAAGTCCGTCGTACCGACCGGGGTGAAGGCGGAGTTCATCCGCCGTCTCGCGGAGGCCGGGCTCTCCACGATCGAGGCGACCAGCTTCGTCCACCCGAAGTGGGTGCCCCAACTGGCCGACGCGGAACAGCTGTTCCCGCTCCTCGGCGACATCGCGGAGGCCGGGGACGTGGCCCTGCCCGTCCTGGTGCCCAACGAGCGCGGCCTGGACCGGGCGCTCGCGCTCGGTGCCCGCCGGATCGCGGTGTTCGGCTCGGCGACGGAGACGTTCGCCGCCCGCAACCTCAACCGCACGGTGGACGAGTCGCTCGCCATGTTCGAGCCGGTGGTGGCCCGGGCGAAGGCGGCCGGGGTGCATGTGCGCGGCTATCTGTCGATGTGCTTCGGGGACCCGTGGGAAGGGGCCGTGCCCGTCGCGCAGGTCGTGCGGGTCGCGAAGGCGCTGACGGACCTCGGCTGCGACGAGCTCTCCCTCGGCGACACGATCGGCGTGGCCACCCCGGGCCATGTGACGGCGCTGCTGACCGCGCTGAACGGGGCGGGGGTCCCCACCGGCACGGTCGGGGTGCACTTCCACGACACGTACGGCCAGGCGCTCTCCAACACCCTGGCCGCGCTCCAGCACGGTGTGACGACGGTGGACGCCTCGGCCGGCGGCCTCGGCGGCTGCCCGTACGCGAAGAGCGCGACAGGAAATCTCGCCACCGAGGATCTCGTGTGGATGCTCGACGGCCTCGGTGTCGAAACCGGGGTCGATCTCGGCGCACTCACCGCCACAAGCGTGTGGATGGCCGAACAGCTGGGCCGCCCGAGCCCTTCCCGTACCGTCCGCGCGCTGTCCCACAAGGAGTGAACGACCCATGTCCCTTGACCACCGGCTGACAGCCGAGCACGAGGAACTGCGCCGTACCGTCGAGGAGTTCGCACACGATGTGATCGCCCCGAAGATCGGCGACTTCTACGAGCGCCACGAGTTCCCGTACGAGATCGTGCGGGAGATGGGGCGCATGGGCCTGTTCGGCCTGCCCTTCCCCGAGGAGTACGGCGGCATGGGCGGCGACTACCTCGCCCTCGGGATCGCCCTGGAGGAGCTGGCCCGGGTCGACTCCTCCGTGGCGATCACGCTGGAGGCGGGTGTCTCGCTCGGCGCCATGCCGGTCTACCGGTTCGGGACCGAGGAGCAGAAGCGGCGGTGGCTGCCGAAGCTGTGCGCGGGCGAGGCGCTCGGCGCGTTCGGCCTGACGGAGCCGGACGGCGGCTCGGACGCGGGCGGGACGCGGACGACGGCCGTGCTGGACGAGGCCGCCGGCGAGTGGGTGATCAACGGCTCCAAGTGCTTCATCACCAACTCCGGTACGGACATCACGGAGCTGGTCACGGTGACGGCGGTCACCGGCCGCAAGGAGAACGGCACCCCGCGCATCTCCGCGATCATCGTCCCGTCGGGCACCCCCGGCTTCACGGTGGCCGCCCCGTACTCCAAGGTCGGCTGGAACGCCTCGGACACCCGTGAGCTGTCCTTCTCCGACGTCCGGGTCCCGGCGGCGAACCTGCTGGGCGAGGAGGGCCGTGGTTACGCGCAGTTCCTGCGGATCCTGGACGAGGGCCGGATCGCGATCTCCGCGCTCTCGACGGGTCTGGCGCAGGGCTGTGTGGACGAGTCCCTGAAGTACGCGAAGGAGCGGCACGCCTTCGGGAAGCCGATCGGCGCCAACCAGGCCATCCAGTTCAAGATCGCGGACATGGAGACGCGGGCGCACATGGCCCGAGTCGGCTGGCGGGACGCGGCCTCGCGGCTGGTGGCCGGCGAGCCGTTCAAGAAGGAGGCGGCGATCGCCAAGCTGTACTCCTCGACGGTGGCGGTGGACAACGCCCGCGAGGCGACGCAGATCCACGGCGGCTACGGCTTCATGAACGAATACCCGGTGGCCCGCATGTGGCGCGACTCCAAGATCCTGGAGATCGGCGAGGGCACGAGCGAGGTCCAGCGGATGCTGATCGCCCGGGAGCTGGGCATGGACGCCTGACACGCGAGCAGATGCCTGCCTTCAGCCGGCCACCGGCTGAGCGCGGACGTCCACGACAGCCGCCTTCCCTGGTCACGGGGGGAGGCGGCTTTCCCGTGGGTCGGTAACGGAACGGCAGCCCCCCTTGCCCTCCCCGCCCACGACATGTGAGGTTAGGCTAGCCTTCCCTTCGAATCGTCAGCGGGCGCCCTGGGGCGCGTACGAAAGCAGACACACTCATGCCCAACCTCCGGACCAGCCCACTCTCCCGCCGCGGCCTGCTGGCCGCCGGTGGCGCCGTCGGCCTCGGTGCCGTCCTCACCGCCTGCGGCGACAGCGACGAGAAGAGCTCCGCCTCGGGTTCGGGTGCGGAGAAATCCGGCCCCTGGTCCTTCAAGGACGACCGCGGACAGACGGCCGAGGCCGGGTCCGTACCGAAGAACATCGTCGCGTTCATCGGTGTCGCCGCCGCGCTCCACGACTACGGCGTCGAGGTCAAGGGTGTCTTCGGTCCGACGAAGACCTCCGACGGCAAGGCCGACGTGCAGGCCGGTGACCTGGACATCAGCAAGGTCGAGGTGCTCGGCAACGTCTGGGGCGAGTTCAACGTCGAGAAGTACGCCGGTCTCGCGCCGGAGCTCCTCGTCACCGCCATGTGGGAGAAGGACGCCCTCTGGTACGTGCCGGACCAGTCCAAGGACAAGATCCTCAAGCTGGCCCCGAGCGTCGCCCTGTGGGCCGCGCAGACCACGGTGCCGAAGGCGATCCAGCGTCACGAGGACCTCGCCGCCTCCCTCGGCGCCGACGTCAAGGCCAAGAAGGTCACCGACGCCAAGGCCGCGTTCGAGAAGGCGGCGGCCCGGCTGCGCGCCGCCGCCAAGTCCCAGCCGAACATCAAGGTCATGGTCGGCTCGGCCAGCCAGGACCTGTTCTACGTCTCCCTCGCCAAGACGTCCGCCGACACCCTGTACTTCCAGGAGCTCGGCGTGCAGTTCGTCGAGCCGAAGGTCAACTCGGCCGGCTTCTTCGAGGAGCTGAGCTGGGAGAACGTCGACAAGTACGACGCCGACATCATCATGATGGACAACCGCTCCTCGGCCCTCCAGCCCGACGCCCTGACCTCCAAGCCGACCTGGGCCCAGCTGCCCGCCGTCAAGGCCGGCCAGGTCATCCCGCGTACGACGGAGCCCATCTACTCCTACGACAAGTGCGCGCCGATCCTCGACGCCCTCGCCGAGGCCATCGAGAAGGCCAAGAAGGTCAGCTGACCCTGCCGGCCCTGCCGGGAGTGACTCCCGGCAGGGCCTTCGCCGTTCCCGTTCCTGGGAGGACCCCTCGCATGACGACCGCCACCGCACCCGCCGTCGCCCCGTTCCGGTTCTTCGGCCTGACGGTCCTCAGGACCAGCAGGCTCAGTCCTTCCATGCGGAGAATCACCTTCGGCGGACCGGGGAGCGACGGCTTCGCCGCCGGGGGCCGGGACCAGAGCCTCTCGATCTTCCTGCCGCATCCGGGCCAGACCGAGGCGGTCGTCCCGGTCGACGGGAACGGTGAGTGGTTCGCGGCGTGGCGGGCCCTGCCCCCGGACGTCAGGGCCGTGATGAGGTCGTACACCGTGCGCGCCCAGCGGTACGCCCCGGACGGCTCGACCGAGATCGACATCGACTTCGCCCTCCACGAGGACGGCGGGCCTGCCTGCCGCTGGGCCGAGGCCGCCGTGCCGGGGCAGCGGCTCACCGTGCTGGGCCCCACCGGCGAGAACAACAACGGGATCCGCTTCCAGCCCCCGCAGGACACCGGGTGCGTCCTGATCTGCGCCGACGAGACGGCCCTTCCCGCCGCCTCGGCCGCCCTGGAGTGGCTGCCGGCCGGCACGAAGGCCAGGGTCTGGCTGGAGGTCCCGCACACCCAGGACCGGCTGGACATCCGCACCGAGGCCGACGCGCACATCACCTGGCTCGTACGGGACGAGGGCGCCCCCTCCGCCGTGGACGCCGTGCGCGCCGCCGCACTGCCCGAGGGCACCCCGTACGTCTGGATCGCCGGTGAGTCGTCCGGGGTGCGGGCGCTGCGCCGCCACTTCGTGCGGGAGCGGGAGTTCGACCGCAGGCGTGTCACCTTCGTCGGCTACTGGCGGCGCGGGCTGAGCGAGGAGCAGCTGCGGGAGGAAGCGGCGCGGGTGGCCGCGTAACACGTCTGCGTTCCTTGTGGGGAGTTCCTGTGACGGCCCCCGGGGGGGCGAGGATCGCGAAAATTGTTAGGTTAGGCTTGCCTAACTTAACCGTCGCGCCCTCGTCCCCCCTTTCTCTGCCCGGAGGGCCGCGACGACGTCCCTACCCGGGAGGCCCCCCACATGCGTTCCCACCTGCTCAACCACACGACGGCGGAGGACTACCGTCGCTCCGTCACCGCGGGAGTCGAACAGGTCGCAGCCAGACTCGCCTCCGCCGAGCAGCCGTTCAGCGGCATCGGCGTCGAGGCGCTCGCCCCCGTCGTCGACGCGATCGACCTCGACCGGCCGCTCGGCGACACGGCTGCCGCCCTGGACGAGCTCGGCGAGGTCTACCTCCGCGACGCCGTGTACTTCCACCACCCCCGCTACCTCGCCCACCTCAACTGCCCGGTGGTCATCCCCGCCGTGGTCGGCGAGGCCGTGCTCTCCGCGGTCAACTCCTCCCTGGACACCTGGGACCAGAGCGCGGGCGGCACGCTGATCGAGCGCCGGCTGATCGACTGGACGGCCGCCCGCATCGGCCTCGGCCCGGCGGCGGACGGCGTCTTCACCAGCGGTGGCACGCAGTCCAACCTGCAGGCGCTGCTGTTGGCCCGCGAGGAGGCCAAGCTCCGCCCCGAGGAGTTCACCCGGCTGCGGATCCTCACCTCCGAGTGCAGCCACTTCAGCGTCCAGAAGTCCGCGAAACTCCTCGGCCTGGGTCCGGACTCCGTCGTGTCGGTCCCCGTCGACCGTGAGAAGCGCATGCAGACCGTGGCGCTGGCCGCGGCACTCGAACGCTGCGAGGCAGAGGGCACCGTGCCGATGGCGGTCGTCGCCACCGCGGGCACCACGGACTTCGGTTCGATCGATCCGCTGCCCGAGATCGCCGCGCTCTGCGAGCGGTACGCGACCTGGATGCACGTCGACGCCGCCTACGGCTGCGGACTGCTCGCCTCGCCCACCCGGCGCGCACTCGTCGACGGCATCGAGCGCGCCGACTCGGTCACCGTGGACTACCACAAGTCCTTCTTCCAGCCGGTGAGTTCATCCGCCGTGCTGGTCCGCGACCGGGCCACGCTGCGCCATGCCACGTATCACGCGGAGTACCTCAATCCGGAGCGCACCGTCGAGGAGCGCATCCCCAACCAGGTGGACAAGTCCCTTCAGACCACGCGCAGGTTCGACGCGCTCAAGCTGTGGATGACGCTCCGCACCATGGGCGCGGACGGTGTCGGTGAGCTGTTCGACGAGGTGTGCGACCGGGCCGCCGAGGGCTGGCGGCTGCTGGCCGCCGACCCGCGCTTCGACGTCGTGGTGGAGCCCCGGCTGTCCACCCTGGTGTTCCGCTACGTCCCCGTCCACGTCAGGACGCCCGCCGACATCGACCGGGCCAACCTCCACGCCCGCAAGGCCCTCTTCGCCTCGGGTGAGGCCGTGGTCGCGGGCACGAAGGTCGGCGACAGCCAGTACCTGAAATTCACCCTGCTCAACCCCGAGACGACCGCGGCCGACATCTCCGCCGTCCTCGACCTGATCGCCGGCCACGCCGAGCAGTACCTGGGAGAGTCCCTTGACCGCGCTTCCTGAGCCCCTCGCCGCTCCGTACGACTTCATCGGGATCGGGCTCGGCCCGTTCAACCTCGGACTCGCCTGCCTGACCGAGCCCGTCGAGGAGCTGAACGGGCTGTTCCTGGAGTCCAAGCCGGACTTCGAGTGGCACTCCGGGATGTTCCTCGAAGGGGCCCATCTCCAGACGCCGTTCATGTCGGACCTGGTGACGATGGCCGACCCGACCAGCCCGTACTCCTTCCTGAACTACCTCAAGGAGCGGGGCAGGCTCTACTCGTTCTACATCCGGGAGAACTTCTACCCGCTGCGCACCGAGTACAACGACTACTGCCGGTGGGCCGCGGCCGCGCTGAGCAGCGTCCGTTTCAAGCAGACCGTGCAGTCGGTTACGTACGACGAGGGTGACGGCCTGTACACCGTCCGCACCGCCGACAGCGCCTTCCGCGCCCGTCACCTCGTCCTGGGCACCGGCACCCCGCCGCACATCCCGGAGGCCTGCCGGGGCCTGGGCGGCGACTTCCTGCACAACTCCCGCTACCTGCGGGAGAAGGCGGCGCTGCAGGCCAAGAAGTCCATCACGCTGGTGGGAAGCGGGCAGAGCGCGGCGGAGATCTACTACGACCTGCTCTCCGAGATCGACGTGCACGGCTACCGGCTGAACTGGGTGACGCGCTCCCCCCGCTTCTTCCCGCTGGAGTACACGAAGCTGACGCTGGAGATGACCTCTCCGGAGTACGTCGACTACTTCCACGCCCTGCCCGAGGAGACGCGCTACCGGCTGGAGTCCGGCCAGAAGGGCCTCTTCAAGGGCATCGACGGCGAGCTGATCGACTCGATCTTCGACCTGCTCTACCAGAAGAACCTGCCGGGCCCCGTGCCCACCCGCCTGCTCACCAACTCCGCGCTGAACAGCGCGCGTTACGAGGAGTCCACGGGCACGTACACGCTGGGCCTGCGCCAGGAGGAGCAGGGCAGGGACTACGAGCTCGACAGCGAGGGCCTGATCCTCGCCACCGGCTACCGGTACGTCCCGCCGGCCTTCCTGGAGCCCGTCGCCCACCGGATCCGGCACGACTCCCGGGGCCGGTTCGACGTGGCCCGCAACTACAGCATCGACACCACCGGGCGCGGGATCTTCCTGCAGAACGCCGGGGTGCACACCCACTCGATCACCTCGCCCGACCTGGGCATGGGTGCCTACCGCAACGCGTACATCATCGGCGAACTGCTCGGCCGTGAGTACTACCCGGTCGAGAAGTCCGTCGCCTTCCAGGAGTTCGCAGCATGACCAGTACGAAACCCCAGGGGACGTTCACCGTCCGCCCCATGGACCCCTCCCCCGGCCGTCCGGGAGGGAGGTCCGACGCCGAGCTGGTGCACGAGTGGGTCACCCATCCCAGGGCGGCCTTCTGGATGATGGGCGACGCCCGGCTGGAGGACGTCGAGCGGGAGTACACGGCGATCGCCGCCCACCCGCACCACGACGCCTTCATCGGGCTGCACGACGGCCGGCCCGCTTTCCTGATGGAGCGCTACGACCCCACCGAGGTCGAGCTCAAGGGGCTGTACGAGGCGGAGCCCGGCGACGTCGGGATGCACTTCCTGGTCGCCCCGCCCGAGACCCCGGTGCACGGCTTCACCCGGGCCGTGATCACCACCGTCATGGAGACCCTGTTCGCCGATCCGCGGGTCCGCAGGGTCGTCGTCGAACCCGACGTCACCAACACCGCGGTGCACGCGCTGAACGAGGCGGTCGGCTTCGAGGTGGTCCGCGAGATCACCAAGCCGGAGAAACAGGCCCTGCTCAGCACCTGCACCCGCGAGCAGTTCGAGGCCGCGACCACTGGAGCCCACCGATGACCGACCGCACCGCCACCACCGCAGCCGTCGACCACCTGACCCCCGAGCGCTGGGCCGTCGCCAACCGGCTGCTGATCCGCAAGGCGCTGGCCGAGTTCTCCCACGAACGGCTGCTGGTCCCGGTCCCGCTCGGCGACGGCGGCTACAGCGTGCGCGGTGACGACGGCGCGGTCGAGTACCGCTTCACCGCCCGCCGCTTCGCGCTGGACCACTGGCAGGTCGACGCCGGGTCGGTCACGCGTCACCGGCACGGCTCGGACCTCCCGCTGGACGCGCTGGAGTTCTTCGTCGAGCTGCGCTCCACGCTGGGCCTGTCGGCGGAGATCCTTCCCGTGTACCTGGAGGAGATCTCCTCCACGCTGGCCGGAACCGCGTACAAACTGACCAAGGAACCGACCACCGCCGCACAGCTCGCCGTGTCCGGTTTCCAGGCGGTGGAGACCGGCATGACCGAGGGGCACCCCTGTTTTGTCGCCAACAACGGCCGGCTCGGCTTCGGGGTCGACGCCTATCGCGCGTACGCCCCGGAGGCGGCGACCGGAATCCGCCTGGTCTGGCTGGCCGCCCGTCGCGATCGCGCCACCTTCACGGCGGGCGCCGGGCTGGACTACCAGGGCCTCATCGCGGGTGAGCTCGGCGAGGAGACCCTGGGCAGGTTCGCCGCGCGGATGACGGACCTCGGGCTCGACCTCGACGACTACCTGCTGATCCCGGTCCACCCCTGGCAGTGGTGGAACAAGCTCGCGATCACCTTTGCCGGCGAGGTGGCCCGGCAGCACCTGGTCTGCCTGGGCGAGGGCGAGGACGCCTATCTGGCCCAGCAGTCGATCCGGACCTTCTTCAACACCGACCACCCGGGGAAGCACTATGTGAAGACGGCGCTGTCCGTGCTGAACATGGGCTTCATGCGGGGGCTCTCCGCCTCGTACATGGAGGCGACCCCCGCGATCAACGACTGGCTGGCCGGTCTGATCGAGCGCGACGAGCTGCTGCGCGGGGCCGGTTTCTCGATCATCCGGGAGCGGGCCGCCATCGGCTACCACCACCGGACCTACGAGGCGGCGACCACCAAGGGGTCCCCGTACCGGAAGATGCTCGCCGCGCTCTGGCGGGAGAGCCCCGTTCCCTCCCTGGTGGGGCGTGAGCGGCTCGCGACGATGGCGTCGCTGCTGCACACCGACGCCGAGGGCCGCTCGGTGGCGGGCGCGCTGATCGCCGAGTCGGGGCTCGACCCGGCCGACTGGCTGCGGCGGTACCTGGACGCGTACCTCGTGCCGGTGCTGCACAGCTTCTACGCGTACGACCTGGTGTTCATGCCGCACGGCGAGAACGTGATCCTGGTGATCGAGGACGGCGTGGTGCGCCGGACGGTCTTCAAGGACATCGCCGAGGAGATCGCGGTCATGGACCCGGACGCGGTCCTGCCGCCCCAGGTCGAGCGGATCCGCGCGGACGTCCCCGAGGACATGAAGCTGCTGTCGGTCCTCACCGACGTCTTCGACTGCTTCTTCCGCTTCCTGGGGGCGGACCTGGCCACGGAGGGGGTCCTCGACGAGGAGACCTTCTGGCGGACGGTCGCGGCGTGCGTCCGGGGCTACCAGGACTCCGTGCCGTACCTCGCCGGCAAGTTCAAGCAGTACGACATGTTCACGGAGGAGTTCGCGCTGTCCTGCCTGAACCGGCTGCAGCTGCGTGACAACCAGCAGATGGTCGACCTGGAGGACCCTGCGGGCGCACTCCAGCTGACCGGCAGGCTGCGGAACCCGATCGCGGGGTACTGAGGCCGAAGGATGAGAACGTAACGGACATTCCTTCCAGATCAACCCCGCAGGATGAGAAATCTGCCCGATATCGGGCAGATTTCTTGCGTAGCGCCCTCGATCCACGCAATATCGACGAGTGCTCGAACACCGCCCCGCGCATGACGACCTCATCGACCACCTCGTACGCTCCACCGCGCTCCAGCGCGGCGAGGCCGCCAGGGTGATCCTCGACGTGCTGGCGTACTTCGACGAGACGACCGAGGCCTTCGTCCGGCGCCGCCACCGCGAACTGCAGTCCGGCGGCCTGGTGAACACGGAGATCTTCGAGCGGATCGCGGCCGAGCTGCCGCACCGCGCGGTGGCGCCGCAGGAGCTCTCGCTCCGCCAGCTGCGCCGCATCGTCTACGGCTGAGCAGGGCGGGCCGGGCACCAAAACCTTGTACGTCGATGGAGGGGCAGAGAATCCATGTGCGGGATCGTCGGTTACATCGGGAAGCGTGACGTGGCTCCGCTGCTGCTGGAAGGCCTCCAGCGGCTGGAGTACCGGGGCTACGACTCCGCGGGCATCGTCATCACGGGCAAGGCCCAGGCGGGCAGGCCCGGCGCCCTGAAGATGGTCAAGGCCAAGGGCCGGGTCCGCGAGCTGGAGGCCCGCGTGCCCAAGCGGTTCGCCGGCACCACCGGCATCGCCCACACCCGCTGGGCCACGCACGGCGCCCCGAGCGACGAGAACGCGCACCCGCACCTGGACGCGGAGAGCAAGGTCGCCGTCGTCCACAACGGCATCATCGACAACGCCTCCGAGCTCCGCGCGAAGCTCGTCGCCGACGGCGTCGCCTTCCTCTCGGAGACCGACACCGAGGTGCTGGTGCACCTGATCTCCCGCTCCCAGGCGCTCACGCTGGAGGAGAAGGTCCGCGAGGCGCTGAAATCCGTCGAGGGCACGTACGGCGTCGCCGTCCTGCACGCCGACTTCAACGACCGCATCGTCGTCGCCCGCAACGGCTCCCCGGTCGTGCTCGGCATCGGCGAGAAGGAGATGTTCGTCGCCTCCGACGTGGCGGCCCTGGTCGCGCACACCCGCCAGATCGTCACCCTGGACGACGGCGAGATGGCCACCCTCAAGGCCGACGACTTCCGTACGTACACCACGGAGGGCTCGACCACGACGGCCACGCCGACCACCGTGGAGTGGGAGGCCGAGTCGTACGACATGGGCGGCCACGACACGTACATGCACAAGGAGATCTCCGAGCAGGCGGACGCCGTGGACCGCGTGCTGCGCGGCCGCATCGACGACCGCTTCTCCACCGTGCACCTGGGCGGCCTGAATCTGGACGCCCGCGAGGCGCGCGGGGTCCGCCGGATCAAGATCCTGGGCTGCGGCACCTCGTACCACGCGGGCATGATCGGCGCCGGCCTCATCGAGGAGCTGGCCCGCATCCCCGCGGACGCGGAGCCCGCGTCCGAGTTCCGCTACCGCAACCCGGTCGTGGACCCCGACACCCTGTACGTCGCCGTCTCGCAGTCCGGCGAGACCTACGACGTGCTGGCCGCCGTGCAGGAGCTCAAGCGCAAGGGCGCGCGTGTCCTGGGCGTCGTGAACGTCGTCGGCTCGGCGATCGCCCGTGAGGCGGACGGTGGCATGTACGTCCACGCGGGCCCCGAGGTCTGTGTCGTCTCCACCAAGTGCTTCACCAACACCGTGGTCGCCTTCGCGCTGCTCGCCCTGCACCTGGGCCGCATCCGCGACCTGTCGGTGGCCGACGGCAAGCGGATCATCGAGGGCCTGCGCAAGCTGCCGGAGCAGATCGGCCGGATCCTGGAGTCGGAGGACGAGATCAAGAAGCTGGCCGAGGAGTACGCCGGTGCGCAGTCGATGATGTTCATCGGCCGTGTCCGGGGCTACCCGGTCGCGCTGGAGGCCTCCCTGAAGCTCAAGGAGATCTCCTACATCCACGCCGAGGCCTACCCCGCCTCGGAGCTCAAGCACGGCCCCCTCGCGCTCATCGAGCCGGCGCTCCCCACGGTCGCGATCGTCCCGGACGACGACCTGCTGGAGAAGAACCGCGCCGCGCTGGAGGAGATCAAGGCCCGCAGCGGACGCATCCTCGCCGTCGCCCACCGCGAGCAGGAGAAGGCCGACCACACGATCGTCGTCCCGAAGAACGAGGACGAGCTGGACCCGATCCTGATGGGCATCCCGCTGCAGCTGCTCGCCTACCACACGGCGCTGGCCATGGGCCGGGACATCGACAAGCCGCGCAACCTGGCGAAGTCCGTCACCGTCGAGTAGCGGACACCGTCCCCGCTGCCTGCGGAAAGGCCCCTGACGTCGCGTCAGGGGCCTTTCCGCGCACTCAGGGGCTGCTCAGGAGCTGCTCAGGGGATGACGATGACCGGGCGCTGGGCGCGGCGCGCGAGACGGCCCGCCACGGACCCGAAGATGCGGCCCACGAGGCCGTGCGTCGAGCCGACGACGATCGCGTCGGCCGAATACTCGCGGCCGACCTCCTCCAGCTCGTGACAGATGTCCCCGCCGCGCTCCACGAGGACCCAGGGGACCTCGGCGAGATAGTCCGCGCAGGCCAGCTCCAGGCCGAGGACCTCGGTGCGGTGATCGGGAACGTCGACGAAGACGGGCGGCTCGCAGCCGGCCCAGACGGTGGTCGGCAGCCGGTTGGCCACATGGACGATGATCAGTCCGGAACCGTGCCGGTTGGCCATGCCGATGGCGTACGCGAGGGCTCGTTCGCTGGACATGGAGCCGTCGAAACCGACCACGACTCCATGCCGGAAGGCGGGATCGCAGGAAGGGCGCGACTCTCCGACCGGCTGCGGTTCCGACCCGGGGTCGGCTACCTGCTTGCGGTCTGCGGGTTCAGGGATTTCGTGACCGGCCATCGGTGTCTCGGCGAAGAGAGTCCTCGTGAGGAGGGAGCGGTTTGGAGGTGTACCTGCGAGCGGTGGAGCTGTGTCCGGGAAACATCTTCCCAACCCCTTACCCCCAAGGGTACGGCGCCACTCCTCCACTGCCCAGCGCTCACACATCGCGGGCGGCGATGGAGGGAGCATGCCGGAGAGTGCCCCGGTATGGCAATGCCGGTTGCGTCGTACATCCAGCTCGTGGACGCTTCGACGGGTTCCGGTCACGGTGTCCGGCCGGCGCTCACCGGGATCCGGGCGCGGCGGCCGAATGTGCCACCCGCCCCTCCGGCCGGGGCCGTCACGCCCCGCCATCATGCAATTGCAGATCGTTCACCCGGAGAGCCCCAATGGCCTCCAGAGGCCCCAGAGGCGCATGGATGCTCCCGCGAACAGGGGGCGTACGCCGGTCGCATGACTGGATTACGCACACGCAACCATCGGTTTTCAGCCAACTTCACCCCCACCCCGTTCCCTTGGGGTCCGAGCCGCTCAACCCACGTGCCACCAGGCAGGAATAGACCGCGCGGTACGCTTTGACCCTATGGGGACGGGCCATGATCGTCATGCGCACTTCCCTGGGGAGCTCGCGGGTGAAACGCTTCGTGATCGAACGCTTCGCGCCAAGTTGCCTTGTCGACATAGTGCCGGTGGGGGAACGTGTCACGTCGGGACCACGGGACGCAGTAGATTCGATCTTGAGTGTCGAGGACTGGGGACGCGTGCGAGACCGAGGGGAAACGTGCAGGAGCGACAGGCCCGTAAGGACCAGGAAGACGCGAACACCGAGGGGGGCTTAGCGTCATGAGCCAGGACTCCGCCACCGCAACGGAGGCGTCACGGAAGCTGACCGGGCGGCGACGCCGGGAAGTCGTAGCCGTACTGCTGTTCAGTGGCGGCCCTATCTTCGAGAGCTCCATTCCGCTCTCGGTTTTCGGAATCGACCGGCAGGACGCGGGCGTTCCCCGCTACCGCCTGCTGGTCTGCGGGGGTGAGGAAGGACCGCTGCGCACCACCGGCGGGCTCGAACTCAGCGCACCGTACGGCCTGGAGGCGATCAGCAGGGCCGGCACCGTCGTGGTGCCCGCCTGGCGGTCCATCACCTCCCCGCCGCCCGCAGAGGCCCTGGACGCGCTGCGCCGCGCCCATGAGGAGGGTGCCCGCATCGTCGGACTCTGCACGGGGGCCTTCGTCCTCGCCGCGGCCGGCCTGCTGGACGGCCGCCCGGCCACCACGCACTGGATGTACGCGCCGACGCTGGCCAAGCGCTATCCGTCGGTGCACGTCGATCCGCGTGAGCTGTTCGTCGACGACGGCGACGTGCTCACCTCGGCCGGGACGGCGGCCGGAATCGATCTGTGCCTCCACATAGTCCGTACCGACCACGGCACCGAGGCGGCAGGGGCCCTGGCCCGCAGGCTCGTCGTACCGCCGCGGCGCAGTGGCGGCCAGGAGCGCTACCTCGACAGGTCTTTACCCGAAGAGATCGGCTCCGACCCGCTCGCCGAGGTCGTGGCCTGGGCGCTGGAGCATCTCCACGAGCAGTTCGACGTGGAGACGCTGGCCGCGCGCGCCTACATGAGCCGGCGGACCTTCGACCGCAGGTTCCGCTCGCTCACGGGCAGCGCACCGCTCCAGTGGCTCATCACCCAGCGCGTGCTGCAGGCGCAGCGGCTGCTCGAGACCTCCGACTACTCCGTCGACGAGGTCGCGGGCCGCTGCGGCTTCCGCTCGCCGGTCGCGCTGCGCGGGCACTTCCGCCGCCAGCTGGGCTCCTCCCCCGCCGCGTACCGGGCCGCCTACCGGGCCCGCCGTCCGCAGGGCGGGGCGCTGGAGAGCGTCACCACGGTGCTGGAGACGTCCGTACCCGCCCAGGGCACGGGGTCGAGCCGGCGGGCCGCCGCGGCGTCCTCGCCCGGCCCGTCGCCGGTCACCGCGACGGCCGCACCCGGCGGCGCCGTGGACCGCCTGGGACCGGGTCCCGAGGCGTACGCTCCGGGCCGCCCGGCCCTGCCGGGGCAGCGCAGCGCCCCGTAGGGTGGGGCCCATGAACGACCGTATGGTGTGGATCGACTGCGAGATGACCGGGCTCTCGCTGACGGACGACGCACTCGTCGAGGTGGCCGCGCTGGTCACCGACTCGGAACTGAACGTGCTCGGCGAAGGGGTGGACATCGTGATCCGCCCGCCGGACGCGGCCCTGGAGACCATGCCCGAGGTGGTGCGGCAGATGCACACCGCCTCGGGCCTCCTCGACGAGCTGGCCGGGGGCACGACCCTGGCCGACGCGGAGGAGCGGGTCATGGCCTACATCCGCGAGCACGTGAAGGAGCCGGGCAAGGCCCCGCTGTGCGGAAACTCGGTCGGCACCGACCGGGGCTTCCTCGCGCGTGACATGCCGTCGCTGGAGGGCTACCTCCACTACCGGATCGTCGATGTGTCCTCGGTCAAGGAGCTGGCGCGCCGCTGGTACCCGAGGGCGTACTTCAACAGTCCGGAGAAGAACGGCAACCACCGGGCGCTCGCCGACATCCGCGACTCCATCACGGAGCTGCGTTACTACCGGGACGCGGTCTTCGTGCCGCAGCCCGGACCGGACTCGGCCCGCGCCAAGGAGATCGCGGCGCGCCACACGCCGGCCGCCGGGCAGTAGGGACACACCGCTGGTCACGGGCCCTCCGGGGCCCGTGCACCCGCCCCGGAGAACCGGGGCGCGAGCACCCGCTCGGACCCTGTACACTTTTTCTCGGCCGGTCAGGAAAGCGACCGGACGACATGGTGGGTATAGCTCAGCTGGCAGAGCACCTGGTTGTGGTCCAGGATGTCGCGGGTTCAAGTCCCGTTACTCACCCTGAACGATCAGCCCCTGACCTGGGAAAACGGGTCAGGGGCTGAGTCTTTTCCCCGGCGGCGGACCTATGGCGCCCCTCACTTCCACGGCCCTGTACGCCGCCGGTCACCCGGGGCGACCGGACGCGCGGCGCCGACGGGCGGGCGGCCCTCCGCCCCCTCATGCGTCGGCCCGGCCGGGTGACACCCGCCACACCCCGCTCCGCCCCGCATGGCGAGCCCGCGGACCGGGCATCCGGCCCACGGGCCCTGCCGCGCTCTCCCCCGACGTGGCAGGGCCTCCTCGCGCCCGCGCGAGGTACGGCCCCCGGGCGGTGCCGCCCGGGGGCCGCTGCGTGCCAAAAATCCGCAGCTGTGTGGAAGGCGTGATGAGGCTTCATGCATACGTTCGGGACTCATGGGCACGCGCAGTGCATCCCGAACGAATGGCTGACCGAACGAAGCCGACAGGAAGCCACAATGACGCGCGGCAGGTGAAGCACATGGCCACGACCGAGAACACCAAGAGCGATCAAGGAAACAGTGGCGGCAACAGCCGGATCGATGTCTCCACAGCGATGCGGAAAGCGGCCGAACAGCTTGCCGAACTCCTCCAGCGCCAGCCCGATTCGGTGTCCTCGCTGAATGCGACGGACGACGGCTGGGCGGCTGATGTGGAAGTCGTCGAGATCGAGAAGATCCCCGACACCATGAGCGTGATGGCCTCCTATCGCGTCAGGCTCGACGGTCAGGGCCAACTCGTGGGATACGAACGAATTCGACGGTACTCGCGAGGACAGGTCGACCGCTGAGCCGACCACTCGCCGAGCAGCCGTACCGCGCAACACAACTCATTGGAAGGAAGACCGACCATGAGTCTCGTACAGCAGAGCAACGCCTCCAACAGCAGCGGGGGCGGTTCCGGAAATCTCTACGACGTTCTTGAGCTCATTCTCGACAGGGGGCTCGTCATCGATGCCTTCATTCGTGTCTCGCTCGTCGGTATCGAGATCCTCAAGATCGACGTGCGTGTCGTCGTCGCGAGCGTGGATACGTATCTGCGTTTCGCCGAGGCGTGCAACCGGCTGGACCTCGAGTCGGGCCGGAAGGCTCCCGCTCAGCTCACCGACATAGTCGGGGACACGATGGAGAGCGGTGCCAAAGGCAAGTCGAAAGGGGCACTGACCGGCGCGGTCGAAGCCTTCACGGACTCCCTCCAGAGCGGCCGTGACGACTCCGACGAGAAGGAGAAGGAGAAGCGGCCGGCGCGCAAGACCGCTTCGAGCAGCCGCCGGACGTCCCAGCGAGGGGAGGAGTAACGCATGCCGACCTACATCTATGCCATCACCGCGGCCGACCACCCGCTGCGGCTGGACGGCCTGTCCGGCGTCGGGGAACCGGCGTCGCAGCTGCGCACCGTCAAGACGGGAGTGCTCGGCGCGGTGGTCAGCGACACACCGGCCGACCTGCGGGCGAAGCGACGTGATCTCGTGGCCCACCAGAGCGTGCTGGAGAGGCTGATGGCCGACGGTGCCGCGCTGCCGATGCGCTTCGGTCTCGTCGGGCCCGACGACGAACAGGTACGCGCCGCACTGGAGCAGGGCAAGGACAGCTACACGGCCCGCCTTTCCGAGCTGGACGGCCGTCTCGAGTACAACGTGAAGGTCTCGCGCGACGAGGAGAGCCTGCTGCGGGAGATCCTCACGGAATCGCCCGAGGCCCGGCGGCTCAGCGAACACACCCGGCAGAACCCGGGGGCGCAGGACCAGAAGATGGCTCTCGGCGAACTCGTGTCGCACGAGGTCCAGGCCAGGCAGGAAGCAATGGGACGGGAATTGGCGAGCGCACTGGCGACCGCCGCGGAAAGGGTCTCCGAAGGAGAACCCACGAAGACCCACTTCCTGAACGTCTCCTACCTCGTGAAGCGCGACGATGCTGCCGCCTTCTCGCAGGCGGTCCACGAGGAGGCCGAGCGCAGGGGTGACGATTACACGTTCGCCCTGAACGGCCCTCTTCCGCCCTACAGCTTCGTCTGACGTACATCCCTCGCAGAGGGGAGGCACCTTTTCATGGGCCTCATTACGCAACTGCTCACCCTTCCGCTGGCTCCGGTGCGCGGCACGGCCTGGGTTCTCGATCAAGTGGTGCAAGCCGCGGAACGCGAGCACTACGACCCGGCGGCCGTACGCACGCAATTGGCCGAGCTGGAACGTGAACTGCTGAGCGGCGAAATCGACGAGGAAGAATTCGACCGACGCGAGGACGAACTGCTGGACTGGCTCGCCGAGTGCGAGGCCTACCGGAATCGTCCGGACGGCAACTCCTGATGGTGGGAGATTGAGGTGTTCGACAGATGACCGGCAATGCGAAGATAGGTGCGGCCCTGGTGGGCGGCTATCTGCTGGGACGTACCAAGAAGGCCAAGCTGGCGATCGGCTTCGGGATGTTCCTGGCAGGCAAGAAGCTGAGCCTGGACCCGAGGCAGCTCGGCAGGATGCTGGCCGACTCGCCGCTCCTGGGCGGCGTCAACGACCAGGTCCGCAAGGAGCTGGTGGGCGCCACGAAGACGGCCGCCACCAAGGCCCTCACACAGCGGGCCACCGGTCTTGCCGACTCCCTGCACAAGCGCACCCTCGAACTCGAGGACCCGTCCGGCGCCAAGGCGCGGGACGAGGAGGACGAGGGCGACGAGGAGTCCGAGGACGACGACCTCGACGCGCGTGACGAGCAGGACGACGCGGACGAGGACAGCGGGGGCACGGAGGAGAAGCCGGCCCCGCGCCGCACGGCAGCGGCCAGGAAGACCGCCAAGCCGGCGGCCAAGTCCGCGGCCGGTGCCCGGCGGACCGCCTCGGGAGGCGCGCGGAAGAAGGCCGCTCCGGCAGCCCGCAAGGCCGCCTCCGGGGCCCGCGGGAAGCGGGGTGGCAGCAATGGCTGACTCGGCCTTCAGCAAGCTCAAGGACGACGTGGCGAACAATCCCGCCACCGACCGTCTCAAGGAAGAGCTGCAGAACTACCTCAAGGCGCGTGCGCAGCACGCGGTCACCAATCTCGGCCACAAGCTGGGCGAGGGGGTGGGCAGACTCGCGGACGGCGACGCCCCCGGCGGTGCGGTGAAGACCCTCGCCAAGGGCGGCAAGGCGCTCAGCGAGGGCAAGTCCCCCGCACAGGCCGCCGTCAGCGCCGGCGCGTCCCATGTGAAGGACGCCATCAAGGACAAGGTCAAGGGGCTGTTCGGCAAGGGCCGCAAGGGCGGCGGAGGCAAGTCGAAGAGCGTCACCATCTCCGAGGACATCGACGTCGGTGTGCCGGTGCGCGAGGCCTACGACCAGTGGACCCAGTTCCAGGAGTTCAGCACCTTCGCCAAGGGTGTCGTGAGCGTCGAGAAGTCCGACGACACGAGCAGCAACTGGAAGGTGAAGGTCGCCAAGTCCACGCGCAGTTGGAAGGCGAACGTCACGGAGCAGGTTCCGGACGAGCGGATCACCTGGACCACCGAGGGCGCCAAGGGGACGGTCAAGGGAGTGGTGACGTTCCACGCCCTCACCGACAACCTGACACGGGTCCTGCTCGTTCTCGAGTACTTCCCCAAGGGGCTGTTCGAGAAGACCGGGAACATCTGGCGCGCCCAGGGCCGCCGGGCCCGCCTCGATCTGAAGCTCTACCGCAAGTTCATCATGATGCGCGGCGAGGCGACCGACGGCTGGCGCGGTGAGATCCGCGACGGCGAGGTCGTCGTGGAGCACGACGAGGCCGTCGAGGAGGAAGAGGCCCGCGCCGAGGAGGAGAACGGCTCCGAGGCGGAGGAGCCCGAGTCCGAGAACGGCGAGGACGACGAACTCCCCCCGGAGGACGAGGTCTACGAGGACGACGAGGATCTCGTCGACGAGGACGAGGAGGCTCCCGCCGACGAGCCCCGTGCCGACGACTCCTACGAGGACGAGGACGAGCACGAGGACGTGGAGGAGGACGCGGATGCCGAGGAGGAGGAGCCTCTCGAGGACGAGGAAGAAGAGGAGCCGGCCCCGCGCACCCGGCGCCGTACCGCCTCCGCACGGAGCTGACATGCTCCGCCTACAGCACGGATGGGACTGATCCGACGTGTCCGACTCACTGGCCGGCCGCATGGGGGCCTCTTCGGGAGCGTCCCCGTACGGCCAGCAGCAGTCCTCCGCGAACCTGGCCGACATCCTCGAACGCGTCCTGGACAAGGGCGTCGTCATCGCGGGTGACATCCAGATCAACCTGCTGGACATCGAACTCCTGACGATCAAGCTGCGCTTGCTGGTCGCTTCCGTGGACAAGGCCAAGGAGATGGGCATCGACTGGTGGGAGCACGATCCCTCGCTCTCCTCCCGGGCCCGCCCTCCGCAGAGGCCCCAGGCGGTGGACGCGTCGCGGGACGGGACGGCGGTGGAGGCGGAGAACGCACGGCTGCGGGCCGAGATAGCCGAGCTGAGGGCCGCCGTGGGGCTGCCGGCCTCATCGGCGGCCGGGGCCGGCCAGGACGCGCTTCCCGGGCGTGCCGACGTGGAGAGCACGGAAGGTGAGGATGCGAAGTGACTGCGGAAGTGGACCCGGCGACAGACCCGGAGATGTCCTACGTCTACGCCGTCAGCCGCGCCGGAGCCCCTCTCGAGGCGGCTCTCGCGGGGCGGCCGGGCCTGGAGGGGTCTCCTCTGCGGACGGTCCGCGCGGGGGACCTCGTCGCCCTGGTCTCGTCGGTCCCCTCAGCGTCGTACGGAACCGAGGGTGTGAAGGCGCAGATGGAGGACCTCGGCCGGCTGGAGGTGCTGGCCCGCACCCACCACGCGGTCGTCGAGGCGGCCTACGAGCACGCGGCCGTCCTGCCGATGCGGCTGGTGACGGTCTACCTCGACGACGGGCGGGTCCAGGACATGCTGGGCGCACGCGAGGCCGAGTTCTCCGCTCTGCTCGCCCGCCTCGAAGGCCACGTCGAGCTCGGCGTCAAGGTCTACGCCGACCCGCGCGAGGCGGTCACGGTGGGCGGCGGAGCGGAGACTGAGGCCCCGGGCTCCCCCGGGCGGGCCTACCTCCAGCGGCGCCGTGCGCAGCAGCAGAACCACCGCGCGACCTACCGGGCGGCGGGCTCGGTGGCCGCCGAGGTGCCGGCCCGGGTGGCCGACATCGCCCGGGCGCACGTCACGCACCGTCCGCAGCAGGGGGACCTCGCCCAGGCCGCGGGCGAGAACATCGTCAACGACGCCTATCTGGTCCAGGACACCGAGGTCGACGCGTTCCGCGCGGCCCTCACAGGGCTCGCCGACGACGTACCGGGCGTGCGCGTGGAGATCACCGGCCCCTGGGCCCCGTACTCCTTCGCGACACCGCCCGCGGCGGACAGCGGTGAGCCGCGATGAATGACGAACTGGGCGCCGCCATGCCCGGTGCGGGGTTCGCCGAACCCCGCACCGGGCATTCCGGGCCGCCCGACGAGTCCATCGAGTCGCTGGCCGGCCGCCAGGTGGCACTGATCGACCTGCTGGACCGCTTGCTGAACGGAGGAGCGGTGCTCACGGGCGATCTGGTCCTCTCCATCGCCGACGTCGACCTGGTGCACATCAACCTGAGGGCCGTGATCCGGTCGATCACGTCGGACGAACCGGCGCCGTGGTGAGGACCGTACGGCGAATGAACGAGGAGCAGTCCATGGCCGAGGAAACCGGGGAAACACAGCCGCGTGCGCAGAACCTCCAGGAGGTCGCCCAGGCGGCGGCCCGCGCTTTCGATCTGGTCCCCGCGGGGCCCGACGAGGCGAGCACGCGCAGCGGCCTGGCCCAGCGTCTGGAGACCGACCCGGAGACGGTGGAACGCGACCTCATCAAACTGGTGCTGACGATCGTCGAACTGCTGCGCCAGCTCATGGAGCGCACCGCCCTGCACCGGGTCGACGTGGGCGATCTCCGTGAGGACCAGGAGGAACGCATCGGCATGACGCTGATGATCCTCCAGGACCGGATGTCGGAGCTCTGCGAGCGCTACGACCTCACCATGGAGGACCTCAACCTGGATCTGGGGCCGCTGGGTTCACTTCTTCCACGGGATTCCGGCTGAATTTTCACCGCACCGTTTCGAGCCACGGCGAGGGGTAACACGCACACCATGACTGCAGAGAGCGAAGAATCCAAGAAGGCAAGCGGTTCTGCGGCGAAGGCCGGTACGGGTGCCAGGACGGCCGCCGCCAAGGGGCGACAGACCACAGCGGCAGCCAACAACCACGCCAAGTCCGGCTCGGCGGTCGCAGCCTCGAAGGCCAAGTCAACGGCGCAGGACGCCAAGTCCTCCGCCGCGGAAGCCGCCCACTCGGCGGAGACCGGAGTGCGGTCGGCCGGCCAGGCGACGAAGCGGGTGGCGGTCGCCGGGTGGGACACCGGTCGGCAGACTGTCCTGGACACAGCGGGGAAGGTGACCTCGACGGCCACCACCGCGTGGACGGTCGTCAAGCACCGCAAGGCCATAGCGGTCGGAGCCGCCGCGGGCATCGGCGGTCTCCTGGGCGGCGCGTTCGCCCTCGGCCGCCAGACGGCCAAGACCCACGCCGGACCGATCACCCGCCTCACCGGCGGCCGGATCTGACCGCACCGCGGCACACGCCGCACCTACACCCCAAGGGGGCCGACAGACACTGTCGGCCCCCTCTCCGTGCCTGCGGGTCAGGACGACTCGCGCACCACCAGCTCCGTGGGCAGCACGATCCTCGGCCGCTCCTCCGCGACGTCGCCCGCCGAGCGGTTCGCGATCTCCTGGAGCAGGACGCGGGTCATCGTGCGGCCCATCTCCTCGATCGGCTGGCGCACGCTCGTCAGGGGCGGGTCCATGTGGCGGGCCACCGCAGAGTCGTCGAAGCCGATCAGGGCCACGTCGTCCGGGATGCGGCGGCCGGACTCGCGCAGGACCTGGCGGGCGCCCGCGGCCATCACGTCGGAGGCGGCGAAGACCGCGTCCACGTCCGGGCGGCGCTCCAGCAGCTCCCGCATCGCGCGGGCGCCGCCCTCCTCGCTGAAGTCGGCGGGGGCGATCAGCCGTTCGTCGGGGTCGAGCCCGGCCGCGGCGATGGCCTTGCGGTAGCCGTCGAGGCGGCGCTGGGCGCCGTAGACGTCCAGGCGGCCGGTGATCGTGGCGATGGAGCGGCGGCCTCGCGATATGAAGTGGTCGACGGCCGCGCGGGCGCCCTCGAAGTTGTCGGAGTCCACGGAGGGCAGCGTCTCCGCCGCGTGCCTGCGGCCGCTGATCACGGCGGGCATGCCGAGCTGTTCGAGGAGGTCCGGCAGCGGGTCGTCGGCGTGGACGGAGACCAGGAGCACCCCGTCGACCCGGTGCGCGGTCAGGTACTGGGCCAGCCGGCGGCGCTCGCGGTCGTTGCCCGCGAGGGTCAGCAGCAGCTGCATCTCCGTGTCGGCGAGGGCCGCGCCGACGCCCCGCACGATGTCGGAGAAGTAGGGCTCGGCGAAGAACCGGGTCTCGGACTCGGGCACGACGAGCGCGATGGCGTCCGTGCGGTTGCCCGCGAGGGCACGGGCCGCGCGGTTGGGTACGTAACCCAGTTCGGCGACCGCCGCCTCGACCGCCTCCCGGGTCTGTGCGCTGACCCGCGGCGAGCCGTTGATGACGCGTGAGGCCGTGCCCCGCCCCACTCCGGCCCGGGCCGCTACCTCTTCGAGCGTGGGCCGCCCGCCACTCCGTACTCGCGCTGCCGCCATGGCTGCCTCCCGTTCGCGGTCAATTTCTCACAGCGGGTTGGCCAAACCAAGTCCCACCGTCCGATCCCTCGACACTCGTCAGGACCAGGCGGTCCCTGCAGCGCCACAACTCTTGGGAGCGCTCCCAAGCGTACGGGGTCCGGATGACGAACACGTAAGGCGGGCGGGGCGGGCACGGAAAAGCGGGACCAGGCGGTGTGCCGGGTCCCGCTTTTCCGTGCCGGTCGGGTCAGACGGTGCCGACCGGGGGCAGTGCGTGGCGGCGGATCACGTCGGAGTACCAGTGGGCGCTCGTCTTGGGGATCCGGCGCTGGGAGGCGTAGTCGACGTACACCGCGCCGAAGCGCTTCGAATAGCCGTACGCCCATTCGAAGTTGTCCATGAGCGACCAGAGGAAGTAGCCACGGACGTCCGCGCCGTCGGCGACCGCCCGCTGTACGGCGTCGAGGTGACCGTGCAGGTACGCGACCCGCTCCGGGTCCGCGACCTTGCCCTCGGGAGAGACGTAGTCGTCGAAGGCGGCGCCGTTCTCGGTGACCATCAGCGGGAGGCCCGGGTGGTCCCTGGTGACGTCCATGAGCAGGTTGTAGAGCCCGTCGGGGTCGATCGACCAGTCCATGGCGGTGCGCTCCTTCCCCTCGGCGAGGTGGAAGGCGACGTGCTCGGAGCCGGGCCAGGGGGAATGGTCGCTGGCGCCGTGGGCGTCGCTGCGCGCGTAGTCGGCGCCGTCCACCGGGGTGGAGACCAGGGTCGGCGTGTAGTAGTTGATGCCGAGGGCGTCGACCGGGCGGGAGATGGTGGCGAGGTCGCCGTCCCGGACCAGCTTCGACCAGTCCACCAGGTGCGAGGTGTCGGTGATCAGGTCCTCGGGGTACTCCCCGCGCAGCATCGGACCGGTGAAGACGCGGTTGCCGACCGCGTCGATGCGGCGGGCGGCGTCCGCGTCGGCCTCGCTGCCGGTGAGCGGGCGGACCTGGTGGAGGTTGAGGGTGACCGAGGTCTGCGCGGAAGCGGGGAGTTGGGCGCGCAGAACCTCGATCGCCCGGCCATGGGCGAGGTTGAGGTGATGGGCCGCCTGCAGCGCCGCTGCGGGCTCGGTGCGGCCGGGGGCGTGCACACCGGAGCCGTAACCGAGGTAGGCCGAGCACCAGGGCTCGTTGAGGGTGGTCCACATGCCGACGCGGTCGCCGAGGGCGCCCGACACGATGGCGGCGTAGTCGGCGAAGCGGTCGGCGGTCACGCGCTCGGGCCAGCCGCCGGCGTCCTCCAGCTCCTGGGGCAGGTCCCAGTGGTAGAGGGTCGCGACGGGCATGATGCCGGCGTCCAGCAGCTCGTCGACGAGCTTGCGGTAGAAGTCCAGGCCGCGCTCGACGGCGGGCCCGCGGCCGGTGGGCTGGACCCGGGACCAGGAGACGGAGAAGCGGTACGCCTTCAGCCCGAGCTGCTTCATGAGCGCGACGTCGTCGCGGTAGCGGTGGTAGTGGTCGGCGGCGATGTCGCCGGTGTCGCCGTTGCGGACCTTGCCGGGCGTACGGCTGAAGGTGTCCCAGATGGACGGCGTGCGGCCGTCCTCGGCGGCGGCGCCCTCGACCTGGTAGGAGGCGGTCGCCGCGCCCCAGATGAAGCCCGTGGGGAACTGTGCCTCGGGCGCCTGCTTCGGGGTGGTGTCGGGTCGTACGGCTGTCATGCGGGAGCGCTCCCATGGGGGTGGAGGGACGAGGACGGGGAAGTGCGGGACCCGGTAACCGTACGGCCTGTGGTCAGGTACAGGCCGTACGGGCGGCCGGGTGCGGACCGCGGCGGACGGGCAGGTCAGCCCTTGACGGCGCCGGACATGATGCCCCCGACGATCTGCTTGCCGAAGATCACGAAGACGACGAGCAGGGGCAGGGTGCTGATCAGCGCGCCCGCCATGACGATGCTCTGGTCGGGCACGTAGGACGCGCTCAGCTGGCCGAGGGCCACCTGGAGCGTCGGATTCCCCTGGTTCAGAGCGAGGTAGGGCCAGAAGAAGTCGTTCCAGGCCTGGACGAAGGTGAGCATGCCGAGCACCATCATGGCCGGACGGGCGACCGGGAGCACGATGCTCCACACGATGCGGAGGTTGTTCGCCCCGTCCACCCGGCCCGCCTCGATGAGCTCGTAGGGCAGCGCCTCCAGGAGGTACTGGCGCATGAAGAACACACCGAACGCGCTCACCAGGGTCGGGAAGATCACCGACTCCAGCTGACCGCCCCAGCCGATGTCCGACATCATCATGAACAGCGGTACGACGCTGAGCTGCGGGGGGATCGTCAGCGTGGCGATGACCGCGGTCATCAGCGCGCCGCGGCCCTTGAAGCGCATCTTGGCGAAGGCGTAACCGGCCAGCGTGCAGAAGAGCAGGGTCGCCAGTGTGATGCTGGCGGACACGATCACCGTGTTGACGATGGCCTTGCCGAGGCTGGCCTGTTCCCAGGCCGCCTCGAGGTTGTGGAACAGGTTGCCGCCCGGGACGAGCGGCGGGGTGGTGTCCAGGATCTCGTCCTGGGTACGGGACGCGGCCACGAGCGTCCAGTACAGCGGGAACAGTGAGCCGAGGCCCACGACGACGAGAGCCAGGTAGGCGAAGGGGCCCGCGTGGTGCTGACGGCCGGCGCCGGGCTTGAAGCGGCGGCGGCGCGGGGGTTCGTCGCGGACCGCGGCCTTGGAGACGCGCCGGTGGTCCGAAGCGGTGATGGGGCTTGTGGTGGTCATGGATATCGCTCCCGTCAGGCCGCGGTCTTGCGCCCGAAGCGCCCGATGAGCCAGTTGATCGCGGCAATGAGCAGCAGCAGGACGAGCATGGCCCAGGCGACTGCGGCGGCCGTACCGAGGTGCCCGAGGTTCCAGCCGTAGTTGTAGAGGTAGATGCTGAGCGTCTCGTACTGGTGCTCGGTACCGCCCTGTGCGCCGTTGGTTCCGCCCTCCAGCAGGAGGGGTTCGCCGAAGAGCTGCATCGAGCCGATGGTCGAGATGACGATCGTGAAGAGGATCGTCGGCCGCAGCGCGGGGATCGTCACGTTGCGGAACTGCTGCCAGCGCGAGGCACCGTCGAGCGAGGCGGCCTCGTACAGGTCGGACGGCACGGCCTGCATCGCGGCGAGGTAGATCAGGGTGTTGTAACCCGTCCAGCGCCAGATCACGATGACGGCGATGGCGATGTTGGACGTCCAGTGGCCGTTGACCCAGTTCGTCTCACCGAAACCGAAGAACCCGAGCACCCAGTTCAGCAGGCCGCCGTCGGCCCGGAACACCAGGGCGAAGACGAGGGCCGCGGAGGCCACCGAGGTGGCGTACGGCGTGAGGATCACCGTGCGCCAGAAGGTGCTGGCCCGCAGTTTGTAGTTCAGCAGGTGGGCGAGGCCCAGCGCGATCATCAGCTGCGGGACGGTCGAGATGACGCCGATGACGAACGTGTTGGTGACCGCGGTCCAGAACTCGGAGTCCTGCAGGATGGTGCTGAAGTTCTCCCAGCCGACCCATTCCATCTGGTCGAGGCCGGTCATCTCCACCTTGTGCAGGGCGATCCAGCCGGTGTAGACGAGCGGGTAGAGCCCGAAGGCTCCGAAGACGAGGAAGAACGGCGCGATGTAGGCGTACGGCGACGCCTTGTCGTCGAATCGCCACAGCCGGCTGCGCCATGCCTGACGGCCGGGAGTCATGGGCTTCGGGGCACGGCGGCTGGGCCGGGAGCCTTGTGCGCCCCGGGTGGGGGTCGTGGTTGCCACAGGTGGGAGTCCTTCCCTGGGGTGTGCCGACACCGCAGGGGCAGGCCGGTCCTCTGGTCAGGCCCGGCGGAGGTGTCGGAGAAGGTGCGCGGTACCGGCCGGGGAACCGGAACCGGTGCGGGCCGGCCGGGACGCGTGGTCCCGGCCGGCCGCACGGTGGAAGATCAGCCGACCACCTTGTCGATGTCCTTGATGGCGGCGTCCCAGGCAGCGTCCGGAGCGGTGCCCCGCTGCTCCATGTTGTTGATCTGCTTGGAGAAGGTGTCCTTGATCACGCCGTCCTTCGGGCCGAGCACCGCGGCCGGGATGATCTGCGCCTCTTCGGCGTAGATCTCACCGATGGGGGCGTTGTTGAAGTACTCGAGCTTGGCGGTCTTCACGTCGGGGAGCTCGTAGGCACCCTTGTTCGATGGGAAGAGGCCCGCGGCCTTGAACACGGCGGCCTGCTGCTCGGGCGCGGTCAGCCACTTGACGAGCTCGGTGGCCTCCTTGACGTGCTTGCCCTTCGCGGGCACGGAGAGGAAGGAACCGCCCCAGTTGGCCGCGGTCTCACCCGGGGTGCGGGCGATGTCCCACTTGCCCTTGTACTTGTCGCCGGAGTACGTGGCTATCTGCGCGGCCATCCACGCGGGACAGGCCACGGTGGCCATGGTGCCCTGGCGCAGAGCGGCCTTCCACGGGTCCTGGAACTGGGCCAGACCCTGGGTCAGCTTCTTGTCGACCGCCTGGGAGGCGAGCTTCCAGCCCGCCTTGACGCCGGCGCTCTCCTTGTAGATCGGGTCGCCGTTCTTCGCGTAGTACTGCTCCGAGCCGGAGCTCACCACGCCGTTGTACATGGCGCTGGCGGAGTCCATGAAGAAGGTGCCCTCGGGGGCCTTCTTCTTGTACTCCTCACCGAGCTTGAGGTAGTCCTCCCAGCCGCCGGCGAGCTTCGCGGCGACTTCCTCGCGGTCGGTGGGCAGCCCGGCCTGCTCGAACAGGTCACGGCGGTAACAGATGGACATCGGACCGATGTCGGTACCGGCACCGATGACCTTGCCGTCGTCGGTGGTCGCCTGCAGCGCCTTCCAGTTCACCCACTGGCTGGTGTCGATGACCTTGGACAGGTCGGCGAAGGCGTCCGCCTTGGTGTCGACGAGTTCCTTCGCGCGGCCGACTTCGATGCCCTGCACGTCGGCCAGGCCGCTGCCCGTGTTGAGCTGCTGGAGGAACTTGGTGTAGTAGACCGGCTCTTCGGCGGCGGTGTTCGCCTTGACCGTGATGTTCGGGTGGAGCTCGTGGTACTTCTCGAAGAGCTTCGCCTCCTTGTACCCGAACTGCCCGAAGTCGGCGAGGGTCAGGGTGATGTTCCCGTCCGCGTCGGCCTCGTCGGAATCCGAGCCGGAATCGCCGCAGCCGGTCAGCAGCAGGGCGGCGGCCGTGAGGCCCGTTGTGGCCATGACGGCGGTTCTGCGGCTTCGACCTGCGACGGTGCGGGTGATGCGCATTCCACTACTCCTTGTTCCAGGGTGGGACTTGCGTTCGAACTGCGGCATACGCGCTGGTGGGTGCGGGTGCCGGTGGTACGGAGAGGGCATGGGCGGTGCCGTCCCCGTACGAGCGAAAAACCTCGTTCGAGATGGGAGCGCTCCCATGCGCTGATGCCGGAAGATTGCTACCTCGCGGGGTGGGTGTCAAGAGTTGAAGACGCTTCCGTTGCCCGAGCGTGTCCTGCAAGTCACGGGAACGTGTCCGACCGAGGGCTTGCGTTTACCTCCGCGCCCTGCATGCGAAGCGGATACGAATCCCAATTTCCGCAGGTCAGCGGGGTGTTGGGCGCCCGCAAGCCCTTCCGGACGCGAGAAGGAGCGGTCCGTCGCCAAGATTTCCACGCCATGCCGGAAAGGGCCCCGCCGGCCCCCGCCGCGGCGATATGCCCGCCGGAAGATGAACGGGGCGGGGGGTTACGGGGGTGCACAGGGGGGTCATGGGGCGTTTCCGTGTTCTTTCCCCGAACTCCACTGCGGCGCGGGGAGGTTCCGGTTCCTTCCGTACGTGCGGGAACACAGGACCCCTCCGCGCGCCGGGGGCCGGGCGTGGAGGGGTACGGAGGGGACGCGCGCCCCGGCCGGTGTGGGGGGCGTGGGGGGCGGCCGGGACGCGCGCGTCGAGGTGGTGGCCGAAGGGGCGGTGCGGACTATCCGAAGGCGCCGAACGCCTTGGTGAAGGCCAGCGGCTCCTGGAGGATCGAGCTGCAGGTGGCGTCAGCGGTCGGCTTCGCGCCGCCCTCGCACTGCGTGTCCCGCGTGCCCGACCACATCGCCAGCCGGCCGATGCCCTTCTCCCGGGCGAACTCCACCAGCTGCGTGGCGTCCTCGACGGTGAAGATCTCGGTGGCGACGTCGTTCACGCCGATCATCGGGGTGACCGCGACGGCCTTCCACGCCTCCGCGTCCGTGAGCCCGAGCACGCCCTTGATCTGGGCCTGCGTGGCGGTGGCCGCCTGGGTGGCGTAGTCGCCCATGTCCTCGCTGTACGACGCCCCGTAGTCCATCGCCATGATGTTGACCGCGTCGATCGATACGCCGTTCTTCTTCGCGTCCGCGATCAGGTCCACGCCCGGCTGGGTCAGCCCCTCGGGCATCACGGGCAGCGTGAAGGACACGTCGAGACCGGGACGCGACTTCTGGAGCTGGGCGATGGCGGCCGAACGGCGGGAGTTGGCAGCGGTGTCGGGCAGCGCGCCGCCTTCGATGTCGAAGTCGACCTTGGTCAGCTCGTACGCGTCGATGACCTTGCCGTACGCCGTGGCGAGCTCCTCCGCCGAGGAGCAGTGCAGCGCCAGTTCGGCGCCGGCCGCCCCGCCGAAGGAGACCCTCACGTCGCCGCCCTCGGCCCGCAGCGCGCCGATCTGGGCGGCCACCTTGTCGTCGGCGAGCCCCGTGACCCCGCCCCACAGCGGGGCGCAGCTGCCGCCCGACGTGATGAACGCCAGGTTGAACTCCTTGACGCCGGTCCTGGACGCGGTGTCCAGGAGGTCGTAGGCGGGGTGGAGCGACGTGTCGACGTACGGGGCGAATCCCGCTCCGCCGGCCGCGCCGCCCGGCGTTCCGGACGGCTCGGCCGTCGCGGTCTCCGTGGGCGTGGCTTCCTCCGTCGGCGTCGACGTGGGCGCCGGGGTGGAGGTGGGCGACGGGGTTCCGGTCGGGCGTCCGCTCGGTTCCGGGGTCGTGCCGCCGTCCGCGGAGCAGGCGGCGCCGTTGATGCGGCAGCCTTCCGGATCGGCGGCGGCCGTCGCGGAGCCGGACTTGGTGACGAAGCCGACCGTCACGGACGCGCCCGGGGCGATCTCCTTGTTCCAGCTCTCGGGCTTCACGGTGACGTGGTCGCCGCTGACGGTGTGCTCGCCGTTCCAGAGCGAGTCGATCTCCGTGCCGGCGGGCAGGTCGAATTCGAGCGTCCAGCCCGACTGGACGGTCCCCGTGTCGTTCGAGACGACGTACTGCCCCGTGTAGCCACCGCTCCAGCCGCTGGCCCTCGTGTACGTGGCGCCCACGGCCGCCGCCTGCGCGGTGCCGGTGAGCGCGAAGACCGTGCCGCCCACGACGGCCGCGGCGACGAGGGCGCCGACGGCCTTCGTGCGGGTGCTCGTCGTGCGGCGGTGCGTACTGGTGGCCATCGCGTGCCTCTGTCCTGCCGGGGGGGTGATTGCGTCTGCACGCTAGCCGCCGCCAACCAGGCAAAAGGTACTCATGGGACCCGGGTTGATGTTCTTAGGGTTTGCTTAAGGGAGACATCGGTGCCGGTTAAGACCGGCTGTCCCTGGGGTTCGGGCCGGACCCCTCAGCGCCTCGGAACTCCGCGTTCCGGCCTCGCGCTCCCCGGGGTCCCCGCCTTCCGGTACGCCGTCCCACCCGGTGGCCCCGGCGCGCGCGCTCGGCCGGGCCGCCGTCGAGCCCTATCCAGATGCGCACCTCCGTGCCGCCGAGCACCGACCGCCCGATCCGCAGGTCACCGCCGGTGGATTCGGCGACCCGGCGGACGATGTCGAGACCGAGGCCGGTCGAACCCACCTCGCCCCGCGCTCCGTTCCGGCCGCTGGCACCCCTGGTCAGGGCGGATTCCGGATCGGGTATCCCGGGCCCGGCGTCCGAGACCAGCACGATCACCGCGTGGCCGGTGTGGTGCACGTCGACGGCGAAGGCGGTGCCTTCCGGGGTGTGCCGGAAGACGTTGCCGAGCAGCGCGTCCAGAGCGGCGGCCAGCTCGGGCCGGGCCACCGGGATCCGTACGGTGCGGTCCACGCCCGCCAGCCGCACCGTGCGGCCCTCGTCCTCGGCCAGCGCCGACCAGAACCCCATGCGCTCCCGGATGACCTCCGACGCGTCGCACCCGGCTCCGGCCCCCGGCTGCCCGCCCTGGGTCTGCGGGCGCTGTTCCCGGGCCGTACGGATGATCGTGTCGACCTCGTGCTCCAGCTGTTCGACGGCCGCCCTGGTCTGCTCGGCGGCCGGGCCCTCGCCCAGCGAGGCGGCGTTGAGGCGGAGCACGGTCAGCGGGGTGCGGAGCCGGTGCGAGAGGTCGGCGGCCAGTTCGCGTTCGTTCGCCAGGAGCTGGACCACCTGGTCGGCCATGGAGTTGAAGGCGACCGCCGCGGAGCGGAGCTCGGTGGGGCCCTCCTCGGGCACCCGGGTCCCCAGCCGGCCCTCCCCCAGGTCCTGGGCGGCGCCCGCGAGCCGCTGGGCGGGCTCCACCATCCGTACGCCGAGCCGGTCGGCCACGGCCACCGAGCCGACGATCAGCGCGATCCCCACCCCGGCGAGCACCAGCCAGGCCGTGCCGACGCCGTTGGAGACCTCGTCCTCGGGCACGAACACCTCGACGACCGCGATGCCGCCGGAGCCGAGCGCGGTGGGCTGGAGCAGCGCGGAGCCGCCGGGCACCTCGGCGATGGAGGCGCGGCCCGACTTCCGTACGGTCTCCAGGTCCTCGCGGGTGGCGCGCCGGGTGCCGATCTCCAGGCGGTCGCCGCCCTGCCCGGCTGCGGGGACGTGGACCGCGAGGCGTCCCCGGCCGCCGGGCTCGGTGGACAGGACGGCCCGGGTCAGTTCCTCACGGTCGGTGGTGATGGTGAGGGTGGGGCCGATCGTGGCGGCCTGCCGCTCGGCGTCGGAGAAGGCGCGGTCACGGGCCATCTCCTTGATGACGAGCCCGAGCGGGACGGCGAACGCGATCACGACCATGGCGGTGACCGCCAGGCAGACCTTGACCAGGGCCCATCTCATGCGGACGGCCCCGTGGCCGGCGGTTCGAGCTTGACGCCGACTCCGCGCAGGGTGTGCAGATAACGCGGCCGGGCTGCCGTCTCGCCCAGTTTGCGGCGCAACCAGGAGAGGTGGACGTCGATGGTCTGGTCGTCCCCGTAGGACTGCTTCCAGACCTCGGCCAGCAGCTCCCGGCGCGGGACGACGACGCCGGGGCGGCCGGCGAGGAAGGCCAGCAAATCGAATTCACGTCGGGTCAGGTCCAGCGCGGCGCCGTCCAGTTCGGCCTGGCGGCGCAGCGGGTCGATGGAGAGCCCGCCGACCTGGAGGACCCGCGGGGGCGGCGCCTGGGCGCCGGGGCCACGGGTGCGGCGCAGGACGGCCGCCATGCGGGCGGAGAGGTGCTCCACCGAGAACGGTTTGGTCAGGTAGTCGTCGGCGCCGTCGTTGAGCAGCCTGACTATCTCGGCCTCGTTGTCCCGCGCGGTCGCGATGATCACGGGTACGTCGGTGATGGAGCGCAGCATCTTCAGGGCCTCGGAGCCGTCGAGGTCGGGCAGCCCGAGATCGAGGACGACGACGTCGAAGCGGAAGTGCGCGACTTCGCGCAGCGCTTCGAGCGCGGTCCCGACGCTCCGTACGGTGTGCGAGGCCTCGGTCAGGTGCCGGATGAGGGCGGAACGTACGAACTGGTCGTCCTCGACCACGAGCACACTAGGCATGCGCCGCACCGTAGCCCATCCGGAGGAACACGGTCCCCTCCAGGACAGCCCGTGCGCGGGTGGTGCAGGATGTGCCCGATGCAAAGAGGACTCGTACACGCGATCGCGTGGTCGCTCGCCACGGGTGCGGCGGTGACCCTGTCGTGGTGGGGCGTGCACACGGTCATGTCGGGGACGGCCTACGACCCTCCGCGCGCGGTTCCGATCTCGGTGGAGGCGCGGGGCGCGCAGGCGTCGGACGAGCCGGTGTCCTCCTCGACGCACCGTGCGCTGCCGTCCCCCTCCCCGAGTGCCACCGCCTCCCGCTCCACGGCCCCGGCGTCCCCACGCCCCTCCCGGAAACCGTCCTCCCGGCCGCCGTCCGCGAGCAGACCGGCGGAGCCCCCCGCGTCCCCGGCCGCCTCGGGCGAGGTGAAGAGCTACCCGACGCGTGGGGGCAGGGTCGTCCTGGAGCTGGCGGACGCCTCGGCGAAGCTGGTCTCGGCGACGCCGGAGCCGGGATGGTCGATGCAGGTGTGGACGAACCCGGAGTGGATCCGGGTGGACTTCAGCGACGGCGCGGGTGCGACGGTCTCGGTGTTCTGCACCTGGAACGGCCATCCGCCGATCGTGGAGACCGTGGACCAGTAGTCACGGTCACGAGAACGCGTCGGGCGGCGGGGCCGGGGAAGGCTTGGCGCCCGCGTCGGTGACGACGGCGGCGCCTCCCGTGAAGTCGGCGAGCGCGCGGCCCTGTTCGACACGGCCGGGGTGCGGGTCGCTCGCGACCCGCCGGGTCAGGTCGGCGACGGCGATCGGCAGGTCGGAGGCGACCAGGACCGCGTTCCCGAAGCGGCGGCCGCGCCAGACGGTGGGATCGGCGGCCAGGGCCAGCTCGGGGAAGAGCGCGGCGGCCGTGGCGATCTGGCCGCGCAGATGGGCGAGCGGCGGGCCGTCCGCGAGGTTGGCGGCGTACTGCCCGCCGGGCTTCAGCACCCGGCGCACCTCGGCGAGGAATTCGACGGAGGTGAGGTGCGCGGGGGTGCGGGCCCCGCCGAAGACATCGGCGATGACGAGGTCGGCCCAGCCGTCCTGGATCCTGCCGAGCCCGGCGCGGGCGTCCGCCGAGCGGACCCGTATCCGCGCCTGTGGGTCCAGGGGCAGCTCCCGCCGCACCAGTTGGACGAGGGGCGCGTCGATCTCCACGATCTGCTGCGTCGAGCGCGGGCGGCTCGCGGCGATGTACCGGGCGAGCGTGAAGGCTCCGCCGCCGAGGTGCACCACCTGGAGGGGCCGGCCGGCCGGCGCGGCGAGATCGATGACATGGCCGAGCCTGCGCTGGTATTCGAACGAGAGGTACGCGGGATCGTCCAGGTCCACATGGGACTGCGGGGCGCCGTCCAGCAGCAGCGTCCACGCGCGCGGGCGCTCACGGTCGGGCACGAGCTCGGCGAGACCGCCGTCCACCGGCGCGGAGACGGTCTCCTGCCGGCGCTCGGACCGCTTCCGGTCGCTCGCGCCCCGGGCCGCTCCTCGACGTGCCACGCGCGCTCGTCCCCACTGCTCACCGGTTCGGGCCGGTTCCCCGGTAGGGCCGGCGAGGGCGGGGAAACCCCGCCCACCTGGCCATTATGGCCTCAGCGGCAGTTGTCGGCCGCCTCGATGAGCCTGGCCGCCTGGTCGAGCGCGGCCCGGAGGACGGCCGGATCGGTGACCGGGGTCTCCTCGGCGGGCGGCAGGAGCCACCCCCCTCCGATGACGGGCGGCTCGGCGGGGACGCGCAGCCCGCGGCCGTCCGTCCTCGTACAGGCGCTGCCGGGTACGTCCCATGCCTCCGCCGTACCGGGCGGCACCAGGAAGCCGAGGACGGCGCAGGCTCCGTCGTGCAGGACCGGGCCGACGGGCTCGTTCTCCGCTCCCCTGCGCAGGATGTCCACGGCCTCCAGGCCCTGACGCGCCGGGACGGTCACCAGGTCGCACGGTGTGGTCTCCGGGGCCCTGTCCATGTGAGGCAAGGGAACCCCTCCTCTCGTCTCGACGAGACGGTGCCGCGCCCCGTCTCCTCATGGACCAACGCGCCGACGGCGTCAAGGGCTACGGCGGCACGCCGCCGCAAAGGGTGGCAGTTCATGGCAGATCACGGGTGAGATGTCCGCTTTATAGCTAAACGCTGCGTGTGCGCTCCGTCACAGCAGGTACGTTCTTGCTCCGCCGGGACACCGGAAGCAGGAGCCCGGCTGCACCAGAGAGGGCCCCGCCATGGTGTCGACACGGGCAGTTCCCAACCTCGCCTTCCGGCGGCTGCGCGGACAGCGCTCCGCCGGGGAGTTCGCGGCCGCGGTCCGCCGGGCCGCACGCGAGATCGGTGAACACGTCGCGTGCGACGCCCGGTACATCGGACGCGTGGAGTCCGGGGAGATCCGCTGCCCCAACTACGCGTACGAACGGGTGTTCCTGCACATGTTCCCCGGGGCGAGCCTCGCGGACCTGGGCTTCTCGGCGCGCGAGAGCGTGCGCGGCCGGGGGGCCCGCACGACACCTCTGCCCCCGCCCACCACACCCCCCGCGCTCGACCGCGAGATCCACGAGGAGAGCGACGTGCTGCGTCGCGTGTTCATGACCAGCGGTACCGCCACGGTGGCGGCCGCGTCCCTGGGCCTGGGCGGCCATGCGTCCGCCGCGGGCCCTCTCACCGTCCCCGCGCAGCGCCGGATCGGCGAAGCCGAGGTGAGTGCCGTGGAGAAGGCCGTGCGCCAGATCCGGCTGCTGGACGACCGGCACGGCGCGGACGGCCTCTACCGGCGGGCCTCCCAGCCGCTCCGGGCCGCCTACGCCCTGCTCGACTCCGGGACCACGGCGCGGCGCAGCACGGCGCACCGGCTGCACGCCGGCGCCGGTGAGCTGGCGATCTCCGTGGGCTGGCTGGCCCATGACTCGGGGCGCTTCGACGACGCGCGCTCCCATTACGCGGAGGCGCTCGCGACGGCCCGGCTGGCCGGGGACGCCGCGCTGGAGGCGCACGCGTTCTGCAACGCCTCGTTCCTGGCCCGCGACACGGGGCGGGCCCGGGAGGCCGTCCGCGCGGCGGAGGCCGGGCAGCGGGCGGCCGGGCCGCTCGGCTCACCGCGGCTGCTGGCCCTGCTGTCGCTGCGGGAGGCGGGGGCCAGGGCCTGGCTCGGGGACCGCACGGGGTGCGAGCAGGCGATCGGGCGGGCGCGGACGGCGTTCGGGCGCGGGCCGAGCGACGCGGACCCGGAGTGGATGACCTTCTTCCGGGAGGCGGAGCTGGAGCTGCTGGAGGCGCAGTGCTGGTCGGCGCTGGGTGACTGGCCCCGGGCGGCGCGGCATGCCCGGCGGGCGACCCGGTTGCAGGACCCGCACTTCACCCGGAACCTCGCGCTGTACCGCGCGCAGCTCGCCGGTGACCTGGCGCGGGCGGGCACGGCCGACGAGGCCGCGGCGGCGGGCCACCAGGTGCTGGACCTGCTGGACCGGGTCCAGTCCTCCCGGATCCGCGGGATGCTGGCGAGCGCCGTACGGGTGCTCCGTCCTCGGGGCGGCCCGGAGGTGACCGCCCTCCTGGCCCGCTACGAGGAGCTGCCCCCGGACGCGTGAGGCCGCGGGCCCGCCCGGCACCTTCCAGCCCTGGCCGGCCGATTCAGGCCCGTCCGGCACCTTCTTGCCCTGGCCGGCACATGCAAGCCCGCCTGGTGCCTTCCAGCCCTGGCCGGCCGATTCGAGCCTGTCCGGTGCCTTCCAGCCCTGGCCGGCCGATTCAAGCCCGTCCGGCGATTGAGGACGGAACCGGTGCGCGGGTCCTGGCTGCGCTCTCCCTCTCAGGCCCACATGGTCAGCAAGGCCGAACCCGACGCCAGGGTTCCGTCCTCGAACGCCGGACGGGCTGGGTCTGCCGGCCTGGACCGGGGTGAGCCGGGCCGAAGAGGCCCGGCTCGGGCGCCCCCGGGTCAGCGGTCCAGGTGCCCCGTGTCGTTCCAGCGCTCCAGCGCCGGGAGGCCGTACGCCCACCCCAGCACCGACAGCGACGTGGGCTCCAGCCGGATCCGCGCGGCGAACGACACGTCCTCGCCCAGCCACCGCGCCCCCAGCGCCCGCAGGATGTGGCCGTGCGCGAAGACCAGCACATCGCGGTCGGCGGACCGCGCCCACTCGACGACCTCGTCCGCCCGGGCCGCCAGTGAGGCGAGGCTCTCGCCCCCCGGGACCCCGTCGCGCCAGATGAGCCAGTCCGGCCGGTCCGCCTTGATCTGCGCCGGGGTCAGCCCCTCGTAATCCCCGTAGTCCCACTCCATCAGCGCGTCCCACGGCTGGGCGCGGTCGCCGAATCCGGCGAGCGCGCAGGTCTCGGCGGCCCGGACGAGCGGGCTGGTCCGGACCTCGACGCCGGGCAGGCCGCCCCAGGGCTCCCGGTGCAGCCGTTCGCCGAGCAGCTTGGCGCCCTCGCGGCCGCTGTCGAGGAGGGGAATGTCGGTCCTGCCGGTGTGATTGCCCTGGACCGACCACTGTGTCTGGCCGTGCCGGGCGAGCAGGATTCGCGGTGCCATGACGGCTCTCCCTGAAAAATACGGAGATCCGAAGATCCGGGGACCCTAGGATCTGGTGGGTCCGGGACGGCGGTGTCCGGGACGGCGAGGGGGCGGCGGACGCGAGCGGCCGACCGGGAGACCGGCGCGGGATCGGGCCCCGCTCCATCATCTCCCACATGGCTCACGGGCAACCTGCGGGGCGTCGCCCGCGTCCCTCCCCACGCATGACCAGGGCCGTCCGCGTGGGACGGGCCCCGGGGGGAATCAGGGCATACGACCGCCGTACGGTTGAACGCCCGCCGTCGACCGCATGAACACTGGGGAGAGCTACCGGATGCCGCACGCCACCCCCGCGACACCGTCCTCCGGTCACCGGCCCCGCTGGTGGACGGAGCTTCCGCTGATCGCGGTGGTGTACGGGCTGTATTCGACGGGCCGGCTGCTGGTCCACGAGAACATACCGGCGGCCGTGGAGAACGGGCTCGCGATACTCCGCCTGGAGAAGGCGCTGCACCTCAACGCCGAGCACCCTCTCAACCGGCTCCTGACCGGCAACCCCGCGCTCGGGATACCCGCCGACTTCGCGTACGCCTCCCTGCACTACCTGGTCACCCCGGCCATCCTGGTCTGGATCTTCCGGCGCCGTACCGCCGCCTACCGGGCGGCCCGTACCTGGCTGATGACCTCCACCCTCCTCGGGCTGGTCGGCTTCACGCTGATGCCGACCTGTCCGCCCCGGCTGCTCGACGCCCACCACGGTTTCGTGGACACGATGGCGCAGTACAGCGCGTACGGGTGGTGGGGCGCGGGCGCGAGCGCCCCGCGCGGGCTCAGCGGGATGACCAACCAGTACGCGGCGATGCCGAGCCTGCACGTCGGCTGGTCGGTGTGGTGCGGCGTCCTGCTCTGGCGCCACGGGCGCCACCCGCTCGTCCGGGCGGCGGGGATCGCCTATCCGCTGATCACCGTGTTCGTGGTGATGGGCACGGCGAACCACTATTTCCTCGACGCCGTCGCCGGCGCCGCCGTGATGGCCGCCGGCGCGCTGCTGACCAGGCCGTTCATGCGGATCGCGGACCGCGTCAAGGACCGGGTGAGGGCGGTGTTCGCACGGGTGCCCGCATCCGTCACCCCCACGGCATCCACGATTGTCAGTGACGGATGCAAGACTTCCGCGGGTGAGCGAATACCCGGCCGGCGGACCGCCTCCGCAGATTCCAGCGACGCGCGCACCCGCTCCGCAGTCGAAGCCAGCGACGACGCTCCGGCAGCGGCTCGCTGAGCTGCGCGGTCCGGCCGTCGCGCCGCATCCGCTCGACGCACGCGCGCTGGCCGCGCTCGCCGCCAACCCGGGATGCAAGCGGCGGGCCCTGCTCGACGGGGCGGGCGTCGACAAGGCCGTGCTGGCCACCGCGCTCGGCTCCCCTGCGGCGTTCGGCCAGTCGCAGTTCGCGTTCGTGCGGGGCAACGCCTTCGAGGCGAAGGTCAAGGCCGACGGCGGCACGGAGCTGCTGCGCCTCCTCGTCGAGCGGCTCGGCGGCGGCGCCGAAGCGCCGGCCTCGGCCGTGGTGCCCGATCTGACGGCGGCCGGCCCCGAGGGCCGCGCCGCGCGTACGGCGCTGGCGCTGCGCGAGGCCACGGCTGCGGGCGGCTGGGCGCTGCTCGACCATCCGATGCTGGCCCTGGAGGTCGCGGGCTCCCCCGCCTACCTGGAGCCGGACGCCGTGGTGGTCCACCCCGACGGCACCTGGACGGTCGTCGAGATCAAGTCCTTCCCCATGATCGACAGCTCGGCGGACGCCGCGAAGGTCGGTGCGGCGGCCCGTCAGTCCGCCGTCTACGTCCTGGCGCTGGAGCGGATCGCCGCGAAGACGGAGGGCGCCGAGGTCGCGCACCGGGTCCTGCTGGTCTGCCCGAAGGACTTCTCCAACCTGCCGACCGCCTCGGTCGTGGACGTGCGCAAACAGCGTGCCGTCACCAGCCGCCAGCTGACGCGGCTGACCCGTGTCGAGGACATCGCGGCCGCCCTGCCCGAGGGCACGACCTTCGATCCGGGCTGCTCCCCCGAGGAGCTGGGCACCGCGGTCGAGGCGGTCCCCGCGGCGTACGCCCCCGAGTGCCTGGCCGCGTGCGAGCTGGCCTTCCACTGCCGGGCCAAGGCCCGTGCCGAGGGCGCGGTCGAGTCGCTGGGCCGGAGCGTGCGGGGCGAGCTCGGAGGCCTGACGACGGTCGCCGGGGTGCTGGCCGCGGCGGCCGGCAAGGAGGGCGACCCGGACGACCCGACGGTGGCGGCCCTGCGCAGGGCGGCCGCCCTGCGTGCGGAAGCCCTGGCCGGTGTGGACGGCGGCGTCCCATGTCGCTGATCAGCACGCTCGCCCGGCTGGAGGCCGTCGACAGCGGCCGTGCCCAGCCGCTGGCCACCGTCCGCCACCGTCATCTGACCGACCGGCCGCTCGTGCTGGTGCCGCTGACGACCGCGGGTGAGGCCGGCGCCCCGCTCGGCGCGCTCGTGGGCACGGACCGCGCGGCGCCCCGGCTGCTGGTGGTGGCCCAGCCGCGCGACCGCGATCTGCGGTTCGCGTTCCTCGCCGAGCTGGCCGAGGCGGTGCTGCCGCACATCGAGTCGTACGCCGACGCCGTCGAGCCGGCCGAGCGCAACGAGACCGATCCCGCGACCGGCAAGAAGGTCAAGGTCGAGGTCGAGCTGTGCGCGGACGCGGCCCAGCTGATCGTGCCCAGCAGGGCCGGCCTCGACTTCGTACGGCTGCTCGGGCGGTCCATGCGGTTCCGGCGTACGGCCGAGGACGACCCGGACACCCCCTACCCGGCTCCCGCCCGTGTGCCGCTGCTCGGCCGCTGGCTGACGCACTACGGGGAGCGGGCCCGGGTGCCGGGCTCCTCGCTGCTGCTGGCCACGACGGATCTGCTGAACCGGCACTGGGCGACGGGACAGAGCAGCCTGGAGGACCAGCATCTCGGCGCGCTGCTGGCCTGGGTCGATCCGCCGGACGGCGAGTCCGGTGCGGAGGCCGCACTCCGGGCGGAGCTGGAGCGGGACCGCGCCGGTCAGCTGGTCTGCCCGCCGGCCGGACCGGCGACGGATCCGGCGTTCGACAACAGGCTGCTGGCGCCCGCGATCGAGCGGTACGACCGGGCGCGGACAGCGCTGGCCGCCGCGGAGGACGGCCTCGACGCCGACACCCGGCTCGGCGAGCTGAGCGGCGCGGAGCGGGAGATCAGGTCGCTGCTCGCGGGGGTGCTGCTGCCCACCTGGGACGCGGTGTGGCGGGGGCTCGACCTGCTGCGGGAGCTGCCGGAGGGGGCCAGGGCGGAGGACCGCTGGACCAGGGACCGCTGGTCCTTCACCGCGCACCGGGACCGGGTGCGGGCGGGCGAGCCCCCGCAGCCGCGCCGGGACGACGCGGTCACGGCCGCGCAGAAGCTGGCCTCGCGGGAGACGGCCCAGGCGCAGCTGGACGCCCAGGAGGCGCTCGACGACCCGCTGGTGCTGGCGGGCCGCAGGCTGGCCGGTGAGGCGTTCGTCGGGGAGGTGACGGAGGTCGAGATGGCGTACAGCGAGTCGAAGCGCCCCTCGCCGCGCCCCCTGGTCACGGTGCGGACGGAGGAGCGCCCGCATCTCGGCGAGCGGACCAAGGTGTACCGCTCGCTGGAGGGCAAGCCGCAGACGGCGGAGTTCGTAGGGTACGCCGCCGAGGATCCTGAAGCCGGCACGGTCGGCCTCGTCCTGCGCGTCACGGACCGGATGGGCCGGTCCAAGGAACCGGCGCCGGGTTCGGTGCCCGAGCCCGGCGACCGGATCGCCTGGACCCTGTTCGAACACGACCAGCGGGGCGGCCCGAAGCTGCCCGATCCGGAGGACACCCCGTGGACCCACGGCGGTCCGCCGGGCGCCGACGGCTCCGCCGGCCATGCCGAGCAGCCCGATCCCGTGACCGCGGAGGACCTCCTTTGACATCCTCCCCCAGCTGAAGGCAGGGGGATTCCTGGCTCAGGCTGCCTGCGGGAGCGGCGCCCCCGCAGGACTTCCACCGTCAGCGCCAGCCGGGTTGAGACCAGCCCGGACGAGCATCACACGGGCGGAGTTCTTGTCCCTGGGGGACACGGCTCCGCAGGCGGTGCACGCGTACGTTCGTTCAGAAAGGGGAAGTGCGTGCTTGGTTCTCGCACCGCACTGTGCGCAGTCCATCGTGGTGTGGGCGGGGTGCACGAGGTGCACGATGCGGCCGTGCTTGCGGGCCATCTCGGTCAGCGCGGCCTTGGTCGCGCCGATCGCCGCGTCGGCGGCCTTGCGGGCCATCGTCGACTTCGCGAGGAACTTGGGGCGGAAGTCCTCGACGGCGAGCCGGTCGAAGGCGTGCACAACTGTTTTGGCCCACTTGCGGGCGGTGTCCTGGCGCTGCCGGGCAACCTTCTTGTGGACCTTGGCCGCCGCGCGGGACGCCGCCCGGTAGCCCTTCGACGCGGCCTTGCCCCGCGCGGGCTTACGGCGTGCCATCTGCTTCTGGTACCGGGCCAGCTTCGCAGCGGCACTCTTCCCGTGCTGCGGGTGGGGGAGGTCGTGGGCGTTGCTGGTGGTGGTCGCGGTCTCCCTGACGCCCCAGTCGATACCGATCACGCGGCCGGTCTCCGGCAGCGGTTCGATGGCCGTGGCGACGACGAACGAGGCGTACCAGTGCCCGAGGCTATCCCGGTACACACGCACGCTGGTGGGGTCGGCGGGCAGGTCGCGGGACCACACCACGGTCAGCGTGATGCCGCCCGCGAGGTGCAGGCGGCCGTCTTTCAACCGGAAGCCGCGCCGCGTGTAGTTCATCGACGGCAGCGCGTCACGCTTGCGCTTGATGCGGGGCATCCCGGCGCGCTGCCGCATCGGCAGCCCCGCCTTGATGTCCTTCAGGGCTTTGGCGCGCGACGTGCCGAAGTCGCGGATGGTCTGCTGCTGCGGCACCGAAGAGCCCTCACGCAGCCATCCCATGGCGGCGCGGGCCTCGGTCAGCATCCTGTCGAGCTGCGCCGGACCGCACGTCACCTTCTCGGCGGCATCCTCGTTCAGACCGTGGACCTTGCGGGACGTGGCCACGCACTCGTTCCAGACCCACCGGCAGCGCGCCCACTCCACATCGAGGCCGGCGAGCGCGGTCGACGACACGCGAAGCCGGTAGGTGTACCGGGCATACCCGGACCTCTCACTCGCTTCCTGCCGTGTCGCCATGGTGTCATTCTACCTGTTGGCGAACGTCTGAAAGACACTATTCTGGGGTCATGGATGAAGATAAGCGCATCACGCTCCGCCTGCCCGCCGACCTGCACGAGTGGCTGGCCGCTCAGGCCAAGTCCGCCCGACGATCCCTCAACTCCGAGATCGTCTACCGCCTGGAGGCCGAGCGCGACGCCGCCGTGGCGGACGTCGAGACGCTCTGACGACGATTCAGCTACTCCTGCCCTGCTCCGCAGGAGTCCGATTCCTCCCCGGCCCGAAGGCCGGGGCATCCTCGGGGGCATCAGGTGACAGCCGTTCTCGACCCGGGTGCAGCGGCGGCGCGGGCCACCGACGCGATCCTCGGCGACACCCTGCGCGGTACGGCGCGCGGGATCGTGGTGGACTCCCCGCCGGGCGCGGGGAAGTCGACGCTGGTGGTGCGTGCGGCGCTGGAGCTGGCCGCCGCGGGCCGCCCGCTGATGGTGGTCGCGCAGACCAACGCCCAGGTGGACGACCTGGTGGTGCGGCTGGCGGAGAAGGCGCCCGAGCTACCGGTGGGCCGGCTGCACAGCAGCGACTCCGATCCGTACGACAAGGTCCTGGACGGGCTGGACAACGTACGGAAGTCGGCGAAGGCGGCGGATCTGGCGGGCCTGGACATCGTCATCTCCACGGCCGCGAAGTGGGCGCACGTGAAGAACGTGGAGCCGTGGGGGCACGCGATCGTCGACGAGGCGTACCAGATGCGCTCGGACGCCCTCCTCGCGGTGGCCGGACTGTTCGAGCGGGCGCTGTTCGTCGGGGATCCGGGCCAGCTCGACCCGTTCTCGATCGTGGGCGCCGACCAGTGGGCGGGCCTGTCGTACGACCCGTCGGCAAGCGCCGTCTCGACGCTGCTCGCGCACAATCCGGAGCTGCCGCAGCACCGGCTGCCCGTGTCGTGGCGGCTGCCCGCGTCGGCCGCGCCGCTGGTGTCGGACGCGTTCTACCCGTACACCCCGTTCCGCAGCGGTACGGACCACGGTGACCGGCGGCTGTCGTTCGGCGTGCCCTCGGACGGGTCGGCCCCTGACCGGGTGCTGGACGAGGCGGCGGAGTCCGGGTGGGGGCTGCTGGAGCTCCCTGCCCGGCACACCCCGCGCACGGACCCCGAGGCGGTCCGGGCGGTGGCCCTGGTGGTGCGCAGGCTGCTGGACCGGGGCGGCGCCGCGACGAGCGAGCGCGGTCCGGATCCGGTCCCGGTGACGGCGGAGCGGGTCGCGGTCGGCACGGCCCACCGCGACCAGGCCGCCGCGGTGCGGGCGGCGCTCGCGGAGCTGGGTGTGACGGGTGTGGCGGTGGACACGGCGAACCGGCTCCAGGGCCGCGAGTTCGACGTGACCGTGGTCCTGCACCCGCTGTCGGGCCGCCCGGACGCCACGGCCTTCCATCTGGAGACGGGCCGGCTGTGCGTCCTGGCCTCGCGGCACCGGCACGCGTGCGTGGTGGTGTGCCGTGCCGGGGTGGCGGACCTGCTGGACGAGCACCCGTCGACGGAGCCGGTCCAGCTGGGCGTGACGGTGAAGTTCCCGGACGGCTGGGAGGCGAACCACGCGGTGCTGGCCCACCTCGCCGAGCACCGTGTGCATGGGGCGCCCTGATCCTGGGCAGCGCTCCTGCGGCGGGCGATCCTGGGCAGCGCCCTTGCGCCGGGCTGGACAATGGAAGGTGGCCGTCCGGCCGTACGAGGAAGGAACACCACATGGCACAACCCGAGCGGAACGAGCGGCAGAGGCTGCGTCCGGCGCCGCTGCTCTTCGAGCCGTCGGAGGCGGCGGCGGATCCTGAGCACTTCTTCGACCTGGAGTCGATGGAGGACCCGAAGGAGCTGCTGGCCCGCGCGACGGAGCTGACGCTCGCCTTCCGGGCGGCGACCGACCGGGCCGTGGAGTTCCAGGCCGTGGCCGCCGCCCAGCTCGCGGACCCGCGACGGTTCGACCGGCTCACGGCCGCGGACATAGCCGGGCGCGCGGAGTGGACCGAGGACTACGCCAAGAAGATGATCGAGTTCGGCCGGTCCCTGCTCGACGACCCCGCGCCCTGACTCCCGGGGCCCCACGGCGGCCCTGACACCGCACGACCGTCCGTCACTGCGGGTACACCCGTGGCATATGCCGTCGGGCAAGATACTCCGCCGGGGTCCGTCCTGTCCGGCTTTCCGCAACTCTGGGGAACAGGAGCGTCACAGCCGGTAGACATGTCGTCATGAGCGCATGGCTGAATGACGAAACGACCCTGCGGACCGCTGCCGCCCCGCGCCACGGTGTCGACATCTTCGCCCTGCTGCGGGACCGCGTGGACCGCCGGGCCGACGACAGGGCCGCCCAGGTCACGGCGTCCGGTGCCGCGTGGCTCGCGGGTGCTTCCGCCTACCCGCGCAGCACGCTCTCGCAGTGGGAGGCCCGTCCCTGCTCCCCCGGCGTGCTGCCGTGCGGCTCCTCGTTCGACGTCGTGAGCGTCCCCGCGCTGTTCGGCAGGCGCATGCTGGAGCAGCTCTGGGCGGAGGGGCCGGGATCGGGCCCGGTCGCCACGCACCGGGGCCGGATGCTGCTGTTCGCCTCCCCCGGGACGGCCCAGCGGCTGCCGTCCCTGCTGGCCTGGGAGGAGTGGGGCACGGGTTCCGGCGGCGGCCCCAGACGGCAGGGCGCCCTGCCGCCTGTGCTCTGTCACGGCACGGGGGACGCGGTCACCGTTCCGCCCCTGACCGGCGGCGCGGGTGCCGGCGGGCCCCGCTGGGTGGTCGCCCCTGACACCCGTAACCCCTGGCTCCCCGGGCCGGACGTACTGCTGTGGGCCTGTGTGAGGGTGGGCAGGTCGGCGGCCCCGTCGACCACCGGGAATTCGATTTTTCCTCCCGCCGATCCGGGTGCTAATGTCTACGACGTCAGCAGGCGCCGTTAGCTCAGTTGGTTAGAGCAGCTGACTCTTAATCAGCGGGTCCGGGGTTCGAGTCCCTGACGGCGCACCGACGGTGGAAGCCCCCTCGTGGAAGCGAGGGGGCTTCTTCGTGTGCCGGAGCGGGTCAGGTCCCGGTGGCGATCCGGACGGTCCAGGCGCCCGACCGGGTCCGGTCGGCGACGTCGATGCGGATGCGCTCACCGGGCACGGTGTAGCGCTCGCCCTCCCGGAGCGGGGCGTCCGCGAGCGGCGGATAGACCGACCTGTCCCAGCAGGCGTCGGAGTCGGGGTGGGTGTCCAGCACCTCGACCGGGCCCCCGCCGGACGGCGTGGCGTTGCGGATGCGGTAGACGAGCACGCCTTCGGTGCACGTCGTACGGTCGTTGCCCGTGGCGCTGCGGGCCTCGATGGCCAGCGCGCTGTCCGGGCCGGTCCTGACGACCGCGAGCCGGGTCCCGATGGACGCGCCGCGCACGGGCACCTCGGCCATCGGTTCCAGGGTGAGGTCGGCGGCGCCCTGCACACAGACGACCTCCTCGCCGTCCAGCCAGCCGAGCTTCCACTTGTGCCAGCCGAACAGGTCCGGGGAGAGTCCGAACTGGCTGCCCATCACGTCCCAGTCGCCGACGTAGGTGTCCCAGTCGCCCTTCCCGTCCTCGGGGCGGTGGTAGAGGTCCGCCAGGTCGAAGACGTGTCCGGTCTCGTGCGCGAGGACGTTCCGGTCCGGCGGGTGCTCCTCGAAGACGGTGACCACACGCCTGATGTCCGTGCCGTCCGCGCGCACCGGACGGTCGAAGTTGACGACCTTGGTGGCGTCGGAGTCGACTCCGGGGGCGTCCGGGTCGGCGACGAGGTAGACGATGTCGTAGGCGGAGAAGTCGGTCTCCTCGTCGGCGGCCTCGATGGCGTCCCGCAGATAGGCGCTGCGGCGCTCGGAGCCCCAGTCGCGCTGTATGCCGTACCAGGTGGAGGGGTGGGGCATGGGGGTCCACCGCCGCTGCGGGTGGGCGCGCAGGGTGAATTTTCCGTACGAGGCGCGCTGGAAGAAGCGGGTGGTGGAGGGGAAGTAGTCGGCGGCGAGCACCTCGGGGGGCACGACGGGGTCGGAGTCGGGGAACGAGAGGAAGACCATGACCGCGTCGAGGCCGCGGCCGGGGCGCGGGTAGGCGCCGTTCCAGGTGTCGAGGCCGAGGGAGTGGTGTGCCCCGGTCCTGGGCAGGGCGCACGGCCCCGCGTCGCGCGAGGCCGCCACGGCGGGCCCGGCCACGAGCCCGGTGGCGGCGAGCGCCAGGAGGGATGTGAGAGCGGCCGCCGCGCTGCGCAGCCTCGACCTCTCGGCTCCCCCGGGTCTGCGCTGACGCGGCACATCTACCTCCGGGTGGCGAATGCGGGACTTCCCCCTCACCCTCTGCCGAGACCGCGGCGCACGCCCTGTTGTGCTGCCCCACACGGGTCAGCGGAGGCCCCGGTGATCACCTGCATCCACACGATCACCCTTACGGACAGTCACATTTGCTCACCGTAAAATCTGAATCGTCCAGATCAGCACAAAAATGATCATCTACGGCCATCGCGCATGCGGGTGCCAGGCGTGGGACAGGCGTGGGACAGGAGTGGGCCATGCGCGTGCCCCCCACCCGAAACGGCGGGCGCGTTGGAACGGCCGGTGCGCCACCCTCTATGCTTCACCTCGTTTTCCTGCGTGGTTCCCGCCCTCCGGCGCGGCGCTCCACTCCACGCGGTTGCCCGGCCACACCTGTTCACGACGATCTGCACAGCGGGAGCGAGCGGTGAGCGGAACCTCCGAAGGGCCGACGCCCCGGGCGGGCACGGCCCCCGGCGCCGGGTCGTCAGAGGTCACACAGGGTGATCACCCGAGGCCGAACCTCTCCGAGCTGCGCGACTACCGCGCCGCGTTCGCGGTGTCCGCCCTCCCGATGGCCGTCGTCGACCAGCACGGCCTGATCGTCAGGCCCAACGACGCGCTGGGCGCACTGCTCGGCGCCGACGCCTCGTCCCTGACCGGGCAGACCGCGGCCGACCTCCTCGGTCTCGCCTCGGACAGCCCCACCTGGCGGGCGTACACCGAGGTCCTGCGCGGCACCCGGCCCCGGCTCCGGTGCACCCGGCGGCTCAAGCACGCCGACGGCCGGCCCCTGTGGGCCGAGGTCACCGTCGCGCCGATGGGCGACCGGGTCACCGGCGCGGGCCGGGTGCTGCTGTCGGTCGCCGACGTCAGTGACCGGCGCGAGATGCGGGAGCGGCTGCGCCATCTGCGGATACACGACCCCGTGACCCGGCTGCCCAACCGCACCCTGTTCTTCGAGCGGCTCGCGAGCGCGCTGGAGACCCCGCCGCACCAGGACGGGTCGTCGCCCCCGCACGGCCGGATCGGCCTCTGCTACCTGGACATCGACGGTTTCAAGGCGGTCAACGACACCCTGGGGCACCGCACCGGCGACCGTCTCCTCGCCGCCGTCGCCGGGCGGCTCACCGACTGCGCCGAGGCCGGTGGCCACCGCACCGGCGGTCATCTGGTGGCGCGCCTGGGCGGTGACGAGTTCGCGATCCTGGTCGAGGACTCGTCAGGTACGCCGCAGCTCACCGAACTCGCCCGCTCGGTGCTCTCCGCCCTCCAGCGTCCGTTCGAGGTCTCCGGGCACCGGCTGTCGGTCTCCGCGTCGATCGGGGTGGTGGAGCGGTCGTCGGCCGGCACCTCGGCCACCGCCCTGATGCAGGCCGCGGACACCACGCTGTACTGGGCGAAGGCCGACGGCCGGGCCCGCTGGACCCTCTTCGACCCCGAGCGCAACGCCCACCGGATGACCCGGCAGGCACTCTCCTCCACGCTCCGCCCGGCCGTCGAGCGCGGGGAGTTCACCCTGGAGTACCAGCCGCTGGTCGGCATGGCGGACGAGGTCGTACGGGGTGTGGAGGCCCTGGTCCGGTGGAACCACCCGCGGTTCGGTCTGCTCGCGCCGAGCCGGTTCGTGCCCATTGCCGAGGAGGACGGCACGATCGTCCAGCTCGGCCGGTGGGTCCTGCGCACGGCCTGCCGTCAGGCCCGCCGCTGGCAGTTGGAACACCCGGACGAGCCACCGCTGTTCATCAGCGTCAACGTCGCCGTGCGCCAGGTCCGGGACTCCGACCTGGTGACCGATGTCGCGGAGATCCTCGCCGAGACGGGCCTCGAACCCGGGCTGTTGCAGCTGGAGCTGACCGAGTCCGCGGTGATGGGCTCGTCGGGCAGGCCGCTGCGGGTGCTCCAGGCGCTCAGCGACATGGGTGTCCGTATCGCCATCGACGACTTCGGCACCGGCTACTCCAACCTCGCCTACCTCAGCCGGCTGCCGGTGTCCGTGCTGAAGCTGGACGGCTCCTTCGTACGCGGCTTCCGGTACGAGGACGGCGCGCACCCCAGCCCGGCCGACGAGACGATCGTCGAGGCCATGGTGCAGCTGGCGCACCGCCTGGGCCTGACGGTCACCGCGGAGTGCGTGGAGACCTCGGGCCAGGCGGAGCGGCTGCGCCGGATCGGCTGCGACACCGGGCAGGGGTGGCTGTACTCCCGAGCGGTGGCCCCGGAGCGGATCGCGGAGCTGATCGGCACGAGACCACCGGAGAGCTGACCGGATCAGCCGAGGCGGGGCAGCCCGTAGGCGTCGGCGATGAGTTCGTACGAGCGCAGCCGGGCCTCGCCGCCGTGGGCGTTGGCCGTGATCATCAGCTCGTCGGCTCCGGTGCGCTTGGCCAGGTCGTCCAGGCCGGTGCGGACCTCGTCCGCCGTGCCGTGGACGATGTCCTTCAGCCAGCCGTCGACGAACTCGCGCTCCATGGGGCTGAAGTCGTGCGCCTCCGCCTCTTCGGGGCTCGGCACGAGGCCGGGGCGCCCGGTGCGCAGCCGGACCATGTTGAGGGCGCCGGTGAGGACCTGGCGCCTGGCCTCGCGCTCGTCGTCGGCGGCCAGGGCCGCGACCCCGATGAGGGCGTAGGGGGCGTCGAGCACCGCGGAGGGCGTGAAGGACTCCCGGTACAGGTCCAGGGCCGGCACGGTGTTCCGGGACGAGAAGTGGTGGGCGAAGGCGAAGGGCAGGCCGAGGACGCCGGCCAGCCGGGCGCTGAAGCCGGAGGAGCCCAGCAGCCAGACGGGCGGGCGGGCGGGCGACTGCACGCCACCGGGCGAGGTGGCTTGCACGGGCCCGGGGACGGCGTGGATACGGGCGTAGGGGTGCCCGTCCGGGAAGTCGTCGTCCAGGAAGCGGGTCAGCTCGGCGAGCTGCTGCGGGAAGTCGTCGGCGCCCTCGTTCAGGCGGTCCGTACGACGAAGGGCCGCCGCGGTGGCGCCGTCCGTGCCGGGCGCGCGGCCGAGGCCGAGGTCGACACGGCCGGGGGCCATCGCCTCCAGGGTGCCGAACTGCTCGGCGATCACCAGCGGCGCGTGGTTGGGCAGCATCACCCCGCCGGAGCCGAGCCTGATGCGCTCGGTGTGGGCGGCCAGGTGCGCGAGGATCACCGCGGGGGACGAGGAGGCCACCCCGGGCATGGAGTGGTGCTCGGCGACCCAGTAGCGGTGGAAGCCGCGGCTCTCGGCGAGCTTGGCGATGTCCACGCTGGTGCGCAGGGCCTGGGTCGCCGTGCGGCCCTGGCCCACGGTCACCAGGTCGAGCACCGAGAGCGGTACGGAGGCCGTACCGCCCGCTGTGCCGCGAATCCCGTCGCCTCGGTTCTCGTCGCCTCGGTTCTCGTCGCCTCGGTTCTCGTCCACGTGTTCGGCCTCTCCGGTGCTACGTCTGTGTACCGGAGGGTGCAAACAGGAGGATGGCTCCGCTTATTCCCGGCCGCTCCCCCGGGAGCCGGCGCGGGATGCCTTACTCCCGGACCTCGATGCCCCGCGGCTCGGAGGCGCCCAGCGGGGGCTCCCGGGTGGCGAAGAGGGTGCCGAGGGTGGGGGCCCAGATCCGGCGTTCGGCCAGCCGGAGCCCTTCCCAGACCGCCACCTGGTTGGCGGTGAGGACCGGCTTGCCGAGGAGTTCCTCCAGTTCGGGGACGTACGCGGCGGTGTGCAGCGCGTTGTCGGGGAGCAGGACCACTTCGGCGTCCGGGTGGTCGCCGGCCACGGCCAGCTCCTTCACGAGCTCCATGTCCGCGTCGGCCGCCGCGGACGCCGTGACGATGCCGCCGCCCCGGGTCGAGGTCACCTCGACGCCCCCGGACCCCAGGAAGCCCGCGAAGAGCGCGGCGACGTCGTCGGAGTAGGTCGCGGCGACCGCGACCCGGGTGGCACCGAGCTCGCGTACCGCCTGGACGAAGGCGATGGAGGTGCTGGACGCGGGGAGCCCGGCGGCCCTGGCCAGGTCCGCCGCCTGCTCGTGGGCACCGGCCCAGCCGTAGGCGAAACTGCCGCCCGAGCAGGCCCAGACCAGCGACTCGGCGCCGGCCATCCGCAGTTCCTCGACGCCGGCGCCGAGACGCTCGGCCGAGCCGGCCGCCCGGAGGTTGTCGGCCCTGCGGACGTCCTCGTCGATGTCGGTGTGGAAGAGCGGCACTCTGATGTCGCTGTCGAGCATGACCTCGATCCGCGGGAAGTCGTCCTCCGCGGCGTGGCCCGGGTAGAGAAGTCCTACGGTCGTCATGTCCGCCCTTCCCGTGCGTCCGGATGTCCTGTCGGCACTCGTAACCACCGCTGCCCCTGCCTGGGACAAGTATTCCCCTTTTCGCCCCATACCGCCGCCCGCAACGGGGGTGACCAGCGGTTTCTCCTCGGACGCGGAGGCCGTGTTGACGGGCGTGTTCCCCGGTGCGAGCGTGGTCAATCCGATGACCGCTCCCGTGATCCTCGTCCTGGACACCGACCCGTCACCGCGCCTGGGCCGGCTGACCGGCCGGGCCGTCGTCCGGTACGCCGACGAGCGGACGCTGGCCGCCCGGCTGCCCGGCGCGGATGTGCTGCTCGTCTGGGACTTCACCTCCGACGCCGTCCGCGAGGCCTGGCCGGGCGACGGACCACGCCCCCGCTGGGTGCACACGGCGAGCGCCGGGGTGGACCGGCTGCTCTGCCCGGAGCTGGCGGCCTCCCCCACCGTCGTCACGAACGCCCGTGGCGTGTTCGAGCTGCCCGTCGCCGAGTACGTCGCGGGGCTGGTGCTCGCCTTCGCGAAGGACCTGCCCCGCACGCTGGAGCTCCAGCGGCAGCGCCGCTGGAGCCACCGGGAGACCAGGGGACTCGCCGGCAGCCGCGCCGTGGTCGTCGGCGCGGGCCCCGTCGGCCGGGAGATCATGCGGCTGCTGCACGGCCTCGGCGTCCAGGTGGCGCTCGTCGGCCGTACGGCCCGGCGCACGATCCACGGCGTCGAGGACCTGGGACGGCTGGCGGCCGGTGCGGACTGGGTGATCTGCGCGGCCCCGCTGACGGACGCGACGCGCGGCATGTTCGACGCACGTTTCTTCGGACTGCTCCAGCCCTCCGCCCACTTCGTCAACGTGGGGCGCGGCCCGCTGACCGTCGAGGAGGATCTGGCCGACGCGCTGCGGAAGCGGTGGATCGCGGGTGCGGCGCTCGACGTGTTCCACGAGGAGCCGCTGGGTCCGTCCAGCCCGCTGTGGGACGTGCCCGGGCTGCTGGTCTCCCCGCACATGAGCGGCGACACGGCCGGCTGGCGGGACCGGCTGGGCGAACAGTTCGTCTCGATGTACGAGGGCTGGGTGGCCGGCGCGCCTCTCCCCAACGTGGTGGACATGGAGCGCGGTTACGTACCGTCTCCGGACATTCCGTCCTGACGGTCCGAAGTGACGGGCAGTCATGAACCGGCACCCGGCGGGGAATACGCCCCGCGCACCCGTCGTCGCCCTCCGCCCATGACGAGACACGGGAAGGTCACCCTCCGGCCACTGTTCGATTACATGGCAGCGCTTGCTGCATAGAAGTCCGGGATCGGGAAGGTGCTCACCCTGTCCGGACTGTTCGACACCCCGATTTCTCCAGGAGATTGCGAACCATGGCTGACTTCCCTCACCTGTCCCGTCGGGGCTTCCTCAATCGATCGGCGGCCGTGGGAGGTCTGATCGTCGTTCCCGGCCTGCTCTCCGCGTGCAGCAAGACCGACGCCGGCGCCACGGACGGCGAGGGCGCGCTCGACAAGCTCCGCAAGCAGGGCTTCGTCAGGGTCGCGTACGCCAACGAGGCTCCGTACGGCTACATGGAGGGCAAGGAGCTCAAGGGTGAGGCCCCCACGCTGCACCGGGAGATATTCAAGGCGCTCGGCGTGGACGAGCTGAAGCCCACCCTCTCGGAGTGGGACGGCCTCATCCCCGGTCTCCAGGCGGGCAAGTACGACGTCGTCAGCGCGGGCATGGCCATCACCCCCGAGCGCTGCGCCAACGCCCTGTTCTCCGAGCCGGAGTTCATCTCCCCCACCGCCCTGATGGTGAAGAAGGGCAACCCGAAGAAGCTCACCGACCTGGCGTCCGCGAAGGCGGCCGGGGTCACCGTCGGCGTGATGTCCGGTGCGGTCGAGGCCTCGTACGCCGAGGGCGCGGGCATCGCCGAGGGGAAGATCAAGACCCTTCAGAAGCCGCAGGACGGCGCGGACGCCGTCAAGGGCGGCCGGATCGACGCGTTCCTGCTCACCGGCATCTCGCTGCGCTGGCTCGCCAAGACCAACCCGGACACCGAGGTCACCGAGGCCTTCGTCCCCGAGCTGGACGGCGCGAAGCAGTTCTCCCCGGGCGGCGCGGTGTTCCGCAAGGGCAACGAGGACCTGCGGGACTCCTTCAACCGCGAGCTCAAGAAGATCGTCTCGGACAGGTCCCGCTACGTGGAGCTCCTCCAGGAGTACGGCTTCGGCGCCACGGAGATCCCGCCGGCCACGCTCAAGACGGCCGACCTGTGCAAGGGCTGACGAGGACGGACCCCAGCGTATGAGTGACTTCCTCTCCATACTCGGCGAAGAGTTCCCCCAGGTCAGGTCGGGCCTGTGGGTGACGCTCGAGGCGACGGTCCTGGGCTCCCTGCTCGCCCTGCTGCTGTCGTTCGTCCTCGGTCTCGCCGCGGGCAGCAAGCTGCTGCTGGTACGCGGGGTCTCCCGGACCGTCGTGGAGTTCTTCCGCGGCACCTCGCTTTACATCCAGCTGTTCTGGCTCTACTACGCGATGCCGCCCCTCACGGGCTACGAACTCACCCCGCTGGTCTGCGGGGTCGTCGCCTTCGGCCTGAACTACGGGGCGTACGGCTCCGAGATCGTGCGCGGCGCGATCAACTCCGTGCCACGCGCGCAGTACGAGGCGGCGGTGGCGCTGAACATGACGCCCTTCCACCGCATGCGGAAGGTGATCATGCCGCAGGCCTGGGTGCAGATGATCCCGTCCTTCACCAACCTGCTGATCCAGCTGCTGAAGTGCACGCCCCTGCTGTGGCTGCTCTCCGCGGCCGATCTGATGACCGCGATCGAACACGTCCGCAGCCGGAGCGGTGAGAGCCTCCTCACCTATCTGATGCTGCTGGCCGTCTACTTCGTCCTCGCCTACGCGCTGACGCTGCTGATGAACATGCTGGAGCGCACCGCCAAGCGGCGGCTGGGACTGCACACCGGTGCGGGCAGCCTGCTCAGGACACGCACGGCGGAAGCCGCCGCCACAGCGGGAGGTGCCCGGTGAACCAGTCGTTCCGGTGGGATGCCGTCGGGGACGCTTTTCCCCTGCTGCTCGAAGGATTCAGGGTCACGCTGCTCGCGACCGTGCTCGGCACGCTCGTGGCGGCGGTGCTGGGGTTGGCCGTCGCCGTGGCCGGGCGGGCACCGTCCCGCTTCGTGACCGTGCCGGTGAAGGCGCTGACGGAGTTCGTCCGTTCCACCCCGCTGCTGGTGCAGCTGGTGGGCGCGGCAGCCGTCTTCAGCTCCGTGGAGCCGCTGACCATCGGCATCGTCGTGCTCGGCATCCACTACGCCGCGTACACCTCGGAGGTCTACCGGGCGGGGATCGACGGTGTGCCCAAGGGGCAGTGGGAGGCCTGCCGGGCGCTCTCCATGTCGCCGCGGCGGACCTGGCAGGCCGTGATCCTGCCGCAGGCGGTGCGCAACGTGCTGCCCGCGCTCGGCAACTACGCGATCTCGATGTTCAAGGAGACCCCCTTCCTCGCCGTGATCACGGTGCAGGAAATGGTCTTCGAAGCCCGGAAGTACGGAGCCGACCACTTCGTGTACACCGAGGTGTTCACGCTCGCCGGACTGGTCTTCCTGGTCGCGAGCTACCCCACCTCACTGCTCATGAGAAAGCTGGAGAAGCGCCTTGGCCACTGAATCCGCACCTCTCGAAAAGGAACCCGGGCCCGCGGACGCGGCTCCGGACGCCCGGCTGACCGGCGTCGAGCCGCTGGTCCGCTTCGACAAGGTCGTCAAGCGGTACGGCGACCATGTGGTCCTGGACGAGCTGGACTTCACCGTGCGGCGCGGTGAGCACGTCACGCTGATCGGACCGAGCGGCTCGGGAAAGACGACCATCCTGCGGCTCCTGATGACGCTGGAGAAGGTCAGCGACGGCGTGATCTGGGTGGACGGCTCGCCGCTCTCGCACGTGCGGACGCCGTCCGGCTCGCTGAAGCCCGCCGGTGAGAAGCAGCTGCGGGAGTCCCGGAAGAAGATCGGGATGGTCTTCCAGCAGTTCAATCTCTTCCCGAACATGAAAGTGCTCCAGAACATCACCGAGGCGCCCGTCAACGTCCTCGGCATGGACAAGGACGAGGCGGAGGCCCGGGCCCGGGACCTGCTCGACCTGGTCGGGCTCTCCGGCAAGATCGACGCGCATCCCTCCCAGCTCTCCGGCGGCCAGCAGCAGCGCGTGGCCATCGCCCGCGCCCTGGCGATGCGGCCGGAGATCCTGCTGCTCGACGAGGTGACGTCGGCGCTGGACCCGGAGCTGGTGGCGGGTGTGCTGGACCTCCTCTGCGACATCGCGAGGAACACCAACATCACGATGCTCTGTGTGACCCACGAGATGAACTTCGCCCGGGACGTGTCCGAAAAGGTCCTGATGTTCGACGCGGGACGGGTCGTGGAATCCGGTACGCCGGAAAAAATATTCACCGACCCCGAACACGAACGCACGCGCGAATTCCTCAACGCGGTGCTGTGACCTTGCCTTTGGCAAGTCGACCGTGACCTTGGCATATGCCATGCGGGTGCGCCCCAGCTGACGCCGCCGGGGCGCACCATCAACTCCTCGACAGCCCCTCCCCAACGGCTGATTGACGACTATCGTGGGTCGTGAGCTTGCGGTCACAACCTGGCATATGCCCTGGAGGGGGAACCGTGGCGTTGAAGCCCGAGCCGAAGGCGCCGTTCCATTCGGTGCAGTACGCCCTTCGAGTGCTCGAGTCCGTGTCCACCCACGGCAGCGGGGTGACCGAGGCACGGCTCTCGCGCGAGACGGGACTGCCGACGGGCCATCTCACGCCGCTCCTGCTGACGCTGCGCCGCGAGGGATACGTCGAGCAGGTCGCCGACGGCGCGTACATCGTCGGGTCCTCGCTCCTGGAGCTCGGCTCGGGCGCCGCCCGCAGGCGGGCCCTCGAGGCGAAGCTCCAGCAGACCCTCGTACAGCTGCGCGACTCGGTCGGTGCGGCCGTCTACGTCAGCCGCTACGTCGACGGGGAGATCCGCGTCACGCAGATGGCAGACGGACCCCGCACCCCGGCCGTCAACGAGTGGGTCGACTTCCGCTCGGCGGCGCACGCCAGCGCGATCGGCAAGTGCCTGCTGACGCAGCTCGACCAGAACGGCCGGCGCGACCATCTGTCCCGGCACCGGATCGCGCGGCTGACGTCGCGGACGATCACGAACGAGAAGGTGCTCTTCTCCAAGCTGGACAGCCAGCCGGCGACGGTCCCGGTGCTCGACCTCCAGGAGTACGCCGTGGGCACGGTGTGCGCGGCCGTTCCGCTGACGGCGGGCTCGTCGGCCGGGTGCCTGGCGCTCTCCCTGCCGATCGAGCACGCGCACCGGCTGCGGGCCGCGGCCGCGACGCTGAACCGGCGCGCGGCACCGGTCCTGCTGTCGCTGGCCCTCTGAGCCTCGGCCCTCTGAGCCTCATCGGGTGAGGCGTTCCGGGGGTCCCGGGACGCCTCGTTCCCGATCAAGGAGGGCCCTCGTTCAGAGGTGCAGCCATACCGCCGTGTCCGGGGGCACCGAGCCGTCCGGGAGCGGACCGCTGGCGAGCAGGACCTCGGCGCCCTCGGGCAGCGGGACGGCCGTCGTCGATGCGTTGAGCAGGCAGCGGAAGCCGCCCTGCCGGTCGAAGCACACCGTCCCGGGCCCCGCGTCCACCCAGGTCAGCGACTCCGGCAGGCCGATCAGGCGGCCCCTGCGCAGCGCCAGCGCGGAGCGGTAGAGGCTGAGGAAGGACTCCGGATCGTCGTGCTGGGACTCCACGCTCAGTCCGGACCAGGCCGCCGGCTGCGGAAGCCAGGGGGCGGCGCCGGACGTCTCGGGTGAGAAGCCCAGCGAGGCCCCGGACCCGCTCCACGGCAGCGGCACCCGGCACCCGTCCCGCCCCCGGTCCGAGCCGCCCGAGCGTACGAAGGTGGGGTCCTGGAGCAGTTCGTCGGGCAGGTCCTGCACCTCCGGCAGGCCCAGTTCGTCGCCCTGGTACACGTACACCCCGCCCGGCAGGGACAGCGTCAGCAGTGCCGCGGCCCGCGCCCGGCGGCGGCCGAGCACCGGGTCGCTCGGGTCGAGCAGCCGTTTGTCGCCCATGTCGAACGAGGTGTCCTCCCGTCCGTAGCGCGTGACGTGGCGGATCGTGTCGTGGTTGGAGAGCACCCAGGTGGGCGGCGCCCCCACCGGTGCGTGCCCGGCGAAGGTCTCCTCGATGACGCGGCGCAGCGCTTCGGCGTCCCACGCGCAGCACAGGAAGTCGAAGTTGAACGCGGAGTGGAGCTCGTCGGGCCGCAGATAGCGCGCCGACTGCTCGGGGGTCGGGAGCCAGACCTCCCCGACGAACGTGCGCTCGCCTTCGTAACCGTCGAGGATCTTGCGCCAGGAGCGGTAGATGTCGTGCACCGCGTCGCAGTCCTGGTAGGGCAGGTCCGTGATGTCCGGGTCCGGGCCGACATCGGGCAGGCCGGGCTTCTTCGCCAGACCGTGGGCGACGTCGATGCGGAATCCGTCGACGCCCCGGTCCAGCCAGAAACGCAGGACGTCCTCGAACTCGGCGCGCACCTCGGGGTGCTCCCAGTTCAGGTCGGGCTGTTCGGGCGCGAACATATGGAGGTACCAGGGCCCGGCGCTGCCGTCGGCCTCGGTCACCCGGGTCCACGCGCTGCCGCCGAAGTACGAGGTCCAGTCGTTGGGCGGCAGCTCGCCGCCCTCTCCCCTGCCGGGGACGAACCAGAAACGTTCGCGCTCCGTGGATCCGGGGCCCGCGGCGAGAGCGTCACGGAACCAGCTGTGCTGGTCCGAGCAGTGGTTGGGCACCAGGTCGATCAGGACCCGCAGCCCGTGCTCGTGCGCCTCGGTGATGAGCCGCTCGGCCTCGGCGAGGGTGCCGAACAGCGGGTCGATGTCGCGGTAGTCCGCCACGTCGTACCCGCCGTCGGCCATCGGCGAGGTGTACCAGGGGTTGAACCACAGGGCGTCGACGCCGAGCTCCCGCAGGTACGGGAGGCGGCTGCGGACCCCGGCGAGGTCACCGGTGCCGTCCCCGTCACCGTCCGCGAAGCTGCGTACATAGATCTGGTAGATCGCGGCGTGCCGCCACCAGTGGGTGGTCACTGAGACTCCTTGCTCGGTATATATGAGGTGGCGCGGGCCCGCAGGTCAGGGGCGGGCCCGCACCGTTCGGACTACCAGCCGGTGTTGCCGGTGCCCCGGGTGACGGTGAAGCCACCCGCGCTGGAGAGGCCGCCCGCGGCGGCGCCGGCGACGGTGACGCCGGAGAAGGTCCCCGCGCCCGCGGAGTTGATCTCGATGCCGTACGAACCGGCCTTGTCGATCTTCAGCCCGTCGACGGTGAGCGCGCCGACGTTCTTCTGCCAGGAGATGAGCAGTCCGCTGTAGGTGCTGTCGAGGATCTCGTTGTCCTTGACCAGGACGGGGGCGGTGATGTCCGAGGAGTCGGCGTAGATCCACAGGGCGCCGAGCTTGCTCTGCCAGTTGGGTTCGTAGCCGCCCGTACGGGTCAGGGTGTTGCGCTGCACGGACGTCGTCCCGCTGAAGGGCACGGGGGCGAAGCGGCTGCTGATGGCGATGCCGGAGGAGCCGGTGACCGTGTCGGCGAGGAGGTTGTCCTCGACCCGGTTGCCGTGGCCGCCGTAGATGCCGACGGTGTTGGCGAGCATCGGGAGCTGCACCGTGTTGAAGCGGAACACGCTGTCGGTGACGGCCTGGGCCTCGGAGAACATGGCGAGCCCGTCGTCGCCGGTGTTGCGGACGCTGCTGTGGGAGACCTCGGTCGCCTTGGTGCCCTTGTGGAGGTTGACGCCGTCCGCGAAGGTGTCGCGGATGCGGAGCCCGGAGGCGTACAGCCCGGTGGTCGGGGCGTCGATCCAGAGGCCGACCTTGGTGTGCTGGATCCAGAGGTTCGTCAGGGTGGATCCGTTGCCGAAGTCACCCTCGACCGCGGCGTCGAAGTTGGCGTCGTCGCGGTAGGAGACGTCTCCGGCGATCATCAGGTCCTGGACGTTGCTGGTGCCGCCGCGTCCGAAGAGTCCGCCCTTGCCGTTCCTGCCGCGCAGCACGGTGTGCCACTGACCGGCGCCCCGCAGGTCGGTCCCGGTGAGGTCGACGTGCCCGGAGATGTCGTACGTACCGGCGGGCAGCCAGAGTCCCTTGCCCTGTGAGGTGGCGGTCGTGAGCGCCGAGTTGAGGGCCGCGGTGTCGTCCGTCGTGTCGTTCGGGGTGACTCCGAGGGTGGTCGCGGAGACGAACCCGGTGGACGGCATGGTCAGGGCGCCGGGGGCGGTCTCGGCCTCGACGAGGTCCAGGGTGTACGAGGCGGCGGTGTCGCCGGCGTCCTTCTGGAACTTCAGGACGGTTCCGGCCGGGAGCCCGGCGGTCAGCAGGGTGCGGGTCTCGTCGAAGAAGTGGTGGCCGGAGCCCTGGGAGGGATCGTTGTTGTACGGGTAACCGCCGTACACCCAGCTGTACTTCGAGCTCAGGGGCAGGTCGCGGAGCTGGGTGCCGTTGGCGTACACGCTGAGCGTGGTGTCGATGCCGGTGCCCGCGGCGTTGTCCGGCACGGAGTAGCGCAGGGTCAGGGCGTCGGCCGGCTTGGTCAGCGTGAACTGCACGTACTCGCCGGTGGCGTCCAGGACGACGGCCTTGCGGCCGGACGCCTCGGACGGGACGGTGAGGTAGGTGCGGTCGGGGCCGATGGTGGTGGCGTTGGTGCTGCCGTCCTCCGCCTCGTACGTGGTGTACGGGAGGGTGGCGCCCCGGGTGCTGTTGGCCGTGGAACCGGTGACCCCGATGCCGTCGAGCTGGAGGGTTCCGTTGTCCCCGGCGGCGGTGCGCAGCGTGACGTGGTTGAGCGCGGCGCGCAGGGGGACGTCGGTCGCGGCGCTCTTCCAGGCGCCGCCGGTACCGGGCAGGGTCAGGCGGCGGACCGTGGTGCCGTTGGCGAGCAGGGTGACGGTGGACGCGTCGGCGCCCGGGGTGCGGTAGCGCACGGTCACGGGGTACGTCGCCGCGCCGGGGGCGTTCACCGCGAAGACGGCACGGGCACCGGTGGCGGTGAAACCGGAGAGGTAGGCGCTGCCCTCGTATCCGGTGGCGGTGGTGGCCTTCGCCGGGCCGCCGGAGACGAAGGCGTCCTCTGCCTGGTGGGTCAGGGTGACGGGGACAGGGTCCGTGGGCCCGGTGGGGGTGGCCGGGGTGAGGCTGTCGATGTTGACGTTGCCGCTGTCGGCGGTGGTGAACGTCCAGGCGATGGTGTTGGCGCCCTTCGCGTACGTCACCGGCTCCTGGTGCGTGGCCCAGGTGTTCCAGTCCGCTGTGGCCGGCAGGCTCACCTGGCGGACCTTCGCCCCGTTCACGTACAGGCTCAGCGTCATCGTGGCACCGGTGCCGTTCGCGTACCGCACGGAGACCGAACCGCTGCCGGACTCGGCGGAGTTCACCGCGAAGGAGACGGAGGCGGATCCCTTGTTGCCGTCGGTGAAGCCACCGGCGAAGCCCGTGCCCGTGTAGCCGCTGTGGTCGGTGGCCGCGACGGCGCCGCCGGACAGCTGGGCGGACTCGGCTTCGAGACTGCCGGCCGGCGTCGGGGTCTCCGAGCCGGTGGAGGTGGCGGCGGTGGCGTTGTCGATGTTGACGTTGCCGCTGTCGGCGGTGGTGAACGTCCAGGCGACGGTGTTGGCGCCCTTCGCGTACGTCACCGGCTCCTGGTGGGTGGCCCAGGTGTCCCAGTCCGCGGTGGCCGGCAGGCTCACCTGGCGGACCTTCGCCCCGTTCACGTACAGGCTCAGCGTCATCGTGGCACCGGTGCCGTTCGCGTACCGCACGGAGACCGAACCGCTGCCCGCCGCCTCCGCCGTCACGCCGAAGGACACGGAGGCGCTGCCCTTGTTGGCGTCGGTGAAGCCGCCGACGAAGCCGGTTCCGGTGTAGCCGCCGTGCTCGGTGGAGACGGCGGCTCCGCCCGACAGCCGGGCGGACTCGGCCTCCAGGGTGGTGGTGGCAGCCTGCGCCGCCGCCGTCCCGTACAGGACGGTGCCGAGCAGGGACAGGAGGACGGGGTAGGTGAACCGCGCGGCGGCTCGGGAGCGCGTTCTTGGTGCAGGAGACACGGCTGTGTGTCCTTCCCTTGGGGGGTGGTGGGTCAGCCCTTGAGGCTGCCCGCGGTGAGACCCGCGATGATGTGGCGCTGGAGGATCAGGAAGAGGACGAGCAGGGGGATGCTCGCCATGACCATCCCGGCCAGCAGCTGGTTGGCCGGCATGAACTCCGAGAGCCGGTTGAGTGCGACGGTGATGGGCTGCTTCGCCTCGTCGGGGAGGACGAGCATCGGCCAGAGGAAGTCCTTCCAGACCCCGACGACCGCGAAGATGGAGACGACGGCCAGCACCGGCCGGGAGAGCGGCAGGACGACCGAGATCAGGACCCTGAGCGTGCCGGCACCGTCGATCCGTGCGGAGTCGAGGAGTTCGGCGGGAATCTGGTCGAAGAACCGCTTGAGGATGAAGATGTTGAAGGCGTTGGCCGCGGCGGGCAGCCAGATGGCGAACGGCGTGTTGATCAGGTTGACGTGGAAGAGCGGCACGTCGACCACGGCCAGATACGTCGGTACGAGCAGCGCCGACACGGGGAGCATCAGGGTCGCCAGCATCATGCCGAGGACGACGTTGCCGAGCACGGGCCGGAGCTTGGACAGGGCGTAGGCGGCGGACACGTCGACCAGCAGCTGCGTCAGCCAGGCCCCGGAGGCCAGCAGCAGTGTGTTGAGGAAGAACTGACCGAGGCCGACGTTCGTCCACGCGTCGACGTAGCTCTCGGGGTGCCAGCTCCTGGGGAAGAGGCCGAGGCTCTGGCCGGCGAGCTCGGACGACGACTTCACCGCTCCCGTCGTCATCCAGTAGAGCGGGAAGACGAAGGCGATGGTGAAGCCGGTCAGGGTGGCGACGAGCACGAAGCGGTAGAGGAACCGGCCGGTGCGCCGGGTCATCTCGGCGGGTGCGATCAGTGTGCGTACGGGGGTTTCGGCAGCCATGGCGGCGGTTCCTCTCAGCCCTTGCTCCGGGTCAGGCGCAGATAGACGACGGAGAAGAGGCCGAGCACCACGAAGAGCAGCGTGCTCATGGCGCTGGCCAGGCCGAAGTCGTTGTAGACGAAGGCGTAGCGGTAGAGGAGCAGGAGCACGGTGACGGTCGCGTCGTCGGGCCCGCCGCCGGTGAGGACGAAGGGTTCGACGAAGACCTGCATGGTGCCGATGACCTGGAGCAGCAGCGTGATCATCAGGATGAAGCGCATCTGCGGGACCGTGACGTGCCACAGCCTCTGCCGGATCGACGCGCCGTCGAGCTCGGCCGCCTCGTACAGCTCGCCGGGGATGCCGCCGAGCGCCGCCAGGTAGATCAGGGTGGTGGTGCCCATGTTGGCCCAGGTGGAGACGAGGACCAGGGACACCATCGCGAGGTTCTCCGACTCCAGCCACTGCTGGGCCGGCAGGTGGAAGACCTCCAGTGCCTGGTTGAACAGGCCGGGGCCCGGGTCGTAGAACTGCCGCCAGAGCAGCATGGTGACGATCGGCGGCAGCATGACCGGCAGGTAGACCGTCATGCGCAGGTACGAGCGCCCGTGCCGCAGCTCGTTCAGGACGACCGCCGTGGCGAACGGGGCCGCGAACCCGAACACGAGGGCGAGCAGTGTGAAGTAGCCGGTGTTCTGCCAGGCGGTCAGGAACAGCGGGTCGTCGAACAGGCGCCGGAAGTTGTCCAGGCCCACCCACCGGGCGGGTTCGGCGAAGGTGACCTGCTGGAAGCCGAGCACGGCCCCTCGCACGATCGGGTACCAGGAGAAGAGCGCGAAGCAGAGGACTCCCGCGGCGAGGAAGAGGTAGGCGACCAGGTTCTCGCGCAGGGCCCGGCGCAGCCGGGGGTTCCCGGCCGTGGTCCCGGCCCGGGGCCGGGGCGGGGGGTCGTCGCCTTCCGTGGTCTTCTCACCGGCGTCGGAGAGCGGCTGGAGGGACATCGTCATGTCACTTCACCGAGGCGAGGACGGTGTCGGCCTTCTTGGCGGCCTCGGCGAGCAGTGCGTCGATGTCCGCGTCCTCCTTGGTCAGCACGGACTGCATGACACCGTCGAGGATCGTGTAGAGCTGCTGGGCGTTGGGCGGCTCGACCTTGGTCTCCACCTCGGCGTTCCGCTCGATGAACGGCTGGTAGTTCTCGACCGGGGTGTTGGCGTACTGCTCGTGGATCCGGTCGATCTCCGCCTGCGTGTCGCCCGCGAAGAGCCGGGGCTGCGGCAGTCCGATCGGCACACCCGAGGCCTTGGCCCGCTTGCTGTCCACGGCCTCGCGCTCCGGGCTGCGCAGGTACTTCCACTGGACCCACTGCAGTCCGGCCTTGATCTTCTCCGGGGATGCCTTCGGGTTGAACATGAAGCCGTCGCCGCCGCCGAGGGTCGCCGTGCCGGGGAGCGCGGCCAGGCCGTACTCCTCGTACTCGCGCTCGAACTGCTTGACGATGGTGGGGATGTTGTCGGGGCCGGCCATGTACATCCCGAGCTTGCCTGAGCCCATCATCTTCTGGACGTCGGCTATCTCCAGGAGCTGGCGGGTGCCCATGCTCCTGTCGGTCCAGCGCATGTCGTGCAGGGCTTGGAGCGCCTTGCGCCCCGCGTCGCTGTCGAACGCGGCCTTCCACCTGCCGCCCTGCTCGGTGGCCACCTCGCCGCCCATGGAGTAGATCCACGAGGTCAGGTGCCAGCCGCCCTGGTTGTTCTTGCTGTAGTCGGCGTATCCGACCGTGCCGTCGCCGAGCGCGCTGATCTTCTTCGCGGCGGTGCGGACCTCTTCCCAGGTGACCGGCGGCTTGTCGGGGTCCAGCCCGGCCTCGGTGAACAGGGCCCGGTTGTAGAGCAGGCCGAGCGAGTAGTTGCCGGTGGGCAGCCCGTACGTCTTGCCCTCCTCGTCCTTGAAGACCTTCATCAGCGCCGGGTCGATGTCCTCGAAGAACGGCACATCTCCGACGTACTTGCTGATGTCGGCCGCCTGGCGGCGCTGGATCAGCCCGGCCGGGTCGGTGAAGTAGACGTAGTACACGTCCTCCAGCTGGCCGCCCGCGAGCTTGGCCGCGAAGGTCTTCGGGTCCATCTGGCCCTCGCGGGCGTCGATCCTGATCTTCGGGTGGCTCTTCTCGAAGGCCTTGACGTCCTCCATGAAGTTCTGGCGGTCGAGAACCTGCGTCTTGGCGGGCATGCCGTTCACGCTGATCGTGACCACGCCGTTCTTGTCCACCCCGGACGGCGAGGAGCCGGAGCCCCCGCACGCCGTGAGGGCGAGGGAGAGGGCGACCGCCGTCGCCGAACCGAGAACCTGACGTCTACTGATGCCGGGCATGCCAACCATGGGAATCGTGCCTTCCTGAAGGTCCGCCACGGGGATGTCGGACCCCGCGCACTGAGCTGCGCCGAAGGTAGAAGCCGGTTACGCAAGAAGTCAATGCATCTACGCAAGAAAGTAATCTCGGCGGCTTGTGCAAGAAACACGACACCTGCCCGGGGCCGTCAGTACGGCCGGGCGGCGGTGGATCCCCGGACGATCAGCTCCGTGTCGAACATCATCAGTTCGTTTGCACCCGCGTGGCCGTCGATCTGTGCCGCCAGCGAGGCCACGACAGCCGAGGCCATCGCCTGGATCGGCTGCCGGGCGGTGGTCAGCGGCGGGTCCGTGGCCACCATGAACGGCGAATCGTCGAACCCGACCACCGAAAGGTCCGTCGGCACGGACACTCCTTGCCGACGGGCCCCCCGGACAGCACCGAGCGCCAGCGCGTCGCTGGCGCAAACGATGCCGGTGACCCCTTCCGCCAGGAGCCGCGGCAGCGCGGTCGCGCCGCCCTCCATCGTGAAGAGCGCGTGCGCCACCAGCCGCCGCCAGTCGTCCGGGGCGATCCCGCGGCGCGCGCAGAAGGCGGCGAAGCCGGCGAGCTTCCGGGCGGAGGGGACATGACCCACCGGGCCGAGGATCACTCCGATCCGCTCGTGCCCCAGCGCCGAGAGGTGCGTCAGCGCCTGGTCGGCCGCCAGCGCGTCGTCCACCCTGACCTGAGCGACGCCCGTGTTCTCGTCGGCGGCGTTGAGGAGCACCATCGGGACCTTGCGTTCGCGCAGCGCACGGCCGTGTTCGGGGCCGGCGTCGGCGTAACTGGCACCGATGAAGACGATGCCGCCGATGTTCTGGCGCAGGAGCATCTCGATGTAGTGCGCCTCGGAGACGCCGTCGGCGGTCCTGGTGCAGAGCACGGGTATGAGGCCGCGCTTGTTGAGCAGTCCGCACAGGGCCTCGGCGAACGCGGAGAAGATCGGGTTCTGCAGGTCGGGCACGACCAGGCCGATGAGCGCGGCCCGCTCGGCCCGGTAGCGGCTGGGCCGCTCGATCCCGCAGACGTCCAGCGCGCTCAGCACCGCCTCACGGGTCGTGCTCGCCACATCGGGGCTGCCGTTGAGCACGCGGCTGACCGTCGCCTCGCTGACACCCGCGTACTCGGCCACCTGAGAGAGTCGTCGTTTCGTCACGGAGCTTACCCTACAAAGGGCTACGCAAAAATAAAGATCACTTACGAAAGAAAATGACTTTCTTCCGGAGTGGCCGCGCCCCTGCGGCGGAGAGGACCACGGGGTGGAGTGCGGGGAGGGTCACACGGAGGGCGTGCGGCACGTGTCATCAGCACCCCCGAGGACCAGGTATTATTTTCGAGTCAGCAGGCGCCGTTAGCTCAGTTGGTTAGAGCAGCTGACTCTTAATCAGCGGGTCCGGGGTTCGAGTCCCTGACGGCGCACAGACACCACAGTGGGCGGTCTCCTTACGGGGAGACCGCCCACTGTGCTGTGTGCCGCGCCGTATCAGAACTTGACGTCGGAGCACGCGTAGAACGCGTTGCCGGTGTCGGCGACGTTCCAGACGGCCAGGATGATGTGCTTCCCGGACTTCTGGGTGGGCATCGTGCCCTGGTGCGTCAGCGTCGCCGGCGGCTGCTGGTTGCCGTACGGCACCGTCATGAAGGGCTGCGATTCCAGGGCCGCCCTGGTCAGCGGCTTGGTGGAGTCCCAGCCGTTCTTGGTGATGTAGTAGCGGAAGTCGCTGGTGGAGTGCCGGGCGGTGAACTGCCAGCGGAAGCTGTAGCCCTGCCCCGCGGTGACCTGGGTGGCGGGCCAGTTGCCGCCGCGCGGGTCGTCGAGCTGAGCGAAACCGCTGTTCCCGCCGGCACAGATCTTGCCGTCCGCCGGTCCTGCCGCCGGGAAGCCCTTGGGGCCCTCGACGCTCTGCGGTTCCCACTGGATGTTGCCGCAGCCGGTGACGGTGCCGTTGGCACAGAGCTTCTGCCGGCTGATGGGGGAGTCCGTGTAGCCGTGGCTGCTGGCGCTGCTGGTCGCGAACATGGAGACGCCCGCTATCGCCAGGCCGATGACGGCCGCGCTTGCTCTTTTCCGCATGCTGTGTCGCTCCTCGAGAACGTGGGGGATGTTCTGGGGATGATCCGAACTGTGCTGCGCGCCTCGCTGTGCGGTCTAGACCAAGTCCAGATTATTGACGCGGCATGAACATGTCCAGACCAATGAGGACCGGGTTTCAGCGCCCCTCCGGCGCGAGCGGAGGCGCTCAGACGCCTTCCCCGCCGCTGCGGCCGGTGTAGAAGGCCACCGTCAGATCCCTGACCAGGGCCTTGTGTTCGTAGGCGTCGAGCTCGACGATGCCGCGCGCGGTCAGCCGGCCGACCGTGTCGTCCACCGCGTCGACGACGGAGGTCAGCACCTCGTCCCGGTGCTTCGCGTCGATGGCCGCCACCCGGCACCGCTGCATCGCGGCCGCGACCTCGGGGGCGTACTCGATCCCGGTGGGCTGCGCGGAGTAGACCTCGATGCCCACGGGAACGCAGTCCGCCTTCACCATGCGGGTCAGCGCGTCGCCCACCGCCTCCGCGTCGCGCAGGGTGCGGGTGTCCTCGTGGAAGGCGTCGGCGGGCAGCTGCGAGAGGACCCGGGCCAGGGCCGCCTCCACCTGGTCGCGCAGGTACCGCTCGTGGTCCGCCACGCCGAGCGTGGCCCGTGCGGTGTCCCTCACCCGCCAGACGACGAGGACCACGGCCCGCAGTGCGGTGCCGCTCGCGTCCACGGCGGACAGCGGCTCACTGCGCCAGTGCCGCAGGCGTACGTCGATCCGGCGGCGTCGCAGGATCGGGGAGATCCAGAGGAGTCCGGCGCGCCGGACGCTGCCCCGGTAATCGCCGAAGAGCGTCAGCACCGAGGCGTGTCCTGACCGGCCACGCCCGAGACCGCAGAGCGCGAACAGCGCGACCGCCACCACGAGGGCGAGCAGCGCCCAGGTCCCGGTGCCGATGCCGTCGTACGGCCGTGCCCCGAGTCCGAGCCGGCCGGTCACGGCGGCGGGCAGTGCACCGTGCCACCACAGCACGGCGAGTCCGGCGGCCACCCCGGCCGACGCGGTGAACAGCGCGGCCCAGCCCGGCAGTACGGGCCCGGGCCGCTCGGTGAGCCGCGGGTCGGCGAGGGGCGCGGGCCGGGTGGGCGCCTGCGTCCGGCGGGACCGCGGCAGGGGCGCACGGCGCTCGTCGGACCGCATCGCGGTCCCGGCCCCCGCACCGGCGGGTCCGTCGCCCGGGTCGTCCTCGCGGAAGAGCAGGTGTACGGGGATGGGCGCGGTGGTCTCGGTGGTGATGACGGGCTGCCGGCGCCCGGCCCCCCACCAGGCGACCGGATCCGCGGCACCGGCGGTGAGCGTGACCGGGGCGCGCTCCTCTCCGCCGGCCTGCCGGAACCGGCCGGGCCCGGGCTTCCGGAGATCCGGCGGCCGTTCCCCCTGGGCGGCCGGATCGGACACCTGGCCGGCGTCCTGGTCCGCCGGGGCGGGCGCCGTCCCGGTGTCCGCAGCGACGGCCGCTTCCGGGACGGACGGGAGGAGACGCGTCTCCGGCTCCGGCTCCAGGAGTTCGGGGTCACGCACCGGCTCGGAGCCGAGCCACGGCTCCAGGTCCAGGTCCAGATCCGGGCCGAGGCCGAGGTCCGGGTTCCGGGGACCGGACGCCGACCCCGACTCCGACTCCGACTCCGACTCCGGCAACCGCACCGGCACCGGCTCCACGTCCTGCTCCAGATCCAGCCCCGGCCCCAGATCCAGGTCCAGATCCAGATCCGCCGGGACACCCACGCCGTCCGCCGGTACCGCCCGGCCCACCACGGCGACGGCGTCCAGGGCCGGCCCCAGATCCGCCGGGATGTCGTCCTCCACCGCCGCCGGTACGTCCACCGAGGGAGCCGGGGCCGCGTCCGCCCCGTCCCCGGCCGGCTCCGCCGACGGCTCCGGGACCGCCACCGGCACCACCTCGACAGGCACCTCTCCCTGCGTCTCCCCCACACCGGGACCGGGGACGATCACCCGTGTGTCCCGCTCGCCCAGCTCGTCCCACTCGCCCCGTACGTTCTCCGTCGACCGCATTCCCGCCTCCGTCATGTCCGTTCCGTCGCTTCACCCGTCACGCGAAGAGCCGTCGCCATGTCTCCGGCCCCGGATATCCGTCGGCCGCGCTCCCGCTCCAGCCCTGGGCGCGCTGGAACGCCTGGACGTTGCGGCGGTCCGCCTCCGTCCAGCGCGGGCCGGGGCCCGTCACGTAGTGGGTGCCGTATCCCTTCTTCACCAGCCGGTCGCCGAGTTGTTCGACGTGGCTGTTGGACTGCCCCGGCCGGAAGAAGCTCTTCCCGGGGTACGCCACGGCCCCGCCCGTCCCGGCGGCGGGGATCCTGTGGCCGGTGCCCTTGACGAGCAGGCTCCAGGTGCCCGGGCCGGGGATGCCGTCCGCTTCCTTGCCCTTCCACCCCTGCGCCAACTGGAACGCCTGGGTCGCCCGCTTGTCCGCGTCGCTCCAGCGCGGTCCCGCGCCCTCCTTGTAGAAGCGCTTGCCGCCCTGCGCGATGAGCAGCTGCCCGAGCCGGGTCACGTGTGCGTTGTCGGCGCCGGGGCCGAACTTCCCGGCCCCGGGGAACGCGGTGGCCGAGCCACTGCCGCCCGCGCCGCTGACGATGCCCTTGTAGCGGTAGGCCACGTACTTGGAGGAGTTGCTCCAGTACGCCATCGGCGTCGTCGCCACCCGCGCGTTCGGGCGGGTCTGCTCGTACGCGAGGTAGTGACTGTGCGTGTGGTCGGTCCAGCCGCCGAAGACCGTGACGTGCGACCCCACCGCGGGGTCGGCCAGGTTGTGGAACAGGAGGATGTCGCCGGGCTCCAGGTCGGCCCGGGCGATCTTCGTCCCGAAGGTGGCGAGGCTGCCGGTCCACTCGTTGCTGCCGAGGTTCCATGCCATGGACACGAAGCCGGAGCAGTCCTGCCGGTAGCCGTCCGACCAGTACGCCCCCATGTCGTACGGCACCTTCGCCGTCACCCACTTCTTGGCGCGGTTGATGATCTCGGTCCGCGTCGTCGTGCGCGGCGCCGTGTCCGGCGCGGAGGGCGGCCCGGAGGATCCGCCGTTGTTCAGGGGCCCCACCGTGCCCTGGGGGGTGACCGGCTGGGGGTCGGTCACCGCGCCGCCGCGGGCGTCCCGTCCGGCAGCGGTTGCGGCGGCCTGACCTGCCCCGCAGGACAGGACCACCCCCGCCGCGGTGACCAGCACCAGCGCCCGCCGCGCGCCGTGCGCGGCCGGGTGGCCGCCGTGGCGTACGGGCAGTGCGGCGGCCGTACGGCGCCGTTGCGCGCAGCCCGGACAGCCACAGTCGGCGGCGGGTGCGTACTCCTCGAAGACCGGCACAGTCATGCGACTCCTCTTCCCCTCGGCAGTCGTCCAGATCTTCCGTATCTCAACTTTCCCGGCATATCTCATGGTGACGGACTAAAGAGACAAAACGACCATCCGACAGGCCGTACCGGAGAGGAATTGGTCAGGAGCACTCCAGGACATCGGGTAAAGTTCTTCAGGTCAGCAGGCGCCGTTAGCTCAGTTGGTTAGAGCAGCTGACTCTTAATCAGCGGGTCCGGGGTTCGAGTCCCTGACGGCGCACGCAACAGCGAGGCCCCCTCACCGAGTGTGAGGGGGCCTCGCTCATGTCCGCCTCGGCGCGAAAGCGTCCCGGGGCGCCTTTCGTCGCCTCCGGACGCTCACGCCCGGATCCGGACATCCTGCCGAAAAACACTCCGGGTGCGGGGCGTCGTCGGCCTACAGTGTCGTGTCACACGAACGACCCGACCTCCCGCGTCGTGCCCGGGTCACTCCCGCGGTCCGGGTGCCGTGGTTGAGGACCGGCCCGGCCGGCGGCTCCGAGGGGGAGCGGGCGCCGACCGGGCCAGGTTGCCTTTCAGGCGCGGCTCTTCGAGCCGTCCTTCTCCTCGCTCTTCTCCGCCGTCAGGTAGGCGGAGACCACGACGTTGGCCGTGTACGCACGGGACGCGTGGTCGTACGTACCGCCGCAGGTGATCAGCCGGAGCTCCGCCCGCCCGTCCTCACGCGGCCCGTACGCCTTCTGCGCGTCGAAGCGTTCGCGGGTGAAGACCTGGACGTCGTCGATGGTGAATTCGGCGGTCTTCCCGTCGGACCGGCTCACCCGGACCTTCTCGCCCGGTCTCACGGCGCTGAGCCCGTAGAAGACGGCCGGCTTCGTCTCGGTGTCGACATGGCCGACGAAGAGCGCGGCGCCCTCCGTGCCGGGCTCGGTGCCCTCGGCGTACCAGCCGACGGCACCCGGCGTCTCGAACGGCGGGGGCTCGATCGCCCCTTCGTCGTCCAGCCCGCGGCTCACGAGGTCCGCGTCGATCCCGATGGAGGGGATCTCGACCCGCTGCGGCGTGGCGCCGTCCAGCGGGTCGTGCGCCGGGGGCAGCGGTGCGCCCATGGGGCGGCCGACCGCCGCGACGTCGCCGGTCGTCGGGGCGGAGTTCCCCGCGGTGGCCGCACGGCCCCACAGCCAGAGTCCCAGCAGGAGAACGGCCCACGCGACACCGGTCAGCAGCCGTCCGGTCCCGGCGGGACGGTCCGGGGCCGGCATGTCAGTGCCGCGCCGGGCGGCGGCGTCGCGCGCTGCGGAACGCGACGGCGACGGCCGCGACGGCGCCCAGTCCGAGACCGATCACCGCGTGGCGGGTGCCGGGCCCCTCGTCGGCGGCCTCCTCGGCGAGCACCGCGGTGCCTCCGCCGCCAGCCCTCACGGGGGCGACGGGCGAGGGGCGGCCGTGATGGACGACGGTGACCGTGCCGGTGGCCTTGCCGTGGCCGTCCTTGCAGGTCACCCAGACCTCGTAGTCGTCGGGCGCGGCGTCGGAGCGGATCCGGGCCTCGGCGACGAGCTCCTTGCCGTCACCCCGCTCGAAGCGCGCTTCGGAGGCGAAGGCCTCGGAGTTGCCCCGGGCCGACCTGCCCTTGCCGCAGGCGTCGGTCCGGAGTTCCACCTCCCCGCCGGGTGAGACACGGGACGGGCTGACCGAGACCGTCCCGGAACGCTTCTCGTCCCTGGAGTCGTCGGACGTGGGATCGGCCGACGCGGCGGACGCGGGAAGGGCTATCGTCCCGGCCACGATCGCGGCACAGAACGTGAGGGGCAGTGAACGCATCGTAAACCTCCTGAGTGAAGGTTCACGCTCCGGGCGGCACCCCGCATTCGCTGTAGCCCGGTCGGGTTACGCCACGGGCAGGTCGACCAGGTCGACGAGGTCCGCGATCGAGTCGACGACCGTGGAGGGCCGGAAGGGGTACCGGTCCATGTCGCTCTCCGTGGTCAGGCCGGTGAGGACCAGGAAGGTCTGCATCCCCGCCTCCAGACCGGCCAGCACGTCGGTGTCCATCCGGTCGCCGATCATGGCGGAGGTCTCGGAGTGGGCGCCGATGGCGTTCAGCCCGGTCCGCATCATCAGCGGGTTGGGCTTGCCCGCGAAGTACGGCGCCTTGCCGGTGGCCTTGGTGATCAGCGCGGCGACCGAGCCGGTGGCGGGCAGCGGGCCCTCGGCGGAGGGGCCGGTCTCGTCCGGGTTGGTGCAGATGAAGCGGGCGCCGCCGTTGATCAGCCGGATCGCCTTGGTGAGGGCCTCGAAGGAGTACGTCCGGGTCTCTCCCAGGACGACGTAGTCGGGCTCGTGGTCGGTCAGGACGTAGCCGATGTCGTGCAGCGCGGTGGTGAGCCCGGCCTCGCCGATGACGTACGCCGTGCCGCGCGGCCGCTGGTCGTCCAGGAACTGGGCGGTGGCCAGGGCGGAGGTCCAGATGTTCTCCACGGGCACGTCCAGACCCATGCGCTTGAGGCGCGCGTGCAGGTCACGGGCGGTGTAGATGGAGTTGTTGGTGAGGACCAGGAACGGCAGCCCGGAATCCCGCAGCCGCTTGATGAAGGCGTCGGCCCCGGGGATCGGTGTGCCCTCGTGGATGAGGACACCGTCCATGTCGGTCAGCCAGGATTCGATCGGCTTGCGCTCTGCCATGTGACGGGCTCCTGCCGTACGCACTGTGCACTCGGGGTGCTGGACGCCGGCGGCACCGCGCTGTGCAGCGCCGACGCCCCGATCCTAGGCCGCACGCTCCGCCGGGCGGAACCGGCCGGACGCGAGCAGCCGATCTTGGCCGGCGTGCGGTCCTCGACGCACTCGCCCTCGGGGAGCCCCAGGTCAGTCCTGTGCGCGGCGGATCCTGCGAGCGCCCGCCAGGGCGGCCACACCGCCGGCGAGCAGCACACCGGCGGCGATTCCGGCCGCGGCCGCCTGGTCCTCCTGCCCGGTGCGGGCCAGTTCGGAGGTCTCCGTGTCGCTCTCCTCGTCGGCGTCCTTCCCCGGGCCGGTGGGCTCCAGGTCCGTACCGCCGTCGAGGTCTCCCTCGACGATGTCGAAGGTGTAGTCCTCCGACTCCCCCACCCAGTCCCCGTCGTCGCCGCGCTGCTCCACCGCCGCCAGCCGCTGCACGACGGCCGCGTTGGCCGTGACCCGGCCGGGTTCGGTGTCCGAGGTGAAGGCCATCCGGATCTGGACGGTGACGGTGCCCCCCGCGGGCACGGTGAAGCCGGGGAAGTCGTCGTCCTCGCCGCCGCCGAAGACCCCGATCTGCTCGTGCCGTTCCGTGGTCTCCCAGGAGACGCGGTGCCGCGTGTCCGGGTCGGACTCGGCGGAGAACTCCAGCTGGATCCGGGCGGGGGTGAGCGTGCGGTCCTCGTCGGTGAGCACCAGCACCGGGTGGATGGCCCGGCACGGCTCGGCCGTGGTGTTGGTGAGGTCGAGGTACCAGATGCCGTAGCCGCCGCCGGAGGCGTAGGTGTCCGGGCCGCCGTGGATCCGGGTCTCGATCGGGAAGCGCTCGGCGTCCGGCTCACCGCAGACGGGCTGCCGGTCGTCGGCGACGACCGAGGTGGGGGCCGCCGGTGCCGCGTCCGCCTGGGTGCCGCCGAGGAGAACCGCGGGTACGGCGAATCCGGCCGCCAGCCCGAACGTCCCGAGGGTGGAGAAGACACGGCCGTCGCGCGGCCGTGCGGGGGGTTTGGGGGGCATGGGAGAACACCCTTCGCTGCTCGCGAACGACCGGCGCGGGAGGCCGGCTGCCGGGGACGACGCTGCCACGCGCGCGCGAGGGCGACCACCGCCGACGGGGCGACACCGCCCGTACGGGCGTCGGAAACCGCCCGATCAGCCCTGCACGGCCCGCTCCTCGGCCTCGCCCGCCCGGCCGAAGAGCGGGGCGAGGACCAGCTGCGCCGCCCCCTCGGCGACGGGCCGGTCCCCGCCGCCGGCCACGGTGACGGGTACGGCGGCGGGGACGCCCTCGCGCCGGGCGCGCTCCTCGATGACGGCGCGCACCCCGCTCAGGTAGGCGTCCTCGTCGGCGGCGACGGTACGGCCGCCGAGCACGATCCGGTCGATGTCGAGCAGCCCGACGAGGTTGGCGGCGCCCGCACCGAGGACCCTGGCGGCCTCCGCGATGTCGCCGCGGGCGGCGGCGGCCAGGCAGAGCGCCTCGATGCAGCCGCGCCCGCCGCAGCCGCACGGGGGGCCGTCCAGCTGGAGGGTCTGGTGGCCGAACTCTCCGGCGCCGGTACGGGCCCCGCGGTGCAGGGCCCCGCCGAGGACGAGCCCCGCGCCGAGGCCGGTGCCCAGGTGGAGGTAGGCGAAGTCGGCGTCGGCGCGCTCGCGCAGGGCGAGGCCGAGGGCGGCGGCGTTGGTGTCCTTGTCGACGACGACGGGCAGTCCGATGTGTCCGGCGAGGGCGTCGCGCAGCGGGTAGCCGTCCCACTGGGGGAAGCCGGTGACCCGGTGCAGCACTCCGCCCCTGTGGTCCAGGGGGCCCGGCAGGGCGGCGCCCACGCCGAAGACCTGCCGGTCCTCCGTCCCGGGGGCCGGTGCCCGTACCGTCTGCACCGCGTGGGCGGCCGTCGCGAGCACCTCGGCGGCCGGGGCTCCGAGGTCGAGCGGGACGGTGCGGGTGGCGACCGTGGTGCCGGCGAGGTCGGCCAGGACGGCGGTGAGTTCGTCGCGGTCCAGGTGGAGCCCGACGGCGTATCCGGCGTCCGGGACCAGGCGCAGGACGGTGCGGGGTTTGCCGCCCGTGGAGGCGAGCCGGCCGGCCTCGGCGGCGAGGCCCTCCGCGCGGAGCCTGGCGGTGATCTTGCTGACGGCCTGCGGGGTGAGCCCGGTGCGCTCGGCGAGCTCCAGCCGGCTGATGCCCCGCTCACCGGCGACGCGCAGCAGGTCGAGGACGAGCGACGCGTTGTGGTGGCGCAGCGCCGGGAGGTTCGCCCCGCCGCTCCTGCTGTTGCTCCTGTTCACCGCACCATTGTCTCCATCGCTTGCACTTTGGCAACAGCGTTGCTTAAGTGGATCGCATGACTGCCAACGCTCCTCTCCGCGTCGGGCTCGTCGGCTACGGCCTGGCGGGTTCCGTCTTCCACGCCCCGCTGGTCGCCGCGACCGAGGGCCTCGTCCTCGACACGGTCGTCACGTCGAACGAGGAGCGGCAGGCGCAGGCCCGCGCCGAGTTCCCCGGCGTGCGGTTCGCGGCCTCGTCCGACGAGCTGTGGCCGCGCGCGGACGAGCTGGACCTGATCGTGATCGCCTCGCCGAACAAGACGCACGTCCCGCTCGCGCGGGCGGCGCTGGAGGCGGGGCTGCCGGTGGTCGTGGACAAGCCGCTCGCCGGCACGGCCGCCGAGGCCCGTGAGCTGGCCGCGCTGGCCGGGGAGCGGGGGCTGCTGCTCTCGGTCTTCCAGAACCGCCGCTGGGACAACGACTTCCTCACGCTGACCGGCCTGATCGAGGAGGGCGAGCTCGGTGAGGTGCAGCGCTTCGAGTCCCGCTTCGAGCGGTGGCGTCCGCAGCTGAAGGGCGGCTGGCGCGAGTCGGGTGACCCGGAGGAGATCGGCGGGCTGCTGTACGACCTGGGCAGCCACGTCGTCGACCAGGCGCTCACGCTGTTCGGGCCCGCGGTGCAGGTGTACGCGGAGTCCGACGTGCGCCGCCCGGGTGCGGCGGCCGACGACGACACCTTCATCGCGATCACGCACCGCGACGGGGTGCGCTCGCACCTCTACATGAGCGCCACCACGGCCCAGCTCGGCCCGCGTTTCCGGGTGCTCGGCTCGAAGGCGGGCTATGTGAAGTACGGCCTGGACCCGCAGGAGGCCGCGCTGCGTGAGGGCGCGCGTCCGGGGGCCGACGCGCCGTGGGGCGAGGAGCCGGAGGAGGTGTGGGGGCGGATCGGTTCCGGTGAGTCCCCGCTGACCGGCGGCGGCGACCCGGTCCGCACGCTGCCTGGCGACTATCCCGCGTACTACGCCGCCGTGGTCTCGGCCCTGCGCGGCAAGGGGGAGAACCCGGTGACGGCTCTGCAGGCCGCCGCCGCACTGGATGTCCTGGAGGCGGCACGGCGCTCGGCCCGTGAGGGCGTGTCCGTGACGCTTCTGCCCCACCACGACGAGGAGCAGCACGCATGAGCCCCAGCGCTCCGACCATCTCCGAGCTGATCGCGCAGGAGCGGCGTCTGACGCTGCCGCGTTTCGGCTACGACGACGCGTACGCGCTGGGCGGCCTGCTGGTCGCGCTGGCCCGTGAGCGGCACGCCCCGGTCGCGATCGACATCCGGCGGGGCGGCCAGCAGCTGTTCCACGCCGCGCTGCCGGGTTCGAGTGCGGACAACGACGCCTGGATCGAGCGTAAGCGGAAGGTGGTGGAGCGGTACGGGGAGAGCTCCTACCTGGTCGGTACGCGGTTCCGGGCGAAGGGCACCACGTTCGAGGAGTCCTCGCGGCTGGACCCGGACACGTACGCCGCGCACGGCGGGTCGTTCCCGATCGCGGTGGAGGGTGCCGGCGTGATCGGCTCGGTCACGGTGTCGGGGCTGCCGCAGGCCGAGGACCACGCCCTGGTCGTGGAGGCCCTGGAGCAGTTCACGACGCGCCCCCAGGCCTGACAGCGGTGCGGGGCGGGTCCGCCGGGTGATCCCGGCGAAACCCGCCCCGAACCCGTCGCCTACGCGTCCTTGAGCTCCTGGCGCTGGCGGCCCAGTCCCTCGACCTCCAGCTCCACCACGTCGCCCGCCCGGAGATACGGCTTGGGCTCGGGCCGGCCCATGGCGACGCCCGCCGGGGTGCCGGTGTTGATGACGTCGCCCGGGTAGAGCGTCATGAAGTGGCTCAGATAGCGCACGACCTCGCCGACCGGGAAGATCTGCTCGGCGGTGGTGCCGTCCTGCTTCAGCTCGCCGTTGACCCACAGCCTGAGCGGCAGTGCCTGCGGGTCGGGCACCTCGTCCGCCGTGACGAGCCAGGGGCCCAGCGGGTTGAAGGTCTCGCAGTTCTTGCCCTTGTCCCAGGTGCCGCCGCGCTCGATCTGGAACTCGCGCTCGGAGACGTCGTGCGAGGTCGCGTATCCGGCGACGTGGCCGAGCGCCTCCTCGGCGGAGTCCAGGTAGCGGGCGGTGCGGCCGATCACGACGGCGAGCTCGACCTCCCAGTCGGTCTTCCGGCTGCCGCGCGGCACCAGCACCGTGTCCTCAGGGCCGACGACGGTGTCGGGGGCCTTGAAGAACAGGATCGGCTCTTCGGGGATCGCCGCCCCGGTCTCGGCCGCGTGGTCGTGGTAGTTCAGCCCGATGCACACGATCTTGCCGATCCGCCCGAGAGGCGGCCCGACCCGCAGGCCTTCCGCGTCGAGCGGGGGCAGGACGTCGGGCGTCTGTGCCGCTTCCCGTACGCGTGCCAGCGCCGAGGCGTCGGCGAGGAGCTCGCCGTCGATGTCGGTGACGAGGCCGGAAAGGTCACGCAAAGTCCCGTTCCGGTCCAGCAGCGCGGGCCGTTCGGAGCCCGCCGTACCCACTCGAAGAAGCTTCAACGGTCCATCTCCCCTTGGTCGCGATCGAGCCCGTCGGTGGGTTGCGGCCAGCGAAAGGCTCGGTCGATCCTCCAAGACATCGGATCACTCCGCAAGACCCTGTTCACACACTGGACCCGCGCCCCTACACGGCGGGGGCGACCGCGGCCTCGGCGGCCGGGGTCTCCCGGTAGAGGTAGGCGCGCTCGATCGCGGTCCAGGTGGTGCTCGTGACGATGTACAGGGCCGCCGCGAGCGGCACGTAGGCGACGGAGACGAGGGTCAGGAAGGACATCAGCGGCATGACCTTCGTCATCGCGCCCATGCCGGGCACGGGCTGTCCGTCCGGGCCGGTGGCCGGGGTCATCGGGTTGGCGGCCATCTGCCGCTTGGTGCGTCCGTAGTTGAAGGTGGCGACGGCGGCGACGATCACGAAGAGCCCGAGGTAGACCATCCCCTGCTGGCCGAAGGGGCCGCCGTCGGCCAGCGCGTCGTGCCAGCGCTCGCCGAGCGGGGCTCCGAAGAGTTCGTGGCCGAGCAGCGAGTTGGGGTCGCCGCCGATCCTCTGGCTGGAGAAGAGGTGGTAGAGCAGGAAGAAGGCGGGCATCTGGAGCAGGCTCGGGAGGCAGCCGGAGAGCGGTGAGACCTTCTCCTTCGCGTGGAGCTCCATGAGCGCCTTCTGCATCCGGTCGGGGTTCTTGGCGTGCTTCTTGCGCAGTTCGGCGATCTGCGGCTGGAGCTTGGTGCGGGCCTTCTGCCCGCGCGCCGCCGCCCGCGAGAGGGGGTGGACGGCGAGCCGTACGAGCGCGGTGAAGAGGACGATCGCGGCGGCGGTGGACGCGCCCTGGAAGAGGGGCTGGAGCAGATCGGCGAATGCGCCGACCAGGCTCGCGAAAGCGGACATGAACGCGGACATGGGTGAGCCCTCCGGGGGTCTCGTCGTGCCGGGGAGTGAATGACTCGGCAGGACGACCCGCGCAGGGGTGGTGGAGGTGTGCCCTCTACGCGGCCGTCAGGAGGGCGGCCCCGGGAGCTCGGGGCCTGGTGCGGCCCCGGGCGTCGGGGTCACGCTGCGGGAGGAACGCGGTGCGCTTCTCGCGGTCGCGCATGGCGGTGCGCACTCTCGTACGGGGTACGGGGGCGGCGCAGCGGGCGCTGATGACGGAGCAGACGAGGAGCGCCGAGCCGGCGGCCGCGGTGGCGGCGAGCGCGACGGCGGCGGAGAGGCTGCCGCCCTCGGCGAGGAGGACCTCGGTGAGGAACAGGACGAGGAAGGCGGCGGGGCGGAGGAGGCGGGCGACCGCACGGCGTACACGGTTCATGTCGTCGTTCATCGGCCCTCCCCTGTCGCTTCGCGCTCGTACGCGTCCTTCAGCCGTTATACACGATCGGTGTCCAGCGGCTGAAGGAGCCGGCGGGGGGCGAGCAGGGCGCGGCTGACGGGGTCGGCGGGGTCGGGGTCCAGTCCCGGACCGGGCCGCATCTCCACGTCATCGAGCGGCACACCGATGTTGCCGCAGGCCGCGCACTGGCCGTAGGCCCCGAGCTCGCTGTCGCAGGTGGCGTGGAAGAAGAGGCGCAGGGGCGCCGAGCCCTCGATGTGCTCACGGCCCCAGAGGCCGAGGGAGCGCACGGTGGGCCAGAGGGCCTTGCCCCTGTCGGTGAGGACGTACTCGTCGCGCGGGGGTGACTCCTGGTAGCGCCGCCTGGCCAGGACGCCGGCCTCGGTGAGCGCCTGGAGGCGGGAGGCGAGGACGGCGCGCGGGATGCCGAGGTGGATGAGGAAGTCGTTGTAGCGGCGGACCCCGTAGAGGGCGTCGCGGACGACGAGCAGGGTCCAGCGCTCGCCGATCACCTCGAGAGCGCGGGCGATCGAGCACTGCTGGGCCGCGTAGTCCTTGCCGAGAGCCATGGCCCCCACTTTACCCCTTCGGTTCAGTGAACGAACCTACCCGTGCTAGCCTGCCGCCCCAGTAGGTTCATTCACCGAACCTTAGGCGCGGACCTGGGCCCCAGGCCGGCCGATCCCCGGAGGGACGTCATGACCCAGCAGCCCGTACAGACCGCCCCGGCCGACCTGGGACAGCCGGCGCGTTCCCGCCCGGCGCACCGGCCCGGCGCGACTCTCGCCGTCACCAGCGCGGCCACCGCCGTCGCCCTGATGAACTACACGGCGCCGATGACGACGCTCCCCGCCCTCTCCGGCGCCTTCGCGACCCCTCCGGCCGCCCAGGCCTGGCTGCTCAACGGGGCCCCGCTCGGCCTCGCCGTGCTGCTGCTCGTCGCCGGCAGCCTCGCCGACGACTTCGGGCGCCGCAGGCTCTTCCTGATCGGCACCCTCGGCCTCGGCGTCACCACGGCGCTCGGCGCCCTCGCCACGGGCACCGTCGGCTTCACCCTCGCCCGGGCAGCCCAGGGCGCCGCGAGTGCGGCGATCCTCGCCACCGGCCTGGGGCTGCTGGTCGGGGCCTACCCGGCCGGGCACGCGCGGATCAAGGCGATGGGGGTGTGGGGAGCGTTCGTGAGCGCCGGGATCGCGCTCGGCCCGCTGCTCGCGAGCGCTCTCTCCGCCGTGGACTGGCGGCTGACGTATCTCGCCCTGGGGCTCGGCGCCCTCGTCACCGGGGCCTTCGCCTTCCGGGTCCTCACGGAGTCCCGCGCACCCCGCGCCGGCCGCCCCGACCTGGCGGGCGCCGCCGCGCTCGGTCTGGCGATGACCGCGCTGCTGACCGCCCTGACGCTCGGCCGGGACGGCTGGCTGCGCGCACCGGTCGGCCTGCTGCTGCTCGCGGCGCTGACGCTGACCGCCGTGTTCGCCGGGGTGGAGCGCCGGGCGGTGGCCCCGCTGATCGACCTGGCCCTCTTCCGCAGCCGCGCCTTCCTGGCGTCGGCGGTGGGCGGCCTGTTCACCGGGCTCTCGGTGATCGGACTGTTCAGCTATCTGCCGACCCTGCTCCAGCACGCCCTCTCGCTGTCCGCCCTGGACTCGGCCTGGCTGTTCCTGCTCTGGTCCGGCACGTCGTTCGTGGTGGCCCTCCAGGCACGGCGGCTGACCGGCCGGATCACGGCCAGGCACCAGCTGGCGGCCGGCTTCGCGCTGCACGCGGTGGCGGTGCTGCCGATGCTGGGGCTCCTGACCGGCGCGGCGGGTGGCACGGAGCCATCGGTGTGTGCGCGTCTCGTCCCTGCCCTGATCGTGGCCGGCGCGGGCAGCGGGCTGATCAACGCGGCGCTGCCCCGGCTCGCCGTCGAGTCGGTGCCGCCGGAGCGGGCGGCCATGGGATCCGGCGCCAACAACACCGCCCGCTACCTCGGCTCCTCGGCCGGTGTCGCCGTGACGATCGCGGTGGCGACGACTCCGGCCGGCGCGGACGGGGCGGTGCTGCTGTCCGCCGCCATGGCGCTCGCGGCCACGGTGGGCGTCCTCCTCCTGCGGGAGCGCCGCTGAGGCCCTCCCGGCGACCGGCCACGCTCGGGAGCGCCCCTGGCGCCCTCCCCCGGCCGGAGCGGGCACCGGGCGTTCTCCCCGCCGCCCTCCGGCCTTCACCAGCACTCCGGCCCGCGCCCTCTCACCTCGCACCCGACCCGCAGTACCGTGTGGTCCATGCGCCCCGACACGCCTGCCGACCACATCGCCGAAGCCGAGCGCCTGCTGCGCACCGCGGCGCAGTATCCCGAGGACCACGAACCGCTGTTCCTCCAGGCCGCGGCCCATCTGGAGCTCGCCGGTGAGCGCGCCCGCGCGAGCACCCTCTACGACGAACTGCTCGGCTCCACCGAGACCACCATCGATCACCCGCATCTGGTCAAAGCACTCAAGGCGTCCAACCTCTGGGAGTACGGCCACGAGGCGGAGGCCCGCGCGATCATCGACGGCATCCGCGCCGCCGGCCCGCTCGACGCGGCACCGTGGGAGATCGCCGCGGAGACGCTCGAAGCGCACGACGAGCTGGAGGCGGCCCACGACTTCTTCTCGACCGCGCTGACGCTGCTCCTCGCGCCGGGCGAGGAAGTCCCGTACGCCACCCAGTCACTGGTGACCGGGCGGCACCGGGTGCGCAGGCTCATGGGCGTCGCCCACGACGCGTGGGACGAGCTGGCCGACGCGCTGCACACGGCCGCCGTCCCCCTCGACGAGCTGCACGACCCGAAGCGTCTGTGGTCCCTCGGCTCCTCGGACCCGGGCGAGCTGCAGGCGGAGATCAACCGGCTCCGCGCCGAACTGGGCACCTACCGGAGCGCGTTGTCCCGCCCGTTCCCCGTCGCGGTGCTGCACTGGCCCGAGGGCGAGCTGCGCGAACTCCTCACGGCCTACCCGGAGCTGGCCCAGGAGTACCTCTCGCACCAGGACCATCTGGCGCGCCTGGAGGCGGCGTTGCGGGATCTGCACGCCACGGGCACGCCGAATCTCGGCATCGTGACGGGCACGGTCCCCTCCTACGAGGCGTTCGCCGCGTCGGAGGCCGCGTCCCCGTCCGACCCCGACCTGCTCCCCCAGTACGCCACGACGCTGGCGGCCCGCGGCCGGGCCGTCCCGTGGCCCCCGGCGCGGAGCGCGGCGTGCTGGTGCGGCTCGGGGCGTCCGTACCGCGAGTGCCACGGGGCGGACTGAGGGGCCGGCCCGGGGGCTCCCCTACTTCCCCGCGAACACGTCCCGCAGCTCCTGGTCGAGCTTCCCGGCGGCCTCGTCGGTGTCGGGCCGCTCGGCGGCCAGCAGCGCGTGCACATGGGACTGCAGGACCTGGGTGAACGCGCCGTAGTAGGGGGTGCGCGGGCGCTGCACCGCCTCGGTCAGCGCCGTGCCGAGGATCCGGATGTACGTGGCGCGCGCCTGCGCCCCCTGCCCCTTCGGAGTCCCCTCCCCCGTGGCCGCCGCCTTCGGCGCGTCCCCCGCCGGCCGGAGCGCGGCGGCGACCCGGGGCCAGCAGGGCTTCGCGGCGCTGCCGTAGACGGAGGCCCTGGTCGCAGCGAAGCCGGCGTCGAGCAGGCAGCGTTCGCTCTCCCGCGAGGTGAGGAAGGTGATGAGCTCGCGGGCGTTCTCGGCGCGGGGCGAGTCGGCGGTGACGGCGAGGTTCTGCCCGCCGAGCACGGCCTTCCCCGGGAGCCGGTTCACGGCGTAGTCCCGCGGGTTCATCAGGCTCCCCAGGGCCCCGTACGCGTACGGCCAGTGGCGCAGGAAGACGGCGCGTCCCTCGGCGAAGTCGGTGAGGGACGCCGTCTCGTCGGAGGTGAGCGCGGCGGGCTGGACGCGGCCCCGGTCGACGCGGTCGAGGAGCGCGTCGAGCCCCTTCTTCAGCTCTCCGGCGTTCGAGCTGTACTTCCCCTCGCTGTCCGTGAGTGCGACCTCGGCGTCGGCGAACGCCTCGACCGCGTTGACGGTCAGCCCCTCGTACTGCTTCAACTGCGTCGTCCAGCCCGCCAGTTCGTCACGCCGGACCGGGTTCAGCCCGAGAGTCTTGACGGAGGAGTAGAGCTGGTCCCACGTCCAGTGGGCGTTGGGCTGCTTGTCCGCCTTGATGTCGGCCTCCGTCAGGAGGTCGGGCCGGTAGTAGAGGAGGCCCACGTCGGTGTTGAACGGCCGGGCGTAGGAGCGGCCCTTCCAGACGGTGGTGGCGTGGACCTGCCGGATGAAGTCGAGGTCGTCCTCGGCGGCGGCGCCGGATTCCTCGACGGGCATCGGGCGGATGAGTCCGGCCTCGGCGAATTCCGGGATCCAGGTGATGTCGAGGTTCACCACGTCGTAGCGGGCGCTGCCGGACTGGAGGGCGCCGAGGAGCTGGCTGCGCTGCTGGTCGGCGCCGCCGGGCAGCTCGACGAGCTTGGCCTGCTCGTCCTTCGACCCGGCGTGGAGGCGGTTCCACTCCTCCACGAGCTGCTGCCGCACGCTGCCGGAGCCGGTGACGTCCAGCCCGCTGGCGACGACGATGGGGCCTTGCGCCGGCTCCTCCTTGCCGTCCTGCGGCGTGTCCCCGGGCCCTCCCGTACAGGCGGCGGAGACGAGCGCGAGCAGACAGGCCAGGGCGACGCCCGTCCTGGCCCTCCGGCGGCTGGTGCGGCGGTCGCCGTGGGTCATTCCGCGTCCCCCGTACCGGTCCTGGCGACCTCCGCCGCCAGTTCCACCGCGATGTCGTCGGCGGGGTCCAGGCAGCGGCCACCGCTCGCCTCCGCGAGCCGCTCGCCGAACCGGCCGGGTGTGCAGGCGCCGTCCTGGAGCGAGACCGTCACGATCCTGACCAGCGGGGCTTTACCCGCCTCTTCGACCAGCCGCTGCTGTTCCTTCTCCTTCACGTCCTCGAAGTCCTCGCCGTCGGTGACCAGGACGAGGAGCCGGGGCCGCTCCGCCTCGGGGGAGCCACGCAGGGTGCTGAGCGCCTCGCGCACGCCCGCCGCGATGCGGGCGTCGAAGGCCGCGGTCCCCGCGCCGGCGACGGCCTTCTGCGCACCGGCCCTGGTGTTCGCCCCGAACGGGACGAGGTCCGTGGCCGCCTTCCCCTCGTCGACGGCCGTCATCCGCACCCCGTACGAGTCCCCGGCGCCCAGGGAGCTCATCGAACGGGCCACCAGTTCCTTGGCCCCGCCGGTGCCGTCCCAGACCCGTTTGTCGGCCATCGAGGTCGAGTTGTCGAGGAGATAGAGCACCCGGCCCGGCCCGAGCGCCCCCCGGTAGCGGTCCAGGGTGCCGGTCAGCGACGTGGAGACGTCGGTTCCCGGGCCGGTCTGCGGGACCTGTTCGCGTACGGCCGACGTGTTGTCCTCCTTGCTCAGCACCGAGCCGTCCTCGGGCGGAGCCGGGGCGCCCTTCTCGACGCCCCGGAAACCGTCGTCGGTGAAGGACTTCCGCGCGTCCTCGTCCGTGACCAGCCAGTCGTAGAAGTCCTCGACGGCGGCCTTGCGGGCGGCGGCGTCCCGGTCGGCCCCGTCCCAGGTGACCCGGACGAAGGGGAGGTCCAGCATCGGCACGTCGGAGGGGTAGTGGGCCACCCGGTGCGCCAGCGCCTCGGTTGCGCAGCCGGGCCTGCCCGGCTCGCCCGCCGACAGGTTGAACTGCGCCAGGGTCTGCTCCGGCACGAGGACGGCCGCCCGGTCCTCCAGGTCGTTGTGGGCGCCGTCGGCCAGTACGCACATGAGTTCCCGTGCGGTGGAGGGCATGGGCCGCAGCACCTGGGACATCCTCTGTTCGAGCGTGCCGACGCTCCCGGAGCCGGAGGAGGCGTAGAGCGCGTCGGTCGCCAGCAGGGCTCCTTCGGTGTCCTCGGGGTCGGGACGCAGGATCTCGACCGTCTGGTCCTTCTTCAGCCCGGCGACGATCGCGTCGAGCGGATCGTCGGTCTGCAGGGACTGCGCCAGACGCATGGTGTCCGGCACGCCGAGGACCATCGGTGTGAAGGCGATGGGGCCCAGCCGGTCGAGGTCCACCACGCTCTTCCCGGCGTCGGCGGCGGGCTCGTCGCCGTCGGTCCCCGTCGCTGTCGCGGTGGAGGCCGCGCCGCCGCCCGCTCCGTCGGCCGTCGCCCGCTGCCACGCGCTGTCGGCGGCCGGGATCCAGATGTCCGGCTGGGCGCCGACGTCCCGCTGGGGCCGGGGGCAGTCTCCGGAGGCCGGGCAGGCGGCGGGCGGTTCCTGCCAGAGCGAGGAGGACCGGAGGGCCGCCACGGCGTCGGTGGCCTTGGCGTCGTACACGTTGATGCCGACGGTCCGGCAGCCGCCGCCGTCCCGCTTGGGGTAGGCGTCGGCGGCCTTCTGCACGGTGGCCTTCATCTCGGGGTCGGTGAGCACGCGCAGTTCCAGGGGCGACGCGCAGGGGCCGCCCGAGGCCCCGCCCAGGAAGTACCACGCGCCGGCCCCGGCGAGGGCGACGACGCCCGCCAGGATCACGGCCGCCGTACGCGTCATACGGCTGACCACGCCGGGCAGCAGGCGGCCCGGGAAGCGCGACGGCCCCTTCACGGAGTCCGGCTTCACGTCGCCGTCCGGCGGCGGCGGAACCGGCGGAGGAGGGACCGGGGGCGTCGGGCGTTCCGCGTCCGCGGGGAGCGCGAGCACGACGTCGTCGCCGTGCCGGAGCTCGTCCGGGATCCACGGGTGCCCGTCGACGGCCTTGAAGGGCGCCATCGCCTCACGGATCCCCGCGACGATCCGGGTGAAGGTGACCGGCTCCCCCTTGGCGGTGGTCAGCAGCCGGTGGAGGGCCGCCGTGAACTCCGTACCGGTACGGGGATCGCCGGGCGGGACCTCCACACCGGGCTCGGCGGCGGTGAGCAGGGCGAAATTCTGTCCCACGGCCGGCTGGAACGACCGGAGCGCGTTACCGGCGAAGCAGCAGTCGAGGATGACGACGACCCAGTCGGCGTGGGAGTTGCGCAGGACACCCATGACGTCGTTGTCCCAGGACAGGGCGCCGACGAAAGGGTGGTGCCGGTCCCTGGTCACCTCCGAGTCGGTGAACATCAGGTTGAGGTCGCTGCCGTCGGGGCGCACGATGCCGTGTCCGGCGAAGTAGACCACCAGCAGCCCGGTGACCTCCTTGCGGGCGGCGGAGAGCGCGGCGCGCGCGGCGTTCGGATCGACGGCGGTGTCCGGGCCGCCACCGTCCGCGGGGACCACGACGAGGTCCTCCGGGGCGAGCACGCCGGTGCGCTCGCCGGTCAGGGCCTCGCGCATGAGGCGGAGGTTCGTGGTGACGGACGGCAGGTCGTTCCGCGCACCCCTGTAGTGCTCCACCCCGATGAGTACGGCCCTGTGACGCTTGGCTCCGTTCTCCTCGCCGCGCGCGTCGTACGGCGGCACGGCCGCTAGACCTCTCCGGGCTCGTCGTCACCGCGCGTTCGGTTCGGACCACCGGACCCGGGCCCCGCGTCCGGGCCCCCGTCGCGGGAGCCGCCCCCGGCGGCGTCGTCGTCGGTGTCACGCCTCAGGTCGGATCCCGCGCCCCCGGGCGGCCCGTCCAGGGTGACGCGCGGCCTCTCCTCGGGATCGGCGAACCGGCGCCGGTTGCGCAGCCAGGTCTCCACGGACCGCCAGGCGTTCTCGGCCACCGAGCGAGCCACCTCGACGGAGACGACCAGGATGATGTCCTGGATCAGCTCCCCGCCCATGGCCTCGGCCTGCGTGAGCGAGTCCTTGCGCGCCAGGGTGACTTCGTCCCGCTCCAGCGCGTCCTCCAGGACCGGCGCGTTCCTCAGCCACGTGCTCAGGGCTTCGAGGTCGTCGCGCCGGGTGTGCGTCCCGCTGAGGCTGATCCGTAACTCGATGCTCTCCTGCCCCTGTTCCCGCACGCCCGTGTCCACCCCGTCCGCCATGCCTGCCCCCATCGAACCCGCTACCCTCGCCCCGCAAGGGACCGGTCACTGAACACAGAAGTATTTCACGGGCGTTGACAGTGGGCACCCTTTTGTTCGGTCTCATCTGAAGCCTCGCCCGGGGGCCGTCGCACGCCTACCGATGACTTCCGCGCCCGCTGGCAGTCATAAGCATCACCACGTACCCATGACGGATTCACGGACAGGACACGAGACCATGACCGAAGCAGTGAAGGGCCCGGCGAGCTACTTCCCCTCGATCGAGAAGAAGTACGGCCGCCCGGTCGCGGAGTGGAAGGAGCTCATCCGCTCCTCGCCCCTGACCAGGCACATGGAGCTCGTCTCCTGGCTCAAGACCGAGCACTCGATGGGTCACGGCCACGCCAACGCCCTGGTCGCGCACACGCTCGCGGAGGGCGAGTAGGCCTGGAGGGGAGCCGTTCACCCCACGTCGTCAGGGAGATCGCCGGCGGAGGGCCCGTCGTCGCGGGTCTCGCCCTCGGTGTCCGCGCCGGGGATCGCCTGCTCCGACCAGACGGTCTTGCCCTCGGCCGCGTAACGGGTGCCCCACAGCGAGGCGAGCTGGGAGATGATGAAGAGACCCCGGCCGCCCTCGTCGACCGCCCCGGCGTACTTCATGTACGGCGCCGTGGTGCTGCCGTCCCGGATCTCGCAGGTCAGCCCCCGGTCCAGGATGAGGCGCAGCTCCACGGGCGGGCTGCCGTAGCGTACGGCGTTGGTCACCAGCTCGCTGACGATCAGCTCGGCCGCTTCACCGGTGTCTCCGTCGACGTGCCAGCCGGCCAGCGCCTTCGACGCGAGACGGCGCGCGGTGGCCGGGGCCGTCTTGTCGTACGGGAGCTCCCATGCGGCGTAGCGGTCCTCGGGCATCGCGTGGGTGCGGGCGAGGAGCAGGGCCGAGCCGCGGAGGCCGGCGTCGTCGGGCAGGGCGTAGGAGACCGCGTCGCACAGTTCCCGCAGCGGCCGGTCCGGCGGTGAGAGCGCCTGGAGCAGCACGCCCGTGCGGGGGTCGGCGTGGTCCCGCAGCGCGTTGCTGTGGAGCACGATCAGGCTGCCCTCCCGGAGCGGGAAGGAGCCCGCGGCGACGGGCCCGCGGCTTTCCGGGCCGAGCGCCGGACCCTGGGGGACGGTGACCTCCGTCGCGGTGCCGTCCGCGCCGATGACCAGGGGGGCGCAGTGCCCGGCGGAGGCCACGGTGCACGTCTCGGTGAACGGGTCGTACACGGCGTACGTGCACGACGCGGACAGCGGTTCACGGTGCAGCGGGTCGCTCTGGGGCAGCTCCGCGCGTTCCTGCGCCAGCCGGTCCGCCGTGTCGTACAGGCGCGCCAGCAGCTCGTCGGGCTCCAGGTCGAGTGCGGCGAGGGCTTGGACGACGGTACGCAACTGCCCCATGGTGGTGGCCCCGTGGATGCCGCTCTCGATCACCTCCCCGATGACGAGGGCGGTGCGGGCCCCGGGCAGCGCGATCGTGTCGAACCAGCTGCCCGCGCCCCCGCCGGGCAGCAGCAGGTGGTCCGTCTCGACGGCGGGCTGGGGGGCCGGGCGCTGGGGCAGCAGCCGGCGCTGCAGGGCGCTGGCGATGGTGTACTCGTGCACGTAGCGGCGGGCGTTGTCGATGCCGAGGGCGGCGCGGGACGCCATCGCGGCCGCCACGGGGATGTCTTCCTCGTTGAAGGCCTCGGAGTCGCCGCAGCGGTAGAGACTCACCAGCCCGAGGACGGCTCCGCGCAGCGCCAGCGGCGCCAGCAGGAGCGTGTGGGCGCCCTGCTCCCGGATGGAGCGCGCCCGCGCGGGGTCGGCGTCGGCCCAGGGCGCGTCCTCGACCGGGACGACACGGGCCCGCAGGTCGGACAGGGCTCGCTGGAACGGTGTCCCGGGCGGCACGGCCCGCACGTCGCCGATCGGGTGGGCGGGGTCGCCGCCACCGCCGAACGCGGCCCGCCGCAGCGGCACGTCCCGGCCGAGCGGCCCCGGCTGAGGGGTCTCGCCGCGCAGGACGGCGTCGACGACCTCGACGACGCCGATGTCGGCGTAACCGGGGACCAGCGCGTCGACGAGGTCCCGGCACGTGGCCTCCACGTCCAGCGTCCTGCCCACGCTGTCGCGGACCGCGTCGAGCGCCACGTCCCGGGCGTGGCGCCTCGCCTTCTCGGTGACGTCGACGACGGACACGACGACCCCCAGGACGGTGCCGTGGCCGCCCGGCCGCGCCGCGAGCCCTTCCTGGAGCCGGAACGCCGACAGGGAGAAGGTGCGGCGCCCGCCGGGAACGTCGCCGGGGCGGGCGCGGAACGGCCGCTCGATCCCGGGCACGCCGGTGCGCAGGACCTCCCGTACGAACGCCTCGACCCGCTCCGGTTCCTCGAAGGCGCACACGTCGCGGAACGGCAGCCCGCGCAGCCGCTCGGTCTCGTCGGTGTCGGGGTCCGTGGAGTGGTCGCTGATCCGCAGGAGGCGGAGCTCCGGATCGAGCACATGGACGCGTACGCGTGCCTGGGTGAACATCACGTCCAGCAGCGCCTGTCCGAAGGCCTCGGGGCCGGTGCTCTCCTCGGCGGCCCAGACGGCCCAGCCCGCCCCGGCGAGCGGCTCCAGCCGCAGCCCCGTACGCGCTCCGTCGCCCCCGTCCGCACCCCGGGTGCCGCCGCCGGTGGCGCCCGTACCGCCCGTGTCACCCGCGAGTACGTCCATGAGGCGCAGGCCCAGCGCGTCGGCGGTCGCCGCACCGAAGCGCCGCTCGGCCGCCCGGCTCCACCCGGTGACCACTCCGGCGCCGTCCACGACCATCAGGGGCGCATCAGCCATGAACCCAGCTCCTTCGCCCCCGCACGGGCCCGGGACGGGCCTCCGCACACGTGGACACGTACCGAACCAGCATCGGCCCGTGGCCCGCGACCCGCTACCGGAGCGGGCGGGGCTCCCCCACCTTCTCGGAGGAGCTCGACGCACTCCGCCGCTGAACCGTCGGGCGGACGGATCAGCGTGCGGACGCCGTAGGGCGGCTGCGCTCCTCCGAGGACGGCGGCGTGGCGGACGCCCGCCCGGCCGTACCTCGAAGGAAGCCGAACGAGAACACCCTCGGCTCTCCTCAGGTGGCGCGATAGACCCGAGTGACGTGGTCATGGTTTCTCGCTGGTCGCACCGGCGTCTCCGGACGGTGGACGGAAGAGCCTGGTGCGCTTCCGCGCCATCGATTTCGAGCAGGAGCAATTTCGCCGTCATTGATCGCGAAGAGCGCTGACCGTAGGAAACTGGGCAGTGATGAGCACCGCCAAACCGTCCTCCCCAAGCGTTTCGGCTCGGATGAGCCGCCAGGCCCGCCGCGACACCGCGCCCGAGGTGGCGGTCCGGAAGCTGCTGCACGCGTCCGGATACCGCTACCGCCTCAACGAGCGCGTGCCGAACATGTCGCGGCGCACGATCGACATCGCCTTCACACGGGCCAAGGTTGCCGTCTTCCTGGACGGGTGCTTCTGGCACGGCTGCCCCGAACACGCTACGCAACCCAAGTCGAATGCGGAGTGGTGGCGCCAGAAGCTGGATCGCAACATGGCACGGGACATAGAAACCACCGAGCATCTGACCGCTGCGGGGTGGACGGTCCTACGCTTCTGGGAACACGAAGCCCCACTTCGAGTGGCCGAGCAGGTGGCGAAGGCGGTCGATCGGGAACGGTTCGATCGCGGAGCGCAAGGATTGGGTGGGGATCTGTGAGCGAGCTGCGGTTCGTGGATGTGTGCGCGGGTGCGGGCGGGCTGGCTCTGGGCCTGGAGCAGGCGGGTTTCGAGCCGGTGCTGCTGGTGGACAACAAGCCGGTGGCCTGCCAGACGCTGCGCCTGAACCGTCCGGCTTGGGACGTGCTGGAAATGGACCTCCTCGACTTCGTACCCGACGACTACCCGAAGACCTACGACGTGGATCTACTCTCGGCAGGGCCACCTCGGGTGAAGTCCAGTGCGACCACCGCCAGGGCGGAGACCGAGGAGGAGCAGCGTCTCCTGGAGGCAGCGGTTCTCCTTACTCATTCCATCCAACCGCGCGCCCTCCTCATCGAGAACGTGCCAGGGCTCGTGACAGCTCCGGAATTCGAGCCCCTGCGCACATTCATCCGCAAGGAATTGGAACACCTCGGGTATCGGCTGCACTGGTTCGTCCTGAACGCGGCCGACTTCGGTGTACCGCAGGATCGCAAGCAGGGCGTGCTGGTCGCTTTGAAGGAGCGGTACTCCGACCGCTTCCGGCCGCCGTTGCCGACGGTCGAGGAGCACGTGTCGGTGGGCAAGGCCCTCCATCGTTCCATGGCGGCACGCGGCTGGCTCGGCGCTGACGCATGGGCGACTCAGGCGCTCAGCGTGGCGCCGACTCTCGTCGGCGGCTCGGACAACCGGGGCGGAGCGGATCTGGGACCGACTGGGACGAAGAAGGCCTGGGCACGCATGGGGGTCAACGGAGGCGCACTCGCTGATGAGGTCCCAGGGCCCGATCTCGACGGCTCCTCCGAGATGATCAAATTAACGGACTCGCAGGCCGCACTCCTGCAGGGCTTTCCGCATGAGTGGCAGTTCGCGGGCCGGAAGACCGCGCGGTACCGGCAGATCGGACACGCTTCACCGCCGCCGGTCGGGGCAGCTCTCGGACGAGCCGTCGCAGCCGCTCTGAAAGCTTGATCGCTATGGGAACGACGAGGTCACCGGCCGGCTACACTTGCACATCATGACCCGCCCACTTCATCCGTCGCTCCCCCATGCGAAATACATGATCGTCGATCTTTTCGCGGGCCCAGGCGGCCTCGATATCGCCGCCACGATCATGGACGATGTGGAGAGCATCGGCGTCGAGTGGGACGACGCGACCTGCGAGACGCGCCGGGCGGCCGGCCTGCTGACCACCACGGTGAAAAATGTCGCCGCGCTGGGCCCCTGCGACGACGAGGTCGTCGAAGCGAACGTACTCACTGGCGGGCCCCCCTGCCAGTCCTTCTCCGTTGCGGGCAATCGGAAGGGTCACCAGGCTCTGGAGCAGGTCAAGGCACTCGCCACGCGTCTGGCCGCCCATGACGATGCTGCAAAGTTCGAAGCCGCTTGGCAAAAGGTCAAGGACGAGACGGACGACATGTCCGACGACCGCACCGGCTTCGTCCTCCAGCCCTTGCGCTGGATCATGGAGGCCAAACTCAAGCGCGGCAAGCCGTACGAGGTGATCGTCCTCGAACAGGTCCCCACGGTGCTGCCTGTATGGAAGCACTACGCCAAGCTCCTCAGGGGCGTCGGCTACGCCGCCGACGCCCACGTTCTGCATTCCGAGGACTTCGGCGTCCCGCAGACACGTCGCCGTGCCGTACTGATCGCCCAGTGGGACCCGGAAAACGTGGGACGACGCGTCGAGTTTCCCCGCGCTACCCACCAGCGCTACAGCAAGGGAGCCACGCGCCTCCCCGAGCGGCACGCCTCGAAGGGCGACCAGGAGGAGCTGCTGTTCCCCCTGCCTCGAAAAGAGAGAACGCCGCTCAAGCCCTGGGTTGCCATGCACGACGTACTCACTGAGCGTCCACGCGACTTCGAAGTGGTCTCCAACTACGGATCAGGTGGCGACCCCAAGAACCGAGGCCGCCGCACCTCTGACCGGCCCGCGGCGACGATCACCGGAAAAGTCCGGCGCAACCGCGTCTTCCGTCTGAAAGAGACCCGGTCCGGGATCAAGGAGATCGGCGAGGAGTTGGAGCGGCTCACGTTCGAGGAAGCCGGCCTTCTCCAGTCGTTCCCGAGGCGCTACCCCTGGCGGTCCACCGATGTGGCCCAACAGATCGGGAACGCCATTCCGCCCCTCCTCTCCCTGCACATTCTGAGTAGTGCGCTCCGACTGGGCCCCCCGAGCGAGGATTTGATCAACAAGCTGGCGATGTGGGAGCCGAAGCACTCGGACGGTGCAGCCAATGAGGTCCTTACCGAGGACGCGTGAGCCGGACGGACCTGCCGTAACAGGGCTCCCGTCCAGACGCACGTGAACTTTTCAGTCCTGTGAGGCTGCGGAACGAGCCCTGTCTCGCAGCGGCGCCTCTGCGGCAAAGCGCTCGAACATCCGCGTAAGGACCTCGCAGGAGGAGCGCCGGGCGGTGCCGTCGTCCGGCCCTTCGGGCAGCCTCTCCCATGGCACGGCGGGTGCCGACTCCGCATCCGCGATCCACTCGGTGCGCGCGTCGTGACGGGGTGGATCGTCCGGCGCGATCACCTCGTACATGAGCGTGCTTCCGGCCACGTTGACCGCCGTGCACAGAGCGTTGACCCGGTCCCCCAGGCGCGTGGCTCCGTCGTCGGTAAGTCCTTCGAGAACCGATACCAGAGCCAGAGCAGTGGGCTTGTGATCGATGGCTGCGAGCCGGAGAGCCGTATTGATCATGTCCTGGTTGGCACAAGCGATCACCGCCGGCGTGTAGTCGGGCCCGTCACGGAACATCTCGGCCGACCACCAGAGCCGAGCAAAGGCCTGGCTGTAGTGCGGGCCGACGAACCTGGCGCTGTTGATCCTCCTAGGAGCATCGTCGTCCGCCGCGCCACGGGGTAGGTGTCGCCACAGGACGAAGTCGGGTGCCACGGCCAAGGCGAGGAAATTCCAGAGCCCGGCATCCGCCGCCTCCGCCCGCGTCAGACGCAGGGTCGCGTGCAGCCGGGGTGCCAACCAGGCGTCGGCCTCGGTCCTTACCGGGTCGAATCTGTGCATGGCCTCCTCCATGAGCTCGCGGACCGGGTCGACGGTCCACCGGGCCGCGTCGTCCTGGATCGGCGTGCTCGCACGGAGGACGGCCACCTGGGGCAGCACTTCCTGGCCGGCGCGCACCCCATGGGTAAGGAAGCCCGTGGCACGATCCCCCGAGAGGCGGGCGAGACGGGCAGGCATCTCCGTGTGTGCCCGGTTCATGAGCGCGCACCTTCCTGGGAACGGGAAACGACGCGGATGGTCGCCAGGAGGTTCCTGGGCAGCTGACCCCGCCTTCCGGCTGCGATCTCGACGCGTGACTGGACCTCCGCCCATCCTCGGCCGTCTGCGCGACGATCGTGAGCCTCTCTCAACGCGTCGGCGATCGGCAGTCGGGGAAACACCTCCGGCAGCATGGAGCGCAGTACCGCGCCCCTCCAACCGGCAGGGAGGTGAGGGGTTCCGTCCTCGTCGAATTCGAGGTTGCTCAGAGCGGACTGGAACATGGTCGCCCATGCCTCTCCCGCCACCTGGGCGGCCACGAGTCCTGCGGTCGCCTTCTCCAACGGGCTGCGTGCACCGGACAGCAGCGCGGATAGCCCCTCGAAGGAGGTGTTCAGCAGGATGGTCGGTAGGTCACCCGATGTGTCGACCAGCCACGGCGCGTCCGCGAACGGACGCAACCACTGCTGCGGCCCGTCCCGGAAATCCTCTTCCACGATCTCCAGGTCTCGTTGCCTGGCCGGTGTACGGGCCAGCAGGTCCACCACCCACGGGGCATCCGTCTTCCCGATGATGCGCCCGTCGACGCCACCGTGGCTACCGACGACACAAACATCGAGCAGCGCGCGTGCGGCGTGGGTGGAACGACGTACCCGGACCTCGCCGCGCCAACGCGGGTCGTCCCGGCGACGCTCCAGGCGGGTCACCACCCGCGTGTTCGTGGCTCCCTCGGTCAGTACCGCGACACAGCTGACCCCGGACCACGGGCCGTCGGCCAACTCATCGACAGGCAGGGAGACTTCCAGGTCAAGCACTCCCTCGGCCCAGTTGTCCCGCTCGACCTGATGGAGGGCGACGACCTGATCGCGCTGGGAGATCAGCGAGAGCTGCAGAGGCTTCCCGTCTATGCTCGCCCCTCGGACAGTGGCCTCGATCTTCCCCACCAGGGTGGGGTACGCGTATACAGCACTCACGCTGAAGCCTCCCCAACCTGCTGGATGTCCACGATCACACCGGCCATGGCCGCGGCCACCGGATGGCTACCCACGGCAGTGACACCGCCGAAGCGTGCGGACCTCACATCCGGATCGATGACCAGCCTGCCCTCGACCACCCGACAATTCTCTTTCGGGGACAGCTCCGCCCACTCGAGCGAGGGTCGTCCGCCCGATCGCACGTCGAACTTGACCACCGGTAGCAGTTGCCAGCCGACCTCTCGTTGTGGCACGTCCAGCGTCACGTCCAAGGTCCAGGCCCCGGCCGCATCCACCTTTCCGGCCACCCGATCCACGAGCGGATGACGACGACGGCCGCTTGCGGTCGCCGGCAGGTCGAGGCGTAGCAACTTTCGGAGGATCTCGTGGCCGACCGAGCTCTGGCCGATGGTTCGCCGACCGATCACGCCCCTCAGGGCCGTGTCCATGGCCGTGTTGAAATCGGACAGACGGCGAGGAGCGTTGGCGTAGGCCGCAGTGAGTTCCTCGGTCACCCCCCACCTGTCGTGCTCCGGCGGCTCAGCGGCGCGCAGGAACTCTTCGGCGGCATGTGTCGCCGCACTGTCGTCGCCCGTGGCGAATCCGGCGAGCAGAACGGCTTGGAAGGGATCCACCCCGACCCCCAGGTTGCGTGGGGGTCGCGCCGTGACGGTCATTCGGTTCCCACGCATGCACACGATCCGGCTGTGCTGTTCGTCCGTGTCCGCAGCCGGAGTGACCAGAAGTACGGCACGGTGGCTGGTCCCCGGGGCTCTGTGTCCGGCTGTCCGCAGCGGCGGGACGGTGAGAGCGACGTCCGTGGCGGCCACCTGTCCGGCCTCCGTGAGCTCATCGACCGTCTCACCGTCGATGTACGCCCGGAGCGCATGCACGAGCGCGGGGTGCCGGTCGAGCGGGTCGACCCGGCGTTCCCCGCCCACCGCTTCACCATTGCGGAAGGCCCGTACCGATGCCTCGAGCAGGGGCGGTGTCGAGCGCCCTGAAGTCATGGCGGCCCAGAAATTGTCGGAGAGCGCCCGCCCGAGGGCAGCCTGCAGGTCCTCCAACGTGTCACTGCCACCAGCCGCGTCGTGCGCGCCGACGACGAGGAAGGAGGTCCCAGGATCGTCACTGTCCCGGTCGAGCCACAGATCCGCGACCACGCGCTCATCAGCCCACCAGGATCGGGAGACCCCCTCGTGCGCCTTCTCGGTGTCCGGCTCGCCGAGCCATGCGGGCCCGGCGTATGCGACACCCTCGACCTCACGCCAGGGAAGGTCGAGTCGCCCGACCACCCTACGAGCGGTACGCCCTTCGTGCGCCTCGGACAAGGTGCTGTTGATCAGCACCATACCGAGCCGGCTGGCTGCCCACAGCGTTGCTTTGCCAAGCCCGTACGAACCACCCGCCCGATCGTTGCTCTTGTGACTGTCCAGCTGACGGCGGACGACAGCGGCATACCGGCCGTCCCCGTACTCAGGTCCTGTCAAGCCCGACGCGTTGTAGTCATCGATCCGTAGAAGCAGAAGCGAGGCGTTCTCGCGCAGCGCCCGAAGGCCCTCGGCCAGGACCCGACCCGCCTTTTGCCCGGACTGCGAGGCTGCCGCGTAGTGGGGTTCCAACTCGTCCCACTTCAGTGCGGCGAGAAAGGAGTGCAGGTGCTCACCGGTCAACTCGTGCAGGGTGAAGCGCACGCGCACCGAGCGGCGCGGGTCGAGCCGTTCGTCCAGCGCGTTCTGCGTGACCTCCCGAGCCAGCACGGACAGGTTGGCGTCGAACGCGAAAGCAGCGGCATTGCCGTACTCCCGGCCGCCGTCGTGGTGAGCGAGCCGGTGATACCAAGCGATCGGCCGGTCGGATCCGGCGTCGGCGTCCCTGGTGATCAGAGTTGCGACATCCGTCTCCAGGATCTCGGCGATCTTGACCATTACCTCCGGCCTCGGCCGGGCTCTGCCCGTCACCCACGCCGACACAGCTGCACGCGTCAAACCCAGCTGCTGGCCAAGGCCCTGCTGCGACAGACCCTTGCGACGGAGCTGCCGCCCGAGCCAGACACCGAAGTCCTCGCTGTCCTCCATTGACCCCACTCCCTCTTGATGCCGAGCGGAGACACACGGTAACACCGCACTTGACGTCAGCGCTTCGTCAAATGTCGTTTGACGCACGCGGCTCGTCCGAGCGCCAGCAAGGGTTGCTTTTATTTTTTCCTCTTCTGATCGGCTCGCCGATCAGCGCATGCTAGTCTCTGTGTCGGCAACTCCCAACCCGGTCAGGGCCGTTGAGGGATTCGCCTCCTGAAGGCAGGAGAGCTCTGCCCTCACGTTCGATCACAAAGCGGTCTTTACGTGCACCAACCGGTCAAGAGCACTCGCTGGCGCACTCATAGGGAGGGGAACCCCACATGATCGATGACGACGATGCCTGGATGTCCTGGTTCATCCGGAAGTACGACGGCCTGGAGGACCCGGAGCTCCGGGCCGAGCTCCTGACCTGTCACGGCATCCACCCCCAGGTCCTGGCTGCGGAGCGGCGCCGCCTTGCCCGCCTCATGCGTACCACCGCACGCACGGAGAAGGTCACCACCCCCTCCGACCCTTCCGTGCGCCGCACCTCCCGGGCCACCCGGCGCCCCACCACCCCTCGGCGCGCCGGTCGCCCTCGCACCCACCAGGTCACCCGCAGCACTCGTCGGGTCCACGCGAACGGACGGACGGTGACGGTCGTGACGACGACCGTGACCGTCACGAGCGTCACCACGGTCACGATCACCGACAGCTGACCCCCTCCTGCTGCGCCCTCCACTCAGCAGCTTCACGTTGTTCCACGGGGTGCCGACGCACGCGCCGGCACCCCGTGTTCCCCCCGCGCGTCCTCGGTTCGTTCTCTCCCTAGAGACAGGTGTCTCATGACCGACCGGCAGTTCGCCGACTCCTCGTTCCCGCCCGTGATCGAGACCGTGATCCGGCAGTCCGCCACCGTCCTGAAGACCTATCAGGTCGATCCAGGGCTGATACAGGAACATGCCAATGGAGAGCGTCGTATCACCCAAGGCGGCTACGGGGAACGCCAGTTGTACGAACTCGTCCAGAATGCGGCGGACGAGATCGCGGCTGCGCCCGGCGGCAAACTGCATGTGGTTCTTACCGCTGACTATCTCTACTGCGCGAACGTGGGCAGCCCTGTCACGCCGGAGGGAGCCGAGACGATCCTGCGGATGGGCGTCTCTCGGAAGCGTGGCGGACAGATCGGCCGGTTCGGCGTCGGCGTCAAGTCTGTTCTCTCGGTGAGCGACTCCCCTCAGTTCTTCAGCGGGAACGGCACTTTCGGTTTCGGCTTCGACAAGGACTGGTCCGCTGCCGAGATTGCGCACGCTCTCGGCCGGCAGGGTGATCTCCCCATGGACACACCGGTGTTGCGCATGGCCCGCCCTCTCGACGTCGAGCAGGAACGCGCCGACGACGACACCCTGGACAAGCTACTGCGCTGGGCCACCACCGTGGTCCGCCTGCCTCTTATGGCGGGCGCCGCTGAACGCCTTGCTCGTGACATCGTCGGTCACCGGGGTCGCAACGGACGCACGACCGAGGCATTCCCCTCTCACTTCCAGTTGTTCTCCCCTCATGTCGGCGAACTCTTCCTGCACGACCGGCGCTCGATGCCCCAGGTCCGCCGGGAGATCTCGATCGAGCACAAGGGCAATGACCGGACCCTCAAGGAGGTGGCGAGCGGCGCCAAGCAGACGACAGAACAGTGGAAGGTCTTCTCGGCCTCCTACTCCCCTGCCGGCGAGGCCGAAGAGAGCGCGGGCGAACTTCACGGCCGGCCCGTGCTGGAAGTCTCCTGGGCAATGCCCGAGTACACCGTGCGTAACGGCCTGTACACCGTGCCTGTCGGCAAGGGGTCCTTCTGGGCGTTCTTCCCCACCAAGTACGAGGTGTCGTTGACCGGCATCCTCAACGCGCCGTGGAAGACCAACGAGGACCGTCAGCACCTCCTCGACGGTAGCCCCTTCAACCGTGAACTTCTGGAGGTGGCAGCGCGACTGGTGGTCGACACGCTGCCCGCTCTCGTGCCCGTAGAAGATCCCGCCGCTTACCTCCCCCTGTTGCCGGGACGAGTCAAGGAGAAGCTCAACTGGGCCGACGACTACTTCCTGCGTCACGTGTGGGAGTACGCCGCCGAAAGCCCCTCCCTGCCCGATCAGAACGGTGTGCTCCAGCGGCCTCGCGAGCTCTTCATCACCCCGCCCGGCCTCGACAAGGAGTGGGTACAGATCTGGGCCGAGTACAGCGGCCGCCCGGCCGGCTGGCTCCACCCGTCCGTCGACGCGTCCGACACCACTGTCCGGCGCGGCAAGATGAACCACATCCTGGAGCAGGCGGGAAGAACTCCCGAGAGCGTCAAGGACTGGCTCGAAGCTCTTGTCTCCGACGGCTCGGCGGAGGCCTCGACCCACGCCATCGAGATCCTCTCCCTGATGGTGCTCAAGGACCAGGCCGGACGGCTGCGCGGCGATTCGGAGATCACCGCCGCGGCTCGCCGGGCAAGGATCGTCCTGACCGAGGAACACGGGATGGTCGCACCCGTCGCCGGAGAGATCTTCCACCGGACTTCCGCCGACGCCCTCCGTGACGACATGGTCTACGTGCACCCGTCGATCTCCGAGCGTCCCGAAATGTCCAGGCACCTGCACAACATCGGCATCAGGGTCGCCGACGCGCAGGGACGGTTCGAGGGTGTCCTCGACCAGGGCTTCGCCAACTACGACACCGACGCCTGGTCCAACTTCTGGGTCCTGCTCCGGAGTGCCGGGGGCAGCGCGCAGACCGAACGCATCCGCGCGAAGGTGCCGAAGCCTCTGGAGACGCTGCGCGTCCTTACCTTGGACGGTCGGTACCGACCGATGCGCGACTGCCTCCTCCCGGGCCCGGTGGTACCCGCCGACGGCAGTCGGGACAAGGGCGTCACCGTCGACATGAGCTTCCATGACAGTGACAGGCCCGTGTTCCGCGACTTCGGGCTGTCCGACCGTCCCTCCGGCGGCCACCAGCCCCAGGGCGAGACCTGGTTCGAGGAGTACCGGCAGGCTGTACACGAAAAGCACCTTCGGGAACTGCCGAGCACGTCACCGCGCCCCAACATCTCCCGCCTCACGGTGGAGGGTGCCGCGACCCTGGGCCCGCTGCACCTACTGCCGGTTCTGTCCGAGGAGGGCCGTGCAGCCTTCGTGTCGGCCATGCCTCCGTCCGACATCTCGCAGCACTGGCAGATGCGATACGGAACCAACGGAAACACGCGCAAGCCCGTGGTGTCTCCGCTGCGATGGATGATCTCCAAGCACGGCCTCGTACGCACCTCCATGGGGCTGACCCGCGTGCGCGATGCCGTCGGGCCCCAGCTCAAGACCTTTCACTCCGTGCTGCCGGTCGCCGAGATCTCGGACGAAGCGGCGCGCCGATTGGGGATGCCCACGAGCACCGATGAGGTGCCCGCCCGTCGCTGGGGCAAGCTGCTGGACCTCCTCCTGCAGAGCGAGGACGACACGTTCATCGGGCATGCCTATGCCCTCCTGCACCGCGTCGAGTTCGAGTTCCCGGAAGACGTACTCACCCGGTGCCGCGTGGGGAGCTCCTGGGAAGGGCGCCCGGACAACGAAATCGCCGTGGCGACGAGCGCCCCGGAGTTCAACGAACTCGTCCGTGAGGGGCTTCCCGCGCTCCTGGTCGCCGAGAAGGCCGACGCCGCCTCGGCCAAGGCGATGATCGAGGACTGGGGCATGCTCAAGGTCTCCGACGTCATCAGCCGGGAGATCGACTCGGTGAAGACCGGGCGGGCCGCCTCCCTGCTTGAGGAGTTCCCAACGGTCAAGGCACGCCTCGGCCAGGCCGGAAGCAACTACAAGATCCAGCGCTGCTCCGAGCTCACGCACGTCATGCGTACGCCCATGGGCAGCAAGCACAAGCCCCTCACGTTCGCCAGGAAGGGGCAAACCCTCTTCGTATTGGACTCCCTCGACCGCCTCCAGGTGCTCCAAGCCGCTGACGAGGAGTTCAAGTGGGGCTTCGGGCCCGCAGGGTGCAGCCAGGCTCTCGCCCTCCAGGAGAAGCAGGAGCACGATCAGGCTCTCCAGAAGCGGTTGCGTGCGGTCCGGGAAGCCGAGAGCGTCATCGACAAGATCGCGCTGCTCATCGGTGAGGAGGCTCTTCGCGGTGGGCTTCCGCCTGGGCTGATGGAGAGCGAGATCCACGAGCACGGGAGTGAGCCCAGCCCTCGGCGCGTCGCCGAGATGGCGTTCAACGCCCACGGCGAGGCGATCCTACGGATCCACTCCCACGATCTCACGCTGCACTTCCCGACCCGGGCACCCGCGTCCTTCAGCGGTGGTCAGAAGGCTCTGCTCTTCGTCAGCGACCTCGGGTTCCCGGACTCCTTCGCCGGCGCCCAGGTACCCTCCCTGGAAGCACGCCTGGAGGTGGAAGGACCGTCCGAGTTCCCCGCCCTGCATCCGTACCAGGAGGACCTCGCTCAGGCACTGCTGGGACTGTTGGAGAACGCGATGCCTCAGCGCGGCATGCTCAGCCTGCCGACGGGGGCCGGCAAGACGCGTGTCACGGCGGAAGGCGTGATCCGCTGGATCCGCGACCGCAAGGATCTTCCGGGCCCGGTCCTTTGGATCGCTCAGACCGAAGAGCTCTGCGAGCAGGCCGTGCAGAGTTGGAGCTTCGTCTGGTCGAAGGTGGGCCCTGAGCATCCCCTCGTCATCAGCCGCCTGTGGGCGTCGAACGAAGCCACTCCGGTCGACGGACGACCGCACCTGGTCGTCGCAACTGACGCCAAGCTGGACCGCTGCCTCATGGAGGACAAGTACACCTGGTTGCGGGAGTTCGCCTCGCTCGTCATCGTCGACGAAGCGCACACCGCAATGTCCAAGCGCTACACACGTCTTCTGGAGCAGCTCGGCCTCACGCACCACCGGACCAGTCGTCACCTTGTCGGTCTGACCGCGACCCCGTACAAGAACAACGCTGAGTTGACCCGGCTCCTGGTCCAGCGGTTCGGAAACCGTCTGGACACCGGAGTCTTCGACGGCGATCTGTCCGTCGCCATCAAGTCGTTGCAGCACATCGGAGTGCTGGCCCAGGTGAAGCACCGGGAGCTTCAGGGCGCCGCGATCTCCCTCACCGCTGATGAGCGCGCCCAGTCCGAAACGTTCGCCACCTTGCCCAAGGGTGCGGAACAACGGCTTGCCGAGGACCACGACCGTAGTCAGCGCATCGTCGACGAGATCGCCGCCATGCCCTCCGACTGGCCGGTTCTGGTGTTTGCTACTTCCGTCGCTCACGCCAAGCTGCTGGCAGCCAAGTTGGGGGACAGAGACATCAAGGCCGCAGCCATCGACTCGAGCACGCCCACCAACGAACGCCGCCAGCGGATCAATGACTTCCGCAAGGGCAGGACTCAGGTACTCACGAACTACGGTGTGCTGACTCAGGGCTTCGACGCGCCGGCCACTCGTGCGGTCGTCGTAGCCCGTCCGACCTACAGCCCCAACATCTACCAGCAGATGATCGGACGTGGTTTGCGCGGCCCGAAGAACGGCGGCAAGGAGAGCTGCCTGATACTGAACGTACGGGACAACATCACCAACTACGGTGAAGAACTCGCGTTCACCGAGTTCGAGTACCTGTGGGACGAGGCCCGGTGACTTCCGCCTTCCCCGCCGATCACCGGCTCACAGCAGCGCAGCAGGCCGTGGTGGACCAGCCCTGGGACGCCCGGGTTCTGGTCACGGCCGGAGCAGGCGCCGGCAAGACGCACACCCTCGTGCGGCGACTCGACGTGTTGGTGGAGCGCGAGGAGCTGGAGGCCGGGGAGATCCTGGTGCTCAGCTTCTCCCGCGCCGCCGTGCGCGAGCTCACGGAGCGGATCGAGCGGCACGCCGCCGCCGCACAGCGCATCCGTGTCCAGACTTTCGACAGCTGGGCCTCCGCCCTGCTCAACCGCGCCTATCCGGACGTGGACTGGGCGACGTACACCTTCGACGGCCGCATAGAGGCGGCCACCGAGGCAATCGACAACGGGGCGGTCGAGGGTGGCGAATACCTGCCCGCGCATGTGGTGATCGATGAGGTCCAGGACCTTGTCGGCGTCCGTCGAGAGATGGTCGAAGCGCTGCTCGACCGCTTCCAGGAGAACGGCGGATTCACCGTGGTGGGGGATTCCGCCCAAGCTGTGTACGGCTTTCAGGTGTCCGATCCGGAACAGCGCGCCGAGGAGACCGACCGTTTCCTGGAGTGGGTGCGTGCCACATTCGGCGAGGAACTGGTGGAGCTGCACCTGGGCGACAACTTCCGAGCCCGGAGCGAGACAGCTCGGATGGCTCTGCCCTACGGCGCCCCGTTGCAGCGGTTGCCCCGCGATCGGGCCGCAGCCGGCGGCGAGGCGGAGCGTATCCACGGTGATCTCCGTGCGCTGCTGCTGTCGACGCCGAACTTCGGGAGCTTGGAGGACGAGTTCGTACTGGCGGCCCTCCGCGACTATCCCGACACCACCGCCGTCCTGTGCCGCGACAACGGCCAGGCATTGACGTTGTCCGGCATCCTGGCCGCAGCCGACGTGCCGCACACGCTTCAGCGTTCGGCCCGTGAGCGCTCCGCCCCTGTCTGGATCGCCGAGCTCCTCGCCTCGACCGGCACGACCGCCCTCACCCGGGAGCGCTTCGAGGAGCTGCTGTCCGATCTGCCGATCCCCGCCGGCAGTGCGCCGGAAGCGCTGTGGCGGTCCGTACGCAAGATAGCGCGCGGCCGTGGTCGGGGGACCCTCGATGTCGTCGCTCTGCACCGCGCGCTCGCCGAAGGTCGGCTGCCGGATGAGCTCACCGCGCCTCAGCCGTCCTCTCTCGTGATATCGACCATGCACCGGTCCAAGGGCTTGGAGTTCGATCGGGTCCTGGTCGTCGAACCACGCGTACTGAAGGAGCCGACTCCGGTCCGGAAGAAGAAGTACGACTACGACCCCGCTGCGGAGGCCCGGCTGCTCTATGTGGCCATGACTCGGGCTCGGGACGACCTCTACGTCTTGGACGCGCCCAACTCGTGGCTCCTCCGGAAGGACAAGAGGATCGACCGCTGGTACCTGGGCGGTCGCAGCACCTGGGCTCGTAACGGGATCGAGCTGATCGGTTCGGACGTGTCCCACGAGCAGCCTCCAGGCACGGAGGGATTCCGACAGGACGCCGTGGAGCTCTGGCGTCATCTGGTTACCGATGTCGCCGCCGGCGCCGAGGTCGAGCTGACACTGTTGCACGGCATCCCTGTCGCCTCCGACCAGTCTCCTCCGTACGCGGTCGTGGTCGGTGGGCGACAGGTGGCAGTGGTGTCGGAGCGCTTTCGAACCGACCTGTACCGAATGCTGCGCCGCTCCTCACACTCCGAGGTCGATCGATGGCCGCCGCTGATCACCGGCCTACGGATCGACTGTGTGGAGAGTGTGGCGGGCATCCCAGCCGCCACTGAAGCAGCAGGAATGGGTACGCACGGCGCGTGGGTCGCACCTCGCCTGTGCGGCCTGGGACGCTTCCACTGGCACGCGGACGAATCCGAGGGGGACGAATAATGAGCGGGTCTACGCATCAGGCGCATTACGAGGTGCGCGACGCGCTCGTCGAAGCCCTGCGGGAGGACCTGCTCGGTCCCGTGGGTGGTGCGGAGGAAGTGCTCACGGACGACGCGCCGATCACCATGTACCCGGTCGGCGTGTTGTTCCCGCGCTCACGCGCGGAGCGGTCCGACAGCTCGTCCCGGACCGGCGCGACCGATCAGGGGGAGTTGGAGTCCGAGCGGGACGGGCTGGACGCGGTACCACTCGGCGTCCGACGGGACGTCGAGGAGGAGCCGGGCGATCTGGGCGTCTCGCTGGCGAACGTCCGGATGCCCTCATCCATCGGCCTGACGTTCTCCGTGGACCCGAGCGTGTCCGCCTGGATCCGCTTGACCGCACGCGCTGCCGTCTACCTCCCCGAGGATGCCGAGGGGAAGCCGGTAGCCGCGAAGCGGACCGAGGCGCGCAGCACGAAGGCCCAACGGGAGCATTGGCGGCGCTCCGCCTTGCGGATCGAACCCGTCGATGTGGATGTCACCCGGCCAGGTCTGCTCGCTCCCTTTGTTCTCCACCCAGGGCTGGAACTACGTGTGCTGGTCCGCCCCCGATCCACGTCGGACGACACGGTGACCGTGACGGTCACGGTCGTCAACAGCCTTGAGGTCGGACAGTTCGACCTCCGTGACGCGCACTGCTTCTACCAGCCGCAGCTGACTGCCACGGCGAGGGACGGCCACAGCCCGGTGTTCGTGGTGCGGCCGGCCACTCTGGGTGCTGTCGACTCGGAGCAGGCCCTGAGCAGGCTCCTGCACCGTCACGTTCCGAGTTTTGCCATCGGCCACGGATGCGCGGCACATTGGGATTGGACACCACCCCCGGTGGGTTCCGCTTCGACCGATCGTCCGAAGGTCAGTGCACTACGAACCGAGTTCGTCCCCTCCCACGAGGTGTTGTTGACCGATTCCAACCCCGGGATCGACGACAGGCCCCTGACCATGTACCGATTGGGTACCGACCCGGCCCAAGAGGTCCTGGCGGCGCTTCGCGCTCTGCTCGCAGGATACGAGCACTGGATCGACACCCAGGAGCATCAGGCTCGTCTGCTGCGGGAAACGGAGGACGGCCGGGCTGCGGCCGATCAAGTGCTGCTCTGCAAGCATGCGCTGGCCCGTATGCGCGAAGGTGTGGATCTACTGGGGGACCCCGACCAGCCGGATATTCTGCGAGCGTTCCGGCTGGCGAACCTCGCGATGGCCGACCAACGGGCGCGAACCGTGTGGATCAAGAACGGCAGGTCCGGCCGACCGGAGGAGCAGACCGGTCGGTGGCGGCCCTTCCAGATCTCCTTCATGCTGCTCTGCCTGGCCGGAATCGTCGATCCGGACCACGACGACCGGAAGGTCTCCGATCTGCTGTGGTTCCCCACCGGCGGTGGAAAGACGGAGGCATACCTCGGGCTGATCGCCTTCACCACCTTCCTCCGGCGATTGCGGGACGGAGAGACGGGAGCCGGCGTCACCGTGCTGATGCGCTACACGCTCCGGCTCCTCACCCTGCAGCAGTTCGAACGCGCGGCAGCACTGATCTGTGCCATGGAGCGACTGCGCGCCGCCGACCCGGCAAGGCTCGGACACGAGGAGATCTCCATCGGTATGTGGGTGGGCCGTTCGGCGACCCCCAACACGCTGGCGGTCGCTGAGGCCAAGCTCGCCGATCTCATGCGCAATGAGAACCTCCAGTTGCAGACCGAGAACCCGGTACAACTACGGAACTGCCCATGGTGCGGAGAACCGCTCCGCCCTCGGGACTATGCGGTCGATCACGACGCAATACACATGACGGTGAATTGCCCCTCAGGGAATTGCGACTTCCACCGGGGATTGCCCGTGCACCTCGTCGACGAGGCTGTCTACGCCCATCGTCCGACCTTGGTCATCGCCACGGTCGACAAATTCGCCTCGATGCCCTGGCGGCCGGCGTCGGCCGCTCTGTTCAACCGGGACGTGGACGGAGTCCGGCCGCCCGAGCTCATCGTTCAGGACGAGCTCCACCTGATCTCGGGGCCGCTCGGCACGCTCACCGGCCTGTACGAGACGGCCGTGGACGCCCTGGCGGGGCATCCCAAGGTCATCGCCTCGACTGCGACCATCCGACGCGCCGACGAGCAGGGCACCCGGCTGTTCGCCCGATCCGTGCAGCAATTCCCTCCCGGCGGCCTCGACGCACGAGACTCCTGGTTCGCCGTGGAGACACCGCGCGAACGCAAGGCAGCTCGCTGCTACATCGGTCTGCTGACCTCCAGTACGAGCCAGGCCACCTTGCTGATCCGGGTCTACGCGGCCTTGCTCCATCGGGCACACACCCACGAGGCACCGCCTGAGGTGAAGGATGCGTACTGGACCTTGGTCGGCTACTTCAACAGCTTGCGCCTGCTTTCCGCGGCAGAGCTCCAAGTCCTCGACGACGTGCAGGAACGACTGGGGCACCTCGCCGTGCGTGACGCGCTCAAGCCGCGCCGCGCGGACGCACTCACCGAATTGAGCAGCCGGGCGAACGCCAGTGACATCTCCCGCCGACTCAAGGACATCGAGCGCCGGTTCCCGAACCCTGAAGTGCTGGACGTACTGCTCGCCACCAACATGATCTCTGTGGGTGTCGATGTGGATCGGCTCGGACTGATGGCTGTGATGGGACAACCGCAGACAACTGCGGAGTACATCCAGGCAACGAGCCGAGTCGGACGACAGCACCCGGGCCTCGTCGCGGTCATGCTCAACTCGACGCGTTCGAGAGATCGTTCGCATTACGAGGATTTCCAGAGCTTCCACTCCGCCCTGTACCGCGAGGTGGAGTCCACGAGCGTCACCCCGTTCTCCGCCCGAGCCCGTGACCGAGGGCTGCACGCCGTGGTGGTGGCACTTGCCCGCCTGATGCTGCCTGCCGCACGGCCCAACGACGCTGCGGCCCGCGTGGAGGACTTCCACGCCGACCTCCGCGACCAGGTCGGTCGGGTCCTGTTCGAGCGGGTCACACGGGTCGAGCAGGCCGAGCTCCGGGCCACCACCGCGGCCTTCGACGAGTTCATCGACTGGTGGCGTGACGAGGCACTGCATCACCCGAACCTCGTGTACGAGGCTCCACGGGGAGCTCGCGTGCCCGCCCTGTTGGCCAACTACGACGACGAGTCGGCCGACGTGTCGCCGTGGAGGACACTCTGGAGTCTGCGCGACGTAGACGCCTCGTCCACCTTCTTCGAGGAGCGCTGAACCATGGCCCCCGCCCCGCCCCGTACCCGCCGCCGCGGCCTCCCGTCGACTGCGGTCCGTACCGCCCGCAAGCTGGGCGAGATCCGACGCGCCCAACTCATCACGACCTACGGCGTCGGAGCCATGATCGCGGTGGAGAACGAGTCCTTCCTCATCCGCGGAATCGACTCCTGGGACATCTCCGACGCACCATTCATCTCGGAGCCGCGCCTGGCCCGCCAGCTGGGTGTTTCGGGTTTCCGGATGCCACCGGCTCCCGACCCCGACTCTGCTCGGGACGGCGTACGAGCGGTGCGGTTCCCGGAGATGTACTCGTGCCCTCACTGCCACCAGTTGCAGCCCTTCCGTAAGTTCAACTCGCCGGCAGGACGGGCCGAGTGCTCGACCTGCCAGGAGAGTCTGGTCCCGTCCCGCTTCGTGATCGCCTGCACGCACGGACATCTGGAGGACTTCCCGTACTGGAAGTGGGTCCACCGGGGAAACCGGACGGCGCACGGGTCCTGCGGCGGCCATCTCACGTTCGAGGCCGACGGCTCCACCGCCTCGCTGCGTGCCGTGTTGATCGGTTGCAGCTGCGGGGTGGAGCGAGTGTCCATGGAGGGCTCGTTCCGACGCCAGGCCCTCCGGGACCTGGGCATTCGGTGCAGCGGTCGTCGCCCATGGCTCAAGGACGCTCCGGCCGAAAGCTGTCAGGAGCCACCGCGCACACTCCAACGTGGTTCTTCGTCGGTCTGGTTCCCTGTGATGCATTCGGCCCTGTCCATCCCGCCATGGAGCCAGGGCATCGCCAAACTCGTCGCACCGTTCTACGACGCCCTCAAGGACGAAGATCCCGCTTCGATCAAGGCATATGTACGCATCGCGGAACTGCTTCGTCACCACCCGAACTACACCGAGGACGATGTGGTGGCCGAGGTCGCCCAGAGGCGTGCGGCCGAAGTCGCTCTTACGGAACCGGTTCACGATACGGAGACCGTCAAGCGCGCCGTCGATTACCGTCGAGAGCTCTACGAAGGTGAGTACCGCAGCCTGACCAAAGCACACCCCGAGGTCGCCGGCGAGGAACAGGACTTCGTGTGCGAGCCCCCCGCCGCACCGATCGACGCTCTGCGTTCATCGCACGGCTTGACTCAGGTGATGCTGGTCAAACGGCTGCGTGAGGTGCGGGCACTCCAGTCGTTCCGGCGCGTGGAGGAACCCAGCCCGGCGGACTCGCCCATGCGCGAGGCCGCGATCTCGCAGGTGAAGTCGAGTTGGCTTCCGGCTTTCGAGGTGAGCGGCGAGGGTGTGTTCGTTCGCCTCGACCCGGAACGGCTTCGGACCTGGGAGGAGCGACCGGAACAGGTCGCACGCGCCGCTCGGATCCGCGAGAACCACGAGAGGCTACTGTCGGCACGCGCAGGCGATTCGGACAAGCCGGTTCCCGCCTCTCCCGCCACCCCCCGCTTCCTCCTTCTCCATGCCTTGGCCCATGTGCTGATCAACGAGTGGAGCCTGGACGGCGGCTACCCCGCCGCTTCCCTGCGCGAGCGGCTCTACAGCGCCGACGATATGGCCGGCGTGCTGATATACACGGCCACCAGCGACTCCGCCGGCAGTCTCGGCGGCGTCGTCGCGCAGGGTGAACCGGACCGTCTGGCTATTTCCCTCAAGACCGCCCTACACCGGGCGAGCTGGTGCTCGAACGACCCCCTGTGCATGGAGTCGGAGGCGAGCGGTGCGGACAGCCTGAACATGGCCGCCTGCCACGCCTGTCTACTTCTGCCCGAAACGAGCTGCGAGAACAACAACATTCTGCTCGACCGTGCGGCTCTGGTCGGGACGCCGGATGGCCGGACGCGGGGCTTCTTCACGTCCTGACGGCCCGCACAGGGGTCCGGCTTCCGTAGTCACCCGGCAGCCGGACCGGGCACCGATCCAGGAGGCCGGTGAGATGCGCCTGGCCGCCGAGCTCCAGCCGAAGCTCGGTGAACGATTACTGGTGACCTGAGTCGGAGATTCCCTGCCTGTGCTGGTGAGAATGGACCTCATGGACCATCTGTTGCACCTGGACCGCACACTCGATGAACTGGACCTACCCCGGTGGACGCTTCCTGACGCTGACGCGACCCACTTGGTACGCAAAGTGCATGAGTTGCGGCGTGTGCGCCTGGGGGAACTCGGTCCGGCGGACCTGCGCGTGCTCATTTCACAGCAGGTGGCACTGCCCTACGTCCTTCCACTCGCGGTGCGGTTGCTACTCGAACAGCCTCTGGTCGAGGCCTCCTTCTACGAGGGTGACCTTCTGTTCGCTGCCGTCAGCGCCCCCGCTTCAGCCTGGGCCATGCTGCCAGATCTGAAAGCGAGGCTGCGCGCCGTAATTACTACGTTGTCGGAGACAGCGGTCGCTGACCTGCCTGGCGACGGAGCTGAGGAGCTTGCCCGATTCGTTGCTCGGCCCGAATAGCTTCGCTGACCTGATGAACGGGCGTACATAAATCCGCAAGGGGTTGCCGATCCGAACCAGAGATTCGATGGCAAGGGGCAGCGACGTTGAACAAGGATTTCAACGGCGGTCTGATCCAGGCGAAGGGCCGACGGTTGCTGCTCGTGCTCTGACCGCATAGGTTCACCGGATTGAGGCGGGCCAGTCGGCAGGTAGCGTGTAGTGCCAGCCCGGGCGCCAGGTCGGCGGTGCTTGGAGCAGTTCTTCCAGCGGTGTTCCGGTGAGCAGATGGTCGAGCGCCCATCGGTTGGCCGAGTGGGCGATCACCAGGATTCTGCTGCCGTCCCATCCGGTGGCGAGGTCGTGGAGGAAGCCGCGGGTGGCCGTGGCGACCTGGCGGTAGCTCTGACCTCCGGGAAATGGTTCGTCGATGTGCTGGGCTCGTTGGGCGGCGATGAGTGAGATCGGGTGTCCGTTGAGGTCTCCGTAGTTGCACTCACGCAGCCGGATGTCCTGGTGGATCGGGGGCCGGCCGTCGGGGAACGCGGTCCGGGCTGTCTGGACAGCGCGGTGCAGGTCGGAGGCGAACACGGCCGCGAAACCGGCGCCGGGTCGACGTTCGCCCAATTCCCGGGCCTGGCGGCAGCCCAGGTCCGAGAGCCGGCCCGGGAGCCAGCCGGTGGCGATGCCGGCTTCGTTGTCCGTGGTGGTGGCGTGTGTCTCGTAGACGATTTCTACTGCCATCAGGGCTCCTGGATGTCCTCGACAAGTCAGGCTGCACGGGCGAGCGGGCGGCCCCCAGCGGAGGCCTTTCGTTGAGGTCTGTGAAACTACGGGAATCGCTGCCGGGCGGTGGGAGTTCAACGACAGGATGTGGGCGCACATCGAGCGGCTGCTCCGGTTGGCCCGCATAATTTGCGGCGTCCGGGTCGTAAGCGTCGGGATTGACGCAAGCTTTCACTGCGTCATGCACCCTCGACATCCAGGCGCTCCGCCGACTGGAGCAGGTACTGGGGCAGTTTTGAACTGGCCGCCAAGAACTCGATTCCGATGACGTGGCCCTGGTCGTCGAAGTCAAGGTTGATCATGCCGCCGACGCCCACCGGATCGCAGGGATACATGCGTGCGGAGTTCACGCGGACCTGCGGGTCGGTGAAGTGCACATACGCTGCGTCCACAGTCTTGTCGTAGGTGACCCTCACGTCTGCCACGGTGAACTGGCCTCCTTGGTGTCGTTGATGACTGCACTCACCTTTGCCATGCCGGTGCTTCGCCGGGTCTCATGCCGTTGCGACGGGGTGCAATGCCAGGGCAGCCAGACCATGAATCGGAACCGGAGGAGCCACGCCAAGGCGACCATCGGTCAGCCATCGGGCTGAGCTGCGGAGCGGTAGATGTGCTCTTGTCCATCGTCGTCTTCGAACTCGACGGTAAATGGCAGACCCATCTCCTTCAAGGCTGCCAGGAGGACAGCAATGCGGTCGGGGTCCACGAACCCGCTGAACACCACGGGATTCAACGGCATCACTTCAAGCTCAGCAAAGGCACTCTCAACCTTGAACTCGGTCCAGCTCGACCGACGAACCGCCCAGCCGATGGAGCGGAACGCCTCGGCCGCGTGTTGAGCGCCGGCTGTTGTTGTGAGGGATCCACATATGTTGTTGCCACGTACAGCCTGTGCCTGAGCAGCGGCGTCCAGATGTGGCCCGTCTGTCCCGCCGGAGGTGAAGTTCACGCCGGACGGTATCAGGCAGGTGTCGCCCGCCGATGGTCCGCCGGACATCGCTCCAGCGGCAGGGCTAGAGGGCCACCGCTGGGCGACCGGCGTGAAATCCAAGTGCCTGGGGCCTCTCGCGGCGCCACACTGTCAGGATGGATCATGTGAGGATCGCCAAGGAGCTGGTGCGTGACCGTTTCCCTGCGGCCCGAGCCGCCTTCCTGGCCGGCAGCGTCCTGACACACCACCGCACGCCTATGTCCGACCTGGACATCGTGGTGCTGCTGAGCGGCCCGCCTGCCCCCTTCCGGGAGAGCCTGATACACGATGGCTGGCCGGTGGAGTTGTTCGTCCAGACGGAGGCCGATTGGCGTCTCTTCGCTGAGCGAGAGACGGCCGCTCGCAAATCGCCGCTGCTGGCCATGTGCGCTGACGGCATGTTGCTGGTCGACGCGGACGGACTTGGATCTGCGCTACAGGCGGAGTCCCGGGAACGGTTGGCAGCGGGGCCGCCACCCGCATCAGCGACAGAAATGGAAGACCGGCGGTACGCCCTCACCGACACCTTGGACGACCTCCGCGGCTGCACCGACCCCTTGGAGCGGACCTACCTGGTGGCGCACCTCCTGGAGCGCGCCTCAGAGTTGGCCTTGCTCACGGGCGGGCACTGGCTGGGCGGTGGCAAGTGGCTCTCACGGCGTCTCGCTGCCGCCGAACCGGAATTGCACAGACGTCTGACAGCAGGCGCGGCTGCGGTGATGTCCGGCGTGACCGATGAAGAAGGCCATTTCGCGGACGCGGTGAACGAAGTCCTGGAGTCAGCCGGCGGTCTCCGGTGGGCGGGGTATTACCGCAGTTGAGGCTGGTTGCAGGCAGCCTTGGGGGCCATCGCCCGCAGAAATGCGAACGGTAGGAACAGCCGGGCAGCCGCTACTCAGACGCGCGAGCGGGCAGCCAGCCCTGCGAACGCTGACCACGCGCGAGGAGAGACAGTCAGTACGTGCCCCTGAATGTCTTTCGAGTCCCGGACCAGTACAGCCTCGGGGGAAACAGCGATCTCCACGCAGTTGCCACCGCCACCACCGCTGTAGCTGCTCTTAAACCAAGCAAGTTCGGTAGGGCTCATAGCGCTCCTCGCATCTGCTCCAGCAGACTCGTGGTGGCTTGGTGGCTCAGAGCCTGCGAGCGCATCTTGCCATAGCGCTGAAGCATTGCGCTTGCGGCTTTCGGGTCGGTGATCAGCATGCTGCTGTCGTGGGCCTCGACGTATCCGACCCACCGGTTCTCTGCCGTCTCCGCCAAAGAGAGCGGGCCTTCGAAGCCTGAGTGGTCCTCCTGGACCAGGGGCATGGCCTGAATCTCTACGTTCCGCAGACGACTCACTGCGAGCAGGTGGTCGAAGAGGTCCCGTGTGACCTCGTTGCCTCCCATGCGGCGTTCCAGCAGCGCCTGTTCGACGATAAAGCTGAACGTCGTGTTCGGCCGCTCCTCCAGAAGACGTTGCCGCTCCAGCCGGGCAGTGACCTGATGCTCGAACTGCTCCTGCGCGAGGGGCGGCAGGCGGCGCTCGAAAATCGCCCGGATGTATGGCTCGGGTTGCAGCAGGCCCGGGATCACGCTGGACTCGTACGAGAAGAGGGAGACCGCGTCCTCCTCGATAGCCGCCCACTGCAAGAACCACGACGCCAGCCCCACCTTCCGCGTCAAGCTCCTGGCCGCCGCCGCCAGCACCCGCGCCGCCGCCGCTCCCAGTACCTCCTCCGAGCGCTCCAGCAGGTCCCTCGGCGGGAATCGCTTGCCCTGCTCGATCTTGGCGATGTACGCCGCCGAGTACCCGACCCGCACCGCGAACTGCTCCTGCGTCAGCCGCGCTTCGTCGCGCAGCGCCTTGAGTACGGCCCCGAATGTTTTGAGGCTGTCCGACAACTCCGGCTCGCCACAGTGTCCCCCGCCGCCGTTGTCCGAAGCCATGCCCGGTCACCTCTCCCCTGCGCTGCGCCCGCCTGTGGGCCACGAGCAAGGGTTACGTACAGTAACCCTCCCAGTCCAGCGCGTGAACCAGTACAAGTCGATCTGTATCGGTGCCGTGCCTGCCACGAGGGCCCCCTCCCCACCAGGCTGGGTCCATGCCAGCCCCTCACACCCCTTCCCCCACCACCACGCGCCTGTTCGTGCAGCGCTTCTCCGCCACCCGGCGCGGAGCCCGCCTCGCGCGCCTGCTTGCCGGACTGCAGTTGGTCGAGTGGGGGCACCCTCGCGGTGCGGATGACCACGACGCCGTCACCATCGTGGTCGCCGAGCTCGCCGCGAACGCCGTGCTGCACGGCCGCGTACCTGGACGGGACTTCGCCCTGCTCCTCCGTTACGACGCCGGCCGGGGCGTCATCCGTATCGAGGTGTCCGACACCCACTGGGCCCGCCCCGCCCTCGTCGCGCCGGCCTCCGACGAGGACCACGGCCGTGGGCTGATTCTCGTCGACGCCCTCGCCACCCGTTGGGGCGTTCATGACCGCCTGGGCCCCGGCAAGACGGTCTGGGCGGAGTGCGCCCTGTCCACGGGGGCCGGAAAGCCTGCGTGCGGGCGAGCCGCCCGATAGGCCGCCGTCGTCACCACCTCCGCCGCGGCGGTGCCCGCCGACTCGCAGAAGGACTTGTAGCGGCCGTGGCAGGCGGCCGGCAGGCGCAGACGTGTCGCCGGCCAAGCCCTCGCCTGCCAGGGGCTGGGTGGCCTTTACCCGAATTGAGCAGTCGTGGGCGATCGATCGACCCGGCAGCGCGGCCGCCGAAACGAATGTGTTGAGTCTGTGCGAGAGATGAGGTCGCGGGCGTGCCGCGCCCGTGCGACAGCAGTTCTCTGTTCTCACGCGGACGGCCGCACGATGCGATCGAGGACGGCTTTTCTTTCCTCAGCACCTGCGGCGTTGCGTCATGCGAGTTAAGGGATTGAGCGCACTGGAGTGAATGAACCTATGATCCACGCCGCAAAATAATCTATTTCCATTTTATTGGCGGGCCGTTGTCGCGGCAATCAAGGGCACTTTGTCCCTCGTGCGTAAATTTCGTGCGTAATATTCGGCGGCAACGTGACGGCTGCCCGGACGTTTGGCTGGGCCGGGTGTGCCGTGGACCAGGACTCTCCGACAGGAAATGGCCTCTCGATGAAGTTGAAGATCCCAAAGCTGGCTTCCCGCCGTGCTTTGTCCGGCTGGTTTGCCTCGGGGCTTGCCGCGACCGTTGCCGGCGTCATGGTCGCTGTAACGCCTACGCAGGCGTTGGCCATCGCAACTCCCGTGCCGTTGGGCACGGCTGCCTCGTACTCCGTTCTGGCGGGTTCGGAGATCACGAACACGGGGCCCTCGGTCATCAGCCAGGATCTCGGGGTGAGCCCGGGGACGGCTATTTCCGGGTTCCCGCCAGGGCAGGTGCTCGGTGCGGTGCATTCCGCGGACGCTGCGGCGCTGCAGGCCAAGAGCGATCTGGTCGTGGCTTACAACAACGCTGCGGGCCAGGCCACGGATTTCGCACTTGCGGCGGGTATCGGGAACGGCGACACGCTGCTTCCGGGTGTGTACACCGCTTCATCGGGTGTGGGACTCACCGGTGACCTGGTTCTGGACGCCGGCGGGAACCCGAACGCGGTCTGGGTGTTCCAGATTCCTGAGGCTCTGACTACGGCGTCCTCCAGCCGGGTGCTTCTGACGAACGGCGCGTCTGCCTGCAATGTGTACTGGCAGATCGGCAGTTCGGCCACGCTGGGTACCACCTCCACGTTTGTCGGCACGATCATGGCTCTGACCTCGATCAGCGTGACCACGGGGACGAACATCCAGGGCCGTGCGCTGGCTCGCAACGGTGCGGTGACGCTCGACAACAACCGGATCTTCCCCGGTACGTGCTCGACCACGACCACGGGCGGAACGACAACCGGCACCACCACCGGAACCACGACCGGGACCACCACTGGCACGACGACCGGCAGCACGACCGGTGTGCTGGGTGGCGTGCTGGGTGGCGTGACGACCGGCGGTGCGACGACGGGCGCCGTCGGCGGTCTTCTTGGCGGCGTCTCGACCGGCGGCTTGGTCGCCGGCCAGGTGACCGGCGGTACGTCCGGGAACATCTCCGGCAACACCTCGGGGAACGTCGCCGGTAACACGACCGGCGGTAACACCGCGGGGAACGTCACCGGCGGCCACGGTGGTGGACCCGGCGGCCCCGGCCATGAAGGTCCGGGCCAGGGCGGTCCGGGTAACGGCGGCCCGGGTAACGGCGGTCCGGGCCACGGCGGTCCGGGCCACGGCGGTCCGGGTAACGGTCACGAGGGTGGGCCGGACAAGGGCCACGAGGGCAAGCCCGGGCACGGTCCCGAAGGCAAGCCGGGCCACGGTCCCGAGGGCAAGCCCGGGCATGGCGGCGACGACAAGCACGGCGAGCACCACGGCTACGGGGACAAGCCCGATGCGCAGGGTGGCCCTGAGGGTCACGCCGGCTAGGTCCCGGGCCTGGCGCGGCGGTTCCGAGGGTCACGGGGGCCAGGCCTCGGGACTGACCGCAGGTATCGGAATGACTGGATGACAGTCGACGGCATGCGGCAGGTTCCTCAATCTGCCGCATGCCGTCAGTGGTATTCGCGACAACGGGCTCAATTGCGAGAGTTGGCATGAGAACAACTGGTGGGGCGGTGTCAGGCGGCATGCAAGCAGTGGACACGGAAGAAGTTCAACTGTCCGAGTCAGGTCCGCCCGGCGCCGGCACTGACGATGAGGCTGTTTCGCCGAACCGGGCGAGAGCTGCCCGTGCCCTGCACCGGGGTTTGTTCACCGTGGTGCTCCTGTGTCTGGTGACGGCTTTGACTCATGTCGCCATGGTCTTTCTCCATGTGGCACCCGCGAATCCTGTTTCGAAGCGGTACAGCCCGCAGGTGAACGCGTGGGTGTACCCCTTGTTCGAGCAGAACTGGCGGCTCTTCGCCCCGGATCCCGACTCCGTCAACCGGCAGATCCTGGCGAGGACATCGCACACCGCGCCCGATGGATCGGTCCGGGTGAGCGACTGGTTCGACCTGGCCGCTGTTGATTCTTCGGCAGTCGAGCACAACGCGTTCCCCAGCCACACGGCACAGAACCTGCTGCGCCGCGCGTGGACGACCTACGTCGAACTGCACGGCGGCGACGACGGAGCGAGCTCGGAACGGGCCGTGATGCTGCAGCAGTACCTGCGCAACATCGCCGCCGAGCGTTTCGCGGACCACAACAGCGGACCGTTCGAGTTCATCCAGCTTCGTGTTCTGACGCTGCCGATCGCGGCTCCCGGCACGGCGGCTTCCAAGCGCCCGCCCGCCCCGGTCGAGAACCGGCTTCTGCCCTGGTGGAAGGTGACCCCTCATGGGAACTGAGCAACTCCCCCCGTCCCCGGCCCCGGCCGTGACCCCGAACCGGCCGGCACAACAGGCGACAGCGGACGGAGTCGTCATCCGGTGGCTGAGCGAGCGGGCCGGCGCATCCTGGGCTCTGCTTACCGACCGGCCGATGTCTCTGTACGCGACCGCGGTTCTGCGTATCGGGTACGGGCTGCTGTATCTGTCGTTCCTCCTGCGTGAGTTCCCGCACCGGAACGAGATCTGGGGCCCCGGTTCGCCGTGGACACCGGAGCTGGCCCAGCAGCTCTTCGAGCAGTCGGGATGGAACAGCATCCTGACTCTGTCCGGCAGCCGTACCTACTTCGAGCTCTGCTACGCGGCGGCCGTGGTGACCTCGGTCCTGTTCACGCTGGGCTGGCGAACCCGCGTCATGTCCGTCCTGTTCGCGGTCGTGGTGGTCTCCTTCCACGCGAGGGCGATCTTCATGACCGACGGGGGAGACAACCTGATCCTGTTGATGGCCCTCTACCTCGTTCTCACCGCGTGCGGCCGTCGCTGGTCGCTGGATGCGCGCAGAACCCGGCGGGCCGCCGCACGAGCGGGCACGGCGCCACCAGCACCGAGGAAGAACTTCTGGCTGCGGCAGCTGAACGACGTACGCACCACGTTGACGACCGCGGTGCACAACTGTGGACTCCTCCTCATCGCAGCCCAGGTCTGTCTCCTCTACGGAGCCGCCGGCCTGTACAAGGTCCAGGGCGCCTCGTGGGGCGGGGGAACCGCCATCCATTACGTGCTGAACCTCGAACTCTTCCAGCCCTGGCCGGCGCTCTCACACCTCGTGGATCAGTACCCGACCGTGATCGCGGTCGCCAGCTACGTCACCGTACTTCTGCAGGTCGCCTTTCCGTTCGTGCTTTTCGGCAGGCTGAAGTACCCCGTACTCGCCATGCTGCTGGGTATGCACATCGGCATCGCGGTGCTCATGGGGCTTCCTCTGTTCTCCGGGGCCATGATCGTGGCCGACGCCGCGTTCCTCCCCGATCGCTTCTACATGTTCCTGGCCCGCTCCGTCCGGCGCATGGCTGCGCGAGCCGGCCTGCCATGGCACAGCGCTTCCGAAGGGCCGGGCTCCCTGCCCGTACCTGGACAACTCAGAGGCGGCCTGACCACCGCGGGGCAGCAGGCCGCTCCGGGGAGGGGGCGGCCCGCCTCCGCCGACGAGGCCACGCTGGTCCCCGATCCGCGCTGAGCGCCCGGCACCACGATCTCGCACGACGCCACTACAGCGAAGCGCGTACGGCGACCCGCCCGATACCGCACGCAGTCGGCCCGACCACCCACCTCCACGGGGCGCGCAGTTGCCGACCAGCGCCCCGCACGGGGAAGTTCACTCGGACAGGATGAGCCATGCCCCAGCAATCTGCACTCCCCCTGCTGGTCTACGACGGTGACTGCGCCTTCTGCACCACGTCGGCGGCCTACCTCATGCGGCGGCTGCGGCCCAAGTGCGCGGCCGCACCATGGCAGTTCACAGACCTCGACGCCCTCGGCATCACCCGGCGGAGGGCCCAGCACGAACTCCTGTACATCTCGTCGAAGGGCACCGTGTACGGCGGCGCGCAGGCCGTTGCCAGACTCCTGCTGAGCGCAGGTGGCATCTGGGCCTGGCCCGGCGGGCTGCTCACCCTGCCACCGGTCCGGTGGGTCGCCCACGGCATCTACCGGATCATCGCTACCCACCGTGACCGACTACCTGGCGGCTCACCGGTTTGCGCGATGCCGGCCGAACACCGAGCGAGCTGACCGTTCCCCCTGGTGACGGGCTGCTCATGGGTACATGAAGGACGCTCCGCAGTCGCCGACCGAAGTCCCGCGCACCCCTCCTTCACAAAGAGAATATTACTCAGCGTTAGTTACGCCATGCGGGTGGACTCCTCCACGCGGTTGTACAACACCTCGACACAGCGATGCAGAATGCGCTCAAGCTGTCGATCTTGGGCGCCTGTTGAGCACGGGGCGCCCATTACACCCGGAGATGTACTGCCCGTGGTTACGAGGACGAACCCCACCGTCAGGAAGCGCCGTCTAGGAGCCGAGCTCCGTCGACTGCGCATCGACAGCGGGCTGACCGGCGGGCAGGTCGCACGACGCCTCCTGATCTCCCAGCCGAAGATCAGCCGCCTGGAGAACGGCCACTGCGCCATCAGCCCCCGCGACGTCCGTGACCTGTGCGCCGTCTACGGCGTCACCGACCAGCAGGTACTCGACTCCCTGATGCGGATGGCGGAAGAGTCCGCACAACGGGGCTGGTGGAACACCTACGGCGACATCCCCTACAGCATCTACATCGGCCTGGAGACCGACGCCGCCTCCATCCGCTGCTTCGCGCCCATGGTCATCCCCGGCCTGCTGCAGACCCCCGCCTACGCCCAGACAGTCATCGAGGAAACGATCCCTCTCCTCACCACTGAGCAGGTTTCCAACCGGCTGAAGGTACGACTGCGCCGCCAGCACCGGATCTACGACCTCACCGATCCGCTGCGCCTCGAAGTCATTCTCGACGAATCGACGTTGCGTCGAGTGGTCGGCAGCCCCAGCCTCATGCGTGAACAGCTGGAGCACCTGAACGCACTGAGCACCGAACCGCACATCACCGTGCAGGTACTCCCGCACAGTGCGGGTGCCCTTCCGGGCACCGCAAGGCAGTTCTCGATCCTGAGCTTCGAGGACAACCCCCGAGCAGGGGTGGTGTACCTCGAAGGATCGACCAGCGACCTCTTTCTGGAAAAGCGCTCCGACCTGGAGCACTACGCGCATATGTACGCTCACTTGCAGGCCCAGGCGCTCAGCTCCGAGAGCACCCGCCAGTTCATCTCCGGCATCATCGCGAGCCACGACGGCGCCACCCCGTGAACTGGCGAGGGAGCGAATGACGGCCCTCCCCCCGTACCGACGTCTTCAGCAGAGGCCACATTTTCGCCATCGCTGCGACATCGCCCATCGTGAGGGCGGACGCCGGTCACGGGTACCAGGAACCTTCCAGGTACCCGTGTCACCGAGCGGCCGGCAGACGGCGGGGCCGGTTGGTCAGGGTGTCCGCTCCTGTCCGCTGCCGCTGGGTGCGTGGCTCAGGTCCACCACGCAGAAGATGTTGCCGTCCGGGTCGGCGAGCACGACGAAGTCGGGGTCCGGCGGGTACAGGTCCCAGTCGACGCTCTGCGCGCCGAGGCCGATCAGGCGCTTCACCTCCGCCTGCTGTTCCTCGGCCGTGTCCGTGAAGAGGTCCAGGTGGATACGGGGGCGCGGTTCGGCCGGGGATGCGCTCTGCATCAGGCCGAGGGCCCGGCCCGAGCCGTCCGGGTGCAGGAGTGTCCGCCATGTGTCGCTCGCCCACTCCTCGGCGACGACCAGGTTCAGCGCCTCGGTCCAGAAGGCCACTGCGCGGGGGATGTCCGTGACACCGATGACAGGGATTCCGAGTTTCAGCATGGGTCGAGCCTAGGATCTGACCCGTAAATGATCTCTGCACTTCCGTCCACGCGTAGTCCTGGCGCTGACCGGCCGGGAGCGAGATCACACCCGCCGTTCACCAGTCCGGACCACACCGACCCGGACTTCGGCGGCCCGGAAGCCCGGCCGGAAATGACACGCCCTTCGCCGGCCCTCCGGGCCAGATGCGCGTGGAGCCTGGTCACGGGGCGTCGAAAATGGTCACGGTGAGCGCCTGGTCCCACCGAGCGGCGGCCAGATCGTCATGGCGGATCATGAATTTCGTGTAGTACTCCGCGTGGGCCCGTCCTTCATTGGCGAGGGGTATCCACTCGCGCGCCAGCCGGAATGCGTCCTCGTCCAGATAGGGCAACCATTGCCCCTGCGCGAGGGTCTTCGCCGCGATGCTGCCGACCGTCCACTCGTCGTCGGCGTACCCGCCGATGGCGAGGTAGGCGCTGGACGACCAGAGGCCGTAGGCCAGGGACCGGAGTTCGTCCAGGTGCGGCAGTTCACGCTCCATGTACCGGGCCAACTGCTGCTGGAAGCGTGACATGTCGTCCCACTCGAGATCCTCCCAGAACTCGTGCCACTCCTCGTCCTCGTCCTCGCCCTCCTCGAGCCACAGGGGCAGACAGGCTTTGAGCTCGGCGCACACGTCGATCCGCTCGCCGACACACACGGAGCCGGGGGGTTCCGCGACCGCGGTTTCGGTGCCTTCCGGTACATACACGACTCGCGCGTACTGCCCCGGGTCGGCCCTCAATTCGCCGAAGTCCATCTCTTGGTGCACGAAGAAGAGCAGTGTCCCGTCCGCCGGCAGGTCGAAGCCGTCGACCCTCGGAAGCGCCCCGCAATCGACGGAAAGGAACAACGGCAGCGGAATGTCCCCGGCGGACGGCCACTTCATGCCCACCGGCAGCCGGGGCACCCCACCGATGTGCCCGACCGGAGAACCATCGCCACCCCCGGACAATCCGATCGCCAGACGAAGGTGCTGACTGAACCTGCTGATCTCGTCGTCCGTAATGCCCAACTCAAGCGCTGCCCGACGAAACTCTCCCCCATGATCCATGCCCGAGAAGATATTCCGTGTCCAACTCGTCTGTGCGATCGGGGCGTTTCCGGGCACGGGCTGTAGGTGGCGAATGTGCGTGGTCGCCCACCATGTCCTTTTTCGGGAGCGTGATCAGTCCTGCCTTCGAAGTGCCACGCGTCGCCGGGGAACGGATGGTGCAGCCCATGTCCGTCGACATGGGATCCCACCCGCTCGGCTGCGACCGTCAGGCGCCCGCCAGGGCGCGGGTCGCCTCCAGGCCGAGTCCCGAGCAGCCACGGTGACGAGAGCGATACTGCCGGACAGGTCGATCCCGCTCAGGACGTCGTCCGCGGTGCTCCGGGCGCCGAACACGGAGCGTCCGGGACGGACGGAGGCCGGGTGTACGGCGTCCGCCCCGCACCTGGGGTGCGGGGCGGGCGCGTACGGCGACTCAGTCGCAGTTCAGCGCCCACGAGTTGTTGGGGCGCCAGGTCTTCTCACCCGAGGACGCCCCCTTCCAGCTGAACGTCGCCACCACACCGAAACTCGACGTCGGCCACCTGCACGGGTCGACGGCGGTGGTGCCGGCCAGGTCCTCGGTGTCCTTCCAGCCGTCGTGATCCTGCGTGGTACGCAGCGTCACCCAGCCGTTGCCGCTGAAGCGCTGGAGCTTCACGTCGATGACCTTGACCTGGTAGCTGCCGCCACCCGCGACGTCGGTGATCTTCGCCCGCGCCCGGTAGGTGTCGGCCGTCTCGTCCCACCAGACGGCGGCGCAGCGCTTGACCTGGGTGCCGTAGCACTCCCAGGCGCTCTCCGCGGATGCGGACGACGGAGTGAGGACGATCGACGCTCCGAGCGACGCGGCGACCAACGCGCCTGTCGTACCGACCCGGCCCGCACGCTTGAACCTCATGAAAACCCCCTCATGATTCACCAGTGATTCCGGGGGACCGTATCCAGCAGGTGGAGGTAACTCCGGCGACGTGCGGAGCGGTTGCTCTGCTGTGACAAAGTCGGAATATGGCCCCCCGTGGCCCGGAATTCGAAGCGTGTTCTGGAACTGACGGATCACCACCATGCACTTCTGAAAGACTGGGGCGCGGCATCATCCGACGTGGGAATGCCCGAGGAGCAGGGGGCTCAGGGTGGAGCACTTCAGCGCGGAGTCGACGGAAAACACCGATGCATGGGGCACGGTGGGGCTGATCGTCCTCGTCGTCGTGGCTCTTCTCTTCCTCCTCGCCCTGGTCAAGGCGGTCCACGTAGTCCCGCAGGCCACCGCCGCCATCGTGGAGCGCTTCGGCCGCTACGCCCGCACGCTGGGTGCCGGGCTGCACATCGTCGTCCCGTTCCTCGACTCCGTACGCAATCGGATCGACCTCCGCGAACAGGTCATCTCCTTCCCGCCCCAGCCCGTGCTCACCCGGGAGAACCTGGTCATCAGCATCGATACGGTGATCTACTGCCAGGTGACCGACCCCCGCGCCGCCACCTACGAAGTCGCCGCCTACATCCAGGCGATCGAGCAGCTCACCGTCACCACGCTGCGCAAAGCCGTCGGCGGCATGGACCTGGAACGCACACTGGCCTCCCGCGAGGAGATCAACGCGGCCCTGCGCGGAGCCCTCGACGGAGCCACCGGCAAGTGGGGCATCGTCGTCAACCGTGTCGAGGTCAAGTCCATCGACCCGCCGGCCTCCATCCAGGAGGCGATGGAGATGGAGTTGCGCGCCGACCGGGACAAGCGCGCCACGATCCTCGCCGCCGAGGGCAGCAGGCAGTCCGCCATCCTCATCGCGGAGGGCGCCAGGAGGGCCGCGTTGACGGATGCGGAGACGCAGCGGGACGTGGCCGCGATCCTCGCCCCCGGGAACGCGCCGGCCCCCGCCGTTCCGGCCCCCGCCGCTCCGCCGGCTCCCGTCCTCGTGCCCCGGCAGCTCGGTCACGAGCCGCTGCGGAAGGACGATCCGCGCCGCATCGGCCGGTACCACCTGACGGCGAGGCTGGGCCAGGGAGGCATGGGGACGGTCTTCCTCGGCAGGTCACCCGGCGAGCGCATGGTCGCCGTCAAGGTCATCCACAACGAGTTCGCCGCCGACCCGACATTCCGGCAGCGGTTCGCCCGCGAGATCGAATCCGCACGCCGTGTCGGCGGATTCCACACCGCCGCCGTGGTGGACGCCGACGCGAACAGCGAACACCCGTGGCTGGTGACCGAGTACATTCCCGGCCCGTCGCTCCATGACGTACTCAAACAGCACGGCGCGATGCCCCCGAGGACCCTCCACACCCTTGCCCTCGGTATCGCCGAGGCACTGGAAGGGATTCACTCCTGTGGCATCATCCACCGCGACCTCAAACCCGGGAACATCATCATCTCCGGGACGGGCCCGCGTGTCATCGACTTCGGAATCGCACGCGCCTTCGACAGCACCGCGCTGACCCGCACCAACTTCATCGTCGGCACGCAGGGTTTCCTGGCACCGGAGCAGAAGGAGGGTGCGGCGAGCACCCCCGCCGGCGACATCTACGCCTACGGCATGGTGCTCTGCCACGCGGCCGGAGCGGTCCCCTTCCCGGAGGGCCAGACCCTCGAGTCGGCCCTCGAACTCCTGCCGTCGACCCTCGTCTCCGTCATCACCCGCTGCATCGCCCGCAATCCGGCTGAGCGCCCGACCAGCACGGACGTCCTCGAACAGCTCACCCGGATCCCCCAGCAGTCCGACGACTGGCTGCCGCCCCCCATCCGCACGATGATCGACCTCCACAACGCTCCCACCACCTGACTGGTCAGTTGGTCGGTGGGAGGTTGCGGACACGCGTGGGTCCGGTTTCGGGTGGTTTGGGTGTCCGTAACTTCCCAGCGACGCCTTGAAGTGGCCGATCGACGCACCGGCGCCCGGCTTTGCCCGGCCCGCGACCCTCGTCGCGTGCACGGGACAACTCAAGGAAGAGTCGACCCGCCGCGTCCCCGGGCCGCGCGGGCATGATGCCGATGAGCAGGCCGCTCATGACCGTGCCGACCACCGCGCCGCGTTCATGGTCGGCGGCCGGCGATGCGGCCATCGGCACCACGATCTGCGCCACGGCGGAGGTCACCCCGACCAGCGCGACCGAGGCGTACGGCGCACCAGCGAAAGGGCTGCCGCGGCGCCCAGGAGAGCGACGGCGCTCAGGGCGAGCAGCCCGCTCACCAGTCGGCGGCGCTCCAGTACGTCGCCCAGGGGGCCCGGCGGGCCACGGGCCACGCCCTGGGTCCACCGCCCTCAGAACGTGGGCCTGATCGAGCCAGCCACAGTGCCCGGCACTGCCCATGAGGCGCGTCACGTCACGTCCGGTGCCACCGAACGTGGCGCGGGTGCGCGCTCATCGCCCGGGCCACGCGGTGTTCGAGGCTCCCCTCCGGTGTCGAGGCCAAGCGGCAGAACGCCCGGGTGAGGCCGCGCAGACTGACGGCGAACAGCGGCGCGCCGCAGCCGTCGATGCCCGTCGCCGCGACCTGGGTGTCGCCACCATGGCGTACGCCCCTCATTTCGGCATCGCCCGCCAGGTGCCGGTCCGCCGGTCCGCCGGAGTGCCGGTCCGCCGGAGCGCCGGTCCGCCGGAGCGCCGAGGATGCGGTGCCGACCGCCGCGCAGGCGGAGGAGCCCGTCGTCGTACGCAGCTGAACGGCCGGGCGCTCGCGGCTACTTCTCCGTCGCCGGCGCCTGGTCGCGGGAGGGTTCGGGTGTCGGGGCGGTGGCCTTCGCGTGGTGGGTGCCGATGGCGGGGGCGAGGAAGACGGCCACGGCGACGAACGCGAGGACGACGATCATCGCGGACCGCAGCCCGTAGTGGTCGCCGAGGAAGCCGAGCCCGGGAGGCCCGACGAGGAACGCGATGTAGCCGATCATCGCGACCAGGCTGACCCGGGCCGCCGGGTCGGGGCCCGAGTCACCCGCCGCCGAGAGGGCGACGGGGAAGCCGAGCGAGGCGCCCAGGCCCCAGAAGAGGACGGCCGCGCCCGCCAGGACGGGTGAGTCGGCGAAGATGACGAGGGTGAGCCCGAGGGCGGCGGACAGTGCGCTGGCCCGGACGACGGGGGCGCGGCCGAAGCGGTCGATGAAGAAGCCGCCGCAGAAGCGGCCGAGGGTCATGGCGGCGGCGAAGCCCGCGTAGACGGCCGATCCCAGGGCCGGGTCGACGCCGTGGCCGTCGACCATGAGCAGGGGCAGCCAGTCGTTGGCGGCGCCCTCGGCCAGCGCCATCGCGAGGATGATGCCGCCGATCAGCAGCAGACGGCGGTCCTTCCAGACCTCGGGGCGGGCGAGCGTGGTGCCGTCCTCGGACGGCCGGGTCTTCCTCGTCCTGCCGACGTCGGCGGGGATCGAGCGGATGGCGTACGCGCACATCCCGGCCGTGACCAGGGCCATGGCGGTCAGGTGCCACTGCACCGGGAAACCGACGGCGGTGCACAGGATGCCGAGCGAGGCCCCCACGACGGTGCCGAGGCTGAAGAAGCCGTGCAGGGTGGGCAGTACGGTGCGGCGGGTGATCCGCTCGACCTCCGCGCCGTCGATGTTGACGGCCACCTCGCCGCCGCCCATCCCCGCCCCGAAGAGGAACAGACCGGCGGCGACGGTGGGGGCGGAGGAGAGCGGCGTACCGCAGCCGATGGCCACCGCGCCGGCGATGATCAGCACGGTTCCCACGCCCATGACGGGCCGGGTGCCGAAGCGTGCGACCAGCGCCCCGGAGGTGAGGATGCCGAGCATGGAGCCGACGGAGAGACCGAAGAGGACGAGCCCCATCTCCGCTGTCGACACCCCCAGTTGGTCCCTGATGTCGGGTGTCCGCGTCACCCAGGAGGAGATCGACAGGCCGGGTATGAGGAAGAAGAGGAACAGCGCCGCTCGGCGGCGGCGTGTGGCCAGGTCCATCAGTGACGCGCTCTTTCAGGAGTGCACGGCCGGGCGGACACCGCCCCCGGATGAGTATGTACAAACGTACACTCCACTGCGGAGGGCCTCTAGAGCCAGCCGTGCTCGCGGGCGATGCGGGCGGCGACGTGCCGGTTCTCCGCGCCGAGCTTCATCGCCGCGGCCGAGAGGTAGTTGCGGACGGTTCCGCTGGACAGCGAGGCGCGGGAGGCGATGTCCGCGACCGGGGCCCCGTCCTCGGCGTACGACAGGACTTCCGCCTCCCGGGGTGTCAGGGGTGACTCGCCGGCGGCGATGGCGTCGGCCGCGAGTTCCTGGTCGACGTAGCGGCCGCCGGTGTGGACGGTCCGGATGATCTGCGCCAGCTGCTGCGCGGAGACCGTCTTGGGTACGAAGCCGCGCACCCCCACGCTCAGCGCGCGTTTCAGGGCCCCTGCCCGGGCGTGGCTGGTGACGATCATCGCGGCGCATCCGGGCACGTCGGTGCGCAGCCGGCCGGCGACCGCCACGCCGTCGAGGCCGGGCATCTGGAGGTCGAGCACGGCGACGTCCGGGCGGTGCGCCGTCGCCATGGCCAGGGCCTCGTCGCCGGTTCCGGCCTCCGCGACGACGGCGATGTCGTCCTCCAGGGTGAGGAGGGAGGCGAGCGCGCCCCGGATGAGGTGCTCGTCGTCCGCCAACAGGACCCTGATCATTCGGCTTCCTCCCAGGGGATGCGCGCGGTGAGGCGGAATACTCCGCCGGAATGCTGTTCGAAGGCCAGCGTGCCGTTCAGTGCGCTCAGGCGCTCCTTCAGTCCGGCCAGGCCCGTGCCGGTGCCGGGTTCGGCTGCGGACACGCCGTCGTTCTCCATCACGAGCAGGGCCGTGGTCGGACCCGCCGTACGGAGTGACATGGTGCAGCGGGACGCGCCCGGCGCGTGGCGGAGCACGTTGGTCGTCGCCTCGCGCACCACCCAGCCGAGGCCCGACTGCACGTCGGCGGGCAGACGGTCGGCGGGTCCGTATTCGATGCGGCAGTCGATGGCCGCGGCCTCCAGGACGGAGCGTGCTCCGGCGAGTTCGGTGTGGAGGTCGGCGGTGCGGTAGCCGCGGACCACCGAGCGGATCTCCCGCTGGGACTCCCGCGCGATGTTCTGCACCTCCTCCATGTGGTCGACCGCCTCGGGCCGGCCGCGCCGCGCGAGCTGTGCGGCGAGTTCGCTCTTGAGCGCCACGACCGCGAGGTTGCGGCCGAGCACGTCGTGCAGGTCGCGGCCGAAGCGCAGGCGTTCCTCGGCGACGGCCAGGCGTGCCTGCGTCTCGCGGGCGGCCACCAGTTCCTCGACGAGCCGGACGCCCCAGCCGGAGGCCAGGGACGCGGCGGCCATGAACGGCACCATGACCGCGGTGGCGCCGATGAGCAGGACCAGGGTCTCGCCCGACAGCCCCGCCATCGCCGCCCCTGCCAGGGACGCGACCGACACGACCGCCACGAGGGCCGCCCCCGCGCGGGGTCCGAGCCCCAGCACGGGCGGTCCGGCGTAGAACATGAGGAGCCACAGCATGTAGGCCGTCAGGTCGTTGTCCTCGATGCGGCCGGACGACAGCAGCAGGCATCCCCAGGCCGCCATGGCCAGGGTCACGGCCGTGTACACCACCACGAGCCGGTGGGGCCGCGGGCCGAGGGCGAGGTAGTGGTAGAGGGCGGAGCGCCACAGCAGGAGCTGGACTCCTGCGTGCGTGACGCCCAGCACGAGCACGGTCGCCGGCACCAGCACGCCGAAGTCGCCCCGCACGACCCAGACCGTCCACAGCCCCACCTCGCAGACGGACATGAAGCCGACACTGCTCACCGCGTAGCGGCGGTAGCGGCTGGGGCCGTCCGGGCCGCCGAGCCTCTCCACCCAGTCCTCCACGCTCATGGTGCTCATGGTCCCCAACTTCCTCGTCCGTACGCCCGCGTGGTTTAGGGTGCGCCGTCAACCGCGCGGGCCCCAACGGAACCACTGCCGCACTCCGAGGGCCGCCACACCCGTCCAGGCCAGGGCGGCGAGCAGCAGGCGGAGCTGGTCCACGCCGCCGAGGCCGCCCGTCCAGCCGCCCTGGAGGAGGTCCATCACCGGGGAGAAGGGCAGCCAGGCACTGATGTCGCCGGCCACGCCCGGCAGCACCCCACGCGGTACGAACATCCCGGAGCCGACCATGCTCACCAGCCAGAACGGCAGGAAGGTGAGCTGCGCGCTCTCTGCCGTCCGGGTGACCGCGGCGGTCAGCGCGCTCGCGGCCACGAGCATCGCCACCCCCACCAGCAGGCCGAGGACCACCAGATGCGGCGCGGCGGGTGCGGGTGCGTCCAGGACCACCGTGAGGCCGACGATCAGCAGTACGCACTGCACCAGCGCCAGCATGAGGGCGGGGAGCGCTCCGCCCGCGAAGATCTCCCAGTCGCGCACCTCGCCCGTACGCAACCGCTTGAGCACGAGGCTCTCGCGGCGCGTGACGTACACACCGACCAGATTCGAGTAGACGGAGAAGATCAGCGCCAGCCCCAGTGAACCGGGCAGGAGGACGGTGGCGATCGACAGACCGGTGCCGCCCAGGTCCAGGCCCTTCACCATGCCGCGCATCGAGAAGGCGGTGACGGCCGGCACGAGGAGTGCGGTGACCAGGGCGGCCCTGCTGCGCAGCAGGAGGGTCAGCTCCGCGCGGCCGAGGGCGGCCAGCCGGGCGGCGGAACCGCTCCGCGCGGGCGCGGTCGTCCCCGGTCGTGTCACGCTCGCGGTCGTCGTCATCGTGTCCCCTCGTTCTCGGCGTTCTCGGCGTTCTCGGCGTTCTCGGCGTTCTCGGCGTTCTCGGCGTTCTCGGCGTTCTTGAAGTCGTCGAAGTCGTCGAAGTCGTCGAAGCCCTTGGCGATCTCCATGAAGGCCTCTTCCAGCGATGCGGAACGCGCGTCGAGCGCGTGCAGCGCGACGCCCGCGTGGTGGGCCCAGGTGAGCAGTTCGGTGGTCGTACGCTGGAGGTCCCGGGTCTCCAGCCGCACGGTCCCTCCCTCGTCGGAGTGCCGGGTCACGCCCATCGGCGCGAGCGGCGGCAGTTCGCCGAGGAAGCGGTCCTGGGGCAGCTGGAAGCTGATCCGGGAGGGGCGCTCGGCCACCACGTCGGCCACCCGCCCGGTGGTGGCGATCAGCCCCTGGTGCATGATCGCCAGCCGGTCGGCGAGCTGCTCGGCCTCCTCCAGGTAGTGCGTGGTGAGGAGCACGGTCGTGCCCTGGGCCTTGAGTTCGCGGATCAGCTCCCAGGTGTCCCGGCGCGACTGGGCGTCCAGGCCCGTCGTCGGCTCGTCGAGGAACAGCACCTCGGGCCGGCCGAGCAGGGCCAGGGCGAGGTCCAGGCGGCGGCGTTCGCCGCCGGAGAGCTGCTTGACCCTCACCGCGCGCCGGCCGGAGAGACCGGTCAGTTCGAGGGCCTCGTCGGCGGGGCGTGCGCCGGTCGTGCAGCCCGCCCACATCCGTACGGTCTCCAGGACCGTCAGTTCCGGCGGGAAGCCGCCCTCCTGGAGCATCACCCCGATGCGGTGGCGCACCGCCGTCCGCTCGCGGAACGGGTCATGGCCGAGCACCCGGACGGTCCCGCCGGTGGGGAGGTCCTGCCCCTCCAGGAGTTCGAGCGTGGAGGTCTTGCCCGCGCCGTTGGTCCCCAGCAGGGCGAAGAGCTCTCCGCGGGCGACCGTGAAGTCGATGCCGCGTACGGCCTCGAAGCCCCGGTAGCTCCGTTTCAGTCCGATGGTTTCGATGACTGCGTTCATGTCCTCCACACTCCCGGCGACACGGGGCGGACGGCAGTGCGGTGTGTCATCGGGTCCGTATGACGCCTGTCATGGGGACGCATGACAGGCGTCATACCGCTGGACACAGGAAATCCCCGTTCCACAATTGCGGAACGGGGATTTCCTCACGTATATTGAGTGGTTCTGTGTGCCCACAGAAAAGGCCCCTCAGCGGGGGCCACTAGAAACACCATATCCGGCAGGGAGCGATTTTGTCAACTCGCGGAAACGTCGAATTGCAGAAGGAGCAGGAATTCATCGACCGGCTCTACGACCGTGTCGACGAGCTGCGCGGGGTCACCGCTCAGCGCGTCGAGGAGGCGTTGACGCCGGTGGGGAACGGCCTGCAGGCCCGGCTCGAACGTGACGTGCTCGTCTCCGAGCGCTCCGGCCTGCTGGCCGCCCTGAATGCGGTGGACGGTTCGCTGTGCTTCGGCCGGATCGATCTCCGCGACGGCGCGGCGCACCATATCGGCCGTATCGGAATTCGTGAGGACGACACCGAGCACACGCCCCTTCTGATCGACTGGCGGGCACCGGTCGCCCGTCCCTTCTATCTCGCGACCGGGCATACGCCGATGGGGCTTCGCCGGCGCAGACACCTCACCACCGAGGGCCGCACGGTCACCGAGCTGCACGACGAGATCCTCGACCTGGGGGACGACGAGCGCAGCGGCTTCGAGGACCCGAGCGGTGACGCCGTGCTGCTCGCCGCGCTGAGCTCCGCCCGCACCGGCCGCATGGGCGACATCGTGCGGACCATCCAGGCGGAGCAGGACCGCGTCATCCGCGCCCCGCACCGTGGTGTCCTCGTCGTCGAGGGCGGTCCCGGGACCGGCAAGACGGCGGTCGCGCTGCACCGGGCCGCGTTCCTGCTGTACGAACACCGTGAGCTGCTGGCCAAGCGCGCGGTTCTGGTCGTGGGCCCCAACCCGGCCTTCCTGCGCTACATCGGCGAGGTCCTGCCCGCGCTCGGCGAGACCGGCGTCATGCTCGCCACCCAGGCCGAGCTCTTCCCAGGGGTCCACGCCCGCGCCACCGACAGCCCCCGCGCGGCAGCCGTCAAGGGCGGTGCGGGGATGGCCGAGGCCCTCGCCCTCGCCGTACGCGACCGGCAGGCGCTGCCCGAGCCGGGCGCGCCCGTCGTCATCCCGCACGACGACGGGGACCTGATCCTCGACTGGGAGATCGCCTACGAGGCACGGCAGTCGGCCCGCGAGACCAGACTGCCGCACAACCTCGCCCGCCCGTACTTCACGTTCCAGGTGATCGACGCGCTCACCAGGCAGCTCACCGAACGCATCGGCGCCGACCCGTACGGCGGCCCCAACTTCCTGGGCCCGGACGACGTCGCCCAGCTCGGCAAGAGCGTCGCCACGAGCGAGGAGGTGCACGCGGCGATCGGCGAGCTGTGGCCGCTGCTCACCCCCGAGGACTTCCTCGCCGACTATCTGACCGAGCCGGTGTACGTACCGGACGAGGACGCGCAGGCGATCCGGCGCGCTCCCGGCGACCGGGAGTGGACCCCGGCCGATGTGCCGCTCCTCGACGAGGCCGCCGAGCTGCTCGGGTCCGACGACAGCGCCGCGCGGGCCGCCGCCGAGGCGGAGCGCCAGGAGCGGGTCGCCTACGCGCAGGGTGTCCTGGAGCTGTCCCGGGGCTCGGAGACGTACGAGTTCGAGGACGAGGAGGATTCGGAGGTCCTCGCCGCCCACGACATCATCGACGCCGAGCGGATGGCGGAGCGGCACGAGGAGGCCGACCACCGCAGCGCCGCCGAGCGCGCGGCCGCCGACCGCACCTGGGCGTTCGGGCACATCATCGTCGACGAGGCGCAGGAGCTGTCGCCGATGGCGTGGAGGCTGCTGATGCGCCGGTCGCCGACCCGCTCGCTGACCCTGGTCGGTGACCCGGCGCAGACGTCCGAGGAGGCGGGCATCGGCTCGTGGGAGAGGATCCTGGAGCCGTACGTCGGCGACCGCTTCGAGCATGTGCGGCTGGGGGTCAACTACCGTACGCCCGCCGAGATCATGGAGCTGGCCGCCAGGGTGATACAGGCCGAGGACCCGACCTTCGAGCCGCCCGGATCGGTGCGGTCCACGGGCGAGACCCCGTGGACGCGGGACACCGGCGCCGACCTGGCGGGCGCGGTGGCGCGGGCCGTCGAGGAGCTGACGCCCGAGGAGGGCCGCCTCGCGGTGATCGCGCCGCGCGAGCTGCACGACGAGATCGCGGCCCCGCTCGGCGGGATCACCCCGGGCGCCGAACCCGACCTCACCCGTCCCGTGGTGCTCCTGGGCCCGCGCGAGGCGAAGGGGCTCGAATTCGACAACGTGCTGGTGGTGGAGCCCGGGAGGTTCGGGACGAGCGACCTGTACGTGGCACTGACCCGCGCCACGCAGCGGCTGGGCATCGTCCACCGGGAGGAGCTGCCCGCGTCGCTGCGGTGACGGGCGTCCCTGCCCGCCTCGGCGCTCGGAGCCCGGGACCCGGGATCCGAGCGCCGGGACGGGCCCGTTCACACTTTCGGGGCCCGGAATCGCGGCTTCCGCCCGGCGCCCGAGCTTCGGGATCCGGGCGTCGGGATTCGAGGGCCGGGATTCGAGCGCTGCCTTTAACCGGTAGGGAAAGAAGGGGGTTTGGGAAAACCTCCCCGACCTCCCCGACCCGTCACGGCCAGCAAGTATGACTAATTGTGACCGACTTGCGGCGGAGCGTGGCGACTGCTTACGGTGCGAGAACAAAGCGACCCCGGCACGGTGTTGGCACACCAGACCGGGGTCTGACCGCAAGATCGAAAGAAGCGATCCCGTGGCTACCGAGCACCTTAACTTCGCCCTGCGCGCCCCCGCAGCCTCGCGCCCGTACCCGATGGCCAAACCCGGTTACGGCAAGCGCACCATGCCCGACCAACTCCCGCGCACCGTCGAAGACTTCGCCCTGCTGCCCGCCCGCGAGCGGTACATCGCCGGGTTCATCGACCAGCTCCCCGACGGCGCCTCGATGGACGTCAAGAGCCTCGCCAAGCAGCTCCCGCTGTACGGCCAGCAGGCCGTCGGCTCGGCCCTGAAGGCTCTGGCGACCGCCGGATATCTGCGCCGCGTACGGTGCCTCGTCGGCGAGCAGGGGCAGGTCCGCTGGGTCTCGCGGACCTTCTGGTCGCGTACGGCCCGCGACAACGAGTGGTGGGCGGCCACCGAGGTCACCCCGGCGGCCACCGCCGCGCAGCCCTGCGTCCCTGCGGAGACCCCCGCACCGCCGGAGCCCGCCCCTGCCGCGCCCGTGGTGCCTGCGGCGCCCGTGGTGCCTGCCGCGCCCGTCGTGCCCGCGCAGCGTGTCGCGGCGTCCGCCGAGCCCTCCCCCGCCTATCTCGCGCTGGCGCGGCTGGGCCGCGTCGACTCCCGCCTGACGCTGTCCGCCGCCGACTGCGCGGTCCTGGAGGCCCTGGCCGCCGCGTGGTTCGACCGTGGCGTGGACGCCGACTACCTCACGCAGGCCCTCACCGCCGGGCTTCCGGAGCGGGTCGGCTCCCCGGTCGGCTTGGTGCGCCGCCGCCTCACCGACAAGCTCCCGGCGCACGTGCCCGCCGCCCCCGCGCCGCCCGCACCGGGTGTGCCCGTACACCGCGTGATGCTGGAGTGCACGAAGTGCGGCACCCCGGGCCGCCCGGAAGCCCTCCCCGACGGCCTCTGCCGCCCGTGCCGCCTGCCGGACGCGGACGCGGCGCCCGAGGTGCCCGTGGGACGGCCGAGCGAGGAGGACGTGCGGGCGTTCACCGCCGGGCTCAGGGACCTGCTCAAGTCGCCCTGACTCAGCCCACCAGCAGGTCCCGCTTCAGCTCACGGATGTCCTTGGCGTCGAGGCCGAGCGCCTTCTTCTCGTACGCGCGGAACGACCCGAACTCCTTCCCGACCTCGTCGAAGCCGGAGTTGAGGTACTCGGCGCGCACGTCCAGCAGGGGCTTGTACACCGCCGCCTGCTCGGCCGGCATCGAGGCGAGCGCCGCCGCGTTGGCCTCGGCGCGGTAGTCGTTGGAGGCCAGGTAGTCCTCCATGACCGTGGAGCGCGGGACGCCGAGCGCCGTGAGCAGGGCCGCGTTCGCCCAGCCCGTGCGGTCCTTGCCCGCCGTGCAGTGGAAGACGACGGCGCGCGAGTCCTCGTCCGCGATGCCGCCGAAGACGGTCCGGTACGCGGCCTTGGCGGTGTCACCGCCGACCATGAACTTCTCGCCCTCGACCATCATCGCGACGCCCTCTTCCGGGGTCGTCGGCATCTCGGTGAAGGCCGGTGACCCCGCCAGCACGTCGGCCACGACGTGCGTGGCACCCGCCGGGACGCGGTCGGGCGCGGCGGAGCGCTCGGACTCCGTGCGCAGGTCGTGGACCGTACGGATCGACAGCCGCCGCAGCTTCGCCAGATCGGCGGTGGTCAGCTTGTCCAGGGCGTCGGCGCGGTAGATCTCGCCCATCTTCACCCAGTGGCCGTCGGCGGTGCGGTAGCCGCCCGCGTCACGGAAGTTGACCGTTCCTTCGAGCGCGACGAGCCGGTCGGCGAGGCGCAGGGAGCCGCCGCGCTCGGGCACCAGGTCGAACCACTGGCGGTCGGCGGCGGGCAGCCCCCGCACGGTGACCTTGCCGGCCGCACCGCCGGAGGCCACCGTGCGCCCGTTCGCCTTGACGGCGACGCGGCCTGTGCCGGGCGCCTTCCACTCCACCGTGTACGAGCCGTCGTCCGACGTCGTCACCTCGGCCTGCGTGAACGGGATGCGTGCGTGCGATCCCTGCGCGGGACCGGCAGGGGCGCCGTGCGCCGAGACCGCGGGAGCGGTGATCCCTACGAGGAGCGCGGCGGCCAGGGCGCAGGAGGAGGCCTTTACACGAGTCATGTGCGTCATGGGCTGATGATCGGAGGGCCCGACGTGTGCTGCCGTAAGGGCTGGTGAACGCAGCCGGAAGGCGAACCGAACACCGCGCTCCGCCGCGCGGCGGGTGTGGTGCGGAAGCACGCGTCCCTGCTAACGGCCCGTCAGGCCGTGGAACGCCGTGAGGACCAGCACGATGCCGCTCGCCCAGAGCGTGACCGCCCCGGCCAGGGCACCCCTCGCGGCGGGAAGACCGGTGGGGCGGTCCCGCAGCGTGGCGACCGTCCAGCCGCACACGGCCCCCGCCACCGGGAGACCGGTGATCAGCAGGGCGCTCCGCCGCAGGGCCCGCTTCGTCTCGTGGTTGGCCTGCCAGTCGGTGGCGCTCTTGTGCTGGAGCGCGTCGGTGGCGCCGTACCAGAGCATGATCACGAGGGGGAGCAGCAGAACGGCCGTGACGACGAGGTCGGTGACAACCTTGCGCCGCGTGTGCCGCGCGGTGTTCGTGCCGGCGTCGGTCATCCGGACAGGATGCGCGGAGCGGCCGCACGGCACCACCCGTACGCGTACTCATGCGGTGGCGGACCGAGCGAGCGGTCCGCCGCCCGAGCAAGACCTCTACCGGGCGCCGCCCAGTCTCTCCTGGATCCACGCGACGCCGTGACGCACGACCTCCTCGGCCTCGAAGAGGTGGCTGTCGGCGGCTCCGACCCTGCCCCTGCGGCCGATCCCGGCGGCCAGCATGTCCTGGGCGATCGTCTCGAACGGGTCCTGGCCCTCGGGCGAGACGGTGGAGTAGTCGAAGGCGCCCTTCGACGAGTCGATGTCCCGGAAGCGGCGCCAGACCCGCCGCCCGTCGCTGTCCAGGACCGGCTGCTCGTACTCCACGAACCGCTTGCCCGGTGCCTCGGCGAGCGCCTCTGCGTGGTGCAGGAGAGTGAGGGTCTCCAGCGGCGCGCCCAGCATCAGCACCCGCCCGCCCAGGGCGACCAGCCGGGCCAGAGGACTGCCGGGCCCGTGCGGGTCGTCCCACGGGTGGTCGGCCATCAGCTCGACGGCGGCCGCACCGAGCGCGGCACAGCTCACGTCGGGGTGCCGGCTGCGGACGGCCCCGGGCCACCGGCGCAGCGCCTCGGGGAGGCGGCCGTTGTCATGGTCCGCCTCGCTCAACTCAGGTTCGTACGCCGGATGTTCTGCGTGTACGGCGTCCCGCCAGGCCTGCGGCCAGGCGGCGAAGTCGTACGGCAGGGCGTCGTTCCAGCCGCAGGTCACCATCAAGGTCCCCCGCTCCCCCACGACGTCCCGCAGGGCGCCGATGAGGGCCTGGGAGCCGCCGGACACGTAACCGATGGCGGACAGCCGCGTATGGAACATGACGGTGTCGCCCTCGGCGAGACCCAGCGCGGTCAGATCGCGGACGAGCCTGCCACGGGTGACTGGGCCGTCGGCACGCGCGAGCAGGGCGTCCAGGGGTGGTTCGGGTGCGGTCACTTGTTCACTCGGTCCGTCTTCGTGAAGTGAGCGGTACGGGAGAGCACTTGGGCTGCGCCCAGAAGGTACCAGTGGTCCACGTGCCCGCCTGCGGGGCGCGGACGGCGCGGTGCGGGCCCGCTTCCGTGGCGTAACACGGTCCCCGGCGACCGTTCCGTTCCGGCTCCGTGCCGATCCCGACCGCTTGGCGCATCCCGGGAACCGCGTCGCGCGGTTCGGCCGTCCTCACGCCCGAACTGCCGCGCGGGTCACAACGGGTGCCGTGCGGAACACGCCACGTATCCAAGGAGCAGCATGACCGCCCACGGCAGTACGAGCCCCCGTAACAGCCGCCCCGGTTCCCCGTCGACGCGCGGCACTCGCAGGGTTCTCCGGGACTGCGCGAAAGGCGTCCTGATCGTCACGGTCGCGCTCGGTGCCGCCACCGCCTGCGGGCCGCTGTCGGACAGCGGCAGCGGGTCGTCGAAGGGCAGCAGCCAGAAGTCCAGGGACTGGAAGGTCGGTGACTGCGCGGGCCCGGACACGAGCCAGTCGAAGGACGGTTTCCAGGGCCTCGACTGCGACGACCCGAAGGCGACGATCAAGGCGCTCGCGGTGAAGGACGGCGAGATCTTCGCCGGGGCCGTCGAGTGCCCGGCCGGGACCGACGAGATCATCTCGGTGAAGGTGTCCTTCGGCGGGGACGCCGCCACCAGCGGCATCCCCAGCAAGACCATCTGCGGCCGCAACCTCTCCGGCGACCACCCCGGGGACGCGGGCGCGGGCGGCGGGCAGCTCGTGGTGGGCGACTGCGTGAGCGACGAGGCGAAGGAAGTGCCCTGCGCGAGCGGCGGGAACAAGGTCCTCGCCCTGACCAAGACCGCCGAGGAGTGCCCGGCTAACGCCGACAACCCGATCGAGCTCTTCCCGAGCCCGGGACGCCCGTACGACGCGATCTGCACCAGCAAGGCCTGACGGCGCGTCGACGGCAGGCCCGCCCCGCCCGGCCGGGCGGGCCGCCCGTGTCTGCGCACGGCCCGGAGGCCGAAGTGTGCGCGATGTCTTGACGTGCTCCTGCCGAGGTGGCTTTATGGGAGCGCTCCCACGCCATCCGATGTTCACGTTCCGGCACCCACCTTGGAGTCGCAGTGAGATCAGCAACGAATACGGCACGGAAGAGCCCCTTAACCGTCCTGCTGAAGGGCCTGGCCGCGCTTCTCGGCGTCGTCCTGCTGGGCGCGCTCGGCCCGGCCGCGGCGCAGGCCGCGCCCGCGCGGGCGGAGGCCGCGGCCACCGGCCTGCACATCAGCGACGGCCGTCTGCTGGAAGGCAACGGCAACGACTTCGTCATGCGCGGCGTCAACCACGCGCACACCTGGTACCCGGGCGAGACGCAGTCGCTGGCCGACATCAAGTCCTTCGGCGCGAACACCGTCCGCGTCGTCCTCTCCGACGGTCACCGCTGGACGAGGAACGGCCCCGACGAGGTCGCGGGCATCGTCGAGGACTGCAAGGCCAACCGGCTGATCTGCGTCCTGGAGGTGCACGACACCACCGGTTACGGCGAGGACGCCGCGGCGGGCACCCTGGACCACGCGGCCGACTACTGGATCAGCCTCAAGAACGTCCTCGCGGGCCAGGAGGACTACGTCATCATCAACATCGGCAACGAGCCCTGGGGCAACACCGACCCCGCCGGCTGGACCGCGCCCACGACCGCCGCCGTCCAGAAGCTGCGCGGCGCGGGATTCGCCCACACGATCATGGTGGACGCGCCCAACTGGGGCCAGGACTGGCAGGGCGTCATGCGCGCCAACGCCCAGGCCGTGTACGACGCCGACGCCACCGGCAACCTGATCTTCTCGATCCACATGTACAGCGTCTACAACACGGCCCAGGCTGTCACCGACTACCTGAACGCCTTCGTCGACGCCGGACTGCCGCTTCTCATCGGTGAGTTCGGCGGCCCCGCCGATCAGTACGGGGACCCGGACGAGGACACCATGATGGCCACCGCCGAGCAGCTCGGCCTCGGTTACCTGGCCTGGTCCTGGAGCGGCAACACCGACCCGATCCTCGACCTGGCCATCGACTTCGACCCGAGCCGGCTGAGCTCCTGGGGCGAGCGCATCTTCCACGGTGCGAACGGCATCTCCCAGACCTCCCAGGAGGCCACCGTCTTCGGCGACGGCGGCGACCCGGACGACACGCAGGCCCCGACCGCCCCCGGCACCCCGGCCGCCTCCGCCGTGACGGCCACGTCGGCCACCCTGACCTGGGCGGCGGCGTCCGACAACGTTGCCACCACGGGCTACGACGTCGTCCGCGTCAGCGGCGGCACCGAGACCCCGGCCGCCTCCTCGACGACCAACAGCGTCACCGTGACCGGCCTCACCGCCGGTACGGCGTACCAGTTCGCCGTCTACGCCCGCGACGCGGCGGGCAACCGCTCGGCCCGCTCCGCCACGGTGGGCGTCACCACCGACGGGAGCGGGCCCACGCCGGGCGTGGGCTGCTCCGTGGGCTACCGGGTGATCGGCGACTGGCCCGGCGGGTTCCAGGGCGAGATCACCATCCGGAACACCGGCACCAGCGCCGTCAACGGCTGGAACCTCGGCTTCACCTTCGCCGACGGCCAGACCGTCTCCAACATGTGGGGCGGGACACCCACGCAGAATGGTGCGGCGGTCAGCGTGGCCCCCGCCGGCTACACGGCCTCGATCGCCGCGAACGGCTCGGTCACGGTCGGCTTCACCGCGACCAGGAGCGGCACCAACACCGCCCCGGCCGCCTTCACGCTCAGCGGCACCGCCTGCACGACGGCCTGACCCGGCCGTCCCGGCCGGCAGGGGCCCCCAACCCCCTGCCGGCCGGCTCCCTTCCCAGCGAACCGGGCTTCCGCCATGATCACGAAATGCAGACCGACAGCAGGGTGGAACAGCTGGTCCAGGCGGCGGAGGACGGCGACGTGGCCCTGGTGACCCGGCTCCTCGACGCCGGCGTACCGGTCGATGCCCGCGGGGCGGAGAGGCGTACGGCCCTGGACCTCGCGGTGCGCCACGGCCGCGGTGAGGTGGCCCGCCTCCTGGTGGCCGCAGGGGCCGACCCGGAGCAACCGGCCGGTGAGTGGGGGGAGCTGAACGTCCTGACCCTGGCGGCGGCCTTCAGCAGGACGGACATCGCGCGCGTCCTGCTCGACGCCGGCGCGCACCCGGACACCCGGTGCCGGATCGGCTTTCCGCTCCTGATGGCCTCCTCGTCCGCCGTACCCGGCCCGTGCCGGGAGATCGTGGATCTGCTGCTGGACCGTGGGGCCGACATCGGCCTGCGGCTGAGGGACCTCACCAGCCTGGAGTGGGCCGTGTGGTTCGGCCTCGCGGACATGGTGCGTCACCTGCTCCACCGGGGCGCGGAGCCCTCCGCCACGGCCATGAAGCTCGCGCACGAGCGGATCCGGCGCTTTCCGGAGACCCGGCGGGACTGCGAGCGCGTCATCGAGGCGCTGCGCGCGGCCGGCGCCCCTGAGAGGATGGGCCCGTGATCCGCGACCTGTACAACGTGCACACCGTGGGGCCCGTGCCCGGCCCCACCCCGCTGACGCCCGACGAGGAACGGCGGGCCAGGGCCACCCTGTTCACCGAGCTGGGCAACGCGGTCGCCGATCGCGGCTGGACGCGCTTCCCCGCGTACAGCCCCGAGGAGCGCCGGCGGCTCGTCGCCGTCGGCCGCATGCTGAGCGAGCACTGGGGCGTCCCCGTCACCGTCGAGGCGGAGGACGCGTGCGCCATGCGCCTCTCCCTGGCGGGCCACGCCCTGAGCGCCTGAGGGCGGAGCCGCCGGGCCATCATGACCCCATGACCTCTCACGCAACACCCGTGCAGGCACTGCTCGTTGTCGACGTACAGCGGGCGTTCGTCCGTGGCGACGGGGCCCTGCCCGAGGCCGCGCGCCTCGTGGACCGGACGGCGGACCTGATCGCGCGGGCACGTGCGGCCGGGGCGCTCGTCGTCCACGTCCAGAACGACGGAGCGGCCGGTGCGGACGACGAGCCCCACACCGCCGGCTGGGAGCTCCACCATCCCGTCGAGGCGGGGCCCACGGAAGCGGTGATCCGCAAGACCCACGACGACGCGTTCCAGGAGACCCCGCTGGAAGCCCTGTTGACCGCGTCCGGGGTGCGGTCGCTCGCCGTCTGCGGCCTGATGTCCGAGATGTGCGTGCAGGCGACGGCACGTACGGCCGTGAGGCTCGGCTACCGGGTGGCCCTGCCCCACGACGCCCACGCGACGCACGACATCCCGGCGGAGCCCGGGATCAGCGCGGCCGTTCCGGCCGCCACGGTCTCGCGGGTCGCGGCCTGGCCCCTCAGCAGGGAGGCCGACGTCACCATCCGTGCGGCGGACGTGGCGTTCGCGGCGGCGCCTTCGCACGCCGGCTCCTGAACTCCCCTTCCGGGCGGACTCCGTCCCCACCCGGTGTTCCGGCAGGCGGCGGTCACCCGTCGCCGTCGATCCGGCTGACCACGCGTCGCAGCTCACGGGCCCCGCGGGGCGACAGCGCCCCCATCACGGTGTCGAGGAGCTCCCGCGCCGCGAACGGATCGCCGCAGCAGTCCCCGTGGGTGTTGCCCAGCTCGTGGTCGCGCCACAGCACGCGCGGCGACTGCCGCCTGTGCCGCTTCCACGTACGCACGGCCTCGACGACCGCACCGGGCGCGAGGTAGTTGCGGCTCAGCTCCAGGCGGGTGATCTCGGCGAGCGTGCGTGAGGAGAGCCCGTCGATGACGGTGCTCGTGCCGTCGGACCGGCGACGGTACGCCCGGCCCGTGCGGAGGTGTCCTGACCGGCTACGCGGCATGGACCTTTCGGTTCGTCTTCATGGCGCTCAGGGTGCCATGCGCACGCGCGTTCGTCCCGGTCGTTTTCGGCGCCCCAACTCCTCTGCGAACGGCACCGATTACTTCTCCGTGGTGCGGCAGTCTTCAGGGCGGTGGATCCGGAACGGAACGAGGAGCGAGAGCCGTGCGCATCGTCATCAACGAGTTCATGAGTCTGGACGGCGTCGTGCAGGCGCCCGGCGGACCCGAGGAGGACACCGACGGCGGCTTCACACAGGGCGGCTGGACCCATCCGTACTTCGACGAGGTGGTGGGCGGCGCCTTCGACGCCGCGCTGAAGGACGCCGACGCGCTGCTCTTCGGACGCCGTACGTGGCAGAACATGGCCGGGGCGTGGCCGGAGCGGGCGGGCGACCCCTTCGCCGACCGGATGAACTCCATCCCGAAGCACGTCGTCTCCAGCACCCTCGGGGACGACAAGCTGACGTGGACCAACACCACCCGCATCCCCGGCGACTCGGCCGTCGCCCGCATCCGGGAGCTGCGCGCGGCCGAGGGCCGCGACCTGCTGGTCATGGGGAGCCCCACGCTCGCCCGGACCCTGCTGCACGAGGGCCTCGCCGACGAGCTGCGGCTCCTGATCATGCCGGTGATCGTCGGCGGCGGTAAGACGATCTTCCCCGCCGACGGTGCGCTGCGCCCGCTAGAACTGGTGTCGACGGTGATCAGTGGCACGGGCGTGCACGTGTGCACCTACCGGGCCGCCGACCCGGCGTAGAGAGTGTCCGCGGGCCCGGCGGCGTCCCCGCTGAGAAGCTGCTGTCATGGCCTCTCTGCCCCGGATCGCCCCCATGCTCGCCACCCCCGGCCCCCTGCCGTCGGCCGCCGTCGACGAGCAGTGGGCGTACGAGGTGAAGCAGGACGGCCAGCGCGCCATGGTCTATCTGCCGGGGGACGGATCGGTCGAGCTGCTGGCCAGGTCGGGGGCCGTCATCACCCCCGCGTATCCGGACCTGGCCGCGCTCGGGCCCGCGCTCGGCGGCGTACCGGCGGTGCTGGACGGCGAGATCGTCGCGCTGGACGACCAGGGGCGCAGCGATTTCGAGCGGCTCCAGTCGCGGATGGGGCTGTCCGGGTCCCCCGCGAAGGCCGCCCGCATGGCGCAGCGGGTGCCGGCGCACCTGGTGCTGTTCGACGCCGTGTTCCTGCGGGACCGGAGCCTCGTGCCGTCGCCCTACGCCGAGCGCCGGGCGGCGCTGGAGGAGCTCGCGCTGAACGGACCGCGCTGGTCGACGCCCTCGGTGGTCGTGGGGCACGGCGAGGAGGCCCTCACCATGACCCGGGAGGCCGGTCTCGAGGGCGTGATCGCGAAGCGGCTGACCTCGGTGTACGAGCCGGGGGTCCGCGCCCGTACGTGGATCAAGATCCGCCACGCCCGCACGCTGGACGTGATCGTCGGAGGCTGGGTGCCCGGGCGGGGCCGGCTGGGCGGCCTGCCGGGCGCGCTGCTGGTCGGCGAGCGGCACCCGGGCGGTCTGCGCTACGCGGGCAGCGTCGGGACAGGGTGGAGCGACGCCGAGCGGACCAGGCTCGCCGAACTGCTGCGTGTCGCCGCGGTCGACACCTGCCCCTTCGACGAGACGCCGCCGGTGGCCGGGGCGCGCTGGGTGCTGCCGCGGCTGGTCGGCGAGGTGCGGTACTCGACGCGGACGAAGGCGGGGAAGCTGCGCCAGCCCTCCTGGCACCGGCTCCGCCCGGACCTGGCGCCTGACGACCTCGGTGACGGGGCCGGCCGTCGCCCGATGCCGCCCGGGTGACGGGCCCGGGCCGTCGCCCGATGTGCCGCCTGGGTGGCGGGGCCGGCCCTCGCCCGATGCCGCCTGGTTGACAGGCCCGGGCCGTCGCCCGATGTGCCGCCCGGGCGAGTGTCAGGACGCGGTGCGCTTCTTCGCCGCCGTCTTCCTCGCGGGCTGCTTCTTGGCCGCCGTCTTCTTGGAGGCCGTCTTCTTCGCCGCCGGGGCGGCCTTCTTCCGGGCGCGGGACTTGCCGGGCGTCATCTCGTGCACGGTCGCGTCCTCGCCCCGCGTCTCCTTGGCCGCCTTCACCGAGGCGTTCAGCGCGGCCATCAGGTCCATGACCTTCCCCGGCTCCTCCTCCTCTTCCCCTGCCGCCGCCGGGGGCGCCTTGCCCTCGGACTTGGCGGCGAGCAACTCCTCCAGGGCCTCCCGGTAGCGGTCGCGGAAGCCGGAGATGTCGTCCAGGGCCATGCTGTCGGTGAGCTGCACGGCACGTTCGATCTCGTCCTCGTCCAGCTCCGTCTCCCGGGGGGCGAGGGACTCGGGGTCGCGGATCTCGTCCGGCCAGCGCATCGACTGCAGCACGATCGCGTCCTCCCGCACCCGCAGCAGGCCGAGCCGCTCACGGTTGTGCCAGGCGAACTTCGCCACCGCGACCTTGTCGCTGCGCTCCAGCGCCTTCCGCAGCAGGGCGTACGGCTTCGCCGCGACCTGGCCGTCGACCGCGAGGTAGTAGCTGTCGCTGATCCGTACGGGGTCGATGCTGTCGGCCTCGACGAACGCGACGATCTCGATGGCCTTCGCCGTCGGCAGCGGCATCCGGTCGAGTTCCTCGTCGGTGACCGGCACGGTCCGGTCCTTGGCGACCTCGTACCCCTTGCCGATCTCGTCCTGCGAGAGGACCTTGCCGTCGATCTCGCACACCTTGCGGGTGCGGATCCGGCCCATGTCCTCCTGGTGGTACTGGTGGAAGGAGATCGAGTGGTTCTCCGTGGCGGAGACCACCTTGATCGGGATCGTGACCAGCCCGAAGCTGATCGCTCCTGTCCACAGGGGCCGCGGCATCCAGTACCTCCATACCCCCCTGACGGCTTGGCCGGGAGGCGGACCGGAGCGCCTGGAAGGGAGAAACCGACCCGAGAGAGGGCCGAGGCGCGGCCGGGCCACCGCCCGTAGTCACGATCCTCGCGCCCCCGCCCCCGGACCGCATGTGGATCACCGGGGAGCCGGACGGTCAGCCGCGCGGCAGGTCCATCTCGCCGACCACCTGGTCCTCGCTCATCTCGCCGGTCCTGCGGAAGCCGAGCCGGAGATAGAACCCCTCGGGACCGTGCTCCCCCTGCCCCCAGGTCACCGTCACGCGCTTCTGTCCGCGCCGGAGGATCTCCTCGCAGACGGCGTCCACGGCGAAGCGCCCGTACCCCTTGCCCTGCTCGTCCGCGGCGACGGCCAGCCGCCAGAGGCCGGAGCGGAGGCGGTTCCCGGGGTCCGCGGGACCCCCGAGCCCGAACCGTACGTCGAAGAAGGCCATCACGAAGCCGACGAGCCGGTCACCGTCGTGCACCAGCCGGGGCCAGGCCGTGTCCGGATCGGCGTACGCCTCGGCCAGCGACCGCACGACCGGGGAGACGAACCGTTCCTGCTCGGGTGCGACCTTCAGCCGGCACGCGTCGAGGACGTTGTCCGGGGTCACCTTTTCCAGGCGGAGCCGCGCAGTCATACGCGCACCGTACGGGCGGCCCCGGCGCCGGGCCATCGAATTCCCGCCCGGCCCGGCGCGGGGGTCACCAGGCGGCGGGGCCTTCCGCGTCGAAGAAGCCGCCGGTCGGGCCGTCGGCACCGACGAGAGCCATACGGACGATGATGTCCGCGCCCTCCTCCACCGTGTTGGTCCCCGAGTGGCCGTTGAGGTCGGTGGCGGTGTAGCCGGGGTCGACGGCGTTGAACCTGATCCCCGGGAAGGCCTTCGCGTACTGCGAAGTCACCATGACCAGCGCTGTCTTGGACGAGTTGTAGTCGAGCGCCGCCACGGTGTACTCGACACGGGTCGGGTCGTTCGTCGCCGCCAGTGAGCCGAGGCCACTGGAGACGTTCACGACGACCGGGTCCTTCCCGGCCTCCAGCAGCGGCAGGAAGGCCCTGGTCACGCGCACGGCACCGAACACATTGGTCTCGAACGTGCTCCGCATGTCCGCCCCGGTCACCTCGCCCACCGGCTTGCGGACGCCGACGATCCCGGCGTTGTTGACCAGGACGTCCAGCCGTCCCGCGTCCTTCGTCACGAAGGCGGCGGCGGCCTCGACGCAGTCCTCGTCCGTGATGTCGAGCTGGACGAAGCGCGCGCCGAGCCGCGCCGCGGCCTCCTCGCCGAGCCGGGCGTCGCGGGCCCCGGCGTAGACGGTGTGCCCGGCCTCGATGAGGCGGCGGGCGGTCTCGTAGCCGAGACCCTTGTTCGCTCCGGTGATGAGGGTGGTGGTCATGGTGGCGCTCCTGTGTTCGGCTCTCGGTGGGGTTCTCGGTGGGGTGATGCCTCCACCCTGCTCGGGCCACCGGCGGACAGGGAGTGCCCGCCTCAGCGGGTGGACTGCCAGTACCAGGCTGTGCGGCGGGCCCGCCCGGATACTGGAGAGGTGAGCGCATCCAAGGACGCACCGTCCGCACCGACCAAGGCCCTGTCCGGGAAGCCGTCCGACGAACCGGGCTCCAGAGATCTGGGCAAGGCCCTGCACGGCTGGCGGGACCGGATCTCCCCGGCCACGGTCGGGCTGCCCGCCGGCGGGGTGCGGCGGGCGGCGGGGCTCCGGCGCGAGGAACTGGCCCAGCTCGCCGCCCTCTCCGTCGACTACGTCACCCGCCTCGAACAGGGCCGCGCCACGTCCCCGTCACCGCAGGTCCTCGCCTCCCTGGCCCGCGCACTGCGCCTCTCGGAGGCCGAACGCACCTACCTGTACCTGCTCGCAGGACAGCCGGAGCCCGGGCCCGGCCACATCTCGGACCACATCCCGCCGGGGCTCCGCCGGCTGCTCGACCAGCTGAACGGCGCCCCGCTGAGCGTCCACGACGCCGCCTGGAACCTCGTCGAATGGAACCCGGCCTGGGCGGCCCTGCTCGGCGACCCCTCCGCGCTGCGCGGCCGTGAACGCAACATGATCTGGCGGCACTTCACCGGCCTGCCGGGCCGGGTCCGCCAGACTCCCGAGCAGAAGGCGGACTTCGAGGCGTCGATGGTGGGCGACCTCAGGGCGGCCACCGCCCGCTACCCGGCCGACCAGGGACTGCGCTCGCTGATCAAGGACCTGCGGGAGACCAGCACCGCCTTCGCCGGCCTGTGGGACTCGGGCATCGTGGGCATCCACCGGTCCGGCGCCAAGGCCATCGTCCACCCGGAGATCGGCACGCTCACCCTCGACTGCGACGTCCTGGTCGCCGCGGGCAGCGACCTGCGGGTCGTCGCCTACACCGCGGCTCCCGGCAGCGACGCCGCCGCCCGGCTCGGGCTGCTCGCCGTCATCGGCACCCAGGCCATGACCTGAGCCGCCTTCCGGGAGACCGCACGCGCGCGGCCGGGCCTCCACTTCTCCTACACATATGCATCACAGTTTCGCCACCTTTTCGCGGAAGCCGACGCGCTGCCTGGCCGCCGCTGCGAGCATCGCCCCCTCTGCTGCACAGCAGCACGTAAGCGCCTTGGGGGGCACATGAACACACGCGTGACGAACGGCGGGCTCAGGATGTCGGCGGGGGCCGCGCTCCTGGCACTGACCCTGGCGGGCTGCGGGGGCGGAGACAGCGGCACGGGTCAGGACGCGAAGCCCGCGGCGGCGTCCGCGTCACCCTCCGCCGAGCGGGCGCTCGCGCTCGCCGACGACACGGCGGGCACGGAGGCCGGGCAGGAGATCGTGATCGACGCACTGGCCAACGACCTCGTGACGCTGGAGGACGGCACCGACGCCGGGTTCCTGGACACGTACGAACCCGCCGAGTTCACCGTCACCGCGGAGAGCCCGGCCCCGCACGGGACCGTCACGGTCGAGGGGACCACGCTCGTCTACATCCCCACGGACGGATACGCCGGCGAGGACGAGTTCACGTACGAGGTCGCGATGAAGGGGAAGGGCCCGGCGGCCGACAGCGCCGTCGTACGGATCACCGTCTCCGAACCCACCCCGTCCCCGACACCCACGCCCACCCCGAAGCCGACGCCGACGGTCGCGCCGGCTCCGAAGGCGAAGGCCACGAAGCCCGCCGAACCCTCCGTGTACTACGAGAACTGCGACGCCGCACGAGCCGCCGGGGCCGCCCCCGTCCGGCGGGGCGACCCCGGCTACGCCGCCCACCTGGACCGGGACGACGACGGAGTCGGCTGCGAGCCGTACGGATCGTCCGGCGGGGGCTCCACGGGCGGGAGTTCGAGCGGGGGCTCCACGGGCGGGAGTTCGAGCGGGGGCTCGACCAGCGGCGGCTCCAGCGGCGGTTCCAGCGGCGGAAGTGACGTCTCGTACGCCAACTGCACCGCCGTACGCGCCGCGGGGGCCGCACCCATCCACAGGGGCGACCCCGGGTACGGATCCCACCTCGACCGCGACGGCGACGGCGTCGCCTGCGAGTAGTCAGCCCTCCGCGTCACCACCCCAGCAGCCGCCTCCGGTTCCCTCCGCAGGCGGCTGCTCTTTTCCAATCTGCTTCAAACAAGCTATAAATGAGCAACTTCGAGCACCATTCGCCTGGGTTCACGCAGCCCGCATCCGCGAAGGACGCCCATGCCGCTCATATCCACCGGGGTCATCACGCACGGCGCCCGGACCGGCGCGACCGGCGTCGGGGCCTTCAACGTCGTACAGATCGAACACGCGCAGGCCATCGTGGGCGGGGCGGAAACCGCCGGGCTGCCGGTGATCCTCCAGGTCAGCGAGAACACCGCCCGCTACCACGGCGGCCTCGAACCCATCGGGCTCGCCTCGCTCGCCGTCGCCCGGGCGGCGGGCGTGCCGGTCTCCGTGCACCTGGACCACGCCGAGTCGGCCGACCTGGTGCGCGAGGCCGTCCGGCTCGGCTTCACCTCCGTCATGTTCGACGCGTCGGCGCTCCCGTACGCCGACAACGTCGCCGCCACCCGCGAGATCACCGCCTACTGCCACAGTCACGGCGTCTGGGTGGAGGCGGAGCTCGGCGAGATCGGCGGCAAGGACGGTGCGCACGCTCCCGGCGTACGCACCGACCCGGACGAGGCCCGGGCGTTCGTGGAGGCCACGGCCGTCGACGCGCTCGCCGTGGCCGTCGGCAGTTCGCACGCGATGCTGACCCGGGACGCCGTCCTCGACTTCGCGCTCATCTCCCGGCTGCGCGACGCGGTCGGGGTCCCGCTCGTCCTGCACGGCTCCTCGGGGGTCGGCGACACGGGGCTCGCGGCGGCGATCGGCGCCGGCATGACGAAGGTCAACATCTCCACGCACCTGAACAAGCTGTTCACCCGGGCCGTCCGCGACTATCTGGACACCCACGCCGAGGCCGCGGACCCCCGCGCCTATCTCGGCCCGGCCCGCGACGCGGTCGCGGCGGAGGTGGCACGCCTGCTGGGCGTCCTGGCGCGGCCCGGACGATAGGCTGGTGAGCTGCGAGCGAGGAGGATCCGGTGGCGGCACACACACGGTGGACCCGGCTGCTGGAGATCCTCGGCGACCAGGGCCACCTCGACGTACTCGAAGCCGCCGAACAGCTCGGCTGTTCCGCCGCCACCGTCCGCCGCGACCTGGACGAGCTCGCCCGGCAGAACCTGCTCACCCGCACCCGGGGCGGCGCGGTGGTGAGCGCCGTCGCCTACGACCTGCCGCTGCGCTACAAGGCGGCCCGCAGGGCCGACGAGAAGCAGCGCATCGCGAAGGCCGCGGCCGAGCTGATCCCGACGGGCTCCACCGTCGGCCTCAACGGCGGCACGACGACCTCCGAGGTCGCCAGGGAGCTGGCGTTGCGGCCGGAGCCGTCGGGCGGGGGTGTGGCGCTGACCGTGGTGACCAACGCGATCAACATCGCCAACGAGCTGGCGGTCCGCCCCCAGGTGAAGATCGTCGTCACCGGCGGGGTGGCCAGGCCGAATTCGTACGAGCTCGTCGGCCCCCTGGTCGACTCGGTCCTGCGCGGCCTCGCGCTCGACTACACGATCCTCGGAGTGGACGCCGTGCACGCCCGGTTCGGCGCGGCCACGCACGACGAGTCCGAGGCCGGCGCCAACCGTGCCCTCGCCGAGTGCGCGGGCACGGTGATCGTGGCCGCCGACTCGTCCAAGCTCGGGCGCCGGGCCTTCGCCCAGGTGTGCGAGACCGGCGCGGTGTCGGTGCTGGTCACGGACCGGGACGCGCCCGAGGACGCCGTCGAGGAGTTCACCGCCCTGGGGATCGACGTCCTGCGGGTGTGACCCCGCAGGTCAGCGGTAGCCCTCCGGGTGCCCCTGCATCCACGTGTTGACGCGGTCCCGGGTGCCGATCAGCTCCGTACGGTGCTTCTCCAGGTTCGGGGTGGAGACGTCGCCGTCCAGCGTCGTGCGCAGCGTGGCGATCCAGGCGATGGGCTCCTCGAAGTGGCCAGGCCCCTTCTTGTCCGCCTTCATCGCCTTGTCCAGGCCGTTCAGCTCGTCGTTGACCCGGCCCAGGAAGTAGGCGCAGTCGCCGGCTCCGGGCGTGCAGGTGTCGTCCAGTGTCGCCTGGAGCCCGGCGAAGGCGTCGCGGACCAGCTCGGGTGCGTTCGGGTCCTCCTGGATGATCAGCGTGGGTGTCGGTGACGGCGTGGGCATCAGGGACGCCTGAGCGGCCGCCGCACTCGCCGCGGCCTCGGACGGGTCCACGTACGGGACGTCACCGCCCGGCCCGTCGGTGGTGGTCGCCGCGGTGCAGCCCACCAGCAGCACTCCCAGAACCACGGCCGGTATCGCGCCACGCAGGCCGGTACGGATCAACATGAGGCCCCCCTCGTCGTGTCGGACCAGACCTTACCGCCGTCCCGGGCAGGTCAGCCCTCCACCAGGCTCTGCAACGCCGGGGCGTACAGGTCCGCGAGGTGCTCGGGGGTCGCGTGGGAGCCGGCGCCCTCGCGGTGGAGGCTCAGGGTCGCCCCGAGGCCGATGAGGTGCCCGGCGATCAGCTCGGCGCGCAGGGCACGTTCGCCGCCGGCGAGACGGTCCGTCAGGCGCGCGGTGACCTGTTCGTGGAAGCGGTCGCGCAGCAGGGAGCGTTCGTCGCGGTTACCGAGGGAGAAGACGACCCGCAGCAGGGGGTCCCCCTTCTGCTCCCTGCGCCGGCGTACGAGCGTCAGCACCATGTGCCGGCCGAGCCCGTCGAGCGGGGCGTCGAAGAGCTCCTCCGCGGCCGGCCCGAAGTCGGCGACCGTGTTGAAGAGCTGCTCCTTGCGGCCGAAGTGCTTCACCACGAGGGACGCGCTCACCCCCGCGTCGGCCGCGATGCCCCGGATCGTCACCTCCGCGTACGGGCGCTGCGTGAACGCCCGGCGGGCGGCGAGGAGGATCGCGTCCTTGCCGGTGGCGGCCTCCCCCGGAGCCGTGGCGGCCACGTCCGGTGGCGTCCCTGCGGTGACTCGGGCGGTCATGCGCCCTCCTGGATCGGCAGCGCCCGCGTACGGCCGCCGCTCCTGCGTTTCCTCCCGACCGTACCCGTACCCGTGTCTGTCCCCGCGCGGCCGGCCGGGAGACACAGGGTCACCGCGAGGGCCAGCAGCGCCGCGCCCGCCGCGATGAGGAAGACCAGCTGGTAGGCGCCGAGCGTCGGAGCCGGGCGGCCGGCCGCCAGGAACGTCATGTCGGCGAGCACGGCGGCCACCGTGGCGCTGCAGAACGCCTGGCCGACGGAGCGCATCAGGGTGTTCAGGCCGTTGGCGGCGCCCGTCTCGCCGACCGGGACGCCGCGCATCACCAGTGCCGGGAGCGCGGAGTACGCGATCGCGGTGCCGGCCGCGACGACCGTGGCACCGGCGATGATCAGCCACAGGCTGTGGCTGGTGAAGTACCGCACCACGTAGCCGACGGCGATGATCGCGGCGGCCAGCGCCAGGCTCGTCTTCGGGCCGTGCTTCGCGGAGATCCGCGCCGACACGGGCGACAGCGCCACCATCGCCACACCGCCGGGCAGCAGGCAGAGTCCGCTGACGACGAGCGAGGCGCCGAGTCCGTAGCCGGTGGCCTTCGGCTCCTGCACCATCTGGGCGGTGACCAGGGAGTTGGCGTAGAACGCGAAGCCGATGAGCAGGGCGGCGATGTTGGTGAGCAGCACGGCGGGGCGCGCGGAGACCCGCAGGTCGACCATCGGCGTGCGCACGCGGAGTTCGTACGCCCCCCAGACCAGCGCGATCACGACGGCGGCGGCGAGCAGGCCGAGGGTGCGCACAGACGTCCAGCCCCAGCCGCCGCCCTGGGTGACGGCCAGCAGCAGGCAGACCAGGGCGGCGGTCAGCCCGAGCGCTCCGAGCGCGTCGAACCGGCCGCGGGTGCGGAGCGGGGACTCCGGCACGAAACGGAGCACCAGGAGGATGTCGAGGAGGCCGATGGCGCCCGAGACCCAGAACATGGTGTGCCACTCGAAGTTCTCGATGACCACCGCCGCGACGGGCAGTCCCACGGCGGCGCCGATGCCCATCGTCGAACTCATCAGGGCCACTGCCGACAGGACCCGCTCCGGCGGCAGCTCGTCGCGCAGGATGCTGATGCCCAGCGGCACGACGGCGATGGCCGCCCCCTGGAGGGCGCGCCCCGTGATCAGTACGCCGATGTGGGAGCTGACCGCGCACAGCACGGAGCCCACGACGAGGACGCCCAGCGAGGCGACGAGCACGCGGCGCTTGCCGTACATGTCGCCGACCCTGCCGAGCACGGGGGTGAAGACCGCGCCGGTGAGCAGGGTGACGGTGACCAGCCAGCTCGCGGCCGCCGGGGTGGCGCCCGTGAGCTCCGGTATGTGCGGGAGCAGTGGGACGACGATCGTCTGCATGATGGCGACCACGACCCCGCAGAAGGCCAGGACGCCGACGGCGAAGCGGGGGTGGTCCGGGGCGGCGGCGGGCGCGGGTGCGGTCATCGGGTCTCCGTACACAGAGGGGTGCACAAACGTTCACCCCCAGGGTAAACGCTTGTGCACCCTTCGGACGCCCACACGGTAGGAACCGGGCCCCGGACGGCCCCGCGCACCCATTTGCATATACATGCAATCGAGTGCATACTCTTCCTATGTCTAAGGTTCTCACCTCCCTGCCCACCGGCGAGCGCGTCGGCATCGCTTTCTCGGGCGGCCTCGACACCTCGGTCGCGGTCGCGTGGATGCGCGACAAGGGTGCCGTCCCGTGCACCTACACCGCCGACATCGGCCAGTACGACGAGCCCGACATCGCGTCGGTGCCCGGCCGCGCGAAGGCCTACGGCGCCGAGATCGCGCGCCTGGTCGACTGCCGGGCGGCACTGGTCGAGGAGGGCCTGGCAGCGCTCGCGTGCGGTGCGTTCCACATCCGCTCGGGCGGGCGTGCCTACTTCAACACGACGCCGCTCGGCCGCGCCGTCACCGGCACCCTGCTGGTCCGGGCGATGCTCGAGGACGACGTGCAGATCTGGGGCGACGGCTCCACCTTCAAGGGCAACGACATCGAGCGGTTCTACCGCTACGGCCTCCTCGCCAACCCCCACCTGCGCATCTACAAGCCGTGGCTCGACGCCGACTTCGTCACCGAGCTCGGCGGCCGCAAGGAGATGTCGGAGTGGCTGGTCGCCCACGGGCTGCCCTACCGCGACAGCACGGAGAAGGCGTACTCCACCGACGCCAACATCTGGGGCGCCACCCACGAGGCGAAGACGCTGGAGCACCTCGACACCGGCGTGGAGACCGTCGACCCGATCATGGGCGTCCGGTTCTGGGACCCCTCGGTCGAGATCGCCACTGAGGACGTCACCATCGGCTTCGACCAGGGCCGCCCGGTGACGATCAACGGCAAGACGTTCGCCACCCCGGTCGACCTGGTGATGGAGGCCAACGCGGTCGGCGGCCGACACGGCCTGGGCATGTCGGACCAGATCGAGAACCGCATCATCGAGGCGAAGAGCCGCGGCATCTACGAGGCGCCCGGCCTGGCCCTCCTGCACGCGGCGTACGAGCGCCTCGTCAACGCGATCCACAACGAGGACACCCTCGCCCACTACCACAACGAGGGCCGGCGCCTCGGACGGCTGATGTACGAGGGCCGCTGGCTGGACCCGCAGGCCCTGATGGTCCGCGAGTCGCTCCAGCGCTGGGTCGGCTCGGCCGTCACCGGCGAGGTGACGCTGCGGCTGCGGCGCGGTGAGGACTACTCGATCCTCAACACCACCGGCCCCGCCTTCAGCTACCACCCGGACAAGCTGTCGATGGAGCGGACCGAGGACTCGGCGTTCGGCCCCGTGGACCGCATCGGCCAGCTCACCATGCGCAACCTCGACATCGCGGACTCGCGCGCCAGGCTCGAACAGTTCGCCGGCCTCGGCCTCGTCGGCACCACCCAGCCCTCGCTGATCGGCGCCGCGCAGGCGGCGGCGACCGGCCTGATCGGCGCCATGTCCGAGGGCGGCGCGCAGGCCATCGCCTCGCGCGGCGAGGTCTCCCGTGACGACGAGCTGCTGGACCGCGCCGCGATGGAGTCCGGCACCGACTGACGGCCCGGCCCACCGGCCGACCGGCTGACCGGCCGGCCGGACCGGGACCTTATCCTCGGATTCTCGGCGCTCACGCCGACGGAGACGCAGGAAAGCGAAGGTGGCGGCAATGGCGAAGGTCCCGGCAGCGGCAGTGGCGGCGGGCGGACTCGTCGGCGGGTACGGAATCGCCCGCTGGACCAGGAAGCGCCCGCTGGGCGGCGTCGCACTGGCCGCCGCCGGCTCGGTGGCGGCCTACGAGTGGAACCGGCAGGCCGGGGCCCGCGCGGCCACCGCACTGACCGTCGCCTACGTCGCCGCCTTCGCCGGCTCGCACCCCCTGGCCAAGAAGCTCGGCGCCTGGCCCGCGGTGTTCACCGTGGCGGGCGGCGTCGCCGCCGCGTCCTGGGCGGTCACCCGGCGCGCCACCCGCTAGACCCACCGGGCAGCGGCCGCGCGCACGGCCCCTCTCCGGAAAAGTCGGGCCCGGGGGATTGAACACGGGCGCCGCGGGGTGCGTACTGAAGAGCAACTCCCCGCGTGACCCGGGGGCGTGCCCGTACGACAGGACGGGCACGTCTCCGGTCAGCCTCCCAGCGCGTGTGACACCGAATAGATCGCCAGGCCGGCCAGCGCACCCACCACGGTGCCGTTGATCCGGATGAACTGCAGGTCGCGGCCGATGTGCGCCTCGATCTTCTTCGAGGTCTGGTCCGCGTCCCAGCCGGCCACCGTGTCGCTGATCAGCGAGGTGATCTCCGTGCGGTACGTCGTGACGACATACGCCGCCGCGTCCTCCAGCCACCCCTCCAGCTTCGCCTGCAACCGCTCGTCCGTGGAGAGCCTGGCGCCCAGGGAGATCAGCGACGCCCGGGCCCGCATCCGCAGCTCGCTGCGCTCGTCCTCGGCCGCCGCGATGATCATCGTACGGACGGAGGACCAGGCGGAGGCGATGACGTCCTGGACCTCACCGCGCCCCAGGATCTCCGACTTCAGCCGCTCCACCCGGGCGCGGGTGTCGCTGTCGGTCTGGAGGTCGGCCGCGAAGTCCGTCAGGAACGTGTCGATCGAGCCGCGCGCCGGATGGCCCGGCATGTCTCGCATCTCCGTGACGAAGCGCAGCAGCTCCTTGTAGACCCGCTCCCCCACCCGCTTGTCGACGAACCGGGGGGTCCAGCCGGGCGCCCCGCCCTGGACCGCGTCCATCACGGAGTCACCGTGCAGGACCAGCCAGTCGTGCGCCCGTACGCAGACGAGGTCGACGACCCTGCGGTGCCCGCCGTCCTGGACGATCTTCTCCAGCATCTTCCCCATCCCCGGCCCGACTTCCACCGCGTCCGCCCGCCGGGTGATCGCCTCACCGACCACCGCCTGCACATCGGAGTCCCGCAGCACGGTCAGCGCACCGCGCAGCGCGGTGGCCAGCTCGGCGGTGACCCGGTCGGCGTGTTCCGGCTCCGCCAGCCACGCTCCGAGCCTCTTGCCGACCCCCAGGGCGTGAATTCGGTCACGTACGACGTCCCCGGAGAGAAAATTCTCGCCCACGAAGGAACCGAGTGATGCCCCCAACTGGTCCTTCTTGGTGGGAATGATGGCGGTGTGGGGGATGGGCAGACCGAGCGGACGCCGGAACAGCGCCGTGACGGCGAACCAGTCCGCCAGCGCACCGACCATCCCCGCCTCGGCGGCCGCTGCGACGTAGCCCGGCCAGCCGCCCACACCCTCGTTCTTCGCCCAGGTGGCGAGGACGTACACGAGCGCGACGAGCAGGAGGAGACCCGTGGCAGTGGTCTTCATACGGCGCACACCGCGCTGCTTCTCCTCATCGGCGGCGGTGTACGCGAACCCGCCCAGCCCGGCCCCGCGGCTCTCCGCCCCGGATGCCGCTCCCTGTCCCGCGTCCTGTTCCATCCGCTCCACCCGTCCGCGTACACGCCATCCAGTGCCGTACGCATTGTCCCTACCTCACCTACTCCCGGGCCGCACGTCGAGTTCCCCAGGACCTGTCGCATCATGAAAGCGACCCGAACACCGGGCCGGACACCGCAAGGAGAACCACCACAGATGCCCAGGCGCCAGGGGTATGCCCTGCTCATCGCCCTCGTAGCAGGCACCGTCGCGCTCGCCGCCGCCGTCGCGTTCGGTACGTCGCTCATCGCCGGGAAGAGGCAGGAACCGCTGAACGGGTCCCAGGCCCATGCGGCGGCCCGCAATCCCGCCGCACCGGCCAACGCCCTCGGCACCTGGGTCGCCACCTGGACCGCGGCCCCCGTCAGCGCGGAGCCGCATGCCGCGCAGGGCTACCCCGGCAGCACCATCCGCAACATCGTGCACACCAGCGTCGGCGGCGACGCCGCCCGCATCACGCTGTCCAACCTCTTCGGCGCCGCACCGCTCGTCATCGACCAGGCCACCGTCAACACCCGCCAGGTGACCTTCCAGGGCCGGCCCACCGTCACCGTCGCCCCCGGCCTCCAGGTCGTCAGCGACCCGGTCGTGGTGCCCGTCGCCCCGGACGCCGATCTGGAGGTCACCCTCCGCACCCCGGCCGCCGGCGGGCCCGTCACCCAGCACCCCAACGCGCACCAGACGTCCTACCTGGCCGACGGCCACGGCACCTGGAGCACCACCCGGTGGCGCTACCTGACGGCCGTCGACGTCCGCAACGAGGCGTCACCCGGCGCGATCGTCGTGCTCGGCGACTCCCTCACGGCGGGCAGCGGCTCCACGACCGACGCCAACACCCGCTGGCCGGACGTCCTCTCCGACCGGCTGCGGCACGCCTACGGCGTCGCCAACCAGGGGATAGCCGGCAACCGGCTCCTGCGCGACAGCCCGCTCACGGTGGACGGCGTCAGGAACGTGGGGGGCCGCAGCGGCGCCCACCGCTTCGAGCGCGACGTCCTGTCCGTCGCCGGAGCGAAGACCGTGATCATCGCCCTCGGTATCAACGACGTACAGCAGTACCCCCAGGAACCCGATCCCCGGCGCATCACGGCCGGGCTCCGCGCCCTCACCGAGCGCGCCCACGCCCAGGGGCTGCGGGTCGTCGGGGCGACCCTGACACCCTTCCAGGGCTACTCCACCTGGTCACCCGAGAGCAACGGCGTGCGCCTGGCCGTCAACAAGGAGATCCGCTCCGGCCGGATCTTCGACGCGTTCATCGACTTCGACCGCGCCGTACGCGACCCCTACGCACCCAACCGGATCCTGCCCGAGTACGACTCCGGAGACCGGCTGCACTTCAACGACGCCGGTTACCACGCCCTGGGCCACGCGATCGACCTCGGCGCCGTGGACGGGACACCGAAGGCCGACACCTTCTGAGGCTCAGCCGAGCTCCTTGCGCCCGTCCCCCGTGTCCGGCTTCTGCAGGCGCAGCCGCTCCTGCTCCTGGAGCCGGCGCTTCTCCGCCCTGCTCCGCTTGCGCTCCACACCGACCCCGCCCATCAGCGCGAACCCGGTGATCCTCACCCGTGGGGCGTCCGGAGCGGGTTCCGGCTCCTCGTCGAGCTTGGAGTGCTCGCCGAAACCGCCCATGATCCCGAGGCCGTTGACCTGGACGTTGAGGTCCGGCGGGACCGTCACCTGCATGCCGCCCATGATCGTGTAGCAGCGGATCACCACATCGCGCTCCGCGAAGCGGGCCTCGCGCAGATCGATCTCGCCACCGCCCCACATCGCGAACGCGGTGAACTTCGGGCCCACCGTCCAGCGGCCCTTCCGGCTGAAGCCGCCCCAGAAGGCGAAGGCCCCCGACGAGGTGGCGGTGCCACCGATGCGCGCGGGCCAGTTCGCGGACGACCCCGTGCGCTCGGCCACCGCACCCGTCACCGGCCGGGCCGGATCGCCCGGCACCGGCAGGTCGCGGACGAGCGGCACCAACTCCCCGTGCGTACGCGCCTTGAACGTCGCGTCGAGCCGCTGCTCGAACTCGTCCATCTCCAGCCGTCCCTCGGCCACGGCCTCCCGCAGGGTCTCGGCGACCCGCTCACGTTCCGCGTCGGAGGCACGCATGTCCGGGCTGTCACTTGTCATACCGGCACCCTATAGAGCGATCGCGGAACGGGCCTAGAGAGCAGAATCCGACACGTACATCTTCGCGATCACGGACTCGATGTCCGGCTCCCGCACCGAGAGGTCCACCAGCGGATAGTCCGCCGCGATACGCGCCACCAGCGGGGCGGCCGACGCCGCGGCCGGGAACGCCAGCCACTGCCGGGGCCCCTCCACCTTCACCACCCGCGCCGAAGGCTCCGCCCCCAGTTCGATCGGCGGCAGCTCCCTCTCCAGGTCCACGACGAGCGTGCGCTCGCTCTCCCCCACCTCGTGCAGCCCGGCGAGCGCACCGTCGTACACCAGACGGCCGTGGTCGATCACCATCACCCGCTTGCACAGCTGCTCGATGTCGGTCAGATCGTGCGTGGTCAGCAGCACCGTCGTCGACCGCTCCGCGTTCAAGTCCCGCAGGAACCCCCGCACCTTCGCCTTCGAGACCACGTCGAGCCCGATCGTGGGCTCGTCCAGATACAGCACCTCGGGATCGTGCAGCAGCGCCGCCGCGATGTCGCCCCGCATCCGCTGCCCCAGCGACAGCTGACGCACCGGGACCTCCAACAGCGCCCCCAGATCCAGGAGTTCGACGCAACGGTCCAGATTCTCCCGGTAACGGCTGTCCGGGATCCGGTACATCCGGTGCATCAGCCGGTACGAGTCACGCAACGGCAGGTCCCACCACAGCGTCGTACGCTGCCCGAACACCACACCCATCCGGTGCGCCAGTCTCGTACGCTCCCTGGAAGGGTCGATCCCCGCGACCCGCAGCCGGCCGCCGCTCGGCGTGAGGATGCCCGTCAGCATCTTGATCGTCGTCGACTTGCCCGCGCCGTTCGGGCCGATGTAGCCGACCATCTCACCGCGCGGCACCCGGAAGCTGATCCCGTCCACCGCCCGCACCTCACGCCGCTCACGGCGCATGAAGCCCGTCTTGCGGCGCACGTCGAAGACCTTCTCGACGCCGTCCAGCTCGATGAAGTCCATGTCGTCCACGCCCACTCCTCAGCTTCCCGTGCTGCGGTACGACCGCAGCCCCACACGCCACGCCAGCCCCGCGAGCACCCAGCACCCCGCCGCCACCACCGGAGGCAGGAACGCCACCCACCCCGGCAGGTCCAGCGGATAGTCCCGCCCCAGCACGTACAGAGCCGGCAGCCAGCTCACGAACGCCAGCGGCACCACGAACGTCACCCCGCGCACCAGGTCCTTCGCGAAGACCGTCGGCGGGTACTGCAGCATCGTCGTCCCCCCGTACGTGAAGGCGTTCTGCACCTCGGAGGCGTCCTGGGCGTAGAACTGGAACGCCGCCCCCACCACGAACACCGCGCCGAAGATCGCCGCCCCGCTCAGCACCATCAGCGGCAGCATCAGCACCTTCAGGGGCGACCAGTCGATGTCCAGCGTCCACAAGGCGTAACCCAGCACCAGCAGGCCCTGCGTGATCCGCCCCAACCGGCGCAGCGCGAACCGGTCCGCCGCCACCTGCGCCAGCACCGGGACGGGCCGCACCAGCAGCGTGTCCAGCGTCCCGTCCCGCACCCGGCGCCCCAGCCGGTCCATCGACCCCAGCACCAGGTCGGCCAGCCCGAACGCGGTCGCCGACGTCCCGTACAGCAACGCGACCTCCGGCAGGGTGAACCCGCCCAGCACGTCGACGTGCGCGAACATCAGCACGATCGTGACGAAGTCGAACGCCGTCGACACGAAGTTCCCGACGGTCGTCATCACGAACGACGCGCGGTACGCCATCGTCGAGCGCAGCCACATCGCCACGATCAGCCCGTACGACCGCACCCCCTCGACCAGCCGGGACCGCTCGGCGAACGCGGTCTCCGGCTCCACGGGCGCGACACGCCCGACCCGGACCTCAGCCACCCTGGACCACCACCCTTCTGGTCGCCACCGACTGCAGGAGTCTCCCGGCAAGCAGCAGCACCACCGCCCAGCCGGCCTGGAAGGCGTACGCCCGCACGACATCCCAGCCCGCGTACTTGCCGAGGAACACGTCGGCCGGGACCTGGAGCAGCGACGACCACGGCAGGACGCGGGCCAGCTCCCCGAGCCAGCCGGGGAACAGCGTCAGCGGCAGCATCATCCCCGAGAAGAACAGCCCGGCCAGCCAGGCGATCTGCATCGCGCCCGCCCCGTCCATCAGCCAGAACGCCGAGAGCGCGACCAGGAAGCGCACCCCGAAGCTCACCAGGACGCCCAGCCCCACCGACACGAGGAAGGCCAGCCAGGTCCACGGAGAGCGCGGCATCGCGAGATCGAAGGCCATCGCCCCCAGCGCCATCGGCACGATCCCGCGCCCCAGCAGATGGAACGCGGCCCGGCCCAGGTCCCCCGCCAGCCACCACAGCTGCAGATCGGCGGGCCGGTACAGATCGACCGCGATGTCGCCCGTGCGGATCCGCTCCATGAGCTCGTCCTCGAAGCCGCCGCCCATCATCGCGCAGGTCATCAGCAGGGCCTGACCCAGCCACACGTAGGTCAGCGCCTGCGACATGTCATAGCCGCCGAGCTGCGGTCTCTCGTCCCACAGAGCGATGTAGGTGTACGCCATGATGAAACCGAAGACGGTGTTGGTGAACACCCCCGCGAGCGTCGCCACCCGATAGGTGGCATACCGCCGGAAACCACCGGCCGCCACCACGGCATAGAGCCGCACCTCGCCCCCCTCAATCCGCCAAAGCGCACGACGTTAGTCCACGGCGTCCGGCCGCCGCGACCCCATTTCCGTGGAGGGATCCGAGGGTTATCTGTCCGAAAAGTGCACTATAGGAAAATCATCCGTAGTCGAGGAGCCTCCACAGTCATGAGCCAAGAGCCACCGCAGCACGGCGGAGACCCTGGTCAGCAGGGCCCCCAGGGCTGGGCCCCCCGAGACCCCTCGGCCGCGGCCCCCGCCCCCGACTCCCGCCACCCGAACGGCGCACAGGACACCGAGGGGCGCAAAAAACGCCCCAAGCGGCCCAAGCGCACCGGCTGGCGCCGCGCCATTCCCACCTGGCGCATGGCCCTCGGCGGCGTACTGCTCCTCGCGCTGCTCCTCGTCGGCGGATTCATCGCCGGCTACCAGCTCATCGACATCCCCGCCGCCAACGCCGCCGCGACCGCGCAGGCCAACGTCTACGTGTACGCGGACGGGAAGACCGTCATCGCCCGCGACGGCGAGATCAACCGCGAGAAGATCCCGCTGGACCGCATCCCCCCCACCATCCAGCACGCCGTACTCGCCGCCGAGGACCGGGACTTCTACTCCGAGGACGCCATCGACATCAAGGCCACCCTCCGCGCCGGCTGGAACACCGTCACCGGCAAGGGCAGGCAGGGCGGTTCCACCATCACCCAGCAGTACGTCAAGAACTACTACCTCGGCCAGGAACAGACCGTCATCCGCAAGGCCAAGGAATTCTTCATCTCCATCAAGCTCGACCGCGAACAGAGCAAGGACGAGATCCTCGAGGGCTACCTCAACACCAGCTACTTCGGGCGCAACGCCTACGGCATCCAGGCCGCCTCCCACGCCTACTACGGCAAGGACGTCGAAGACCTCGACGCCGGCGAAGGCGCCTACCTCGCCTCCCTGCTCAACGCCCCCAGTTCGTACGACGTCGTCGCCCACCCCGAGAACAAGAAGGCCGTCCTCGCCCGCTGGGACTACGTGCTCGACGGCATGGTCAAGCACCACTGGCTCAGCGCCGCCGACCGCGACGCGATGACCTTCCCCGTCCCCGACAAGGCCAAGCCCGCCACCGCGCTCTCCGGCCAGCGCGGCTACATCGTCCAGGCGGTCGAGGACTACCTCACCGCCAACAAGATCATCGACGCGGACACCCTCGCCACCGGCGGCTACCGCATCACCACCACCCTCCAGAAGAAGAAGCAGGACGCCCTCGTCGAAGCCGTCGAGGACAACGTCCTCTCCAAGACCAGCGACGACCGCGAGGCCGACCGCAACGTCCGCGCCGGCGGCGCCTCCATCGACCCCGCCACCGGCCACGTCGTCGCGCTCTACGGAGGCGTCGACTACACGAAGCAGTACGTCAACAACGCGACCCGCCGCGACTACCAGGTCGGGTCCACCTTCAAGCCGTTCGTCCTCGCCGCAGCCCTCGCCCACGGGTCCACCACCCAGAAGGACCGCGCCATCACCCCCAACACCCGCTACGACGGCACCAACAAACGCACCGTCCAGAGCTCCGCCGGCTCCACCGGCTACTCCCCCGCCAACGAGGACGACGTCGACTACGGCTCCATCACCGTCCGCGAGGCCACCGACAAATCCGTCAACGCCGTCTACGCCCAGATGGCGCAGGACGTCGGCCCCCAGGAGGTCAAGGACACCGCGGTCGCCCTCGGCATCCCCAAGGACACCCCCGACCTCACGGCCTCCCCCTCCATCGCACTCGGCCCCGCCACCGCCAGCGCCGTCGACATGGCCTCGGCGTACGCCACCCTCGCCGACCACGGCAGACAGCGTCCCCACACGCTCGTCGCCGAGATCAGCAAGGACGGCACCGAGCTGGACCTCCCCGCCAGGAACACCCGGCAGGCCGTCAGCCGCGAAGCCGCCGACACCACCACCTCCGTCCTGCGGAGCGTCGTCGACGGCGGCACCGGCACCGCCGCCCTGGGCGCGGGCCGCCCCGCGGCGGGCAAGACGGGCACTGCCGAGGAGGACAGGGCCGCCTGGTTCGCCGGCTACACCCCCGACCTCGCCACCGTCATCGCCGTCATGGGCCAGGACCCCAGGACCGGCGTACAGAAGCCCCTCTACGGCGCACTCGGCCTCGCCCGCATGAACGGCGGCGGCGCCCCCGCCGAGACCTGGGCCGACTACACCCGGGCCGCGCTCGAAGGCAGCGAGGTGCAGGGCTTCGAGCTCGAAGCCGACGAAGGCCCCGAGGAGCCCGACCCCGACGAGAGCGGGGAGGGCGAGGACACGGAGGACACGGAGGAAGCCGGAGGCACCGACGAGCCCGGCACCGGAGACTCCCGCGAGAAGCGGGACAGCGCCCGCAACCGCACATCTGACGCCCCCTCCGGAGCCTCAGGGGCCCCCAGGACGCCCCGCACCGCCACGCCCGCCGACGCCCCCTCGCCCGCCCCGGCCGCCCCGGCCGCCCCCAGGGAAGCCGCCGACAGCCGTCCTGCCGGCCACCAGGACGGGGACGGCAGAGACGGCAGAGACGGCAGCGACGGCGAGGACGGCAGAGACGGCGGGGGCGGCAGAGACGGCAGAGACACGAAGGACGGCAGGGACGACCAAGGCCTCCTCGGCCCCGCCCGCCCCTGAACACGCGGGCCTGGCAAACCGACGGATCGGATACGGCCCGCCCGGATTGGCCAAGACTTTGCCCATGGCTTGATCCACGCCCCCGCCCGCCCCCTCCGGAAGCCCACAACCGGGCGGGGGCGGGCCTTCGATGGGCATGTGTTCGCAAAGTTCCGCACTGTGTGCGTCCGAAAATCGCGGGGTGAGATCGCCCGGCATGTCACCACCAGGTTGACCCGGGCCGCGGGCATGTCACAGGCTCGTTACATAGGTGCTCACTACAACTGGTTTCGCCGGCCACCTGCCCGCCCTCCCCCGGCGCTCCCGCCGGAAACGGTGGCGCGAAGGCCGGACGCCGACCGGAAGCAGGAGGAATACCAGATGTGCGGCATCACCGGCTGGATTTCCTTCGACCGTGACCTTCGAGCCTCGGCCGAAACACTCGACGCGATGACGGAGACGATGTCCTGCCGCGGCCCGGACGACCGGGGAACCTGGATCAGCGGACCCGCCGGCCTCGGCCACCGACGACTTGCCATCATCGACCTGCCGGGCGGACGCCAGCCCATGACCGTCGACACCCCCCAAGGCGCCGTGGCCATCGTCTACTCCGGCGAGACGTACAACTACACCGAACTCCGGCAGGAACTCGTCCGGCGCGGCCACCGGTTCACCACCCAGTCCGACACCGAGGTCGTACTGCGCGGCTACGTGGAATGGGGCGAGGCGATCGCCGAACGCCTCAACGGCATGTACGCCTTCGCCCTCTGGGACGGACGGCACGACAAGCTCGTGATGATCCGCGACCGCATGGGCATCAAGCCGTTCTACTACTACGAGACACCCGACGGCGTCCTCTTCGGGTCCGAACCCAAAGCCATCCTCGCCAACCCGCTCACCAAGCCCCGCGTCACCCTCGACGGCCTACGCGAACTGTTCACCTTCGTGAAGACACCCGGCCATGCGGTGTGGGACGGCATGCACGAGGTCGAGCCCGGCACCGTCATCACCGTGGACCGCGGCGGCCTGCGCCGCCACGTGTACTGGCAACTGGAGACCCGGCCGCACACGGACGACCGCGACACCACCATCGCCACCGTCCGCTCACTCCTCGACGACATCGTGCGCCGCCAGCTCGTCTCCGACGTGCCCCGCTGCACCCTGCTGTCCGGAGGACTCGACTCCTCCGCGATGACCGCACTGGCCGCCCGTCAACTCGGCGAGACCGGCGAGACCGTACGCAGCTTCGCCGTCGACTTCACCGGCCAGACCGAGAACTTCGTCGCCGACGAACTCCGCGGCACCCCCGACACACCCTTCGTCCACGACGTGGCGCGCACGGCGCGCACCGACCACCGCGACATCGTGCTCGACTCGGACGCACTCGCCGACCCCGACGTGCGCTCCCGGGTGATACGCGCCCGGGACATACCCATGGGCTTCGGCGACATGGACGCCTCCCTCTACCTGCTCTTCAAGTCCATCCGCGAGCACTCCACGGTCGCCCTGTCCGGTGAGTCCGCCGACGAGGTCTTCGGCGGCTACCTCCAGTTCTTCGACGAGGAGGCCCGCAAGTCCGAGACCTTCCCCTGGCTGGCACAGTTCAGCAGGCACTTCGGCGAGGACACCGACGTACTCCGCCCGGACCTCACCACACGCCTCGACCTCACGTCCTACGTCGCGGACAGCTACCGCGACGCGGTCTCAGGCATCCAGCGGCTCGACGGCGAGAGCGACTTCGAATACACGATGCGCAAGATCAGCCACCAGCACCTGACCCGCTTCGTCCGGGTGCTGCTCGACCGGAAGGACCGCGCGAGCATGGCCGTCGGCCTCGAGGTACGTGTCCCCTTCTGCGACCACCGCCTCGTCGAGTACGTCTACAACACCCCCTGGGCGCTGAAGTCCTTCGACGGCCGGGAGAAGAGCCTGCTGCGCGAGGCCACCGCCGACGTCCTGCCGCGCTCGGTGTACGACAGGGTCAAGAGCCCGTACCCCTCCACCCAGGACCCCAAGTACGCCATGGCGCTCCAGGACCACGCCAAGGACCTGCTGTCCCGGCCCTCGCACCGGGTCTTCGAGATCGTCGACCCGGCACGCGTCGAACGCGCCGCCGGCCGGGACACGCCGCAGATCTCCCAGGCGTCGCGGCGCGGCCTCGAACGCACCCTCGATCTCGCCCTCTGGCTCGACATGTACAACCCGGAGCTGGTGCTGTCCTGACCCGACGCAAACCGGGATCGCGCGGCCGGTCGTGACGACCGGTCGCGCCACAGCCCTCAGTGCCCGGACGTCGCCTTCAGGCCCACCACGGCCACCAGCAGCAGACAGACGAAGAAGATCCGCGCGGCCGTCACCGGCTCGTTCAGCACCACCATGCCCAGCACCGCCGCACCGGCCGCACCGATCCCCACCCACACGCCGTACGCCGTACCGATCGGCAGCGTCTTCGCCGCCTGCGACAGCAGCATCATGCTGGCCACGATCCCCAGGCCGGTGAACACACTCGGCCACAGCCGGGTGAACCCCTCGGTGTACTTCATCCCGATCGACCAGCCCACTTCCAGCAGACCGGCGACGATCAACAGAACCCACGCCACGACAGACCTCCACGACGAAACACGCGAACAACACGAGTGCGTCGTCTTTGCGGAAACCCGGTACGGCGCGTCTCGTCGGGGTCACACCAGCCTAGCAACACCCAGCAGAAAGGCCTGGTGACAACGGTCACCAGGCCCACTCACCCCACACCTGCCTACAGATAGAGCCCGGTCGAATCCACCGAACCCTCGAAGCGGTCCGCGGCCACCGCGTGCAGATCCCGCTCCCGCATCAGCACGTACGCCACCCCCCGCACCTCGACCTCGGCACGGTCCTCGGGGTCGTACAGCACCCGGTCACCCGGCTCCACGGTCCGCACGTTCTGGCCGACAGCGACGACCTCCGCCCACGCCAGACGCCGGCCGACCGCCGCCGTCGCGGGAATCAGGATGCCGCCGCCGGACCGCCGCTCACCCTCGGGCGAATCCGACCGCACCAGCACACGGTCGTGCAGCATCCGGATCGGCAGCTTGTCGTCGGTGTTGCTCATGCCGTTGTCGCTCACGACCCGAAACCTACCTGCCCCGACCCCCTCCGCACGCCCCAGGGCCGCACGGAGACCTCTTTCACCGCCTCCTGCGGCGGCGCGCACCCCGCGAAGACCGCGAGGACAGCGTCAGCCACGCGACCGCCCCGGCCACCACCAGCGCCGCCGGAATCACCCGCTCCAGCCGCGGCGAACCGTCCTCCGCGACGAACTGCGCCTTCACGTCCGAAACCGAACGGTTCACGGCGACGAACGCACGCCCGGCCGTCCGGTCCACCGTCGACGCGACCTTGGCCTTCGCGTCACCCATCATCGTCTTCGGGTGCACCCGCACCCCGATCTCGTCCAGCACCACCGCAAGCTGCTCACGCCTGCTGATGATGTCCGCCTCGATCTGCGCAGGGGTCCTGGCATCCGACACTGCGCCGCCTCCGTGGTCGTCGTCGGGTAAACCTTCATCGACAGTCTGTCAGCTCGGGCGCCCCTACACCCGGCGGCACCCCCTATTACGCTCGGTGCCACACAGCACGCGTGCCACTCGAGGAGAAAAATGAGCGAGCGACTCCAGACCGGCGACACCGCCCCCGCCTTCACCCTTCCGGACGCCGACGGGAACGAGGTCTCGCTCGCGGACCACAAGGGCCGCAAGGTCATCGTCTACTTCTACCCCGCCGCGCTCACCCCAGGCTGCACCAAGCAGGCCTGCGACTTCACGGACAACCTGGACCTCCTCACCGGAGCCGGCTACGACGTCATCGGCGTGTCGCCGGACAAGCCGGAGAAGCTCGCGAAGTTCCGCGAGCAGGAGAACCTCAAGGTCACACTGGTCGGCGACCCCTCCAAGGAGACCCTGGAGGCCTACGGCGCGTTCGGCGAGAAGAAGCTCTACGGCAAAGTGGTGACAGGTGTGATCCGCTCCACGATTGTGGTCGACGAAGAGGGCAAGGTGGAGAAGGCCCTCTACAACGTCAAGGCGACCGGCCACGTCGCCAAGATCATCAAGGATCTCGGAATCTGACCCCGGTTCGTGGGGATCTCGGCCGAAATGGGTGTGAGCGAGCTCGCAATCATCCGTTGATTCGGTTTGCAACCGCCATGACTGCGCAGAAGCCTTTCCTGGAACACCGTTCGACGAAAGGAACCGGCCATGGCGGCCTCCGACCCCCACCAGGCGGCCGACCCTGATGCGGTCAAACGCCACCCAGCGCTCTTCCGGGCCATCCGGAAGCGCCAGAACCCGCGGCTCCGTCGGACCGACATCACCATCACCGACGACCAGGCGGTCAAGCGCGCGGTGAAGGCGGCGTCGCTCGGTAACGCCATGGAGTGGTTCGACTTCGGCATCTACTCCTACCTGGCCGTCACCATCGGGCATGTCTTCTTCCCCTCGACGAACGACACCACCCAGCTCCTTTCGTCTTTCGCGACCTTCGCCGTGGCCTTCCTCGTCCGGCCCCTCGGCGGCATGTTCTTCGGCCCTATGGGTGACAAGATCGGCCGTAAGAAGGTCCTGGCCCTCACCATGATCCTCATGGCGATCGGCACCTTCGCGATCGGCCTCATCCCCTCCCACGACACCATCGGCGTCTGGGCAGCGGTACTCCTGATCTTCTTCCGGATGCTCCAGGGCTTCTCCACCGGCGGCGAGTACGGCGGCGCCTCGACCTTCATCGCCGAGTACGCCCCCGACAAGCGCCGCGGATTCTTCGGCAGCTTCCTCGAGTTCGGCACCCTGGCCGGCTACGTCGGCGCCGCCGGGCTCGTCACCCTCCTGTACGCCCTCCTGGACACCGGCCAGATGGAGTCCTGGGGCTGGCGCATCCCGTTCCTCGTCGCCGGTCCCCTCGGCCTCGTAGGCCTCTACCTGCGACTCCGCCTGGACGAGACCCCCGCCTTCCAGAAGCTGGAGGGCGGCACCGCCCACGCCACGGAGGCCGCCGACCACGTCGAGTCCACCGCCAAGGGCGACCTCGCCAAGATCTTCCGCCAGTACTGGCCGACGCTGATCCTCTGCATCGCCCTGGTCGGCGCGTACAACATCACCGACTACATGCTGCTGTCGTACATGCCGACGTACCTCTCGGACGAGCTCGGCTACAGCGAGACCCACGGGCTGCTCATCCTGCTCGCCGTCATGGTCTTCCTGATGCTGATCATCAGCCAGTTCGGCAAGCTGTCGGACCGCTTCGGCCGCAAGCCGCTCCTGATGGCCGGCATGCTCGGCTTCCTGTTCCTGTCGCTGCCGGCGTTCCTGCTGATCCGCCAGGGCAGCATCCCTGCGATCACCATCGGCATGGTGATGCTGGGCCTCTCCCTGGTCTGCATGCTGGGCACGATGTCCGCCGCCCTCCCGGCACTGTTCCCGACCAACGTGCGCTACGGCTCTCTGTCGGTCGGCTACAACCTCTCGGCCTCGATCTTCGGTGGTACGACCCCGCTGGTGATCACCGCCCTGATCAGCTGGAGCGGCTCGAACCTGATGCCGGCGTACTACGCGATGGCGGCGGCCCTGATCGGCGTGATCGCGGTGGCCTGCATGAAGGAGACCGCCAACCAGCCCCTGGCCGGCTCCCCGCCCTCGGTGGAGACCGAAGAGGAAGCGGCCGAACTGGTCCACGCCCAGAGCCCGGACCCGAAGTTCTGACACACGTCCTCATGGAAGGGCCCGTACCGCCACAAAGCGGTACGGGCCCTTCCGCATCTCATCACATTACGGACGTGACCATCCGATGAGCGGTTCGTTGCTCCGTACGAGGCCGCGAACGCGCGGCCGGATGCGGAGGGGACATGCCTGCCAGCCCGTACACCCGAGAGCGCCTCGCAGAGGCGGCCTCGTCGTCACGGACGCTCTCGGAGGCACTGACGAAGCTGGGGGTCGATCCGAAGAGCTCGACCCGACGCTATCTCCTCGACCGCATGCGCAGACTCGGGGTGGACACTCACCACTTCGAGAGCGAAGGGGTGCGCTGGACCAAGGAAGTGCTTCAGGAGGCGGTCACAGCATCAACCACCATGTGCGAGGTGCTGCGTCGACTCGGCCTTGAGGTGGTGGGGGGACAGCACACACACATCAGCCGCCGCGTCAAAGCTCTGGGGATCGACACATCGCACTTCGCGGCACCCTCCAGGAAAGGTGAGGTACGTCGTCGGCGTCCGGAGGAACTGCTCGTCGACCGGACTCAGACACTCGTTCGCCGCATACCCGGTGAGCGACTCAAGCGAGCCCTGATCGCCATGGGCGCCCCCGAGCGCTGCGCCCGTTGCGGCACTGGGCCCGTCTGGCGGCACCAGCCCCTGCCGCTCGAGGTCGATCACGTCGACGGCAACTGGCGAAACAACCAACCTCAGAACCTTCGACTGCTCTGTCCCAACTGCCACTCGACGACCGACACATACCGAGGTCGCGGCAAGGCGCGGCGCACACCGATGCATAGTGAGGACCGATGAGTTCGGGCAGCCGCTACACACGGGAGCTGCTGGCCGAAGCAGCCGGCAAATGCGCCGACATCCAGGAAGTCATCAACTTCCTGGGCACCCGCCCCTACGGTCGACTCGGCCGCTATCTCTTCAATCGCTTCGAGCATTTCGGGATCGACGTGTCCCACTTTCCCCGCCGCGCCTACCGCAGAGCAGGGAAGCGGCCCTCCACAACAGAACTCGCAGTTGCTGTGGCCTCGGCCGTTTCCATCGCCGACACCCTCCGACGGCTGGGCCGCACGGACAACGCGAGCCAGCGGAAGCAGTTGCGCGCCTGGCTTGCCGATGACGGACTCACCACCACGCACTTCCTGGGGCAGGGACATCAGCGGGGGCAAGTCGGGACCACCCCGCTGAAGCCCGCTGACCACATTCTGGTGAAGCACGAGGGCCGACACCGCACGAAGACGGTGCAGCTCCGACGCGCCCTGCGCGAAGTCGGCCTCCCTGAAGAGTGTGCTGAGTGCGGAACCGGCACAGTCTGGCTGGGCGAGCCCATGACACTGGAGGTGGATCACATCAACGGCGACTGGAGCGACGATCGCAGAGAGAATCTGCGGCTCCTGTGCCCGAACTGCCACGCGGTGACCCGCACGTGGTGCAGAGGCGGCACCCGCGCGAGACGTTGAGAGACTGTCCCTGATACCCGCCGCACTCTCCCCGCAGAGGGCAGTAAGCTGAGATGAGCTACGCGGCCGTAGCCAAACTGGTATCGGCGGGTGTTTTAGGGGCATCTGGGAGAAATCCTGTGTGGGTTCGAATCCCACCGGCCGCACGCCAAGAAGGAGGGCCGTCCCGACCGGGACGGCCCTCTTCACCTTTCAGCCCACCAGCTCCCGCACCACCGGCACCAGCGCCCGAAACGCCTTCCCCCGGTGGCTGATCGCGTTCTTCTCCTCCGGGGTGAGCTCCGCGCAGGTCCGGGTCTCGCCGTCCGGCTGGAGGATCGGGTCGTAGCCGAAGCCGTAGCCGCCGGCGGGGGCGGTGCGCAGGGTGCCTTCGAGGCGGCCCTCGACCACGCGTTCCGTGCCGTCGGGGAGGGCCAGGGCCGCGGCGCAGGCGAAGTAGGCCCCGCGGTGCGGGTCGGAGATGTCGCCGAGCTGGGCGAGGAGCAGGTCCAGGTTGGCCGCGTCGTTGCCGTGGGCGCCGGACCAGCGGGCCGAGAAGATGCCGGGGGCTCCGCCGAGCACGTCGACGCAGAGGCCGCTGTCGTCGGCGATGGCGGGATGGCCGGTGGCCTGGGCCAGGGCGTGGGCCTTGAGGAGGGCGTTCTCGGCGAAGGTGACGCCGGTTTCCTTGACGTCGGGGATGTCGGGGTACGCGTCCGCGCCGACGAGGTCGTGGGTGAGGCCCGCGTCGGCGAGGATCGCGTGGAGTTCGGTGATTTTCCCGGCGTTGCGGGTGGCGAGGATCAGGCGCGTCATGCGTCGATTATCGCCGTCCGGTCACGGGGTGCAGACCTTGCCGATCTCCGTGGCCGCGTCGGTGACGGGGGTGATGTCGGGGGTGGCGTCGCCCTTGTCGATGGAGTCGCGGACGTTGGTGACGCCGGTCTGGAGGTCGTCGACGGCCTTGTCGAGGTCGGCGTTGTCCGTGGTGTCGCCGAGGTCCTTGAGCTCCTTGTCGATCTGGTCCAGGGCTTCCGAGGCCTGCGTCGGGTCGTTCGAGGCGTTGGATATCGCCTGCTGGAGGTTGTCGACGCTGGTGGCGATGGCGTCGGCGGTGCGGACGCAGTCCAGCGCCTTGTCGACGGCGCCGCAGCCGACGGCGGCGGTGAGGGTCAGCAGAGTGGTCGTGACGACGAGTGCGGTGCGGTGGCGGCGCGAGGCCATGGTGCGGTCCCTCCCCGGGGGTGGATACGTGGACGGACGCACGGTTCGACCCGTGCGCCCGTACTCGTCACGACGCCGTGCGCTGTGCATTTGGTTGCTTCTTTACCCGCCTTCACTCGCCGAGGGTGCGGGCGAGTGCCTCTTCCTGGAGCTTGGCGAGGTCGGTGCAGCCGGCGGTGGCGAGGTCGAGGAGGGCGTTGAGCTCGGCGCGGTCGAAGGGTTCGGCCTCGGCGGTGCCCTGGACCTCGACGAAGCGGCCGTCGCCGGTGCAGACGACGTTCATGTCGGTCTCGGCGCGGACGTCCTCCTCGTAGCAGAGGTCGAGGAGGGGGACGCCGTCGACGATGCCGACGCTGATCGCGGCGACGGTGCCGGTGAGGGGCTTGCGGCCGTGCTTGATGATCTTCTTGCCCTGGGCCCAGGCGATGGCGTCGGCGAGGGCGACGTACGCGCCGGTGATGGCCGCGGTGCGGGTTCCGCCGTCGGCCTGGAGGACGTCGCAGTCGAGGACGATGGTGTTCTCGCCGAGGGCCTTGTAGTCGATCACGGCGCGCAGTGAGCGCCCGATGAGCCGGCTGATCTCGTGGGTGCGGCCGCCGATCTTGCCGCGTACGGATTCGCGGTCGCCGCGGGTGTTGGTGGAGCGGGGCAGCATGGAGTACTCGGCGGTGACCCAGCCTTCGCCGCTGCCCTTGCGCCAGCGCGGGACGCCTTCGGTGACGGAGGCGGTGCAGAAGACCTTGGTGTCACCGAAGGAGATGAGTACGGAGCCTTCGGCGTGCTTGCTCCATCCGCGTTCGATGGTGACGGGGCGGAGCTGTTCGGGGGTGCGGCCGTCGATACGAGACATGGCGTCGAGCCTATCGGCTGCCGGGGCCGGGTCCGTTCGGGTGCACCGCAGGCCCCGCTCCGGGCCGGTCGGGGCGGGTGGAGCGGGGCCTGTGTGCGGACCTGGGTGGGCCGGCCGGTCAGCCGGTCACATCATGTCTTCGATGTCGGCCGCGATGGGGTCGGCGTCGGTGCCGATGACGACCTGGATCGCGGTGCCCATCTTGACGACGCCGTGGGCGCCGGCGGCCTTGAGCGCGGCTTCGTCGACCTTGCTGGGGTCGTGGACCTCGGTGCGGAGGCGGGTGATGCAGCCTTCGATCTCGTCGATGTTCTCGATGCCGCCGAGCCCGGCGACGATCTTCTCAGCCTTGCTGGCCATGTCCTTCTCCCTGGTCTGTTCGTGCGTGCGGCGGCCCACCGTGGGTCCGTTTCGTCACGGTAACGCACGGTTGGCCCAACTTCACGGGCGGGTAACCGCGCAGTCCCCAATGATGACGATCACCGGCGCCCTGCCTTCCGGCGGGGCTCCGCACCGTATCGCGACTGGTCTACACCAGTTTGCAACGCCCGCCAAACCTTGCGCGTTCCGGGAGGATGCCGATGAGTCCGAACGCGGCCACGCAACCGCAGCGGAAGTGGTGGAACGGGCCGGTCCAGGGCCTGCAGAAGGTCGGCCGCAGCCTGCAGCTGCCGGTGGCCGTGCTGCCCGCGGCCGGTCTCCTCGTCAGCCTCGGCAATCTCTTCGACTCCTCGCTGCACGGCGCCTTCTGGGACAAGTTCGCGAAGGTCCTCCTCAACGGCGGGACGGCGATCCTCGACGGCGAGGTGGGCCTGCCGCTGCTCTTCTGCATCGGTGTCGCGATCGGCTTCGCGAAGAAGGCCGACGGCTCGACGGCGCTCGCCGCGGTCGTCGGCTTCCTCGTCTACCGGGGAGTCCTGGCGGCGTTCCCGGTGGACGACTCGGTGACGGAGGCGACGCCGGACGGAGTGCCGCAGAACCCCGGGGTCCTGGGAGGCATCCTCATCGGGCTGCTGACCGCCGTGGTCTGGCAGCGCTACCACCGCACCAAGCTCGTCGACTGGCTCGGCTTCTTCAACGGGCGCCGGCTTGTACCGATCCTGATGGCGTTCCTCTGCGTGATCCTGGGCGTGCTGTTCGGGCTGCTGTGGCAGCCGGTGGGTGACGCCCTGACGTGGTTCGCCAAGCAGCTGATCGACCTGGGCGCCTGGGGCGCGGCGATCTTCGGTTTCGCCAACCGGCTGCTGATCCCGATCGGCATGCACCAGTTCCTGAACACGTTCTTCTGGTTCCAGGCGGGTGAGTTCACCGGGGACGACGGAGGCACCGTCCAGGGCGACATCTCGCGCTTCTTCGCCGGGGACCCGTCGGCGGGGCAGTTCACCTCGGGGTTCTTCCCGATCATGATGTTCGGCCTCCCGGCCGCCGCGCTGGCCATCGCCCACTGCGCCCGGCCGGAGCGGCGCAAAGAAGTGTCCGGCCTGATGCTGTCGGTGGCGCTGACGTCGTTCGTGACCGGGGTGACGGAGCCGTTGGAGTTCTCGTTCCTCTTCGTCGCTCCGCTGCTGTACGGGGTGCACGCGATTCTGACCGGTGTCTCGATGGGGGTCACCTGGGCGTTCGGTGTGCACGCGGGGTTCAGCTTCTCGGCCGGGCTGATCGACTACGTCGTCAACTGGCACCTGGATACGAAACCGTGGCTGATCATCCCGATCGGGCTCTGTTTCGCGGTGATCTATTATGTGATCTTCCGGTTCGCGATCACCAAGTTCAACCTCCAGACCCCAGGGCGTGAGCCCTTGGAGGAGGAGGACAAGATCGAGGAGGACCTCACGAAGTAGAGGCCCCCCAGCTCCTCCGCGAGGCCCCCGGACCTGACGGTCCGGGGGCCTTCGCCGTGTCACCCAGGGTGGCGGTGGAACTACGCGGCAAATGGGAGGGAATTGCAGGTTCCTTATCCAACCCTCACCGTGCTAAAACTGGTCTACACCACTGAGTGGTCCAGACCACGCGCGCGTTCCCGCCGCGTTCCTCAAGTCGCCGCCCCGAACCCTTCACACGGCGGCGCCTTGCCTACCGGAGGAAGTTCATGAGTACGGACACCGCTGCGGCGGCGGCTCCCGCGAAGAAGCGGGGCTCCGGCGTGTTCCAGGGCCTGCAGAAGGTCGGGCGCAGTCTCCAGCTGCCGATCGCCGTCCTGCCTGCGGCGGGGCTCATGGTGCGGCTGGGACAGCCGGATGTATTCGGCGCCGACGGTCTCGGCTGGGACAAGGTCGCCGCCGTGTTCGGCAACGCGGGCAGCGCGATCACCGGCAACCTGCCGATCCTGTTCTGCATAGGTGTCGCCATCGGCTTCGCGAAGAAGGCCGACGGCTCCACCGCCCTCGCCGCCCTTGTCGGCTTCCTGGTGTACAGCAAGGTCCTCGAGGCCTTCCCGGTCAGCGAAGCGGTGGTCCAGAAGGGCGCGGACATCGCGGCGACCTACAACGACCCGGGTGTGCTCGGCGGCATCATCATGGGCCTGCTGTCCGCAGTCCTCTGGCAGCGGTACCACCGCAAGAAGCTGGTCGACTGGCTCGGCTTCTTCAACGGCCGCCGCCTCGTGCCGATCATCATGGCCTTCGTCGGCGTGATCGTCGGCGTGTTCTTCGGCTTGGTGTGGGAGCCCATCGGCGATGGCATCAGCAGCTTCGGTGAGTGGATGACCGGCCTCGGCTCGGGCGGTTCCGCTCTGTTCGGCCTGATCAACCGCGGTCTGATCCCGATCGGCATGCACCAGTTCGTGAACACGGTGGCCTGGTTCCAGCTCGGCGACTTCACCAACGCCGCCGGCGACGTCATCCACGGTGACATCCCGCGCTTCCTGGCCGGTGACCCGACCGCGGGCATGTTCCAGTCCGGCTTCTTCCCGATCATGATGTTCGGCCTGCCGGCCGCCGCGATTGCCATCGCCCACACCGCTCGTCCCGAGCGCCGCAAGGCCGTGATGGGCATGATGGTCTCGCTCGCGCTGACCTCGTTCGTCACCGGTGTGACCGAGCCGATCGAGTTCTCGTTCATGTTCATCGCGCCGATCCTGTACGTCCTGCACGCGGTGCTGACCGCCGCCTCGATGGCCATCACCTGGGGCCTGGGCGTCCACGCGGGCTTCAACTTCTCGGCCGGGTTCATCGACTACGCGCTGAACTGGACCCACGCCACCAAGCCCTGGATGATCATCCCGATCGGTCTGGTCTTCGCGGTGATCTACTACGTGACCTTCCGCTTCGCGATCGTCAAGTTCAACCTCACCACCCCGGGCCGTGAGCCCGAGGAAGAGGTCGAGGACCTGACCAAGGCGTAAGCCCTGGTCGCCCTTCGGCGAAGCCCCCGTCTCTGCCCTGGAGATGGGGGCTTCGCCGTGTCGCCGTGGCCGCGCCCTAGATCTCGTACACCGCGCCCGGCACCGCCAGCTCGACCGGGCCGTCGTAGACCTCGCGTGCGTCGGCGAGGTTGCGTTCGGCGTCCGTCCACGGCGGGATGTGGGTGAGGACGAGGCGTCCCGCTCCGGCGCGGGCGGCGTATTCGCCTGCTTCGCGGCCGTTGAGGTGGAGGTCCGGGATGTCCTCCTTGCCATGGATGAACGATGCTTCGCAGAGGAACAGATCGGCGCCCTCGGCGAGTTCGGCCAGCGCCTCGCAGGTGCCGGTGTCGCCGGAGTAGGTGAGTGAGCGTCCGTTGTGCTCGACCCTGATGCCGAAGGTGTCGACGGGGTGGCGGAGCTTCTCCGTACGGACCGAGAAGGGGCCGATCTCGAACGACCCGGACTTCAGCGTGTGGAAGTCGAAGACCTCACCCATCGCGTGGTCGGACGGGGTGTCGGCGTGGGCCGTGGTGAGCCGCTGTTCGGTGCCGTCGGGGCCGTACACGGGGATCGCGGCGGGGCGTCCGCCGTCGAAGCGGTAGTAGCGGACGACGAAGTACGCGCACATGTCGATGCAGTGATCGGCATGGAGGTGGCTGAGGAAGATGGCGTCGAGGTCGTAGAGACCCACATGGCGCTGCAGCTCGCCCAGGGCGCCGTTGCCCATGTCGAGGAGCAGCCGGAAGCCGTCGGCCTCTACGAGGTAGCTCGAGCATGCCGAACCCGCGGACGGGAACGAGCCGGAGCAGCCGACGACGGTGAGCTTCATGGAGCGTGAACCTCCGAGGCGTGGGAACGGGGAGGGTTCGTGCGGTCCGTCGAGCGTAAGGCGCGAAACCGGTGGTCGCTCCTCCACGGCCTGCCGTTGTGGGGGAACTCACCTGTGCTGTCACCGGTTCGATGGAAGGCGGCGTGTCGCCGGGCGCCGGTACGGTCGGGATATGAACACGTGGTGGTGGGTGGCGCTGGTCGCCGTTGTCCTGTTGGCGCTCGTGGCGACGGTCTCCGACGCGCGGGGGCGCGGTGGGCGCGGGCCGCGGCGGCCGGGTGGGCGGACGCGGCCTCCGGGGCGGGCTCCGGAGCGGAAGAAGGGGCGCCCGCACGGTCTGCCCCGGCCCGGGGAGATCTGGTGGGCGGACGTGCCGTTCGAGGACGGGCCCGGGTCCAAGGACCGGCCGTGTCTCGTGCTGTCGGTGCGGGGCGGCACGGCGGTCGTCGCCAAGATCACCAGCAGGCATCATGAGGAGCGGCCGGGTGTGATCGCTCTGCCGCCGGGGTCGGTGGGGGACGCGCGGGGGCGGCAGAGCTTCCTGGAGACGGACGAGTTGCGGGATGTGGCGGTGTCCGGGTTCCGCCGGAAGGCGGGCGAGCTGGACGGCGAGGTGTGGGGGCGGGTGCGCGGGCTGGGGTGAGCGTGCGGGAGGCGCGGGACGGGGTTCCGTCCCGCGCCTCCTAAGGTGCGCGGCCGCCGGTGCCGGGCGGCTCGATGGTCCCTCAGGCCCAGAGCTGGCCGTGCAGGGTCTCGATGGCGGCTTCCGTCGTGGGGGCGGTGTAGACGCCGGTCGACAGGTATTTCCAGCCGCCGTCCGCGACGACGAAGACGATGTCGGCGGACTCTCCCGCCTTGACGGCCTTGCGGCCGACGCCGATGGCGGCGTGGAGTGCGGCGCCGGTGGAGACGCCCGCGAAGATGCCCTCCTGCTGGAGGAGCTCCCGGGTGCGGGTGACGGCGTCGGCCGAGCCGACGGAGAAGCGGGTGGTGAGCACGGAGGCGTCGTAGAGCTCGGGGACGAAGCCCTCGTCGAGATTGCGCAGGCCGTAGACGAGGTCGTCGTAGCGCGGTTCGGCGGCGACGATGGTGACGTCGGGCTTGTTCTCCCGGAGGTAGCGGCCGACGCCCATGAGGGTGCCGGTGGTGCCGAGGCCCGCCACGAAGTGCGTGATGGACGGGAGGTCGGTGAGGATCTCCGGGCCGGTGGTGGCGTAGTGGGCGCCGGCGTTGTCCGGGTTGCCGTACTGGTAGAGCATGACCCAGTCGGGGTGCTCGGCGGAGAGCTCCTTGGCCACGCGTACGGCGGTGTTGGAGCCGCCCGCGGCGGGGGACGAGATGATCTCGGCACCCCACATGGTGAGCAGGTCGCGCCGCTCCTGCGAGGTGTTCTCCGGCATGACGCAGACGATGCGGTAGCCCTTGAGCCTGGCCGCCATGGCGAGCGAGATGCCGGTGTTGCCGCTGGTGGGCTCGAGGATCGTGCAGCCGGGTGTCAGGCGGCCGTCCTTCTCCGCCTGCTCGACCATGTGGAGCGCGGGGCGGTCCTTGATCGAGCCGGTGGGGTTGCGGTCCTCGAGCTTGGCCCAGACACGGACGTCCTCGGACGGGGACAGCCGGGGGAGGCGGACGAGGGGCGTGTTGCCCACGGCCGCCAGCGGGGAGTCGTACCGCATCAGCGCATGCCGCCGGCGACGGCCGGGAGGATGGTGACGTTGTCGCCGTCGGCGAGCTTCGTGGAGATGCCGTCGAGGAAGCGGACGTCCTCGTCGTTGAGGTAGACGTTCACGAAGCGGCGCAGCTGGTCGCCGTCGACGATGCGCTCACGGATGCCGTTGTGGCGGGTCTCCAGGTCGGCGAGGAGGTCGGCGAGGGTCTCCCCGCTGCCTTCGACCGCCTTGGCGCCGTCGGTGTAGGTGCGGAGGATGGTCGGGATGCGGACCTCGATGGCCATGGCGTGGGCTCCTGTCGAAAGCGTGGAGGTGGCGTGGGGCGCGCGTTTGTGCCCCCGCGCTGGGGTGGTGCGTACGTGATTGCGCTCGGACCGCGGCTCAGGCCGTGCGGTTCACGGGCAGGCGGCAGCCGGACAGATCGCGCTGGAGAGCCTGCACAGGTCGACGTGCAGCCGCGCGACGAGCAGCATGCCCGGGGCCTTTTCGCTCACGTCATGGGGAACCATGCGCTCATCGTATCGATTCCCCACCCCCGGGCCGGAGTGTGATCCCACATGGTGGATGGTGAGCGTTCGCCATGTGGACTCTCGATGGGGCCGGCGCTGCCGGAGCGGCCCCGGGGCGTCACGCGGCGGTGGGGTAGGCGTCGACGACCTCGACGTCTTCCTCGGTGATCTCGCCGTCCACGATGCGGTACGAGCGGAACTGGAAGGGGCCCGCGTCGTCGGTGTCCGCGGTGGAGACCAGCACGTAGTGGGCGCCGGGCTCGTTGGCGTAGGTGACGTCGGTGCGGGAGGGGTAGGCCTCGGTCGCGGTGTGGGAGTGGTAGATGATCACCGGCTCCTCGTCGCGGTCGTCCATCTCGCGGTAGAGCTTCAGCAGGTCCGCGGAGTCGAATTCGTAGAACGTGGGTGAGCGCGCGGCGTTGAGCATGGGGATGAAGCGTTCGGCGCGGCCGGCTCCGGCGGGGCCGGCGACCACTCCGCATGCTTCGTCGGGGTGGTCCGCGCGGGCGTGCGCGACGATCTGGTCGTGGAGCGTCCGGGTGATGGTCAGCATGGCGCCAGGATAAGCAGACGGGCCCTCCCGTACCGAGGGGTGGTACGGGAGGGCCCGGATGCCGGACACGGCCGTTGGGGCGGCCGGTGTCCCGGAGGCGCCGTGAGGCGGGTCAGCGCTTGGCGAAGGCGGTGTTCTCGGGGTTGCGGGCCTTGAGCACCAGGTAGGAGACACCGAGGATCAGGCCCCACACCGGTGCGCAGTAGAGCGAGATCCTGGCGTCCTTGTCGATGGCCATCATGACGATGACGAGGCCGATGAAGGCGAGGGCGAACCAGCTGCTGAACGGCGCTCCGGGTGCCTTGAAGGTGGACTGGGGCAGTTCGCCCCGGTCGGCCTTGGCGCGGTAGCGGATCTGGCAGATGAGGATCATGATCCAGGCCCACATGCCGGAGATGGTCGCGAAGGAGACGACGTAGTTGAACGCGTCGCCCGGCCACTGGTAGTTGATCCACACGCCGACGAGCATCAGTGCGGCGGAGAACGTGGTGCCGACCAGCGGGAGGCCGTTCTTCGTCAGCTTGGTGAAGGCCTTGGGGCCCTGTCCGTTGAGCGCGAGGTCCCGCAGCATGCGCCCGGTGGAGTACATGCCGGAGTTGCAGGAGGAGAGCGCCGCGGTGAGTACGACGAAGTTGACGATCGCCGCGCCGATGCCGAGGCCCATCTCCTCGAACGCGGCGACGAACGGCGAGACGCCCGGCTCGAAGGTGCTCCAGGGGACCACGGAGAGGATCATGATCAGCGCGCCGACGTAGAAGACGGCGATGCGCCACGGCACGGTGTTGATGGCCTTGGGCAGGACGGTCTTCGGGTCCTTGGACTCGCCCGCGGTGACGCCCACGAGTTCGACGGCGAGGAAGGCGAACATCACGATCTGGAGGGTCATCAGCGTGCCGCTGATGCCTTCGGGGAAGAAGCCGCCGTCGTTCCACAGGTTGGCGACGGTCGCGGTGTCACCGGCGTCGGAGAAGCCGACCGTGAGGACTCCGGCGCAGATGAGGATCATGCCGAGGATCGCGGTGACCTTGACCATCGAGAACCAGAACTCGAGCTCGCCGAAGAGCTTCACGGAGATCAGGTTGGCACCGTACAGAATGATGGTGAACACCAGTGCGGACAGCCATTGCGGGATATCCCACCAGTACGTCATATAGGTGGCCGCGGCGGTGACTTCGGTGATTCCGGTGACGACCCAGAAGAGCCAGTACGTCCAGCCGGTGACGTATCCGAAGAAGGGGCCGAGGAATTCGCGCGCGTACTCCGAGAAGGAGCCCGACACCGGGCGGTACATGAGGAGTTCGCCCAGGGCGCGCATGATGAAGAAGATGACGAGGCCCGCGATGGCGTACGCCAGGATGAGGCTGGGGCCGGCTCTGTCGATGGCTTTGCCCGCGCCGAGGAAGAGCCCCGTGCCGATGGCTCCGCCGATGGCGATCATCTGGATCTGGCGGGCCCCCAGGCCACGCTGGTAGCCCTCGCCCGCCGGGGCGTCGACGGCCTTCGGGCCGTCCGCCTGTCCGTTGTCGACCTGCGCCGATGTCATGGTGGTGCGCCTTTCTCCACGCCGATCCGCGCCGTCGTCGGCGTCGGATCAGGTCCTGATCCCCCCGGATATGGATGGAGTGCCGCCGGCGTTCGGCCGGCTCGTAGCGCCCCCGGGGACAGGGGTGGCGTCCCCGGGCGGTCGTGAAGATTTATCACGGGTACCCGATGAGGCCACCGGTCATTATGTGGCGCACGCCACAGGAAAAAGCGGACAAGAGTTTCCAGCCGCTGCAAAGAGAGCCATTCAGGTGACAGGATCGTTATTCGGATTTGAGCATCCGTTGAGCGAACCCGTCGGGCCGGCCGGGGTCAGTCGGGCATCAGCGTTTCGACGAGGGTTTCCTGTAGCGCACCGAGCCAGAGATACGCCATCACCATCGGCTTGCGCGGATCGCTGTCGGGGAGCCGGTAGAGCGATCCGTCCTGGCCCTCGTCCTCGTCGGACACCTCCAGGCGGGTGCCGATGGTGAGCCGGAGGTCGTTGAGGGAGCCCAGCCAGTGGTGGCACTCGTCGGGGGTGAGGGTGAGCACCGCGCCGCCGTCCCCCACGGGTGAGAGCGCGTCGAGCGACCGTACGACGGCGAGGGCGTCCTCGCGCTTGCGGGTGCGCAGGTCGTTCTCGGTGAAGCGGCGGAACTCGGCGGAGGCCTCGCGCAGTTCCTTGTCCTCGTCGCCGTACGCCTCGGGGAAGAGCCGGGCCAGGGCGGGGTCGGCCGGCGGTTCGCTGGGCCCCTCGGCGAAGAGGGCGGCGAGCGGGTTCTCGCCCTCGACGGGCTGGTCGCCCGGGCCGATCAGTTCGAGCAGCTGGACGGCGAGGGAGCGCAGGATGGCGACCTCGACCTCGTCGAGCGCGACGGACGCGCCGCCGCCTGGGGTGGCCTGGAATTGGCCGGCCATGAATTCTCCGATGGTGGGTCGGACGGAGGGCAGCGGTCGGGTCAGTTGCGGTCCTGGGTCAGCGTGGCCCAGAGCCCGTAGCCGTGCATGGCCTGGACATCGCGCTCCATCTCCTCGCGGCTGCCGCTGGAGACGACCGCGCGGCCCTTCTGATGGACGTCGAGCATCAGCTTGTGCGCCTTGTCCTTCGAGTAGCCGAAGTAGGCCTGGAAGACATACGTCACATAGCTCATGAGGTTGACCGGGTCGTTGTGCACCAGCGTCACCCAGGGGACATCGGGCTCAGGGACGGCGAAGGTCTCCTCGGCCGATTCGGGACGTTCGATCTCTACGGGGGCAGCAACGCTCACCTACCCCATGCTGCCACCAGAGAGGGCCCCACGCACAAACGGCGCCCCCATCTCGTCAGTTTGACGAATAGGGAGTAGCATCCCCGGCATGAACTCAGCGGACCTTGGGCGACGGGTCGGTGTGCCGTCGACCGCGCTCTTCACCGACCAGTACGAGCTCACGATGGTGCAGGCCGCACTGAAGGCCGGCACGGCGGACCGGCGCTCCGTCTTCGAGGCCTTCACCCGCCGGCTGCCCGAGGGCCGGCGCTACGGCGTCGTCGCGGGCACCGGGCGGGTGCTGGACGCGGTGGAGAACTTCCACTTCGACGACGAGATGCTCGCCTTCCTGCGCGACCAGCACGTCGTGGACGCCCGCACCGTCGACTGGCTGGCCGACTACCGCTTCAGCGGCGACATCTGGGGCTACCCGGAGGGCGAGGTCTACTTCCCGGGCTCGCCGCTCCTTCGGGTCGAGGGGTCCTTCGCGGAGTGCGTGCTCCTGGAGACCGTCATCCTGTCGATCCTGAACCACGACTCGGCGATCGCCGCCGCCGCGTCCCGGATGTCGTCCGCCGCGCAGGGCCGCCGGCTCATCGAGATGGGCGCGCGGCGCACGCACGAGCTGTCGGCGGTGGCCTCGGCCCGCGCCGCGTACATCGGCGGCTTCCACACCACCTCGGACCTGGCGGCCGGCTTCCGCTACAACATCCCGACCGTCGGGACGAGCGCGCACGCCTTCACGCTCCTGCACGACAGCGAGCGGGACGCCTTCCAGGCGCAGGTGGACTCGCTGGGCCGGGGGACCTCGCTGCTCGTCGACACGTACGACGTGACCGAGGCCGTCCGTACGGCGGTGGAGGTCGCGGGGCCGGAGCTCGGGGCCGTGCGGATCGACTCGGGCGACCTGCTGCTCGTCGCGCACCGGGTCAGGCAGCAGCTGGACGAGCTGGGTGCCACGGAGACGAAGATCGTGGTGACGTCCGACCTGGACGAGTACGCGATCGCCTCGCTGGCCGCCGCGCCCGTCGACACCTACGGGGTCGGCACGCAACTGGTCACCGGGAGCGGGCACCCGACGTGCTCGATGGTCTACAAGCTGGTGGCGCGTGCGCGGTCCGCCGATCCGGCCGATCCGCTGCTGCCGGTGGTGAAGAAGTCGCTGGGCGCCAAGTCGTCGAGGGGCGGCCGCAAGTGGGCCGCGCGCCGGCTGGACGAGGCCGGGGTGGCCGAGGCCGAGGTGATCGGCAGTGGAGAGGTCCCGGCGGAGCTGGCGGACCGGCAGCTCCAGGTGGAGCTGGTCAGGGGCGGCGAGGTGCTCGGCCGGGAGCCGCTGGAGACGGCGCGGGAGCGTCACATCGCGGCCCGGGCGGGGCTGCCGATGTCGGCGATGCAGCTGTCCCGGGGGGAGCCGGTGCTGCCCACGGAGTACGTGTGAGGCCCCGGGGTACACGTGACATCTGCTCGCCCGTGCGCCCCCGGCCGCCGGAAGGCCTCCGGCGCGGCCGGAACGGGTTCCTCCGGGACCGGCCCCGCACGGCCGGGCGCGCAGGGGAAGGAGAGCCGATGCGTGTGCCCCCTCCCGCAGGGTGCGCCGAGTCTCTAGGCTCGGTGGCATCCCCACCGCACCGGTCCGCGGAACCCGCAGGAACCCCCACCGAAGGACAACCGTCATGCATCGCGCCTTGATCGTCGTTGACGTTCAGAACGACTTCTGCGAGGGCGGCAGCCTCGCGGTGGCGGGCGGCGCCGATGTCGCCGCCGCCATCACCGACCTGATCGGTGAGGCCCAGCCCGGCTACAGCCATGTCGTGGCCACCCGTGACCACCACATCGACCCCGGGGACCACTTCTCCGTCGCGCCCGACTTCGAGCACTCCTGGCCGCCCCACTGCGTCGCCGGCACGGAGGGCGTGGGCTTCCACCCGAATTTCGCCCCCGCCGTGGCCTCCGGCGCGATCGACACCGTCTTCGACAAGGGTGCGTACGCCGCCGCGTACAGCGGCTTCGAGGGCGTCGACGAGAACGGCACGGGGCTCGCCCAGTGGCTGCGGGACAGGTCCGTGACCGCGGTCGACGTCGTCGGCATCGCCACGGACCACTGCGTGCGGGCCACCGCCCTGGACGCGGCCCGTGAGGGCTTCGCCACGCACGTGCTGCTGGACCTCACCGCCGGTGTCGCCGAGGGGACCACGGAGCGGGCCCTGGCGGAGCTGCGGACCGCCGGCGTGGAGCTGTCCGGCAAGCCGGTCGTCTGACGCGGACCGCCCCGGATACCGGGCCGGCGGCGCTCAGGCCGCCGGGCGGGCCGGTCCCGCGTATCCGGAGGATCCCAGCAGCGCCCGTATGGGGTGCCAGAGCTCCTGGGCGGTCTGCGGCGCCGTGCGCCAGAGCAGCCCGTCCGGGTGGTGCAGCACCGCCGTGATCTCGTCCGGGGTGGGCGGATGCGCGTTGCCCCTGAGGTAGACGGCCCGCAGTCCGAGGTTGCGCAGCCTGGTCAGGGCGCGCGCCCGGTTCACCGCGTGCACCAGCACCCGCACGGGCTCTCCCGGCCCGGGCCCCCCGGCCGGGCCGTTCAGGGTCAGTGCCACCACCACAGTGCCGTTGGGCAACCTGCAGAAACCTCCGCCTGCCATGCTTCGCGCTCCCCCGTAAGACTTCGTGTCAATAAGGATCGGTAGGACGCACCTAAACACGGCCGGCCGCCGCCCCGCTAGAGGGCGACGGCCGATCACGCTTTGACCAGGTGTTTTTCGGACTACTTGCCCGAGGGGCCGACCTTCACGGTCATCGTCGAGCCGCTGAGCGGCTCGTTCACGATGGTGATCCGGGTGTTGGTGTCAGTAACCTTGACACTTCCTGTCGGGTTTTCCTCGTACCAGTAGGTGCCCTTGCGGTCGTCGAAGGCGGGGACGCCCAGCGACGGCTTGATCTTCAGCGGCACGTCCGCGTTGTGCAGCGTGAAGCCCTTGTTCGGGTACCAGCTGAACGGCGCGTCGAAGGGCTGGATCTTGTTGCGCAGGAGCGTGCCGTTCGTCCACTTCAGCGGCTTGGCGTGCGAGTCCACCGGCAGGATCAGACCCTGGCCGGGGTGGACCGAGGTGTTGTTGTCCTTCTGGGAGGTGTCCCAGAGCCAGACCATCAGACCGTTCTGGTACGCGTAGTGCTCGACCCAGTCGGGGCGGGTGGTGGAGAAGCCGAAGTTGTACGGGCCGACCTCGAGGGTCTTGTCGTACGAGACGTACTGGCGGTTCTCGGCGATGTAGTACTGCGGGTAGTCGTTGGTGAACGACTCACCGATGCGCGAGAAGCCCTTGGACGTCCAGCCGTTGTCGTCGCCCTCGGCGCCGTCGGTGAAGAGCGCGGAGCCGTCGGCGGTGACCGTGATGGCGTCGGCCGCGAAGCCCTTGCCGCCCGCGCCGCCGTCCGTCTGGTAGCGGAAGCGGAGGTCGATCTTCTTGCCCGCGTAGGCGTCCAGCGGGAACGAGAGCTTCTTGTACGCGCCGGAGACGTCCGTCAGGGCCGGCTTGTCACTGGCGTCGCGCGGGATGGCCTTGCCGTCGGCCGTGCCGTCGAGCGCGGTCCAGCTGGTGCCGCCGTTCTCGGACACCTCGGTGTAGAGGTAGTCGTAGTCGGCCTCGATGTCGTACCAGCCGGACAGGTCCAGCGAGGCGGACGTCTTGCCCGTGAGGTCGACGGAGCGGGTCAGGGTGTTCGACAGGTCGTCACCCATGTCGCTCCACCACTGCTTGGAGCCCTCCGCGGGCTTCGTGACCGTGGTGGTGACGGCCTTCTCGGGCAGCTCGACGACGAGCGCCTGCTTGTCCTTGGTGTTGTACTCCGAGACCCCCAGCTTGTGGGTCGACTTCGTCGCGGCCTTCGCCGTGTCGTAGTCGAGCCAGCCGAGCTGGAGCTTGTCCCAGGCGGTCATGTCGCCCGGGAGGTTGCCTATCTCGCCGTCGCCGGTGCCGAGCCAGGAGCCCGCCGACATCAGGGACCAGAAGCCGACCGAGTTCTCGCCGCCGCCGGAGGTGTCGTACAGGTCCGGGAGGCCGAGGTCGTGGGCGTACTCGTGGGCGAAGACGCCCAGGCCGCCGTTCTCGGGCTGCGCGGTGTAGTCGCCCACCCAGATGCCCGTGTCACCGATCTCGGCGCCACCGGCCTTGTTGCCCTCGGGGCCCGTCGCACCGGCGTTGGTGCCGTACGCGTACCAGCGGTGCGCCCAGATGGCGTTCGTGCCCTCGGCGCCGCCGCCCGCGGACTCGTCCTCGCCGGCGTGGACCAGCTGGAAGTGGTCGATGTAGCCGTCGGGCTCGTTGAAGTTGCCGTCACCGTCGAAGTCGTAACGGTCCCACTCGTCGTACCGCGCGAGGTCGGCCTTGATCTCGTCCAGGGTGCGGCCCTTGGCCTTCTGGTCGGTCACCCAGGCGTTGACGCCGTCGCGGACGGTGTCCCAGACGTTGGCGCAGTTGGTCGAGCCGCAGTAGTTGGAGCCGTAACGGGCCTCGTTGTACGGGACCTTGACCCAGTCCGAGACCTCGCCGTCGACGGAGTAACGCCCGGAGGACGTCTTCTCGTAGTACGTCTTCAGCGATTCCTTGCCCTTGCCCTCACCGAAGTAGAGGTCCTGGAAGTGGGCCTGGTCGTAATCGGCCTGCCAGGCGGTGCTGTTGTCCTTCGCCGGGTCGGGCTCGGCTATCTCGTTGTGCAGCGGGCCGGGCGTGCCGCCGTACTTCTTGACGGGCGGCTTCGGGCCTTCGCCGTCGGGGTCGAACATCGTGGTGTCGTCGACCTGGTCGCCGAACTCCACGAGGATGGTGAAGATCTTGTCGGTCTTCTCGCGGCCGAGCTCGACGTACTTGCTCTTGCCGAGCTTGACGACCTTGGAACCGCCCTTGGAGGTCACCTTCTTGTCGCCGGACAGGACCTGCTCCAGCGCGGCCTGACGCTGTGCGTCCTGCTCCTTGCTGAAGGGGCCTTCCAGGTCGTGCTCGTGCGCCTTGGCCGGCGCGGGATCGCGGCGGTCCACGATGGAAGCGCCCGAACCTGACGTCCTGTCGTCCGCCTGCGCCGTGGCGAAGGCGGATGCCGTCGCGGCCGTGGCGGCCAGGCACACGGCAACGGCGGTGGCGCGTAGCGCCCGTCTCTGAGTGGTCACTTGATGCAGTCCTCCCCGGCGTTCGCGTCCGCGGCCAGGGGGTGAAATCGGGCCGCGCGCGTTCAACGCGTCACAAGTGACGACATTCGATCGGAGTTATGCGAGAAAAGACAGACCTTGACTTGCACATACCAAGTGCACTATGCGGGAGCCCTTTTCCGGTATCCGGACGTGGGTCCAGGCGGACCCGGGCAGCCGACCGGCGCGCCGAGGGGCCGTCCCGGCGTCGGTGTGACTCAGTGCGCCCCCCGTGCACCGGTACCGTGGGTTAGGTCACGCTTACTACCCGTTCCTCACGGGCATCCACCGTCGTAGAGTCGATTGACAGTGCGAACGTGTTGAGAGACTTCCCTATCCGACGCCCCGAGGACGGATACCGCCATGCCGCGTCCGACTGCCGCACAGCTCTCCTACGGTTCGGCCACCGTCGTCATCTCCGCCCTCGCCCTGCTGTTGCTGTTCCGCACGGAGTCGGGCATCGGTGTCGCCGCCGTCTCCACCGTGGCGCTGGTCCTGGGCCTGCTGGTGGCCCTGGCCCTGCCCGCACGCACGAGGGCCGCCCGGCGGGCGACGGCACCGCCCACCACCGCCCGCACACACCGCACGATCGAGGACATCGAGATCGCCGCCGCCCAGCGGGAGCACATCGGGGAGCACTCCCTGCACCGCTGAGGAGACTCAGGCCGCGGTGACGACCACGGTCTTGCCCGCCTTGTCCTGCAGGCCCTGCCGGTAGGGCTTGTCCGTGAACATCAGCACGATGTTGATGAGCCACCAGAGACACGGGCAGCACAGCAGCGCGGGCAGCCAGAGCACGACGGCCCGCATCAGCGAGGAGCTCGTGTCGGGGACCGAGCCGTCGTTGAGCATCGCGACGCGCATCTTCAGCAGCCGCTTGCCGAGCGTCCGGCCGTCCTTGTGGGTGAAGTACGTGTCGTACGCGACGTAGACCACCAGGCCGATCAGCGACCACACCAGCTGATGACCGGTGTAGGTGTTGCCGATGGCGTTGCCGAAGTCGTCGTTGCCGTCGTCCGAGGACACGTCGACCGCGCCGCCGAAGGGCAGCGAGATCAGGTACAGCGGGATCGAGATGATGAGGAAGTCGATCAACCGCGCCAGGATCCGCTTGCCCGGTTCGGCGAGCGGCGGCATGCCGGCCAGCGGATCCGCGCCACCGTAGGGACCGCCACCGCCGTACGGGTCGCGCGGCGGCGGGGGCGGAGGCGGCCCGCTGTCGTAGGGCGAACCGCTCGACGGGGGCGGAGGCCCCTGCGGCGGCCGCTTCGAGAAGGGGTCGTCCTCGGGCGGCGGCGGAGGCGGTGGTTCGTTACTCATGGGGGCAGTGCACCCCGGCCCGCGAAGGCCCGCAACGGCTGAGGTCCCTTCGGGGGACGGGGCGTCAGCACACGGGCGTACGGGCCGCTTCCGGTCGGTGGCCCCGTGGGAGTCAGCCCGGGTTCTCCAGGGCGTAGAAGGCCATCGGGGAGTTCGGCTGGAATCCGATACGGGGGTACACGGGCGCGCCGGCCGGGGTCGCGTGCAGGGTCGCACGGGTCAGGCCGGTGGCCCGCCCTCCTTCGTACAGCGCCTTGCGCGTCACCGCTTCGCCGTAGCCGTTGCGCTCCCACGCAGGGTCCGTGGCGACAAGCACGACGAAGAGACGGCCCGCGACCTCCACCGTCGCCGCGCACGTCACCGGCACGCCGTCCCGCAGGCCCAGGTAGGCGTGAACCCGGTCCCTCCACATCATGGAGCCCACGAGGCCGTCGCGGCCGTCCTCCAGGGGGAAGCCGTAGGCCTGGGAGTTGAGGTCGGCGTAGGCCCGCAGGTGTTCGCCGGTGGTCACGCGTACGAACGTCAGGTCGCGGTGGGCCGGTTCGGGAAGCGGCAGCAGATCGCCGGCCATACCGGTGCCGGGGAAGGCGTGTGCGAGGCCCGCCTCCGCGGCCGCCGTCCCGAGTGCCTCGCGCGCCTCGCCGGTCAGGAGGTCCTCGAAGACCCACAGGAACCCGGGCCGCTCCTTGGCGCGCATGATCTCCGCCGCCTCCCTCAGCCGTTGCCGAACGAGCTCCGGGGCCGCGCCGACGTCGGTCAGCGTGACGCAGTTCCAGAAGGCGAACCGGGAGTCGGCCCACCGTACGGCGATGCCTGGGAGGTCGCGCACGTCCGCGGCCGCGTCCCGGTCGAGCACCAGCTCACGCCAGCCCACGACGAGCTGCTCCAGCGACTCGACGGCATCCGCGAGATCCTCCACCAGGACTCCTGAGGGGCGTAGAAGGAAGGGCTGAGCGAACGAGCGGGATCTGGAGCCCTCGGGGGCTCCCTCAGCCCGCGACGAACGTACGGGCCGCTTTGTCGTGCCAGCACTGGCGCCACGGGCGGTCGATCAGGCACCAGAGCACGTTGAGCACCCCGACGACGACCAGGCCCAGCACCCCGTACACCAGCCAGCGGCGCAGAGCGGCCCCCAGGGTCGGGGCGTCGTGGGACTCGATGTCCCGCACCTCGAGACCGCACAGCTTCTTGCCCAGTGTGCGGCCCCACTTGGCGGTGGGCAGGGCCTCCAGGACGAAGCCGAGGACCAGGAACGCGGCGAGCACCCCTCCGAACAGTCCGGCCGTGGTCGAGTCCAGGAGCCAGACGGTGACCGTCTCTCCGGAGAGCTTCGCCGCGTCGATCTTCCGGTCGATGTGGTCCATCGCCTGAGTGACCAGCGGGAAGCCGGCCGCGCCGACGAACAGGCCGAGGACGACCGTGTCGATGATCCGGGCGGCCAGCCGCTTGCCGAGCCCGGCGGGCCTGGCCGAGGCCTGGGAGCGGACGAGCTGCTGGAACGGGTCCTCGACCGGGGGCTTCCAGGGCACGACGGGCTGCTGCTGCTCGGGCACCGGGCTCTGCTGCTGGGGCCGCGGCTGCTGCGGACGGGCCGTCTGCTCGGGCTGGGCGAGCTGGTGGACCTGCTGCGCCCAGGAAGCGGAACCGCCGCCGGGGCCCGGGGTCAGGGGTGTGTTCAGCGGCGCCTGCGCCTGCGGCGGGGCGGGGGCCGGTGCGGGCGCCTGCGGCGGGGTGGGCGACGGTGCGGGAGCGGGTGGCTGCTGGGTGGGGCCGGGCGGCACGGCGCGGATCGTCATCGTGCCGTCGGCGGGGGCGGGGCCCTCCTCGCGCGGCCGCGGGGGACGGCTGCCGGACCCCACCGCACGGATCGTGACCGTGCCGTCGGTCGGTGGGCGGCGGCCGGCGTCGCCGCTGCCGCTGCCGGGCCGGTCGACGCGGATGGCGACGGTGCCGTCGGTCACCTCGTCGTTGCCGTCCCGCATGCCGGGCAGGGCGCCGCGCGTCGGGTCCGGGGTGCCGGACTGCCGGGGGTAGGCGGGTGCGCGGTCGGCGGGCGCGTCCGGCGGGGTCACAGGGGCGGGGGCGGCGGGCGGCGTCGGCGTCCCGGATCCGGGCGTGTGCGCCTCGGGCGTACGCGGGTCCGGGCCGCCCCAGGAGACGCGGTGGTCGCGTTCGCCGCCGAAGCCGGTCTGGCGGGAGGTGTCCGCCTGCCAGGCGGTCGCGGGCCTGGGCCGGCCGGGGGCGACGTCCGCCTCACCCCTGCCTGCCCCGGCCTCCCCGCCGGGTGCGTCCGGCGCTTCGGCCTCGTCGAGGTACATCGGCCCGGTCTCGTCCACCGGGGCCTGCCGCTGCGGGGGTGCGTCCGCCGTCGGGGCGGGCGGCGCCGCCGGCGTCGTCCCGCCCTGCTGGGGCGCGGGCCGGCTGGTGCCGGGGACCCACGAAGCGCCGTTCCAGTACCGGACGTATCCGGGAATGGACGGGTCTGGGTAGTACCCCTCGCGGGGGCTTTCGTCACCGGGTGCCGGGGTTGGGGCGCTCATCACCGTGGTCCCGTATCTCTTCGAGGCCTCAATACAAGGGTCCACATCTATCAGACCGCCGAGCACCCCCGGGCCGGTCCTGTCGTTTGGACCACTTTCAGGGTCCAGGGAAGTTTTTCTGGGAAGTCGCGTCATAGACGTCCGTGAGGGCGCTCTCTCCTTGTGCGGACCGGTCACGGGACCGGGCCCTACGAGCATCGGAAGGTCGTGCACCCTCATGCAGAACGCCGTGGAACGCGAACTGGAAGTGAAGCTGGTCCTGTCGCCCGAGCGGTCCGTCCCCGTACCCGCGCGGCTGTCCTACTTCACCGACGACCCGTACGCCGTGCACGTCACCTTCCACATCGGCTCCGAGTCGCCCGTGCACTGGACGTTCGCCCGCGAGCTGCTGGTGGAGGGGGTGTTCCGGCCGTGCGGGCACGGGGACGTGCGGATCTGGCCGACCAGGGTCGAGGACCGGGGCGTCATCTGCGTCGCGCTCACCTCACCCGACGGCAACGCCCTCCTGGAGGTGCCGGCGGGCGCCGTGTCCGCGTGGGTGGAGCGCACCCTGCGGGTGGTCCCGCCGGGGACCGAGAGCGCGCTGCTCGGACTGGACGGAGCCCTCGCCGAGCTGCTCACCCCGCTGCCGGCGGACGACCTGTGGATGAGCGACCCCTGGTCCCAGGACGAGCCGCAGGACGGGGAGGCCTGAGCGGCGGCGTGGGCGGTCGTCAGAACAGCTTGCCGGGGTTGAGCAGCCCGAGCGGGTCGAAGGCGGCCTTGATACCGCGCTGCAACTCGACCCCGACCTCGCCCAGTTCGCGGGCGAGCCACTCCTTCTTCAGGACGCCGACCCCGTGTTCGCCGGTGATGGTGCCGCCCAGTTCGAGGCCCAGCGCCATGATCTCGTCGAAGGACTCGCGGGCCCTGCGGGACTCGTCGGCGTCGGTGTGGTCGAAGCAGACGACGGGGTGGGTGTTGCCGTCGCCCGCGTGGGCGCAGACACCGATGGTGAGCCCGAACTTCTCGGCGATGGCGGCGGTGCCCTCGATCATCGCGCCGAGCCGCGAGCGCGGCACGCACACGTCGTCGATCATCGTGGCGGACTTGACGGTCTCCAGGGCGGGGAGGGACATCCTGCGGGCCTGGAGCAGGAGTTCCGACTCGGCCGCGTCGTCGGCGGGCACGACCTCGGTGGCCCCGGCCGCTGTGCACAGTTCCCCGACGGCGGCCAGGTCGGCCGCCGGGTCGGGCGTGTCGAAGGCACAGAGCAGCAGCGCCTCGGTGGTCTCGGGGAGGCCCATGGAGGCCATCGCGTTGACGGCACGCACAGTCGTACGGTCCATCAGTTCGAGGAGTGACGGAGTGTGCCCCCGCTCCATGATCCGGCACACCGCGTCGCAGGCCGCCGCCGCCGAGGGGAACTCGGCGGCGAGCACGAGCTGCTGCGGCGGCCGGGGCCGCAGCGCGAGGACGGCCTTCACGACGATGCCGAGGCTGCCCTCGGAACCGACGAAGAGCCGGGTGAGGTCGTATCCGGCGACGCCCTTCGCGGTGCGGCGTCCGGTGTTCAGCAGCCGACCGTCGGCCAGGACGACTTCGAGGCCCAGGACGTATTCGGCGGTGACGCCGTACTTCACGCAGCACAGCCCGCCGGACGCGGTACCGATGTTGCCGCCGATCGTGCACATCTCCCAGCTCGACGGATCCGGCGGGTAGTACAGCCCGTGCTCGTCGACGGCACGGGAGAGCACGGCGTTGACGACGCCCGGCTCGACGACCGCGATCCGGTCCACGGGGCTGATCTCCAGGATCCGGTCCATCTTCACCAGGGAGAGCACGATGCAGCCGTCGGAGGCGTTGGCCGCCCCCGACAGTCCGGTCCTCGCGCCCTGGGGGACGACGGGGACCCGCAGAGCGGTGGCGGTCCGCATGACGTGCTGGACCTCCTCGACCGTGCGCGGCAGCACCACCACGGCGGGGGCGCCCGCCTCGCAGAAGCTCGCCATGTCGTGGGCGTACGAGGCGGTGACGTCCGGATCCGTGATCAGCGCCTCGGTGGGGAGACCTGCGCGCAGTCGTTCGAGGAGAGGGTCCATGATCCAAGCGTGGCACCCGGGGCCAATGGTGTGAACCCGTCTGCGGCACCCTTCGCGGAGCGCGATGCGATCTTCGTACTGACGCAGAGTGATGGCCATGGATGCCAAGCCGCAGCAGAACCCGGAGCCGCTCCCCTCCACCCTGCCGCCCCAGGGTGCGACGTCCGTCCCACCGCCCCCCGCGCCGATGCGCACGACGCTGCGCCGGGCCGCGTTCGGCGCGGTGGCGGGAGCCGTGCTCGTGGCCGGGGCGGTGATCGCCGTACCGGGTGACGACGAGGTGGCCGCACCGCCCACGCCGGGGCCCGTGGCGCGGGCCGAGGCCGCGGCGGCGGCGGGTTCCCCGGCGTCCCTGTCCGACCTGACGGCCCTCATCGGCGACCGGCAGAAGTGGGTGGAGACGCACCCCGCGGACGCCCCGTCCTGGGCGGTGCTCGGCACGGCGTACGTGGAGTGGGGCCGGCGGTCCGCGGACACGGCGTACTACACCCGGGCCGAGCAGGCCCTCCAGCGCTCACTGGCCGCGCAGCCGGGCGAACGCGGGAACGTGCAGGCCTGGGTGGGGCTCGGGACGCTCGCCAACGCCCGTAACGACTTCCTCGCCGCGAAGAAGTGGGGCGAGACGGTCCGCGCCCGGCAGCCGAAGGGCTGGGCGGCGTACCCGGTGCTGATCGACGCCTACACCGGCCTCGGCGAGTACGCGGCGGCGGCCAGGGCCACGGAGAAGTTCGGCACCCTGCGCAAGGGCGCCCCCGCCCTGGCCAGGACGTCCGACATGTACCGCAACCAGGGCTGGCGCGAGGACGCCCTGGCCACCGCCCAGGAGGCGGCGGACCACGCCGCCACGCCGGCCGCGAAGGCGGCGGCCCTGCACCGTCTCGGGGACCTCGCCGGCGAGCGCGGGGAGCCGGCGGAGGCCCTCGCGCAGTACGACGCCGCCCTGCGCACCGACCGCGGCCACCTCGCCTCCCTCGCGGGCCGGGCCCGCGCCCTGGCGGCGCTGGACCGCACGGACGAGGCGCTGGCGGACTACCGGACCGTGACGACGAAGCTCCCCCGCCCCGAGTACGTGCTCGAACTGGCGGAGCTGTACGAGTCCCTGGACCTGGACGGCGACGCGCGCACCCAGTACGCGAAGCTCCGCGACCTCCTCACGCGGGCGCGAACGGCCGGGGTCGACGAGTCCCTGACCGAGGCACGCTTCGAGGCCGACCACGGTGACCCGGAGGCGGCGGTGGAGCTGATGCGCACCGAGTGGGCGGCGCAGCGCCGCAGCGCGGCGGTGTCCGACACCCTGGCCTGGTCGCTGCACCGGGCGGGCCGGAGCGAGGAGGCGGTGCAGTACGCGGAGCGGGCGGTGGAGACCGGCGTGCGGGACGCCACGTACGCCTACCACCTGGGCATGATCGAGAGTGCGCTCGGCCAGGACGGCCCGGCCCGCGGTCATCTGGAGGAGGCCCTCCGGACGGACCCGTACTTCTCACCCCTGGCCGCCCCGCTGGCGCAGGAGGCCCTGGACGCGCTGGGTGAGCCGGCGGCGGGCGGCCCCGCGGCGGTGCAGCCGCCCGGAGCGGAGCCCGCGCAGGACCCCGGGAAGCCGGAGGGTGCCGGGAACGAGCCCCGGCCCGAGCCCTCCCCGGAGCCCTCGGCCGAGGCCGGCAAGGAGGCCGACAAGGAGACCGCCAAGGGTGCCGGGGAGGCGGCCCGGCCGCAGCCCGCACCGTCGGCTTCGGCCTCGGCCGCTCCCAGGGCGAGGCCCGGCGCCGCCGCGACCCCGTAACCGCATGCGGAAGGGGCCCTTCTCCCGGCGGGAGAAGGGCCCCTTCGGCGCTGGGGCTACAGGTTGCCGCGCTTCTCCTGCTCGCGCTCGATCGCCTCGAACAGGGCCTTGAAGTTGCCCTTGCCGAAGCCCATCGAGCCGTGCCGCTCGATCATCTCGAAGAAGACCGTCGGGCGGTCCTGGACCGGCTTGGTGAAGATCTGCAGCAGGTAGCCGTCCTCGTCGCGGTCGACGAGGATCTTCAGCTCGCGCAGCGTCTCCACGGGCACGCGGGTCTCGCCCGCCCACTCCCCCAGGGTGTCGTAGTACGAGTCCGGGGTGTCCAGGAACTGCACGCCGGCCGCCCGCATCGCCTTCACGGACGCGACGATGTCGTTCGTGGCGAGCGCGATGTGCTGGACGCCGGCGCCGCCGTAGAACTCCAGGTACTCGTCGATCTGCGACTTCTTCTTCGCGATCGCGGGCTCGTTGATGGGGAACTTGACCTTCAGCGTGCCGTCGGCGACGACCTTCGACATCAGGGCGGAGTACTCGGTGGCGATGTCGTCGCCGACGAACTCCTTCATGTTGGTGAAGCCCATGACCTTGTTGTAGAAGGTCACCCACTCGTTCATCCGGCCCAGCTCGACGTTGCCGACGCAGTGGTCGATGGCCTGGAAGGTCCTCTTGGCGGCCGGCTCGACGATCGGGTCCGCGGCCGTGTAGCCGGGGAGGTACGGCCCGTCGTAGCCGCCGCGCTCGACCAGCGTGTGGCGGGTCTTCCCGTACGTCGCGATGGCGGCCAGGACGACCGTGCCGTGCTCGTCCTTCACCTCGTGCGGCTCGGTGATGCCCCGCGCGCCGTGCTCGACGGCGTACGCGTAGGCCGCGCGGGCGTCGGGAACCTCGATGGCGAGGTCGACCACCCCGTCGCCGTGGGCGTGCACATGGTCGGCGAGGAAGGTGCCCCATTCGGTGGACGCCTTGATGACGGAGGTGAGGACGAAGCGGGCGGAGCCGTTGGTCAGGACGTAACTCGCGGTCTCGCGGCTGCCGTTCTCCGGTCCGGAGTAGGCGACGAGCTTCATGCCGAAGGCGGTCGAGTAGTAGTGCGCCGCCTGCTTGGCGTTGCCCACAGCGAAGACCACCGCGTCCATTCCCTTGACCGGGAAGGGATCGGCCTGCCGGGCGGTGTCGGGCGTGGTGTGCACAGTCTCAGTCATGTCCGAAGGTTCCCGCCGCTCCGCAAGGTGCGCAACAGTTCGCGGATCCACTGGTCAATCTGTACACCCGGACGCGAGGATGGGCGGGCTGTCCGTGCAGGCTGACCATCGGGAGACGGATCATGGCGATCGATCGACTGGACGGCTGGCTCATCGTGCTGCTGGCCCGGGAGCCCCGCATCGGTGTGCTCGAGGCGTCGCGGCGTCTCGGGGTGGCGCGCGGGACTGTGCAGGCGAGGCTGGACCGTCTTCAGTCCAATGGCGTCATTCGCGGCTTCGGCCCGGACGTGGACCCGGCGGCCCTCGGCTACCCCGTCACCGCGTTCGCCACGCTGGAGATCAAGCAGGGTCAAGGCGCCGACGTACGGGCCCATTTGAGCAGCGTGCCGGAGGTGCTGGAACTGCACACGACGACGGGTCAGGGGGACATGCTCTGCCGACTCGTGGCCCGCTCGAACGCCGATCTCCAGCGGGTGATCGACCTGGTCCTCGGCTTTGATGGCATCGTCCGGGCCTCCACGGCGATCGTCATGGAAAATCCGGTGCCCCTGCGTATTATCCCGCTGATTGAGCAGGCTGCAGAGGACACCGACTGAGCCGAGGGAGCAACATGTGAACTTCTGGGAGTATGTGGGCACGAGGCACCAGCAGTTGCTCACGGACGCGTTCCAGCACGTCAGCGCCGTCTTCCAGTGCATGGTCATCGCCACCGTCCTCGGCGTCCTGATCGGTGTGGTCAGTTACCGCAGCGGCTGGGGCGGTGCCCTGGCGATCACCTCCACCTCGGCGATCCTCACCATCCCGTCGCTCGCGGCGATCGGCCTGCTGATCCCGCTGGTCGGCCTCGGGGTCCCGCCCACCGTGATCATCCTGACCCTGTACGGGCTGCTGCCCATCGTCCGTAACTGCATCGTCGGGCTGCGCGGGGTGGACCCGTCCCTCGTCGACGCGGCGAAGGGCATCGGGATGTCCCGCACGAGGCGGCTGTTCAAGGTGGAGCTGCCGCTCGCGTGGCCGCCCATCCTCACCGGCATCCGGGTCGCCACCCAGATGCTGATGGGCATCGCCGCCATCGCCGCGTACGCCTCGGGTCCCGGTCTCGGCAACGAGATCTTCCGCGGACTCGCCTCACTCGGAAGCGCCAACGCCATCAATCAGGTCCTCGCCGGCACGATCGGCATCGTCATCCTCGCCCTGCTCTTCGACGCCGCGTACGTACTGCTCGGGCGGCTCACCATCCCTAGGGGGATCCGTGCCTGAGACCGCCACCGGGTCGACGGAGTCGGCCCCGCCCCGCCCGGCCACCTCGGGCGCGACGATCCAGCTGGAGAACCTCTCCAAGTCCTACCCCGGGAACCCCAGTCCCGCCGTGGACAACGTGTCCATGGACATCAAGGCCGGTGAGACGGTGATTCTCGTGGGCCCCTCGGGCTGCGGGAAGTCCACCACGCTGAAGATGATCAACCGCCTGATCGAGCCGACGTCCGGGCGGATCAGGATCAACGACGAGGACGTCACCGACATGGACCCGGTGAAGCTGCGCCGCAAGATCGGTTACGCCATCCAGTCCTCCGGTCTCTTCCCGCACATGACGGTCGCGGAGAACATCGCCCTCGTGCCGAAGATGACCGGCTGGTCGAAGTCCGGGGTGAAGGACCGGGTCGAGGAGATGCTCGATCTGGTCGGTCTCGACCCCCGGGAGTTCCACGGGCGGTACCCGCGCCAGCTCTCCGGCGGCCAGCAGCAGCGTGTGGGCGTGGCCCGGGCACTGGCCGCGGACCCGCCGGTGCTGCTGATGGACGAGCCGTTCGGGGCGGTCGACCCGATCACCCGCGATCACCTCCAGGACGAGCTGATCCGGCTCCAGCACGAACTGCACAAGACGATCGTCTTCGTCACCCACGACTTCGACGAGGCCATCAAGCTGGGCGACCGGATCGCGGTGCTGCGGGAGCGGTCGCACATCGCGCAGTTCGACACCCCCGAGGCCATCCTGACCAACCCGACGGACGACTTCGTCTCGGGGTTCGTGGGGGCGGGCGCGGCCCTGAAGCGGCTCAACCTCACCCGCGTACGGGACGTGGGGATCGCCGACTTCCCCACGGTGACCGTCGAGGACCCGCTCCAGTCGATCTTCAACAAGCTGCGCGACGGCCAGCACAACGAGCTGCTGATGCTGGACCGCCGCAACCGTCCGTACAAGTGGCTGCGGCGCGGCGACCTGATGCGGGCCAAGGGTTCGCTCGCCAGGGCCGGGCAGCTGGTGCACGACACGGTGACCCGGGACGCGACGCTGCACGACGCGCTGGAGGCGGTGCTGACCGACAGCGGCGGGCGGGTCGCCGTGACGGGGCGGCGTGGTGAGTTCATCGGCGTCGTCGACATGCACACGCTGCTGAACTCCGTGCAGGAGCTGCTGGAGGCCGACCGGCTCGCCGCGATGGAGCACCGGCACGACCTGGAGGAGTCCCGGTCCCATCAGACGGAACAGGAGCTCGAGGGCGGTGGCAGCGGTCTATGACCCCCAGCCGTCAAGTATCCCCGAAGGACGCACGGCCACCCGGCGAGCACGACGTCCAGGGACATGCCTTCCGTGACGAGGAGTCGGAGCCCAGCCCGCCGCCTTCGGGTCCGGCGCGGAGGATCACCTGGCAGAAGCTCGTGCTGGTGCCGGCCGTCTGCGCCGTCGTCCTCGTGGTGACCTATCTGTGGATCTCCAACGTCGACCTCGACTCGATCGCGGAGAACTCCCTGGCCGGCGACAACGTCGAGGTCCGCTGGTGGCAGCACGTCAGGCTGACCGCGATCTCCACCTTCTGGGTGCTGATCATCGCCATTCCGGTCGGCATCGCGCTGACCCGGCGCGGCCTGAAGAAGGCCGCCCCCTGGGTCACGGCCCTGGCCAACATCGGCCAGGCGACGCCCGCGATCGGGCTGCTGGCGCTGCTGGTGATCTGGCTGGGCATCGGCCCGTCGACCGCCATCACCGGCATGGTGATCTACGCGGTCCTGCCGGTCCTCTCCAACACGGTGGCGGGGCTGAACCAGATCGAACCGACGCTGGTGGAGGCTTCCAAGGGCATCGGCATGTCTGCCATGGGCACCCTCACGAAGGTCGAACTGCCGCTCGCGGTCCCGCTGATCCTGGCGGGCGTTCGCACCGCACTGGTGCTCAACGTGGGCACGGCGACCCTTGCCACCTTCGGCGGCGGCGGCGGTCTCGGTGACCTGATCACCTCGGGCATCCAGACGCAGCGCATGCCCGTGCTGCTGCTCGGTTCCGTACTGACGGTGGTGCTGGCACTGCTGGTGGACTGGCTGGCATCGCTGGTCGAACTGTGGCTGACGCCGCGCGGACTGGAGGAAGCGTGAGGGTACGTACGGGCCTGGCATCGGGGGCCGCGCTCGCCCTCCTGCTCACGGGGTGCGGGCTGAAGAGCGGATCACCGCTGGTGGACGAGGTGCGACCGGGGTCCATCGGGAAGGGGCAGCCGCTCAAGGGCGCGTCGCTGACGGTGACCTCGAAGAACTTCAGCGAGAGCATCATCCTCGGCCAGATCATGGGACTGGTCTTCAAGGCGGCCGGCGCCGAGGTTCTCGACCGGACGAACCTGCCGGGGTCGATCAGCGCGCGCGAGGCGGTCGTGAAGGGCGAGGCGGACGCGCTGTACGACTACACGGGTACGGCGTGGATCACCTACATGGGCCATGCCGAGCCGATCGTCGACCCGCAGAAGCAGTGGAAGGCGGTCCGCGACGAGGACATCGGCAACGGCGTGACCTGGCTGCCGCCGTCCACCCTCGACAACACCTACGCTCTGGCCATCAGCAAGAAGAACAACGCCAAGTACAAGCTGAAGACGCTCTCGGACGTGGCCGAACTGGCCAAGAAGGACCCGAAGGCGGTGACGGTCTGCGTGGAGAACGAGTTCGCCTCGCGGGACGACGGGCTGCCGGGCATGCAGAAGAAGTACGGGATGAAACTGCCGGCCTCGAACATCCAGAAGATGGACGCCGGGATCATCTACACCCAGGTCTCGAAGTCCAACTCCTGCCTGCTCGGCGAGGTGTACACCACCGACGGCCGCATCAAGGCGATGAACCTGGACGTCATGGAGGACGACCTGCAGTTCTTCCCCAACTACAACGTCGCACCGGCCATTCACACGGCGACTCTCGACAAGTACCCCGAGATCGCCGAACTCCTGGCCCCCCTCACCGGGAAGCTGACGACGCCGCTCGCGCAGGAGCTGAACTCCAAGGTCGACGTGGACGGCCAGGACCCGCACGAGGTCGCGAAGGACTGGCTGGTGAAGGAAGGATTCATCAAGGAGGGCTGAGCGGAACGGAGACTTCCGAAGAAGTCGGGCTGTGAACTCGCCATGCCGGTGGGCGGGCTGGCGGCGGGCCTGCTCGTCGAAGGGATGGGCGCGCCGGGAGCGCTGCTGGCGATGGGCGGGGTGTACTTCCTGGCGACGCTGAGCCCGCTGGTCTTTCCCGCCTGGCGCACCATGGAGGGTCCGGAGCCGCAGGTCAGCAGCCCGGAACCTTGCCCCCCTCGTCCAGGGCCCGTAGCGAGGACACCGCGCTCTTCAGCGTCGTGACGGAGATCAGCCGCAGCCCGTCGGGCCGCTCGGCCTTCGCCTGCTTGCACTCGGCCTTCGGCACCAGGAAGACGGTCGCACCGTCCCGCCGGGCGGCCTGCGTCTTGAGGCTGACCCCGCCGACCGCGCCGACCGTGCCGTCGGCCTCGATCGTCCCCGTACCCGCGATGGTGCGGCCGCCGGTCAGGTTGCCTCCGGAGCCGTTGTCCGAGAGTTTGTCGATGATCCCCAGGGAGAAGAACAGGCCCGCGCTCGGACCGCCGACATCGGCGAGGTGCAGGGTGATGTCCACCGAACCGGGCTTCATGTCCAGGTAGTTCAGGGCCGCGTCGACGGCGACGTTCTGCGACTCCTCCATGTCCTGGAGGTTGTGCTGCTCGATCTCCTTCTCGGAGTCGCCGGTCGGATAGACGGAGTCCCGCGGCATGACCGCCCGGTCCGTCCTGAACCAGCTGTCCACCACGTCCCCGACGCCGATGTCGGCCGTCGGCGACGTCGCGAGGATCGTGGTCATCAGCAGCTTGCCGTCGGTGGGGTGGCTCGGCGCGCCCTTGACCGTGATGACCGGTGTCCCCTTGTCGTCCCCGAGGACGTCCGCAGTGGTGCCGGGCTGCGCCACGGTGAACGGCAGCGGCGCGAAGGCGGCCGTACCGAACAGGGCGAGGACGGGCAGCGCGCAGAGGGCGAGAACGCGGGGGCGAGAGAAACGAATGGCCACCCGCCCAATCTAACCGCCGCACGCCTCCGGCTCCGACCGCCCCGGCGCCACCGGGGCCGGCCGGGCCCGCACCGCGGCGCCTGTCTGACGCGGCGCGGGCGCTCGTGCTAACGCAGCGCGTCGGCGACCTCACGAGCCGCGTCAAGGACCCTCGGCCCGACCCGTTCCGGTACGGCATCCGCGAGCATGACCACACCCACACTTCCTTCCACACCCGAGACCCCGACCAGCGGCGCCGCAGCCCCGCAGGCACCGGCTTCGAGCTCGCCCTGGGTGAGGGTGTAGCCCGGGTGGTCGACCGTCTTCTGCCGGGCGGTGAGGATCGCCCGGCCCGCGGCGCCCCTGTCCAGTGCGTGACGGAAGCCGGCCCGGTAGGCCACGTGGTAGTCGGTCCAGGTCGGCTCGACGACGGCGACCGCGAGCGCGTCCGACCCGTCGACGAGCGTGAGGTGGGCGGTGGCCCCTATGTCCTCGGCCAGGGAGCGCAGCGCGGGCAGTGCCGCCTCCCTGACGAGCGGGTGCACCTGACGGCCCAGGCGCAGCACGCCCAGACCCACTCGGGCCCGGCCGCCCAGGTCACGCCGGACGAGCGCGTGCTGTTCCAGGGTGGCGAGCAGTCGGTAGACCACGGTGCGGTTGACGCCGAGTTTGTTCGACAACTCGGTGACGGTCAGGCCGTGATCGGTATCGGCGAGCAGTTTGAGGACACGCAGTCCCCGGTCGAGCGTCTGAGAAGTCTCCGCGGTCACGACGCCCTCTCCCTCGTGGTGAGCGGGGCGGTTGTCTCTCCGGGATGCCGACGCCGGTCCCACGGCGACGCACCGAGAGGCCGCCGACTGGCCATAACACCGGCTGCGCTCCGCGGCCACACTGCCACGGGGCGTTCATGTTTCGGGGACATTAGCGAGAGGGTCCGCTCAGCGGAAGCCCTCGTCCAGAATCCGGTCTCCCTCCGGAGTCGCACGACATAACCGCCGGTCAGCGGGAGACCGTCCGGAACGCGAACATCTACGCGCGTTCAAGTCGGGTGACGCCGCGGCAACGCTGCGTACATGACGCGTGAACGATTGTTAACACACCGTGAAATAAATGTCGCAAAAAATTCCCGCCCGCAGCGCCCGCGGCACTCTCACGCGCCCTCGGGGAACGGCGCGCGCCCCTCGCGGAACCGCCCCGCCGGCGCCCGGCGTCCGTCCCGGGATCACACCACGGCCCCGGCACTCGTGCGGTGTGAGCCGCGCGTGTGCCGGGGCCTTCGGATCAGGAATCAGCGCATCCGGGTGGCCCACTCCTGGACCTTCTTGATCCGGTCCTGGATCTGCCCGGCCGTCGCCTCCGCGCTGGGCGGACCGCCGCACACCCTCCGCAGCTCGGTGTGGATCACCCCGTGCGGCTTGCCACTCTGGTGGGTGTACGCCGACACCATCGTGTTGAGCTGCTTGCGCAGCTCCAGCAGCTTCTTGTGCGTGACCACGGGGCGGTCCTCGGCCGCCTTCTCCAGCAGGTCCGCCTCCTCCGCCGGCTTCTGCCTGCTGTGCGCGATCTGCCGGGTCTGCCGCTTCTGGAGCAGCAGCTGCACCTGGTCGGGTTCCAGGAGGCCGGGGATGCCCAGGTAGTCCTGCTCCTCCTCGCTGCCCGGGTGCGCCTGCATGCCGAATTCCGCGCCGTCGTACAGCACCCGGTCGAAGACCGCGTCGGACTCCAGCGCCTCGAAGGGCAGCTGCTCCTCGGTCTCCTCGTCCTCGAGCTTCTCCGCGTCCGCGAGGAGCTGGTCCTCCTCGGCGAACGGGTTCTCCTCGTCGCTGCCCTTCTTGGGCTTGTCGAGCACGTGGTCGCGCTCGACCTCCATCTCGTTCGCGAAGTCGAGGAGCATCGGGATGGTCGGCACGAAGACCGAAGCCGTCTCGCCCCGGCGCCGCGACCGTACGAAACGGCCGACGGCCTGGGCGAAGAAGAGCGGTGTCGAGATGGTCGTGGCGTACACGCCGACCGCGAGGCGCGGGACGTCGACGCCCTCCGACACCATGCGCACCGCGACCATCCAGCGCGACTCGTCCTGGCTGAACTTGTCGATCTTCTTCGACGCCGCCTTCTCGTCGGAGAGGACCACGGCCGGGGACTCGCCCGTCACCTTCTTGAGGATCTTGGCGTACGCGCGCGCCGACTCCTGGTCCGTCGCGATGACGAGCCCGCCCGCGTCCGGAATCCCCTTGCGCACCTCGGTGAGCCGCTTGTCGGCGGCGGCCAGCACGTTGGGGATCCACTCGCCGGTGGGCGCGAGCGCGGTGCGCCAGGCCTGCCCGATGGCGTCCTTGGTCATCGGTTCACCGAGCCGGGCGGCGATCTCGTCCCCGGCCTTGGTGCGCCAGCGCATGTTGCCGCTGTAGCTGAGGAAGATCACGGGGCGGACGACCCCGTCGGCCAGAGCGTTGCCGTAGCCGTAGGTGTAGTCGGCCGAGGAGCGGCGGATGCCGTCGTTGCCCTCCTCGTACGCCACGAAGGGGATGGGGTTCGTGTCGGACCGGAACGGCGTACCGGTGAGCGCGAGCCGCCGCGTCGCCGGGTCGAACGCCTCCTGGCAGGCCTCGCCCCAGGACTTCGAGTCACCGGCGTGGTGGATCTCGTCGAGGATCACGAGCGTCTTGCGCTGCTCGCACCGGTTGCGGTGCAGCATGGGGCGCACGCCGACACCGGCGTACGTGATCGCGACCCCGTGGTACTCCTTGCTCACGGGGCCGGCGCTGTAGTCCGGGTCGAGCTTGATGCCTATGCGGGCCGCGGCCTCCGCCCACTGCTTCTTGAGGTGCTCGGTGGGCGCCACGACGGTGATCTGCTGCACCACGTGGTGGTGCAGCAGCCATGAGGCGAGGGTCAGCGCGAAGGTGGTCTTCCCGGCGCCGGGCGTCGCGACCGCGAGGAAGTCGCGCGGCTGCTCCTGGATGTACTTCTCCATGGCACCCTGCTGCCAGGCGCGCAGCTTCCCGGCCGTCCCCCAGGGGGCGCGGCCGGGAAAGGCGGGTGAGAGGTGGTGGGAGGCGGTAGTAGTCACGGTCTCCGGTTCGGGGCACTCGGGTACGTGGGGCGCTGTCCGATGGGGCCGCAGCCGGCCCGTACGCGATACGACAACCGGGCCACCCTACCGGCGGGCGGAGCGGAACCCTCCCTGGACGACGCCGCCCCGGAGGATAATGCGACAGCTGTCACACCTCGGCGACGACCAGCTCCCGCAGTCCTTGGGCGATGACCTTCACCTCGTCCATCTCACCGGTCGCGACCGCGATGACCAGGCGTTCCGCCGCGTCGATGTCGGGGCGCAGGTCCACTCCGTTCATCGCCAGGAACGAGACGCAGGACAGCCATGCCGTCCGCTCGTTGCCGTCGAAAAGTGGATGGTTGACCGCGAGGGACTGGAGGAGCGCAGCGGCCTTGTCGATCACGTCCGGGTACGCCTCCTCCCCGAACATGGCGGCGGAAGGGCGGTGTGCCGCGGATTCCAGGAGCCCGACGTCCCGCACGACCACCTGCATGTCGTCGCAGGCGTATCCCGCGATGACGAGGATGTCCTCGGAGGAGAGGTAGACGCAGGTCACTTCAGCCGGTCCATGAGCTCGCCCCACTTGGCGGCCTGCTCCTTGGCCGTCTTACGGACGATGGCCTCCTGCGCAGTCCGGGCGAGGTAGTCGTCGACGGCCTTGAGCAGTATCGCGTGCATGCTGGTGCCCTCCTGCTCGGCCCGCTGCTTGAGTGCCTCGGTCTGGTCGTCGCGAAGACGCAGGTTCATAGCCATACCAAAACGGTACCACCGCTTTGGGGCCAGACTGGTACCGTCCGGGCGCTACCGGGGCTGCGTTCGGCCCGCCACCCACACCCCCACCAGCGCCACCGCTGCCATCGGCAGGAACACCACCGTGAAGGCCCCGGGATGCGCCGTGGCCGTACCGCTTCCCACGGCCCCGTGGGCGGCCGCGCCCACCCCGCCGCCGCCGAGCGCGGCGAACGCCGCACCGCCCGCGGCGAGCAGCAGCGCGTTGGACAGGCCGTCCGAGATCTGGAGGGCGGCCGAGTTGGCCCCCGCCTCGTGCGGCGCCGACAGCTTCAGCAACAGCACGCTCGTCGACGCGATCACCATGCCCATGCCGAAGCATCCGACGCCCCAGACCACGGCCAGGGTCCACACGGGTACCGACTCGATCAGCACAGCGGGCGCGGCGAGGATCGCCAGTGTCACGAGCACCATGCCCACCACCATCAGGGCCCCCCGGTGGGGCTCCAGCCGGGGCCGGGCCAGGACGTACGAGCCGAGCGCCCAGGTCAGACCACCGGCTGCCAGGGAGAGGCCGGCCATCGTCGGGGAGAGTCCGCGCTGGGTCACGAGCATCAGCGGGACGAAGGACTCCGCGACGATGAACGAACCGGCCGATATCCCCCGCAGCAGGATCACGGCGGGAAGCCCCCGCGCGGCCCGCACGGTCCCCCGGGGCAGCAGCCCGCGCACGGCGGGGACGAGCAGCGCGGCACCGGCCAGCGCCGGGACCAGAGAGGCCCACCGCAGCTCCTGTCCGGCGTACTGGAGCAGCCCGGCGCCGGCCGAGATCCCGAGCGCGAGCCGGATGCGGCGCCGGTCGAAGGGCTCCGTCGCGGCCTCCGCGTTCGCGGCACCACCCGCCATCCGCCGGATCGCGGGCAGCGCGAGGCCCAGCGGCAGGAGGATGAGGACCGGGATGCCGACGAAGACCCAGCGCCACCCGAGGTGCTCGGTCACGGTTCCCGAGGCGAGCGGGCCGACGACGGACGGGACGATCCAGGCCGCGGAGAAGCCGGCCATGATGCCCGGCCGGATCCGCTCCGGGTAGGCCCGCCCGATGACGACGTACAGCGCCACGATGACGAGCCCGCCGCCGATGCCCTGGACAGCCCGTCCCAGGATGAACGTCCACATGTTCGCCGCGGTCCCGGAGAGCAGCAGCCCCGCCCCGAATGCCCCGATCCCGGTGGCGATCGGGGCGAGCGGCCCGCGCCGGTCGGCCCACTGGCCGGAGAGGACCATGGCGAAGAGGCTGGTGGTGAAGTACGCGGAGAAGGCGAAGGCGTAGAGCGGGATGCCCTGCAGCTCGCGGGCCGCGACCGGCATCGCCGTACCCACGGCGGTCGCCTCGAAGGCGATGAGCAGGACGACGGAGACGATGCCGATGCTGAGTGCCCGGTAGGTCCGCCCGAGGACACCTTCCGCCGGCTCGACGACGGTGGTCTCGACTATGGCGGCGGTGACCTCGGCGTCACTGGGTTCCAGGGCAGTCATGGGCCCCAGAGTAAGGGCCACCGCACCAGTTGACCCCTGTCGGTGGGCGGTATGCGGCTGGTCCCTTGGTCGTAGGCCTATGGGCTGTTTCATGAACGCGGTATGGCAGTCACGTTGCGGCCCGCCCGCAGCCCTTGGCCCGGCCCCGGAGGGCCCGTACGGTCGACAGCAGATCAAGAAACGCACGGCCGTGTGCCCGAGAGGTTCAGGGGCTCGACTGCAACTCGAGTTACACCGGTTCGAATCCGGTCACGGCCTCCACGCGGGAGAACCCGAAAGGAACGGCCGCCCCCATGGCGCGGGGGCGGCCGTTCCTGCGTGCGCGGGCCTGCCACTACCTCAGGGTTTTGGCCGCGCCTTCTGCCGGGCGCGCTCCTCGGACTCCTGCATCTCCAGGATCCGGAAGACATGGGAGCTCGCCCGCTTGCGCGCACTCCCGCTCGTGAACAGCGCCGCGCCCGCGACGGCTGGGGGTACTGCAAGAAATCCGATTCCGAGGAGTTCCGGCCAGTCTCGCTCGGCGCTGCACAGCTTTCCCGCGCCCTGGCTGTACGAGGTGCTCTCACTGTCGTAGAACACCGGAGCCTCGCAAGAGATTTCATCCTGAAAGTGATGCACAGTGAACGGAATCAGCAGCAAGTACCCCAACCAGAGGAACAGGGCTGCGGACAGTGCCATCAGGCCGGCGCCCCAGCTCTGCTGCCGTCCGGCCCAACGGTCGAATTCCTGTCGGGCTGGCCATTGCATGAGAAGTCTCCCATTGGTTGTGCAACGCGCTTGTCCGGGCACCTGATCCGGCGGGCTCACGGGAGCAGCCGGCGGGCTGCGACGGGCCGCGGGTACGGTCAGCCCGTGACCGCACCCGCCACGAATGCGGACCAGGCGGCGGGGGCGACAGTGAAGGTGGGGCCGTCGGTGACCTTGGAGTCGCGGACGTGGACGGTGTGGGGGCAGGTGGCGACCTCGACGCAGGCCGCTCCCTCGTTGTTGCTGTAGCTGGACTTGTGCCAGTCGTAGGCGACTTCGAGGCAGGCCTCGCCCTCGTTGTTGCTGTAGCTGGACTTGAACCAGGAAAGTCCGGGCCCGCCGCTCACAGTTACCTCACCTTCGTCTCGATGACCTCCGCGGACTTCCAGGGATTGAGCGCCTGCGCCCGCAGGATGCCGAAGAGGTCGAACATGTCGCCCACCTGCTCCGGTTTCGAAAGCAACCTACCTCCGCCCTGCCCCTCCGCGAACAGCAATGTGCGGCCCTCCGCCGTGGACATCAGCTGCATCGGCCCGTTCAACCCCGCATGCGTGTGCTGAGCCGACGGCATCACCTGCACCGTCAGGTGGTTGTGCCGCTCCACACAGTCCAGCACGTGCCGCAGCTGCTCCTTCAGCACCTTTGGCCCGCCGAGCATCCGGTCCAGGACCGACTCCTCGATGACGTACCCGATGCGCGGCGGCGGCGTGCGCAACAGCGCAGTCTGCCGCTCCAGCCTCGCTCCGACGTGCCGGGCGATCTCGTCCTCCGTGTACGCCGGTACGCGCGACCGGTACAGCGCGTGCACGTACGCCTCCGTCTGCAGCAGGCCCGGGATCAGCATCGTCTCGTACGCGCTGATCACCCGCGCGTTCCGCTCCAGCTTCGCCCAGTCCAGGAACTTCGGCGGGTACTTCTCCTCGTCCACCAGCTCGCAGCACGCCCTCAGCGCCCCGCCCGCGCCGAACACCCGGTCCCCGTCGATCAGCAGGTCGCGCGAGGGAATGCGCTCGCCCGCTCCACCGCGCCCATCAGCGACTCCGAGATCAGCAGCTGCTCCGCCGCCTCCTCTGCGTGAGAACCGCCCGCACCCGGTGGATGCGGATCAGCTCCCCCACCAGCCGCCGCCCGCGCGTCGTCTCGCCACTCGTCCCCACAGCCGTCACCGCCCTCCCCACATCGCATCGGTGTGGATCGCGTCCTCCTGGTCACGCTACGCAGTCACCGCGATGCTCATTGCCATGACGAGCAAGAAGCTCCCCGAATGGGTACCCGCCTCGGGGCTCCAACTCCGCCTCATCGGCATGCACTCGACGCCATCCGGCTGCGCGGCGTCCGGGGGGAGGCTGTGCTGCACCACCTCGCCACCCTCACGGACGGCGATCCGGGGCCCGTCGTGCGCGAGATCGCGGGGGCGCGGTGGACGTACTTCCTGCTGGAACCCGGCGCGAGCCAGGACTTCGACTGGCCGCCCGGCGCGAAGTGCTTCGGCCCGGCGGCCCGCGACCAGTACGTGGGGATTCCGGCCGCCCACGGAAACACGTATCCGCTGAGCTGACGGTGCGGGCCTCCGCAGGACGGGGACTTCGTGGACGCGGAGCTGCTGTACGGGCTCGTGATGGCCCAACTCGCCCCTGACGACCTGCACGTGGCCGACGCGTGATTGCTCAGGGAGTGCGCATCAGGTTGCGGAGACCGGCGACGAGGGCAGGGACGTCGCGTTCGACCTCGGCCGGGGCTGCGGCCTCCGCCGGCTGGTGCGCGGTCGCGCAGGGGCGGCAGAGGCCGTCCGGGAGGGCTTCGGCCGGGCCGGGGCGGCCGCATTCGGCGCACTCGACCAGGAGAGCGCGCACGGGAGTGCCGGGCGGGTTCTGGGTCCGTGCGGGTGCTGCGGGCAGCTGGGGCGGCATCTTGTCGGTGAGGCGGCGGCGTACCAGACCGATGGGTGATCCGATGCGCTCGGGGAGTCCGGCGGTGAGCGCCGAGGTGAGGTAGTCGGCGCTGACGCCTCGTGCGAACCAGGCGGCGGCGAGGGGTTCCAGTGTGGCGCAGTCGGCGGCGGAGAGCGCCAGGCGGGGTTCGCTGCGGCCGAGTTCGGCGAGGGTGCGGTAGGCGGAGGAAGGGCCCGTCACAGCCGTGGGGGTGCCGCCCGGCTCCTCCTGCGGCGCCGGGGGCGTGGGCGCGGTGCGCTGCTGGGGTACGGCCGCCTGTGCGGGTGCCTGCTCCGGGGCAGGGGCAGCCTCGCCTGCGAGCTTGGCGTTCCACCACTCGTTGTCGTGGGCGGTGCGGGACCAGTAGGTGAGCGTCACCCACCGGCACTGGCCGTCTCCTTCGACCCGGCAGCGCACGCGGCGCAGATGTCCGGCCACGGCGAGGGCGCGCAGCGCGGTGCCGATGGCCATCTGGCCGTACAGGGGCAGGTCCTTGACCAGCGACTTGATGTCCATGGCGGCACCGTCGGGCAGGCGGTCGACATACCCGGCGACATAGCGCTCCCGCTCGGGCAGGAGGGCGAAAGCACCTGTGCTGGCGGGGCCTTGGGCCGGGACGGTCCGCTTGCCGTAGCCGGGGTGCGCCCTGCGGTACGGGCGCGAGGCTGCGGGGGCGAGCGGGGCGGAGCTAGGGTGCTGGGTAGCCACGAGATCGTCCTTCTTGGGTGCGCGATCTTGGGTCAGACCCCGGCCGGTGCAGCGAACACCGTGTCGGGGTCGTCTCGTTGTGGGCACCGTAAGCAGTCGCAACTCTCCGCTGCAACTCGATCACGATTAGTCATACTTGCTGGCCGTGACGGGGTGGGGAGGGAGGGGAGGTTTCCCCAAAAGCCCTTACCTACCCCCCGGATGAACAACACAGCTCGAACCCCGGCCCTCGCGTCTCAGCCCTCGAAGCCCGAAGCTCAAGCGTCGGCCCGCAGGCATCCCTCGCTTCCCCGAACGAGTGACAGCGCCACACCCGGCGCTCGAACCCCGAGACTCGGAGGTCGAGCGCCGGGGTCACGATCCGGCCCCACTGAGCATCTACTTCGGCGTGAGATCGGGGGTCTCGGGCAGCCCCGCGTTGTTCTCGCAGCCGAGTTCCTTCACCAGCTTGAGCGAAACGGCATGCAGGATGGTCATGTTCAGGTTGCGGTACTCACGATTGTCCGGAGCATCGCTCTCGCCACGCCCGAAGCTGCCATGGACGCGCAGGGGCGTCTCGTCCGAACCCTTCAGTTGAGGGGTGACGCACTCGAAGTAGAGTGCGGCGTTGCTGCGTCCAACGGAGGACTGGACGCCCATGGTGTAGAGCTCCTGGCCGGCCGGGAGCCCTTCATCCTCCACGTCCTGGGGGGCATACATGGAGAACTTCACCCCCCCTCTGTCGGTCTGTTTGGCGCCTTTCGGACTGAGCTCACAGAGCGTGTTCACCCCACCCCAGGAACGCCCTGATCCATACGCTTCCTTGAGCGCGGCGACAGCCTTCTCCATGCCCTTGGGGCTCTTCACGAAGAAAAGCTTGTCCCCGGTCACCTTTTCGACCATCCCCGCCAGAGAACCGGAGAACACATCCCCGCACACCTGCTCGGCCCCGACGAACGGGTCGTCCTGTTGCTCCTCCTCCGCGGCGCACGCCACGCTCCCGGCGCTCATGACCATCACCAGAGCGGCGGCCGTCAGCCATCGTCTCACCCGTGCACACCCACTTCACTCATGCCTACGCCTCTTCTCGCCATCGTCCGCTGCCCCGGTCGGCGACCGGCCGGCTCCGGGTGCACATCCGGCACAGAGCACCCCGCCCATGTCCCTCGCTCAGCACTCAGGACTCCGGGCTCACGCCCTGGACGCGCGCACGCAGATTCCCGTCGCCGTAGCCGAGCATCCTGGAATCGTCCAGATCCTCGGCCAGGTCTCCGCCCGTCCTGGCGTCGAGCTTTGCGATCTCGTCCTTGTGCTGGGCGACGAACGTGTCGACTGGAGTCTCCGTATAGGTCTCTCCCGCCTTGTAGACGGCCGCCTGCTGTTCGGCGGTCAGATCGTCGACCTTCTCCTTGTTCTTGTCGACCGCCTCCTCCCCCATACCGCCGACCACGTCCCCAATGAGCGTCTCGGCGGCTCCGGTCGCTACGTCGGTGAACATCGGCACCAGCAGCGCACCCGCGCCGATGACCGGGGCTGCGGGCAGGAAGAAGGCGGCCGTCGCCACTCCCGCACCCAGCGCGGCGGTGCCACCGAACTCAGCCCAACCGGACCGTCGCTCCGCGGCCTTCTCGAAGTCCTCATGCGCCTTGACGCCCTCGGCCACGACCTGGTCCGCACGCGACTGGTCCAGCATTCCCTGGACCTCGGATCCAATCTTCACCGTTCGTCGGACATCGCCCGTGTCGATCTCGCCGTCCTTGCCGACCTGCGCCTCCAGCGCACTGGTCGTGTAGATCTGCTCGGCGGCGCTCAACGACGCGTAGGCATCGGGGTGGTGTCCCAGGGCGCCCAGGAACTGCCTGGTGATGTCACGCCCGTTGGAATCGAGGGTGTCGGAGAAGTCGAGATGGCCCTCCCGGCTCCCAGCGGGCGCGAAGACGCTGTCGTCCTTGTTCTTGTCCATCGCCCAGTTGATGTCATCGATGTAACCGGCGCCCATCGCACCCAGGCTGTCGGACAGCGATTCCTGGGTCTTCAGCAGCTTGGCGTCCGAGTACTTCTCCATCACGTCGCGCATGACCGCTGCGTTATCGTCGTCCCGCACCACGCTCGCGTCCGGGTGACCGGCCGGGTAGCCGAGAGTAGCCGACTCCAGTGCGTGGCCCAACGCGTCGGGCATCTGGTTGAGGGAGTTCTTGAGCTCGTCCTCGTCCAGCGAGTTGACGTCGGGGAAGGACTCCCACTTCTCGTTGCCGAAGAAGTCGAGGTAGTTGTCGATCGGCGTGTCGCCGTTCTTGCCCAGATCGGCCGTGGCGCCCTTGTTGACCGTGCCGTCCTCGTTGTACGCGGTCGGCGGGTCGTTGAAGAAGTGCTTCGACGCGTCCGGGCTGTTACCGAGCGCTTCCAGCATGGCGGTCGCCGGGTCGTAGCCGGCCCCGTTCACACCGGACGGGTTGAACGGGTTCTTGAACGGGCTGTTCACCATCTTGTTGTCGGCGAACATGTACGGGTCCTTCTGGTGCAGCTGCGCCACGTGTTCGGCGATCGGGTTGAGGAACGCCTTGTCGTAGTTCCCGTACCGCATGATGCCGCCGAGCAGCTGGTAACCGTACGGCCCGTTGGAGTCGTACTTGGCCAGCGGGACGCGCTCCGTGCCCATCTTGCGGAGCTCGGGGCCCCACTCGTCGGAGAACGCCTTGTCGTGGGAGGCGGTGGCCAGGTTGAGGCCGAGGTTCTTCTGCAGCGCCTGGACGTCCTTGAGCCGCTGCTCGTCGACATCGAAACCCTCGTACGTGTCCGTCGAGAGCTGGCCGAAGAACGCCAGCGACTTCTCCGGGCCCAGCTTCTCGTAGAAGTTCTTCGAGAACTCCACCGACTTGCTGTTGTCTGCCAGCAACTCGTTGAGCGCCTGGAGTTCCTTGTGTGTCAGCTCACGCCCCTTGCCCGCCAGCGCGGCGGCCCGGGCGGCCTCCTCCTGGTCCATCTTCGTGTACTTCGGGGCGCTGAAGTCCTTGCGGTCGGTGACGTTGGCCTCGAGGGAGTTCTTGAAGGCCACGTCGGTGTCGTTGCAGTTGTCGACGATCAGGTCGATCTTCTTCTGCCAGGAGGCGATGTTCGTCTTCTGCTGCTGCACCAGTGCGGGGTAGTCGGGGTCGTGCGCCTTCTGCTGGGCCGGCATGTCCTCCACCGGATGGCGCGCGGTGACCTTGCCGTGGCCGTCGACCTTGACCCCTGCCGCGGGCCCCTCGTGGTCCCGGATGTTGATCAGCTCGTCCTTGGCCTTCTTGATGGCGTTGTGGCCCTCTTCGAGGATCTGCTTCACGCCCTTGGCCTCAGCCGCCGCGTCCGCGACCTCCTTGGCCGTCTTGCCGATGAACGGCTTCGTGACACCGGCGTTGAGACCGTCCCAGTCGGCCTTGTCCGCCCTGGCCTTCATCCCGTCGGTGGCCTCGGTGGCGAGCCTGTCCAGATCGCCCGCCATCTTCGACCAGTCGTCGACCGCGGCTTTCAGCTTCACCAAAGGGGCGTCGACTATGTCCTCGAACTTGAGCGTACCCATGCTCCCCCGCCCCTTACTTCATGTACTTCGAGAGCGCGGAGATCGGCGCCAGATCTCCCTGGACCTTCACGTCGTCCTTCGCATGCTGGGCCTTGGTGTAATCCAGGTGATTCGAAATGTGACCAAGAGAATCCAGCAGGGTCTTCAGGTGCGTGTTCCAGCGGTCATGCACCTTGAGCACCGCGGAACCGCTCACGAAATTGCCGTTGGTGAGCGCGATCGCTGCTTCGAAGGTGGCAGGACGGGCGTGGTCGCCCTGTCGGGACACCTTTGTCCGCAGCTCATAGGCGTCATTTCCGATACGGCCGAGGTCGTCCCGGTTGACCACCAGATCACCGGAGCCGCCCCCGCCGCCCTCGGCCGGGACACTGTTGAGCCGCATGGAACTGCGCGCGGCCGCAGCCGCGCGCAGTTCGGCCCATTCCTGTTCGAAGGTCACGAATTTCCCCAAGTCCGTCTTTACAGACCGCTTCGTCTGAGACAGGCGGCCACCGACCCGCTCACCGTATCGGGTAAGCCCTCACCGGCAACGCGCGGAGGGAAATTCCGGCGACCGGTGAGGGCCAGGGCCCTCGTGCGAGGAGCGGATCAGGACTTGGGTGCGGCCACCGCCGCCTGCGGCCGGATCGGCAGCCGGTTGACCGGGCGGCCCGTCGCGGCTCGGACCGCCGAGGCCACCGCCGCTGGGGAGGTCACCACCGGGGCCGCCGAGGCCGGCTTGGCGCCGAAGGGGGCCACCACGTCGCGTTCCTCGACCAGTTTGACGATGTGGATGTCCGGCGCGTCCAGGGAGGTCGGGAGGGCGTAACCGGTGAGGTCCGGGTGGCGGATCAGGCCGCGGGCGGTGCGAAGGTTCTCCGTGAGGGCCGCGCCGATGCCCTGGGTGACGCCCGCCTCGATGCGGGTCGCCAGCTGGGACGGGTTGAGGATCCGGCCGACGTCCTGGGCGACCGCCATCTCGACCACCCGGACCGATCCGAGTTCGATGTCGACGTCGACCACCGCGCGGACCGCGCAGAAGGCCAGGCCCACGAAGGCGTCGCCCTGTCCGGACTCGTCCAGGGGCTCGGTGGGGTGGGGGCGGCACTGGGCTGTGGCCCAGAGTTCCTTGCCCTCCATCGCCTCACTGACCGTCGTGGACAGCACACCGTCGTACGAGGTGATCTTGCCGTCGGCGATCTGGAGGAGCTCCGTGGACATCCCGAACTTGTGGGCCAGCGGCTGGAGGAGCTGCGTACGGACCATCTTGGCGGCGCGTTCGATCGCGCCGCCCGAGACCCAGGTGTGGCGGCCGTGCGTCGCCGGGCCCGCCGGGGGCTGGTCGGTGTCCACCGCCGCCACGTGGACCTCTTCGACGCCCAGGGTCTCCTGGACGATCTGGCGTGCGAGGGTGGTGAAGCCCTGGCCGGTCTCGACGGCCGCGCAGATGACGGTGGCGACGCCGTCGTGGACCCGCACCGTGGCCGTGGAGACCTCGTCCGCGCCCTCGGCGCCGAGCATGTGGACCATGCCCAGGGCGTAGCCGACGCCCCTGCGTACGGCTCCGGGTTCCCCGGCGCCCTCCGGGCCCCCCGGGAGCAGCCAGTCGTCCTGCGGCGTGTCCTTGGGGAGCGCGGGGAGCGGGAAGTCACGGAGCGCGCCGAGGAGTTCGGCCACGGGCGCAGGGCAGGTCACGGTCTGGCTGGTGGGCAGGATGTCGCCCGTGGAGAGGGCGTTGCGCAGGCGGAGGTCGACCGGGTCGATGCCCAGCTTGGCCGCCAGCTTGTCCATCTGGCCCTCGTACGCGGCGCAGACCTGCATCGCGCCCTCGCCCCGCACATGCCCGGAGGGCGGGTTGTTCGTACGGACCGCCCAGCCCTCGATGAAGGCGTGCGGGACGACGTACGGTCCGCAGGCGAAGGCCACGGCGGCGGCCAGGGATTCGGACGAGGAGTCGGCGTACGCGCCCGCGTCGAGGAGGATCTGTGCCTCGACCTTGACCAGCCGTCCCTCGGCGTCCGCGTGGTGGCGGTAGCGCAGCAGGGTGGGGTGGCGGTGGGCGTGCCCGAGGAAGGACTCCTCGCGGGTGGCGGCCAGTTTCACGGGGCAGCCGGTGCGCAGGGCGAGCAGGCCCAGCGGGATCTGGAAGCCGGGGTCCTCCCGGTCGCCGGTCGCTCCGGGGACACCGGTCACGACGACCTTGACCCGCTCGGGGTCCAGGCCGAAGCAGGCGGCGGCGAGATCGCGGTCGGTGTGCGGGTCGGTGGAGGCCGTGTAGAGCTCGACACCCCCGTCGGGGCGTGGCACGGCGAGGCCGGCCTCCGCGCCGATCGGGGCGGGGTCCTGACGGCCGATGCGGTACAGGCCCTCGACGATGACCTCGCCCACGGTGTCCGGGTCGCCGTAACGCAGCGGGATGTGGCGGATGAGGTTGCCGTCGGGGTGGAGGGGCTCGGCGGTGAAGGCCTTCTCGGGGTCGGTGACCGGTTCGAGGACCTCGTACTCGACGGTGATCGCCGCGGCGGCCAGCCGGGCGGTGTCGGGGTGGTCCGCCGCGACTGCGGCGATCGCCTCGCCGTGGTGGCGGACGAGCTCGGAGGCGAACACGGGGCGGTCGACGACCCGGCGGCCGTACGAGCCGTCCCCGGGGATGTCCTCGTGCGTGACGACCGCGCGTACCCCGGGCATGCCGGCGGCGGCCGCCGTGTCGATCGAGACGATGCGCGCGTGCGGGTGCGGGGAGCGCAGCAACGCGGCCCACAGCAGCCCCTCGGCCCACAGGTCGGCCGCGTACGGGAAGGTGCCCTCCGTCTTGGCGCGGGCGTCGGCGGGCGGCAGCGAGGTGCCCAGTCCGAGCGCGGGCCGCTCCTGGTCCGGGTCGGGGCCCTCGGGCGGCGGTGTGGTGTGCGTGGTGCTGGTCGCGGTGGCTGCGTCGCTGGTCACGCCGCCTCCTTGTCGTTCGCTCCGCCGCGGCGGCTGGTGGGGGTGGGGATGACCGGTGGTGCGGGTGACGGCGCGGTGTTCACCGGACGTCTCCCTCGTGCGCCTGGACGCTGCCCGCGCCGGGGGCGGCCTGGTGCGGGATGCGCGGTTCGGCGTCGTCCGCGGCGGCGGCCGCCGCGTCCGCGGTCGCCTCCCGGCCGGCGACGACGTCGCGTACGGCGTCGAGCACACCCCGGTAGCCGGAACACCGGCAGAGGTTGCCGCACAGGGCCTGACGGGTCTCCAGCTCGCTGGGGGCGTGGTTGCCCTCCAGGAGGTCGTGGACGGTCATGGCCATCCCGGGGATGCAGAATCCGCACTGGACGGCCCCGCACTCGGCCAGGGCCCGCTGGACGTCCGACGGTTCGCCGTCCACCGCGAGCCCCTCGACCGTACGGACCTCGCTGCCCGCGGTCGTGGCGGCGGGAACCAGGCAGGAGGCCACGAGGCGGCCGTCGACCTGGACGTTGCAGGCACCGCACTCGCCTTGCGAGCAGCCGTCCTTGGCGCCGGCGAGGCCGAGGCGCTCCCGGAGCACGTACAGCAGCGATTCGCCGATCCAGGCGTCGCTGACGGGGCGGTCCACGCCGTTCACGTGGAGGACGTACGAGGCCGAAGGGTGCTCGCTGGGGCCCGCCGGGGGGGCTGGATCAGCGGGCTCCTCCGAGGGGACGGCGCCGTGTTCGGACGTGGGCGGGTTGACGGGTTCGAGGCCGTCCCCGGGTGTCTCGGCCGCCGGTTCGGGGGCTTCGGCCGAGGGGTCCGGGGCTTCCAGGGGCTCTTCCGGCCCCCCTGCGGCCTCCACGACGGCCTCGGCGCCCGCAGGGGGCTCCTCGGGGGCCTCCACGGCCTGCGGGGCCTCCACGGGCTCCGAGGGCACCTCCACGGCCTCCTCGGGGGCGGCCTCGGGCTCGAGGGCGCGCTCCTGCGTCGCCCACGGCGCGGCGGCGCCGCCGGGAAGCGTGGCCGGGGGCGGGTCGGCGTACCACTGGGAGGCCATCGTCGACGACGCGAACTCGCCGGACTCCTCAGGGAGGTCGCCGTTCGCCACCGGGATCGTCCACTCGCCGGTGTGACCGGCGGGCTCGGGAACCGGCTCGGGTTCGGGCTCCGCTCGGACGGCCTCGGTGAAATTCCACTGGGCCGTCGTGGACGACGTCTGCGCGTACTGCGACGTGTCCGGGTACGGCTGCTGGTACGGGTCCTGCTGCTGGTTCGGGTCGGGCCAGTGCACCGCCTCCGGGGCGGACTCCGTGCCCGGGGCGTGGCCGGCCGCCCGCTCCTGCTGGCTCTGCGTCTGCACGACCCAGCTGCCGGTGGCCGCCGGGTCGAGGCCCGCGGCCGGGGTCAGCGGCAGGATCATCGGCGGGACGTAGCTGTGGCCGGGGGCGGCCAGGGGGTCGCTCCCGAGGTCGGCGAGGTCCTCCGGGGGCAGGTGGACGAAGGCGGTGGCCTCCGCGTCGTACTCACCGCCCTGCGGGGTGGGCTGCCAGCCGGCGTACGGGTCGGGCTGCCCGTGCCGCTGCTCGGGGTTCTCTTCATTGCTCACGACAGTGCCCTCCCCAGTGCGCGTCGGGCGAGCGCGGCGACCGTGCGCCGCAGGTGCAGGACGGCGGGCGACAGCGGAGGGGCCTCTCCCCCGTCGTCCGGTGGAGCCTGGTCCGGGATGCAGGCCGCCGCGACGTACTCGCCGAAGGCGGCCAGCGCGTCGGGGGCCAGGCCGCGTTCGCCGTCCCAGTCGATCAGGGAGGCGATCCAGCGTTCGGCCTCCAGGGGCCGCAGAGGCATCGGGGCGATCGCGCCGACGGCGCAGCGCACCCCGCGCCGCGCCGGGTCCAGGACGATTGCCACGGAGGCGGTGGCGCGGCCGGGTCCGGTGCGGCCGGTCGCCTTGAGGAAGACCTGGGGGGCGTGCAGCAGGGGCACGCGGACGAAGCCGATCAGCTCGGCGGGCTGGAGCATCTCGCGGCCCGCCAGCAGGTGCGAGACGGGGATCTCACGGCGGGAGCCCCCGGGGCCCGCGATGACCAGCTCGGCTTCGAGGGCGGCCAGGGCCGGCAGGGCGTCGCCGGTCGGCGCCGCGCTGGCGATGTTCCCGCCGAGGGTCCCGGCGTTACGGATCTGGGGTGGGCCCGCGGCACGCGAGGAGGCGGCCAGCGCGGGGATGAGGGCGGCGAAGTCGGGCCGCCCCATGCGCGCGTGGGTGAGCCCGGCGCCGAGCAGGGCGTGGCCGTCCTGGTAGTGCCAGCCGCGCAGCTCACTGATCCGGCCGAGGCCGACCAGTCCGGAGGGGCGCAGGAGGCCCTTGTTGACGGCCGACATGAGGTCCGTGCCCCCGGCGACGGGGACGGCGGCAGGCATGGCGCCGAGAGCCGCCACGGCCTCGTCGAGCGAGGCCGGGAGCGTCACCGACTGCATCGCCTGCGGTGCGTGCGTGGTCAACCCAGCTGCCCCTTCCCGGTGTCCCGGCAGTCCCGCCTGTCCGCCGTACGGTACGTGCTCACGGCCGGGACGTGGCAACTCTGGCACATCTTCCGGGCTGTCCGACGCGAGGGTCCACGAAGGGTGTTTCCACCCCCGACCAGGGGAAAAGTCACTTTTGGCAGTCCTTCTGCCCGACGCACGAATTGACGCTCTTCAGCTGGTTCGTACGACTTATTCGGTTCCCCTGGCCGTCGGGTGGGGTGGCGGTCACACGGTCGGTGGCGGTCCCTCGATCGGGCGACCCAGGACGCCGGGCCGGCGTTGCCACGGGTGCGGGCCGGCCGGGGGCCGGTAGCCGACGCCCAGGGCGTCGAGCCGCGCGTAGTGCGTGTCCATCCGGCGTTCGAAGTCGGCGAAGTCCCGCTCACCCGGGGCCGGGAGCCGCGACCAGGCGACCTCGGCGAAGGCGGCGAGCCTCGGGAACACCTGGTAGTCGACGCGGTCCCGGTTCTGCATGACCTCGGTCCAGACGTTGGCCTGGGCGCCCATGACGTGCCGGGCCGCCTCCTCGGAGAGCCCCGGGGGAACGGGCTCGAAGCGGTAGACGTCCTCCAGGGTGCGGACGAAGCCGATGGGCATCGGCTCGTCGGGGCCGCCGTCCTGACGGTGGTCCAGGTACACCTGCTGCTCGGGGCACATCACGACGTCGTGCCCGGCCTCGGCGGCGGCGATCCCGCCCGCGTAGCCCCGCCAGGACGACACCGCGGCGCCCTCGGCGAGGCCGCCCTCCAGGATCTCGTCCCAGCCGATGAGGCGGCGGCCCCTGGCGGTGAGCCAGCGGTCGAAGTGGCGGATGAACCAGGACTGGAGCTCGTCCTCGTCGGCCAGGCCGGCCTCGGCCATGCGGGCCTGTGCCGCAGGGGACGCCTTCCACTGGTCCTTGGGGCATTCGTCGCCACCGACATGGATGAAGGGCGAGGTCTCGGCGGGAAACAGGTCGAGCAGTTCCTCGAAGACCCCTTCGAAGAAACGCAGGGTGTTGTCAGTGGGGGCGAGTACGTTCGGATTGACGCCCCAGGTGTCCCACACGGAAAGCGCGGAGGTGTCGATGACATCGGTGTTGCCCAGTTCCGGATACGCGCTGATCGCCGCCTGCGAGTGGCCCGGGATGTCGATCTCGGGGACCACCCGGATATGCCGCTCGGCGGCGTACGCGACGATTTCGCGGATGTCGTCCTGGGTGTAGAAGCCGCCGTGCGGGGTCTCGTCCCACAGTTCGGATGCGCGGTGGCCGTATTTGGTGCGTGCGCGCCAGGCGCCCACTTCCGTGAGCCGGGGGTGGCGTTTGATCTCGACGCGCCAGCCTTGGTCGTCGGTGAGGTGGAAGTGGAAGACGTTCAGTTTGTGGGCGGCCAGCAGATCGAGCATGCGCAGCACGCCGTCCTTGGGCATGAAGTGCCGTGCCACGTCGAGCATCAGGCCGCGCCAGCCGAAGCGGGGGCCGTCCTCGATCTCCGTGAAGGGAATGCTCCTCTTCGCGCCCGGGCCGGCCGGCGCCCGGCGGAACGCCTCGGGGCCGAGGAGCTGACGGAGGGTCTGCGCACCCCAGAACACTCCGGCCGCGCTTCCGCCGGTGGCGCGTACGCCGTCGGCGGGCGCGACGGACAGCCGGTAGCCCTCGGGCTCCAGGGCGGCGTCGATCCGCAGGTGGACGGTGTTGCCGCCCTGGCCCGACGGGGGGCCCGGGGCCAGCGGCAGACCGAAGGCGGCTCCCAGGGTGGTGCGCAGCCAGCGTTCCGTGCCCTCGGTCCCGGGGCCGGCATCGAGCGTCGTGGCCCCGTCGAGGAAGAACGCGCCGCTGCCGTCACCGCCGGTGCGCACCGGCGCGGGAATCAGGTTGTCCATGTGTCAGTCCTTCACCGCTCCGCCGAGTCCGGAGACCAGGCGGCGCTGTACGAGGACGAAGAAGACCAGTACGGGAATGGTCATGACCGTGGAGGCCGCCATGATCCCTCCCCAGTCGTTCTCGTCGGGTTTGAAGAAGACCAGCAGCGCCATGGGAAGCGTCGACTGGGAGGTGTCGCTGATGATGAACGATTTCGCGAAGAGGAAGTCGTTCCAGGTCGAGATGAACGAGAAGACGCTGGTCGCCACGAGCCCGGGAAGGACGAGCGGGAAGAGGATCTGCCACAGGAAGCGGGTGCGGCTCGCCCCGTCGATGTAGGCGGCCTCCTCCAGGGCCTCCGGGACGGCCTTGACGAATCCGCGCAGCATCCAGATCGCGAACGGAAGCGAGAAGGCGAGATGCGGCAGGATCAGCGATCCCAGGGTGTTCAGCTGACCGAAGTCCCGCATCAGGAAGAACAGCGGGATGGTCAGCGCCTCGACCGGCACCATCTGCGCCACGAGGAACATGATGAGAAGCGTGGTGCGGAACCTGAAGCGGAACCGGGTCACCGCCGTCGCGGCGAGGAAGGCGATCAGCGCGGACGCGATGACGACCGTGCCGGCGACGACCAGACTGTTGAGGAAGTAACGGCCGAATTCCTGTTGTTCGAAGACCCTGCGGAACGAGTCGAGGGACGGGGCCAGGGTCCAGGGGCGGGCCTCGGTGGACTGGATCTCCCCCGCCGGCTTGAAGGCGGAGAGCACCATCCAGTACAGCGGGAAGGCGACCACGACGGCGATGACGAGGGCCGCGGCCTCCGCCGCGAGCCTCCCGGGCCGGCGGACGCGCAGCAGCGTGCGTGCGCTCACAGTTCCTCCCCCTGGCGCCGCACCAGGCGCAGATAGACCAGCGTCACGGCCAGCAGGATCACGAGCATCACGACGCCGATCGCCGATCCGAGGCTGTACTGCGAGGACGCGAACGCCTTCTGGTAGGCGTACACGTTGAGCACCAGGTTCTGGCCGGCGATGCCGCCGCCGTTGGTCATGACGTAGATCTGGGTGAAGACCTTGAAGTCCCAGATGACCGACTGGATGGTGACGACGATCAGGATCGGCCGCAGCATGGGGGCCATGACCGACCGCCAGATCCGCCACTGCGAGGCGCCGTCAAGCGAGGCCGCCTCCAGCACCTCGGTGGGGATCGCGCGGATGCCCGCGTACACGGTGACCATCACGAACGGGAACGAGCACCAGAGCACCTCCAGGAGCACCAGCGCGAAGGCGCTGTAGCGCCCGTACGTCCAGGAGAAGTCGCCGAGGCCCAGCACCTTGTTGACCGGGCCGAAGTCCGGGTCGAAGAGGAAGACCCAGACGGTCGAGCCGGTGATGGCCGGCGTGGCCCAGGCCCCCAGCGCGGCCATCATGAGCGCGAGCCGGGGCAGGGCGCGGATCCTGGTCAGCAGGACGGCCAGGGCGCAGCCCACGAACAGGGTGGCGAGCACGCAGGCCGCGGCGAAGACCACGGTCGCGAGGAGCACCTGCCAGAACTGGCTGTCGCCGAAGAGGGTGGCGTAGTTGCCGAACCCCTGGAAGGTGGTCGGTTCTCCCCCGCTGACCTGGGCCTGGGTGTACTCCAGGAAGGAGATCAGGCCCAGCTGGTAGATCGGGTAGACGAGGAGCCCGCCGAGCAGGACGAGCGCCGGGAGCAGATAGAGCCAGGGGGTCCAGCCGGAGCGCCGCGCGGGGGACGCCGGGCGGCGCCGGGGCGCGCGGGCCGGCGTCCCGCTCGCCCCGGACACGGAGGGGACCTTGTGCGGTGCGGTGTCGGCGGTCATCGTCAGCCCGCTTCGGCGAACGCCGCGTCCATCTTCTTCGCCGCGTCGTCCGAGGCGGCGGCCACGTCCTTACGGCCGCTGACGATCTCCTGGAACATGGTCGGCAGCACCAGCGAGGCGTCGATCTGGCCCCAGGCCGGGGAGGCGGGGACGAACTTCGCGCCCGCGCCGAGCGTGTCGACGAAGGGGCCGACGAAGGGCTCCTTCTCGGCGGCGGTGTCCAGCACGTCCGTGTACGTCGGCAGGAAGCCCATGGCGTCGAACATCTTCGCCTGCGTCTTCTTGCCGGTCAGGGACTTCATCAGGTCGACCGCGAGGGTGCGGTGCGAACTGCTCTTGAGTACGCCGATGTTGTTGCCGCCGGCGAACGCCGGGGCGATCGAGTCCTTCTTCACACCGGGGAGCGGCACGACGGCGTACTTGCCCTTCACGCTGCCCGCCTCGACCGCGGCGTGGCTGAAGTCGCCGCCGATCGCCATGGCCGCCTTGCCGGACGCGAAGGCGGTCACGGTCGCGTTGCCGCCCATGGCCGCGCACTTGGCCGCCGGGCAGTTGTCGTCACCGAAGAGCGAGGTGTAGGCCTCGATGCCCTTGCGGGCCTTCTCGCCGTTGATGGCGGACTCGTAGGTCACACCGGTCTCGTCGGCGAGTTCTCCGCCGTGGGCCCAGATGAAGGGCATCGCGCCGTAGGTGTACGCGCCGCCGACCGCGAGGCCGTACAGGTCGGGCTTCTCCTGGTGGATCTTCCTGGCGGTGGAGATCAGCTCGTCCTGGGACTTCGGGGGCTCGATGCCCAGGTCCTCGAAGACGTCGGTGCGGTAGTAGAGCGCCCGTACGCCGACGAAGAGCGGCGCCCCGTACACCTGGCCGTCCACCGTCACGGACTGCTTGGCCGTGGGGTCGGTGTCCTTGGCCTCGTCCCAGGCGGCGAACTCCTTGCTGACGTCGGCCAGTCCGCCGTCCTTCACGTAGCCGGCGGTGTCGGTGTTGCCGTACTCGATGAGGTCGGGGGCGCTCTTCGGGTCGTTGAAGGCGGCCTTGATGCGCTGGGCGCGGGTGTCGACGGGTATGTACTCGACCTCGACCTCGGCCCCCTCGTGGGACTTCTCGAAGTCGGCGACGGCGGCGTCGACGACCTTCTCCTTGGGCTTGTTGCCGACCTCCTGGAAGAGCCAGACGCGGAGCGTCCCGGACTTCTTGTCGCCCTCGGCGCCGGTGTCGGAGGTCTGCGGCGCGCAGGCGGTGACGGTGAGGCCGGCCAGCACAAGTGCCGTGGCCGGAGCGGAGATTCGGGCAGAAAGCTTCATCCGGGACCCCTACCGGTCAATCGTTGCATTCCATGCAACGTGCGTTTCGTTCTGCACAACTCGCAGGAGACTAAGGGCGCCCCAGCACGCCGACAAGTGGTCTCAACCACTCTGTGACCTCGTGGTGCAGCCCGTGCAACGCGGGCCCCCGCCCCCGCCGTGCCGGGGACGGCCGCACAGGGGCTCCCCGGCGCGCGAAACGGCCCCCGGGGCGCACGTCTCCGCGCGTCCCGGGGGCCGGGGTCAGGGTCCGGAAAGAGATAAAAGAGCTAAGGGGTGATAAGGGGGGCGGGCTACTTCTTGCCGCTGTTGTCCTTGCCGCCCTTGCCCTTGTCCTTGTCGCCGCCGGCGCCCATGGACTCGTAGATCTCCTTGCACATGGGGCAGACCGGATACTTCTTCGGGTCGCGTCCGGGAACCCAGACCTTCCCGCACAGCGCCACCACGGGAGTGCCCTCCAGGGCGCTCGCCATGATCTTGTCCTTCTGGACGTAATGGGCGTAGCGCTCGTGGTCACCGTCGCCGTTCGACACCTGCGGCGTCGGCTCTACGAGGGTTCCCGTACCTGCCCCGCGCTCGGGCTCAAGAGTGCTCATAACTGCCAAGCGTACTGAAAGCTCCGCGCATCAGTTCAGCGAAGGGTCGTCCGGATACGTCGCGATCATCGCCAGTTCGCTGCGCTGCCGCCGCAGAACCGCACGCCAGAGGTTCTCCGGGCGTGGCGAGGAGACGTCGCCGGGCTCCGACTCGACCACGTACCAGGCGCCGTCCGTCAGCTCGGTCTCCAGCTGACCCGGCCCCCAGCCCGCGTATCCGGCGAAGATCCGTAGCGATCCGAGCGCCGCCGCCAGCAGCTCCGGCGGCGCGTCCAGGTCCACCAGGCAGATCGCCCCGTGCACCCGGCGCCAGCCGATGGGGGCCGGGGAGGGCCCCTCGTCCCCCGGGATCACGGCCACACCCAGGGCGGAGTCGAGCGACACCGGGCCACCCTGGAAGACCACGTCCGGCTCGCCGGTCAGGCCGGCCCAGGACGCGAGGATGTCCGCTACGCCGACCGGGGTCGGACGGTTCAGGACCACACCCAGCGAGCCCTCCTCGTCGTGGTCGAGGAGCAGCACCACCGCACGGTCGAAATTCGGGTCCGCCAGGGCGGGTGCGGCCACGAGCAGCCGTCCTGTGAGCGAGGACACCTCCGTCATGGCACAGATGATCCCGCATCCCGGCCCTCCGCGGGGACCAAGTGGCGCGACCGCTCCCGGACCGCGCCCCTCCGCAGCTCAGGGCGCACGGCCGCCGCACGGGCGCACGGGGAGCGCACGATCGGGGGGCTGCCGGACGGGCCGTACGGGCGGTGACCCTCCGCAAGGAACGGGGAGCAGAACGTGTTGTGGCGGATTCATGACGTTCGTACACCCCCCGGCGCCTTACGGAAGGGGGGCGGGAGCCCATTACCCTTTTGATGGCCCCCTGCCCGACCACTCCGGAACGCGAGATACATGACCGGCACAGACGATGTCCTGCTTGTCCACGGCGGCACCCCGCTGGAGGGCGAGATCCGCGTCCGAGGCGCCAAGAACCTGGTGCCGAAGGCAATGGTCGCCGCGCTGCTCGGCAGCGGGCCCAGCCGGCTCCGCAACGTGCCCGACATCCGCGATGTGCGGGTGGTCCGGGGGCTGCTGCAGCTGCACGGCGTGACCGTCCGCCCCGGCGACGAGCCGGGCGAACTCATCCTCGACCCGTCGCACGTCGAGAGCGCGAACGTCGCCGACATCGATGCCCACGCGGGCTCGTCGCGCATCCCGATCCTCTTCTGCGGCCCCCTGCTGCACCGTTTGGGCCACGCGTTCATCCCGGGCCTCGGCGGCTGCGACATCGGCGGCCGGCCGATCGACTTCCACTTCGAGGTGCTCCGCCAGTTCGGCGCGGTCATCGAGAAGCGGGCCGACGGCCAGTACCTGGAGGCCCCGCAGCGGCTGCGTGGCACGAAGATCCGGCTGCCGTACCCGTCGGTGGGCTCCACCGAACAGGTGCTGCTGACCGCCGTCCTCGCCGAGGGCGTCACCGAGCTGTCCAACGCGGCCGTCGAACCGGAGATCGAGGACCTCATCTGCGTACTGCAGAAGATGGGCGCGATCATCTCCATGGACACCGACCGGACCATCCGGATCACGGGTGTCGACCGGCTCGACGGTTACACCCACCGGGCGATCCCGGACCGCCTGGAGGCCGCCTCCTGGGCGTCCGCGGCGCTGGCGACCGAGGGCAACATCTACGTGCGCGGCGCCCAGCAGCGCTCGATGATGACGTTCCTCAACACCTTCCGGCGTGTCGGAGGTGCCTTCGAGATCGACGACGAGGGCATCCGCTTCTGGCACCCGGGCGGCGCGCTGAACGCCATCGCCCTGGAGACGGACGTGCACCCCGGCTTCCAGACCGACTGGCAGCAGCCGCTCGTGGTGGCCCTGACGCAGGCCGCCGGTCTGTCGATCGTCCACGAGACGGTCTACGAGTCCCGGCTCGGCTTCACCTCGGCGCTCAACCAGATGGGTGCGCACATCCAGCTCTACCGCGAGTGCCTCGGGGGCTCCGACTGCCGGTTCGGGCAGCGGAACTTCCTGCACTCGGCCGTCGTGTCCGGGCCCACGAAGCTCCAGGGCGCGGATCTGGTCATCCCCGACCTGCGCGGCGGGTTCTCGTACCTGATCGCCGCCCTGGCGGCCCAGGGCACGTCCCGGGTGCACGGGATCGACCTGATCAACCGCGGCTACGAGAACTTCATGGACAAGCTCGAGAAGCTCGGCGCGAAGGTCGAGCTCCCCGGCGGCTCGCTCGTCTGACGCACCACGCCGGCGCGCTCCGGCGTACGCACAGTGCTGCCGCACACAGCATTGCGCGCCGGCGCACCACAGTCCGCCGCCCCGGCCCCCGCGAGGGACCGGGGCGGCGGGCTTTTCCGCTCTTCCGGCCCGGGCATCGGCCCAGGCGCCGCAGAACGCCCGTACAGAGCCGCTCGGGGCGGCCTGCCCTCCCCGGGGCCGCCGGAGGGTGCCGGGGCGCCGCAGACCGCCTCACAGCGCCCGCACGGGCGGTGTGCGCCGGGATGAAGACCCCCGGACACGGCCGCGGACATGCCGAAGGGCGGCCGCCCCGGTCAGGACGGCCGCCCTTCATTGATGCCTTGGGGCCTTACTTGCCCTTGGCGGCTTCCTTGAGCTTGGAGCCCGCGGAGACCTTCACGCTGTAGCCGGCCGGGATGTTGATCGGGTCGCCGGTCTGCGGGTTACGAGCGGTGCGAGCGGCACGGTGGGTGCGCTCGAAGGTCAGGAAGCCGGGGATGGTGACCTTCTCGTCGCCCTTGGCGACGATCTCGCCGACGGTCTCGGCGAGGGCGGCCAGAACGGCGTCGGCGTCCTTGCGGGTCACCTCGGCACGGTCGGCCAGGGCGGCCACCAGCTCACTGCGGTTCATGTTTGTACTCCCGTGTTCTTCTTGCCTGTGAGGCGTGAGATCGAAGCCGATGCTGCCAGGGCCCTCTGACAGTCCCCGGACCCGGGTCTGCTGTCAGACCCTCGCGCCCGAATACGCATCCTGCCCCCACCTGCGGCGCTAACGCCAATCCGGAACCCCTCGTCGTCACACGAAAAGCACCACCGATTGCCTGTGATGACGTTCCGTCGACTTGTTGGAGCGGTCCGCAGCGGATGCCGGGCCTGTGGGGCTCGCTGCCCGCCCACCCTAAAGGGGCGTTTGGGACGCCGCGACACGCGACGCGCCGTACGGGCCGCCCGGACGTGAGCTACGGCACCGTCCGCGGGAGTCGTGGCCGACCCCCGCGGGCGGCGTGTGGCGGGGCCGTCGGGGCGAAGGATCCTCAGGCGGGGTCGGACGCCGCCTCGGCGACGCCGGCCGCCTTCGCGGCCTCCCGGACCGCGCCCGCGACCGCGCCCGCGACCTTGTCGTTGAAGACCGAGGGGATGATGTAGTTCGCGTTCACCTCGTCCTCCGCCACCACGTCGGCGAGGGCGCGCGCCGCGGCGAGCATCATCTCCGTGTTGACGGTGCGGGACTGAGCGTCCAGCAGACCGCGGAAGACACCCGGGAAGACCAGCACGTTGTTGATCTGGTTCGGGAAGTCGGAGCGCCCGGTGGCGACAACGGCCGCCGTCTCGCGAGCGATTGCCGGGTCGACCTCGGGGTCCGGGTTCGCGAGCGCGAACACGATCGCACCCTCCGCCATGGCGGCGACGTCGGCGCCGTCCAGGACGTTGGGGGCGGAGACGCCGATGAAGACGTCGGAGCCGGCGACGGCCTGCTTGAGGGTGCCGGTGACGCCCTCGGGGTTGGTGTTGTCGGCGATCCAGCGCAGCGGCGAGTCCGGGGTGGCGTCCACCAGGTCCTCGCGGCCCGCGTGCACCACGCCGTGGATGTCGGCGACGACCGTGTGCTTGACCCCGGCCGCGATGAGCAGCTTCAGGATGGCCGTACCGGCCGCACCGGCGCCGGACATGACGACGCGTACGTCACCGATCGCCTTGCCCACCACGCGGAGCGCGTTGGTCAGCGCGGCCAGGACGACGATCGCGGTGCCGTGCTGGTCGTCGTGGAAGACGGGGATGTCCAGGGCCTCGCGCAGCCGTGCCTCGATCTCGAAGCAGCGGGGTGCGGAGATGTCCTCCAGGTTGATGCCCGCGAAGCCGGGGGCGATCGCCTTGACGATCTCGACGATCGCGTCGGTGTCCTGCGTGTCCAGGCAGATCGGCCAGGCGTCGATGCCGGCGAAGCGCTTGAAGAGGGCCGCCTTGCCCTCCATCACGGGGAGCGACGCCATCGGGCCGATGTTCCCCAGGCCGAGCACCGCCGAGCCGTCCGTGACCACCGCGACGGAATTCCGCTTGATGGTGAGGCGACGGGCGTCCTCGGGGTTCTCGGCGATCGCCATGCAGACCCGCGCCACACCGGGGGTGTAGATCATCGAGAGGTCGTCACGGTTGCGGATGGGGTGCTTGGACGCCATCTCGATCTTGCCGCCGAGGTGCATGAGGAACGTACGGTCGGAGACCTTGCCGAGGATGACGCCCTCGATGCCGCGCAGACCTTCGACGATCTCGTCCGCGTGCGAGGTGGAGGAGGCCGCGATCGTGACGTCGATCCGCAGCTTCTCGTGGCCGGAGGCGGTCACGTCGAGGCCGGTGACCGAACCTCCGGAGGACTCCACGGCCGTGGTGAGCTGGGAGACCGCTGTGCCGCTCGCGGGCACCTCCAGCCTGACCGTCATCGAGTACGAGACGCTGGGCGCCGTTGCCATGGCCGAGTCCTTCGCTTTCCTGAGCTTCGTTGCCGCACGCGGACGGGGCCAGGCCCCGTACGTGCGTTCCGATCGTCGCACCTACCGACCGGTAGCAGGTAATGACTGCCACCTTTCGGAAACTTTCTTCCACCATACGAGAAGTAGTCGTGATGCGTAACCCGTAAAAACAAACAGACCCGCGCCACCAACAGGTGACGCGGGTCTGTCTTCTTGCCGTCAGGTGACACCGGCCCGCCATGCTCGCCTCGCGGCAAGTGGTCGCTCGTAGCGACTAAGGTTGGGCCCGGGGGCTTGGATCGAGCCGGTGCCGACACCAGGCTAACAAACACCCCGGAAAAGTGATTCCCGTGCGACGGGTTGACTCCGGGAAGCACCCGCACGCGGGCGCCGACGGCCCCCTCCCTCAGTCCCTCAGCAGGTCCGGAACCCCGTCCTCGTCCGGCATGTCGCGCTCCCCGGAGATCACGGTGAGCTGCTGCGTCGCACGGGTGAGTGCCACGTACAGCACCCGCAGCCCGGCCGGGGACTCGTCGGCGATCTCCGCGGGTGAGACGACCACCGTGGCGTCGTACTCCAGACCCTTCGCCTCCAGGCTCCCCAGCGCCACGACACGCTCGCCGAGCTCCGCCAGCCAGGCACGGGCCTCGGCGCGGCGGTTCATCGCGACGACCACGCCCACGGTGCCGTCCACCTCACCGAGCAGCCTGCGGGCCTCCTCGCGGACGGTCGAGGCGAGGTCCCCGTCCCGCACCGCTTCGAAGCGCGGCTCGACGCCCGTCGAGCGGACCGCCGCCGGGGACTCCATCCCCGGCATGGCCAGCGCCAGCACCTTGGCGGCGAGCTCGGCGATCTCCGCCGGGTTGCGGTAGTTCACGGTGAGGGTGAACCGGCGCCGCGGCCGGTTGCCGAGCGCCTCGTCACGGGCCGCGGACGCCTCGTCCGGGTCCGACCAGGAGGACTGCGCCGCGTCACCGACGATCGTCCAGGTCGCGTGCCGGCCGCGGCGGCCGACCATCCGCCACTGCATCGGCGTCAGGTCCTGCGCCTCGTCGACGATGACGTGGGCGTACTCGGTACGCTCCGCCGCCAGCCGCTCGGCCCGCTCCCGCTGCGTCTCCTCGCGCTGCGGCATCAGCTCCTCCAGACCCGTGAGCTGGTCCAGCGGGTCCGCCTCCCGCTGCCTCTTCGGGCGGGCCGGGGTGCCCAGGAGAGTCTGCAGCTCGTCCAGGAGCGCCACGTCGTGGACGGAGAGCGGGCCCTTGCCGTCCGCGTCCAGCCGCTTCAGCGAACGCGCGAGACGGCGGACCTCGCCCTGGTTGAGGATCCGGCGCGCCCATCTGCTCAGCCGCCGCTCGTCGGACATCGCGGCCAGCACCTGGCGAGGGGTGAGCTCCGGCCACCAGGCGTTCAGGAAGGTGAGGAACGGCGTCTCGGTGGACACGTCCTCGTCGAAGGAGGAGCGCAGCTCGGCGACCAGCTCGGGGTCGGTGTAGCGGCCCCGGCCGGACGACTTGTTCCACAGGGCGTCCAGGAGCAGCTTGCGGGCTCGCGGGCGCAGCAGGTTGACCGGCGCGGTGCCGCCCAGGACGTTGTGCCGGATCCTCCGGAGCTCGTCGGCCTCCAGCTCGACGCGTGCGCCGAAGGCCACCACCCGCAGCCGGGTGGGGGTTCCCGCCTCGGCGGGGGCCTCCCCGAAGTCCAGCTGACCCTCCTGGGGGGCGGGCCGGGGCGCGGGCTGCTCCAGCGCCCCGCGGGCCGCCTTGCGCACCACGTGGAGCATCCGGGACGAGCCCTTGATCCGGGCGACGGCGGGCTCGTCGTACGTGGTCGCGCCCTCCACGCCCGCGGCCTCGTCGGACAGCGAACCGACCGCGCGGATCGCGACCTGGCCCTCCTCGCCGAGCGAGGGCAGGACCCCTTCGGTGTACGCGACCAGGAGCGGGGTCGGCGAGACGACGAGGATGCCGCCCGCGTACCGGCGCCGGTCCTGGTAGAGGAGGTACGCGGCCCGGTGCAGGGCCACCGCCGTCTTGCCGGTGCCGGGGCCGCCCGAGACCTCGGTGACGGAGGCGGCGGGGGCGCGGATCACCAGGTCCTGTTCGGCCTGGATCGACGAGACGATGTCCCGCATCGTGTGGCTGCGGGCCTGGCCCAGCGCGGCCATCAGGGCGCCGTCGCCGATGACGGGCAGCTCGTCGCCCTTCAGCCGTGCGGTCAGCTCCGGACGCATCAGGTCGTCCTCCACCCCCAGGACCCTGCGGCCCTTGGAGCGGATGACCCGGCGGCGTACGACCCGGCCCGGGTCCTTCGGCGTCGAACGGTAGAACGGTGCGGCGGCCGGCGCCCGCCAGTCGATCACCAGCGGTGCGTAGTCGGAGTCGAGCACTCCTATACGGCCGATGTGAAGGGTCTCCGCGATCTCGGCGGTGCTGTCCTCCCCCACGGCGTCGTCCGCCGCCTCCACGGAGGTGAAGGCGCCGTCCGGGCCGCGCTCACCGTCCTTGCCGCGCAGCAGATCGATCCGCCCGAAGAGGAAGTCCTCGAACTCACTGTTCAGCCGGTTGAGGTGGACGCCGGCACGGAAGACCTGGGCGTCCCTTTCGGCGAGCGCCCCGGGGGTGCCTACCTGGCCCCGTTTACTGGCGTCCTGCATGAGAAATTCCGCCTCGTCGATCTTCTCTTCGAGACGGCGGTAGACCCGGTCCAGATGTTCTTGTTCGACACCGATCTCCCGGTCCCGCAACGAATCGACAGCGGCATCCTGCGCGGCCACCGAGGCCCCCTTCTGACGTGCATCGGGCAGCCGTCAACCGTACGCGAAAGGGGGCCTCCAGCGCACCTGCCGCCCGGATTGTGTCTACGCGTCGATCTCCACCAGCCGCTCGCCGTCGAAGGTGCGGACCTCGAAACGGTCGATGTCCGCGCGCGCCATCGCGGTGCCCCCGTGCACATACAGCGGGTGTCGGGCGTCCGGGTGGGAGGAATCCTCGATCCCGTACCCCCATTTCGGTACGGACCAGGAGGTGACGACCTCTTCGTCGCCGGTCCTGGAGACGGCGACCAGGCTGCACTTCTCCGGGCCTTCGACGTTCTTGAGCTCCAGGACCGTGTGCGTGCCCCATGCCTTGGGCTCCATGCCGACCGTGGCACCGACCCGGGTGGCCGGATCGGTCGCCGTCCGCTTCTCCGGCATGTGGTGGAAGAAGGCGTCCTCGGCGGGGCTCGTGGGATGCGGGTCGGCCGCCGCGGCCTGCCGGCCCGCGTCCTCGCCGGCCGTGGCGGTGACCGCGACCACCGGGCCGCCGATCACGAGGACGGCCGCCGCGGCGATCAGATACCGGGCGCGGCGCCGCCGCTGCGAGCGCTTCCGCGCGACCTCGTCGACGAGACCGGCCAGCACCCGGGGCGCGGGGGGCTCAGGGACGTGCGGCACCGGGCGGGCGCCCGGGACGGTGGCCGGCGACTCCGCGAGCATCGCCAGCATGGGCTCCATCCCGGCGAACTCGTCGAGCTGGGCGACGCACGCCGCGCAGCCGGCCAGATGGGCCTCGAAGGCGCTCGCCTCGGCGTCGTCCAGGATGCCCAGCGCGTAGGCGCCGGCGGCGTCGTGCCCGGGGCCCGGCGCGGGGGGCGTGAAGGGGTCGTCCGGAGGGCCGGAGTGGCCCGAGGGACTCCGGGGGCCGGCCGGCCGGGGCCCGAAGGGCTGCCATTCCTGGTCGCTCATGCCGTGATCCCCCTCTCCTCCAGTGCGAGCTTCATGGAACGCAGTGCGTAGAACACCCGGGACCGCACGGTCCCGCTGGGGATGCCGAGCACCTCCGCGGCCTCGTTGACCGTACGGCCCCTGAAGTAGGTCTCGACCAATGCTTCCCGATGGGCCGGGGTCAAATCGTCGAGCGCGTCCGAGAGCGTCATCAGCCACAGCGCCTTGTCGATCTCGTCCTCCGCGGGGATGACCTCCAGCGGCGACGGATCGACCTCGCGGGGCCGGGCCTGCCGGCTGCGGTGGCCGTCGATGACGATGCGCCGGGCGACCGTCACCAGCCAGGGGCGGACGGAGCCGGTGGCCCGGTTGAGCGAACCGGCGTTCTTCCAGGCACGGATGAGCGTCTCCTGCACCACGTCCTCGGCCCGCTGACGGTCACCCGCGACGAGACGGAGGACGTAGGCCAGCAGCGGACCGGCGTGTTCGCGGTAGAGCGCCCGCATCAACTCCTCGTCGGGGACGCCGGAGGGAGGGCGGGGCGGTGCACTGCGATGTCGAGCCCTGTGCGGACGGTCATCGGCCACGGCCGCATCCTTGCGCACCCGAACCTCCCGGTCGAGACCCTGTCGAGCTCTGTGGCCATCGGTACGGACGCGGGCGCCGGTTCATTCAGAAGCCGGGCAACTTTCTTTCGGCAGCGAGCATGTGTGACCGTTCACGGCCTCACGTCACCGCCCTCACCCGGCGCCGGTGCCGGGCCACACGCTCCCGGTTGCCGCAGACCTCGCTGGAGCACCAGCGGCGCCGCCGCCCCCGCGACGTGTCCAGATAGAGCCGCCGGCAGGCCTCGCCCTCGCACCGGCGCAGCCCCGCCCGCGCGACCGGGTCCGTCAGCAGGTCGACGGCGTCCCGGGCGACCGCGGCGAGCAGCTGCCCGCACACCGGGTCCGCGAGCGGCGCCCGTACGAGCGCTCCGCCCTGGCCCCGCACGGCCCGCAGCCCCGGCGGGGCGCCCGCTGCCAGCGCGTTGACACGCTCCAGGGCGCCGTCGGCGCTCCCGCCGGTCAGCTGAGCCGTCATCAGCCGGTCGATTCCCGTACGCAACTGCCGGAAGCGCGCCACCCAGGTCGCGTCGACCGCCGTCAGCGGCGTCCCGCGCGGGACCAGCCCCGAGGCCGTCAGCCACTCGGCGAGGCGCGCCGGGCAGTCGAGCCGCTCGCACGCGCCGGAGGCCGGCCCCGTCGCCACCAGGTCCAGGCAGACACGCCCCGAGTCGAACCGCCGGTCGTACGCGCCCGTGCCCGCCGCCATGAGCCTGTCACCGCCTCGGGGTCACCTGTGGGGAGAGCCATCCCCAGAGTGCCCGCATCCGGCCCGGCCCGGAACCCTCCGGACACGGCCGTACGGTGTCCACATGAACGACGCCACGGTCACGCTGACGGCCGGAACCCTTCTCCTGCGCCCCTGGCGGCGGGACGACATGCCGGCGCTGCTCGCGGCGTACGACGACCCGGCGATGCGGCGGTGGCTGCGGACGCAGGTCCCCGACGCCGGGGAGGCGGAGCGCTGGCTGACCGTGCAGGAGGAGGGGTGGGCGTCGGGCACCCGGTTCAGCTTCGCGGTGACCGACACGGCCGGTCAGGGGGACCTCGTGGGCAACCTCGCGCTGAACCGTCCCGGCCCCGGGGCGGAGAGCGCCCAGGCCGGGTACTGGACGACGGCGTCGGCGCGCGGCCGGGGCGTGGCCCCGCGCGCGCTCGGGGCGCTCACCGACTGGGCGTTCGCCACGCTCGCGGAGGACGGGCTCCGGCGCCTGGACCTGTTCCACGCGGCGGGCAACGAAGCGTCCTGCCGGGTCGCAGGGAAGACCGGCTTCGCGCTGGCCGAGCTCGTCCCCGCCCGGCCGCCGCGCTACCCCCTGGGCGGCCACCGGCACTCCCGGGAGGCACCGCTCAGCGCTGCGGCGGGCCGTCGTGCAGGATGCGCTGGAACATCCGGTGGTCCTGCCACGAGCCGTTGATGTGGAGATAGCGCGGCGCCGTGCCGTAGAGCTCGAACCCGCACTTCGCCAGCACCCGCTGCGAGGCCGTGTTGTCCAGGACCGTCCCGGCCTCGACCCGGTGCAGTCCGAGCCCGTCCCGTGCCAGCTCGCAGACCCGGGTCACGGCGGCCGTGGCAAGGCCACGGCCCGCCCGGTCGACGTCGATCCAGTAGCCGAGCCGGGCGTTGCGGAACGGCCCGCGCTCGATGGAGGCGAGCGTCATCGCCCCCACGACCCGGTCCTCGTCGTCGGCCAGCGCCCAGGGCATGGCGCGCCCCGTGTCCCGGTCCGCCAGCAGCGCGGTCAGCCGCTGGAGCTGGCCCTCAGGGGTGTAGAAGGCCTCGGGGCGCACGGGGTCCCAGCGCCGCATGTACGCACGACTGCGGGTCAGGGTCTCGGCGAACGAGGCGGCGTCGCCGAGGGCCACGGGCCTCAGCCGGACCCCGTCGGCCAGAGGATGGATGTCGTTGATCATCCCCGCACCGTAGCGGCCCGTCAGGAGGCGTCGTACTTGGTGTCCGCCGAGGGGTCCAGCGCCAGCCGGTAGCCCCGCTTGACGACCGTCTGGATCAGCCGGGGAGCCCCCAGCGCCGTACGCAGCCGGGCCATCGCCGTCTCCACCGCGTGCTCGTCGCTGCCGCTGCCGGGCAGGGCCCGCAGCAGGTCGGCGCGGGAGACCACCCAGCCGGGCCTGCGGGCCAGCGTGTGCAGCAGGGCCATGCCGGCCGGGGGCACCGGGCGCAGGGCTCCGTCGACCAGCACGGCGTGGCCGCGGATCTCGACGTGGTGGCCGGCGACGGGGAGCGCGCGGGCCCGGGCGGGCAGCTGGGCGCAGAGCACCTGGACGAGCGGCCCCAGCCGGAAGCGCTCGGGCTGCACGGTGTCGATGCCCTTGGCCTGCAGCGGCAGGGCCGTGACCGGTCCGACGCAGGCGGTGACGACGTCATGGCTCAGGGCGTCCAGCACCTCCGGGAGGATGCCGCGCGCCTCCGCCCGGTTCAGGTAGGAGGCGGCGGCGGGGGCGCTGGTGAAGGTCAGGGCGTCCAGGCCACGGGCGACGGTGACGTCGAGCATGCGGTCGAGCGGCGTGATGTCCTCCGGGGGCATCCACCGGTAGACGGGTACGCCGACGACTTCGGCCCCCGCCGCGCGGAGCGACTCGACGAAGCCGGGCAGCGGTTCGCCGTGCAGCTGGAGGGCGACCCGGCGGCCCGAGACGCCTTCACCCAGCAGCCGGTCCAGCACCTCGGCCATCGACTCGGACTGCGGCGACCACGCCTCGGTGAGCCCGGCCGCCCGGATGGCGCCCTTGACCTTGGGACCACGGGCCAACAGCTCGATACCGCGCAGCAGTTCGAGGAGCTGGTCACCGATGCCCCAGCCGTCGGCGGCCTCCACCCAGCCCCTGAAGCCGATGGCGGTGGTCGCGATCACGACGTCGGGCGCGTGGTCGATCAGTTCCTTGGTGGCGGCCAGGAGTTCGCTGTCGTCCGCGAGCGGCACGATCCGCAGTGCGGGCGCGTGCAGGACCACGGCGCCCCTGCGCGTGAGGAGCGTCCCCAGCTCCTCCGCGCGACGGGCTGCGGTCACCCCGACCGTGAAGCCCGCCAGGGGCCCGTGCTGTGCGTCGTCGTCGTGCATGGCGTGATACCCGGCTCTCGTCCCGCTGTTGCTCGATGATGCGGAGGACCGAGACTGTCAACCCTGCGTGACAGTCTCGGTTCTCCTGTATTTCCCGCCCGTTACGTCCTGCGTCGCACTGTGGTCATCCTCACACCTCCGCATAGCTGAGCTGCGGCTTCGTGGCGACTGCTTCGGTACGCCGAAGGTATACCGCCCACGTGAGGGTGAAGCAGACGGCGTAGAAGCCGAGGAAGCACCAGAACGCGGCCGTTCCGGCGCCCGAGGTGGCGAAGGACTGACGGAACGCGAGGTTGATCGCGAGGCCGCCCAGGGCGCCGACCGCCCCGATGAGTCCCATGGCGGCCCCGGAGAGCCGCCGTCCGTACGCCGCGGCCTCCTCGCCCCGGAGGCCCTTGGCGATGCCCTGCGCGTGGAAGATGCCCGGGATCATCTTGAACGTGGAGCCGTTGCCGAGGCCCGTCAGCACGAACAGCGCGATGAAGCCGACGAGGAACACCGCCAGCGACTCGATGCCGGAGGCGTAGACGACGACACCGGTGGCCGCGGCCATGGCCGCGAAGTTCCACAGGGTGATCCGGGCGCCGCCGTACCGGTCGGCGAGCCAGCCGCCCGCGGGCCGGATCAGGGAACCGAGCAGCGGGCCGATGAAGGTGAGGGAGGCGGCCTGCAGCGGAGTGCGGCCGAACTGGGTCTGCAGGACGAGCCCGAAGGCGAAGCTGTAGCCGATGAACGAGCCGAAGGTGCCGATGTAGAGCACCGACATGATCCAGGTGTGCGGCTCGCGTACGGCCTGGAGCGCCGCCCCGGTGTCGTTCTGGACGGGCCGGAGGTTGTCCATGCGCAGCGCGGCGCCGAGCGCGGCGACGACGATCAGCGGTACGTACACCCCGAGCACGATCCGCGGGTACGCGGCGCCCGCCGTGCCGATCACCAGCAGCCCGATGAGCTGGACGACCGGGACGCCGATGTTGCCGCCGCCGGCGTTGAGCCCGAGCGCCCAGCCCTTCTTGCGCAGGGGGAAGAAGGCGTTGATGTTCGTCATCGACGAGGCGAAGTTGCCGCCCCCGATGCCGGTGAGCGCGGCGACGACGAGGAACGTGGTGTACGAGGTGCCGGGCTCCATCACCCAGAAGGCGGCGAGGGTCGGCACCAGGAGCGACAGCGCGCTGAAGACGGTCCAGTTGCGCCCGCCGAACAGCGCGACCGCGAAGGTGTACGGCACCCGGACGATGGCGCCGACCAGGGTGGCCGTGGAGATCAGGAAGAACTTCCCGGCCGGGTCGATGCCGTACTCCGGGCCCATGAACAGGACCATGACGGACCACAGGGACCAGATCGAGAACCCGATGTGCTCGGAGAGCACGGAGAACCACAGGTTCCTCCGGGCGGTCTTCTCGCCCGTCTCTCGCCAGAAGGTCTCGTCCTCCGGCTCCCACTGCTCGATCCAACGACCGGCCATCACGCGCCTCCACAGGGGTCGGGGTGTTGTCCTGCCGACGCTAGGGAGTCCGCGTTTCGGCACGGTGCCCTGACGTGACCGGTGCGCAACCTTGCTCTCACTCGGCCGTCGGGGGTGCGGTGAGCCGCCCGCCGCACCCCTGTCGTCCGGATCAGGCCCTGCGGGACCCGCCCGTCCGGGCCGCCCCGTTCGGCCACAGGCGCGGCCGGCGCTTGGCGGCGACGTCCTCGACCCAGCCGAAGGCCAGGATGGCGAGGCCGATGAGCGGCCAGATCGCGATCAGGATCAGCACCTCGTACGACTGTTCTATATAGGTATCGAACGTGTCACCGAACCACGGGATGTTCCAGAGCTCGTCCACGAGGTGCGCGGCCGCCATCAGCAGCAGGTTGTGCCACAGGTAGATCGTCACGGCCCGGTTGTTGGCCAGCGTGACCAGGCTGTCCCAGCCGGCGAGCCTGCCGGGGAGCTTCTGCCAGGACGGGGCGTAGACCAAGAGGATCGCGCAGAAGCCGAGGGACCAGGTGGCCTGGGCGAGCGGGATCTCGTCCAGGTTCCAGCCCTCCTCGGTGAGGTGCCCGGACGCCCACCACAGGCCGAATCCCATGACGATCGCGGCGGAGGAGACCGCCAGGTAGCGCGGGATCTCCTTCAGCAGTCCGTCGTTGTGGGCGAAGCCCAGGATCCAGCAGGATCCGAACACGGCGAAGTCGAGGAGCCCCTCGCCGAAGGTGCCGGGGACGGTCACGAGGCCCGTGCCGATCACGGCGGTGAGGGCGACCGGGGCGAGCAGCGTGGCCCACGGCAGCCTGCGGAACGCCTTGAGCAGCAGCGGCGAGGCGAGCACGAACCAGAGGTAGGCCCGGATGTACCAGAGCGGTCCCACCGCCTGGTCGGCCCAGCTCAGCTCCAGCCACCCGCCGGTGGAACCGCTCTCCTCGGGGTACGGAGGCGAGCCGAGCGGGAAGAGGTAGCTGCCGAGCTTGACGAACCACCACAGCCCCTCCTCCCGGACGGGCTTCCAGCTCAGCGCGAACATCACCGGTACGACGACGAGCGAGAACGCCCACATCGGAGGGAGCAGCCTCCGCAGCCGGCTGCGGATGACGCTGCCCGCCGGCCGGGCCAGCGAGCGGGCCATCAGCGAACCGGCCAGGGCGAACATCACGCCCATGGACGGGAAGAGAACGGTCAGCCAGGCCCAGCCGAAGAGGTGGAAGACCACGACGCGGACGAGGGCCACGGCCCTGAGCAGATCGAGGTAGCGGTCACGCCCGGGTTTGGCGCGGGGCGCGGGGACCTCCCCCACGGGCCCCCGGGCGGCGGGGACGTGCTCCGGGTACGCCGCGGGGGCGGGTGGGACGGGCAGCGGAGCGGTGCGGGCGGCACCGGCCGGTGCGTGCCCCTGGTCGGGGAAGGTCATGCCACCGGCCTCCGGTCCTTGTCCGTGTCCTTACGGCGGTTCTGGGTGCCGCCCGGTGCCTCCACCACGCCCGTGCGGCGCAGCTTCTGCCAGCGCAGCCGGCCACCGGTGAGAGCGGTGATCCAGGACTGGAGCAGCACGACGTACATCAGCTGCCGGTAGAGGATCTGCTGGAGCGGCAGGGAGATCAGATGCGTCATGCGCTCCCGGTCGAGCCGGAAGGCGTACGCGGCGCAGACGGCCTGCACCAGCAGGACGCCGAACCAGGCCGCGACCGTCTTCCCCGTCGGGCCGAAGACCAGTCCGTACAGCAGGAAGACGTCGATGAGGGGCGCCAGCAACGGGGCGACGACCATGAACAGGGAGACGAACGGGAGGCCCACCCGTCCGAAGCGGCCCGAGGGCCCCTTCTCGATGACCGCGCGGCGGTGCTTCCAGATGGCCTGCATCGTGCCGTAGGACCACCGGTAACGCTGCGACCACAGCTGCTGCACGGACTCGGGAGCCTCGGTCCAGGCGCGGGCGTTCTCCGCGTAGACGACGCGCCAGCCGTCGCGGTGCAGGGCCATGGTGACGTCGGTGTCCTCGGCGAGGGTGTCCTCGCTCATGCCGCCGATCCGCTCCAGCCCCTCCCTGCGGAAGGCGCCGACCGCACCGGGGATGGTGGGCATGCAGCCCAGGAGGTCGTACATCCGGCGGTCGAGGTTGAAGCCCATCACGTACTCGATGTGCTGCCAGGCGCCGATCAGCGAGTCGCGGTTGCCGACCTTGGCGTTGCCGGCGACTGCTCCGACCCTGGGATCGGCGAACGGCTGCACGAGCTCGCGCACGGTGGAGGGTTCGAAGACCGTGTCGCCGTCCATCATCACGACGATGTCGTAACGGGCGTGCGCGATGCCGTTGTTGAGGGCCGCGGGCTTGCCGGCGTTGCGCTGGCGCACGACCCGGACGTTCGGGATCCACATCGCCTCGACGAGGTCGGCCGTGCCGTCCGTCGAGCCGTCGTCGATGACGACGACCTCGATCGGGTAGTCGCTCGCCACCAGCGAACGGACGGTCGCCTCGATGCACTCACGCTCGTTGTACGCGGGGACGAGGACCGAGACGGGCCGGGTGAACTCCTCGCCCCAGCTGAAGTTCCTGCGGCGCACCTTCCTGGCGTGCAGGAAGGACAGCAGCAGCATCAGGCCGAAGCGGACCATCACCAGCACGCCGATGACGGCGAGGCCCACCACCAGGACGCCGGTGATGTGTTCGGAGATCTCCACCGCCCCCACGAACGCCTTGCCCTTCCAGAGCGCGAACCCCGTGACCGGGGTGTGCGCGCTGGGGGCGCCGAGCGCCGACGTCAGGTTGGTGAAGTCGTAGCCCCGCTCCTGCATCTTCGGCAGGAACTTCCCCAGGGCGGCCACGGTCTGGGACCGGTCGCCTCCGGAGTCGTGCATCAGGATGATCGCGCCCTTGCCGTGCCGGGGTGTGGCGCGCTCGATGATCGCGTGGACGCCGGGGCGCTTCCAGTCCTCGCTGTCGGTGTTGTTCACGACGGTGAGGTAGCCGCGGCTGCCGATGTACTGCGTGACCGGCCAGGACTTGTTGTCCATGGCGTCGGAGAACGAGGAGTACGGGGGCCGGAACAGCGACGTGCGGATGCCGGCCGCGCCCGCCAGTACCAGCTGGTTCTGCGAGAGCTCCCAGTCGATGCGGCTGGTGGACTGGAAGGAGAGGTCGGGGTGGTTGAAGGTGTGCAGCCCGACCTCGTGTCCCTCGTCGACCATCCGCTCGACGAGGTCCGGATAGCGCGAGGCCATGGTGCCGGTGACGAAGAAGACGCCGTGCGCGTGGTGCTTCTTGAGCTCGTCCAGGACACGCGGGGTCCAGACCGGGTCGGGGCCGTCGTCGAAGGTCAGGACGATCTTGTGGTCGGGTATCCGGAGCGTCTCGGCTTCCTCGCCCGCGACGCGGGCGTCGATGACCGGACCGCCCTCGAGCACCTTGTCAGGTACCTGGGTGGTGGGAGCGGGTGGCTGGACACGGTGGTCGGCGAGGATCTCGCTGTGCACGTATCCGCGCAGCATGAGCATGGCGAGCAGGGCCACAAGAAGGAGGGACGGAAGCAGATAGCGCATGGGAAGTCTGCGCCTGGCGGTCCGCTTCTTCTTCCGGTTGTGCCTGCCCCGCGAAACGGGGGTTGTCATCTACTGAACGCCTTCTTGTGGTTGCACCGGCGATTCCGAGGGGCCCGGCGAAGCCGGCGGGCTGTCGTCGACGGACGGCTCGGTGGTGGCCGGCGCCGACGGGTCACCGGTCGGCGGATCGGAGACCGCGCCGCCCGGGGCGACGGGGGCCGAAGAGGTCCCGGTGCGGGGAGGCTTGCTGGACGAGGAGGCCGAGGCGCTCGCGCCGGGCCCGGCGGACCCGGACGCGGAGGCGCCCTCCGACGCAGGGGCCGTCACGGTGCCGGAGGCCGGGGCGGAGGCGCTGGGCGTCGCTCCGGGGCTCTCGGACACGGCGGCGTCACTCGGAGCGGGCCGCACCTCGATCTCTTCCGCGTGCTTCCCCTCCTGCCCGGAGAGCGGCAGCCAGGGAGCGCTGGAATTCCCTCCGAGCACGGCGACCACGAGGGTCACCGCGTACACCGCGCAGATCGTGGCGAGCACCCAGCCCACCCGCCTGTACGTCTTGCTCCGGCGACCGCTCTCGTCGACGAAGACCGGACCGTCGGACGGCTCCGGACGGCCGGGTTCGACCGGCAGTTCGGCGAGCTGACGCCCGAGCCCGTCCAGTTGGACGGTGACGTCGTTCGGCTCATGCGTGTGCCCGGTCCGGGTACCTTCGCGCCAATTTTCCACAGGTGATCGCACTTCCCCCACTCAATGAAACAGGTGCGCGGGAAATGACTGGAATCGTGCCATCGGACCGGGCCCCCACCCCGTCCGCGCGCCACCTGCCACCGAGCACCCGAAACCCCGAATGTAGCGCACCCCGGCGACCGGAAGACGGCCGTATCGCCTGTTGTTCATGAACAGTGACTCATAAGTGACACATCCGCTTCCGGTAGCCACGATGTCGGTGGCCGTACCATCCATCCTTCTGTCGCGGCGAGTTCGGCCGCCGCCGCACGCAACGCGGAGAGGCCGGGGTGGTCGAGCCCCTTGCGCCACACCATCAGCAGCGGCGACAGCGGCACCGGCCGCACGAGCGGGCGCAGCACCGTCCCCGGCAGCGGCGGGAAGCCCGCGACGGCGAGCACGGGGTTCCCGGTCTTCGCCATCACACGCTGAAATTCGGCCACCCCGACGGCGAGCGGGGCTGGTGGGGCCAGGACGACGCCCCACTCCGCGAAGAGCGCTGCCGCGAGATCCGTCCACTCCAGCGTGCGCGCATTGCCCGCCCCGGCGTAGACGGTTTCACCGGTCAGGTCACTCATGGCGACCTCATCGCGCCCGGCCAGAGGATGACCGTGCGGCAGGAGGACAGCCATCGGCTCGTACCGCACCGGCTGTACGGAGAGCTGGGCGAGCACCGCGGGTTCGAGCCCGGCGGCCCGCCCGAAGGAGACGTCGAGCCGCCCGGCGAGCACCTCGCCGGCCGCCCAGGTCAGCCCGCTCTCGAAGCGCGCCATCAGCTCGCACTCCGGCGCGAGCTCCCGCGCGCGGGCCAGCACGCGGGCCGCCGTCATCCCGTCGGTGTTGAGGTCGACGAGCAACGGCCGGTCCGCCGGGTCCGTGAAGGCGGCGGAGAGCGCGGCGTGCGCGTCGAGCACCCGGCGGGCGTACGGGACGAGGCGTTCCCCGTCGGTGGTGAGCGACACCTGCCGGGTGGTGCGGACGAAGAGCTCCCGGCCCAGCTCCCGCTCCAGCCGGCGGATGTCCCGGCTCAGCGCCTGCTGGGCGACGTAGAGCCGGGCGGCGGCCCGGGTGAAGTGCAGTTCCTCCGCCACGGTGACGAAGGCGCGGAGGAGACGGGGATCGATGTCGGTGGCGGCCACGGGGCCAATTTACAACAGAAGTGCGTCAATGGGCCCTCATCAGGTGTTGGACGCCGCAGGCCGCTCGATCCGAGGGTGGACACGTGCCTCATGAAACCGCCACCCCGGCCCCGCCCGCCCTCGCCCCCTCCAATCCCTACCTGCGACTCCTCGCCACCCCCGGAGCGCGCGCGTTCACCGCTGGCAATCTCCTCGCCCGGCTCCCTATGGGCATGTTCAGCGTCAGCGCCGTCATCATGATCGCCGGGGCGCACGGCTCGTACGCCCTGGCCGGGGCCGTCACCGCGACCGGACTGGCCGCGACCGCCGTGGTCGCCCCCTGGACGGCGCGCCTGGTCGACCGTTACGGGCAGGCCAGGATCGCCGTGCCCGCCACCGCGGTCGCCGTGCTCGGCTCGCTGTCCCTGGTCCTCTGCGTGCACTACGGCGCACCGGTCTGGACGCTCTTCGCCGCCTACGCCGCCACGGCCACCACCCCGAACACCGGCGGCATGTCACGGGCCCGTTGGGCCCATCTGCACCGGGGCGACCCGGCGGCCCTGCACACGGCGAACTCCTTCGAACAGGCCGCCGACGAGCTGTGCTTCATGCTCGGCCCGGTCCTCGCGGCGTCCCTGTGCGGGGCACTCTTCCCCGAGGCCGGCACGCTCACCGGCGCGATCCTGCTCATGACCGGCGTCCTGGTCTTCGCCGCGCAGCGCGCGACCGAACCGCCGGTGGCCCCCCGCGCATGGGCGGCCTCTCCGCTGCGCACCCCGGGCATCCCCGCCCTGCTCGCCGTCTTCCTGGCGACGGGGGCGGTCTTCGGGGCGATGGAGGTCGTCTCGATCGCCCACGCCGGAGGCGCGATCCTCGCACTCCAGGCCGGCGGCTCCTGCGTCGCCGGGCTGCTGTACGGGTCGCTGCGCCCGGCGGCGGCCGTCGGACGGCGGCTGCTGCTCTGCCTGACCGGGATGACCGTACTGATGTCGCTCCCCCTGATCGCCGCGGCCACGACCGACTCGCTGCTCGTCCTGGCGGGCTGCCTGCTGCTCGCAGGGGCGGCGACGGCGCCCACCATGGTCACCGGCATGACGCTGATCCAGCGGCTCACCCCGCAGGCGCAGCTCAACGAGGGCATGACGCTCGCCGTCACCGCGCTGCTGGGCGGCATAGCGGCGGGGTCCGCGGCGGGCGGCTGGACGGTGGAGCACGCCGGGACGGTGAGCGGTTACGCGGCACCGGTGTGCGCGGCGGCCCTCGCCCTGGCCGTGGCGTCCGCGGGAACACGCAAGGCCTGAAGGGGACCACGTAAAAAACGAGGACTCCGAGAAAACGAGGACCCCGCTGCCAGGGGCAGCGGGGTCCTCGTTCACATGGGAATTGTGGAGATGGCGGGAATCGAACCCGCGTCCAACGGTGCGGAACCAGGGCTTCTCCGAGTGCAGTTCGCTACGCTTTTCTCGGCCCCGGAGGTCACGCGAACAAGCCTCCGACAGGCCCAGTCACTGTTTGATTTCCTTCCAAGCCCCGTGACCGGGCTTAGAAGTTTAGATCCCTAGTTGATGCCAGGATCCGGGTCGGGATCAACCCCGGGCTGACACTCCGCAGAGTCTTCGCTAGCTGCTAATTAGGCAGCGAGGGCGAAGGCGGAGGAATCGCGCTTGGAATTGGCGATTATTGTTTGCGACATATGGTTTACGAGATCATTGCCGCTTCCTCGACTCGCTTCCCCTGCTTCGACATCCGCTGTCGAAACCGATCATCCCCATGTTGTTTTTTCAACTACGCACACCCTCTGTGGGGTGCACGGCCCATCGTACGTGACCAACGCACGCGGATGCCACTGTATTCCGGCGGCTCCGGGGGGCGGGGCCCCGGCCACGCGCCGCGCCGGTCCGGCTACGCGCTGCGCTGACGCCTGCGGGCCGCTGAGATCGCGCGGTTCGTCTCCCGCGTGTCCTGCTTCTCGCGCAGCGTCTGGCGCTTGTCGTACTCCTTCTTGCCCTTCGCGAGCGCGATCTCGACCTTGACGCGGCTGTCCTTGAAGTACAGCGCGAGCGGCACGATCGTGTGGCCCGTCTCCTGCGACTTGGACGCCAGCTTGTCGATCTCGGCCCTGTGCAGGAGCAGCTTGCGCTTGCGCTTGGCCGCGTGGTTGGTCCAGGTGCCCTGCACGTACTCGGGGACGTGGATGTTGTGCAGCCACGCCTCCCCGTCGTCGATCTGGACGAAGCCGTCGACCAGCGACGCCCTGCCCATCCGCAGCGACTTGACCTCCGTGCCCATGAGCACGAGACCGCACTCGTAGGTGTCGAGGACGTGGTAGTCGTGCCGCGCCTTCTTGTTCTGCGCAATCATCTTGCGCCCGGTGTCTTTTTCCTTGGCCATAGTGCGGTCATTTTCGCACTACGACCCACCCCCGAGGCCACTCAATACTGTTTCGCCCCGCTGCTGGGCCTCCGGACCCGCCCCGACGTCCGGCGAGATGCCGCTCCCCTCGACGGTGCGGCCCGCCGGGGTCCGGTACTGCCCGACGGTCAGCTCGGCCACCGAACCGCCCGGGAGCTTGCTCGGCAGCTGCACGGAGCCCTTGCCGAAGGTGCGTGACCCCACGGTCACCGCCCTCCCCCGGTCCTGCAGCGCCCCGGTCAGCAGCTCGGCGGCGCTCATCGTGCCGCCGTCCACCAGGACGACCACGGGCCGGCCGGTGTCCCCGCCGGGCTCGGCGTACAGGGCGTGCTGCTCACCGTGCACGTCGTACGTGGCGACGAGCCCGCCGTCCAGGAAGGCCGAGGAGGCGGTCACGGCCTCGCTGACCAGGCCGCCCGCGTTGGCCCGGAGGTCCAGGAGGATCCCGGCGTCCCCGGGCGCCTCGTCCACGGCGTCGCGGACCGCGGTGCCGGTGCCCTTGGTGAACGCGGCGACCTTGATCAGGACAGCGGCGGAGGGGTCCGGGCCCAGGCGCCGGACGCTCACCGGATCCGTGCTGAGCCTGGCCCTGCGCAGGGTCGTGGTCCAGGAGTGCCCGCCCCGGCTCAGCCCGAGGACCACGGAGGAGCCTTCCGCCGCCTTCGTGCGGTCCCCGCGCAGCTGCGCGACCACTTCGGCGACGGGGCGCTTCTCGACCGGACGGCCGTCCACGGTGCGCAGCAGGTCGCCCTTGCGGACCCCTGCCCGGTCCGCCGGTCCACCGGACCGGACCCCGGTCACGGTGACGTCGCCACGGGCCGAGCGGCGGGCGGAGATCCCCACCCCGGTGTACGAGCCGTCGAGGGCCTGCTCGAACTCCTCGTACTCCCGCTCGTCGTAGACCGCGCCCCAGCGGTCACCGCTGCGGCTGACGACCTCCTCGGCGGCGTCCGCACCGGACTTGCCGTCGGCCTCCGCTTCGGCGACCGCGTCCGCGATCTCCTCGCGGTCCACGGGACCGACGGTGGACGACACCGCACGGGCCTCTATGTCCGTGCCCGCACCGTCCTCACGGGGCAGGGACCCGGTGGCCGCGGCAGTGGCCAGCACGCTCGCGAAAACCAGCGTCAGGGCCGCCCCGCGGCGGAGACCGCGGGGTTTCAAATGGTACGTAAGGCCCGGCATGTGGCCGAGTGTAGGACAACGCCCCGGCCGCACACGGTCCGTTGGCCGCATGCGGGACGGGGCGCTCGTCACACCTTGAGGTACTTGCGCAACGCGAAGAGGGCGGCAACCGCGGGCATCAGCAACCCGATCGCGAGGACCAGCGGAAGCTTCGTGAGAACCGCTTCCCAGCCGATGAAGTCGATCAGGTTCAGCTTCTCCTGGAGCGCCAGTCCGCCGTCGATCAGGAAGTACCGCGCCGCTATCAGGATCACGCAGGCGAGCAGCCCGCCGATCAGGCCGGCGAAGGCGGCCTCCATGATGAACGGCATCTGGATGTAGAAGCCCGAGGCCCCCACCAGCCGCATGATGCCCGTCTCACGTCTCCGGCTGAACGCCGAGACGCGGACGGTGTTCACGATGAGCATCAGCGCAATGACCAGCATCAGCCCCATCAGGAAGATCGCGGCCACGTTCATGCCGTTCATCAGCCCGAAGAGGTTGTCCAGGATGCTCCGCTGGTCCTGGACGGACTGCACCCCGTCACGGCCCGCGAAGGCCGTCGCGACGACCTTGTACTTCTGCGGGTCCTTCAGCTTGACGCGGAACGACTCCTGCATCTGGTCCGGCGTGATGTTGCCGGCCATCGGCGAGTCGCCGAACTGCTCCTGGTAGTGCTTGTACGCCTGGTCGACCGTCTCGAAGAGGACCGGCTTCTCGACGGCCTCCATCTTCTCCAGGTCGGCCTTGATCTCCTTCTTCTGCTCGGCCGTGACGGCGCCCTTGGCGCACTTGGGCACGTCCTTGGCGTCGTTCTTGTTGCAGAGGAAGATCGAGACGTTGACCTTGTCGTACCAGTAGGTCTTCATCGAGCTGACCTGCTCGCGCATCAACAGCGCACCGCCGAACAGGGCGAGCGAGAGGGCGACGGAGATCACGACCGCGAAGGTCATCGTGAGGTTACGACGAAGACCGACGCCGATCTCCGACAGGACGAACTGGGCGCGCATGGCGTCCTTTCAGTACTCGATGCTCAGTGCTGGTAGCCGTAGACGCCACGCGCCTGGTCACGGACGAGACGGCCCTGCTCGAGCTCGATGACGCGCTTGCGCATCTGGTCGACGATGTTCTGGTCGTGGGTCGCCATGATCACGGTGGTGCCGGTCCGGTTGATCCGGTCCAGCAGCTTCATGATGCCCACGGAGGTCTGCGGGTCGAGGTTGCCGGTCGGCTCGTCCGCGATCAGCAGCATGGGGCGGTTGACGAACGCCCGCGCGATCGCGACACGTTGCTGCTCACCACCGGAGAGCTGACCGGGCATGCGGTCCTCCTTGCCCCCGAGGCCCACGAGGTCGAGAACCTGCGGCACTGCCTTGCGGATCTCACCGCGCGGCTTGCCGATGACCTCCTGCGCGAAGGCCACGTTCTCGGCGACGGTCTTGTTGGGGAGGAGCCGGAAGTCCTGGAAGACCGTGCCCAGCTGGCGGCGCATCTGCGGCACCTTCCAGTTGGACAGCCGCGCGAGGTCCTTGCCGAGCACATGGACCATGCCCTGACTGGCGCGCTCCTCGCGGAGGATGAGCCGCATGAAGGTGGACTTGCCGGAGCCGGAGGAGCCCACCAGGAAGACGAACTCGCCCTTCTCGATGTCGAGTGAGACGTCCCGGAGAGCTGGACGGCTCTGCTTCGGGTAGGTCTTGGAGACGTTGTCGAATCGGATCACGGATGCACCACGGTCGGCCGGGAGTAGGTGAGCGTGACCATACGCGAACCGGACTCACGCGTGCAGTCGGCGTCCGGCAATGGGCGTTATGTGACGGAACGCGACGGCGCACGAACCGGGGCGTGCCGGACCTGTACCCGTGAGCCGCGCCGAAACCCCCGCGACCTGGCAGAGTGGTAGGGGGAACGGTTGGGTTCCCCGGAGCGTTGTGCGGAGAGAAAGCGTAGGCGGCTCCGCCGCGCGGGAGGAGGAAAGCGCATGACCTATGACCGACTGGTATGCGCGAACTGCGCGGCTCCCGTGAGCGAGGGCCGGTGCAGCGTCTGCCGGGCGAGCCGGGAGCGCATGCAGGAGGACGGCCCGTTCGCAGGGCTGAACCCCGCGATGCTGATCGCCCTGATGGTGATCCTTACGGCCGCCCTGGCACTGCTCGTGCACCAGGCCGTGTGACCGGGCGGTCACACCCGGCCACGCACCCTTCTCACCCCTCTCCCGCGAGCACCCGCGGTAGCACCTGTTCCAGCAGCTCGGCGGCCCGCACCTTGCCCGTCGGGCTGTACGGGATCGACGCGACCGGCAGCACATGGGCGGGCAGGCAGGGCACCCGGCCGGCGCAGGCGGCCCGGACGGCCCGCAGGCCCCCCGGCTCACGCTCCGCGGAGACCGGGACGAAGGGCACCACCAGCGCGTCACCGAGCGTGGGCAGGTCGACACGGAGGGCCACCGTGTCCCGCACGCAGGGCAGGTCCATCAGGTCGTACTCGAGACCGAAGACGTTCACATCCAGCGGCGCCGTCTCGTCCACCTTGGAGACACCGTCCGTACGGCCGGTGAGTTCGAGGTGGCCCTGTGCGTCGAGCACCCCGCTGTCGCCGGTGAGCAGGAAGCGCCGCGGTCCGTCGCCGTCGCCCGGGTCGAGGTCCAGGAACACGGGCTGCGCGTTGGCGTAGTCGTCCATGAGCTGGTAGCTCGCGATGGCGACACGGCCCCGCACGCCCGGCGGGAGCAGATGCCCCTGGGAATCGACCACCGCGAGGGTGCTGCCCTCCCAGGCCCTACCGGCCCTGCCGGGGACGGTGTGCAGCTCGTCCGGGGTGATCAGGGTGTTCAGACCGGTCTCGGTGGTGCCGTAGTACAGGTGCAGCACCGGCCCGAGGCGCTCCCAGGCCCTCCCGATCAGCCACCGGTTGAGCTGCCGCCCGCCGGAGAGCACGAACCGCAGCCGGGACGTGGCGGCCAGGTCCTCGGAGGCGGGGTGCGAGACCAGGGAGGCGAGAACCGGCGGAACCATCAGGGTGGTGGTGACGCCCTCCGTCCGGATCAGCCGGGCCATGTCCGCCCCGTCCCCCTCCGGGCACAGGACGATCCTGCCGCCGAGCGCCAGGAAGACCCGCGCCCAGCCGGGCCCCGAGGAGTGGTAGAGCGGGACCGTCACCAGGTGCACGTCGTCCGGGCCGAACGCGAATTGGTCGACCAGCGCGGTGAGCCGGCGTTCCTCGAAGGAGAAGTTCCGGATCACCATCTTGGGCGTACCGCTCGTACCCGAGGTGAAGCAGTACGTCGCGAACGGCTGTTCCACCGGCTTCACTTCGCGTGGGCGGGTGGCCGCCAGGGAGGCGTACGTCGGGGCGCCCTCGGTGGAGCCGTCCAGGTGGACGGTGAGCACGTCGTCACGGCCGAGGTCGGGTACGCCCGCGCTCTCCAGGAGCGGCCGGCACCTGGTGGTGCTGATCAGCACGGTGGGCCGCAGTTGCTCCAGGGCGCGCGCCGTCGCCTCGGGGGACGCGGTGTGGTCGAGGCCGACGCAGGGGATGTTGAGGCTCGCACAGGCGGCCATGACGACGACCAGCTGCCAGCTGTTCTCGGCGACGAACGCCGCCCGGGCCGGGCGCCCGGGAGGCAGGGCCGCGTGCAGTCCGGCCGTCACACGGGCCGTCCGTTCCTCGAACTGCTGCCAGGTCAGGCGGTCCGGGCCGTCGACGATCGCTGTGTCGTCCGGGCGCCGGGCGGCGTTCCTGCGAATGTCCGCGAGTTTGAGCATCTGTTCACTCCGTATCCGCTGTGGCCGCCGTGTCCGCCGTTCCGCCGAGGGGGGCGACCGCCGTTGTGCGTCCCTGGCGCAGCGTGTAGATCTCGACCCCGCTGGTGCGCAGCGCGTCGAGCTCGCCGCGGGTCCGGTCCGAGAGCTTCTCGCCGGGCACGGTGATCGGGATGCCCGGCGGGTACGCGATGATGAAGTGTTCGGCGACATCCCCCGCCAGGGCCTCCGAAGCGGCCCGGTAGGTGCGCTGGACGGTCCGCAGGGCGTCCAGCAGCCGCAGGAGTATCCCCTCGTCGACGCCGATGTGGACGTGGAAGACGACGGCGTCGCCGCTCTCCCGCGCGACGTACAGGGCGTACTCGTCGAACAGGATGCGGCGGAACTCCGCCGCGGTGATGCCCAGCGCGCCTATGTCCACCAGGACGCGGGTGGGGTCGTCGTGGACCAGCAGGCCCGGTTCGCCCAGATGTCCCTCGGGTCCGAGCGTGCGGTAGGCCGAGAGCCGGGGGTCCGTCCGGATCTCGGTGCGCAGGGTCCTGGCCAGGTTCAGCGAGCGGTCCAGGAGCGCCTCGCCCTCCACCTCCGCCTGCAGTCGGGCCAGGTCGAGGCTGGCCAGCACGGGCCAGCTCGGCGAGGTGGTGTGGTACTGGAACAGCGTCTGGGCGATCCGCTCCTGCATCTCGCCGTCGCCCATCAGATGCAGGTACGAGCCCTGCCGCAGCGCCGACATGGACTTGTGCGCGGAGTGGGTGACCGCGACGGTCATCGGCAGCCCGGGATCGGACTCGCGCAGCTGCCTCACCGCCTCCAGGGCGGTCAGCGGCTGGAGCCGCGGATGGTAGCGGTGGACGGCTCCCCAGGCCTCGTCGACCAGGACGGACACGGCGGGGTGCAGTTCGGCCAGGGCGCTCAGCAGCGCCGGCATGTCGTAGCGGACACCGTCGTAGGAGACGGCGGACAGCACGACCGTGTCGTACGGCACGCCTTCGGCGACGGCGAGGGCGAACATGTCGAGCAGCTGCCGCAGATCGGCGAAGGTCCGCGGGCAGTCGGCGCAGCACCGGCGCATCGGCGCGTACTCCGTCGTGGCGTTCATGTCGCCGAGCGCGAAGTGCACGGACTGGTGGCAGCTGCGGTCCGCGAGCACCCGGCCGCCGGGCGGCACGAGGGCGCCGAGCGCGACCCGGTTGGCGGTGCTGGTCCCGGCGGACAGGAAGACGGTGGAGTCCGCGCCGAAGCTCGCCGCCGCGAGCTGCTGCGCGGCGCGCAGCGGTCCGCGCGGCCGGAAGAACGAGTCGAGCATCGTGCCGCTGTACGACACCTCCGAGGCGAGTTGCGCCTGCCCGAACAGCGCTTCGTAGACATCACGGATCTTCGAGTTCCTGATGGAACCCCCGTGCGACAGGGGAAGGGCGTGGAACGAGGCGATGTCCCGACGGGCGACGGAGAGCACCGCCTCGGCGAGCGGTGCACCGCTCGCCGAGGCGGGCAGGGCCCCGGGCCCCGGACGTACAGCGGTACCGCTGCCGGCTTCTGGCATGGCAGTGCTCCAGGAGGTGAGGGAACACCCGCGAGGGTGCCGTGGACCCACTCTGCGTAGCCCCGCCGGGGTGTGACAGGGCCGCGTCCCGGCCCCGTCAGATGCGGGTGACTTCGTCAGGTGTTCCGTCACTTGCTCCGTCACCTCGGCGGCGGGAGTGGTGGTCACGCCACACCCTCCCGGGGCGCACATCGGGGGTTCGGGACCGCGGAGCGCGGGGGTGGTGGTGGTCCGCCCACCATCACCGGGAGCGATCTGGTGCCCGGCGCACCTCGTCCGCCACCCCCTTCAGGGGCCACCGTTGACGTATGAGTGGAGACCTGGAACAGACCAAGGATGTGTTCGCCGGATTCCCGGACGGCGCCGAGCCGTCCGATGTGGTCTCCGAACTCGCCGCCGCGGTGTTCTCCGCCTCGCTGCGGAGGAGGGACCAGCGCGCGAAGGGGGAGCAGTACCTGCGCGGGCTGCTGACCGTGGGCGGGCGCAAGACCATGCGCAACATCGCGTCCCTCGTGGGAGGTTCGGCTGCCGAGCAGAGCCTCCAGCACTTCATCTCCAGCTCCACCTGGGACTGGGCGCCGGTCCGGGAGGCGCTGGCCGGCTATGTGCAGCGGACCGTGCCGCCCCAGGCGTGGGTGCTGCAGCAGATGTCCATCCCCAAGGCGGGTGACCAGTCGGTGGGGGTGACCGCGGGTCCGGCGGCGAGCGGGGAGGCGCCCGGACAGCGGGCCTTCGGCCTGTGGTTCGCCTCGGAGGAGATGAGCGTCCCGGTCAACTGGCGGCTGCATCTGCCGGAGTACTGGCTGCAGGACAGCTCCAGGCGCCGGCGCGCGGACATTCCCGCGGAGACCGTCGCGGAGTCGCCGGACGAGTGCGCGGTCGCGACGGTCCTGGAGACGATGAACCGCTGGCCGGTGCCGCGCAGGCCGCTGCTGCTGAACGCCTGCGGGCACGACCTCCCCATGCTGATGCGGGAGTTCGGCGACTCCGGCGTCCCCGTACTGGCCAGGATCGGGCCGTCGAGCCGGCTGGCCGTGGCCGATCCGGCACTCCCCGGCTACGGCGCCGGCGCGGTGTCCGCACAGCAGATCGTCGAGGCGGTCAAGGGCCTGCGCCACGCGGTGCGCCGGGACGGTTCGGGCGCGCTGGTCGTCGCCGTGCCGGTGGCGTTCGCGCAGCGGGCGCCGTTCGCCCGGACCGTCGTGCCGGGGCGGGGGCAGCGCAGTCTGCTGCTGCTCGGGGTGTGGAACGATCCGCTGCGGCCGGCCGGTGAGCTGCTGCTCACCGACATGACGCAGGCCCCCGTGCCCGCGCTCCTGCGGATGAGCAGGCTCGCCCGCCGCGTCTCGCGGGACTTCACCGAGGTCGGGGAGCGGGTCGGGCTGCGGGACTTCGAGGGCCGCTCCTTCCGCGGCTGGCACCGGCACATCACCCTGGCCTCCGTCGCCCACGCGGCGGCGCTGCTGGGCGGGACGGGCTGGGGCGAGAACACGCTGCGGGCGCCTTTCCCGGTCGCCGCGCACACCCCGGTCACGATGCCCCACCAGACCTGGTCACGGGACCATCCGCACTCCACGGGGCCCACGCTGGTGCCTTCCGTCCCCTCCGTTCCCGGGCAGGTCCGCACGGTCCGGCCGGGGCGCGTGCCCACCCCCTATGTCGCGGGCGCCTCGGCGTGAGGCGGCGCACCGCCCTTGCGGAGCGTGTGCCGGGCGCGGTGCAGCCGTAGGGCGAGCTGGACCTCCAGGGCGCGCACGGGCTCCTGCCAGCCCGTGCCCAGGAGATCGGTGATGCGCTCCAGCCGCCGCGAGACGGTGTTGGGGTGCACGTGCAGGCTCTCGGCCGCGCGGGTGGGGCTGCTCCCGGCGGCGAAGTAGGCCTCGAGGGTGCGCACCAGCTCGGTGCACTGCTGGGTGTCGTAGTCCAGCACGGGCCCGATGGTGAACGCGATGAAGGCGACGGTGTCCGGCTGCTCCGACAGGAGCATGCCGAGAAAGCCCAGCTCCTGCGGCGACGCGGTGGCCCCGTCACCCCCCAGCGCGGTCAGCGCGTCCAGGCAGCGCCGCGCCTCCTGGTACGTCTGGACGATCGTCACGGCGCTGGTGATCGGCCCGGCCGCGCCCGCCGTCACCGGATGGCCGAGGACCGAGGACAGCTCGCTCGACACCGCGCGCGCCGCCGCCCCCGGGTCGGTGCCCGGCAGCAGGAGGACGATGCATCCGCCGTCCGTGGTCTTCAGGCCGGAGAGCCGGTAGGCGTACGAGGACGCCCACACGACGGCCTTGCCCTGCGCCCCGCCCTCCGGGCGTGCCACCACGGCCACATGAGGCTCCGTCAGGTCCACGGCGAGTCTCCGGGCCCGCTCGGCGAGCTGATCCGGTGTGTAGCGCGAGGAGCTGAGCAGCTCGTGGAAGAGCTGGTCACGCATGTGCCCTTCGGCGGCTGCCGCGCTGCGCTGCACCTGCAGCTGTACGGCGACGGCCTGGGCGACGATCCTCAGCAGCTGGGCGGTGATGTCGGTGGCCGCCTCCCGCGGTTCGAAGACGAGGGTGGCGAGGATCTCGTCGCCCGCGGCCGCGGGGCAGCACCAGAGGCCCTCGGCCGACCGGATCGGGGCCCGCTCGGTGTGCGCGTCGAGGACCGTCTTCAGCAGCGCGTCCTCGTCGAGGGCGGTGACCGCACCGGTGGCCGCCAGGTCGCGCCCGGCCACGTCACGCACCAGCAGGGCGCCGTCGAGGGCCCCGGCAGCGGCGGCGGTGAGCTCGTGCAGGTCACGGCCGCGCAGCACGAGGTCGATCAAGCGGCTCTGGGTCTCACGGAGATGGCGGGCCGCCGAGAAGAAGTCCATGGCACGGGAGGAGTCGAGCTCCAGCTCGGATATCTCGTCCCTGGCCTGGGCGAGGAGCCGGGCCTTCTTGATCGCCACGGAGACCAGGTCGCCGAGCGACGACATCTGGGTGATCTCGTCGGGCGCGAAGTGGCGCACCTTCCGGTCGGCGACGTACAGCGCCCCGAAGACGTGGTCGCCGTCGTGCAGCGGCACGGACATCAGGGCCCTCAGCCCCTCGGCACGCACCACGTCGTCGATCGCCCCGGAGTGCGGGAAGCCGTCGTCGTCCAGGTAGTCGGGTGACCAGAACGGGATGGACTGCGACCCGGACCGGTTGCCGAGACCGCCGGTCCCGGGGATGCGGAAGCCCACGGTGATCGCGGAGGCGTGCCCGTCGGCGGCCCGGACGTACGAACAGTCCTCGGCCGGATCGTGGAAGCTGATCCACGACATGTCGAGGTTGAGCAGCAACCGGGCGCGGCGGGTGATGACCTTGAGCAGCACGTCGAGCTCGTAGGGCAGGGTCAGTTCCCTCGCGGTGTCGACCAGCGCGGCGAGCCCCGCCTCGCGCTGGTGCCGGCGGGCGAAGAGACTGTGGATGTCCAGGGCGAGGCCCCTCGCCCGGTCGAGCAGCGCGGCCGACTCGGTGTCCGCGGGGTCGGGCAGCGCGGTGCGGATCACTTCCTCGAAGCGCTCCGGGGGTGCTTCCGCCGCCAGTAACTCGAACAGCCTGAACAGAGCCTCACGTACTGAAGGGTCCTCGCTCGGCAATGGTCGTTCCCTCCCCCAGGGCCGCCCCAGGGTCTCCGGGACGTAGGACCGCGAACATCCTTCCGTGAACCTAAAACCTGTGAGCTGGTTCGGTCAACCGTCCCAGGGCGGAAGTCAAGCCCCTGGTCAGAGCGGGTCGAGGGTGACCGGGTCACCGCCGCGGGCCCCGAGGGCCCGGAACACCTCCGTCATGTCGATGCCCACCTCGTCGAGGGCCGCGAGGGCGGCCCGCCCCGCGTCGTCCGCCTTCAGCAGCGTGTCGCCGTTCGGCACCCCGTGGGCCACGGCCTCCTCCAGCACTTCCACGGACACCGCCTGCGCGGTCCGCCACCCCACCAGTGCGGTCAGCCGGTGCGGCAGGGGCGCCGTCCACACCAGCCGGGGCGGCCGCGCACCGGCGGCGCGGAGCACCCGCCACCACTCGTCGCCCAGCCGCTCCTCACGCGTCCGGAACGCCAGCCTGGCGACCGCCAGCGCCGCCGTGCCCCGATGCCGCAGGGCCTCCGGCGACGCCAGCCGGGCCAGCCGGGCGTCGACCTCCGCGTCGATCTCCCCCACCGGCACCGAGATGACGGCGGCCAGCCGGCGCAGGCTCAGCCCCCCGGCGAGCGCCAGCTCCAGTCCGCTGAAGTACGCGTCCATGGCGTCGACACAGCTGTCCAGCGAGCGGACGGGCGACACGTCGACACCGAGCCCGGCGGCGACCGTCGCGGTGACCGCCCGGAGACCGGGGCCGTCGGGCGCGATGCGCACCAGCAGATTGGGCCTGTCCACCGCGAGGCTCGTCTCGCGGTCCACGGCGGCGGACACCAGTCCGGCGTCGCCGTCCGCCGCCTCGTACACCCACAGGAGCGCGTCGCAGGCCTCGCGTACGGCGTCGGCGGACCCGGAGGCGGAGAGAAGACCGCTGAAGTTCCCGTCCTCGGCGAACCTGCGCAGCCGGGCCGGTGCGAAGGGTGCCGACGCGTCTTCCGCCAGCCAGCCGGCCACGCCTTCGGCGGCCAGTTGCCGCAACAGCGCGGCTGCCAATGGGCTGATCATGGGAGCCGAGATTAGAGGAGCCCGCGCCCATGCGACAGCCGCGCTCCCGCTCTCCGTCAAGTCCTCCGTTCTTCCGTCACGTCCGCCGTTCTCCGTCAGTCCCGCAGCGCACAGTTGACTTATTCCGGGGCAGTTGACGGAATTCCTCCCCGCCCTTTGCCGCCTCGCCACGGGAACGGGATGTTCGTTGCGGTCACCGGCCCGGTGCCCGACGAGACGAGAGGACCGCAATGCCTGCAACCATTTCCGTACCGCAGTGCCTCGTGTGCGACACGGACTTCGACATCCAGGACGACTGGGAGCGGGGCGAGATAACCGAGTGCGGCGCCTGCGGGCAGGAGCACGAGATCGTCGAGAAGGATGACGCCGTCGTACGCGTCGCCCTGGCCCCCGAGGTCGAAGAGGACTGGGGCGAGTGACCGACGCCCCCGAGGTACTGCTCTCGGTCACCATGCTGCGGCCGGACGAGAAGCTCCTCCTCAACGCACTGCGCGAAGAGGGACTGAACGTCCGGCCGCTGCTGGCGGAGGACCTCGCCGAGGTGGTGTCGGGGGTGACGCCCCCGCCCGCCTTCGCGGTGATCCGCAACCTGTCCCACCGCGAGGCGGTCGGGGTCGCCCGACGACTCGAATTCACCGGCGTGACGGCCCTCAACCGTGCCGCCACCATCGAGACCTGCAACGACAAGGGCCTCCAGGCCCTGCTGTTCGCCCGGCACGGCATTCCGCACCCGGTGTCCCGCCACACCTTCAGCTACGACCAGGTGCGCAGGACCGTGACGGAGCTCGGCCTGCCCGCCGTCATCAAGCCCGTCAGCGGTTCCTGGGGGCGCGGGGTCACCAAGGTGACCGACACGGACTGCCTGGAGGCGTGGGTCGGCGGACGCGAGTCGGCGGACGCCGGCGGCAAGCTGTTCCCCGTCCTGGTGCAGCAGTACATCGACAAGCCGGGCCACGACCTCCGGGTCGTGGTGGTGGGGCGCACCCCCGTGGTCGCCATCCAGCGGGTCTCGGACAACTGGCGCACCAACACGCACCTGGGCGCCCGGATCGAACGGCTGGAGATCACCGGTCCGATCGAGAAGCTCTGTGCGCAAGTCGTCGACGCGCTGGGCGAGGGCTTCTACGGAATCGATCTCATCGAGGATCTCGCCACCGGCGAGCTCCTGGTCCTCGAAGTGAACGCGAATCCCGACTTCGCCCGTTCGTCCGCCGTACACGGCGTGAACGTGGCAGGCCATCTGGCCGCGTACATCGCGGAACTGTGCAGCGACACCACGCTTCCCGCGGCCGCGTGACACGAAGGAAGACAGATCTCATGGAACCGTTCGACACAGCCACCGTGCTCACCCGGGTGATGACCTCCGGTGTGGTCATGAGCATCGAGAAGAGCGACCGCGAACTGCCCGGCCTGGAACGCCTGCTGACCAAGCGGACCGGGCGCGCGCACGCCGTGCTCGTCAACAGCCGCAGCGCAGCCGTGCACGCGGCGCTCGCCGGTCAGGGCATCGGGCACGGAGACACCGTCAGCGTGCCCGAACTGTCCCCCAAGGACGCCGCGTTCCTGAACTGGCTCGGCGTCGGCGTGGCGGAGGAGCCGGGTCCCGCCGTCTTCGAGCACATCTCGCTGGACGCCGGCCGGGCCCACCTGCTCGACGAGCAGGCCCGGGCCCTGCGGGCACCGGCCCTGGTCGTCGACCTCACCGGTCTCGGCTTCGGCCCCGCCGCCGCTGTACTGACCGACGACCGCACCGTCTGGGCACGCGCCGAGCGGCTCAAGATCTTCGGCGCCTACGACCTGCGCACGATGTGGACGCAGGAGGAGTCGGAGGCGGACCTGATCCCCGGCGTGCAGTTCAACTACCGGCTGAGCCCGCTCGTAGCGGCCTGCGCCCGCATGGCCCTCAGCCAGGCCGTGCGTCCCCTCACCACCGGAGCCACGTCATGATCACCGACTTTCCCTCCGCCCCGCTTCCGCTGCCCTCCGCCGAGGAGCTCACCTCGGAGCTGGCCGCCCTCGGCGGCGAGGCGCTGATCCCCAAGGAGCTGCGCCGCACGCTCTTCCCGATCATCACCAAGGAGGACGTCTTCAACCTGATGCTCTCCCAGCGGAGAGCGCCCGAGAAGGTCGTCGCCGACTTCGCCGAGGCCTACCGCGCCTACGTGGGCGCGGAGTACGCGCTGCCCACCGCGAGCGGCACCTCCAGCCTGCACCTGGCCCTCGTCGGCGCCGGCGTGCGGCCGGGCGACGAGGTCATCGTCCCGGCGTTCACCTTCATCGCCACCGCGCAGGCCGTCGTCGCCGCCCACGCCATACCGGTGTTCGTCGACATCGACCCGCGGACGTACTGCATGGACCCCGCGGCGGCTGCGGCAGCGGTCACGGACCGGACCCGCGCCATCATGCCCGTACACGTGCACGGCCTGCCGGCAGATGTGCCCGCGCTGCGCGCCCTCGCCGACAAGCACGGCATCGCGCTCGTCGAGGACGCCTCGCACGCCCACTCGGCCGGCATCGGCGGCCGTATCGCCGGATCGTTCGGCGACGCCGCCGGACAGAGCCTGATGGCCGACAAGAACTTCCCGCTCGGCGGCGAGGGCGGTATCGCCTTCTTCGCCACCGAGGAGGCCCACCGACGCGCCTCCGACTACACCGTGCGCAACGGCATCGACTACGAGATGTCGTGGGTCGCCGCGGCGTTCGGCCACAGCCAGCTGGAGCGCCTGCCGTACTACGACGAGGTACGGGCCCGCAACGCGCGCCTGATCGCGCAGACCATCGACGCCACCGGATTCTTCCGGGCGCCGTACGTCCCCGAGGGCCATGTCCACGCCTACAACATGTACCGGATCACCCTGGTGCCCGAGGCCATCGGTCTGGAGGACCTCCCGGTGTGGGCGGTCAAGGAGGCGGTGCACGAACTGCTCGTCGCCGAGGGCGTGCCGGCCCGCGAGTGGCAGAACACCCCGATCCCCTGCCACCTGCCGTTCGTACACCGTGCGGGCTTCGGCAACGGCTACCCGTTCACGCTGAACCCGGGTGCGGTACGCGACCACAGGCCCGAGGACTTCCCGGCGACCCTCGCCATGCTCGACTCGACCCTCGTCCTCTGCCGCGAGCTGCGCTCACCGGTCGAGTACGAGCGGGCGCTGCGCTACGCGGACGCCTTCACCAAGGTCGCCCGGCGCCCGGACGCCATCCGCAAGCTCGTCGAGGCCGGCGACTACCGCCGTCCCTATGAGAAGGCGGCCCGCCTTGGCTGAGCAGACGACCTTCCAGAGCACGTTCTCCGACGGGAAGATCCGCGTCGCCGTGATCGGCGCGAGCGGCTACACCGGCGGCGAAGTCATCCGGCTGCTCCTCAACCACCCCCATGTGGAACTCGCGTTCCTGTCCGCCGAGCGCGGTGCGGGCAAGCAGGTGGGCGCCGTCCACCCGTGGCTGCGCAACCATCCGCGGCTCGCCGGCATCAAGCTGCGTCCGCTGGACCAGCTGGGCGAGGTCGACGTGGCGATCACCTGCCTGCCCACCGGCGCCCTGCCCGAGCGGCTCCCGCGGATCGCGGACCGCGCGAAGTACGTGCTCAACCTGGCCGGGGACTTCCGGCTCGACAACCCGCAGGAGCTGGCGAAGCACTACCCGGCATCGGTGGCCCATCCGCCGGCCGACGCCTTCGACTACTTCGTACCGGACCTGTCGGAGTCCCTGCCGGAGGGCAGGTTCATCAACCTGCCCGGCTGCATGGCCGTCGCGACGGTCTACGCGCTGTACCCCCTCTTCGCCGAGGACCTCGCCGAACAGGACGTGGTCGTCGACGCGAAGACCGGCTCCACCGGCGGCGGCCGCGGCGGCTCCGAGCAGCCGGCGGAGCGCTCCGGGAACTTCCGGGTCCACAAGCTGCACGGGCACCGGCATCTGCCGGAGATCACCCAGGCGTTGAAGCACTTCACCGGTACGGCACCCGAGCTGCGCTTCTCCACGCACAGCCTCGACGTGCCGCGGGGCATCCTGATCTCGGCGTACAGCCGGCTCAAGGACGGCGTCAGCCCGCTCGACGTCAAGCGCGCCTACGCCAAGGCGTACACGGGCAAGGCGTTCGTGCGGGTGCGTCCGTCGCCGAAGGCCCCGCAGGACTTCCCGATGCTCAAGGCCGTCGTCGGCTCGAACATCGCCGAGGTCGCGGTCTCCGTCGAGGGGAACCAGTGCGTGTCCATCTCCGCCATCGACAATCTCATCAAGGGCGCGGCCGGCCAGGCCGTCCAGGCGATGAACCTGGCCCTCGGCTACACCGAGTGGACCGGTCTCAGCTGCGCGGCGGTGGCGCCGTGACCCGCCCCCTGTACGTGGTCAAGGTCGGCAGCGCCACCCTCGACCGCGGCACCATCCACACCGAACTGGCCGCACTCGTCGGCCGCGGCGCCCGTCTGCTGCTGGTCGCGGGGGGTGCGGTCGGCATCGAGCGGCACTACGCCGCCCTCGGCCGGCCGATGCCCGAACTGCGGCTCGCCAACGGCGACGCGGTGCGCTACTGCCCGCCCGCCGAGATGACGCACCTGGTCGACGCCTACGAGCGGGTCACCCTGCCCGCCGTCGAGGACGGCCTGCGCGCGCTCGGTCTCGACGTCTTCACCGCGGTCGCCGCACGCGGCGGCCTGGTCACCGGCCGCGCCAACCGGCCGCTGAAGACGGTGAGCCCCGAGGGCCGCACCCGGGTGGTCCGCGACCACCGGGCAGGCGTACCGGTCGAGGCGGACACCGCCCGGCTGAAGGCGCTGCTGGAGGCGTACGACGTGGTGTGCCTCTCCGCTCCGGTACGTGACCGGGACGGCGGGGCCCCGCTGAACGTGGACGCCGACGTGCTCGCCGCCGCCCTGTCCAACGCGCTGGGCGCCGACCACCTGCGCCTGGTCACCGGCACCGCGGGGCTGCTCACCGACCCCTCGGACCCGGCCTCTACGCTGCCCCACGCGCACCAGGGCGAAGCCGCCCGGTACGCGGGCGGCAGGATGCGGCAGAAGGTGCGCGCCGCCGAGATGGCACTGGAGGGCGGCAGCGCCGACATCGCCATCACCGGGCCGCACACGCTGGCCGACCCGGCCGGCTGGACCCGCTTCTGGCGCGGCACCGCCCCGGAGACGGACCTGACGCTGCTCGGCCGTGCGGTCGGGGTCCCGTCGGTCTCCGGGGACGAGCACGAACTGGCCGCCTACCTGGTCGACTGGTGCACCGAGCGGGGCATCATCGACGCCAAGATCGACGCCGCCGGGAACCTGGTCGCCACCAAGGGCGCCGGGGACCGGGGCCTGCTGCTGCTCGGCCATCTGGACACCGTTCCGCACCACTGGCCCGCCGAGTGGCGCGAGGGCGAACTGCACGGCCGCGGCAGCGTGGACGCCAAGGGCAGCCTGGCCGCCTTCCTGGAGGTGCTGGCCACCGCCGAGGTCCCCGCCGACGGCAGGCTGCGGGTGGTGGGCGCGGTCGAGGAGGAGATCTCCTCCTCGAAGGGCGCCTTCCACGCCCGCGACCACTACCCGGCCGACGCCGTCGTCATCGGCGAGCCCAGTGGCAGCGACAAGCTGACGCTCGGCTACTACGGCCTGTTCAAGCTGCGGGTCACGGCCTGGGTCGACAGCGGTCACTCGGCCGGCATGGACGCCGTCTCCGCCCCCGACACACTGATCCGCGCCGTCGAGTCCATCAGGACCTCGGTGCTGGAGCAGGCCCCGGACGCCCTCAGCGCCGTCATCGACGTCCGCTGCGAGACCGGCCGGGAGCGGCACCGCGCCGTCGGCATCCTCAACTTCCGGGTACCGCCGGGCGCCGACCTCGACGCCCTGCGCACGGCCGCACTCTCGCACGGCGACGACGCCCTGGAGATCGCGGTGGAGCGGGCCACCCCCGGCCACAGCGGGGGCCGCACGAGCTCCCTGGTGAAGGTCTTCTCCCGCGCCTTCGGCCAGGCCGGCATCCGGCCGAGGTTCGTGGTCAAGAAGGGCACCTCCGACATGAACACCCTCGCCACCACCTGGCGCGGGGTGCCGATGGTCGCGTACGGCCCCGGCGACTCCGCGCTCGACCACACCGACGAGGAGCGCATCGGCGCCGAGGAGTACCGCACCGCGCGGTCGCTCCTGGCCGACGCGGTGGCCCGCTGGTTCGCCCTGCCGGAAGGGAGCCGATGATGACCGTACTGACCGACACCCTGGACTCCGCCGACACGGCGGACACCGTGGGCGCCCCCGACGCCGGCCACATCCTGCTGGCCGAGCGGGCGCTGGAGGCCCGCGGGCTCGTCGTCGACATGGCGGCGAGTCCGCGCGGCTGCCACCTCGGCGGCAGCCTCTCCGTGCTGGACATCCTGATCGCGGCGCTGCACCGGGCCTCGTCCGGGGACGGCACCGAGGTCGTCCTCAGCAAGGGCCACGCCGCCGCGGGGCTGTACGCGGCGCTGTACGTGAACGGCGTCCTGCCCGAGAACCCGGCGCCGCTGTACGGCATGGCCGGCCACCCGTACACCGGGCATCCCGGACCCAAGGTCCCCGGTGTGCGGTTCCCGACCGGGAGCCTCGGACACGGTGTGCCGTACGCGGCCGGCTGGGCGATGTCCCGCAGACTCGGCGGGAAGCCGGGTCTCGGCATCGCCGTGACGGGCGACGGCGAACTGCAGGAAGGCCTCGTCTGGGAGACCTGCCAGGTCGCGGCCGCCCAGCGGCTGGGCAACTTCGTGCTGGTCGTCGACCGCAACGGCGGCCAGAACGACGGCATGGTCGCGGACGTCTCGCCCCTGCCGCGGCTCGCCGAGCGCTTCGCCGCCTTCGGATTCGAGACGGCCGAGGTGGACGGTCACGATCTCACCGCCCTCACCGAGGTGCTGTCCGGCGACCGTTCGGACGCCACCCGGCCGCTCGCGGTCGTCGCCGACACGGTGAAGGGCAAGGGCGTGCCCGCCGTGGAGGGCAAGGCCGCCTCCCACTACGTCACCATCGACGCGGCGCGCGCCGCCAAGTGGAAGCGAGCGATCCGATGACGGCGACGATCACGGAGCCCCGCGCGGCGCTCCCGGGCCGGGACGCCTACCGCGACGAGCTCACCAGGATCGCCGAGGAGGACCCCTGGGTGGTCTGCCTGGAGGCGGACCTCGGCGGCAAGAACCACCCGTTCCAACGGGCCCATCCCGACCGGTTCTTCAACCTGGGCATCGCCGAGGGCGCCATGGTCGACATGGCCGCCGGGCTGGCGGTGGGCGGCTACCGGCCGTTCGTCTCCACCTTCGCGCCGTTCGCGGCGCTCAGGGCGGCGGAGAGCCTCAAGCTGACGCTGGGCTATCTGAACGCGGGGGTCACCGTCGTCGCACCGTACGCCGGTGTCTCCGGGGCCTGGTTCGGCACGACGCACCACTGCCTGGAGGACCTGGCGGTCCTGCGCAGCGTGCCCGGCGTGACCATCGCGGCGCCGTACGGCGAGGCCGAGATGCGGGCGGTCGTACGCGCGGCGGCCCGGTCGGGGAAGCCGCACTACATCCGCACCGGACGCAACGCGGCGTACACCTCCCTGCCCGGCCAGGACGGCGAACTCGCGCCGGTCGCCTGGGACTCCACCGGTTCGAGCGGCGAACCCTGCCTGGTCTCCGTGGGCGAGGAGGGCACCCGCCTCGCCCTGGAAGCACGGGAGCGGCACCCTGAGCTCGCCCACGCCCACCTCGTGTACCTGGACCACGACAACCTGACCCGGGCGGCCGCCGAACTGGCCCGGAGCCACAGCCGGTTCGTGGTCGTCGAGGAGCACCGGCGCGAGGGCGGTGCCGCCGAGGCCCTGGCGCTGCTGATGCCCCGGTGCGAGGTCGTGGGCGTGAACGCGGGCCACTCCTGGCCGGCCGAGGGCGGCGACCACCACGAGGTGATGGCCCGGCTCGGACTGGATCTGCCCGCCGTCCTCTCCGCCGCGGCCGAGCTGCGCGGGCCCGGTCACTAGGGCCTCTCCGGAACTCCCCGAATCCCTTCGAAACTAAGGATTTCTCATGCACATCCTCATGGTCGAATGCAACCCGAACGGCATCGCCGGCATCGCCAACGCCCTGGAGCTCGGCCACGACGTCACCTTCGTCTCCGCCGACCCCGACTTCTACCTCGGTGCCTCGCCGCTGGCCGAGGCGGCCTTCGCACACGACAGGTGCGACGTGATCAAGAGCACCGAGGCCTTCTCCATCGACGAGCTGGAGCGGCTCGCCAAGGAGATCAACGCGCGGAAGCCCGTCCACGGCGTCATGACCTACAGCGAGTACCACACGGTGCACGCCGCTTCGGTGGCCCGCTCGCTCGGCCTGCCCGGGATGAGCGTGGAGGGCGCCCTCAACGCCCGCCACAAGCACCGCACCCGCCTCACGCTGGAGAACACCGACGTACGCCAGCCGCGCTTCGTCGCCGTCTCGGACCCGAAGGACATGGCGGCCGCGGTCCACGAGATCGGCTTCCCCTGCGTGGTGAAGCCGTCGGACGGCACCGCCAGCCTGCACGTGCTCCTCCTCCGCGACGACCAGGAGCTCACCGACTACCTGGCCGAGCTGGCGAAGGTGGACGACTACGGCCGCGGCGTCACCCGCATCCCGGAGATCGTCGTCGAGGAGTTCATCGAGGGCGAGCTCGTCTCGGTCGAGGCGTGCGTGCTGCAGAGCGGCGAGATCGTCAACCTGGGGATCACCGACCGCAACCTGAGCGGCTTCCCGTACTTCATCGAGATGGGTCTCACCTACTTCAGCGGCCACCCGCTGCAGGACGAGCTGTTCGCGATGAACAAGAAGGTGCTCAAGGGCCTCGGCGTCGACTTCGGCTTCATCCACGCCGAGTACTTCCTCGCAGCCGACGGCCCCGTCCTCTGCGAGGTGAACGGCCGGCTCACCGGTGGCATCGTGCCGCAGCTGATGGAGCTCTCCAGCGGCGTCAACCCCTACCTGGAGGTCATCCGCCAGGCCCTCGGCGAGACGCCCGAGCTGCCCATCCCCGGTGAGGTCATCGCGGGCGGCCACTGGTTCGGCTCGCCCGTCGACGGGGAGCTCGTCTCCATCGGCTTCGACAAGCTCAAGGGAACCCCGGGCTTCGAGGAGGCGCTGGCGTACGCCAAGCCCGGCCGCACCGTGTCCCGGCTCTCCAAGAGCAACTTCGACTGGCTCGGCCACCTCATCTACACGGGCAAGGACCGCGACGAGGCCACCGGCCGCGTCCGGGCCGCCCTCGACGACATCGACTTCACCATCAAGGTCCAGGTGGCCCGCTGATGCGCGTCGCGATCCCGGAACTCGATCCGGCCACCCTGTACGACGTCACCGTCGACGACGGGCACTTCTCCTCCGTCCGGGCCGTCGCCGAACGCGACGTGAACGACGCGGAGACCCCGGAGCTGTGGCCCGGCTTCACCGAGGCCCACGCCCACCTGGCGCTCCCGGCCAACTTCGACGACTCGCTCGACGACCCGCGCATCTCCGCGATGCAGTACCTCTACCACGGGGTCACGCACGTCGTGGACATGTTCGGCTTCCCGCTGGTCAAGGAGGGCTGGGAGAAGGGCAGGCAGGAGTCCCCCCTCCCCTGGCCCGAGGTGGCCCACTGCGGCTACGCGGCCACGGCGACCAAGGACCTCGACGGTCACTACGGCCACGGGGTCGAATTCCCGGCCCCCGTCTTCATGCTGAGCGTCCAGGAGGACCTGGCCACGGTGCTCGCGGCCAACAAGGCACGCGGCGCGACCTTCCTGAAGGTCATGTACACCGAGGGCGCCGAACAGCCGGAGAGCACCAAGCGCTTCTCCCGGCTCCCGGGCAACCTCCTGGCGCACGTGCCCCGGCTCGCCGCCGAGCAGGGCCTGAAGACGGTCATCGACTGCAACACCCGCGACGAGGTGATGCAGGCCTACGCCTTCGGCTTCCGCATCTTCGCCCACCCGGTGCGGGACCTCATGCTCTCGGCCGCGGACTGGCAGGCGCTCGAAGGCGCCCGCTTCGTGTCCACGCTCAGCGGTCTGCGCCCCATGATCATGGAGCGCGAGGACTTCCTGCGCGAGTACGAGAGGCCCGGGTTCCGCGAGACCCAGGACCTCGCCAACCTCGACTACGTGTCGAAGATCGAGGAGCCCTTCGGCATCCGGTACGAGGTCCAGGACACCCGGACCGCGGCGCTGGTCAACATGCGGGACAACAGCCTGGCGGCACTGGAACGCGGCGCGCTGCTGATCGGCACCGACTGCGGCAACACCGGTGCGTTCCACGGCGACGCCCTCAAGGGCGAGCTGGACCTGCTGGCCGGCGACGACCTGGGCAAGCCCGGTCTGCGCGAGGCGCTGCTGCGTACGGCGACGACCACGGCCCGTGGCTTCTTCGACGAACTGTCCGGACGCGAGCCCGGCACGAATCTCATCGCGGAGGGCCGCCCGGCCACCTTCAACCTGATCGACCCGGCCGCGGCCGGCCGGCCCCTGTCGCAGCTTCCCCGGGCCACGTACGTGCGGGGCGTGGCCGTGGACCGTGCGGCGGTCGTGGCGGCCATCCAGGACCTGCGCGCCACCCCAACCCGAGGAAAGGTCACCGCATGAGCAGCCAGGAACGCCATGTCCTGAGCCCGCAGACCCGCAAGGTGCTGCTGGGCGTCAACTCCGGCATCGCGCTCGCCCACATCGGCAACTACATCTGGTTCCCGCATCTGATCTCGACGCTCGGCGTGGAGTACAGCGGCTTCTGGGCCGGGTTCGTGATGTTCCTGACGTACGTGGGACGGCTGAGCGCGACCTTCTTCTACGAGGGAGTCGCCGCCCGGTTCGGAACCCGCGCGAGCATCATCGCGGGCATCGCCCTGGAGGCCGTCGCGCTCGGCGGGATGGGCTTCGCGGACGGGGTGCCGTTCTACAGCCTGCTGGCCTTCTTCGTCGGCTTCGGCTCGGGGATCTCCTTCCCGGGGCTGAAGAACATCCTCGGCACACTGCCCGAGGCGGACCGGCCCAAGGCCTTCTCCTCGTTCCAGATGTCCTGCCAGCTCGGTGTCATCGCGGGCGCCGTGATCGGCGGTCTGTTCCTCGGCTCCTCGATGACGGTCCTGTTCCTGGTGGTGTTCGTCCTGTTCGCCGGCTACTGCGCGGCGGCGGCCTCGTTCATCCCCGCCGACGCGGGCGGGCAGGCCTCCCCGGCGGCCAAGGACACCCCGCTGGTCAACGTGGCGATCCTCAAGGGGCTGCAACTCGGCGGTGGCGGCAGCTACTTCCTGCTCTCCAGCGTCTTCTGGATCCTCTCGATCAGCTTCCTGGTCGGCATGCCGCTGCACATGGAGGAGTTCGCCGCGGACCTGCCGGTGTCCACCCCCTTCTGGATCACCGGCCTCGCGCTCCTGGTGCTTCAGTACCCGGCGTTCCGCTACATGTCGAAGCACCTGCGGCCCGGTCAGGTCATGGGTGTCGCGTTCCTCGCGATGGCGGTGGCGTACGCCCTGTTCGGAGCCGGACAGACCTCGGTGTGGGTGGTCGTGGGCTGCCTGGTCGTGGTCTTCGGCGACATCCTGTTCACGCCGTCCTTCGACCTCTGGGTCGCCAACCGGATGCCGGCGGACCGCCTCGCGCGGGCGATGGGCGCCATGCACTTCTTCCGCAGCTTCGGCAACATGGTCGGCACCCTCGCCGCCGGCGCGCTCTACGACCTCTCGCGCTCCACCGACATCCCGGGCCTCAACTGGTACGTCGTCGGTGCGATCGCGGTGGTCTGCGCCGCCGTCAGCTTCTCCTCCGCGAAGAAGGAGAGCGCGTCGGCGGAGGCCACGCCGGCGTTCGCGAAGGCCGAGGAGCCGCCCGCCGCCACCGAGACCCGGCAGGCGGCCGACACCACGGCCTGACGGCCCGTTCCGTCCCCCCACACGCCCCCCACACGCAGAGGGACCCGGTCCGCGAAAGCGGACCGGGTCCCTCTGTCTGTGCGTGTACAGCCGTCAGCTGCTAGGCAGCCGTACGACCGCCGCCGGCCAGACGCGGCAGGATGCGGAAGCCGATGCCACCGGCGATCATCGTCGCGGCACCGATCAGCAGGAACGTGGTCTCGGCCGCACCGGTCTCGGCGAGCTCGTCCTTGCCCTTGCCCTGCTCGACCGGCTGGTTGCCGACGCTGTCGGTGTCGGTGTTGTCACCGGCGTCCGGGTAGGACGGGTCCGACGGCTCAGCCGTGGGCGCGCCGGTGTCGCCGCCGGTCGCGCCACCATCGGCGCCACCATCAGCACCGCCGTCAGCACCACCATCGGCACCGCCATCGGCGCCACCGTCAGCACCGCCATCAGCACCGCCGTCAACGCCACCGTCAGCACCACCATCGGCACCGCCATCGGCACCGCCGTCAGCACCACCATCGGCGCCACCATCGGCACCGCCATCGGCGCCACCGTCAGCACCGCCATCGGCACCGCCGTCAACACCGCCGTCAACGCCACCATCGGCACCGCCATCGGCACCGCCGTCAGCACCGCCGTCAGCACCGCCGTCAGCACCACCATCGGCGCCACCGTCAGCACCACCATCAGCACCGCCATCAGCACCGCCGTCAACGCCGCCGAGCAGGCCGCCGTCGGCGCCACCATCGGCGCCGCCGTCAGCACCGCCGTCAGCACCGCCGTCAGCACCCCCATCGGCGCCACCGTCAGCACCGCCATCAGCACCGCCGTCAACGCCGCCGAGCAGGCCGCCGAGCAGGTCATCGCCGGCCGTTGCGTTGACCTGGGCGTCGCTATTAGCGTTCTCGTCGCCGTCGACACCGATTTCAACGATGCCCACGGCCTGCGCTGCGCCCGCTGCGGTAAGCGAGGCACCCGCGGCAATAACCGCACCAGCGGCTATCCGCGCGACGCGGATTCGCGTCTTCTTGGTCATATGTTGCTACCCCCAGTAGCTGATCTTGTCGATGGAGCAGCCCTATGCGGTCCACGGCCCTGCGGGGTCACACTCTCTGCAGGGCCACGCCGTACCGTGGTCATCCCGCCCGCCCCCGTTCACACCTGTCCCAGACATACGCGTGCTGCTCTAGCACCCTGTCCAGAGTTAAGGACTACGTCAAGGCCGTTCCGGGGGCATTCGGGCCGCTATGGGGGTTCTTGACGGGTATTCGGAATCACGACTGTGACTCATTCACCACAGCTCCCCCTCAACTCCCCTGCGCTCCCGGCGGGGTGAGAACACGGAAGGGCCCGGACAGGAAAGCCTGCCCGGGCCCAACAGCCTTACGGCCGCCGCTACTTCTCGTTCTGCTTGCGCCAGCGGATGCCCGCCTCGACGAACCCGTCGATCTCGCCGCCGAAGACCGCTTCCGGGTTGCCCATCTCGAACTCCGTACGCAGGTCCTTGACCATCTGGTACGGGTGGAGGACGTAGGAACGCATCTGGTTGCCCCAGGAGTTGCCGCCGTCACCCTTGAGGGCGTTCATCTTGGCCTGCTCCTCCTGGCGGCGGCGTTCGAGGAGCTTCGCCTGGAGGACGTTCATCGCGGACGCCTTGTTCTGGATCTGCGAGCGCTCGTTCTGACACGAGACGACGATGCCGGTCGGCAGGTGGGTCAGGCGCACCGCGGAGTCCGTGGTGTTGACGCCCTGGCCGCCGGGGCCCGAGGAGCGGTACACGTCGACGCGGAGCTCGGACTCGTCGATCTCGACGTGGTCCGTCTGCTCGACCACGGGCAGCACCTCGACGCCCGCGAAGGACGTCTGGCGGCGGCCCTGGTTGTCGAACGGCGAGATCCGGACGAGCCGGTGGGTGCCCTGCTCGACGGAGAGCGTGCCGTAGGCGTACGGGACCTCCACCGCGAAGGTGGTCGACTTGATGCCGGCCTCTTCGGCGTAGGCCGTCTCGTAGACCTCGGTCTTGTAGTTGTGCCGCTCCGCCCAGCGGAGGTACATGCGCTGGAGCTTCTCGGCGAAGTCGGCGGCGTCGACGCCACCGGCCTCGGCACGGATGGTGACCAGGGCCTCGCGCGCGTCGTACTCGCCGGAGAGGAGCGTGCGGACCTCCATCTCGTCCAGTGCCTTCCGGACGGACTCCAGCTCGGCCTCCGCCTCGCCGAGGGCATCGGCGTCGCCCTCGTCCTCGGCGAGCTCGAACATGATGCCGAGATCGTCGATGCGGCCACGGAGCGCCTCGGTCTTGCGGACCTCGGCCTGGAGGTGCGAAAGCTTGCTGGTGATCTTCTGCGCCGCCTCCGGGTCGTCCCAGAGGGACGGCGCCGCCGCCTGCTCCTCGAGCGCGGCGATGTCGGCCCTCAGCGCATCCAGGTCCAGGACGGCCTCGATCGACCCCATGGTCGAGGAGAGGGACTTCAGCTCTTCGGAAATATCGACGACTGCCACGGGTCCAGCGTAACGGCTGGACGAGTGAACATGTCCCTCCCCCGGATCCCGGCTTCTCCCGGGCGGCTCTCAGGGGGCCGAGGGAGCCGAATTCCGCGTGTCCTCGGGGGCGGCACCGGGGTCGTCGCCGCTCGTGGCGAACCAGCCGCCCACCCCTATCGCCGCACACAGGGCGACAGCCGCGACACCCAGGGTGATCCGCCGCTTCCGTACGGCCGCCGACTTGTTCCGGGCCGAGCCGGGGCGCGGGCGGCCGGGGGCGCGCGGCGCGCGGGCCGTGCCGAGGGGGCCGCCGGAGAGCTCGTCGGGGGCGGGGACGCGCATGCTCGTGTGGGTGTCCCGGTTGGAGTCCGGGGAGGAGCCGGGCACCAGCGGGACCGCGCCACGGCGGCGGGGCTCCTCGGGGGCCGGCGTGTACTGCTGTTCGTCGTATGCCTGCGGCTCGCTCTCGTTGTCCGGCTCGTCGACGTCGAGCGGGGGTATCCCGGCCAGCAGCGGGAGCAGCTCCCGCAGCCGGGTCGCGAGCTCGGAGGCGCGCAGCCGGGAGGCGGGGGCCTTGGCCAGGCACTGGACGAGGAGCTGCCAGAGCTCCTCCGGGATGCCGGGGAGCGGGACGACCGTCTCGGTCACGTGGCGGCGCAGGACGGCCCCGGGGTGGCCGCCGCCGAAGGGCGTGAAGCCGGCGAGCAGCTCGTAGAGCACGGTGGCGAGGGCGTAGATGTCCACGGCGGCGCGCGGCGGGAGGCCCTCGACGATCTCGGGAGCCAGGTAGTCCGGGGTGCCGATGATCTTGGTGGCCTTGGTGCGGCGCGGGGTGTCGATCAGCTTGGCGACACCGAAGTCGGTGAGCAGCGCGGGGTGCGAACCGCCGGGGCCGAGCGGGCCCTCCATGTCGAGCAGGATGTTCTCCGGCTTGACGTCGCGGTGCACCACTCCCGCGCGGTGCGCGGCGGCGAGACCGTCGGCGACGTCCGCGATGATCGCCGCGGCGGCCTCGGGCGCGAGCCGGCGCTCCCGGTCCAGACGGGTGCGCAGATCGGTGCCCCGCACCAGATCCATCACCAGCGCCAGGTCGGTGCCGTCCACCACGAGGTCGCGGACGGCGACGACGTGCGGATGCCCGAGCCCGAGCAGCGCGGTGCGCTCCTGCACGAAGCGGCCCACGAGCTCCTGGTCGGACGCGAGGTCCTCACGCAGCAGCTTGATGGCGACCGGGCCCTCGGGCCCCTCGCCGAGCCACACCGTGCCGGCGCTGCCGCGCCCCAGGATCTGGTGGGCGGTGTACCGGCTGCCGATATTCCGTGCCAAGACTGCTCCCTCAGCGGCTGGCGTTGACCCCCGGTCGACAAAGTTACGCGGCGAACGGGGTGTTGCGTGCCCTGGATGGCGCCAACCTTCACTTCTGCGGGCGAATTGGGCCCGCAGAAGTCGACAAAGACACAGAACAGGGGCTGTTACTGACCGGTCGAGCCGCCGGAGCCGCTTCCGCCGAGGTTCTCGAACCAGCCGGTGACCTCGCCGATGCCGTCCCCTATGGCGTCCCAGAAGCTCTTGCCCTGGGCGACCCAGTCCTGCAGCGGTGTCAGCTCCCAGATGAGCCAGGCGGCGACGACCAGCAGCACCACCGTGAACAGGCACCCCTTGAGGCAGCCGAGGCCGGGGATGCGCATCGGGTTGGCGCCGCGCTGCCGGGGCTGGCGCGGCGCCGGCGCCTGGGGCGGGGGCTGCTGCGGCGGCGCGTACTGCTGCCGCTGCGGCTGCGCGGGCCGCTGCTGCTGGGGTTGCGGCTGGTAGCGCTGGGGCTGCTGCTGCTGCTGCTGCGGGTACTGCTGGGCGCGCTGCGGCTGCTGGCGCTGGGGCTGCCTGTCCTGCGGCGGCTGCTGACGCTGCGGGCGGCGGCGCAGCGGGTCCTGGCTCGGGTCGAGGTACTGGACCTGCGTCTGCTCGTTGCGGTCCCGGGCGGCCCGGAGCTGGGACTGCCACGGGTGCGGCTCGTCGGGTCCGGGCGGGCCGTCGGGGCGCGGCGGCACGGGAGGCATCATCGCGGTCGGGTCCGCCTGGCCGCCCCCGCCCGGGGTCTGCCGCATCACGCTGGTCGCGGCCGACGGGTCGTACGAGCCCGCGTTGCTCGGCAGCACCTGGGTCGGGTCGGCGGCGCCAGGGGTCTCCGGAACGGCGGCGGGCGCCGGGTCGGGCGCGAGCAGGGCGCCCACGCCCTCGGCGGCCGCGATCTGCGCCGAGTTCGCGTGCACGCCGACGCCGGCGCCGACCGTACGCAGCGCGCGGGCGAGGTTCACGGCGCTGGGCCGCTGGTCCGGGTCCTTGCGCAGGCAGCGCTCCATGACCGTCCACAGCGGCTCGGGGACGGTGCTGGGGCGCTGGGGCTCCTCGCTGAGGTGCCGGTGCAGGACCTCCAGCGCGGTGCCGCCCGCGAACGGCGGGCGGCCGGTGACCAGCTCGTACAGCAGGATGCCCGCGCCGTAGATGTCCACGGCGGAGGTCTGCGGCCGGCCCTCGGCCGACTCGGGCGCCACGTAGGCGGGCGTGCCGACGAACTCATGGGTCCGGGTCAGTCCCGGGGAGTCCGCGAGGCGCGCGATGCCGAAGTCGGTGAGCATCGGCTTCATGCCGCCGTCGCGCTGGTCGAGCAGCACGTTGGCGGGCTTCAGGTCGCGGTGCACGACGCCGTCGGCGTGGCTCGCGGCCAGCGCGTCCGCGATCTGGGCGGTGAGCAGCGAGGCGGCGACCGGGGTGAGCGGGCCGTTCTCGCGGAGGTACCGGTGCAGGTCGGGGCCGTCGATCAGGTCCATCACCAGGGCGAGGAGATCGCCCTCGACGACGAGGTCCCTGGTGCGCACGATGTTCGTGTGGGTGAGCCGCAGCAGCACGGAGCGCTCGCGCAGGAACCGCATCACGACATCCGCGTCGTTGGCGAGCTCCTCCTTGAGCACCTTGATCGCAACGGTCTCGCCGGGCTGCCCGGCGACGGCCGCCTCGGCGCCCGCGGTCTCCCGCTGGCGGGCTCGCCAGACGGTGCCCGTGGCGCCGCGTCCGAGCGGCTCCTCGAGCAGGTACTTGCTGCCGACTGGCCGCACGTCACGCGCTCCCTGCTGATCGTTGTGCTCGCGGTCCCCCGGGGCCCGCCGGATGTTCCGGCCCACTCTAATGCCGCCGTACGGGGCACCGGTCGGTCGTCATCCGGTCGTGTTGCCGCCGTGTTCACGGGAAGACGCCCACACGGAAGAGTTGGTTGCCGAACGAGTGTGCAGCACGTCCCCGGCAGGACCAAGCAGGCACTTTTACACCCACACTCGGCCATTCAAGATCACTTAGCGGCCACCCCCGGGCGTGTTGTCAGTGGCAGGTGCGAGGATGCCTCCAGCACAGAACTGTGGGGTCGGGAGCCTCACGTTCCGTGACGACCTGTACCGGACGACGCGTCCGTGCCGGGTGGGGGGAATCACAGGGCATTTCCCCTGCCGGGCACCCCGCGCAGAAGGGACCGCTGACGGCGATGCAGATCCGGCTGACCGTCCTCGCGCCGCGCAGCGGCCAGACCCCGGCGCGCGCCTGCGACGTGCTCGTGACCGCCCCTGCGGGGACGGCTCTCGCGGCCGTCGCCTCCGCCCTGGCCACAGCGGTGTCCGGCCCGGAGAACTCCCTGGGCGGCGGCGCCCCCGTGCTGTACGCCGGGCGCGAGCGGCTCGACCCGCAGCGCTGCGCCCTCGGCGAGCCGCCCCTGGTGGACGGCACGGTGCTCTCGCTCCAGGTGCCCGGCGAGGACGAGGCGGCCGACGACGCCGTCCCGGCCCGGCTGCACGTGATCGCGGGGCCGGACGCCGGCGGGGTCCACCTGCTGCACGGCGGGCAGATCCGCATCGGCCGCTCCGCCGACGCGGACGTCCCGCTCGACGACCCCGACGTGTCACGGCTGCACTGCGCGGTGACGGTCTCGGACGACGGCCGCGTCTCCGTCGCCGACCTGGGCTCCACCAACGGCACATCGCTGGACGGCACGGACGTCCACGACCGCCCGGTCCGGCTCGTCCCCGGCGCCCTGCTGCGGCTCGGTGAGTCGACGCTCAGGCTCACCCCCGGCGACCGCACGCCCACGCTGACGACGACGCCGGACGGCGAGGGCCATCTGCGGGTGGCCCGCCCGGACGCGGGCGGCGCCCCGGGACCGGCCGGGGAGCCCGACGCGGACCCGGCCGGCGGACACGGCCACGCGTACGGCTCCGCCCCCACCGGCCACGAGGCGTACGACGACGGGCCGTCCGGCCACGACGCCCACCAGGGCGAGCCCTTCGCGCAGGTCACCCACGGCCGCGGTTCCGCGCTCGCCCCCGGGGAGCCGCCCCGGCGCGGCATAGGCGCCTGGGCCCGGCGGCTCACCAGCGGCAAGGGCGAGCAGGCGCACGGCATGCCGTCCGGTGACTCACCGGCGGCCGGCCCGGAGCCCGTATCCGCCCCGCACGCCCCCTCCGTACCCCCGCACTCCCCCTCCGCCCCCGCCGGGACCTGGCCGGATCCCGCGACCGTGCTCCTCACGGCGCTCGGCCCCGGCCCCCGTCTGTGGGAGCGCGACACCGCGCACCCCGAGGCCCTGGTCGTACGACTCGGGACGACGGAGCGGGCCGATCTGCCCGCCGTGCCGGTCACCGTCGGGCTGCGGGAGGCCGGCTCCCTCGGGCTCGCGGGCCCCCGGGCCCGGCTCTCCGGCCTCGCCCGCTCGACGGTGGCGCAGCTCGCCGCGCTGCACTCCCCCTTCGACCTGGAGATCGTGCTGATCAGCACGGACCGGACCCGGAGCCTGGAGGAGCGGCGGCGCGAGTGGTCCTGGCTCGGCTGGCTGCCCCATCTGCGCCCCATGCACGGCCAGGACTGCCGCCTCCTCCTCGCGTACGACCCTGAGCAGGCGGGCGCCCGCGCGGCGGAGCTGGTGCGCCGCATGGAGGAGGGGCCGCTGGGACACGGCTGGGCGAGCGCCGACCGGACCACCGTGGCCGAGGCGGCCCGGCTCCACACCGGGCCGTACACCGTGGTGATCGTGGACGGCGACCCCGGCTCCGCGGCCCTGCGCGAGACCACTGCCGGTCTGGCCGGCGCCGGAGCCGCCGCCGGAATCCACCTGATCTGCCTGGCCGAGACCCCGGCCGCCTCCCCGACCTCCCCGGTGGCCGCGACCTACGACACCGCGTGCCGGGCCTCGATCGCCTTCCGCGAGTGCGGTGCGGTGGCCATGCTCAGCGGCGACGTCGCGACCGCGCTGCGGCTCCTGCGCACGGCGGGCGGCCAGGCCGCCGGTCACGGCACGGTCGCCGCGGTGGACGCCGTGTCGGCGGCCTGGGCCGAGCGGTTCGGGCGCGCGCTGGCCCCGCTGCGGGACGAGGGCGCGGCCGCCCTCCCCGGCCGGCCCATAGCCGCGGCCCTGCCGCCCTCCGCGCGCCTGCTGGACGAGCTGGGCCTCGCCAGGGCCACCCCGGCCTCCCTGATGGCCCGCTGGGCCTCCACGGCCGAGGACCAGCCGGGCGCGACGGTGCGCGCCCCCGCGCCGTGCTCCGCGGACCTGGACACGTCGAGCTCGGGCCGCACCCTGAGCACCGGGCCGCGGGTGGGCGCGCAGCGCGAGTCCCCCGACGCCGGGCACACCCCGTTCCGGAGCAGCGGGCCGACCAGTTCGGGCTCGGGCCGCTCCGCCTACAGCCCCGCGGCCGGGAGCGGTTCCTCCCCCCGGATCGGCGCGCAGCGACGCGACAGCGGCTCCGCGGAGACCGGCCCCGCGGCCACGTCCTCCGGTTACGCGGGCCGGCCCGTGATCGTCCTGGGCGCCGGGCCCAGGGGCCCGCTCTCCGTCGACCTGGCCGACGAGGGACCGCATCTGCTGATCGAGGGCCCCGCGGGCAGCGGGCGTACGGAGCTGCTGCGCGCCGCCGCCGCCTCCCTGGCCTCCGCCGCCCGCCCCGACCGGCTCGGCATCCTCCTCATCGACGGGGCGGGCGGCGAGTACGGGGAGCGGGGCGAGGGACTGCGCCCCTGCACGGAGCTCCCGCACGTCTTCACGCACCTGGTGGCCTCCGACCCCGTACGGATGCGGGAGTTCGCCCAGGCGCTGGGCGGCGAGCTGAAGCGCCGGGCGGAGCTGCTCGGCACGCTGGACTTCGCCGAATGGCATGCGCGGTACGAGGAGTCGCAGGGGCTCACCGGCCGCCGCGCCGCCGGCTCCGCCGAACAGCGCGGCGACCTGGAATCGCCCGCCAGCGGCACTCTGCGGCTACGGCCCGCCGCAGCCCGTCCGGTGGACCCCGGGCCCTCCCCCCTTCCCCGGCTGGTCGTCCTGGCCGACGACTTCGACGCCCTGGTGGCCCCGGCGCTGGGGAGCCCCGGCCGCCCGTCCGCCGGGTCCGTCGTCCGGGTCCTGGAGGCCGTGGCCAGGGAGGGCGGGCGGCTCGGCGTCCATCTGGTCGCCGCCTCCGCCCGTCCCGACCGCACCGAGGACACGGAGCTGGCCCGGGGCGCCCGGCTCCGCATCGTGCTCGACCCGCCGGTCGTCCCCCCGTCCCCGGACGAGGCCTCGCCCGGCCGGGGGAGGCTGGGGCATCCGGACGGCCGGGTGACGCCGTTCCAGGGCGGCCGGGTCACCGGCCGCATCCCGCGCACGGCGACCCTGCGCCCCACCGTCGTACCGCTGGAGTGGGAGCGGATGGGGGATCCGCCGGCCCGCCGGCCGGTCCGCGAGCTGGGCAACGGCCCCACCGACCTGGCCCTGCTGGCCAGCGCCCTGGAGAGGGCGGCCCGTTCGGTGAACGCGGAGCCTCTCCCTCCGCTGATCCCCTAGGGCCCGGTCCGCGTTCCCTTACGACGTCACGAGCCCATCACGATCACGGAGTTGGTCCAGGCGGCGGTATTGCGGCCCCGGGGTGCCGGGCATAGGACTGTGCGCACGGACGACGTGAACCGCACGATGTGAGACGTGAACGGCACCGCAGAGTCCCACCGTTGGTGCCGGTCGACGCTCATGCGCGCGCAGGAGAGACGGGGCAGGGATGCGCACAACCCTTCGAATGCGTAGGGCCGCACTGGTGTTCACCGCGATCGGGGCGCTGGCCCTCGCCGGATGCAGCGGCGACAGCGACGGCAAGGACAAGGCGGACAAGGGCACGGAGAAGAGCGAGGACAGCGCGTCGAGCGTCGATCTGCCGAAGCTGGACGGCGAGAAGATATCGGTCGCCGCGGTCTGGACCGGACCCGAGCAGGCCAACTTCACCAAGGTCCTCGACGAGTTCGAGAAGCGGACGGGTGCCACGGTCACCTTCGTCCCGGCACAGGACCCGATCGTCAACTTCCTCGGTACGAAGATCGCGGGCGGCCAGCCCCCGGACGTCGCGATGATCCCGCAGGTGGGCGCGATCCAGCAGGCCGTGGCCAAGAAGTGGGCCAAGCCGGTCGGCAACGAGGCGCGGGCCCAGCTGGGCCAGAACTACTCGCAGGTCTGGCAGGACCTCGGCGCGGTCGACGGCACCCAGTACGGCGTCTACTTCAAGGCCGCCAACAAGTCCCTGGTCTGGTACAACACGAAGGCGTTCGAGAACGCGGGCGCGAGCGAGCCCAAGACCTGGAAGGACTTCCTGGCCACGGCCGAGACGGTCTCCGCCTCCGGTGTCACCCCGGTGTCGGTCGGCGGCGCGGACGGCTGGACGCTCACCGACTGGTTCGAGAACGTCTACCTCTCGCAGGCCGGCCCGGAGAAGTACGACCAGCTGGCCAAGCACGAGATCAAGTGGACGGACCCGTCCGTCAAGGACGCCCTGACCACGCTCGCCGAGCTCTTCGGCAAGCCGAGCCTGATCGCCGGCGGCGCCGACGGCGCACTGCAGACCGAGTTCCCGGCATCCGTCACGCAGACGTTCACCGGCGGCGACCAGCCCAAGGGCGCCATGGTCTTCGAGGGCGACTTCGTCTCCATCAACATCGCGCAGACCGAGGCGAAGATCGGTACGGACGCCAAGGTGTTCCCGTTCCCGGCGGTCGGCGCGGACTCCCCCGTGGTGACGGGCGGGGACGCGGCCGTGGCGCTGAAGGACAGCAAGGGCGCCCAGGCGCTGCTGACCTGGCTGGCCTCGAAGGACTCGGCGAAGATCTGGGCCGAGGCGGGCGGGTTCATCTCGCCCAACAAGTCGCTGGACACGGCCGCGTACCCGAACGACGTGCAGCGCACGATGGCCGAGGCGCTGATCGACGCCGGTGACGACGTCCGGTTCGACATGTCCGACCAGGCCCCGCAGTCGTTCGGCGGGACGCCCGGCAAGGGTGAGTGGAAGACGCTCCAGGACTTCCTGAAAAACCCGAAGGACATCGCGGGGACCCAGGCCAAACTGGAGTCCGACGCGGCCAAGGCGTTCACGAGCTGACGGGATGACCACAGCGACAGCGGGGGGCGCGGACAGCGCGCCCCCCGCCGACAAGCGTCCTGACACGGGAACGGGCAAGGGCAAGCGCCCACGCGGAAGCGTGACCGGCACCCGGAGGGCCGTCGCGGCGGCGTTCCTGCTGCCGGCCCTGGTGCTGCTCGGCTCACTCGTCGTCTATCCGATCGTGTACTCCGTCTACCGCTCGTTCCTCGACCAGTCCGGCACCGGCTTCGCGGGCCTCGACAACTACAAGGCGCTGTTCACGGACGACACCATCCGGACCGCGGTCAAGAACAACGCGATCTGGGTCGTGTTCGCGCCGACGGTCGCCACCGTGCTGGGCCTGATCTTCGCGGTGCTCACCGAACGGATCCGGTGGGGTACGGCGTTCAAGCTGATCGTCTTCATGCCGATGGCGATCTCCATGCTGGCCGCAGGCATCATCTTCCGCCTGGTGTACGAGCAGGCGCCGGAGCGCGGGGTCGCCAACGCCGTCGCCGTGGGGGTCCACGACACGTTCGCGCAGTCCTCGGGCTTCCCGAAGGCGCATCCGCTGCCCGTCCATCCGCTGAAGGCCGGGGGCGGCGGTTCCTTCGTCACGAAGGAACCGGTGCGGGCCGGTGAACCGGTGAACCTGCCGCTGGTCGGTGTGGTGCCCGCGAAGATGCCGGGCGACGCGAAGCCGGCGAAGGCGGCCGCGGCGTCGGGTGAGGGCATCACCGGGACGGCGTGGCTCGACTTCACCAAGGGCGGCGGCGGCAAACCCAACGTCGTCGATCCGAAGGAGCTCGGCCTCAAGGGCATCACCGTCGAGGCGGTGAAGGACGGCAAGGTCGTCGCCTCGGCGACGGCCGGCGCGGACGGGGTGTTCACCCTGCCCGCCTCGGCCGACGGGTCCCTGCTCCGGCTGCCGGCGGACAACTTCCGGGAGCCGTACAACGGGGTCGACTGGCTCGGACCGTCCCTCGTGACACCGGGGATCATCGGCAGCTACGTCTGGATGTGGGCCGGATTCGCGATGGTGTTGATCGCCGCCGGCCTGGCCGGCCTGCCACGCGAACTCCTCGAAGCGGCGCGGGTGGACGGCGCGAACGAGTGGCAGGTGTTCCGCCGGATCACGGTGCCGATGCTGGCACCCGTGCTGGCGGTGGTCCTGGTCACCCTGATGATCAACGTCCTGAAGATCTTCGACCTGGTCTTCATCATCGCGCCGGGCTCGTCCCAGGACGACGCGAACGTCCTGGCGCTCCAGCTGTACCGCTCCTCGTTCGGCACGGACGCGGACCTCGGGGTCGGCAGCGCCATCGCCGTGCTCCTGCTGCTGCTGGTGATCCCGGTGATGCTGTTCAACATCCGCAGGATGCGGAAGGAGGGGCGCCGGTGACGGCTCAGGCCTGCACGACACCAGCCTCCTGCCGGGGGTCCGGGGGTCGCCCCCCGGGAAGACACAGCAACATCCGCCGCATGCGGAAGGAGGGGCGCCGGTGACGACGACCGGGAACACAGAGGCCAAGCAGTCCCTCGGCGCGCGGATCGCCGCGCGGGTGGGCGGTGGCGCCATGCGGGTCTTCCTCGTCCTGGTGGGCCTGTTCTGGCTGATGCCGACCATCGGGCTGCTGCTCTCCTCGCTGCGCGGGCCCGAGGACATCGCGGCGAGCGGCTGGTGGAAGGTCTTCACCGCACCCTCCGAACTCACCTTCGACAACTACCAGCGTCTGCTGGACAACTCGACCATCACCGATTCGCTCTTCAGCACGGTCATGATCACCGTCCCGTCCACCTTCCTGGTGGTCGTCATCGGATCGCTCGCCGGATACGCCTTCGCCTGGATGGAGTTCCCCGGCCGCGACTGGTGGTTCCTGGTGGTCGTGGGGCTGCTGGTGGTCCCCGTGCAGGTCGCCCTGATCCCGGTCTCCGAGCTCTTCGGCACCATCGGGATCTTCGAGACGACCTTCGGCGTGGTCATGTTCCACACGGCGTTCGGCCTGCCCTTCGCCATCTTCCTGCTGCGGAACTTCTTCGCCGAGATCCCGCGCGAACTGCTGGAGGCCGCGCGGCTGGACGGCGCGGGCGAGATCCGGCTGTTCACCCGGGTCGTGATGCCGCTCGGCGGCCCCGCGATCGCCTCGCTCGGGATCTTCCAGTTCCTCTGGGTGTGGAACGACATGCTGGTCGCGCTGATCTTCGCGGACTCGGAGTCCCCGCCGATCACCGTCGCCCTGCAGCAGCAGGTCCGGCAGTTCGGCAACAACATCGACGTACTGGCGCCCGGCGCCTTCGTGTCCATGGTGATTCCGCTGGCGGTGTTCTTCGCCTTCCAGCGGCAGTTCGTCTCCGGGGTGATGGCGGGCGCCGTCAAGTAGCGCGCGGCCGCGAAGCGGCACTCCAGCACATACGTTCGTCAACACCAGGGCGGCCCGTTCACTCGTGATCGGGCCGCCCTACCTCGTACTTCCCCCGAATGCCATATTCCACGTAACCAAGTCACCCCATCGGCCGTTTGCGGGCCACCTGCCCTCCCGCGAGCGACCCCTGGATGTGTTGTGCCCCGGTTCAGTGTCATCGTGCCCGCGTACCGGGTCCAGGCGTACCTGCACGCGTGTCTCGACTCCGTGCTGAACCAGTCCTTCAAGGACTACGAGATCATCGTGGTCGACGACTGTTCGCCGGACGCCTGCGGCCCGATCGCCGACGAGTACGCCGTACGCGACCCCCGGGTCAGCGCCGTCCACCTGCCGCACAACTCCGGCCTCGGCCCGGCCCGCAACGCCGGGGTCGCCAGAGCGACCGGGGACTACCTGCTCTTCCTCGACGGCGACGACACCTTCTCCCCCGAGGCGCTCCAGGCCATCGCCGACCGCCTGGAAGCCACCGGCGGCCCCGACGTCCTGGTCTACGACTACGCCCGTACGTACTGGTCGGGCGAGAGCGTACGCAACACCTTCGCCCACCACCTCGCCGAGACCGGGCCCGCCTCCTTCCGGCTCACGGAGCGGCCCGAGCTGCTCAAGGTCCTGATGGTCGTCTGGAACAAGGCGTACCGCCGCGAGTTCATCGAGGCCGAGGGCTTCACCTTCCCGCCCGGCTACTACGAGGACACCCCCTGGACCTACCCGGTGCTGATGGCCGCCGGGTCGATCGCCGTGCTGGACAGCGTCTGCGTGCTGTACCGCCAGCGGCGCCGGGGCAACATCCTCTCCACCACCAGCCACCGGCACTTCGACGTCTTCGACCAGTACGACCGGGTCTTCGCCTTCATCGACGCCCGCCCCGAACTCGCCGGCTGGCGACCGGTGATGTTCCGCCGGATGCTCGACCACTTCTCGACCCTCTTCACCTCCCGGGGCAGGCTGCCGCGCGGCAGCCGGGCCCAGTTCTTCCGCCGCGCCCGCGCCCACTGCCGCCGCTATCGCACCCCCGGCGCCCCCGTGTCCCGCCGCACCCGGGTGCGGCACGCGCTGTTCCGGCTGGGCGCCCACCGCACGTACCGCGCCCTGTGGGCCGCACAGCGGCTGCACGGCAGGCTCGGGCGCGCGGCCTCGGCGGCCCGCCGGGCGGTGCGCGCGGCGGCGCTCCAGCTGCACTACCGCGTCCAGCTGCGGCTGCCCGTCCGGAGCGCGGACGCCGTGTTCGCCGCCTACTGGCACCGCGGCTACACCTGCAGCCCCGCCGCGCTGGAGGCCACGGCCAGGGCCCTCGTGCCCGGGCTGCGCACGTCCTGGATCTGCCGCCCGGAGGACGCCCACTCGGTGCCGGAGGCGACCCGCGTGCTGCACCCGGGGACGGCCGCCTACTGGACGGCGCTGGCACGCTCCAAGTACCTCGTGAACAACGTCAACTTCGACCGCAGGCTCGTGAAGAGACGCGGCCAGGTGCTGTTGCAGACCCACCACGGGACCCCGCTGAAGACCATGGGGACCGACCTCGTCCACCGCCCGGCGGCGGCCGGCTCCATGGACTTCGACCAGCTGCTGCGCAACGTCGACAAATGGGACTACTCGCTCTCGGCCAACCAGCACTCCACCCTCGTCTGGGAGCGCACCTACCCGTCGGGCTACACGACGCTGGAGTACGGCAGCCCGCGCAACGACGTCTTCCGCCGCACGAGCCCCGAGGAGGCCGCGCTGCTGCGCGAGCGCCTGGGGGTCCCCGAGGGCAGCACCGCCCTTCTGTACGCGCCGACCCACAGGGACTACCGGCGTGCCCAGCGGCACTCCCTGGACCTGGAGCAGCTGGTCCGGGTCCTGGGGCCGCACTTCGTGATCCTGGCCCGCTCCCACTACCTCGACGCGACCGCCCGGGCCACCGCGGGTCACATCCGGCACCCGCGGATCATCGACGTCAGCGCCCATCCGTCCGTCGAGGAGCTCTGTCTCGCCTCCGACGGGCTGATCACGGACTACTCGTCGCTGATGTTCGACTACGTCAACCTGGACCGGCCGGTCGTCCTGCACCTGGAGGACGCACAGGCGTACGAGGCGGCCCGGGGCACGTACTTCGATCCGGCGGCCTTCCCGCCCGGCGCGGTCGCCCGTGACCAGGAGGAGCTGCACGAGATCTTCGCCACGGACCACTGGCGCGGGCCCCGCTCCGCACAGCGCCGTGCGGCGTTCCGGGCCAGGTTCTGCCCGTACGACGACGGGCACGCGGCGGAGCGGGTGGTGCGCCGGGTCTTCCTGGACGACACCTCGGGCCTGCCGCTGCCCGCCCCCCAGCCGAGCTGCGGGACCACGGGGGTCCCCCGGCAGGTGACCGTCCGGGAGTACAGCAACGGGTGAGGCCCCGCCCCGGGGTGCCGGACACCCCGGGGCGGGCGATCCCGGGGCGTTCAGCGCTCCAGGAACGCGAACAGCTCTTCCCAGCGGCCCATGATCTCCGCCTCGGAGAACCGCTGGACGTTGGTCCGCGCCCGGTCCCCCATCGCGTCCCGCATCCGGGGGTTGCCGGTGAGCCGCAGCAGCCGGTCGGCGAGCGCGCCGATGTCACCCGCGGGCGCGAGCAGCCCGTCCTCGCCGTCCCGCACGATCTCCCGTACACCCGGCGCGCAGTCGAACGCCGCGCACGGCACCCCGCTCGCCATGGCCTCCAGGAGCGCCAGGGGGAAGCCCTCGCCGCGTGAGGACTGGACGAAGACGGAGGAGGCGGCGAGCGCCCCGGGGACGTCGTCGGTGCGCCCCCGCCACCCGACCGAGGAATCGAGCCCCAGTCCGGTGCACTGCGCCCTCAGGTCCGCCTCGTCCTCTCCGGCCCCGTACACGTCCAGCCGCCAGTCCGGCCGCTGCGGAGCGACCAGCGCCCAGGTGTCCAGGAGCATGTCGATGCCCTTCTGGTCGGTGAGCCGCCCGATGCTGGCGACCGACTTCTCCCGGCGCGGGGAGGGCAGTTCGGGCAGGGCTGCCAGGGCGTTGGGCATGAAGCCCACGTTGTTCATCCCGTCGCCCGCCCACTTGTCGGCGTCCTCCTCCGTGAGGACGAGCCAACGGTCGAGCGGCGGATAGTGGTTCTTGATCCAGCGGTAGCGATGGCTCGCCCGGGAGTAGTCGTAGGACTCGTGGCTCATCCCGATGACCCGCATGCCGCCGGTGTCCGCCTCGCCGACCCACTCCATCGCCCAGACCTGGCTGACGATCACCACCCCTCCCGGCCGGGCCGCCCGGAAGATCTCCGAGAGCTGGTCGACCGCCAGCCGCTTCCGCGCCGCGCGGCCCGCCTCCGCGCGCCGAGCGGCGAAGCGGAAGCGGTCCCGGACACCCTTCGGCGCCCAGGGCGTCGGCGGATGCGCCGGATACAGGGCGGTCACCGGGTAACCCGGCGGCTCCGGCAGGGCCATCTTCCGCTCGGCGGCGTGGATGCCGATGGTGTGCACCCGGTGGCCGGCTTCCTGGAACAGCTGGGCGGTCCGGTGCATCCAGCCGGTCACACCGCCGAGTTCGTCGGTGCTGTTGGAGACGATGAAGACGTCACGGCTGCGGTTCATCGACGGGGCTCCCCGGTGCGAGCGGTACGGGACGGGACGAGATGCCGGGCGAACACGGTGTCGACGACAGCCCGGGCCGCGTCCCCCCGGTCGTACGCTCCGAACTCCTCGGCGAAGGCGGCGCGCCGTTCCTGGAAGCCGGTGTCCGCGGTCTTCAGCCGGGCCAGCACGGCGAACAGCTCCTCCTCGGTCGCCGTCACCGGGCCCGGCGCCTTCTCCCGCAGGTCGAAGTAGCTGCCCCGCTCGGCGGCGTAGGCGTCGAGATCGGGGGCGAAGAGGACGATCGGGCGGTCCAGGAGGGCGTAGTCGAACATGATCGACGAGTAGTCCGTGACCAGGACGTCCGCGAGCGCGAGGAGTTCGCTGACGTCGTGGTGGCGCGAGACGTCCACGACCGTCCCGGGCGGGCAGGCGGGCAGGCTCGCCGCCTCCAGGTAGTGCGCCCGCACCAGCAGCGTGTACGTGTCGCCGAAGCGCTCCGCGAAGCGCGCCGCGTCCAGGAGCAGCCGCTGCCGCTTGCGCTTGCCCGGCCCGCCCCGGAACGTCGGCGCGTACAGCACGACCTTGCGGTGGTCGGGCAGCCCGAGCTCGGCCGCGAGCGCCGGGCGCGGCAGCCTCCCCTGGGCCTCGTCCCGGGCCCGCGCGGCGAGCAGCGCGTCGTTGCGCGGGTAGCCGGTGCGCAGCAGCGTCCTCTCCGGCAGCCGGTAGGCACGGGCCAGCGTGCGTTCGTCGTGCTCGGACCGTACGAGGAAGTGGTCGAACCGGTGCACGGCCCGCTGGAGCCGCTCGCGCTGCGGGGCGTTCTGCATGCGCACCCGGGTCTCGTCGAACCCCATGCGCTTGTACGCCGATCCGTGCCAGGTCTGGAGATACGCCGTGCCGGAGGGCTTGTCGAGGTTCTGGGGGAACCCCTGGTTGTCGACCCAGTACTCCGCCCGTGCCAGGGCCCACAGATAGCGCCAGGACCAGCGGCGGACCAGCCGGGCGTCCGCGGGGAAACCGGCCGGGGAATCGGCGTACGACCAGACGCAGCGCAGCGGGAGCCCCCGGGCGCGCACCTCCTCGTGGACGGCCCGGGGGCTGTCGCCGTAGCAGGTGCCCATGTGGCTCTCGAAGACCACGTAGCCCTTGCGCACGGGCAGCCGGAGCAGCCACGAGCGGTAGACGGAGACCTTGAGGCCCCTGGCGTGCAGCCGGTCCCGGCGCTTACGCAGAGCCCGCAGCAGAAGCCTGGCCCGGCGGGCGGGACGGAAGTGGGTGGCGTAGTGGACCAGCCGGCGGGCCGTACGGGCGGGCCGGTGGCGGGCTTCGAGCCGCAGCGCCAAGTGGTCCCGGAGCGTGATGTACGGCTGCCAGGTGTCCCCGGTCGTTCTGCCCAGCCGGGGTGAGGCGGGGGAACGGTCCGACGGGCCGACGAGGTCGTGGGCGGCGAAGAGATCGCTCACCGAACGGGTCCGGCCGTCCTCCACGACCATCCGCGCGTCCCACACCGTGTCGCGGGGCCCGAAGGGGCGCACCAGCCGCGTGAGGTCGGCCCGGACGGACCAGCTGATCCCGGTGGCGTCCGGCCGCAGTTCACCGACCGGGGCGCGGAAGGCGCGGGAGCCGTCGCGTACGCGGAACTCCAGCTGGGCCGTGAGGGGGCCCTCCGGGGCGGGCCCGGTGTGTGCGGGCAGCACGAGCCGGCCTTCGAGCAGGACCCGGCGGCCGTCCACCTCGTAGCGGGTGAGCCTGTTCATCAGCTTCAGCTCGCCGAACGCCCGGTACTGATGGCCCAGTTCGGTGACGTCCAGCACGGGATCGGGGCCGCCCGGCCAGTACACCCGCCCGTCGTCCGCCGTGATGAGGGGCGCGGCCACGACCCCCCTCCTGCGCAGCGCGTACGCCGCGGTGAGCACCCCCTCCGCGTCGCCCCGCTCCAACAGCCGGACACCGACGCGCTCGACGGGCGGGAGGGTGAGCAGGACCGGCTCGGGAACACAGCCGGGCAGCACCCGGGCCGCCGTCGCCGCGACGCGTTCGCGTGCCGCGGCGGGCAGTTCGGGGAAGCCGCGCACCAGCGGCACGAGGTGGTCCAGGAGGAAGGCGCCGTCCCGCTGCTCACGCAGTTCCGCGAGCCCCTGGGCCACCAGCACGTGACAGACGCGCCGGTGCGCCTCGACGAGCCCGGCGAGGTCCCGGCCCGCGTCGGGCACGGCCCGCCCGGAGACGATCCGGCGGCGTACGAGGGCAATCCGGCCGACCACGGACGCCACCAGGGGGCCGAACAGGACCCCGCTGTGGGTGAGGTCCTCGTCGTAGCGCAGCGCGTGCCGCTCCAGTGCCGCGCGCCGCACGCAGAACCCGGTCACCAGGGCGTCGCGCACGGCCAGTTCGGGGGCGTCGGAGAACCGGACGACCGTACGGGAGCGGAGGAACAGCGGATGCTGCCAGGAGGGCTCCCGTTCCTTCGTCCCCTCCCCGGTGAGCCGGGCCCAGCGCCCGGCGACCAGGTCGGCGCGGGTCCGCGCCCCGGCCTCCCAGAGGTTGCGGCACGCATGCCGCTGGAGGCGCTCGCCGACGTCCAGGACGAGGACGTACGTGCCGCGCGCCGCGTCCAGGCCGGCGTTGCGCAGGGAGGCGACGGAGTCCGTACCGGGGTCGAGCACGCGGACGCGGTCCGGGGAGCGCCCGGCGAGTGAACCGGCCGCGCTCCGCAGGGCGGCGGGGGCTCCGGCGGGCAGGACGACGAGGGCCTCGACGGCGCGCAGGCTCTGGTCGAGCACGGACTCCACGGACGCCGTCAGTGCTGCCTCCCCGCCCTCCGCGGCGGTGATCACACAGCTGAAGTCGGGCGTACTCATGCCTGCGCCCCCTTCAGCATCCGGTCCACTACCTGGGCGGACGCCGTCCCGTCGTCCAGATCGCAGAACGCCTCGCGGAAGCCGGCGTACGCCTCCCGGTGGCCCGCCGTCGCGGCCTCCGGGTCGCGCAGCGCCTCGACGACGGAGGCCGAGTCGGTGATCAGCGGGCCGGGGGCCCGGTTCTCGAAGTCGAAGCAGAAGCCGCGCAGGGTGTCGCGGTAGTGCTCCAGGTCGTAGGTGTGGAAGAGCATGGGGCGTCCCGTCTGCGCGAAGTCGAACATCAGGGACGAGTAGTCCGTGACCAGCACATCGCTGATCAGCATCAGCTCGGCGACATCGGGATGGCGTGACACGTCGCGCACGAAGTCGTCCTCCGGGATGCTCCCGCCGACCAGGTAGTGGCGGCGCACCAGCAGGACGTGGTCGTCCCCGAGCGCCTTCCGCGCCTGTTCCAGGTCCAGTTGGAGATCGAGCCCGTACAGCCCGCTCTGCTTCGTCCGGTCCTCGCGCCAGGTGGGGGCGTACAGGACGACGCGCTTGCCCTCGGGGACGGCGAGCGACTGCCGGACCGCGGCGGCGACCTTCGCGCGATCAGGGGCGTACAGCAGGTCGTTGCGCGGGTAGCCGCACTCCAGCACCTCGCCGGTGTGCCCGAACGCGCGGCGCAGGACAGGCGTGGAGAAGCGGTTCGGCGAGACGAGGACGCTCCACTGGGCGGCCCGGCGGGGCATGGACTCCATGTACGCGGTGTCCGCGAAAGCGGTGCCCGCCAGGTCACGGCCGATGCGCTTGAGGGGGGTGCCGTGCCAGGTCTGGACGACGAACTGCCCGTCCGCCCGTTCGAACCACTCGGGCAGCTGGGTGTTGGTGACGATCCACCGGCTGCGGGCGAGCGCGTCGTGCCACTCGGCGCTGTGCAGGGCGACGGCGCGGGCCCCGGCGGGCACCACGGCCTGCTGGTCCCGCACCACCCAGAGGTGCTCGACGCCGGTGCCGCGCCGGACCAGCTCCTCGTGGACGGCGCGGGGCGAGTCCGAGTACTGGCGTCCGTCGAAGCTGGAGTACAGCACGGCGTCCCGGAGCTCCCGGCCGCGCGCGTCAACGTACCGCTCGCGCAGCCGGCGCTGCCCGTACGCCCCCCGGTCCGCCGGTGGCAGGGCGCTGCCCGACCGCAGGGAGATCCGGTCGTGGAAGCGCCGCTCCAGGGTGAAGAGACGTCCTCCCGACTCGCGCCCGAGCGGCAGTTCCGCGTGCAGCTGGTGCACCACGCGCAGCGGCAGGTAGAGCTCCGGGTCGGTCTCTCCGCGCTCCCGCAGGAACGGGTACCACCGGCCCTCGGCGAGCGGCAGGCTGCCGCCCGCCCCGTCGACCGCCCCGGGGGTCAGCACCGTACGGAAATCAGCACCCGTCCGCTCCAGGGCGAAGGTGTGCTCCTCCTGGTAGCCGCTGTGGCGCAGGACGAGCTCGACCGGGTCGTGCCGCACCGCCGGGAAGGCCCCCTCCAGGACCAGGCCGGCGTCGTCCGCCCATGACACACGTGTGACCACGGGCCGCACGTCCCGGTCGGTGAGCACCAGGTCCCCGGAGGGATTGGCGGCGGCGTAGACCTCACGGCCGCGGGGCAGCGGATACCGGCCGGCGTCGGTCTCCGGACGGGCCGCGACGGTGAGCCGTCGCGCGCCGCCGGCCAGCTGGACACCCCAGTCGCCGTCGGAGCCCCCGAACGCCACCAGCGGCACCTCGGCAATGAAGGTGCGCCCGTCGGTGTCCTCGCCGGGCACCAGCGGGAACTCGCGGGTCTCCTTCGTACGCCACTCCTGGATCCGCAGAGCCGTCGGCGCGTCCTGGCCCAGCAGCCGCACCGCGATCCGGATCCCGTCCCCGGCCTCCGTCGGTCCGTGTCCGGCGAGCACGGCGTCCACCCGCTCGGCGCGCAGTTCCAGCTTGTTCCCGGAGAGCAGCGGGACGACCCGGGTGCGCTCGTCGACGTAACGCACGGCGGGCGCGGCCGGATTGCCGAGCAGCCGCATCGGGCCGCGTCGCGGGCGTCCCGCGCCGACGACGACGGATTCCAGCTTCCAGAGCGTGCGGGTGCCCCGTGCCGCGCCCCGGGTGACGAGCCGGCGCGGGTCGACGACGGTCTCGAAGCCGGACCGCTCGTAGCAGTGCAGCGAGCGGCCCGACCCGGCCGTCGCCTCGTCCGTCGCCGTCCTGCGCAGCCGCAGGGGGATCAGCCGGCGGCCCGACCTCAGCCAGCCGGCCCCGGCCGACCTCCCCGGGGCGTTGCGGACGTACGCGTACCCCTTGAGATGCAGCAGCCCGTCCCTCCACACAACCTCGGTGAGATGCGCGTGCACGGGGAGGTCCCCGGCGGACAGTGCGGTGGCCTTGTGCGGGAGGGGAGCGTCGACTCCCGGGTACTGGGCCCTGGGCCGCAGCCGGCCCCGGACGTGGAAGGTGTCGCGGTCGGTGGACTCGTGGGCCAGGAGCGCGAGCAGCTCCGCCGTCCTGCGCTCCCGGATGAGCTGCCACTTGACCCGCAGGTGCAGGGGCAGCGCGTCGAGGACCGCGGGTTCGACCGTCGAGGCGAAGGCGTTGGCGTGGGTGAGGAACGCCTCGTGGAAGCTCTCGTCGCCGTCCGGGAGCGCCTCGATGAAGAGCCACAGATCGCCGGAGAGCGCGTGCTCGTCGTAGCGCCGCTTCGCGTCCGTCATGCCCCGCTCGGCGAGGAACCGGCTGACCGTGGAGACCGCCGTCACCCGGTCGCGAATGCCCCGGGCCACCGCGCGCCGGGTGGTGATCGAGCCGTCGCGGTCCCGCCAGTGGTAGACGGGCTCCTCCACGACGTCGACGCTCCGGGCCAGGAAGTGGGCCGGCAGGACCACGGCGATGTCCTCGTACAGGACCCCGGTCGGGAAGGCGAAGGCGTGCTGGTCCCAGAAGGACCTGCGGAACACCTTGTTGCACGCGATGCGGTCGCCGAGCAGGATCCAGTCCCGGGTGACATGGGTGGCCCGGCGGGCCTTCTCCATCGGCCTGCGGAACATGGGGGACTGTTCGAGCACCCCGTTCGCCCGGAGCCTGAGTACGTTGCCCGTCGCGAAGTCCGAGCCCGAGGCGTCCAGTTCACCGAGCATCCGGGCGAAGGCGCCCGGCGGCACGACGTCGTCGCTGTCGACGAACGTCAGGAAGTCCGCGTCCGGGTGGGCCTGTCCGGCGCCCGCGTTGCGCGCGGCCCCCAGCCCGGCGTTCCTCTGCCGGATCAGCCGGAAGCGGGAGTCCTGCCGGGCGAACCGCAGTGCCACGTCGGCGCTGCCGTCCGTCGAACCGTCGTCGACCATGACGACTTCCAGGTCGGCCATGGTCTGCCCGGCGAGCGAGTCCAGGCAGGCTCCGAGGTACTCCTCGACGTTGAAGAGCGGGACGACGACGGTGAGACGGGGTGCCATACGCTGCGCACGATCCTTCCGGACGGACGAACGGACTTCCTCTGTATGGAACGAGCCCCGTGCCGGGGAGGCACGGGGCTCGTCACGGGGCAATACACCTAGGGCTTGACGGCGATGCGGCCCTCGTCCATGCGCAGCAGCAGAAGCTGTTCCCCGGTCTCCTCCAGGAATTCGTCCACTGCCTGGCGTGATCCCTGCCAGTAACCGTAGTCGTCGATCAGGAGCACCCCGCCGCTCACCAGACGCCCGTACAGGTGGGTGAGCTCGTGCTTCGTCGACGCGTACCAGTCGGTGTCCAGGCGGAGGATGGAGATCTGCTCCGGCGCCTGCTCCGGGACGGTGTCCTCGACCTTGCCCTGCACGTAGTGGATGCGGTCCTTCGGGTACGGGACCTGCTCGAACCCGGCCTGTACGTCCTCCAGGGAGGCCACGGCCCAGATGGGCCGGTCCTTGCCCTGCGCGTCCAGCAGCTCCTGGGCCGGCCTGCCGTCCCGCCGCAGGTCCTCCGCGGTGGGCGGCGTCATGCCCTCGTACGTGTCGAAGAGATAGAGGTCGCGCTCCGTCTCACCGAGCGACAGCAGCGTCCTGGCGCAGGCCTGCATGGAACCGCCGCGCCACACCCCGCACTCGACGATGTCGCCCGGGATGCCGTGCTTGACGATGTGCCGCGTCGCGAGGACGAAGGCGTTGAGCCGCTCCGGGGAGGTCATCGTGTACGGCTTGACCGCGCGGATGACGTCCTTCGCCTCGTCGTCGTAGTCCGCGGGGAACTGCGGCGGCTTCTTGGCCGCCGCCTTCCGGGCGGGCGGTGCGGGCGGCGGCGTCGGCACCGCGGCCGGGGGCCCCGTGGGGGCGGAGCGGGGAGCGGGCAGGGTCGCGCGCCTGAGCTGGTATCCGGTGAGTTGCTGAAGGACGCCGTTGACGGCGTTGCGCCAAGCCATGGGGCCGGACAGTACGCGCGTTTTGCGGCTCATGTCATCTTTCGTCAACCTGTGGTTGATGGGACCGTACGGCTGTCCGGACGCCCGCACCGCTCCCGTCCGTCCAGCGGGCGCGGCAGCGGCACGCGGTCCACTCCGCCGGCCCGGTTGGCCCACCACACGGCCGTCTCCCGCACGGCGAGGTCCGCCAGGCTGTTCTTCAGCCGGGTCACCGGCCGGCGGTGGGGCAGCGGACGCCGGAAGACGCCCACGGAGTCGCCCCAGTAGGCGGCCTTGGTGTCGATGGAGGCGTAGTCGTGCCAGATGCCCTTGGCGGGCGGGAAGTCCGTGTACGCCTCGCAGAGTTCGAGGCGGGAGTGGGCGGCCATCGCGCGGAAGCCGTCGGGGTAGTAGCGCCAGCAGTCCTGCGCGTCGTGGGCGTGGCCGCGCGAGGGGGCGGTGATGAAGGCGTAGCCGCCGGGCCTGAGCACCCGGGCGATCTCCATCATCGACACCCAGAAGAAGGGGATGTGCTCGAACGCCTGGCCCGACAGCACCACATCGGCGCTGCGCGACCTGGCGGGGATCCGGTAGGGCTGCTCCATGACGGCGTCGACGTTGGGGCCGTCGAGGACGTCGACGCCGAAGTAGTCGATGTCGTGTTCGGCCAGGAGCCCGCGGTGGGTCCGGGTCTGCTTGCCGGAGATCCGGGAGCCGAGGTCCACGACGCGGTGCCTGCGGGTCCTGGGCAGATACTCCTCGATGCAGAGCTGCATCTGCTCGTATGCGGACCGGTGCATGAGCTTCTCCCAACGTTGCCGTGTGCGCGCGCTGTTGAGCACAACGACGGTGGCGTACGGAGGGAGCGCCCCGTACGGGTGATGCCGGTGTTCAGTTCGAACCCACGGGGAAGACCCTGCGCACCACGCGCTCCGCCGCGTGCCCGTCGTCGTACGGGCAGAAGCGACGGCGGAAGGCGGCGCGCAGTGCGTCGGCCTCCTGGGACCTCCAGGCTCCGCTCACCAGCACCTCGCGCAGCTCGTCCTCCGTGGTGGCGACCGCCCCGGGGGTGTCACCCGGGCGGCCGGACAGCAGGTCCACGTAGGTGCCTCGGGCGGCCCGGTAGGCCTCCCAGTCGGGCACATAGGTGATGATCGGGCGGTCCAGGCAGGCGTAGTCGAACATCAGGGACGAGTAGTCCGTGATCAACGCGTCGGAGGCCAGGAAGAGTTCTTCCACGACGGGATGACCGGTGACGTCGACGACCCGGCCCCCCGCCGCCGTCCCTGCCGATCGCCCGTAGAAGTAGTGGGCGCGCACCAGCAGCACACAGCCGGGCCCCAGATCACGCGCGAGACGCTCCAGGTCGAGCAGCGGGAGGAAGCCCTCCCGGTAGTCGCGGTGGGTCGGCGCGTACAGCAGCACGGTCGATCCGGGGGCGATGCCGAGCTCCGCACGGAGCTTGCCGGTCTGCTCGGCTGTGGCGTTGCACAGGACGTCGTTGCGCGGGTACCCGTACGGCAGTTGTTCGTACGAGGACGGGTAGACCCGGTCCCAGACCTCGGTGCTGTGCGGGTTGGCGGAGAGGCTGAAGTCCCACTGGTCGGTGTGCGCGACGATCCGTTCGAAACTGACGCCCTTGGTGAGTGCGGGGTACGGGAGCTGGTCCAGGCCCATCGTCTTCAGCGGGGTCCCGTGGTGGGTCTGGAGGTAGACCTGGCCGGGCCGTTTGATGAATCCGCCGGGGAAGCTGGAGTTGTTGACGAGGTACGTCGCGGTGGCCATCGTCCGCCAGTAGGCGCGGGACCCCTCGATGACGTACGGCACCCCGGGCGGCATCCGGTCGCGGTGGCGGGAGGAGACGACCCAGACGCCGCGGATGTGCGGGACCAGCTCGCGGGCCTTGGCGTAGACGGCGGCCGGATTGCAGGCGACGCCCCTGTTCCAGTAGGCCCCGTAGACGGCGAGGCGGGGATCCAGCGGCCGGCGCAGATCGGCGCGGTAGAGGGCCCTCATCACGCGGGCGCGCAGCGACTTCCTGCCCGCGCGCGCGGCAGCGCGCGCCCGGGCACGCACGGCGCGGACCGCTCGTCTGCCCCGGTGGGCCGCGTACCGGCCGGGGAGCCCCGCCGCCCGGAAGAAGGCCGCGCGGTCGCCCGGGGCGATCCGGCCCGGGTCGTCGAGCACGGCGGTCAGGTGCGCGGTGCGCACGGCCGGGATCCGCGGGTCGCCCCCGGTCTCGGCGGTCAGCCGCTCGTAGGCGCCGACGACCGCGAAGTGCGCGCGGCCCGATGTCGTGGCCGACGTGCCGGTACGGCGCACCCGGTGGCGCACGCAGACCCGGTCGAGCGAGGCGAGGGAGCCCGCGTCGGAGGCGAGGAAGTGCGCACGGTGGACGGGCACGACGTCGTCGTACGGGCCCTCGGTGAAGCGGAGCCGGTGGGCGTCCCGGAAGGCGCGGCGGACGAGCTGGTTCCGGGCGGCCGGGAGGGCGTCACCCGGCTCCACCGTGCCCCACCAGTCGACCCGGTCGTGACCCAGGCGCAGCACGTCGGGCCGGTCCTCCGCCAGCCGTGCGGAGATCTCCGCCATCGCTCCGGGGAGGAGCAGGTCGTCACCGTCGAGGAAGAGCAGATAGGTCCCGCGCGCCGCCTCCGCACCGGTGTTGCGGGCCGCACCCGTGTCCCAGGGGCCGTCGGGCACGCACACACGCACCCGGGGGTCACGCCCGGCGAACTCCCGTGCGACGGCGAGCTCCAGCTCGCCGTCGGCCGCACAGACGACGACCAGCTCCAGGTCCGCCTGCCCGCTCTCCGCCGACGACTGCTCGGTCACGGACTCCAGGGCCGCCCTCAGGTATCCCTGAACGCGATGGGCGGACACGACGACGGTGAGCAGCATGGCAGCCGAGCGTAACGGTGACCGTACGGCCGGCCCCAGGGATCGTCACCCGTTCGGGTCAGTGGCGTGACCCGGGGCGCTCCCCCGGGTTGAGCGGTACATGAAGCCACTCCTCAGCGTCGTCGTCCCGGTGCACAACGTCGAGGACTATCTGGAGGAGTGCCTCGTCTCGCTGGCCGGGCAGACCCTGAAGGACATCGAGGTGGTGCTCGTCGACGACGGCTCGACGGACGGGAGCCGCCGTATCGCGGAGGACTTCGCCGCCCGGGACGACCGCTTCCGCTGCGTCCACCAGCCCAACGCGGGCCTGAGCGCCGCCCGCAACACGGGGATCGCCCGCACCACCGGCACAGTGCCCTACCTGGCGTTCGCCGACAGCGACGACGTCCTCGTCCCCGACGCGTACGAACGGATGCTGGCCTCCCTGGAGTCGACCGGCTCGGATCTGGTCACGGGCAACGTGTGGCGGCTCGACGAGCGGGGAAGGCAGCAGGCCTGGCAGTACCGCTGGCTGACCGCCGACCGCCCCCGCACCCACATCACCCGCGATGCCCGGCTGCTGGCCGACCGCGTCGCCTGGAACAAGGTGTTCAGACGCTCCTTCTGGGACCGGCACGCCTTCACCTTCCCGGTGGGCAAGCTCTACGAGGACACCCCGGTGATGATCCCGGCGCACTACCTCGCCGGGACGGTGGACGTGCTGCGCGAACACGTCTACTACTGGCGGGTGCGGGAAGGCTCGATCACCCGGCGGCGTACGGACGTCCGGGGTGTACGGGACCGGATCGCCGCCTGTGAACAGGTCAGCGCCTTCCTCGGGGACCGCGACGCCGCACAGCGGCTGCGCTACGACGCGTCGTGCCTGCGCGACGACTTCGTGTACTTCCTGGAGGGGCTGCCGATGGGCGGGCCCGCCTACCGATCCGCGTTCATGGCGGACGCGGGCGCCTTCCTCGACCGGGCGGGTGACGCGGCCCTGGCCGGGCTGCCCGCCGAGGCGCGCATCCGCTGGCAGCTGGTGCGTGAGCGCCGCGTGGACGAACTGCTGGCGGTCCTGGAGTCCGAACGGGCCAACGGGACGGGCACGTTCGCCGTCGCGGGCCCGCCGGGAAGGCGGCGTGCCGTGCACCCCGGAGCCGGCCGGCGCGCCTCGGCGCGCCTCGGCCGGGGCGATCTGCCCGCCGTGGCGCGGCTGGTGGAGTCGTCGTGGGGTGAGGACGGCAGGCTGCGGCTGCGCGGATACGCGTACATCCGCAACCTCCCGGCCCGGGCGGCCCGGCACTCGCTGAAGGCGGGACTGGTGCGGGAGGCGGGGGGCGGACTGCCGCGTGCCGTCCCGGTGCGCTCGGTACGGACGGACCGCGCGACCGCCGACTCGGGTCAGGAGCTGCACAGCTACGACCACGCGGGCTTCGACATGGTCCTCGACCCCGGGCGGCTGGGGCCGGGCAACTGGCTGGTCGGTGTGGTCGTGGCCGGGCACGGCGTCGTACGGCGGGCGGCGGTGCGGGCCGTGGAGGCGGCGGCCGCGCAGCCGCTGGTCCACGACCTGGGCGGCGGAAGGCGCGCGGTGCTGGGCTACCGGGACGGCCGGCTGGAGCTGGCCGTGTCCCGGCTGCCCGCGGTGGCCACCGGCCACAACGGCGGACCGGACACCCTGGAGCTGACCGGCGGGCTGTACGGGGACACCCGGCCGACAGCCCTCGTCCTGACCCGTGAGGGCGGCGCGGAGCGCGTCTGCCCGGTGTCGTGCGGCGACGGGGGCGGCTTCAGCGCCCTGATCCCGCTCGCCGCCCTCGCCACCCTCGCCGCGGAGGCGGCACCGGCCTCCGGCGGGCCTCACGAATCCGCCCCGGGGGGCGGGGCCCGGTGGCGGGCGGCGCTCCTGACCGACGGCGTCCGCGTGCCGCTCGCCGCGGCCCCGGACCTGCCGCCGCCCGCCTTCGCGGACGCGGCGGGCCACCTGGTGGTGGACGTGTCCGGGGAGCCGCGCGTGGACCGCGCGGGGCTCGCTCCGGACGGAGGGCTGCGTATCGAGGGGACCGGGACCGGCGCGCTCGAACTGCGGCACAGCGCCCTCGGGGAGACGGTGGCCGTTCCCCCGGCCGTCCTCCCGGACTCCACCGCCGAGGAGCGCTTCGCCGCCGTGCTCGCGGCCCCTCCCCGCGAAGGCGACTGGGAGGTGTTCCTGGACGGCCGGCCCGTGCGCGTGGGAGCGGTGCTCGCCGCCCTCCTGCCGATGAGCGCGGTGAGCGCCGCCGGCGCCCGCTTCCGCCTCGACCGCCGTCACGGTGACCGGTTGACCGTGCACTGCGCGCCGGCGCTCGACGACGCGGAGCGGAGCGCGTACCACCAGGGGGTGCTGCGGACGGCGCACCACCCGGCGCAGCGCCGGCTGCCGCTCCGGGACGTCGTGCTCTACACCGGAGAGGGCCCCCCGCGCGCCGTGCACGCCGAGCTCGTGCGCCGGGGCACCGATACCGAGCACCTGTGGGTCACCGACGGCTCCCCCGGGGCCGCGACTCGCGTCCCGTCCACCGCGAGCCCCGTCGTGGCGCACAGCGCCGCCTGGTACGAGGCGCTGGCGCGGGCTCGCCGGATCGTGGCGGCAGGTCAGCTGCCCGTCTGGTTCGAGCGCCGCCCGGACCAGACGGTCGTGCAGACCTGGCCCGACTCCCCGCTCGGCCGGTTCGGCCTCGACCTCACCGGCACCCTGTACGCCGACCACCAGCACCTCGCCACGCTGGAGCACCGCTCCGCCCAGTGGTCGGTCCTGGTCTCCCCCAGCGCCTTCGCCACCCCGCATCTCCGCCGCGCCCTGGCCTACTGCGGCGAGGTGCTGGAGGCGGGCTCCCCGGCCGACGACCTGCTGTTCGCACCCGGGAGGGACAGGACGGCCGGGCTGGTACGCCGGCGGCTGGGCATCCCGGAGGGCCACCGCGTGGTGCTGTACGCGCCGACGTACCGCGACCACCTCGCCCATCCCCCGGCCGCTGTCCCCGCCGGGTCCTCCCCCCTGTACCGCTGGGATCCGGCGCTCGACCTGCCCGCACTGGCGCGGTCGCTGGACGGCCGCACCACCGTGCTGGTCCGCAGGCATCCCCGGGTGACGGGAAGCGTCCCGCCGCACCCCGCCCTGCGCGACGTGTCCACGCACCCCGACTCCACCGAACTCCTGCTGATCGCCGATGTGCTGGTCACCGACTACTCGGGCCTGGTGTTCGGCTTCGCGCACACCGGCCGTCCGATGCTCTTCCACACGTACGACCTGGAGCATTACCGGGACACCGTGCGCGGTTTCTGCCTGGACTTCGAGACCCGGGCCCCCGGGCCGCTGCTCGTCACCACCCAGGAGGTGGCTCAGGCGCTGCGGGCCGCGCCGGCTTCGGCGGACGTCCACGCGGAGGCGTACGAGAGCTTCCGGCGCGACTACTGCGGACCCGCCGACGGCGACGCCGCCCGCCGGGTCGTGGACCGGCTGCTCGACGAGGGCTCCGGCTCGCCGCGCCTCGTGAGGCCGCGTGACGCCAGGCCGCGCCCCGTCAGGCCCTGAGTGCTCGGGCCGTGAGGTCAGGCCCTGAGCTGCCGGGCCTTGAGCTGCCGGGCCTTGAGCGGTCAGGCCTTGAGCGCCCGGACCGCAGAGGCCGCGAGGTCGTCGAGGTATCCCTTGGGCAGATCGCCCCGGACCACGACGAGACGCCAGTACAGCGGGCCGACGATGAGGTCCAGCGCCCGGTCGGGATCGCTGCCCTCGGGCAGTTCACCGCGTGCCACCGCCGCCCGCACGACCACGGCGGCCACGCCCTGCTGCTGGTCCAGCAGGGCCGCCTTGATGGCGTCGGAGATCTCCGGGTTGCGGGCCGCCTCGACCAGGAGGTCGGGGATCACCTGCGAGGCGACGGGGTGGCGCAGGGCGTACGCGGCCAGTTCCAGCACAGCGCGCACATCCCCGTACAGCGAGCCCGTCGCGGGCGCCGGCATGCCCTGCGCGGCGACGGCAGCGACCAGGTCCAGGACGAGATGCAGCTTGGACTTCCAGCGGCGGTAGACGGCGGTCTTGCCCACCCCCGCGCGCCGGGCGATGCCCTCGATCGACATCCGCGCGAATCCGACGGCGGCCAGCTCCTCGAAGACGGCGCCCCGGATCGCGTCGGTCACGTCCTCCCGCAGCACCGCGGCACCTGCCGGGGTGCGGCGCCCGGTTCGCCGTTGGGTGGTCATGGCCCGAATGATAGACCGTAACGACGAAACGGTTGCGTTGCGACGTACAAACGTCCTACTCTCAGCGTTGCGACGATACGGTCCCGTCCCATCGAGCCGGATCCGTCCGCCCTGATCCCCCGCCCCCCGTCGAAAGCGACCGTGGTGAGCCAGACAGCAGCCCCGCCGGCCCCGGTGGACACCGCATCTCCAGCCCTCCTCCTCCCCGTGTACGAACCCGGCGAGCTGGCCGCCCTCGCGGCCCGGCACGGGCTGAACGTCAGCGGGGCGCGCCCCACCCTCGGCGCGTACGTCCGGCAGCTCTGGGGGCGGAGGCACTTCATCACGGCCTTCGCCACGGCCAAGCTGACCGCGCAGTACAGCCAGGCGAAGCTCGGCCAGATCTGGCAGATCATGACCCCGCTGCTCAACGCGACGGTCTACTACTTCATCTTCGGCGTGCTGATGAACACCAAGCACGGAGTCCCCGACTACGTGCCCTTCCTCGTCACCGGCGTCTTCATCTGGACCTTCACCGCCAGCTCGATCACGGCCGGCACCCGGGCCATCAGCGGCAACACCGGACTCGTCCGGGCCCTGCACTTCCCGCGCGCCTCCCTGCCGATCGCCCTGGCCATCCAGCAGCTCCAGCAGCTGCTGTTCTCGCTGGGCGCGCTCTTCCTGATCCTCCTCGCGTTCGGCCAGTACCCGCGGCCGTCCTGGCTGCTCGCGGTCCCCGCGCTCGCCCTGCAGGCGCTGTTCAACACCGGCATCTCGATGGTCATGGCCCGGCTCGCCGCCAAGACCCCCGACATCGCCCAGCTGACGCCCTTCATCCTGCGCACCTGGATGTACGCGTCGGGCGTCATGTGGAGCCTCGACACCCTGCTCACCGCCGACCGGGTGCCGCGGCTCGTCCTGCTGGCACTGGAGTGCAACCCGGCGGCCATCTACATCGACCTGATGCGCTACGCCCTGATCGACAGCTTCACCGGCGCGCAGCTGCCCCCGCACGTGTGGGCCCTCGCGACGGCCTGGGCGCTCGTCTGCGGCATCGGCGGTTTCGTCTACTTCTGGAAGGCCGAGGAGAGGTACGGACGTGGCTGACACCCTCGACACCCGTGTGCCCACCGTCGTCGTCGACGACGTCCACATCACCTACACGGTGAACGGCGCCCGCACCGGAAAGGGCAGCGCCACCTCCGCCCTCAACAGGATCGTGTCGCGCCGGCAGCCTCGGGGCGCACGCCAGGTGCACGCGGTGAAGGGCGTCAGTTTCGCCGCGTACAAGGGCGAGGCCATCGGCCTGATCGGCTCCAACGGATCCGGGAAGTCGACGCTCCTCAAGGCGATCGCGGGACTGCTGCCCGCCTCCAAGGGGCGGGTCCACACCCAGGGCCAGCCCTCGCTGCTCGGCGTGAACGCCGCACTGATGAGCGACCTGACCGGGGAGCGCAACGTCGTGCTCGGCGGCCTGGCCATGGGCATGACGCGCGAACAGATCCGCGAGCGCTACCAGGACATCGTCGACTTCTCCGGCATCAACGAGAAGGGCGACTTCATCACCCTGCCCATGCGGACCTACTCCTCCGGCATGGGCGCCAGGCTCCGCTTCTCCATCGCGGCCGCCAAGAGCCACGACGTGCTGCTGATCGACGAGGCGCTGTCCACCGGAGACGCGAAGTTCCAGCGGCGCAGCAAGGACCGGATCATGGAGCTCCGCGAGGAGGCCGGCACGGTCTTCCTCGTCAGCCACAGCAACAGGTCGATCACCGACACCTGCGACCGGGCGATCTGGCTGGAGGCGGGCACCCTGCGGATGGACGGGCCCGCCAAGGAGGTCGTGGCCGCGTACGAGGAATTCACCGGGCCCGCCAAGCCCAAGCAGCCCAAGAAGTGACGCGGTGACGCGGTGACGCTCTGACGCCGTGACGCCGTGACGCCGTGACGCCGTCCGCCGGACGGGCCGATGAGGCCCGTCCGGCGGACGGATGTGCCGCGGCCCGCAGGCCGCTCCGGGTCAGGCGTGCGTGCGCAGCAGCGTACGCATCGTCCGCATCGCCACGGACAGGTTCGCCAGGTCGAAGGACTCCGAGCTGCGGATCTCCTCCAGGGTGGCGCGGGAGCGCGCCAGGATCGCCGCGTTCTTCTCCTCCCACGCCTTGAACCGCTGCTCCGGCGACGACGTGCCGTTGCCGACGGACAGCACGTCCGACGTGAGCGCGGCGTGCGCGGAGTACAGGTCCTCACGGATGGACGCGCGGGCCATGGACTGCCAGCGGTCACCCCGTGGCAGCTCGATGATCCGGTCCATCAGCTGGGTGATGCCCAGCCGGTCGGCGAGGTCGTAGTACACCTCGGCGACGGCCAGCGGGTCCTTGCCCGTGCGCTCCGCGATCGCCACGATGTCCAGCGCCGGGAAGGCCGACGAGAATCCCGCCACCCGGCCCGCCAGCTCGGCCGGGACGCCCTCGGCGGTGAGCTCGTCGAGGATCGACTGGTACCACTCGACGTCGGCGCCCCTGAGGAGCTTGGGCAGTTCGCTCCAGACGCGTTCGACGCCGTCCCGGAAGAATTCGATGGTCTCCGCGATCCCGACCGGCTGCGGCCGGTTGCCGAGCAGCCAGCGGGAGCCGCGCTCGACGAGCCGGCGCGAGTGCAGCCGGATCCGGGTCTGCACATCGGCGGCCACCGTGTTGTCGAGCGCCTCCACGGCGTCCCACACCCCGGAGAGGCCGAAGATCTCGCGGGCGGCGAACTGCGCCCGCACGATCTCCTCGAGCGACGCCCCGGTCTCCTCACGCAGCCGGTGCAGGAACGTCGAGCCACCGCTGTTCACCGTGTCGTTGACCAGCACCGTCGTGATGATCTCGCGGCGCAGCGCATGCCCGTCGACCGCCTCGGGGAACCGCTCGCTCAGCTGCTTCGGGAAGTAGGCGTGCACCAGCTTCTGCAGGTGCGCGTCGTCCGGCAGGCTGGTCGAGATCAGCTCCTCGGCCGCCGTGATCTTCGTGTAGGCGATCAGCACGGCCAGTTCCGGCTGGCTGAGCCCCTTGCCGTGGTTCAGCAGCTCGCGGATCTGACGGTCGTTCGGCAGGAACTCCAGGGCCCGGTCCAGATGTCCCTCGCGGCCGAGCCTGCGCATGAAGCGCTGGTGGGCGTGGAGGAGCGACGGCGCCTGGGCGCAGGCGTTGGCGAGCGCGACGTTCTGCGCGTAGTTGTTGCGCAGCACCAACTGTCCGACCTCGTCGGTCATCTCCGCGAGCACCTTGTTGCGCTGCTTCACGGTCATGTCGCCCTCACGGACCAGACCGTTGAGCAGGATCTTGATGTTCACCTCGTGGTCGGAGGTGTCCACACCGGCGCTGTTGTCGATCGCGTCGGTGTTGATCCGGCCGCCGGCCCGGGCGAACTCGATCCGGCCGAGCTGGGTGGCCCCGAGGTTGCCACCCTCACCGACGACACGGGCCCGCAGCTCCGCGCCGTTGACCCGGATCGCGTCGTTGGCCTTGTCGCCGACGTCGGCGTTCGACTCGGCCGTCGACTTGATGTACGTACCGATGCCGCCGTTCCACACGAGGTCGACCGACGCCTTGAGGATGTTCTGCATCAGCTCGGCGGGCGTCATCTTCGTGACCTTCGAGTCGATGCCGAGCGCCGCGCGGATGTGCGCGTTGACCGGGATCGACTTGGCGGAACGCGGGTGGATGCCGCCGCCCGCGGACAGCAGGTCCTTGTTGTAGTCCGCCCAGGAGCTGCGCGGCAGGTCGAACAGGCGGCGCCGCTCGGCGTACGACGTCGCGGCGTCCGGATTCGGGTCGATGAAGATGTGCCGGTGGTCGAAGGCCGCCACCAGCCGGATGTGCTCGGAGAGCAGCATCCCGTTGCCGAAGACGTCACCGGACATGTCGCCGACGCCGACGACCGTGAAGTCCTCGGTCTGGGTGTCGTGGCCCAGCTCGCGGAAGTGCCGCTTCACGGACTCCCAGGCGCCGCGGGCGGTGATGCCCATGCCCTTGTGGTCGTAGCCGGCCGACCCGCCGGACGCGAACGCGTCACCGAGCCAGAAGCCGTACGCCACGGCGACATCGTTGGCGATGTCGGAGAAGCTCGCGGTCCCCTTGTCGGCGGCGACGACGAGATAGGTGTCGTCCTCGTCGTGACGGACGACCTCCGCCGGGTGCACGACCTCGCCCGTCACCATGTTGTCGGTGATGTCGAGCAGCGCCGAGATGAAGATCTTGTAGCAGGCGATGCCCTCGGCGAGCCAGGCGTCACGGTCCACGGCCGGGTCCGGCAGCTGCTTGGCGACGAACCCGCCCTTGGCGCCCACCGGCACGATCACGGTGTTCTTGACCATCTGCGCCTTGACCAGGCCGAGGATCTCCGTACGGAAGTCCTCCCGCCGGTCCGACCAGCGCAGACCACCGCGGGCGACCTTGCCGAAGCGCAGGTGGACGCCCTCGACGCGCGGGGAGTAGACCCAGATCTCGTACGCCGGGCGCGGCGCCGGAAGATCCGGGATGGCCTGCGGATCGAACTTCATCGAGACGTAGTTGTGCGGCTCGTGGTCGTCGGCCAGCTGGAAGTAGTTGGTCCGCAGCGTGGCCTTGATGACCGTGAGGAAGGACCGCAGGATCCGGTCCTCGTCCAGCGAGGCGACCTGGTCGAGGGCGCCGTCCAGCTCCTCCAGCAGGCCGTCCGTCAGCTCCGTGCCGGCCTTCTGGCGGGCCGGGGACATCCGGGCCTCGAAGAGGGAGACGAGGAGGCGGGTGGTGTGGACGTTGTTGCGGAGGGTGTCCTCCATGTAGTCCTGGCTGAAGGTGGAGCCCGCCTGGCGCAGGTACTTCGCGTAGGCGCGCAGCACCATGGCCTGACGCCAGTCGAGGCCGGCGCCCAGCACCAGGGAGTTGAAGCCGTCGTTCTCCGCCTCGCCGGTCCAGATGGCCGCGAAGGCCTCCTGGAAGCGGTCCCGGGCGTCGTCGGCGAGGTAGTCACCGTTGCCCGTGGCCCTCTTCGGCAGGCGCAGCCCGAAGTCGTAGATCCAGGCGTGCGTGCCGTCGGCGCAGCGCAGTTCGTAGGGGCGTTCGTCGACGACCTCCACGCCGAGCCGCTGGAGCGCGGGGAGGACGGCGGAGAGCGAGACCTGCTCACCCGTCCGGTAGATCTTGAACCTGCGCTCGGCGGGGGCGGCGCCCACGGGCTCGTACAGGCTGAGTGCGAACGCCTGGCGCTCGCTCTTGAGCTCTTCGAGATGGACCAGGTCGGCCACGGCGGCGCGCGGCGAGTGGTCGGCCTTGTAGCCCTCGGGGAACGAGTGCGCGTAACGGCGCAGCAGCTCGGCGGCCCGCTCCTCACCGCACTCGGCGCCCAGCGCCTCCTGGAACCCGTCGGCCCAGGAGCGGGCGGCCTCGACGAGGCGCGTCTCGATGCGGTCCGCGTCCGCGTCGGTGAGGTGCGGGAGCTCGGTGCCCGGCGGCACCCGGACGACGAAGTGCAGCCGGGAGAGGATCGACTCCGTGTTCCAGGCGGTGAAGTCGACGCTGGTGCCGCCCAGTTCCTCCTTGAGGATGTCGATCAGGCGCAGCCTCACGCCGGTGGTGTAGCGGTCACGCGGCAGGTAGACGAGGGCGGAGTAGTAGCGCCCGTACTCGTCCTGGCGCAGGTAGAGCCGCAGCCGGCGGCGCTCCTGGAGGTACAGCACGGAGGTGACGATGGAACGCAGCTGGTCGACGGGCGTCTGGAAGAGCTCGTCGCGCGGGTAGGTCTCCAGGATCTGGAGCAGGTCGCGGCCGTCATGGCTGTTGGGCGTGAAGCCGGCGCCCTCCAGCACCTCGGCGACCTTGCGGCGCACCACGGGCACCCGGCGCACCGACTCGGTGTACGCGGCGGAGGAGAACAGGCCGAGGAAGCGACGCTCGCCCACGACATTGCCGTCGGCGTCGAACTTCTTCACCCCGACGTAGTCCAGGTAGCTGGGGCGGTGCACGGTCGCCCTGCTGTTCGCCTTCGTCAGCACGAGGAGCTTGTGCTCCCTGGCCTTGGCGCGGGCGTCCGCGGGCAGCCGGTCGAAGGACGGGCTCACCGGGTGCGCCTCGTCCTCGGTGTGCTTCGGGTCGGAGCGCAGGATCCCCAGCCCCGTGCCGGGGACGGCCGTCAGCGCGTCGGAGTCACGGAGCTCGTACTCCCGGTACCCGAGGAAGGTGAAGTGGTCGGCTGCGAGCCAGCGCAGCAGCTCGCGGGCCTCCTCGACCTCGTCGTCGTCCAGCTCGTCCAGCGGCTCCGAGGGGAGGTCCTCGGCGATCCGCAGGGCGGCGTCGCGCATCTTCTCCCAGTCCTCGACGGTCTCCCGTACGTCGGACAGGACACGCAGCAGATCGGCGGTGATCTGCTTCAAGTCCGCGCGGTCCGTCTCCCGGTCGATCTCGACGTGGATCCAGGACTCGACGAGGGCGTCGTGCGGCAGCTCGGCCCCGGGCTCCTTGCGGCCGCCGGAGCGCTTCGCCCCGTTGTTCCTGGCCGGGTCGGCGAACACCTCGATCAGCTTGCCGGCGACATCGCGCCGGACGACGACCTGGGGGTGGATCACGAGGTGGATGCCGCGGCCCTGCCGGGACAGCTCGTTGGTGACCGAGTCCACCAGGAAGGGCATGTCGTCGGTGACGACCTCGACGACGGAGTGGCTGTTGGTCCAGCCGTTCTCCTCGACGGTCGGGGTGTGCACCCGGACGTTCGCGGTGCCCTGCGGGCGGTTCTCGGCGAGACGGTAGTGGGAGGAAGCGGCCCCGAAGACGTCGACCGGGTCGCGGTCGCTGACGTCCTCCGGAGCGGTGTGCAGGTAGTAGCGCTGGAGATAGGCGAGCAGCGTCGGGTTGCCCGACCGCCCGTCCGGGCCGGTCTCGGCGGCTTCCTCTGCTTCGCCGCCGGTCCCGTCGGCAAGGCGCACCCGGAGGCCACCTCCCGGGCCACCGACACCACCGCCCGGACTGTTGTCAGCTACCCGGGCCGCCCTTGCGAGCAGCTCGGCCTTGGCTTCGTCCAGCTTGGTCTGCATGTCCTCTGGCTCCTGTCGCGCGCCGTTGCGTGACGTAGGTGAAGAAGGCGACGTACCGCCACGACGCGGGGTTTCCGGTCTGACTCGACGCTATGCCGCCTGGGGAGATGTCCGGGACCATATCGGCCATTTTCGGCGGAGGGCCCGGGACGCGGAGATCACGCATCGCCCGGGTGCTGTGGCACTCCGGGCGCAGGCCGGGGGCTTCGCTGCCCCCGAGGCGTATCGCGCTGATCACCGCACCAGGCTATCCCTCCTGCACCCACAACCGTCATGAGCCGCATATGTACAAAAGAAGACCCCGAACTTTGACACTCTGGACATCGCACCGAATCGTTGCCGCACGTACGGACACACAAAGGACACACAGGCGAGCAGATCCGCTCAGTCCGCCATCAGCTCGGCCAGCGCGACCGCCTCGGCCAGGCTGTCCACCACGGGCACGCCCACCGCCTCCAGGCTGCTGCGGCTGTGCGAACCCCCGGTGTAGAGCACGGCCCGCGCGCCGACATGGGCCGCTGCCACGGCGTCGTCCACCGCGTCACCGATGACCACGGCGGATTCGGGGGCTATGTCCCCGAGCACCTCGAAGTGACGCTCCATTTGCTGGGCCTTGCTGCCGCCGGAGGGGCCCGTACGGCCGTCGACGCGTACGAAATGACGCTCGATGCCGTATCCCCGCACCACCGGGACCAGGTGCTCATGGCCGTACATGCTGAGCAGCGACTGGCTGCGGCCGCCGCGCTGCCACCGGGCCAGCAGCTCCTCGACGCCCTCGGTCAGTCCGCAGGCCGTCCGCTGCTCGGTGTAGTGGCGGTGGAAGAGGCCGTCCATCCGCTCCCACTCGGCGGGGGTGGGGAGCCTGCCCATGAGCCGCTCGTAGAACTTGGGTATCGGCACGCAGTACATCTCGCGGTACTGGTCCAGCGTGAGCGGCTCCAGGTCGACCTCCGCGAAGGCGGCGTTCGACGCCCCGAGGACCGCCTGGATGTCGTCGAGCAGTGTGCCGTTCCAGTCCCAGACCAGATGTGTGCGGTGCTTCCCCGATGTCGCCATGAGTAGAAAATACTCGCCCGGTACGACAGTCACCCGGGCACAGGCGGCCGCAGGCCCGGCAGGTCAGGCGATCAGGCCGGGGATCTCCTGGATCCCGAACCACAGCAGCTCGTGGTCCTCCGCGCCGTCCACGGTGAACTGGGCGTCGTCGTCGCCGAGGTCCGCCGCACCCAGCGCCGCGGCCGCCGCGGCGACGTCCTTCTCGGCGTCGTCGGCGTCCACGTGCACGGCCGCGGCCTTCGACAGCGCCACCGCGTGCGCGATCCGTACCTCGCCGAGCGAGGAGGCGTCCAGGACGTGGTCCGGATCGGCGACCGCCGACCCGTCCGGCACGTCGAGGGCGACGACGACCCGGCGCCTGGTCTCCTCCGGCCTGCCCGCGATCAGCCGCAGGGAGGCGGAGGCGGCCCGGCTGAGCGCCGCGTACTCCAGCTCCTCGATGTCGTCGGAGACGTACCACTCGCGCAGACCGGGCGTCACGGCATAAGCGGTGAGCGGCCCCGGACCGACCTCGCCCGCCCCGTGCGCGGAGGCAAGACCGGAGAGGGTCAGGGGGACGTACACACGCATGGCTGACCGCTTTCGTAGTCGATGACGCCCTCAGGATACGTGCGCCGTCCCCCTTCGGGGCGACCGATCCGCCCGTCGCCGTCCACCGCGCGACGCCCGTCACCCCCGCCATTCCCTTGCGGCGAGGGGCCCATCACCCGGATAGGTGATCATGCCGCGTGCCCGGCCGGCCCCGCCCGCCGGTTGCGGGGCCGACGACCGGCCCCGTAGAAGATCCCCAGCACAAGTTACCGCCCGGTACTCACCCGGGCACCGACAGCAGCCACGGGGGCTACGAGCATGAGCAAGGACAGGACGAGGCCGGCCGGACGACGCGACAGCGGCAGGCCGGGCACGGTACCGGCACAACGGCCCCGGCGGCCGCTGCGCCCGCACCAGTGGTTCGCGGAGCGCCTGCTCGCCGTCCTCAGCGGCCAGCGCCCGGTGCACTGGATGCTGGGCCACACCATCGGCGAGGCCTACGACCAGCTCGCCGAACTCGCCCCTGACGCCCCGCTCGGCGCGGGCTGCCGGCGCCCGGTCGTACGCACCTGCCACGGCAGCCGGCCGGCCGACGGCGTGGTCGAGGCCTTCGCCAGCATCGCCACGGGCGAGCAGGTCCGCGCCATGGCCTTCCGCCTGGAACAGGGGCCCGACCTCCGCTGGCGCTGCGCCGCGATCGATCTGGGCGGCGAACGGCTCCCCGCCGTCAGATGACCCCGGGACGGGCTCGCCGGTCCGAGCCCGTCCGGGCTTCGGCCTCACCGCACCCGACAGCCGAGCGCACCGGATCAAGCCCGTTGGGGGCACCCCCGGGACGGAGTCTGGGGGGAGATCGAGGACACCCCGCGGCCGGAGCCGCACGACGGCCCCGGAGGGCCACAGGAGCGCCCCTCCGCACCCGGAAGGCCCGGCGGGCCCCCCGGCACATCCCCGGCCCCGGAAAGCGCCACAGAAGGCCACGAAACGCACCTGGCCCGGACACCACGAAGGTGTCCGGGCCAGGTCAGGCGAGCCGCGCTACTTCTTGCGGCGCCGCCCACTCGCGCTCTTCTGCGCCTTACGGCGCTCCGCACGCGTCATCCCGTCTCCCTCGGGCCGCGCACCGTCGCCGTCGCCGTTGGAGAAGTCGCCCTCGACGACGCCACCCTCCCCGTCCACCGTGGGAGCGGAGAAGTGGAGCCGGTCAGGACGCTGCGGAGCGTCCAGGCCCTTGGCCCGGATCTCCGGGCGACCGGCCGCGGCCGCCACCGGCGCGTCCTGCTTCTCCAGCGAGGTCGCGCCCTCCTGCACCGGCACCTCCTCGACCTGCTGCTCGACCTGGACCTCCAGGTTGAACAGGTAGCCGACGGACTCCTCCTTGATGCCCTCCATCATGGCGTTGAACATGTCGAAGCCCTCGCGCTGGTACTCGACCAGCGGGTCCTTCTGCGCCATGGCCCGGAGGCCGATGCCCTCCTGGAGGTAGTCCATCTCGTAGAGGTGCTCACGCCACTTGCGGTCCAGGACCGAGAGGACCACGCGCCGCTCGAGCTCACGCATGATGTCCGAGCCGAGCGTCTTCTCCCGCTCCGCGTACTGCTCGTGGATGTCGTCCTTGACCGATTCGGCGATGAAGTCGGCGGTCACGCCGGCCAGGTCGCCCGCGGCCTCCTCGAGCTCCTCGACCGTGACCTTCACCGGGTAGAGCTGCTTGAAGGCGCCCCACAGCCGGTCGAGGTCCCACTCCTCCGCGAAGCCCTCGGCCGTCTCCTGCCGGATGTAGTCGTCGATCGTGTCGTCCATGAAGTGGCGGATCTGGTCCTGCAGATCCTCGCCCTCCAGGACGCGGCGGCGCTCGCCGTAGATGACCTCACGCTGCCGGTTGAGCACCTCGTCGTACTTCAGGACGTTCTTACGCGTCTCGAAGTTCTGCTGCTCGACCTGCGACTGCGCGGAGGCGATCGCCCGCGTCACCATCTTGTTCTCGATCGGCACGTCGTCGGGCACGTTCGCCATCGACATGACGCGCTCGACCATCTGCGCCTTGAACAACCGCATCAGGTCGTCGCCCAGCGACAGGTAGAACCGGGACTCGCCCGGGTCGCCCTGACGGCCGGAACGACCGCGCAGCTGGTTGTCGATACGCCGCGACTCGTGCCGCTCGGTGCCCAGGACGTAGAGCCCGCCGAGCTCCTTGACCTCGTCGTGCTCGGCCTTGACGGCCTGCTCGGCCTTCTCCAGTGCCGCGGGCAGCGCGGCCGCCCACTGCTCGACGTGCTCGACCGGGTCGAGTCCGCGCTGGCGCAGGTCCGCCTCGGCCAGGTCGTCGGGGTTGCCGCCCAGCTTGATGTCCGTACCGCGGCCGGCCATGTTCGTCGCGACCGTGACGGCACCCTTGCGGCCGGCCTGCGCGATGATCGGCGCTTCCCGGTCGTGCTGCTTGGCGTTGAGGACCTCGTGCTGCACACCGCGCTTCGACAGCTGCTGCGAGAGGTACTCGGACTTCTCGACGGAGGTCGTGCCGACCAGGATCGGCTGGCCCTTCTCGTGCTTCTCCGCGATGTCGTCGACGACCGCGGCGAACTTCGCGACCTCGGTGCGGTAGATCAGGTCCGACTGGTCGGCACGGACCATGGGCCGGTTCGTCGGGATCGGCACGACGCCGAGCTTGTAGATCTGGTGGAACTCGGCCGCCTCGGTCATCGCCGTACCGGTCATGCCGGAGAGCTTGCCGTACAGGCGGAAGAAGTTCTGCAGGGTGATCGTGGCGAGCGTCTGGTTCTCGTCCTTGATGTCCACCCCTTCCTTCGCCTCGATGGCCTGGTGCATGCCCTCGTTGTAGCGGCGGCCGGCGAGGATACGGCCGGTGTGCTCGTCGACGATCATGACTTCGCCGTCGATGACGACGTAGTCCTTGTCGTTCTTGAAGAGCTCCTTGGCCTTGATCGCGTTGTTCAGGTAACCGACGAGCGGGGTGTTCACCGACTCGTAGAGGTTGTCGATCCCGAGCCAGTCCTCGACCTTGGAGACGCCGGGCTCGTGGATGGCCACGGTCCGCTTCTTCTCGTCGACCTCGTAGTCGCCGGTCTCCTCGATGCCCTTCAGCGGGTTGCCCGCCTCACCCCTGGTGAGACGCGTGACCAGCTTGGCGAAGTCGCCGTACCACTTGGTGGCCTGGTCGGCCGGGCCGGAGATGATCAGCGGGGTACGGGCCTCGTCGACCAGGATCGAGTCCACCTCGTCGACGATGGCGAAGTTGTGGCCGCGCTGGACGAGCTCGTCCTGGGACCACGCCATGTTGTCGCGGAGGTAGTCGAAGCCGAACTCGTTGTTCGTGCCGTACGTGATGTCGCAGGCGTACTGCTCGCGGCGCTGGGCCGGAGTCATGTTGGCGATGATGCAGCCGACCTCGAGGCCGAGGAACTTGTGCACCCGGCCCATCATCTCGGAGTCGCGCTCGGCCAGGTAGTCGTTGACCGTGATCAGGTGCACGCCCTTGCCGGAGAGCGCGTTGAGATACGCGGGCAGGGTACCGACGAGGGTCTTGCCCTCACCGGTCTTCATCTCGGCCACATAGCCGAGGTGCAGGGCGGCACCGCCCATCATCTGGACGTCGTAGTGGCGCTGTCCGAGAACGCGCTTGGCGGCCTCACGGACGGTCGCGAATGCTTCGGGAAGCAGGTCGTCCAGGCTCTCGCCGTCCGCGTACCGTTGTTTGTACTCGTCGGTGAGCGCCCGCAGCTCGGCGTCGGAGAGGTTGACGAAGTCCTCTTCGATGGAGCTGACCTGGTCCGCGATGCGGTGCAGTTTGCGCAGGATCTTGCCTTCGCCTGCACGCATGAGCTTGTTGAAGACGGACACTGAGGCTGGTCTCCTTGCCGGTCGGGCCTGGCACTGGGTCGTGTGATGGACTCTGGCGCGGGCACGGCAGGTGGGCCCCACCGCAACGGCCATCGTAAGCGAGGACCCCGCCACGCCGGGAGGGCTGCCGCCGCGTTCTCCCCACCGCGCCCTTCCAGGACAACGGCCGGAGTGGACGGAAGGTGCCGGGAAGCACCGAAAAGTGCTCGCGCCCCGTGCTCCCCGTCACCAGAATCCGTGTATGGAACCCACCACGCTCACCACGGAACGCCTGCTCATGCGCCCCTTCGCGCCCGAGGACGCGGACGCGGTCCACGCCGCGTGCCAGGACCCCGGCATCCAGCGGTGGACAGTTGTCCCCTCCCCGTACACGCGTGCCGACGCGGAGCTCTTCACCGGAAAGCTCTCACCGGCGGGCTGGCAGGACGACACGACGTACAACTTCGCGGTACTGCGGCGGGACGACGGGCAGCTCGTCGGCGCATTCGGCGTCATGCGCCGCGTCCTGCCCGGCACGTACGAGGTGGGCTTCTGGACGGCCAAGGAGCACCGCGGCACCGGTTACGCGACGGAAGCGCTGATCGAGGCGGCCCGCTGGGCGTTCACCGCCCTCGCCGCGGACCGCATCGAGTGGCGGGCCGAGATCGGCAACACCCCGTCACGGTCGGTCGCCCTCCGTGCGGGCTTCCGCATGGAGGGTGAGCAGCGGTCCGCCCTGTTCAACAAGGGGATACGGCGCGACACGTGGAACGCCGCGCTGCTCCCGGCCGATCTGGGGCTGCCCGGCACCCATCCCCACCGGCCGGCCCCCGATGTCAGTGGCGCGCTCTAGGGTTCGACGCATGACGTCTGTGCCGCCGCCCGTCCTGGAAATCTCCGCCGACCAGGCGCGCCGCATCGCGCTGCGCGCCCAGGGCCTCCTGGGCGCCCCGGACCGCCGGGGCGGGGTCCCGGGAGTGCTGCGCCGTCTCGGAGCGGTCCAGCTGGACACCATCTCGGTCCTGGCCAGGTCGCACGAGCTCGTGCCGTACGCCCGCCTCGGCGCGCTCGGCCGACGCGCGGTCGACGAGGCCTACTGGTCGGGCGGGCGCTCGTTCGAGTACTGGTCGCACGCCGCCTGCGTCCTGCCCGTCGAGGAGTGGCCGCACTTCGCGTTCCGCCGCCGCGCCTACCGGGCCCGCCCGCACTGGAATCACGACCTGCCCGACGGGGCGTACGAGACGGTGATCAAGCAGCTGCGCGCCGAGGGGCCGCTGACGGCGACCGAGCTCGGCGGCGCGAAGAACGGCGGGGAGTGGTGGGACTGGTCCGCGTCCAAGGTCGCCGTGGAGCGGGCCCTGATGTACGGCGAGGTGGTGTGCACCGAGCGGCGCGGCTGGAAGCGGGTCTACGACCTGGCCGAGCGCGCGATCCCGGACACTCTGCTCCATGACGACCTGGACGACACGGAGTGCCTGCGCCGGCTGGTCGCCCTGGCGGGACAGTCGCTGGGTGTGGGCACCCGGGCGGACATCGCCGACTACCACCGGCTCAAGGCCGAGCAGTTCGACGCGGTGGTGGCGGACTCCGGGCTGGTTCCGGTCTCGGTGCGGGGCTGGGTTAAGCCTGCCTGGGCCCACCCGGAGGCCCTCGCCTCGGAGCCGCGCGGACGGCACCGTACGACGCTGCTGTCCCCCTTCGACTCACTGATCTGGGAACGGGCGCGTACGGAACGGATCTTCGGCTTCACCCATCGCCTGGAGGCGTACGTCCCCCGGCCCAAGCGGATCCACGGCTACTTCGCGATGCCGCTGCTGGCGGGCGGCAGGCTGCGGGGCCGGGTCGACCCGGCCAGGGACGGGGCCACGCTGGTCGCCCGCCAGGTGTCCCTGGACGGCGCGAAGTCCGTGGCGCCCATGGCCGAGGCCCTCGTGGAGGCGGCGTCCTGGGTCGGCTGCACGGAGGTGCGGCTGGAGCGCGTCGACGCACCTGGCCTGCGCGAGCCGCTCATGGCGGAAATCGCCCGCGCCCTCGCATAGCCCGGACGGACCGCGCCTTCCCGCTACCTGATCTCGAGGATCTTCTCCCGCATGGCATAGACCACGGCTTCCATCCGGGAGTGCAGCTGGAGCTTCTCCAGGATATTGCGGACGTGGTTCTTCACCGTGTTCTCGGAAATGAACAATTCCTTGGCGATATCACGGTTGTTCATGCCGGTGGCCACGAGTTTGAGCACTTCCAGCTCCCGCTCGGTGAGCCGCGGCGCGGGGACGAGCCTGCGCTCGTCGGTGCGCTGAATCATCGACTTGAACTCGGTGAGTAGTTTGGACGCCATCGACGGGCTGATCTGGGACTGGCCGTCCGCCACCGCGCGAATGGCCGTGGCCACCTCGTCGGTCGAGATCTCCTTGAGCAGATAACCGGTGGCGCCCGCCTTGATCGCCTCGTAGAGGTCGGCTTCCTCGTCGCTGATCGTCAGCATGATGATCTTCGCGCTGGGTGCCACCTCCTTGATGGAGGTGCAGGCCTCGATGCCGCCGCGCTTGGGCATCCTCACGTCCATCAGCACGATGTCGGGCAGCAGGTCCGCCGCCTTGTCGACCGCTTCCGCCCCGTCCCCCGCCTCTCCGACGACCTGGATGTCCTCCTCCTGTGCGAGGACGATCTCCAGACCTCTGCGGAACAGCGCATGGTCGTCCACCACAAGAACCCTGATGGGTTCCTTGCGGGAACTGCCGTCGTCCGCAACGGAGTCCTTACCGGCAGTGCTGTCGGCATCGTTCGTCCCGCGCACGGGCCCGAAGGTGTCCGCCATCGTTCCTCCCCCTGAAGGCCACTGCCTGAGGTCACAGGCTGTCCGCCAACGTCAGTGCACAGAGCACTGATTGGCCTGGGGCGCCATGATTTCATGCCTGGCCGCCGAAGCGGCGCCCTCGCGGTCACGCGTGGTGCCCCTGGAGGCGCGCGAACGCTTCCAGGGGCACCACCGCGATCGTCTGTGAGCGGTGGGTGTCAGCCGCCGAGCGCACCGCCCGCGCCGCCCGCCCCGTCGGAGGCCAGCGGGTCGGTCCTCAGGTGAATGACACCGTAGTCATAGGCGTGCCGCCGGTAGACGACGCTGGGCTCCTTGGTCTCGGAGTCGACGAACAGGTAGAAGTCGTGCCCGACCAGCTCCATCTCGTAGAGCGCCTGGTCGAGCGTCATCGGCGCTGCCACGTGCGTCTTCTCACGCACCACGAGCGGCCCTTCGCCCTGGACCTCGAGCGAGCCGATCCTGGTCGTGGGCACGGACGACTCCGGCTCCGTCGGGATGAGTTCACCGTCCCCGTTGAACGAGGCGGCGTCCGGCACGACCTCTCCGACCTCGGCTGCGGACCGACGGCCGTTGCCGCGCCTGCTGTAGCGCTTGTCGTGCTCCTTGCGCAGCTGGGTGTCCAGCTTGTCGGTGGCCAGGTCCAGCGCTGCGTACGGGTCGCCTGCTGCCGCTTCCGCCCGGATGACCGGGCCACGCGAGTGGAGCGTGATCTCCACCCTTGCCGCACGGTCGGCCTGACGGGGATTCGGCTCCTTGGACACCTCGACGTCGAGGCTGATCACCTTGCCGTCGAACTTCTGGATCTTGTCCAGCTTCAGTTTCTCGGCCACGTGCTTGCGGAACCGCTCGGGCACCTCGGTCTTGCGGCCCTTGACGACGATGTCCACGCAGAACTCCGTTCCCGGATCGCTCCGCTTCGGCGGCGGAGCATCTCCCTTTTGCACCAGGCTCCGGTGATCGCCGGAGCCGCGGACTCGGTGGCTGTCACCTCCTCCTCCCCCGTCGGCAGGGCGTCCACCCCACCGATTTCCATGCTTCTGGCGTACCGGTGAGTTACCTGCCCGAAACCTGGTGGCGCATTCGCGGAGGCACGGAATTCACCGTCCCTCACAACCGAACATAGCCTGACCACCACCGTGTCGGCACCCGCTACTCACGCGTACCTCCGATCGGGCCCCTTTACCCACTCACTACCTGCAACGACGCAAGTAATCTGTCAGTTCCGGTTTATTTCGAAGGCAGACGGAGACGCTGCGACAACCGCTGCACGGAGCCCGTCGGCCGGACCGTCGCCGGGGCGCGCTCCACGGACCGCGCGGGCCGCCTCCGCCAGCGACGATCCCGTCGTCAGCAGGTCGTCCACGAGCACGACGCGGCCCCCGTCGAGCAGCCTCCGGCCGCCGTCCGCGACGACGAGAGCACCCGCCAGATTCGCCTGCCGCTCCCGGGCTCCCAGCCCCGCCTGGTCGGCCACCGCACGCCGCTGCCGCAGCACGGCGGACACCCGCGCCCGCGCGCCTCCACGCCGCAGCTCGATCGCGGCCGCGGCCGCGATCCTGCGCACCGGGTCATGCCCGCGCCCGGCCGTGGCCCTCCGCGCCGACGGCACGGGGACCAGCAGCAGCGGGCCCGCGTCGCCCGCATGCCCCGCTCCGGCCCTCACAGCGGCCGCCAGCGCCCCGCCGAGCACCCCGGCGAGGCCGAGTGCTCCTCGCTCCTTGTGGGCCAGCAGCATCGCGCGTACGGCGTTCTCGTACGGCGCCGCCGCGTGGACCGCCGGCAGACCCGCCGGCTCGGGCGTCGGCCTCACACGGCGCGGCCCGGCCTCCAGACCGGCGGCGCACTCCTCGCACAGCTCTGTCCGCGGTCTGCCGCAGCCCCCGCAGGCCACGGGCAGCACCAGTCCCACGATCTCCTGCCACCAACCCCGCACAGTCCCACTGTGACCGGCCGACGGGCACTCGGCCATCCCTGTGGAAAACCCCTGTGGACAGGGCTGTCCGCGCGGCCGGTGCGGGCTGCCCCGACGGGCGCGCCGCTCAGCCCGGGTAGACCAGCGAGGAGCCCTCCTTGAGGACCGTCTGCCAGTTGTCCCCCGGCGACAGCTTCACTATCCCGTCGCTCTCGGTGTCGGCCATCAGCGGGAGCTGGTCGTCGTCGGCAGCCGCGACAGCCGTCACCTGGTTCACACCGGGCAGGACCCCGGAGGAGGACGTCGAGCCGTCGGCCTGGACATAACGCACCTGCTGCACACCGCCCTCCTCCTTGCCGACCACCACGAGACGGCTGCGGCCGGACCAGGAAACGGCCGTCACATCGGCCAGCTGGGGCGCGGCCTGGCGCAGGTCCTCCACCGAGACCTGCTCGGTGTCGCCCGAGCCGTGACGCTCGACCCGGCCGATGAGCAGCGTCGTGTGCCCGTCCCTCGAAACCCGCAGGGCGATCCGCACCCCGTCCGAGGACATCCGCAGGGCCTCGATACGCCCGCCGCTCAGGCCGGGCACCGACACCTCCTGCGGTTCACCGGCACCGTCGACCAGACGCAGCAGCCGGGGATCCGACGGGTCACGGTCGGCGACCCACAGATCGCCCTTGCCGTCCCAGCTCGGTGCCGACAGCCGGTCCGCCGCCTTCTTGGCGCTGCTGGTCACCACGGGGGCGGCCGGCTCGCTCTCCTCGATGAGGGAGGACACGTACAGATGCTGCTGATTCTCCGAGACCGCGGCGGCCTGCTCCTCGTCCCTGGCCACACCCACGGTGCTCATGGCCACCGTCCCGCTGCCCAGCGGACCGGTCACCGGCTCCGGGTCGCCACTGCCCTTGGTGCTTCCGGGGATGCGCTGCACACGCCCCTTGTCGTCCACGAAGTACTGGCTGTCGGGCTCGTCCGACCCATTGCCCGAGACGAAGTCCTCGGCCTCGTCGGCCCCGAGGGAGCACAGCGGACCCTGCTTGCCCTGCAGTTCCACCTGCCCCACCCGGGCGGACGTCAGGTCGCGCAGCGTGAAGAGCACCTGGGCCGCCATCATCCGGCAGGCGTCCGGCCCGACCTTGTCGGCCTTCTTGTTGAGCGGCACCTTCAGGACGTTCTGGTCGTCGGTCGTCAGCGAGGTGACCCCGCTCTTCAGCGCCGTACCCGCGGGAAAGCGCGAATCGACCACCGGCCGCAGCCAGTTCGACGGGCCCTCCAGCAGCGTTCGCACCGTCTGCGTGGCCGTGTCCATCCGCGTGACGGGGTCCGTGCGGTTCCGTACGTAGACGGGGTCGGCGACCAGCGCGGCCTCCTCGTCCGTCCGGCCGGCGGCGAAGTAGTACTTGTTCACGGACCGGTAGAGGCGCTTGAAGTCGGACTGCCCGAGCACCAGGCCGTCCGGCACGATGTCGATGCGCCACTCCTGCTTGCCGTCCGTCCCTTTCTCCCGGACCAGATGAAGCGTCTGGGAGTACTCCGACGGGGCCAGCGGGCGGTACGAACTCTGCGCGTCGACCGCCGCCACCTGCTCGCCGGTCAGCGTGTAGGTGGTCTCGGCGGCCCCGCGTGCCTTGTCGTGGATCGTGGGCCCGTTGCGGTTGGGCGCCTTCGCGAGCACCGTGATGCCCTCGCCCGGCTGCCAGCTCCGGCCCGCCTCCGCCGTCAGGTACGTGCGGGTCGTCTCGAAATCGGGGTCGTCGCTGGTCATCGACTCCAGAAAGCCGTCGACGACCTCGATGGGCGTGGCGCCCTCCCTCGGCGGCACGGCGTACACCTGAACCTGGGAATCGCCGGGCTGCGAGGCGTCGACCGCCTTCACGTCGCCGGTGACCGGCATCGCTCCGCACCCGGCGAGCACCATGACGCCGCAGCCGAGCAGCACGGACAACCGCACCGCCCGTCCGCCCCGACGGCGGTCAGTGTCCACGAGTCGTGTCCTCCTGCTCCGGATCCTGCGTCTCTGGGTCGGCGCCCCCACCCGCCCGGCCACCGGCCGGACGCGACACCACACGTGCTCCGCTGCCCGGCAGAGCCGTCGGGTCGACCGACGTCGCCACACGCGGCGCCGCGGGCCCGTGCGCCGGCACGGCCAGGTGCGAGCGCGCCGTGGAACCTGTCTGGCTCGGTACGGACATCAGTCGCTGTTCGCTCACCGCCGGCACCGCCTCCGCACGCTCACGGTCCTCCCGGTTGCGCCGGGAGTCCTCCGGCTCCAGCGGTATCGGCGAACCGCGCAACGGCTCGTCCGCCGTGCGCGGCAGGGTCAGCCGGAACTGCGAGCCGCCACCGGGCTCGCCCCAGGCCTGCAGCCAGCCTCCGTGCAGACGGGCGTCCTCGACGGCGATCGACAGCCCCAGACCGGTGCCACCGGTGGTGCGGGCACGTGCCGGATCCGCCCGCCAGAAGCGGTTGAAGACCCGGGTGGCCTCGCCCGGCTTGAGCCCCACGCCGTAGTCCCTGACCGCCACGGCCACGGCACCCTGCGCGACACCCATCCGCACGATGACGTCCCGTCCCTCACCGTGCTCGACGGCGTTGACGACGAGATTGCGCAGGACCCGCTCGACCCGGCGCGCGTCGGCCTCCGCGACCACGGGCTGTTCGTCACCCACCACCCGGATCCGGGTGCCCTTGCGCTCCGCCAGCGGCTCGGCACCGCCGATCACCCTCCGGACGACCGTACGCAGATCTATCGGCTCGGCCTCCAGCGCCGCGGCGCCCGCGTCGAACCTGCTGATCTCCAGCAGATCGGAGAGGAGCGACTCGAAGCGGTCGAGCTGGTCCCCCAGCAGCTCCGCGGACCGGGCCGTGACCGGGTCGAAGTCGACACGCGCCTCATGGATGACGTCGGCGGCCATCCGCACGGTCGTCAGCGGGGTGCGCAGCTCATGGCTGACGTCCGAGACGAAACGCCGCTGCATACGGGAGAGCTCCTCCAGCTGCTGGATCTTCAGCTGGAGGTTCTGCGCCATCTTGTTGAAGGCCTCGCCGAGGCGCGCGATGTCGTCCTCACCGGTGACCTTCATCCGCTCCTGGAGCCTCCCCGCGGAAAGCCTCTCGGCGATCCCCGCCGCCATCCGCACGGGCGTGACGACCTGGCGCACCACGAACCAGGCGATGGCACCGAGCAGCACGACCACGAACAGGCCGGCCGTGGCCAGGGTCGTCGTCACCAGTGTCAGCGACTTCTCCTCCTGCGTGAGCGGGAAGAGGTAGTACAGCTCGTACGGGTTGTGGTCGACGTCGTAGAGCCGCTTGCCCACGACGAGCCCGGGCTCCGCGTGCTTCCCGTGGGAGTACTTGATCAGCGAGTACGTCTGGAAGGCACCCGCGCCCTTGCCCACGTCGTCCCGCAGCTTCTGCGGGATGCTGGAGGCGTCCACGCTGCCCGAGCCGCGCGGGGCGCGGCTGGTGGTGCCGTGCCCGGCGGAGCCGGGGCTGAGCGCCACCACGTTGAAGGCGTTCGTGCCACCACTGGCCAACTGGTCCACGAGCTCGGTGCGCCAGGAGGTGTTGGCCGTCATGCCGTCGGCGCCCTCCTCGCTCTGGTCACCCGGGACGAGAGGCGCGTTGGCGTTCGTCTGGGCGGCCGCGAAGCCGCCGGCCGCCTGTGTCTGCGCGGCCTTGCCCTTCGCCTCCAGCAGGCCGTTACGGACCTGCCCGATCACGACGAAACCGAGGAGCAGCACCACGGCGATGGACATCAGCAGCGTGCCCGCCACGACGCGGAGCTGCAGATTGCGCCGCCACAGGCGGACAGCGGGCAGCAGCGGGCCACGGATCCATCGCATCAGCAGCCGGGGCACGGGGCCGCCGGGCGTCCGGTCGCGGAACAACCGGCCGCCCAACGGGGCCCGGCCGAAACGAGGAGCACTCCGTGCCGGACCGGCAGCCCGCTCCGTACGGGCCCCGGGCACCCCGGGTGGCGGAGCAGCGCTGCCCAGGGTCATGTCAGCTCGGTCCGGCCTTGTAACCGACACCACGGACGGTCACGACGATCTCCGGCCGCTCCGGGTCCTTCTCCACCTTCGAGCGCAGCCGCTGGACGTGCACGTTCACCAGACGGGTGTCGGCCGCGTGGCGATAGCCCCAGACCTGCTCGAGCAGCACCTCACGGGTGAAGACCTGCCACGGCTTCCGGGCGAGGGCGACCAGCAGGTCGAACTCCAGCGGGGTGAGGGCGATGGACTGCCCCTCCCGCTTCACCGAGTGACCGGCCACGTCGATGACCAGGTCACCGATCGCCAGCTGTTCCGGCGCGGGCTCTTCGGACCTCCGCAAACGCGCCCTGATCCGGGCAACCAACTCCTTCGGTTTGAACGGCTTGACGATGTAGTCGTCGGCCCCGGATTCCAGGCCCACCACCACATCCACCGTGTCGCTCTTGGCAGTGAGCATGACGATCGGCACACCCGACTCGGCCCTGATCAGCCTGCAGACCTCGATGCCGTCCCTTCCGGGCAGCATGAGGTCCAGCAGCACCAGGTCGGGCTTGGCCTCACGAAATGCGGCCAGTGCCTTGTCGCCGTCCGCTACGAACGACGGCTCGAAACCTTCTCCCCGCAGCACAATGCCGAGCATCTCGGCCAGTGCGGTGTCGTCGTCGACGACAAGGACGCGTCCCTTCATAAACGACATCATCCCATTAGCTAATCGTTACCTGCGATGACCTGGCACACAGCTCTGCCAGTCCGACCCCCGTGACCGGGGAAATGACGCCCTCCTCCGTGACGATCGCCGTGACCAGTTCGGGCGGCGTGATGTCGAATGCGGGGTTGTACGCATGGGTTCCCAGGGGCGCGACGACCGTTCCGCCGCCCTCGCCCCCGGCCGGAGCACCCGGCCGAGATGTGAACTCTGTCACTTCCGCCGCGGAACGCTGCTCCACGACGATCGATGTGCCGTCCACCGTCTCCAGATCGATCGTCGTCGTGGGCGCCACGACGAGGAACGGCACATGGTGGTACTTCGCGAGCACCGCCAACGGATAGCTCCCCACCTTGTTGGCCACCGAGCCGTCCGCGGCGATGCGGTCCGCCCCGATGATTACGGCATCCACCTCCCCCGCCGCAAACAGCGAACCCGCCGCGTTGTCCGTGAGCAAGCTGTACGGCATCCCGTTCCTCGCCGCCTCGTACGCCGTGAGCCGGGCGCCCTGGAGCAGCGGCCGGGTCTCGTCCACCCACAGCCGCCCCAGGCTGCCCTTCCGGTGCGCCCTCAGCGCCACCGCGAACGCGGTCCCCGCACCACCGGACACGAGTGCCCCGGTGTTGCAGTGGGTCAGCAGCCGGTGCCCGCCTCCGCCCGGAAGGAGCTCCCCGAGCAGCTCCAGACCGTACCGCGCCATCCTCGCGCTGGCCGCCGCGTCCTCCTGATGCAGGGACCGCGCCTCGGCCAGGGCCGCCACGGCCGCCGCCTCCGGGCCGGCCCCGCTCCCGGCCGCCGCCCGGTACGCCCGCGCCACCCGCCGGGCCCCGTACCCGAGGTTCACCGCGGTGGGCCGCGCCTGTTCCAGCAGCTCCGCGGCCTGAGCCACGTCCTCACCCCGGGCAGCGGCCAGCGCCACCCCGTACCCCCCGGCGATACCCAGCAGAGGTGCCCCTCGCACCGCGAGAGTCCGGATCGCCCGCACCAGCGCGGGCACGTCGGCGCACACCAGCTCGGCCTCCTCGGCGGGCAGCCGCGTCTGGTCGAGGAGCACCACCGCAGGACCTTCCGGGGGCTCGTCCCAGCGGAGTACGGAGAGGGCCGGAGGCTCGATGCCCACCGGCGATTGCGCGTCCTGATCAGCCATCTGCCCAGTCTGCCCGCTGAACCGCCCGTGCACGAAGGCAAGAAGGAGATACAGCGCCAGACCCGCACCGGACCGACGCGTGGCACGATGGCTGGCAACCTGCCGCCCCGATGAGCGGACAGGACTGTGAAGGAGCGACGATGAACGACTCTCCGGGCTGGGCTTCGCCCGGATCCGCCCCCTCCGACGGCCAGGAGACGGGCATTCCCAAACCCTCCGCTCCCGTCGACGGAAGCGGGTCCGCCGGACAGTGGTCTCCCGCACAGCCACCTCCGGGGCAGTGGTCTCCGCCGAGCGCCCCCGGCACCGGCCCGGGCGCGCCGCCAACCGCTCCGGGCTGGGGCGGCATGCCGCAGGGTTCCGGGTGGGGCCGCCGGCCCATGGCTGCGAAGCCCGGCGTCATCCCGCTCCGCCCTCTGGGGGTCGGCGAGATCCTCGACGGCGCGGTGTCCACCATGCGCACCCACTGGCGCACGGTGCTGGGCATCAGCCTCACCGTCTCCGTGATCGCCGAGATCGTGATCATCCTCCTGCAGCGCTACGTGCTGCCCGAGCAGGAGTCGGTCGACCCGAACGCGACCGGGGCGGAGGCGCTCCGCCAGGCCACCGACTCGGCACAGTCCCAGCTGATCAACAGCGCCCCCGGCACGCTCGTCGCGATGATCGCCACGCTCATCACGACCTCCGTCCTCACCGTGGTGATCAGCCGCTCCGTGCTCGGCCGGAGCCTGACGCTCTCCGAGGCATGGGCCGAGGCTCGCCCCCGGCTCCTCCCGCTCCTCGGGCTGACTCTTCTGCTGAGCGTGATGAGCGCCGCCATCATGGCGGTGGGCCTGCTTCCCGGCCTGGCTCTCGGCGGCGGTGCGGGCGGACTCGCCCTGACCTTCCTCGGCTTCCTCGCCTCCTGCGGCGTCGTTCTCTGGCTGATGATCCGCTTCACGCTCGCGGCGCCGGCGCTGATGCTGGAACGACAGTCCGTGATCACCTCGCTCCGCCGGTCCGCCAAACTGGTCAGAGGGAACTGGTGGCGGACGTTCGGCATCCTGGCCCTCACCTACCTGCTGGTCATCGTCCTGACCTTGATCATCGCTATTCCGTTCGGCATCATCGCGGTGAGCGTGGACAGCGACGGCCTGAGCGAGTTCCTCAACAGCAGCTCGACGGACTACGGCTGGCCCTTCCTCATCATCACGGGCATCGGCGAAGTGATCGTCTCGACACTCGCCTACCCCTTCACCGCTGGAGTGATGGCCCTGCTCTACGTCGACCAGCGCATCCGCCGCGAAGCCCTCGACCTCGAACTGGCCCGGGCCGCGGGCGTGCCCGGCTACGACACTCCCAGGAGCTGATGCGGTGACGGGGGTGGGGGGAACCACCGCAGCGGCACGACTCATCCGGGCGGGCGAGGACACACCCGTGGACACTTCACGCGTCCCCGCCCGCGAGGCGGCGCGGGACGAACTGTCCGACCCGATGTACCACGAACACGACCCGAACCTCCTCGAACGCGGTCTCGACCGCTTCTGGGACTGGGTCGGTGACCTCTTCGCCGGCGCCGCCGACGCCGCCCCCGGCGGCCCGCTGGGACTCGTCGTGCTCGCTCTGGCCGTCGCCGGCCTGGGGGCCGCCCTGTGGTGGAGGCTCGGCACACCGCGGCGAGCTCCCCGTTCGCCTGAGACGCTCTTCGACAGCACCACCCGCAGCGCGGCCGACCACCGGACCGCCGCCGCCGCGCACGCCGAAGCCCGGCGCTGGACCGCAGCCGTCCAGGAACGGATGCGCGCCCTCGTACGCTCCCTGGAGGACCGGGCCGTGCTCGACCCACGCCCCGGCCGCACCGCGGACGAGGCGGCCGCCGAGGCGGGCCGGCTGATGCCCGCACACGCCGGCCGGCTCCGCGCCGCCGCCCGCCTCTTCGACGACGTCACGTACGGGGGCCGCACCGCTGACGAGGCCGCATACCTGACCCTGCGCACCCTCGACCTGGAACTCGAGGCCGCCAAGCCCCTGCTGACCGCCAGTCCGGCCCGAGGGGTCGCCGGATGACCGCCGTCGCGGCCGTTCCCACCACCTCGGAATCCCGCAGCCCCCAACAGATCTGGCAGCGCGCCCGGGGGCTGCTGCTCGCCCTCCTCATCCTCGTCATCGCCGGGGTCGCCCTCGCCGCCGTCCGCTCCGGCGGCCAGCACGGCCGGCTCGATCCCCGCTCCGCGGACCCCTACGGCAGCCGCGCCGTCGCCGAACTCCTCAAGGACCGCGGCGTATCCGTCGAGGTCGCCACCACCCTCGACGAGGCCACCGGCGCCGTGGGCCCCGACACCACCCTGCTCGTCGCCGGACCCAACGTGCTCACCGCACATCAGCAGCGGCGCCTTCACACGGCGACCACCGGCTCCGGGGGCCGCACCGTGCTCGTCGCCCCTGGCAGCCCCTCCGTGGCCCGGCTCGCCCCCGGCGTGCACCCGGAAGCCCACGGACCGGTCACCGCACGCCCCCCACGCTGCGAACTCCCCGCGGCCCGCACTGCGGGGACCACCGACATGGGCGGCATCCACTACGCGACGGACGCACGCCGGGCCACCGCCTGCTACCCGGACGACGGACTCGCCTCCCTGCTTGTCCTGCCGGGGCAGAGAGCCGGCGACACCGTGCTGCTCGGCTCCCCCGACTTCCTCTACAACGACCGGCTCGACCAGCAGGGCAACGCCTCGCTGGGCCTGCAACTCCTCGGCTCCCGCCCGCATCTCGTCTGGTACCTCCCCTCGCTCGACGATCCCTCCGCCGCCGAAGGCGGCGCGGCCGGACGTGACGACGACGGTCACGTCGGAACCGAAGGAGAGAGCGGCTTCCTCGGCCTCATCCCCTCCGGCTGGCTCTGGGGCACCCTCCAACTGGCCCTCGCCGCCGTGCTCGCCGCCGTCTGGCGCGCCCGTCGCCTCGGCCCCCTGGTCACCGAGCACCTGCCGGTGGCCATCAGGGCCTCCGAATCCGCTGAAGGACGGGCCCGCCTCTACCGCAAGGCCGACGCCCGCGACCGCGCCGCTGCCGAACTGCGCTCCGCCACCCGGAACCGCATCTCCCCCCTCGTCGGTGTGTCCCCCCGTGACGCCGATTCCCACGAGGTGCTCCTTCCCGCCGTCGCCACACGCCTGAGCAGCCCGGGCAGCGACCTCGGCGACCTCCTTTTCGGCCCTGCGCCGGCTGATGACGCCGCGCTCGTCCTTCTGACCGATCAACTCGACGCCCTCGAAAGAGAGGTACGCACGTCATGAGCGCCCCGACCCCGGAGACCGCCGAGCTTGCGGCAACCGCAGGGGCCCCTGTGGCCCCGGCGAACTCCGACAGCGCCCGCGCATCCCTGGAAGCCCTGCGTTCCGAGATCGCCAAGGCCGTGGTCGGCCAGGACCCGGCCGTCACCGGACTGGTCGTCGCTCTCCTCTGCCGAGGCCACGTCCTCCTGGAGGGCGTGCCCGGAGTGGCGAAAACCCTCCTGGTCCGCGCACTTGCCGCCTCGCTCGAACTGGACACCAAGCGCGTCCAGTTCACCCCGGACCTCATGCCGAGCGACGTCACGGGCTCACTCGTCTACGACGCCCGGACCGCCGAGTTCTCCTTCCAGCCCGGACCGGTGTTCACCAACCTCCTGCTCGCCGACGAGATCAACCGAACCCCTCCCAAGACACAGTCCTCCCTGCTGGAGGCCATGGAGGAACGTCAGGTCACCATCGACGGGTCCCCACGGCCGCTGCCCGACCCCTTCCTGGTGGCGGCCACCCAGAACCCTGTCGAATACGAGGGCACCTACCCGCTGCCCGAGGCCCAGCTGGACCGCTTCCTCCTCAAACTGACCGTCCCCCTCCCCTCACGCGAGGACGAGATCAACGTGCTCACGCGCCATGCGGACGGGTTCGACCCACGTGACCTCAAGGCAGCAGGCATACAGCCCGTCGCCGGCCCCGCCGACCTCGAAGCGGCACGCGCCGCCGTCGCCAGGACCTCGGTCTCTCCCGAGATCGCCGCCTATGTCGTGGATATCTGTCGTGCCACGCGCGAATCCCCCTCACTCACCCTCGGGGCCTCCCCCCGAGGAGCCACGGCGCTGCTCTCCACCGCGCGGGCATGGGCCTGGCTCACGGGCCGGGACTACGTGATCCCGGACGATGTGAAAGCCCTCGCTCTGCCCACACTCCGTCATCGCATACAACTGCGGCCGGAAGCGGAGATGGAGGGAGTCACCCCGGACTCCGTCATCACCTCTGTCCTCGCCCACGTCCCCGTCCCCCGGTGAGGCGGTGACCATGGCCCTCACCGGACGGGCCGCCCTGGTAGCGGCTCTGGGGTCACTCCCCGTAGGCATCCTCGCCCCGAGTTGGACGGGCATGCTCGCGGTCGATGTCCCGCTCTCACTGGCAATTCTGTGCGACTACGCCCTGGCTGCGCCAGTGCGTACGCTGCAGTTCACCCGATCCGGTGATACATCCGTTCGACTCGGCGACACCGCGGCAGTGCAACTCACCGTGACCAATCCGTCCCGGCGCCGGCTCCGCGCCCACCTCCGCGACGCATGGCCCCCCAGCAGCTGGGCCTCGGAGTCCGAACAGGCCTCGTCCCGCCATCAGTTCGGTGTAGCCGCCGGAGAACGCCACCGCCTGACCACCTTCCTGCGCCCGTCGCGGCGTGGCGACCGCCAGGCCGACCGCGTCACTGTCCGGTCGTTCGGTCCCCTCGGTCTCGCGGCCCGGCAGGGGTACCACCGCGTCCCCTGGACGGTCCGCGTGCTGCCGCCCTTCACGAGCCGGAAGCACCTGCCTTCGCGTCTGGCCCGGCTTCGGGAACTCGACGGCCGGACCAGCGTTCTCACACGTGGAGAAGGCACGGAGTTCGACAGCCTGCGCGCCTATGTACCAGGAGACGACACCCGTTCCATCGACTGGCGGGCCACCGCACGCCAGTCCGCGGTCGCCGTCCGCACCTGGCGCCCCGAACGCGACCGCCACATCCTCGTCGTCCTCGACACCGGACGCACATCGGCGGGCCGGGTAGGAGATGTACCGCGACTCGACGCAGCCATGGACGCGACCCTCCTCCTCACCGCGCTCGCCACCCGCGCCGGCGACCGTGTGAACCTGATCGCCTACGACAGGCGTGTCCGGGCCCGGGTACAGGGGAGAACAGCGAGAGGAGACGTCCTGTCGACCCTCGTCAGCACCCTGGCCACTCTGGAGCCCGAACTCGTGGAGACCGACGCGCGTGGTCTGAGCACGGCCGCGCTGGCGAGCGCACCCCGGCGCTCCTTGATCGTCCTGCTGACGAGTCTGGACGCCGCGCCCATCGAGGAGGGCCTCCTGCCCGTCCTCCCGCAACTCACCCAGCGCCACACTGTTCTGGTCGCAGCGGTGGCGGACCCCCACGTCGAAGCGATGACCCACGCGCGGGGCACGGTGGACGCGATCTACGAGGCCGCCGCAGGCACGCAGGCACAAGCTCAGCGCCACCGCACTGCGGACCAGCTCCGGCGTCATGGCGTCACGGTCGTCGATGCCACGCCCGACAAACTGGCCCCGGCCCTGGCTGACGCCTACCTCGCACTGAAAGCGGCCGGCCGACTGTAAAAGGTACGCACGGGCAGGCTCCACAGGCTCCGCTCCACTCCGGGGATCGGAGCGGAGCGGAGCCTGTCGGCTCCGATCAGGCCGTGAACGCAGAAAAGCCCCGTGCCACAAGGGCACGGGGCTTTCCCGGAATAATTGTTCGGCGGCGTCCTACTCTCCCACAGGGTCCCCCCTGCAGTACCATCGGCGCTGAAAGGCTTAGCTTCCGGGTTCGGAATGTAACCGGGCGTTTCCCTAACGCAATGACCACCGAAACACTATGAAATTAACCAACACCGGAACACAACACGGCCGTTCGTTATTTCAGAACTAACACAGTGGACGCGAGCAACTGAGGACAAGCCCTCGGCCTATTAGTACCAGTCAGCTCCACCCGTTACCGGGCTTCCACATCTGGCCTATCAAC